>CBDFGC010000030.1:0-14768 GCA_965246935.1 Chitinophagaceae bacterium | reverse complement strand
AAGACGGTGCCTGCACCAAGTGGTGTAAACATAGCCGGGGCTAACTCAATATAATGAGCGCTCATGGTATTAAACACCGGGCTTTGAGCTGCATTACCTGCGGGAATAACGGATGGTTGCCCCAGATTGTTTAACCGCTGCTGTGTGGAATCAAACTTAAAAGTGAATATCAGGTCCGGGCTTGTGCCAGCAGTATCTACATTTTTTTGACAGGAAACCGCAAACACCGAAATGGCAATAACGCCTGAAATTTTTTTCATGAAGAAAATAAATGGAAGAAATGAAATAAATAGGCAGGCAACGGGAATCCTACTAACGGTAGGCAAAGCCGGAAATTGTGGAGAAGGTCGGCATCGCTTATTACGAAAATTAATCTGAATGAAAGTCCGGGCGATGCCGTCCTTTAAATCGGGACTTCAAAACAAAGGACGACATCGCTGTAACATTGTTTACGTTTTAGAGTTTGGCGATGTGGGAAAGTAAGGTTCATCTGCTCAGCTAATAAACTAAAAGTGAATTCCATCCCATACTCTTCCGGCTCATAGCGCCAAACACATGTAAGAGGTAGTTGTTATAGGAAGCCTGATTCCCAATTTGTCCAATGATTGTTTGGTTTGAGCTCAGGTTTCCAAAATGCCGTATCACCTGTTACCAGAACTTTAGCTAATAATTGATATGTTTCTTGACTACTCGGTGGAACTTGTTTTGTGTAAGAATTGCCTACATGAAACGTATTAAGTACCATTATTTTGGGAATGTCATGGGGGATATACTGTTTAATTTCTTCTTCAGTTGCACTCACCAATATGGGATTTGTGTCACTAAAGTATCTGATAATATCACCGTAACCAATTAGGTTTTGAGGGTTGTCATAATCCCTTGGATGAATTCCTAATGCAATATATTTTGCTGCGTCATGGTTAATAGGAACGCTTTGTCCATGAATATATAAGTCTAAAGCGGCTGGGCTAATCAACTCGAAATCCTCCATCTCTTTTCCTTCTTTGTTTCTTATTCTCTCATACTCTTCGGATGAAATTAATTCTATTCTGCTTGAATTCGTTATATAATTTCTTTCAGGATAATGGGTAATCGGATAATCAATGCAATTCCCTATGTAATCCAGTTCTATGTCGGCATTGTAACCCCGATTCTGATAGCCACACTTTTCAAACACTATTGCCCAACGGGTTTTATCTGCGTACAAATGAATTTTATTGCCTGCGGCTACACAATAACCATGTTCCAGGTCAAGAAAGAAATTGTATTTAATATCTTCTTTATTGCATTGAGGGTAGTCGCCGGCTGGTATACTATGAAATGATAAGTCAAGCTTATCAAGAATTTCTATTTCAGTAAATGACATCTTCTTACTACAAAGTTTTTTATGGCTTTCTCCTGGTTAACAGAATGTCAACAATACTAATACAATAAGTAGCAACATCATATAACAATTACTGCTTACGTTCGGTGTTAATCGAAGCGATGCCGACCTGTTCCATTCAAAACCAAGGACGGCATCGCCGGAAGTTTGTTTTAATTCAAAGGGCGGGACAAGCGATGCCGACCTGTCAAACATTTTACAATACAATCGACTCCGTCTTTATTCTTCCCCGGTTCATATCAAAAGGTTGATTTTGATTCAGGTGAATGCCACCCATTTCTTCTTTGGTTTTCAAACCAGGGAGGGCTTTGGATAAGGCGGTTATAAACTGCTGCTTTTGCTTCACAGTTAGTTCTTTCAAAGAAAATAGAATCGCATATTCCCCTTCCCGGCCCAAGCCGCCAACTCTTGTGGCAGATAAAAGTTTTATTTTATTTTTTATACGGTATGCCGTAATAAAATCCTTCAGTGGCTGGTCGCCTGGGGTACCCGTACCAATACTGTAAAAATCCAGAACTAATGCATAACGGCTGCTATCTTGCCTTGCTATGGATGCCGTGTAAATAAGACTGCAAACAGATATAAACAGGAACTTTGAGGCTACAGAAGAACGCAAAGATTTCATGAAAAATGGTTTGATGTAAAACGCTATGTAATGACTAATCAAAGTTACAAAGTACACATATGGCAGCATTGCTTAACGGCAGATTAACAGACACGCTGGAAAAAAGGTTGCCAACTTTTGGAAAGTTGGCAACCTTAACACCAGCAAAGCCAGCAACCTTCTGTAGAGAGGTTGCACTGTAACGTCTCTATATTTAACCCAACTTTTCCATTCTTTTCCTGTATCCGTAAATGCGAAAAATTGCACTGTATTACATTTGCCGGTTCAAACATGGTGGCATCTTCTTTACATATAGCCCTGGTTGGCAACCCGAACAGCGGTAAAACTTCCTTGTTTAACACGCTAACCGGGCTTAACCAAAAGGTGGGTAATTTTCCGGGTGTTACCGTGGATAAAAAGACGGGTAAGTTTTTTCTGGCTGATGATTTTGAGGCTACATTAATAGACCTGCCTGGTACGTATAGCCTTTATCCGAAACGGGCCGATGAGTGGGTAGCTTACAAAGTGTTGCTTCAACAGGACGAAATAAAACCAGACATTGTGTTACTGGTGGCAGATGCCAGCAACCTGAAACGAAACCTGCTTTTTTGTTCGCAGATTATTGATCTGAAAATTCCGGTGGTGATTGCGCTCAGTATGATGGACCTGGCGGCGAGAAGGGGAACGGAAATAGATGTAGCCGGGCTGGAACGGGAATTAGGTGTACCGGTAATTCCTATTAATCCGCGGCGGAACAAAGGCATACCCCAGCTAAAAAAAGCATTGGAACAAACAGCACGTACACAGTACAAAACATCGCCCCGTTATTTTATCGACAGTAAAGCACTGGCACTGCAACCGGTGGCAGCAATGCAGCAATTATTGCCCGGTACAGGTGATTATAAAGCTATCCATTACCTGATTAACCATGAGCATTTTGCATTAGCACCTGCCCGGCAACAGGAAATTGAGGATATTGAAACGCAATTTAGTTTTAACCCGACTAAAACACAGGCAGAAGAAATCTTGCAACGTTACCAGCGCATCCGGCAGGTAATGCAGGGAACCGTGGTAGAAGTGGACCCGCTACAAAAAAGCCTGCAAACGGAAAAACTGGATAACATCCTGCTCAACCGCCGCTGGGGCTATTTAATTATGCTGGGTGTATTGTTCCTTCTATTTCAAAGTATTTTTTGGATAGCCCAATTTCCCATGGATGCTATTGAGTGGACATTCGGAAAATTAGGCGGTTTCCTTTCTGCACATTTAACCAATAGCTGGTGGAGCGACTTGTTGATAAATGGCGTGCTGGCGGGCCTTAGTGGCATCCTGGTATTTGTACCGCAGATTATGATTTTATTTGGGCTGATTACCCTGCTGGAAGATACCGGCTATATGGCCCGGATTAGTTTTTTGACGGATAAGCTGATGCGAAAAGTGGGGCTGAATGGCAAAAGTGTAATGCCGATGATTAGTGGCTTTGCCTGTGCAGTGCCTGCCATTATGAGTGCCCGTAGTATAGAGAACCGAAAAGAGCGTTTACTCACCATTTTAATAACGCCGCTGATGAGTTGCAGTGCAAGGCTGCCGGTATTTACCGTACTCATTGGGCTGGTCATTCCGAGGCACTACCTCTTTGGATTCCTTGGTTTACAGGGTTTGGTAATGATGGCTTTGTATATAGGCGGTTTGATAATGGGCCTTATCGTATCGTATGTAGCCAAATGGTTTATACATATCAAAGAGAAAAGCTTTTTTATCCTGGAATTACCGGTGTACCGTTCGCCCCGGTGGAAAAACGTAGGGGTAACGATGGTGGAAAAGGCAAGGATTTTTGTGACGGACGCCGGTAAAGTTATTATGGTTATCAGCTTGCTGCTTTGGATGCTTAGCAGCTATGGCCCACCGGGCAGGATGGATAAGATTACTGCAAAATACGAGCAGTTGAAGCAACAACAACCGCAGCAGGCAGCTACGATAGAGCAGCAATACAAAACCGAAAAACTGGAAAACAGTTTTGCCGGTATTATGGGCAAAGCCATTGAGCCTGCCATTACTCCGCTGGGTTACGACTGGAAAATAGGCATAGCCCTGGTTACTTCTTTTGCTGCCCGTGAAGTGTTCGTGGGTACAATGGCCACGTTGTATAGTGTGGGTGATGATGACAATGACGACCGTACACTGCGGCAAAAAATGGGTGATGCCCGAAAAGCCGACGGTAGTAAAGTGTACACGTTGGCATCAGGCATATCGCTGATGATCTTTTACTTATTAGCCATGCAGTGTATGAGCACACTGGCTATTACCTACCGGGAGACCCGTTCCATCAAATGGCCGCTCATACAATTGTTTTACATGACCGGCCTGGCTTATCTGATGAGCTTGATTGTATATCAATTGATGAAGTGAAAGCCTGTACTTTAGCATGGTGTTCAAAATCAGGGCACAATAGGTATGGATATACAAGAATACCCGGAAGGAAAAATAATTATACTTTCCAAAGCATTCGATACAAGAGCAAAAATTTTAAACATCATCTATTTTGCTGTTTTCACTGGTATTGCAATTGCATTTGCAAATATGGCTGGCCCATCGTTTGGTAACAGGGTTGGCATTACAATTTTTGTAATAGTGTTAGTAGGTGTTTACCTCCTGGCAGGCTATCGGTTTATAAATAAAGCTTTACAAACGGAAAAATTAGTTGTAAACGAAAACACACTAACAATACTTAAATCTGGTTTGCTAGCCGGAAAAAATAACGCCTACCATGTTAATATAATTACCAATCTCCGCCATCTTGATAAACCTGAAATAACAAAGCATCCGTTAGCAGGTCAAAGTTTTGACTATTTAGGTTTTGAAACGCAGCAACAAGTAATAAACGAAATGCATGGTGATGCTAAAATTGCATTTGATTATGAAGGCAAAACAATAAAATTCGGCGAAAATATCTTTAGCTGGGACTTTGAGCAAATTGAGCGTACGCTACATGATATAACGGGGAAAGACTTTACTCACAATAACACACAATTAGAAAACTAAAAGCTTATTCTTGATAGTGATTCCTGACAGACAATTTCATAAGTAGAGGCCTCTTTTACCTGTCGTAAAAAAGGGAATTTAAAAACGGGTAACCCTGTTTAATCCGCAGAACTTTAAACCTTAAACTTTGAACTTTAAACGGCCATTTACTGCGTTACCTGCACATTTCTCGAAAAACTCTCCTCCAGTGAAATCAGCGTTTCGGTACGTTCAATTCCTTTGATTTTTTGCAATGTATCATGCAACACAAACCGAAGCTGGTTGATGTCTTTACAAACAATTTCGGCAAACATGCTGTAGTTGCCGGTGGTATAATTCAGGCGTACCAGTTCAGGAATTTTTTTCAGGTCTTTTGCTACCGTATCGTACAAACTGCTTTTCTCCAGGTAAATACCAATAAAGGCGATTACATCGTAGCCCAACTGTTTAACGTCAACCGACAGGCGGGTGCCTTTTACAATGCCCATTTCGTATAGCTTTTTGATACGCACATGGATGGTGCCGCCACTTACAAACAGCTTTTTACCCAGGTCAGCATATGAAATTTCTGCATTATCCATCATTTCATGAATAATCTGGTAGTCAAGTTTATCAAGGGTTGGTTTTCCAGCCATTGGCAATTGGGTTTTGAAGATTATCAAACAAAATTGGGAAAATATTTTACAAAATCAAAATTATTTATAAAACCTTTAGAAAGTTTGGTGGTAAAAGTAGAATTTACCTAATATTGCACCGGCAAAAAACAGGTGTGACGATTTGTTCTCGTTTTGTAAAGGAAGTGCTTTCTATTGTGGGGTGATGAAATTTTTGGCAGACATGCCCTCTTGTCTCGAGGGTGGAGAATCCGGGATAAACACTGCATAACGCCGATCCTGTCTGCAGCAGGACCGACTAGGGTTGACCACTTTTAGTCTGTTTGGGTTCGCTATCCAATCAATGTGTGCAGCGGCTAACTACTCCGTGGAGGTTCGAGCCCTCCCCCTACAGCTTTTTGGTTTGTATGAATTTTACAATTTAGGTATCTGCTTTGGCAGGTGCCTTTTTTGTTTAGATAAGATATGAATTACGAAATGCTCCTGCAATGATGCCCTTTTTAGAAAATAAAAGTTATGAGAGATGAGTTATGAGATACTCCTGCAATGATGGGGTGCATTCCAATCGTGATAGATTTTTAAGCGAAATTCTCAAATAGCGAAACGGCGTTTTGTATTTTTGCGACTTAAATTTTCCGAATGTCCAAAATATGACTTGAGAACGCATATCTCATAGTTCATATCTTATCTCTCATATCTCATCACTCATAAATCATATCTTTTGCTTATAAATATTCACCCCGATAACCCCCAGCCACGGCTGATAAAGCAGGTAGTCGAAAGCCTGCAGAACGGTGGTATCATCATTTACCCAACCGATACCATTTATGGCCTTGGATGCGATATTACACATCCCAAAGCAGTAGAGCAGATTTGCCGCATCAAAAACGTAGATCCGCATAAAGCACAAATGTCTTTTATCTGCCACGACCTCAGCAACCTGAGCAAGTACACCAAAAGTATCAGTACACCCATCTACCGGTTACTGAAAAACTACCTGCCAGGCCCTTATACTTTTATTTTACCTGCCAGCAAACAAGTACCTAAATTATTAGAGAGTAAAAAATCAACGATTGGCTTACGCATACCTGACAATAAAATTGCCTGTGCCATTGTGGAAGAATTAGGCCGCCCGATACTCAGCGCATCGTTGCCCGGCGATATGGTGGAAGAATACACCGATCCGGAATTGATGCAGGAGAAGTTTGGTAAACTGGTAGATTTTGTAATTGATGGTGGTATCGGCGGTATGATTCCGTCAACAGTTGTTGACTGTACCGGCGACGAATTATTATTGGTACGTCAGGGTAAAGGCGAATGGGAAGAATGACGATGGTGAACGGTCAACAGCAAATGTTGAATAAATTAAACTTACGGGGTTATTAAAATAAACATACAAGTGTTACAATGCCATTTTCAATGACGTAGCTAACAGGTGGAATTTAATTTTATAACATGCATTCATTTTGTCAACGGAACTTATTCCAGTGTTTCTGGTTTGTTAACAATTACCGGCTTTTCTGTGGTAACAGTTTCTACAGGCGTAACTATTTTTGGACCGGTTCCTCTTGCATGTTGATTCCTGTTTCCAAACCTTGGTTTTGGCCAATTCTTTTTTAATACCGCCAGGTTGGCTGGCTTGTTTACAATAATCTCATCACCCAGTATAAATCCCCAGGCGCTAAGCGTTTCAACACTATCGAATATTACTTTTAAAATGGCTACAATCGGGATGGATAAAAACATGCCCGGTAGTCCCCATAATGCATTGCCTACGAGTACAGCCAGCAGTGTAACCAATGCATTGATTTTAACTTTGGATCCTACTACTTTTGGCAGTAAAAAATTGCTGTCTATTAAATGAACCACAAACAATACGATACCTGCACCTAATGTGGTGCCGCCACTACCGGTAGCAAAAGTGATAAGCATGCTTAATAGTGCTGCTGTAAAGATACCCAGGTAAGGAATTAGGTTTAACACAGCCGCTAATACGGCCAGTAATAATGCATACTGCACACCTAACAGTGTAAAGCCTAAAAAACACATCATTGCAACGATTACCATTTCGATGCATAGCCCTACGATATAGCCCTTCATTACCGATTTTGTTTTAGTAAGAATACCATGTACCACCGGCGTATGTGTTGGGGTAAAACTTTTTACCAAAAAACTGACAACCATTTTACGGTACAGCAGTAGCAGGAATGTATATATTGGGATCAGCACCATATAAATAAGGGTACTGGAAAGTGTAGAAAAGGTACTGCCAACCAATGAAGTAGTCTGTGACAATGTTTCGGATGTGGCTGAATCCAGGTAATTCTTCATAACATGTGCACTTATATGAAATTTTTTCTGCACCCATACCTGTAGATCCTGAATCCCAATATACAGTTCATGGGCTACCTTGGGCAGGTCGTCCCGGAAACCAATGATTTGAGTTGATATAAAATAGAATACAACGCCTACAATAATAATTGCTGCTAATACCGAGAGTAATGCAGCAACACCTTTTGGAAATTTATGCCTTTCCAAAAAATTACAAGGCCCCATTAGCAATATGCACAGCAGGCTGGCAAATGCAAGTGGCACTAATATGGTATGCCCCAGGTACATGAGCAGTAAAATAAGTGCGATGCTCAGGAGGCTATGGCTAAGCCGTATGATAAATGGTGTAGATGGATTCATAATAAAAAAGGCAATATGCAATTAGCAACAGACAACTAATAATTATAAATAAAATAGTAAAAGTTATAATAATGACTAAATATACAGTTTAACATAAATGGCAGATGAGATGGCATAAAAGGCAAAATTTACAACGAATTTCAACTTTTTTCCCAGCGTTAATTTTTGCTTATTGCCTGTTGTCTATTGCCTGTTTTTTATTAATAGTTAAGCCCGTAGCTTTCAGCAGCGAGCACGGGTTGCCACTGGCTGATTAATTTTTTATACGCTTTTCCTACCGGCATTATTTTTCTGTTCAGGTCAAAAAGTCCCAGCGGATTTATTTGGCCGGCATCAATCTGCAAGGCGGTATCCCAATCTACCTGGTGAAGTAAACTATACCAGGTAAATCCCACGATCGGCACGCCATCCCGTTTTAGCTGGTGCACATTCGCCCATTCTTTATATAGCCAAGACACGGCGTCAGGCTCCCATCGGTTCGTTTCGGTATGCATTACCGGTAATTTATACCGGCTATAATACTGATGTGTAATTACATAATATCCGAATACTTCACCCGAAGCAGATGTGCTTCCATCTGGTTTTACCAGGTGTTCGTTTGTTATATAATAATCATTACCCATAATGCAACTTGCTTTTACCTGATTTTTAGCAAACCAATGGTATTCTTCTTTTGTCATGCCGTTTGACAATAAATATTCGTACATGGTAATGCTCACAGGGTATCCATACGTAAGGTCTAACGAAAGAAAGCGTTTCTCATTTAAAAAATCAGCAATTTCCTGAGCGTCCGGATTCGCCGGGTGAAAAAATTCGGAAGATTCACTTTGTATAAAAATAGCAGACGGCTGCACCTGTAAAATAGCTTGCATGGCCAGCACATTTGCTTTGCAAATATTCTTTAATGCGTTTACAAAAGATGTTTCACTGGTAAGCCGCTCATTCCACCAGCCATAAAGAGCAGAGAAAGTGGCCGCAATAAAGATCTCATTGATAGGGGTATAATACTGCTGTTCAGGGAAACGACTGGCAAATGCAAGTGCATATTCCGCAAAGTAAGCAGGGAACTCAGGGTTCTGAAAATTACCGATCCAATCGGGCACTCCAAAATGGCATAAATCTATTATTGGAGTAATGTTTAATTCAGTCAGTTTTTTAAAAGCCTGGTCTGTAAAACCCCAATCATATTTGCCAGGAGCGGTATGTGTTTTATAATAGGCCGGGCCATAGCGTAAAAATGGAATGTTCAGCGATTGCACCAGTTCCAAATCTGTTTCCCAATGCTCGTAATGACCGGTTTTTTCCATTTCGTCCACTCGTTTCAAATTACCATCGGGCAGTGCAATTACCGGGTAACTATTTTCTATCCCGGTAGCAAACATAAACTTATGGGTAAGCATAATGGTGAATAATGTTCGTGAATCGTCAATTGTGAATGGTGAATGAGAACCGTAAATAAATGAACTTCAGGCTATAATAATAATTGTAAAAGAAGGCAATTATGGAAATGTGGTTAAAAAGGATAAATAAGGAGTATTAGGTGAACAATTGAAACACCGCATAAAGTATTGACGATTCATGATTCACGTTACAATATATCCAGTCTTCCGCCATCTGCTACCAGCGTGGTACCATTAATATAGCTTGCTTCGGAAGATGCCATAAAACATATTGCCGCAGCAAGTTCTTCCGGTTTGCCAACAATCCCGGTCAGCTTTTCGGCCCCGTCCTTTATGTTGGGATTGTTCCGTAACATCGGCGTATCCACCGCACCCGGTGCTACACAATTAAAACGGATTCCCTCAGTAGCATATTCCTGACTGGCGCCGCGTACAAATGCCTCCATGCCACCTTTGGTGCTGGCATAAGGTATTACATTAGGAGTAGTTTCGTGTGCATGCACCGAGCTAATGTCAACAAAAGAACTACCGGGAGGCATATGCGGCACACAAAATTTAGTGTATAAAAATATGGCCCGCAAATTCACATTCATCACATGGTCCCATTTTTCAGTAGGCAGGTCTACCAGCTTGTCGAAAGTCATAATCGCTGCATCGTTAATTACGACATCAATATGCCCCCATTTTTGAATCGCCATGTCTACAGACGCCTGTACTTCGGATTCAATTCCTACATCTGTTTTACTAAAGATGGCTGTACCACCTGCTTTTGTAATCAGGTCAAGCGTTTCCTGTCCGCCGGTTTCACTATAGTCTATCACAACAATCCAGCCTCCCTCAGCTGCTAATTGTAAAGCCGTGGCACGGCCAATGCCCGACCCTGCACCTGTAACCAAACATACTTTGTCGCTAAACCGCATGGTGAAAATTTAAAATGGTAATGGCAGCAGGAAAGCTAATACAATGCCATGAAAGAAGTAACGGATAAATAATTTGCGGAACAATCTACATCTCCAACTTAAACAGATGAAAATCGGTCGAAACGCATACATTTGGCTGAAATACCTCCCATTAATGCCATCCGAAACTGCCCGGATATTACATAAGAAAAAAAATCAGATCATTAATTCCTGGACAAAGCACCAGATCGCAGATGCAAACTTCAGGGATGATTTGATGAGTAATGAAGAGTTCCGTTCGCAATCAGAAGAATTGGTAAACTGCCTGCTTGAAAGCCTTACCCAGGGCGGGTTTGAGAACATAGCATCTCCTTCGTTAGACCCGTTGATTAAATTACTGACCCAACTATCGGCCGACCGGGCACGCCAGGGTTACACCCCCCGTGAAACAGGCATGTTTGTAATTAGTCTGAAGGAAGCTTTGATTGAAGCGCTGAATGAAGAGCTGGTGGATGAACCTGTTTCTTTATATCAGGAAACAGTGAAGATTAACAGGCTGATGGATAACTTAATCATTACCAGTTTTGAAACTTTCATAAAAGGAAGAGAAGAAGTAATTCAACGGCAAACGGAAGAAATCTCGGAAATTTCAACACCGGTTATCCGTATCTGGGATAATATACTGGCCCTTCCTATTATAGGTACATTGGATAGTGCCCGTACCCAGATTGTAATGGAAAGTCTGCTGCAGCAAATAGTAGATACCGAAAGTGAAATTGCTATTCTGGATATATCCGGTGTTCCAACTGTAGACTCACAAGTAGCCCGTCATTTAATAAAAACAGTAAATGCCACCCGGCTGATGGGCGCAGAGTGCATCATCAGTGGCATCCGGCCCGAAATTGCGCAAACCATGGTGCATTTGGGGGTTGATCTTTCGGGTATCGTCACAAAAGCTACCCTGGCAGGCGCTTTACAATTTTCTTTTCATAAACTGCGTTTTCAGGTAAAGAAAGGAAATTAATTTATAGCATAAAATCCGCAAATGTTATATGGAAAAAATCCCTATTTTAAAAATGGGACCCTTTCTGCTGGTAACGATTCAGGTAGATTTATATGATAAGCTTGCCCGCACACTGGAAGCTGACCTCGTAAAAAAGATCAGATCCTGCAATGCAAAAGGGGTACTTATTGATATTTCGGCAGTGGCAATAGTGGATTCTTTTATAGGCCGCATACTAACCAATATTGCAGGTATGGGCAAAATAATGGATGCGGAAACCGTTGTAACAGGTATGCAGCCGGCTGTTGCCATTACGCTGATAGAATTAGGGCTTTCCCTAAAGGGGGTGCATACGGCTATTAATGTAGAGAAAGGGATGCAATTATTGCGCACGAAAATTGACATGTACGATCTGGTAACGGACGAACACAGTAACAACACGACGCATGATCCCAACGAAACCATTGATACAGGTGCTGATGAACAAAACAGTAACTATTCAAAATGAATGGGATGTTAGCAGCTTGAAGCGACTGGTAAATGAACAGGCTGAGACTGTAAAAATGGGATTACTACGCAAAACCATGCTGGCAACAGCTACCAGTGAGTTAGTTCGTAATATGCTGAGATATGCAGGTGGCGGCCAGGTGCTGATACAAATAATCCGCCTTAATGGAGTGGCTGGTATCAAAATTACCTTTACAGACCAAGGCCCGGGCATACTCGATATTGCCGTTGTAATGGAAAACGGTTATTCTACGGGTAATACGTTAGGTCTGGGGTTGCCGGGTACCCAACGGCTGTGCGATGAATTTTCAATTAGTAGCCAGGTGAATGAAGGAACTACCGTTATCATTACAAAATGGGCAAATGATTAGCCATTTTCATATTAGTTACGCTGCCGACGACAGGAGCTATTTTGCCAATATAAAAAAGCAGATCCATCGTTTTGGCGCATCACTGCAATTGCCTGCCCGCCGCAATAACGAAGTGGATATCATCGTATCGGAGCTCACCTCGAACCTGTTAAAGCATAGTACCGGCGGCGGTGAAATACTTGTCGGCTGCAGCAGCGACGACCGGGGCGATTTTATAGAAATCATTAGTATGGACAATGGTCCAGGCTTTACAAACATTGCAAAAGTGATGACCGATGGCTATTCTACCTCCGGTACGCTGGGCGCTGGTTTAGGTAGCATTAAAAGATTTTCAGATGTGTTTGAAGTTTGCACGTACAGAAACTGGGGAACAATCCTGCTTTGCCGGGTATATACCCAGTTAACCATTCCGCAGGCATCTAAAAAAAAGATATGTGAAGCGTTGGTAGTCGCAAAAGCCGGTGAAACCTGTAGTGGTGATGGCTATTATTTTCAGGAAACGGAAGTTGGTTTCAAATTGCTTCACGCCGATGGGCTGGGCCATGGGCCGGATGCAAAACATGCCGTTGACGAAGCAATCAAAGCCTTTATTGCCTGCCCCGAAACAACTCCTGCCGCTACTATTGCGCATTTACACGAACACCTTCTGAAAACACGCGGCATGGTGGCAAATATTATTTTTTACGACGAGCAGGAGCATACCTGGAAAATTGCTGGTATAGGAAATATCTGTACCCGGTGGGTAGGGAAAAAGGGCGAACGGAATTTTAGTGCCAACAATGGTATTGTAGGCCATATGTTACCCTCTGCCATCAAGGAATTAGTATTGAGTTCAGCAGATTACCAACGGTTTATATCCTGCTCAGATGGTATTAAAAGCCGTTGGTATCTCTCAAAGGATAAACCCCTACAATTGTATAGTCCCCGGATGCAGGCAGCAGCCATTTACAAAGATTTTTCAAGAAGAACAGACGATGTATCGGTCGTTGTCTGTAATATTAATCAGGCCCCACAATGACAGAAATTACAACCGTTGCCCTGGAGAATGAAATGGATTTGATCGTAGCCCACAGGCGGCTGCTAAGTGTAGGTGCCTACATTAAGTTGTCGCTTTCCTGCCAAACGGCACTGGCTACTGCAATAGTAGAAGTGGGCCGGGAAGTAATTGCTGCCAGTCAGGGACAATTAATCATCGGGATGACAAAATCAGATGGCAAATACTACCTGTGCGCTACCATTCAATTTGATAATACTGCTTCGAATTTTAATGCTGCAAGTGGCGGGCTGGTATATGCCCGCAAGCTTATTCCGATGTTCCGGTATGAAGCCAAAAATAATGACTATTGGATTGAAATGCGGGTAAGCTTTCCGCGTATGGTACTGATGAATGGCGAAGAGGAAAAGAACATTGTCGAACATTTTAAGCAATTGGAACCAGCAACACCTTATGAAGAACTACAGGTAAAAAACAAACAGTTAAACAATATTGCCTTCCGGCAGGATCAGCAGCTTCGCCAGTCAAAATCACTGGACGATAAGAAAAATGAATTTATTTCAATAGCCAGTCATGAATTAAAAACACCGCTAACCACCATCAAAGCGTACAGCCAACTGGCTATGAAAGTAGGCTCAGCAAGCGGATGCAGCCCGCAGGTAATAGGGTTTATGGAAAAAATTGATATGCAGTGCAGTAAACTCCAACAGTTAATACAACAACTACTGGATATATCAACTATTGAAACGGGCAATATTGTATACCATATGGAGGAGGTCAATTTTGGAAAATATATGGAAGGTATAATAGATGTGCTTCAACCTACGCTTATCAATTACAAGCTGCATTTAAGCATACTTCCTATTACAGTACTGTTGAATATGGACAAATTACGTATGGAGCAGGTATTTAGCAATTTACTGAACAATGCGGCCAAATATTCACAACCGGGTACCAACATTTTTATTACTTGTGGCCTTGATGATCAGGGAATGAAAAAAGTAACAATACGGGATGAGGGAATTGGCATGAGCAAGACCAACCTGGATCAGATTTTTGAAAAATTTTTCAGGGAAGAGCGTGCCATCCGGCACTACTCCGGCATGGGCATGGGCCTGTACATAACCCGGACGATTATACAACAGCATGGCGGAAAAATCTGGGCCGAAAGCGAACCGGGTAAAGGATCTACCTTTCATTTTACGCTACCGGTATCATCAATCGTGAAAGATTGATGCTATACTGAATTCATCACGTATTGGTATAGGCGACTTATACAA
>CBDFGC010000029.1:0-11137 GCA_965246935.1 Chitinophagaceae bacterium | reverse complement strand
TTCATTTTTAGCAGCAAGGCACAGGCTTTGTCAGATGGGATGGTACAAAACAAATAAGATGATAAGCAAAACTGAAATTCCTTTATCTGCCCAAAGCAATACCGCTCCGGTCATTACAGAAAAATATAAAACCGGCAAAATAAGAGTAATCGTTGCGTTGGCTATTCTTAGTATTTACCTGGGGAGTTTAATCATTGCAGGAATCTATCAACTGCTTTGATTGTAATAAATGTGATTGTAAATAGGCTCTTCGGTAGATTTAGTGGAATTGATACTTCAGGGTTTAAAACCTTAGTAGCAGGCATTTAAAAAAAATGTGTCTACACCTTATTAAGGCCTCTGTTTTCTTAATAAGGTTATGACCGAAGGTGAATGGTAGCTTTTTCTACTATGGTTTAACAGCCGTTTGCGAAATGTCACTTAACCTACATTCCTTTAACAATAGCGAAGAACAGGTAATGACATAGCATAAAATTTAAAAAAGCCTGCACTGTCTCAGTTTAACCTATGATCTTAATACAACCTGTTTTTTCATAAAAATGATAACCATGCTCACTATTATTTATGTGCTTTCGGGCCTGATCTGTTTCTGGCTCTTTTTTAAAACCATTGACTTTTTTGAAAAAATCTGAACATTATGATGACTGTCCTTTTTGTGCTTTCCATTTTGGTTTTTTTCTACCTCGTGTATGTATTAATCAGACCGGAAAAATTTTAGTGGGAGTTAGTAAATATTACTGATGTTTTAAAACGATAGATAATATTATCATTCACCATTTACAACTTTTATTCTGCGTCGGGAATTCCTGACAACTGATAACTATATTTTTATGAACAAGGAAATTATTAGCGTTATTCTTACCTATGGCATCACACTTTTACTGGCCGTCTTTCTCGGTAAAGGAATCGCCCGCTGGCTGAAAGGCGAAAAATCGGTCTGGAACTTTATGGCGCCGCTGGAACGTTTAATGTATAAACTGGGCGGTATCAATCCAAACGAGGAAATGAACTGGAAGCAGCACATGAAAGCGTTGCTCAGCATCAACCTGATCTGGTTTTTGTATGGTTTTTTTATGCTCATCACCCAGGGCTCTCTATTCCTTAATCCCGATCACAACCCATCACAAACATCCGATTTAGCTTTTAATACCTGTATCTCTTTTATCGTAAACTGCAACCTGCAACACTACAGCGGTGAAAGCGGTCTTACTTACCTGACACAGGTATTTGTGGTAGGCTTTTTTCAGTTCGTATCTGCTGCTACGGGCATTGCTGCACTTTTTGTATTATTCAAAGCACTGCGGAAGCCCCCTCTAACTCCCCCAACGGGGGAGAACAAAGACAACTCCCCGTTAAAGGAAAATTTATTATACGATGTATCGTCGCAAAGCAAGGTAAGTGCACCGGGATCTTCCCCTGCTGGCGGTAGACCGGGAACAACGTTTAAGATTGTTGCCAACGTTTCTCTCGGTAATTTTTGGGTGTTCCTGGTACAATCCATCACCCGGATTCTATTGCCACTTTCATTAGTATTAGCTGTAATACTGGCTTTTAGCGGTACGCCAACCTCCTGGGAAAGCAAGGATAGCATCGTAACGCTGCAAGGAGATAGTGTTCAGGTAAGCCGTGGGCCGGCGGCGGCTATGATTGCCATCAAACAACTTGGCACAAACGGCGGTGGCTGGTTTGGCGTAAACTCCGCCCATCCATTGGAAAACCCGTCTTATTTTACAAATACAGTGGAAGTAATTTCCATTTTATTAGTGCCCATTGCATTAATCTTTGCTTTGGGCTATTACCTAAACCGGAAGAAGCTGGCAAAAGTAATTTTTGCAGTGATGACATTTGGTTTTCTGGCGCTTGTCGCTACTTCTATTTATCATGAGGTAAAAGGCAGCGCTACTATCCAGGGTCTGGGGATATCACAACTTGCAGGTAGTATGGAAGGTAAAGAGGTACGGTTAGGTGCTGCTGCCTCAGCTTATTGGGGCATTTGTTCAACCGTCACTTCCAACGGTAGCGTAAATGCCATGCACGACAGCATGACACCTATGAGCGGCTTTGCCCAGCTAACCGATATGATGATTAATGCGTTATACGGCGGTGTAGGCGTAGGTCTATTAAATTATTTTATTTTCTTAATTATAGCCGTATTCATTTCAGGGTTAATGGTAGGCCGTACACCGGAATTTTTGGGCCGGAAAATAGAAGCGAAAGAAATGAAGATCGCTGCCATCATTGCGATCCTGCACCCGTTTATTATCCTGATCGGTACTGCTTTAGCCTCTTATTTATTAGTGCATCACCCCAATGCAGATTGGGCAGTGAAACCAGCTAACTGGCTGAACAATCCCGGCTATCATGGTTACAGCGAAATCCTGTACGAATACACATCAGCTGCGGCAAATAATGGCAGCGGTTTTGAAGGCCTGGGCGATAATAATATCTGGTGGAATATATCAAGTGGCTTTGTATTAATCATAGGCCGCTACCTGCCCATCATCGGTCCGATAGCGATTGCAGGCATATTAGCCGGCAAAAAGTTTATCCCACAAAGTGCAGGCACACTTAAAAGCGATAGCTACACATTTGGCGTAATGACATTAGCCGTTATTGTAATTATTGCTGCACTGGCATTTTTCCCGGCGTTAGCACTTGGTCCTTTATCTGAATATTTTTCTATTTCTAAATAAGTTTTTATATGGCTCGTAATAATAAAGCTAGTCTTTTTCAACCTGAACTGGTAGGCCCGGCTTTGCGGCAATCATTTACCAAGCTTAGCCCAAAGCTGATGGTGAAAAACCCCGTAATGTTTACCGTGGAAATTGGCACCGCCGTAATGCTGGGGGTAGTGCTGTATGCCATATTCACCGGCGATAAAACACAGGGTTCGTTGGGTTATAATATTTCCATATTTATAGTACTGTTACTCACATTGCTGTTTGCTAATTTTGCCGAAGCCATTGCCGAAGCAAGAGGTAAAGCACAAGCCGAAAGCCTGCGTAAAACCAGGCAGGATACACCTGCAAAAAAGCTGAATTTAATTGGCGACATTCATGTGGATGAAATAAATATTGTTTCATCTGCACAACTGCAGTTAGGTGATCGTTTTATGTGCGAAACCGGTGACATAATTCCCATGGATGGTGAAATAATTAAAGGGATTGCCACCATTGATGAAAGCGCTATCACCGGCGAAAGTGCGCCGGTAATACGGGAAGCAGGTGGCGATAAATCATCTGTAACAGGCGGTACCAAAGTATTATCAGATAAGATCATCGTAAAGGTAACAACACAGCCTGGTGAAACTTTTCTGGATAAAATGATTGCCTTGGTGGAAGGCGCTAACCGCCAGAAAACACCGAATGAAATTGCATTGACAATTTTGCTGGCATCCTTTACCATTGTTTTCATAATTGTATGTGTAACGCTAAAACCCTTCGCCGATTATGCGAATACGCCGATCACCATTGCTGCATTTATTTCCTTATTTGTTTGTTTAATTCCTACCACTATTGGCGGCCTGTTAAGTGCTATCGGTATTGCCGGTATGGACAGGGCTTTGCGGGCAAACGTAATTGCAAAAAGCGGTAAGGCCGTGGAAACTGCAGGTGATGTAGACGTATTGCTTTTGGACAAAACAGGAACGATCACGATTGGTAACCGTAAGGCTACAAATTTTTATGCCGCGGAGGGCATTGATGAAAAACGGTTTATGGAATTAGCTGCATTAAGTTCTTTGGCAGATGAAACACCGGAAGGAAAATCAATTATTGAACTGGCCGCACAAAAAGGTGTTACGCAGCGTAGAGATCCTGACATGCAATTCATCGAGTTCACAGCCGAAACCCGCAGCAGCGGCGCCAATTTACCGGATGGTCGCAGGATTCGCAAGGGTGCTCAGGATGCTATTCGCAATATGATTCAAAAAGCCGGTAATCCTTTTCATGATACGGTTGCTGAAAGGGTAAAAGCTATTTCGCAAAACGGCGGTACGCCATTGGTGGTTTCGGAAAATAATGAATTGCGGGGCGTCATTGAATTGCAGGATATCATTAAACCAGGTATTTCCGAACGCTTTGAGCGCCTGCGCAAAATGGGTGTAAAAACGGTAATGGTGACCGGTGATAATCCGTTGACCGCAAAATATATTGCTGAGAAAGCTGGTGTGGATGATTTTATTGCCGAGGCCAAACCGGAAGATAAAATGAATTATATAAAAGCAGAACAGCAGGCCGGTAAACTGGTAGCTATGATGGGCGACGGCACCAACGATGCACCTGCACTGGCACAAGCCGATGTAGGCGTAGCTATGAACAGTGGAACACAAGCTGCCAAAGAAGCCGGCAATATGGTGGACCTGGATAATGACCCTACTAAATTAATTGAAGTAGTGGAAATTGGCAAGCAGTTATTAATTACCCGGGGAACGCTAACTACGTTCTCTATTGCCAACGACGTAGCTAAATATTTTGCCATTGTACCTGCGCTATTTGTAGGCGCTATCCCTGCATTGCAAGGCATCAATATCATGCACCTGCGCAGCCCGGAATCAGCCATTTTATCTGCGGTTATTTTCAACGCCATCATTATTCCGTTACTGATTCCACTGGCCTTGCGTGGCGTGGAGTACAAGCCCATTGGTGCTTCAGCATTGCTACGTAGAAACCTGTTGATTTATGGGGTAGGTGGTGTTATTATTCCGTTTATCGGCATCAAACTGATAGATTTAATTGTTGGATTGTTTTTGTAAATACACTAACTATCGTAATGTCCATACACACTGATCACAGCAATGTTCTTATCGGGCAGTACCTGGTAAATAAGCCGGTGTTCATTATTAATCCTGCGGAACCAGTAACCTTTGTACGGGTGTTTTAAACCTTCCGGTTTGCCAAGACATACATACGGATTCTTATGAATATCGGCATTTAGTTCAAATACTTTTTTCACCGGTTTTGGCTCTTCCCTTGCCCAGGCTTTTAAGTCTTCAATTACAGAAAGATCAAAGACGGTTTTGTTCATGATTCATTCACTAACTGATTGGTATACTCTTCAAACTCATCCATCGTAAAAGTCACTGCAATGCCTTTATTTAAATTATCAATAGCCTTGTCAAGCCGGGCAAAGTACTGGCCTCTCGTTTCTTCACGTAAAAAACCATTTGATGGTTCTTCGCTGATTGCAATAGTTAATTCCAGCTTTTTTTTTGACATCAAAAGTGATTTTATCTGCTTGATGAAGGTCTCGTCAAATTCATCTCCTTTTATGTGAAAAACCGCATCCATAAATTTTAATTTATTCAAAAATACTTCTAAAATATGAAAACTTATTTATTGCCTTCTATACGTTTAACCATTGTACTGCTGATACTGGTAGGCGCTTATTTTGGCATTATAACTTTAATAGGCAAAGCGGCACCCGGTGGTGGCAGCGGCGAAAAACTGAGCATAAACGGCAAAGTGGTGGGCTACGAAAAGGTTGGTCAAAAGTTTACGGATGACAAATATTTCAATGGCAGGCCCTCTGCTGTTGATTATAATGCAGCAGGATCCGGCGGCAGCAACAAAGCAACTTCCAATCCTGATTATTTACAAACAGTAAAAGATCGTATTGACACCTTCCTGTTGCACAACCCCGGCGTAACCAGAGCGCAGATTCCAGCCGAAATGGTGACTGCTTCCGGTAGTGGATTAGACCCGGATATTTCGCCTGCATCTGCTTACATACAGGTAGCAAGGATAGCCCGTATCAGAGGCATCGATACAGTTAAAATACGAGCCTTGGTTAATCAGTTTATTGACAAAGGGCTGTTTGGACCAGACATCATCAACGTATTAAAATTAAACATTGCATTAGACGGTTTAAAATAGACCCACAGGTAATAATAATCTCCGGAAAATCTACGCAGATTGCTTTCTTAAACATCCGCTGCAACGGATGATTTTACCATAACCAGTTCACTTAATCTTGTCAGCAAGAGGGCAGTAACCCAGAACAATATACCCTCATTCAATTATTCCTATTTCCTATGATAAAAACCCATGATTTAAAACTAAGTTGCAGCAAATAAGTGAAAATGAAAGCGGCGGGACTACAAAGCACAAACGAGTTTCATAAACGTATCACCTTTGCCGGTGCACTCATTGCCATTGGTATTGTGTTTGGCGATATTGGTACTTCGCCACTGTATACGTTAAATGCCGTTTTCCATGGCCGCCCAATTACGTCCGGCATTGCCTTAGGGTCGCTATCTGCCATCTTCTGGACCCTTACTTTTCAAACAACCATCAAATATGTCATCATAACTCTTCAGGCCGATAATAAAGGTGAAGGCGGTATCTTTTCATTGTATGCCTTAGTGCGCAGGTTTTCCCCTAAATGGCTTGTCTTTACAGCGATGGCTGGTGGTGCTTTTTTAATGGCCGATGGCATTATTACACCACCCATTTCCGTTTCATCCGCTATTGAAGGGTTGCAAAAAATTTATCCCCATATTCAAACCGAACCCATTGTTATAGGCATCCTTATTTTTCTGTTTTTATTTCAGCAATTCGGCACCCAAAGTATCGGCAAAATATTCGGGCCGATCATGGTTATCTGGTTTGGGTTTATCGGGCTATTAGGCTTACACCAGCTAAGCAACGACTGGTCTGTTTTAAAAGCCATCAACCCATTGTATGCCTATCGCTTTTTAGTGCAGGAACCAGGTGGGTTTTGGTTATTAGGTTCCATTTTTTTGTGTACCACCGGCGCCGAAGCATTATACAGCGATATGGGCCATTGCGGTCGCAATAATATCCGTGCCAGTTGGGTATTCATTAAAATAACATTGATACTGAGTTATGCAGGCCAAACTGCCTGGCTCATGCAACACCAAGGTGAGTCTATCGGAGAGATCAGCCCTTTCTTTCATACTGTACCTGATAACTTATACATTCCGGCCATCATTATTGCTACGCTCGCTACCATCATTGCCAGCCAGGCCCTTATTACCGGATGTTTTACCTTAATAAATGAAGCTATAAGGTTAAGTATCTGGCCACGGCACAAGGTTGATTTTCCCAGCAATATCCGGGGGCAATTGTATATACCGGTTATCAACTGGTTTTTAATGCTGGGCTGTATAGGCATGGTACTACACTTTAAAAAAAGCACGGCTATGGAAGCAGCTTTTGGCTTATCCGTTACGCTTACCATGATTATGAGTACCCTGCTTATTTTCTTTTACCTTAAATCAAGGCGGGTACCGATAGCGCTCGCCGGCAGCATCACCGGGTTATTTTTTTTAATTGAAGGAAGCTTTCTGACAGCCAACCTGCAAAAAATAAAAGAGGGTGGCTGGATAACGCTTGTAATGGGTGGCTTACTTTTTTTAATGATGTACATCTGGTATAAAGGCCGTACTATGAAGCGGTCCCTGATGCACATGGAACCATTCAAAAAAAATATACGAGCTTTAGTGCAATTAAGCCAGGATGAACATATACCTAAATATGTAACCAACCTGGTATATATGACTACTTCCGCTACTTCAAAAAAGATAGAAAGCACCATCATTGATTCCATTATGCACGGTGTACCAAAGCGTGCTGATACTTATTGGTTTATACACGTAAATGTGGTAGATGAACCGTATGCACTTGCCTACCATTTGGAAATAATTGCACCTAACGATGTTTATTTTATTTCCTTTGAATTAGGCTTCCGGATCGAGCCAAGGGTGGATTATTTTTTTCGTAAGGTATTGCAGGAATTAATTAAAAGCGGTGAAGTAGACGTATCAAAAAGAACGGAACTTCCCTACCAGGAAGGAGGTATCGGCGATTTTAAATTCGTGATTCAACAGGCTTTCCTTTCCTACGATAATGCGCTGCCTTTCTGGAAAAGGTTTGTGATGAAAAGCTATTTCAACCTGCGGTTTTTAAGTATTAAAGAACCGGCAAACTTCGGCCTGGAGCCTTCCAACATTATCATTGAAAAACACCCGCTGGTTGTAACCTCCTTCAATGAAATAGAATTGAAACGACTAAATTAATGGAATTAAAAACAACGCCGGAAGAGTGGCTGCAAAAAACCCAAACGTCTGAAAAAGTAAAAGGGAAATTAAAAATTTACATTGGCATGAGTGCGGGTGTGGGCAAAACTTACCGGATGCTGCAGGAGGCCCACCGGTTGCTGGCTAATAATGTAAATATTAAGATAGGCTATGTGGAAACGCATAACCGTAAGGAAACACAGGCCTTAGTTGAAGGCATACCGCTGATTCCACGGCGAGAAGTTTTTTATAAAGGCAAGCAATTAGAAGAATTAGATGTGCAGGCCATACTGCTCATGCACCCGCAAAAAGTAATTATTGATGAGCTTGCCCACAGCAATATACCCGGCAGTAAAAATGAAAAAAGGTGGCAGGATGTGCTGGATGTATTGGATGCCGGTATTGATGTAATTAGTGCTGTGAACATTCAGCATATTGAAAGTATCAATGCCGAAATAAAAGAAATTACCGGGGTGGAAGTGCAGGAACGGGTACCGGATAAAATATTGCAGATAGCAGATGAAGTGGTGAATATTGACCTGACGGCAGAAGAACTAATTACCCGCCTGAAAGAAGGGAAAATTTACGACCCTGGCAAAGTGCAGCAGGCACTGTCCAACTTTTTTCAACCGGAAAAAATATTGCAGTTGAGGGAGTTGGCGTTAAAAGAAGTGGCCGGGCAGGTAGAGCGAAAAGTAGATTATGAAGTAACACCCAACAAGAATGCATACCGGCACGAAAAGTTTTTAGCCTGCATCAGCACTAACCACGAAGTAGCTCAAAAAGTAATACGTAAAACGGGCAGGCTGGCATCTTATTATAACAGTCAGTGGTTTTTGCTATACGTACAAACACCATCGGAGTCTATGGAAAAAATACCACTGGCGGCACAGCGGCACCTGATCAATAATTTTAAAACCGCCACCCAATTAGACGGGCAGGTGATACAGGTAAAAAGTGACAACATTGCGCAATCCATTATTGATACTGTACTGGAAAAAGGAATTACGACGGTGTGCCTGGGCAAGCCGCACATTAAGCTTTGGCAAATTATATTAAAAACAAACGTATTCAATCAGTTACTAAAAACACTTTCTACGAACGAGGTTGACATCATTATTTTATCCTGATGGCAGTAAGTATTAAAAATAAAATCCGTTTCGGCACTTTATTTCTGTTTTCGCTGGTAATACTCATTGGCGGACTTTGTATTTATTATCTCAACCAAACGAAGAAGGAATCAAAAAATATCCTGAATGCCAATTATGAAAGCCTGGACTATTGCCATAAAATGCAGGGAAAACTGGACAGCCTGGAAGTAAATGCCAATTACTCACTAATTGCTTTTGACACATTGATACAACACCAGGAAAAAAACGTTACGGAAAACGGTGAAAGCAAAGCTACGGCGGATCTAAGAGTTGCATTTAACCGGCTGCAAAAAGGCGATACCAGCCTGCTAACGGTCATTGATTTACGAAACAATATTCAGCGTATTCTCAACGTAAATATGCAGGCTATAGTAAGGAAAAGCAATGAGGCAGAACAGCATGCAGAAAACGCTTCTACCATTATCATTCTTATTACAGCCGTTTCCTTTATTATCGGGTTAACCTTTTCATTTAATTTTCCGGATGTAGTGGTTGTACCTATTAATAAACTGATAGATGCCATTAAGGAAATTTCTGCAAAGAATTATAAGCACCGCATCCATTTGAATACGCAGGACGAATTCAAACAATTAGCCGACGCCTTTAATATTATGGCCGAACGAATTGAAGAATTTGAAAGCAGTAATCTAAATAAACTGATTTTTGAAAAGGCAAGGGCTGAGGCTGTGATTAATAGCTTAAAAGATGCCAGTATCGGGATTGATAAAAATGAAAAAGTATTATTTGCCAACCGGCAGGCCCTTAGTCTGTTGGGGCTGGAGGCAGGCGAAATGGTAGGGGCTGCTATTACAAAAATGGCTGAGCGGAATGACCTGTTCCGTTTTCTGATGAAAAATGACAGCAGCACACCGTTCAAAATTGTAGTGGAAGACAAAGAAAATTACTACATTAAAGAAGTGATAGATGCCACGCCGGAGGATGCTTTTAGTCGCATCATTGTACTTAAAAATATTACCTCGTTTAAAGAATTAGACGTGGCCAAAACAAATTTTATTGCCACTGTTTCACATGAATTAAAAACACCATTGGCGTCTTCTGATTTCAGCCTGAAATTACTGGAGGATGAAAGAGTTGGCCAGCTAAGCAACGAGCAGCAGGCATTGGTCCGGCAATTAAAAGATGATAACCAGCGCATGTTGAAAATATTAAGTGAATTACTCAATATGTCGCAGGTGGACGCCGGAAAAATTCAACTACAAATTGCACCTGCTAAATTGGATGACATCATTGAAACCGCTCAGATGGCAGTGTCCAGCGCTTTGAAGCAGCATGAGATTAAAGTTGTAAAAGATACTACGCTATCCGGTTATTTGAATCTGGATGCAGACAAAATCGGTTGGGTACTAACGAACTTTTTGACAAATGCGATCCGCTTTTCGCCACCGGGTGGAACGGTTACTGTTACAACAAAAAAAACGGAGAAAGGAATTTCGGTAGCCGTGCAGGATCAGGGGCCTGGTATTGATCCGATGTATTTTGATAAAGTGTTTGAGCGTTTTTTTAAGATACCGGGTCAATCGCAAAAAGCCGGCTCCGGTATCGGACTGGCTATCTGCAAAGAACTAATCCAGACGATGGGTGGTGAAATATGGGTAAAAAGCAATCTGGGCGAGGGCAGCACATTTGGCTTTGATTTACCTACCTCACCTCCAGCCCCTTTCCACCTGACGGTGTAGAGGGGTGCCTCTTTGTAACATGTATTGCCGTATGATCCACCGATTGCCGTTGGCTAAAGCCCGATGTCATTAATTTAAGGATTGTAGTAGCAGTTATGCACCGCAGGTACAACCTGTTTGTAAAAAACAGACATCAATGATGTTAATGCATGCCACATAGTGGCTACCTGATCAGAGAACAAGGGTAGTTTTCTACAAACAGAAAGCCCCGATGGGGCTTAAATTAATGACATTGGCCCGGAGCCAACGGC
>CBDFGC010000028.1:0-221490 GCA_965246935.1 Chitinophagaceae bacterium | reverse complement strand
TCGATTGGGAGAAAAACGGGGATTTGAATAACCGGGATGATCCGTCGCATATAAATGTAAACGAAGGCCCGCAATCATTGATTCATGGAAAAAGATTATTTGTTGTGTATTCTGCAAGTGGCTGCTGGACTGATTTTTATGCATTAGGCCTGCTTTCATTTACCGGTGAAAAAAATGTACTCGACTCTACTAAATGGCAGAAAACTGCCACGCCGGTATTCCAACAATCAAAGGAAAATGGCGTGTATGCACCGGGGCACAATTCATTTTTCGCTTCGCCGGATGGGAAAGAAAACTGGATTTTATACCATGCCAATTCAAAGCCCGGGCAGGGTTGCGGAAGAGACCGTTCCCCACGGGCACAAAAATTTACCTGGAATGCTGATGGTACGCCAAACTTTGGTGAGCCGGTAAAAGAAAATACACCATTACCTATCCCGTCCCATACTAATTGATCTTATTAAATACATGTGCCATGAAGAAAATATTACTCTTTTTATCCATGCTACAGCAATTGGCAGTATGGGCACAAACGGATAGGGCGCCTGCTTATCCACTTATTTCACATGACCCTTATTTCAGCATCTGGTCTTTTTCGGATACCCTAACTAATTCCCCTACCAAACACTGGACGGGGGCCGACCAACCTTTACTGGGTCTGATAAAAGTAGATGGAAAACTGTATAGGTTCATGGGTAATAAAAGTATTATATATCAAACTATTCTTCCTGCTGCTGACGAAAAAGTGTATGAAACAAAATATACAGAAACAACGCCATTAGATGGATGGACAAATACTTCTTTTAATGATGCGGAATGGAAAACAGGAAATGCACCTTTTGGTAATAATGAAAGAGGGGTTAAAACGGTCTGGAAGAGTAAAGATTTATGGGTAAGAAGAACATTTGATTATAATATGATGGACATTAACAAGCTATATCTGAAACTGATAAATGATGATAATATAGAGGTATACATCAATGGAGAAAAAATATATCAGTTTGAAGGATGGACTGATAAATATATTTACGTACCCGTCAGCAATAATAAAATACTAAAAAATGGCCACAATGTAATGGCTATACATATTGCCAATACCGCTGGTGGCCAATGGCTGGATGCAGGTCTGGTGCAGGAACCAGGCGGACCGAAAGACAATACGCTGATAGCTGAACAGAAAGCCGTAAATGTAACTGCTACCAAAACGGCTTATCGTTTTAAAGCAGGAAGTATTGATCTGTCAGTAAGTTTTGTTTCGCCCCTGTTAATGGATAATCTGGATTTATTGTCCCGTCCGGTTTCTTACATCACTACCCGGGTACAATCCAATGATGGTAAAAGTCATACGGTGCAGGTGTACATAGGCGCTTCCACTGCTATTGCCGTTAATCTTCCAACGCAGGACGTAGAAACAAAACAGTATGAATCCGGCAATCTGATCATTACAAGAGCCGGTACAAAAGAACAACCGGTTTTGCAAAAAAAAGGCGACAACCTGCGTATTGACTGGGATATATGTATGTAGCCATGCCAAAATCATCTGGTGCTAAGCAATACATCACTGCTGCTGCCGATGCTGCTGCTGCTGCTTTGAAAAAAACAGTTTTGTATCATCCACCACAGAAGGGAAAAACCTGGTGTTAAATACCGTTCTGTCTTTTGGAAATGTAACGGCTGCAGCCAAAGAGCAAACGCTGTTACTTGGCTATGATGATATTTATGCGATACAGTTTTTTCAACAAAATTTAAGGCCCTGGTGGAACAGCGATGGAACACAAACCATCGAAAAGCAATTGGCTATGGCCAATACTGAAATGAATACGGTAATAGCAGCCTGTGCTGCATTTGATAAAAATTACACAACGATGCTGTAGCTGCCGGTGGTGAAGACTATGCACAGCTTTGTGAGCTGGCGTACCGGCAAAGCATTTCCGCACATAAACTGGTTAAAAGCCCGGAAGGTGAAATCCTTTTTTTGTCGAAAGAAAATTTTAGTAATGGATCTATCAACACAGTGGATATTACGTATCCGTCGTCACCGCTGTTTCTGGTGTATAATCCCGATTTGATGAAAGGTATGCTGAATGGAATTTTTCAATATAGTGAAAGTGGCAGATGGACAAAACCTTTTCCATCTCATGATTTAGGTACTTACCCACTGGCTAACGGGCAAACCTATGGTGAAGACATGCCGGTGGAAGAAGGCGGTAATATGCTGATAGTAACGGCAGCTATTGCCAAACGGGAAGGCAACGCAGACTATGCAAAAAAGCATTGGAAAACATTATCTACCTGGGTTGATTTTTTGGTGAGGGATGGCTTTGACCCTGCCAATCAATTATGCACCGATGATTTTGCAGGCCACCTGGCTCGTAATACCAATCTTTCCGTGAAGGCAATTATGGGTATTGCAGGTTACGCACAGTTGGCTGAGAAATTAGGCTATGGAGATATTGCCAAAAAATACCGGGACACTGCAATGGCAATGGCGCCACGCTGGATGAAAATGGCTGATGCCGGTGACCATTATGCCCTGACTTTTGATAATGCCAGCACCTGGAGCCAGAAATATAATATGGTTTGGGATAAAGTATTAGGGTTTAATCTTTTTCCAGCAGCAGTATATGACAAAGAAATAAAATATTATTTATCCAAACAAAATAGTTACGGGCTTCCGTTAGATAGCCGCCGCACCTACACAAAATCAGATTGGGTGCTATGGACAGCTACATTGGCTAATAATCCGTCCGACTTTCAGCGCCTGATGCAGCCGATGTATAAATTCGCCAGAGAAACAAGTTCCAGGGTTCCCCTAAGTGATTGGCATGAAACAACTACGGGTAAACAAGTCGGTTTTCAGGCAAGAAGTGTGGTGGGTGGATATTTTATTAAAATGTTAGAAACCCAACAGAAGATGGGTATGGGTAAATCGACATTTTTAAACAGATAATAAGAAGGATAAGTAGTCATGCACAATTACATTAGATTAAACTTGTGGTCATTGCGTCCGCCTAGGCGGATGCCCAACGAAGCAATCTCCCCGGTTTTATAGGAGATTGCCACGGGCATCCGCCTAGGCGCTCGCAATGACTTGTAATTAATCTCATCTAATTCTGTTCGTGTACTTATCTACATTAGTGTGATTTGATCATAAAAAGCATGCAGTTATGAAATCAATCTTTTCTGTTTTTCTATGCTACTGCTTTTCGGCAAATGCTCAGGTATATGATATACCAGTAAAAGTAAATCACTATCTGTTGGATTCGTTTATGGAAGGCAAAGTGAAACTCCGGTCAGGCGAAATCTCCAGCCAGTTATTGAACTACAACCTGTTAACGAAGGAGATGATATTTGAGCAGAAAGGAAAATACCTGGCCATTGCTGCACCAGAAGAAGTAGATACGGTATTTATCGGGCAAAGAAAATTTGTTCAGGTGAATAATGTTTTTTACGAATGGATTGCCGGTACAACGTTTCCGCTGTTTATAGAGTACACCTGCACTGTAAAGGAACCCGGCGTACCGATTGGTATCGGAACGAGCAATCTAACGGCAGCTTCTGCATCTGTAAAATCGTTAATCAGAGATGGCGGAGCTTATCGTTTACAATTGCCCGATGAGTTCGTGGTGAAACAAAGCCAGGCATTTATTATACGCATTAAATGGCAATACTTTAAAGTGAAGAATGAAAAGCAGTTAGGTAGTCTGTTTCCTGAAAAAGAGCAGGTGATAAAAGAGTGGGTAAAAAAGAATCATACTAATTTTTCTGAATTAAAGGATATAATATTATTAGTACAGCAAATTCAGTAATAGCATAAATGAAGCCTTCCTGCCACCTCAATGACACCTAACAAGCGGCATTTTGCTTTTCATTCCGTCCGTATGCATGTTGCCATTTTGAATATACAAATTGCTTCTTCTCGTATGAGACCATTACTCTATATCTGTTTTTAACTGTTGAGTAGACCAACACACCTAATTGCTTTTGATTTGGCTGTCATTGAACTTTATGTTGTGGTAGATTGTGTGTCGAAACGATTTTTACAAGAAGGCTGATTCAGGTAGTTATTAGCGTAAGGGAGGTATGACAGTCTTTGAAGTAATCATTCAACCATATTCATCCGCTGTTATTTACTATGAAATATTTTCTAACTATTTGTCTTCTTTTAAATCAGGTATTTATATATGCGCAAATTCCGGTTAGCCTAAAGAATTACAGTGATAAAAGCGGTACCAGGGTTATTATCGCCAATAATATACTGACGCTTAAATGGCCGGCTGGTAAGGGTTTGCAGGGGCAGATGATTATTGATTTGAATAAGCAAAAACCTTTGTTTCAAAATATCGGTATTAGCAGCGGCAATGGTGTAAAGGGAATCGTAAAAAACCTTGACCCGGTATTTTTGCTTACCGTTGGCAAACGGGATCTTATTTCTCAAAACGGCTGGAATATTTTCTTTGATAAAGTACCTTTAAAACCGCACCAGTCTTACCCGGTAACATTAGATAAACAAACAGCATCCGTAACCAGTGCAGGCAGCCGAACGATCATTACGATTGGAAAAATTACTGCACCGGATTTTAGTGGTACTATAGAAATCACCCTATATAATGAAAGCCTTCTTTTTAATATAGCAGCCATACTATCTACTACGAAAGATTCTACTGCTATTTTGTATGATGCAGGATTAGTAGGCAAGAGCTTGGAATGGGAAAATATTGCCTGGGCCGATGTCGCAGATAAGATGCAAACCATTGAACCTGCAGTGAGCGACACGGCAAAAAATGAAACGGTTAAATACCGGACAATTATCGGAAAAACAAAAGGAGGCAGCCTCGCTATTTTCCCGGCACCGCATCAATACTTTTATCCGCTGGATGAGGCATTCAATCTAAAATTTACCTGGCATGGAGCTCAATACCGTAACATGGCAGATGGCTATGGCATCGGTATCCGGCAGGATTTATACGGGGATAATCGTTATGTGCCCTGGTTCAATGCACCTCCGGGAACGGCTCAGCGGTTGAATTTTTTCTGTTTGCTAAGCACGGGTGCTCCGGCGACTGCACTGAATGAGGTTAAAAAATTTACGCACAACGATCGTTATGTTTCGCTTGCAGGTTACAAAAAAATGTCCAGCCATTTTCATAATGAATTTATTATGAACGTTGTGCTGGCAGGAAAACCTGTACCGCAGCAGCCCAGCTTTATGAAGGTGTTTGAAAACGCAGGTATTGACATTGTACACCTTGCCGAATTTCATTATACCGCACATCCCAAAGGTCCGGATGAACAGCGTTTAAAAGAATTGCAGACTCTTTTTGAACAGTGCCGGCGTTTGAGTTCTGATACGTTTTTATTGCTGCCCGGCGAAGAACCAAACGAATTTTTAGGTGGTCATTGGCTGGAACTTTTTCCAAAACCTGTTTATTGGATAATGGCCCGCAAGGAAGGTCAGCCATTCATAACGCAGGACGCGGTATATGGAACGGTTTACCGGGTTGCGAATGCAGCAGAAATGCTGGAATTGCTGAATAAAGAAAAAGGGTTAGCCTGGACGGCGCATTCAAGAACAAAAGGTTCTACCGGCTTTCCGGACATGTATAAGAATGAAGCATTTTTCCAATCTGACCGTTTTTTAGGAGGGGCCTGGAAAGCAATGCCAGCCGACCTTTCACAACAACGGCTGGGCAAAAGAGTATTGGATTTAATGGATGATATGAATAATTGGGGCGTCAATAAAAAAGTGCTGTCGGAAGCTGACTTATTTACGATTGAACCGGAAAATGAGATGTATGCACACATGAATGTGAACTATCTGCAATTAAATCATCTGCCCCGGTTTAAGGATGGCTGGCAAAGCATTTTGGACGTATTACAAAACGGAAAATTTTTCTCTACGACCGGTGAAGTTTTAATTCCGTCGTTTACGGTAAATAACAAAAGTACAGGTGATACTGCGGTAATTACAAATGGTAAAGCCGACATTTATTTTAAAGTGGCATGGACGTTTCCCTTACAATTTGCAGAACTGATTTCGGGGGATGGGGAAAAGGTATTCAGGCACACAATAAACCTGGATACTACATTGCCTTTTGGTGAGCAAATCACTCACCTTCAGCTTGACCTTACCAATAGAAAATGGGTACGGCTCGAAGTATGGGATGCTGCTGTCAACGGGGCTTTCACGCAAACGATATGGCTGAAATAAGAATTAGATGTGGTTCTTCGGTATAAGTAATAGAAAAGTATTTGTAGGTTCACCTGTTTACCCGTTCTGCATTTTGATGTTCAGGATAGTTTGGGTACCAGCACAATTTCACTAAGTTTACCGAAGAACCTCAGATGTAAAGAAATTTTATTGATGATTCATTGTACTGCATTTTTTCGTTTACTCATCATTCTTATACTCTGTAGTTCAAGGTGTATTGCCCAAAACGCATTACCGGGAACAAACGATTCGTCAGTTATTCATTTGGCTGATCCTGCCATTTTCCCCTACAAGGGAATATATTACTTATATGGAACCGTAGAAGGTGCAGCAGGCAATGGTTTCCTGGTTTACACTTCCCCTGATTTGAAAGCATGGAAGCTATCCGATCAGAATAACGGCTACTCACTTAAAAAAGAGCAAGCTTATGGTACTGCCGGGTTTTGGGCGCCACAAGTGTTCCTTTATAACGATACATTTTATATGGTGTATGTTGCTAATGAAAACATTGCCATCGCAAAAAGCAGTAGCCCGTCAGGGCCATTTACACAAACTATCCTGCAACCATTGGAAGCACCGGTAAAACAAATTGATCCTTTTTTGTTTATTGATGATGATGGCAAAAAATATTTGTATCATGTAAGACTCACCAACGGCAACAAAATATTTGTTGCTGAAATGAAAGCTGATTTATCCTCCATCATTCCCCAAACATTGCAGGAGTGCATAACAACAACGGATGAATGGGAAAATACGGCCCATACAAACTGGCCTGTCACCGAAGGCCCTTCGGTACTAAAACATAAAGACCTGTATTATCTTTTCTACACTGCTAACGATTTCCGCAACCCGGATTATGCGGTAGGGTATGCCACCAGCACAAGCCCGTTAGGCCCCTGGAAAAAATACGCTGGCAACCCCATCATCTCCAAAACATTGATTGGTGAAAACGGTACCGGCCACGGCGATTTTTTTAAGAATAAGAAAAAGCTGTATTATGTTTTTCATACGCATAATTCTGCTCTTAAAGTAGGTCCCCGGAAAACAGCAGTTGTAGATGTAAGGTTTGTAAAAGGCAGAAAGGGTATTGACTATCTACTGGTTAATAAAAACAGCTTTCATTTTTTAAGTAAATAATGCGAATGAAGTGTTGAGGCGGTTAAGACAGAAAATGTAAGTTTATTATTCTGCACTTTTAATTCAGCAAACTGGTTATCATCTTATAAGTGGCATCTCACACTACGCCGCTTGTAGTTGTATTTGTTGGGCATGGCCCAACCCTGTTGGTAGTAGCACCGGTAAAACAATGCCCGGTAATTTGTTGGGCATGGCCCAACCCCTTGAAATAGCATATGACTTAAAGGGATTGGGCGCTGCCCAATAATACAAAGCAAGTTCAACCCTTGATTCGCATAAATAATTTATCTTAAAACGGGTTGCGGAAAACGCCTGTTTAGGGTACATTGATTTGTTTGTTGCTAACCTGCTTGAGGTAAGCAGGTTGTCGGTTGCCTGTTTGTATTTGGTATAGGGCATTATGATGAGCTGCTAAATAGTTTTAATGAAAGCAATTGCATTTTTATTTTTCTCGGGGATGCTGTATTGGACGAATCATCTGCTATTTCCTGCTTCCATCATTCGGGAAGAACAGAAATGGGATGACGCCGGTTTAAGCAAAATAATCGTATGGGACACTACAACGCTAAAACGTGTTGCTCCGCCGGATAGTGCTGCTTTTTACCCGCGGATGTTACAATTAAAGAACGGCAATTTGCTGGTTGTGTATACTGCCAACGGAAATGTAGCGGTTGTACGAAGCACAGATGGCGGACAAAACTGGTCTTCGCCAAGAGTAATAGCGGCCCGAAAAAATGGAGTAAACATGGATACACCCGACTTGCTGCAATTACAAAACGGAACGCTACTGGTTTGTTATGCCACCCGTCCGCAGGCAGGTATGCAGGGCAACCCGGATACAACAAAAAGGTATGAAATACGCATTCAAAAAAGCAGTGATGAAGGTAACACCTGGCAAAATGAAAAAATTTTATATCAGGCAGGGGCTTCGTTTAAAGATGGTTGCTGGGAACCGGATGCTATAGAATTGCCATCCGGTGAAATTCAACTATTTTTTTCTGACGAAGCCATTTATACAAGAAGCGATGAACAAAATATTTCTGTATTACGCTCTTTCGATAACGGTGTTAACTGGCCGGCTACACCACAGATTATCAGCTTTAGAAATGGAAGCCGGGATGGTATGCCGGTTCCTATCTGGTTAAAGAAAGATAAAAAGGTAGTAGTAGCAATTGAAGATCAGGGACATAAGAACTTTAAACCTTATACCATTCATTCATCAGCAAATGGCGAATGGCAAAAGATAACAGGAGGTGAGGATAAAGAACGAACTTACGCTTTGCATTATCCGGTAGCCGATTCTATATACGCCGGTGCACCATATTTGCGGCAGCTTTCTACCGGGGAAACAATTTTGTCTTACCAGTCCACAGAAGGCAGAATAAAGAACAGGGATAACAATGCGATTATGCGGGTGGCCATAGGTGATAACGAAGCTAAAAATTTTGATAGTGTTACCACTCCTTTCCAGGTGCCCGAAGGTTGCCATGCGTTATGGAATTCGCTTTGCATTTTGAAAGGGGATACCATTGTGGCAGTTACCTCAACCAATGGGTACTCAAAAAAAAGATCAGAGATATGGATAGTTAAAGGAGTGATCCAAAAGCAATGATTAGATAGTGTTTATAATGGAGAGAATCTGGCTACCGGTTACCCCATATTCCTTTTGGCCGTCGTGTTGGTTATCTGATAGGTTGGTAGCATACTTAAATGATCCATTGCAGCCGTTACCAAGTATCGGTATCTATGAGAACATATACCGGGTTAGGACATACCGGATCTCTAAATGTAAAAGATGAAAACAGAAAAAAAACTTAAATAGCAAAACTTGTTAAGGAGCATTTAAGAAACTAAATAACTGAATAGTAATGAAGTATATCGTCCGGGTTAAACCAGGTTCATAAAAATTAATTTGCCAGAATAAATTACAAAGTGGCTTAAATTGCCATTTCAGATTGGCTGATTTTTTCTAAAAATTTAATTTGATAATATGTTCAGACTATTTTTTATTATGATGATTGCTGCCGGTATTCTGGGTTGTTCATCCATAAAAGGCCAGTTGAATACCCTAACGCCGAAAGAAAAAAAGCAGGGATGGGTATTGCTATTTGACGGTAAAACCACAAACGGATGGCACACTTATAATACGACGACCGTAAGTGCAAACTGGAAAGTAGCCGATGAAGCGCTGATGCTGGATACAAAAGAAAAAGGTGGTGGAGATATTGTCACAAATGATTCCTATGAAAATTATGAATTCATAGTAGATTGGAAAATTTCTGAAGCTGGCAACAGCGGGATTATATTTAACATACAGGAAGATCCGAAATTTAGCGACACGTATAATACAGGACCGGAAATGCAGGTTTTGGATAATATCAAGGCTTCTGACAATAAAAAGGAAAATCATTTGGCAGGCTTGTTATATGATATGTCTGGCACGGCGGCCCAATCCCAGCCAAAGCCGGTAGGAGAATGGAACAATGCAAGAATTATTCAAAAAAACGGGCACCTTACCTTCTACTTTAATGGTGTTAAAACACTGGATATACAGCAGGGCAGTGATGAATGGAAAAACCTTTTGGCTGCCAGTAAATTTAAGACATGGACTAATTTTGATACCTCGCCGAACGGTAAAATTGCTTTCCAGAACCATGGCCATGAAGTGGCATTCCGTAACATTAAAATCAGAAAACTTTAAATTTTGCCAGGTTGTTAGCTACATAATTTTCCTGTCTAAGTAGTAATGACGAATTACAATAGATTAATATTAGTCATTGCGAGGGTTCTTGCCCGTGGCAATCCCCATGAATTACCGGGGAGATTGCTTCGTCGGGCAAGAACCCGATCTCGCAATGACAGAGGATTAATCTAATCTAATTGTGCTCATGTACTTAAAAGCAATTTTCTATTGTAAAAAACAAATAAAAATTTTCTCTAAAGAACAGGTATGAATAAAACACTTCTGATAGTAATCACCTTTTTTAGTTTTTTTGCTTCCTCTGCACAGTTGGTAACGAAAGTAACAGATCCGGTAGAATGGGCTAATCCTTTGATGGGCACAGACTCAAAACCAAGTTTATCCAATGGTAATACGTACCCTTCTATTTGTGTGCCCTGGGGTATGAACTTCTGGAGCCCACAAACAGGCCGCATGGGAGATGGCTGGATGTATCAATACAGTGCGGAAAAAATAAGAGGCTTTAAGCAAACTCACCAGCCTTCGCCCTGGATGAATGATTACGGCCAGTTTGCTATTATGCCGGTAACGGGAAGGTTACGCTTCAGACAGGACGACCGGGCCAGTTGGTTTTCACACAAGGCAGAAACCTCAAAGCCTTACTACTACAGTGTATACCTGGCAGATGCAGATGTAACAACAGAAATAACGCCCACTGAAAGAGCAGCCCAATTTCGCTTTACATTTCCAAAAAATGATAGTTCGTTTGTAGTGGTAGATGCTTTTGACAGGGGATCATATGTAAAAATTTTACCACTGGAAAAGAAGATTGTTGGTTATACTACCAAATACAGCCGTGGTCCTCTCAAAAATTTCAAAAATTACTTTGTTATTTATATCAATAAACCTTTTGAGGTTTCTTACGCCTGGCACGATAGTACGCTGCTCAAAGATTCATTGGAAACAATGGCAAATCATGCAGGAGGTGTAATTGGTTTTAAAACAACGAATGGTGAACAGGTAGTTTTAAAAGTAGCCTCTTCTTTTATTAGCGAAGAACAGGCAGAGCTTAATTTAAAAAAAGAATTGGGCAATGATTCCTTTGATGCAACGGAGCAGAAAGCAAAAATGGCCTGGAATAAACAGCTAAACAAGATTGTAGCGGAAGGGGGTAGCGTGGATCAAACGAGAACATTTTATTCCTGCCTGTACCGTGCCCTGCAGTTTCCACAACGGATGTATGAAACGGATGTCAACGGACAAATAGTTCACTGGAGTCCTTATACGGGTAAAACGGAGCCAGGCTATCTGTTTGCAGGCACCGGCTTCTGGGACACTTTCCGGGCGCTGTACCCTTTTCTCAATTTCGCATACCCGGCTATCAACAAAGAAATGCAGGAAGGATTAATCAATGATTTTAAGGAGGGTGGCTGGCTCCCCGAATGGAGTAGCCCGGGTTATGCCAACATCATGGTTGGCAACAATTCTGCATCGGTAGTAGCGGATGCTTATATTAAAGGTATGCGGGGATATGATATCAATAAACTATGGGAAGCAGTTACCCACGGTGCTAATAACGAAGGGCCAATAGAAGCATTAGGCCGCAATGGAGTAAAGTACTATAACGAATTGGGCTATGTACCTTATGATGTAAGGGTAAATGAAAATGCCGCTAAAACCCTGGAGTATTCTTATGATGATTTTACGATTTATCAATTGGGTAAAGCTTTGAGTAAGCCGGCAAGCGAAATAGAAATATATAAGAAAAGGGCTATGAATTATAAGAACCTGTTTGATCCTTCTACCGGGCTGATGCGGGGGAGGAGTAAAGATGGTTCTTTTCAGCCCAAATTCAATCCCTTTCAATGGGGTGGTACTTTTACGGAAGGTAATAGCTGGCATTATAGCTGGTCAGTATTTCAGGATATTGCCGGTTTGGCAAAGTTGATGGGTGGAAACGAAAAGTTTGTTCAGAAGCTTGATTCGGTATTTTCTATGCCGCCGGTATTTGATGAGAGCAGGTATGGTGGTGTTATTCATGAGATTAGAGAAATGCAAATTGCCGGTATGGGGCAGTATGCGCATGGCAACCAGCCGATACAACACATGATTTACCTGTACAATTATGGTGGTGCACCGTGGAAAACACAATATTGGGTAAGGGAAGCCATGAACAAATTATATAAGGCCACACCGGACGGCTATTGTGGTGATGAAGACAACGGGCAAACTAGTGCCTGGTATGTATTTTCTGCAATGGGTTTCTACCCCGTAACACCCGCCACTAACCAATACGTATTAGGCGCACCCTTATTTAAAAAAATAACCGTTACGCAGGATAATGGCAAGCAATTAATCATTAACGCACCTACTAATTCTGAACAAAATAAATATGTACAAAGCGTACAATTGAATGGAAAACCCTGGGATAAAAACTGGCTTTCGCACACTGAATTGCAAAAAGGTGGTACTATAAATTTTATAATGGGTAGCACGCCTAATAAAACCAGGGGAGTAACGGACGCTGCCTTCCCGTATTCTATTTCGACAGACAAAGCGGAAAAGTAGTTTTGAATAAAAAAAAATTACTGTACAGTATTTATCAGCAAGGTATTTAGTTTAATGATTTGTATGCTTTGCTGATGTATAGCCTTATTGTATCTGTTGCTTCAGGTAAATTGTGATAAAGTCAGTTATGTGAAAGGGGAATCCTATTTACATAAGGCCCGAAATAATAAATGAGTTTCGGGTGGTGGGAAAAACTCGTTATTAAATTGGTGTTTGATTACACATTACGAACAACAATAAAACAAGTAATAAAAGCAATGCGTAAAAGAATTGTTTCCTTATTAAGTATTACTGTGTGCCTGCTATCTGTTGCGAAAATAGCTGCACAGGAATTTTCAGTTACCGATTCAATGACCCGGAAAAAAATTACACTAATTTTTATTAATAAAGATTCGTTGCTGAACCCGGATACCAAAGAAAAAATGATCGACGCCTTTTACAAGGTTTACCCGGCAGAAATGAAACGGTTCAATCATGATGCCCCTAAAAGAGTAACTTTTATCATTGATCCGGGGTATAAAGGGGTTGCAGCTACCGGAGGTGGTGTCGTCCGTGTCAATCCTACATGGATGAGAGATCATCCGGAAGATATAGATGTGGTTACTCATGAAGTAATGCACCTGGTACAATCGTATGGCCGGGGCGGTGGGCCTGGCTGGTTAACGGAAGGCATTGCCGATTATGTACGGTATAAATTTGGGGTAAATAATATAGCAGGAAAGTGGGTTATGCCGGATTATAAAGCAGGGCAAAGCTATACCAACGCCTACCGCATTACTGCACGTTTCCTGGTTTGGATTGAACAGCAGGGTCATAAAAAAATAGTTGATAAATTAGATGCTGCTTCACGGAGCCATACTTATACACCTGAACTATGGAAGGAAATAACCGGAAAAACAGTAGATGAATTATGGGCTGACTACGCACAGAACCCGGTTGTAAAATTATCTTATCACTAATTAGTAAACAAGTCTGTCGTCAAATTGCTGATTACACGTAAGAAAGTTACAATTCAACCTGTGTAATTTTAATTAAATCTAATACAATCATGGCAAAGCTGGATTACAATAAATTATTTACCTGCCTGAAAAAAGCGATAGTCTTTTTATTTATTATCGGTAATGCCAAAACTGGTTTTACGCAACCACTATTAAGAGTTGTTGTTGCAGGTTTAAATCATGATCATATACATGGTATTTTAAACCGGTACAATAAAGGTGTTGTAGATATTGTTGGTATTGCTGAACCGGATAAACAACTACAGCAAAAATTCAGTAAGCTTTACCACATCCCTGACTCACTTTTTTTTAATGACCTAAAGAGCCTTGTCATTCAGAAAAAACCAGATGCCGTGTTAGGTTATAATGCAGTAGCCCACCATCTGGACATCGTTGAAATATGTGCCCCCTTAGGTATATCTGTTATGGTTGAAAAACCGTTGGCTGCAACTTTAGAACAGGCTAGTAGAATAGCCTCGTTAGCCAACAAATATCATATTAAAGTATTAACCAATTTTGAAACGACCTGGTATCCCTCTTACCAGGATGTGTACAATACAGTTAGTAAAGACAGCATCGGGTCCATAAAAAAGATGGTAGCGCATGATGGTCACCAGGGGCCGAAAGAAATTGGCTGCAGCCCGGCGTTTTTAAGCTGGCTAACTGACCCTGTATTAAATGGCGCCGGGGCATTAAATGATTTTGGTTGCTATGGCGCCGATTTGATGACCTCGTTGATGCAGGGCCAGAAACCAATTGCAGTAACGGCAATTACGCGGCATTACAAACCGGATGTATATCCGAAGGTGGATGATGATGCCACGATTGTAGTAGAATATCAAAATGCAACCGGCCTGATTGAAGCCTCCTGGAACTGGCCTTTTTCTATAAAGGATTTAGAAGTGTTTGGCGAGCATGGCTATCTCCATGCACTGGATGGCAACAATATCACGAGCCGGCTGCGGGAAAATATCAAAGGCGCCAGAAAAGCAGAACCATTGGCAGCACCTAACAACGATCCGATTATTTATCTGACTGCTGTTCTGCAAAATAAAATACCCGGAACAGACGATCTCTCCTCGTTGAAATATAATATGATTGTAATGGAAATATTAGATGCTGCAAAAAGGTCTTCCACAACCGGTAAAAGAGTGGTTTTGTAAATTTTAATGATGCTCAACCGCATGCAATAATTCAATCTTCGTTATTTGAAAAACTAATTTTAAAAATGAAACCTGTTATCATTCCTTCAGTAGATGCTTGTGTGCTATAAATTTTTCTGATGCTTAAAGCTATTTCTTTCCTTGTACTTATATTGTTGTTTGATAGGAGTTTATTTGCGCAGAAAGGAATGAGAGAAAATCTTGTCCCTTTTGTAAAGCCAATCATCGGCTCACAGCGGATGGGGCATACTTATCCTGGTGCAACGGTACCATTTGGTATGGTGCAGTTAAGCCCCGATACAGATACGATTCCTTACGAAGTAAATGGGAAATATAACCCCGACGTATATAAATATTGTGCAGGATATCAATATGACGACAAAACGATTGTAGGTTTCAGCCATACGCATTTAAGCGGAACCGGTCATTCAGATTTGGGTGATTTTTTGATAATGCCTACCGTTGGCGAACTGAAATTAAATCCGGGAATCGCCGGCGAACCACGCAGTGGTTTCCGATCTGCTTTTTCGCATCAAAATGAAAAAGCAGAAGCAGGCTATTACAAAGTAAAACTGGATGATTATAATATTACCGCCGAATTAACGGCTACCAACCGGGTTGGCTTCCATCAATATACTTTTCCTGCATCAGACAGTGCTCATATTATCCTGGACCTGATGGCTGGCATTTACAATTATGAGGATAAAAACATCTGGACTTTTCTACGTATTGAAAATGATACAATAATTACCGGTTACCGGCAAACCAACGGCTGGGGCCGTACACGTACATTGTATTTTGCTATGTGTTTCTCTAAACCATTTTACCAATATGGTAACCGCAACTATACCAAAAGGCAGGTCTACCGGGGATTCTGGGGCAAGTTCGATCAAACCAAAAATTTTCCTGACCTGGCCGGTAAACAAATCCGGGCCTACTTCGATTTTAAAACAACAGCCAGCGAAAAAATAAAAATAAAATTTGCTTTGTCGGCAGTAAGTACAGCGGGAGCTTTGCTAAACCTGAGAACAGAGATACCCGGCTGGGATTTTGAAAAAATAAAAACCCAGGCACAGGAAAGCTGGAATAAGGAGTTGCATACAGTAGAGATACAAGCCAGTGTAGCAGAGAAAGAAAATTTTTACACCGCTATGTATCATGCCTTCATCAATCCTACCATTTATATGGACGTAGACGGTTCCTACCATGGGCTGGACCAGAACACGCACCAGGCAAAAGGATTTACAAACTATACCACTTTTTCTTTATGGGATACTTACCGGGCATTACATCCTTTATTTAATATACTGCAACCAAAGCGCAATGCGGATATGGTAAAATCAATGCTGGCACATTATGATCAAAGTGTGGAGCATATGTTACCGGTATGGGTTAATTCAGGGAACGAAAATTGGTGCATGACCGGTTATCATAGTGTAGCAGTTATTGCAGATGCTGTTATAAAAGGAAATATTTCATTTGATGCTAATAAAGCGCTGGATGCCTGTGTTGCCACGGCCCGAAACCGTGGGTACGAGGGTATTAGTTCCTATATAGATATGGGTTACATTCCTTCGGAAAAAAGCGGATCTTCCACCTCTACCACATTGGAATATGCGTATGATGACTGGTGCATTGCGCAAATGGCTAAAAAATTAAACCGTACTGCCATTTATAATGAATTCAGTAAGCGGTCGCAGAATTTTAAAAATGTATATGACCCGGCAACGGGCTTTATGCGGGCAAGAATGAGTGATGGAAATTTTAAGAAGGGTTTTGATCCGTTAAGCACTTCCAACCAGGGATTTATTGAAGGTAACTCATGGAATTATAGTTTGTTTGTGCCACACCAGCCAGCGCAACTAGTGCAAATGATGGGAGGGCAAAAAGGTGCACGGGAGCATCTTGATTCGCTCTTTACGATGGAACTGCCCGATAAGTTTTTTGCAGAAACAGAAGACATTACCCGTGATGGAATTATTGGTGGCTATGTGCATGGCAATGAACCTTCACACCATGTGGCCTATTTATATAACTGGACAGACCAGCCCTGGAAAACGGGGGAAAGAATCAGGATGATTTTGAAAAACCAGTATAAACCTACACAGGATGGATTAGGTGGGAATGATGATTGCGGCCAAATGAGTGCCTGGTATATTTTCAGTAGTTTAGGTTTTTACCCGGTTGCGCCTGGATCAGACCATTACGATATTGGCAGCCCTGCGATTGATAATGCGGTCCTTCATTTGGAAAATGGAAAAACATTTACAATTGAGGTGAAAAATCAGGCTGATGCAAATGTGTATGTACAAAAGATAGAATTGAATGGTAAGCAATTGAACCGGTTATATATCACCCATTCAGAAATTATGAATGGAGGTAAGATTATTTTCTTCATGAGCAGCCAGCCCTTGAAATGATTATTTGTGACAGACTGTAAAACTAGCGTATACTATATATTTCAATGCTGCCGGTGAAATGCAGGAAGTGAAAATAACAAAGAACGCATAGCAGAAAGGAAATTGAAATAAAGAAATGAATGATCTGTTTGTATAATAAGTAAAGCGTTTTAAGGTATTGATTTTTTAAATTTAATTCTATAAAGAATAACTCACCTCTTATGAAAAAAATAATTTATTTAAGTGCTGTTGTATTAATCCTGTTTTCATGTACCGCACGAAAACATGACGGGCCTAAAGGCTGGCTTTCTCTGTTCGATGGTAAGTCGCTTAAAAATTGGAAAGTAGGCGAAAATGCCGGAACGTTTACTGTGGAAAACGGTGCAATTGTAGCGCACGGAAACACAGCCCACCTGTTTTACGAAGGTGATGTGCAACAGCATGATTTCAAAAACTTTGAATTCAAAGCCGAAGTAATGACAATGCCAGGCTCTAACTCCGGAATATTTATCCATTCAACGTTTCAGGAAGCATCCTGGCCAAAAAAGGGGTATGAAGTGCAGGTAAATAATTCGCATACCGATTGGCGCAGAACAGGTAGCCTGTATGCAGTTGAGGATGTAAAAGAAGTATATGTAAAGGATAACGAGTGGTTTACAGAAAGGGTAATTGTGCAGGGCAAAAACATTAAAATTAAAATAAACGATAGAACGGTTGTTGACTATAATGAGCCTGACAGCGTTGCACAGAAGGTGCTCATTGGCGGCAAGCGGCTTTCCAGCGGCACCTTTGCATTACAGGGCCATGATCCTAACAGTAAAGTGTACTTTAAAAATATTATGGTAAAGGCATTGGCAGATTAAGTGGTCATGTACAATTATGTTAATTTAAAACTTGTAGTCATTGCGAGATTGGGTTCCTGCCCAACGAAGCAATCTCCCAGGTTTTGTTGGAGATTGCCACGGGCAAGAACCCTCGCAATGACACCAGTATTAATCTAGACTAATTATGCTCAGATACTTAATTATTATAAGCTGTATCCCTCAACCTTTCATAGCATCCTATGAACCATTACGATCCATTTAAAACGTAATTTAAATTAATTTAAACTGAAAATAAAAAAGTCCGCTTTTAAGCGAATTTTTTTATAGTAAATGATAGCGATATAAAGTCTATCTACCCAAATTTTACATCTTCCAGCCCGTATTGCTTAATAATATCAGCAGGCACTCCTTCCCATTTATTAGGTTGGTTACCTACATAACCCAGGTCTTCTATTCCCATTTTACTGGTAAAAAATCCGCTGGCAGTTAAACTTCGCATACGGTTAAAAAAAGCAACGCCGGGTTGCATATCGGGTTTCGCTTTCGCCGGGTAAGCAATCTGGTCAATTAATGCCAACTGTTGTTTGGTATTGCAATCAGTAAAAGGGGCATTATAGTTATTAAGACAATAAATGTCTATCCAACGCAAACCACCACGCATAGGTAATTGATGATCGGGTATATCTTTTACAATAAACTCTATAAAATCAGGCACCTTGGCATCCGATGCACTTCCTGACTTGTCATCTTTAGGTATAATGATATCTGCTAATACGGTAATGGTTGCCATTTCAGCAGACGTAAAAAATTTATCTGCCTGTAAAAGTTTATCTCTTTCAAGTTCAGAAACCTGCCTGTCAGTAACGAACGGCTTATCCGTTGCTACCACCTCTTTAGCATCCTTTGTTTTACATGCTTCAACCAATACACTTGCCGAAAATGTGCCGATGCCGATTGCTTTTAATGTTTGGCGCCTGTTCATAAAATAGGTATAGGAATGGAATTAAATATTTTGTTTTTTGTTTTGTTCGAGCATATACTCCGATGCTCTCATAGATAATGCAAGGATGGTCCAGGTTGCGTTTTTATCCGATTGCTGTACGGTGGGGGCGCCATCAACTACAAAAAGGTTTTTACAATCGTGTGCCTGGCACCACTTATTAAGCACCGATTTTTTGGGATCGTTGCCCATCCGTGTAGTGCCTACTTCGTGTATGATGCGGCCCGGCGTTTCAAGCCCCCACTTATCTTCTGCAGTATGGGGCGTGGTCAAAGGAATAGCTCCCATCTCATGTATAATTCTTGTAAAGGTTTCCTGCATATGTTTAGCCTGATTAATTTCATCGTTATTCCATTTATAATGAAAACGTATTACAGGAATGCCAAACCGGTCCACTACGGTTGGATCAATCTCACAGTAATTATCTATACGTGCCATACCTACGCCACGGCCTGCCATACCAAACTCAGTTCCGTAAAAGCGGCGGTAATCATTTTTAAGCGAAGCACCATAACCTCCTCCTTCTTTCATCTTTCCATCAGGCCCGGGTAAGGTGCCGTTTAATTGCGGTACAATGCCACCATAGCCATAACCCGGCATTCCCATCTTACCGCCAAATTCTATATGGTAGCCTCTTGGGAAATCAAGTTTTTTATTATTGCCCATCCACGGGCCATAAATATGAATGCTTCCTGCACCATCTTCATTATAACGTTTACGATCCAGCAACTGCGGCAGCATACCCGATTGAGAGGAGCCGGTAGAATCCTGCAGGTATTTACCCACCAGCCCGCTGCTATTGGCAAACCCATTAGGGTATACCTGCGATTTTGAATTCAACATGATCCTCGCAGATTCGCAGGCACCGGCAGCCAACACAATTGTTTTACCATTTACCTGGTATTCCTGCATATCATCTTTACTCACATAACTTACGCCTGTTGCCAATCCATTTTTATCCGATATTACTTCACGCACCATTGCATTAGATATCAATTCCAGGTTACCTGTTTTTAATGCCGGAATTACCAGGCATGAAGACGCTGAAAAATCAGCGTAAATCTTACAGCTTCTGTTACACTGGCCACAATAGAAACAGACACCCCTATCCTTATTACCCGGCAAAGCTTCCGTTAAAACAGAACCTCTCCCGGGAATAACTTTCACACCTGCTTTAGCAGCGCCTTTCATAATGAAAAGTTCTGGTAACCGTGGTTTGGGGGGCTTCATAAATATGCCATCCGGTTCATTTTCCAGGCCCTCGGCGGTGCCATATATTCCAATCAACCGGTCAACTTTATCGTAGTATGGTTTTACTTCGTCATAGGTAATGGGCCATCTTTCGCTCACTCCATCATCCGGCTGAAAATCTTTGGGCCCAAACCGCAGCGAAATCCTTCCCCAGTGGTTTGTACGGCCGCCCAGCATTCTCGACCTGAACCAATCAAACCGGGTATTATCTTTTGTCGTGTAAGGCTCACCATCTAATTCCCAACCACCAAACGCAGCATCAAAATCACCAAAAGGCCGCACTTTGGTACTGGCACCCCTTCGGGGAGATTCGTATGAAAATTTAAATTGAGAAGAATGTTTTGCCGGATCGAAAAACGGGCCGGCTTCCAGCATCAATACCTTTACACCCGCATGTGCTAATACATAAGCTGCCATACCGCCACCAGCTCCGGAACCTACAATAACCACATCGTATGTTTTGGGTAACTTTTTTATTTGTATGCCCATAAGTCTGAATTGTATGAATAGTGAAAATAGTATAAAAAAGCTTATCCCATATGTATAACAGGATTATTTGCGATATAAATTATTTTCCACATATTTAATAATGGGGAAAAGTAATTCCTAATCATTGTAAATAAAAATGGTCAAAGCTACTCTATTTATCAGGCGAATATAACGGGATAACAACTGTAAAAACAGTTTAAAAAACAATTAGTCAGCCCGTCCCGTCAACAGGTGAATAAATAGTAAATAGTGGCCTTGGTGACCGATTACTTTGACGTTTTGTATCAAAATATACGCAAGTCGTTTCATTAGTGCAGTAAGGGTAAAAATATTTTTTATTATGCCTTAACATTACACCTCATTAAGAAATTGAATTTCCGGATAAAATACATCTTAATTTTTTATGACGAAAAACGATCAACTTGACGATATATGAAGTCATACATGCACGTCAAAAAACTTGCTTTGGTGGTTTCTTTCTTTGTAATTATCCTATCCCTGAATGCACAGGAATGGGTTCCGAAGAAAGCACTTTTAATGTCGAAATTTGCTCAAGATGTTAAGCCTGATAACGTATTGCCGGAATACCCACGCCCTCAGCTCGTTCGTCAGAAATGGATGAACCTGAATGGGCTATGGCAGTTTCAACCCGGTACCACGCAGGATGAAGACGTACCCAAAGGCAATTTGTCCCGGTCTATCCTTGTTCCTTTTCCGGTTGAATCGGCACTCTCCGGTGTGCAGGAACACCATGAGCGAATCTGGTACCGCCGTATGTTCATGATACCAGCAAACTGGAAAGGGCAGCAGGTATTACTTCATTTCGGAGCGGTAGATTATGAGTCGCAGATATATGTAAATGGAAAACGTGTAGGTGTACACTCAGGCGGGTACGACCCGTTTAGTTTTGATATCACATCGTTTCTTACCGGTTCGGGTAATCAGGAAATTGTTGTACGGGTATTTGACCCAACCGACGCAGGGGGATTTCCAAGGGGTAAACAAACATTGAAACCACAGGGAATTATGTACACTTCTGTTACGGGCATCTGGCAAACTGTTTGGCTGGAACCTGTCCCCCAAACCAACATCAATTCCATTAGAATTATTCCTGATATTTATAAGTCTGTACTAAAACTAACGGTGAACACAGATGGCGCTACTACGGGTCTTTCGGTTAGCGTTAAGGTAAAAGATGGCAGCAGAATCGTTCAATCCGCAACCGGAAAAACCAATCTTGAATTTAGTATTCCTGTCCCTGATACAAAACTGTGGTCACCTGACCAGCCATTCCTGTACGATCTGGGAATAACTTTAATGAAGGGCAACGCTACCGTTGACGCGGTTAGCAGTTATTGTGGAATGCGGAAAATTTCGGTGGAAGAACAGGATGGTATTAAAAAGCTTTTTTTAAATAATCATTTTTTGTTTGAGATCGGCCCTTTAGACCAGGGCTTCTGGCCCGATGGCGGCTATACGGCACCCACTGATGAGGCACTAAAATACGATCTGGAAATGACAAAGGCATTTGGTTTTAATATGGTGCGCAAGCACATCAAAATAGAACCCTACCGCTGGTATTACTGGGCAGATAAATTAGGGCTGATGGTGTGGCAGGATATGCCTTCTGCTAATTCTTACACCCGCAATACACCTCCGGTAGATACAGTTGCATATGCATCGCAGCTTACCCGTATCGTGCAGACACACTGGAATTCGCCTTGCATTGTGATGTGGGTTATTTTTAATGAAGGCCAGGGGCAGCACAATACACCGGGACTAGTAAATATGGTACATGTACTGGACCCCTCCCGTTTAATAAACCAGGCAAGCGGAGGCGGACATTTTGGGGTAGGAGATGTGTTGGATATTCATAGTTATCCGCCGCCTGCTGCACCCCCTCCAAGTGCTACACAAGCTTTGGCCTGTGGTGAGTATGGAGGTATCGGTTACATTATACCCGACCATATATGGGGCCAGCAGCCTACGTACATTTTTATCAGTAACGAAAAAGAATATACTGACCTGTACGATGCGTATGCAAACGACCTGACCCTGTATAAAACCACGAAAGGACTGAGTGCAGCCGTTTATACAGAAACAACAGATGTGGAAGCGGAATTAAACGGGTTACTTACCTATGACAGAGCTGTTATAAAAGGGGCAGTGGAAAAAATAAAATCCTCCAACGATAACGTTATTAATAAGAAATTATACCTCACCGAAGTCGTACCATCCTCACAAACGAAAGGTAGTAGCTGGCAATACACATTTGAAAAACCGGATACGCTCAATTGGTTTACGCCAGCCTTTAAAACGGCTACATGGAAAACAGGAGATGCCGGCTTTGGAATAATGGGTAACAGAGGCACACCCGAACCCGGATTAGAGATCAGGACAACCTGGGATACAACCGGCGATATATGGATGCGTAAAGCGTTTACACTGGCTGATATTTCGAAGATTAATAAAGATAACCTGGTATTATATATGCGTCAAACCAATAATGCGGAAGTGTATATCAATGGCGTTCTGGCAGCCAATTCCGGTGGGCGTTCATCTACCTATAGAATGGTTAGAATAGCTGACGCAGCAAAAGTAACTTTACTATCCGGGGAAAATGTAATTGCCATTCATTGCAGAAAAAATAACCGGGGCAGGCAATATATTGATGCGGGTATTTCGGCTATGAGTTTCGATAAGCCCTGAACGGGTATTCATTTTCTTTTGATCAAAACTATAGGCATAGGTGAAGCAGTATTAGAGCTCTTTGATTTTTAAATTCCGAAACGTGATTTTATCACCATGAGCCTGCAGCAGAACAGGTGAAGAAATAGCTTGTGAAAACCCCTCCGTTGTTTTAAATTTACTTTGTGCAATTGCTTGTTTGAATGCTTCACTTCCTCTTTCATACGTTACTATTTTCGTCCCGTTCAGCCAATGCTCTACATGGTTTCCTTTGGCAACAATGCGGGCTGTATTCCATTCACCGGCTGGTTTATAAGGCTTATTTTCATTGGCGGGTATCAGGTCGTATAGGGCTCCTGTTTTACGGTTGCCGTTGACTCCTAATTTTGCATCCGGATGCCTGCTGTCGTCTATGATTTGAAATTCGCAACCCAGTGACGTATTCGGTAGCAGAAAATATTTGATACCGCTATTGCCTCCTTCAGAAACTTGAAAATCTACCGACAGGTCAAAGTTTTTAAATAACCGGGTGGTAACAATATCGCTTCCATGACCTTTTGCCGGATCAAAAGATAATTCGCCGTTTCCGGCACTCCACGATGATTCAGGAAAACTGTCCTTTTGTGCCTGTCTCCACCCGTTCAGTGATTTTCCATCAAACAACGATTGCCATCCACCCCGGGTTTTTGATTGTGCATCAACGGAAGCATTATTCAACAGTAATAGCATCAGGAATGGATAAAAAAGTAATTTCATTTTTTAGTTGATTTCTTAATGAGTAAATTAGTATTTAAATATAAGATGATAAGGGTTATAAGATTGCCACATATAAAGTAGTAAGAAGAAACATATCTTTAGGGGCTTAGTATGAATGATGACACCTAGGTAACAGGTTCCTGTTTTTAAAAAGCAAGATGATTCAAAAAAAAATACATTTCAATTATTTGCATTGTAATTTTATTTTTACGCAAAAGAAGGTAAATAATCCAGGCTTTTATAAAAAGGAAAAGGTGTCTTTGTAAATAGCTTCTGAAAAGAAATCAATGTAAACGAAAATTTCTCTTAAATTCAGTAATCAATAAAATTAAAAAACCAAATGGATAACCATACGCCAAACAATTCTTCCCGAAGAAGTTTTATCCGTAATACAGCATTGGCAGCTACTGGATTTTTTATTGTACCCCGCCACGTATTAGGAAGGGGTTTTGTTGCCCCGAGTGATAAATTAAATATTGGCGCTATTGGTGCAGGCGGGAAGGGCCAAAGTGATATTGCAAACTTTTTTAAATCGGGTAATGCCAATATCGTTGCCATGTGCGACGTAGATGACCGGCAGGCTGCAAAATCAAGGCAGGCTTTTCCCAATGCCAAGTATTACAAGGATTTCAGGGAAATGCTGGATAAGGAAAAGAAAAATATTGATGCAGTTTCTGTTTCTGTGCCCGATCATGCACATGCTGTGCCTGCCTTAATGGCTATGCAAATGGGTAAACATGTATATGTACAAAAGCCATTGACTCATGATATTTATGAGGCCAGAATACTAACCCAGGCTGCCAGGCGATATAAAGTGGTAACGCAGATGGGCAACCAGGGTTCGTCCGGGGATGGCGTACGCCTGATGCAGGATTGGTATAAGGCTGGATTGATAGGCCAGGCACATACGGTACGTTGTTGGACAAACCGCCCTGTTTGGCCACAGGGTAACGGTTACCCTGTGAGTAAGGATGAAATACCACCTGAATTAGACTGGAACTTATGGTTAGGGCCAACGCAGTTTCAGGATTACCATACAGCCTATGTCCCTTTTAACTGGCGTGGTTACTGGACTTTTGGAACCGGTGCATTGGGTGATATGGGGTGCCATATTATTGATCCTGCATTTAAGGTAGTTGGGCTGGGGTACCCCTCAGAGGTAGAATGTAGTGTGGCAGACGTATATGAAAAAATGTGGACGCCCACTTATCACCCTGAAAGTTGTCCACCTGCTTCATCCATAAAAATGAAATTTCCCGGCAAGAATGGTAACCCTGATGTAAAGCTGACCTGGATGGATGGAAATATACGTCCTGAAAGACCAGATGAATTAGGCGCAGATGAGCCAATGGGAGGGCCTGACGGCGGTGCTATTATTGAAGGTACAAAGGGTAAAATGATGTGCGGCTGTTATGGTGCAAATCCAACTTTGTTACCTACCTCAAGAACCAAAGAAGTGAATGTGCCACAGCTAATTGAAAGAGTGCCCGGTGGACAGGAAGGTCACTATGCCCAATGGGTAAATGCAGCTATTGCAGGCTATGGAAAAATGAAAACCAGTTCAGATTTTGATTACGCAGGTCCGCTTACAGAAACAGTGCTGTTTGCAAACCTGGCTTTGCGTAGCTGGAACCTTAAAGGGAGTGACGGAAAAGGAACCCCCGGAAGAAAAAAGATATTATGGGATGCTGAAAATATGAAGGTTACGAACTTTGATGAGGCTAATCAATTTGTAAGACGTCAATACCGGGATGGCTACAGTTTCAAATTATAAATTCAGAAAAAAGGAGGCTACCATTTTGGTAGCCTTTTTACTTGAATTATTGTAATTTGAAAATTAAGAGCCTTGTTTATTTCAGAACAAAATTCCGGAGCCCTGCATATGGATAGGGATTGCATCCTTTCGCATCAGGTAGCTTATTTACATAATTATACTGATCAACCCCGGAAAACAGGGGAAGAACCATGATGATTCTACTAAGGTTTCAAGATCGTTCACTATCATAGATGGCTTATCGCATACGGCAGCGGGCAAAGTGCAAGGGTACTTGCCACCAAAGCCGTAGCAGCTACTATACCTAATTCATATTTCGCTCACCGGGATACATGTAGAAAAAAATGTTGATTGATTAGCAGAAAGAATATTCAATACTGGTAACTAATTGGGAAAAAATGCAATATGGAGAATATAATAAACAGAATAGGGTGATTTCAACCATGTAATCGTATTACGCATTATTTTAGTGGCAAATCATTTGAATGAAGCGAACAAATTTATTGCTGGCCGTTTTTGTATGCATTGCTGCACTTCAGGCCCAGGTGCCGGTCACAAAAGCTAATTACAGTTTGGCCAGCCGGTTTTCACCTAAAAAGTTAGAAAAACTGCTTTTTACAACATCTGTTGATCCGCACTGGCTCAAAAAAACCGATCGGTTTTGGTATACCTATGAAACCCCGGCGGGTAAAAACTGGTATATCGTCGACGCTGCCAAAGGGCAAAAACAAAAACTATTTGATAATGCAAAGCTGGCTGCTCAACTGACCTCCATCGTAAAAGACCCGATGGACGCACAGCACCTGGTGATGGACAGTATGCGGTTTGTAAAAGATGAAAACTGGATTCAGTTTGAAGTGAAGAGCACACAGGACGTGGAGAAAGTGGATTCAGTAAAATTCAGAGCTGCCAAAGATACGCTGGCTAAAAAAGGAATTACTACACCACCTGCCAAAGAAAAAAAGGTATTCTATTTTGAATACAATATTACTACCGGCCAGTTAGTCCAGTTGCCCGATTTTAAAAAGCCAAAGCGTAATCCCAGATGGGCTTCTATTTCGCCGGATGGGCAAACAATTCTGTTTGGCCGCAACTACAATTTGTTCTGGATGGACACGCTCAATTATCACAAAGCACTCGAAAATGAAGAAGACAGTACCATCGTTGACCACCAGATTACGAAAGATGGCGTTGAATATTTTGCCTACAGCAGTAGCATCAACCAGCAGGGCAACGGCGAAACAAACGTGGACAAAGAAAAATCGAAAAAAAAGCGGATGCCTGCTTTTGTGTACTGGAGTCCCGATTCAAAGCATTTTGCCATGGAGCATACGGATAACCGGGCAGTAAAAGACCTGTGGGTAATTAATAGTATAGCCGAGCCACGACCAACGCTGGAAACCTACAAATACTGGATGCCTGGTGAAAAGGAAGCACCCGTTAATTATATTTTGCTATTTGACAATGATACCAAAGCCGCTAAAGAATTGCCGGTAAAGCAATTTAAAGATCAGGAAGTCAACGTGTTTACGGCACCGCAAATGGTAAGCAAAAGAGATGATGACTGGCGGCCAACTATCTGGCTGGGAAACAACAATCGTTTTTATTTTGAACGTACCAGCCGGGATCTGAAACGCATTGACCTGTGTGCTGTTGATATTACAAATGGTAACGTGAAGCCATTGGTAGAAGAACGGATGAACACCTATGTAGAAACCCGCAGGCCGGCGCTGATAAACGATGGTAATGAATTGATACAATGGAGCGAACGGGACGGCTGGGCACATTTTTACCTGTATGATGGCAACGGCAAACTGAAAAACCAGATTACCTCCGGCGATTTTCATTGCGAGGAAGTAATAGGGGTGGATGAAAAAGCCAGGATATTATACTTTACAGCCAACGGCAAAGAAGCCGGTGAAGATCCATACTACCTGCATTTGTACCGTATTAACCTGGATGGAACGGGTATGCAGTTATTAAATAAGGGAGCTTTTGATCATGCAGCTAACATGAATGACGGCAAACATTTTTTTGTGGACAATTATTCAATGGTCAGTTCAATTCCCAAATCTGTTTTATTTGACAGCGATGGCCGAAAATTGCTGGATTTGGAAACCGCTGATTTTTCTTCACTGCAATCTACCAGTTATAAGTTTCCGCAGGTGTTTACCGTAAAGGCCGATGATGGCATTACCGATTTATATGGTGTCATGTATAAGCCTTTCAACTTCGATTCTGCCAAAAAATATCCAATCATTGAATATGTATATCCGGGACCGCAGACAGAGGCCGTGAACAAGGCTTTTGGCCGTGGCATGGATCGGCTGGACCGGCTGGCCCAATTAGGATTTATTGTAATAACGGTGGGCAACCGGGGTGGCAATCCGGGCCGCAGCAAATGGTACCACAACTATGGCTACGGCAACCTGCGGGATTACGGCCTGGCAGATAAAAAAGCGGCGGTTGAACAGTTAGCTGACCGATACGCTTTTATTGATGCCAACCGGGTAGGTATTTACGGGCATAGTGGTGGCGGCTTTATGAGTACGGCTGCGATGCTGGTGTATCCGGATTTTTTTAAAGTAGCAGTTTCCTCATCCGGCAACCACGACAATGCTATTTACAACCGCTGGTGGAGTGAAAAGCACAATGGCGTACAGGAATCTATTGGTCCGAAAGGGGATACCAGTTTTGCTTATTCCATTGATAAAAATCCGGAACTGGCCAAAAACTTAAAAGGGCATTTGTTGCTGACCACCGGCGATATCGATAATAATGTGCACCCGGCAAACACCATCCGTATGATGAATGCACTCATTAAGGCCGACAAGCGTTTCGACTTTCTACTACTGCCTGGCCAGCGGCATGGATATGCAGATATGCAGGAATACTTCTTCTGGAAGATGGCCGACTATTTCAGCCAGTATTTACTCGGCGATTGGGACCATCCGGTGAACATTGTGGAAATGGATAACGAACTGCCGCAAACAGGTGCAAAGAGAAAATAATAATCAAATTCAAAAAGGTAGTGGGCAACCGGCTTGCCGCAGGCAGGTAAACAATATACAACTCAGTGCCAATTACAAAATATGCCGACTGCAGTGAAATTGCAGCCAATGGAATTGATATAGTATTCCATTGTTTAGCCAAAAGGTCTTTCCTGTTATTAATCGCATAACAGATATTTATTCAGTACATCGGAATTTTCCCAAAAACCTACTTCGTGTAAAAAGCAGCAAACGGAAAAAGTAGATACAATAACCTGTAAATGCGGACATTCGTAGGGAATCTTAAAATCATAACTCATGAGTATTCTCAATCAGTTTGAACTGAAAGGAAAAACAGCACTGGTGACCGGCAGCGATACCGGCCTGGGACAAGCAATGGCCATTGCTTTAGCGGAAGCAGGTGCCGACATCGTAGGCGCTTCCAATGTAGAAGCTATAAAAGGCGGCGATACGGAAAAGGCAATAACAGGTTTAGGGAAACAGTTTTCCGGCTACCAGGTCGATATTTCTAACCGGGAAGCACTATACAATTTTATCAATGAAGTAAAAGCGGCACATACCATTGATATTCTGATTAACAATGCCGGGATGATTTTGCGTAAGCCCGTGGCCGAACACCCGGACGAATGGTGGGATAAAGTAATAGCTGTAAATCTGAATGCGCAGTTTATTATCACCAGGGAATTCGGTAAGGACATGATTGAAAGAGGAAATGGCAAAATTATTTTTACCTGTTCCCTGCTCAGTTTTCAGGGCGGTATTAATGTGCCGGGATACACCGCCAGCAAAAGTGCTGTAGCCGGGTTGGTAAAGGCTTTCGCTAATGAATGGGCATCCAAAGGCGTGAACGTTAATGGTATCGCACCAGGCTATATTGCTACCAATAACACAGAGGCATTACGTGCTGATCCGGACCGCAGCCAGGCTATTCTAAGCCGCATTCCGGCTGGCCGCTGGGGCGAAGCTGCCGACTTTAAGGGACCGGTTGTTTTTCTATCATCAGAAGCTGGCGCATATGTAAACGGACATGTAATGGTGGTGGATGGCGGATGGATGGCACGGTAAAAAAATAAATCGGAAAAAGTGCTGCTTTTAGTACGTCATCCTGTTATAAGCTGTAAGTAAATGATATAGCCGGGATAGGATGACAAATAAAAGCAGCATTATGATGCAATAACCCGATAAAGCAAAATGATCCACTTTTATGAAAAGGTACTAACCATAGTGTAATGCCTAAGTATTAAGTATGTGGACACAATGATAAAATAATTAATCTAAACTAATTTTGTTCTTATACTTACAACTTTAATTATAAAGGTAAAACCCATCCATGATTATGGAATCTGTATTGCACATTCAGATAAATAAACATCTAAGCCGACAGGCTATCGTATCAAAAGGAAATAAGTGCCCTCACTGGTGCAAAATCTTTCCATGATTACTATCGATAAGTTGTAAAAAGATAAGGCCTGTTACAGGTGTAGAAACTGTTTATTGCCTGCTCGCATAACGAAACTCTGGCAGGTTCATAACTTCCGGATGATCTTTACAAGAGCCGGCAAATAAGCGCTGTTTCATACAGGGATGTTTTAAAATGACCCAACAAATACTTATATCTGTAATCATTCCCTGCTACAATAATGGCAGGTATTTGCATACTGCTATTAATAGTATTTTATCTCAATCGTATAAACATTACGAAATTATTGTAGTTGATGATGGGTCAACAGATAATACAAAAGAAGTTGCAGGTAGCTATTCGGATGTGAAGTACATCTACCAATCAAATCAGGGTCCGTCGGCTGCCCGGAATAAAGGCATTGAAGTAAGTGCCGGCAATTATCTTGTTTTTTTAGATGCGGACGATTGGCTTGTGCCTGATGCAATGATGACTAACCTGCAATATTTGCAGCAAAGCCCTGATATTGCATTTGTTTCCGGAGCTCATGAAATAGCTAACGAACTTAAAAATGAAAACTTCCTTGTTCGGATGGCTACCAACGAGGAGCCTTATTGCCAGCTTCTGAAAAAGAATTATATTGGTATGCTGGCAACTGTGCTGTTCCGGAAATGGGCATTCAAATTATATAAATTTGATATAGCACTACGAGGCTGCGAAGATTACGATTTATATTTGAAGATAGCACGTACGCATCAGGTAAGGATTCACAGGGAAGTAATCGCAGTATACCGCTTTCATGAAAACAATGCATCCAGAAATTACACCATGATATTGGAATCTGCTTTATTTGTTTTGGAAAGGCAGAAAAATTTTTTAAAAAGTGAGACGGAAATACAGTGTTACGAAAAGGGAATAGTAGCCTGGAAAAGCTATTGCACTGAAATGATGTATTATAATATGCTTTCGCTTTTGAAAGATGGGAAGAGAGTGAACCAAAAGGATATGGAAGCATTAAAGCAGCACCATGTGCAGTTATACCGTGTCATTACGTCAAAGAGAACATTCTTATTTATGAATAAACCGAAAAAAATATTCAAAGCCATTTTAAGAAGGGTGTTGCCAAATAGTATTTTAAGGAGCGTAAATATTTCTTTTACGCCAAAACCAGGTACGGTCAACCTGGGCGATCTTAATCGGACACAACCCTTTAGTGAACATTTTGGCTTCGACAGGGGTGGACCTGTGGACAGATACTATATCGAAAACTTTTTGCAAAAGAATACCGGCGTAATTGCTGGAAACGTACTCGAAATAGGCGATAACGAATATACGTTGCGCTATGGGGAAACAAATGTCACTAAAAGTGACATTTTACATATTGATCATAGTAATGAGAAAGCTACCTATGTAGGCGACCTGAGCAATGCGCCTCATTTGCCGGATAACAGCTTCGACTGTATTATTCTTACTCAAACATTACACCTTATTTATAACTATAAAGCCGCTGTAGAAACCTGTTATCGCATTTTAAAGCCTGGCGGAACGTTACTGATTACAGTACCAGGCATCAGTCATATTGCCCAGGATGAATGGGGGAAGTACTGGCTTTGGTCATTTACAGACAGTTCCCTGACAAAAGTATTGTATGAAAGTTTTTCTCCGGGTAAGGTAACGATTGAAACGTTTGGAAATGTAGTAGTAGCCACTGCCTTTTTATATGGAATGGGACTTCCTGAATTAAATAAGAAACAACTGGATACAATGGATCCGCATTACCAGGTAATTATTACGGCAGTTGCTGTTAAATAAGCGTAAAATGGTTAAGAAATTATTACGAAACGTCATTGGTTTATTTAAGCACAGGACGATCGTACTGATGTATCATCGCATTGCAAGCCCCGAAACTGATCCATGGCAATTGGCAGTGACCATTCAAAATTTTGAAGCACAACTGCAGGTGATGAAAAGGCATTACCAGGTAATACCGCTCAATGAGTTATTAGATGAACGTATCGGTGAAAAAACAAGCCCGATAAAGATTTGTATTACGTTTGATGATGCATATGTGGACAACTATCTGCATGCAAAACCATTACTGGAAAAGCATCACTGCCCCGCTACTTTTTTTATTCCCACTGCCTATATTGGCCATACCCAACCATTTTGGTGGGACAAACTGGAAAGCATAGTCTTACATTCGATCCATTTACCGCCGTCTATCCATATTTTCATACAATCACAAGTTTTTGAGTTTGAATCTGTAGAAACATTCCTTAGTGATGAAGTAAAACAAAAACACAAAAACTGGAACTGGCTTGTCCCGCCGCCTACTAAACGTTGCGAATTTTATCTGGCACTTTGGGAACGTTTGCAACCGTTACCATGTAATGAAATCGTTACTGTTCTTGAGGAAGTAAGCCATTGGGCAGGATATAAACAATTGCCAGATATAAGCAATCTGCCAATGAACATCGTTCAGCTAAATGAAATATGCCTGCAACCCATGTTTGACATTGGCGTGCATACATCAACACACCCGGCATTAGCTTTTCATAGCATTGACATACAAAGAACAGAAATTGCAAATTGCAGAGAATATCTTGAAAAACTTTCCGGCAGGCAAATGAACAGTATGGCCTACCCATACGGAAATTATAACGAGGAAACACTTTCTATTGTAAAAGACCAGGGCTTTTCAACGGCATTTACAACGCAGCCTCAGCTGCTAACGAAGTCTGCTGATCCCCATTTAATAGGAAGGTTCCAGGTGATAAACCAAGATGGCAATTGTTTTAAAAAACAGTTGCGTTTGTGGACAAGAGACATTTGAACAGATTCTTTATGCGGGTATGATGGATGGAGCTGAAATACTATTTCATGAATGCCCTGTGCTTTTTTTATACGATATTATTCAGGAGCCATTATTTCAATAAAAGAGCAGCTTATTATTACTTTAAAACCAACTGTTGATTTACGCTTACTTTAGTAGCAGAACAACCGCAGAACTAAATATTAAAAATTACTATAACCTATAATTTCTGCGTTTGTTTGATCAATACAGAAGTCAGGCAAAACCTTAATTTTAAAAAACCAAAGAATGGCTGGTTTATCTATCATCACCATTAATTATAATAACAAAAGGGGTTTGGAAAAGACATTTGCTTCGGTATTTAACCAAGGGTTTACCGATTTTGAATATTTTGTAATCGATGGTGGATCAACTGATGGAAGTACCGGCTTGATTACACAAAATGCAAGTAAGATTACTCGCTGGATCTGTGAAAAAGATAACGGTATCTATGATGCGATGAATAAAGCGATATCTTTAGCAAATGGCGCCTATCTGATTTTTCTAAACAGCGGTGATTGCTTTTGTAGTCCGGATACGCTTGAATGCTGTATCAATTACCTGTCTGATTTTCCCGGTACAGATATTTTTTACGCCGATATATATTTAGTTCATGATTACAACCAGGCTAATAAAGAATTGTATACCCATCCTGCAGAATTAACATTAGCCTATCTGAAAGAAAATATTCCTAATCATCAGGCTTCTTTAGTTAGTACTAAACTGTTTAAAGAGTTTGGATTATATCCTGCTCAATATAAGCTTGCCGGTGATTATTGGTTGTATTTAAAAAGTTTTTTGACGGGTAAAAAGTTCCGGTTCATGAATTTCGTTATGGTTGACTTTGATACTACTGGTTTAACTTTTACAGCAGCCGATAGCTGTATTGCTGAAATGAATATAGTATGGGATGACTTGGTTCCACTATATGCTCAACAATTACTCATGGAAAACCAAGCGCTGAATAAAAAATTAAAATATAAACTTGTCGGGGCTGCTATTCAGATTAATACTACATACCAACGGGTCAAAAAATTTTTTAAATAAAAAAGTGTAACATAATAACTAAGGAAAGTTATCAAAATAACCTGAACATTTCTTCAATCTGGCCTGGTCGCCTCCAAACCTCCCGACCTATCGGTACGGGACAGGCTCTAAAGGGGGCTTTTGGACACTTTCAAACTTTATAGGAACTTCAAAATACTCATAGTTGCCACTAATTTTTCAGGTAAAAGCGAGTTCCCCTTTAGGGCAATGTCATTAAGTTAAGCCCCATCGGGGCTTTCTGTTTGTAGCAAACAAAGAGGCAAAGGGAATCATTGCCACGTAGTGGCTACCCCTCTTCTCTGATCAGGTAGCCACTACGTGGCATGCACCAACATCAAGGATGTCTGTTTTCTACAAACAGATTGCACCTACGGCGCATAACTGATACTACAATCCTTCACTTAATGACATTGCCCTAAAGGGGGCAGGGGCTACCAACGCCGGGTAATATCCCGCTTCATTTGTACAAGTTATTTTGACCACTTTACTAAAGCAAAATACGTTTTGACAGGAAAGAAAAATGATGCTTGTTCTGGTATTTTGCAATCCGTATCTTGTACACAAAGTTCTGATTCTTTAATTAAAGACAGCTCAAAATTGACCATCAAAATTGCTGATCTTACAGTTTAAATCTAAATGTTACTAGTTTTCTAATACTTTACAAATCTTGTAAAGAAGAAATTGCAAATGTTCTGGTGGCAATTTTGTGAATCCTATTGAATTTATTACCAAGATTGATGGCAACCGAACAAATGTTGATGTAGCTAAAGCCATTTCTGATGCTATTCAGAAAATAAATGGCCGGGTAAAATGCTAAACTCCCTTGACTTAATGCCAGGCCTTAAAACAGTTGTCATTACAAACAAAATGGTTGTTCCAGTGAATGAAGAGAAATATATAAAATCATACTAAACGTGGGTAGAAAAGTTATACCGTTCCAAAACCTGGCGGTCTGATCGAATCAATATATGGCAGTGAAGAAACGGTGTATAATAAAAAATCCCATCTCTATTTTGAAAGATGGGATTTTTTCACCGGCTATTTTATACTATACAAACCTGGTTTTAAACCTTATGATATAATTATGCCACACTATCTTCATAAAAATAGTAGTAAAAGAAGATGATTACATATTACTTTTCATGGGCTTCTTCATTTTCATCGTAGTCATTTTACCATTCATATACATACACTGACCGTCCTTCATCATCATGGTTTTACCATCTTTCATTTTAACGGTTCCGTCCATCATCACCATCGTTCCGTTTGACATGGTCATGTCTTTATCCATCATCATGGTTTGGCCATCTTTCATTACCATCATTTTACCGTCTTCCATCATTACACAATCTTTTTTCATGGACATTGAATCTGTAGCCATGTGATTCATCTTTTTTTTCTGGGAAAACCCTGCTGTTGCGCTTAAAGAGATTGCAACGATTAAAAACAATATTTTTTTCATATATACAAGTTTGTGGCTTCTGCAGATCACCTGACATAGGCCGGTTTTAAAATACAATAATAAACTGCTTATCTACGTACAAATTTAATTATTAGACTGATATCCTGTGATACGGGAAAAGAAAGGCATATTTAATGATTAAACTAACAGGATTAAACGAATAATATGGTAGTGGTATACAAATACTCGTCCAGAAATTGTAAATAGTATCACTGAATTATCACATTTGAATAAGGAACCTGAATAAATCAGACTTCTACTTTTAGACGTGCTTCTCTCTTCGTAACTTCAAACAATTCGCCATGTGGAAAAATGGTAATTTGCCCGTATTCCTCCAGCAGCATACGGTAGGCTGCTGCTACCGGCCTCGGTTCACGATTCAGATCATACAGGCCGCAGTTTACTACGTGGTTATCTTTTTTAGCAAGGCCGCTATCCCAGTCTACCTGGTCAATAAGGCTATACCAGGTAAAGCCCAATACCGGTACGCCATCGGCCCGCATGCGCAAAATATTTATCCATTGTTTCCACAGCCATGTCGGACCCTGGGCTGCGTCAAAAGTATTTGTCTCTGTATGCATCACCGGCTTTTTGTACCGGTCATAATAGGCACGGGTAATCTGGTACCAGCCCATTACGTCTTCAGCCGTTTCAATGGTATTATCAGGTTTTATTATTTTTTCATTTCGCCCATAGTAATCATTGCCCATCACCTGATACCCCGGCGGCTCGCCCTTCATAAACCAATCATATTCTTTACGGGTCATGCCATTATCTATTAAATAAATATATACATCGGAATCCGGTGGGTGCGCATACAGCAGATCGAGTGCCAGGAGACGCTGTTTGTTCATGAGCGCAACTTCGGGAGACTTTTCTGATTTTGCTTCGTGCGTAAATTCAGCAGATTCACTCTGAACAATAATAGCATCAGGCCGGCACTGCGCAATACCATGGTTTGCCAGAATACTTGCAGCAACGATATGTTTTTCAAGGCGGTTACAAATGCACGGTCGCTTTTTAACTGCTCATTCCATACACCATCTTTAGCACTCATTTTTGCGGTTACATAAATTTCATTTACCGGTGTATAATACCGAACCCAGGGATAACGCTTGAGCCACTGCTTTAGCATATTTCGCAAAATGAACAGGCAACTCCGGGTTTTGGAAATTACCAAGCCAGTCCGGCACGCCAAAATGAAGTAAATCAAGAATGGGTATTATTTCCAACCGCTTTATTTCTGCCATTGCTTCATCAGCAAAAGTCCAATCGTATTTGTCAGGACCAAGATGAATTTTGTAATAGGGCAGGCCATAGCGTAATACTTTTAATCCCAGATCCTTCACCAGTTGTAAATCTTTCTTCCAATGTTCGTAATGGCCGCATTCCTCCAGTTGATCACGCCTTGTACGTCCGTTATCAATTGTAGGATAAGAACATTCAATACCGGTGGCAAACATAAAATTTGCCGGCGATCCATCTGGCATGCCCCGTCCGGACTGGCCTGTGGCTCCGCCATGTTCATCACCGGAATAATTATTGTCGCCAAGCATATCGTCAATAATCTCAAGAAAACTTTTATCAGGCATAAGAGATATTTTTAATTATAAAAGCGGGTTAATTAAAAGGTGTAAACAATAAAGTGATCACTTGTATTATCCATAGAAATGAACGTAATAAATTTAACAATGGCCTTTTTTAACAGCAGTAGGATTGCCAGCCTTTTATCATTTACACCTACCCGATACTCACGGAGACTAAGCCTTTTATGATCAGTTAAAATTTTCTTGAAATTACATTAGAAATTTTTCTTTAAATCCTTTACATATGTCGAATTAAACAACGTTTAAAGTTAATTATATCTGCAAAGCTAATTCTCACAGTAGTATAACATTTTGATATGCTAAGTGAATATGTACGTGTGTGTACACCATTAATTAAATAATATTAGAAATCCGGCAGGTCTGTAACTAACCATAATTGTTTGAAAGATGTGACACAATTCTTTTCCACAATCTCCTGGAAGGAAGGGATATGTTAGTCCGGGGTTAAACAGGGATGATTGGCGAAAGAGTTTACTCAAATTATATGGTGTGTACGATTGACTATATTACAAACAATAATGGTAACCAAAAAGACAATTTATCTTTTCGGTTACCATTATTGGTAAATACTATTTGTGCTGCTACGAAGAAATAAATTTTAGGGAGATGGAATTTACACAATGTCTTGTATTCTTTTTCGTAAACCTTTCTCCTTTAAACACATGGCCTAAATGTGCATCGCAGTTAGCACAAACAATTTCTATACGTCTGCCATCCGCATCGGGCAAGTGTTTTACAGCACCTTCGATCTCATCATCAAAACTTGGCCAGCCGCAATGAGAATCGAACTTATCATGTGATCGGTATAATGGTGCGTCGCAGCGGCGGCATACGTAAGTGCCGGTTTCCTTATTATTGTTATACTCACCGGTAAAAGGACGTTCCGTGCCTTTGTGTACAATTACCCGTTCTTCAGTTGGTGTTAATTTATTGTACGATGTCGTTTTATTATTTTCCATCATTTTTGTTTATTTATTCTGATCAACAAAATTGTAACCAATAAGTTATGGCCGGGGTTTTACATGCTATAGCGAACTGGTAGCTGACAATACCTATAATGGACTTATACGTTTTTGATGATAAATAGCGGCAACGTTGTTTTTATTGCCTGCTGATTACTATTGATCCTTTTGGACGTATGTTATTTGCTACGGGTAATAGAATAGGTTCTGTTCCTTCTGTTAACTGGCCATCATCGGCAATGGTAAGTGTATGCAAATAGTTATAATTGCCAATACTAAAATCCTTGTTGGTATGCTGGCATACTACATATAAAATCTTTTCGGATGTAGACAGATGCAATGAAAAATCCTCACTTGTTTTGAACATTGCGCCACCGGGTCCAGCATAAGCCGGTCCTGAATTTTTTAGTTCCAGTATTTGAATAGATGCAGGCAAGAGGGGATTAGCTGTATTATATACCTGTACAGTATTATCTCCTGAATTAAGTACATACATATGATTACCTGCGGCATTGGTACGAATCCAGCAGGCAGCTTTGCCGGCCGCAACCGTTGTTTGAAAACTGAGGGCTCCTGTGGTTGCATTTATATTATATACCCCTACTTTACCCTGTAACGGAAATCCTACATATAAAGGATTGCCGGATGGATGTTGCCATAAACCTAAAGCACCATTGTCTGGAGGCATAGAGCCATTCGGCAATACATAAGGTGTACCTGATACCGGAGTCATGATTCCGGTTCCACTCACCGTAAATGAACGTAATGTACCCACTGCTGGGCTCAGCATAAAACCTAAAAAATCAGCACCCCAAAGGTATTTGCCATCACGGGAAACCAATGCATTGGAAGGAGAACTTCCGGGTGTCGTTTCGAATTTTGAACCAGTTACGGGCATCAGTTTTCCAGCACCGTCTATCGTAAAAATAGTATAATTCGGCGCCATAGGGGTGGCATGCAAGGGATCCTGGCTTTTGTTTACCACGAACACATAATTGCCTGATACATCAAGAGCTACCGGTGTTTGGCCGCCCGAAGAAAAAGGTGAACTCGGTACATGTTCTAATGCCCCGTTGTCTTTTATAGAAAATACAGCGATGGTATTACTGCCTGAATTGACAGCTAATAAAAATTTTTTATCTGTCGAAAGCCTTAATTCATAATCTGAATCCAACGGCCCTAAAATCTGCATCGGATTACCCACACCGGAACCGTTGGTTAAAAACGGGCTACCCGCCAACGGTTCCAACTTGCCGTTGCCCTTGTCCCGATAAGCTAAGATTGCATTCTGATTATCATTAAAATTATTTGTTTGCAGGTATACTACGTCATAAGGCCCGCTATTGTTGTTATCATCCTTACCACAGGAGACTAATGACATACCGCAAATGAAAAACCCAAGTACTCCTTTAATTAACTGTTGTGTGAAGAGTTTGTATCGTTTCATATCGTTTTGTTTATCAGGCATCATGAAAATGCCTTACCGGGTATATAAACAAACGCTAATCCATACGCTGCTAAAAATCTCACAGAAGTATTACAATTGTATATCCAAATAGTATAGACTAAATAAAACCTTCATTTTATAAACAAAGCAACAAATGAGTAATGAGTAGTTACATCGGTTTTTGTTTGCCGGCAAATTCCCGTATCAGCTTTGCTACCGCAAAAGGTTTTTCAACAGGAAGCAAATGACCTGTATCTGTTACTTCTGCAAACGATGCTGATGGAAAGTAATCAGACATTTCTTTATGCAGAAAAGCGGTTGAAAAATTAGGATCCTTTTCGCCGCTAATAATGAATACCGGAAACTGAATTCCTGACATTTGAGAGGATATATCTTCCCTGCTTCCCAGTTCTGCCCACCAAGTCCATGATACTTTGGATACACGCAGGTTATCTGCCACTACATCTTCTATATCCTGTTTCGGCAGTGGTTTGGCAGTAATAGAGTTAGCTAATTTTTCCAGAGCGGATCGGTCGCCAAAGGCTTTTATTAATGCTGCACGTGCCTTGTCGTCCATTGGTTCAGGCGTAGGCGGCGATGGAGCAATTAGTATTAGCGATAAGAGGCCAGGCAATTGCCTGGAAGCCACTGCCAATGCTATCTTCCCACCCATCGAGTGGCCCACCAATACATACTTTTCTAACTGAAGCATTTCTATTACGCTGATAACCCTATCAGCACAAAAGTTCACCGATAACACAGTGAACTCACCTTGTGAATCTCCAAATCCGGGTAAGTCAATGGCGATACACCTGAATTGAGGACTTAATTCAACTATTACTTTTTGCCATGTATGAGATGAGCCACCGAAATAGTGCAGAAACACGAATGCAACTTTTCCTTCACCAACGTCTGTAAAATGCAATCTTTTTTCGTTCTTCATGTCATACCTCCACTTTTAACCGGGCTTCCTTAGTGGTTACTTCAAACAATTCTCCATGCGGAAAAATGGTTATCTGTCCGTATTCTTCCAGCAACATGCGATATGCGGCTGCTACAGGTTGCGGCTTTCGGTCAAGGGTATACAAACCACATGCGTTTACCCTGTTATTCTTTTCTGCAAGCCCGGTATCCCAATCTATCTGATCAATCAGGCTATACCAGGTAAAGCCCAGCACCGGTACCCCGTCTGATCTCATACGCAAAATATTAATCCATTGTTTCCAAAGCCAGGTTGGGTTTTGTGCTGCATCAAAAGTATTCGTCTCCGTATGCATCACCGGCTTTTTATACCGGTCATAATAATCACGGGTTATCTGGTACCAGCCCATTACATCTTCGGCTGTGGATACGGTGTTGTCAGGCATCAGTATTTTTTCGTTGCGGCCATAGTAGTCATTGCCCATTACCTGGTAGCCTGGTGGCTCACCTTTCATAAACCAGACATACTCCTCCTGTGTCATGCCATTATCCATCAGGTAAATATATACATCAGCATCGGGCGGATGGGCATACAGCAGGTCAAGGGATATAAGACGCTGCTTATTCATCAGCCGTATTTCCGGCGATGGTTCTGCTTTTGCCTCGTGCATATATTCAGCCGATTCACTTTGAATAATAATCGCATCCGGGCGGCATTTTGCAATACTGTGTGTAGCCAGAATACTTGCTGCCACTAAGTGCTTCATAGCAGTTACAAATGCACGGTCACTTTTCAACTGCTCATTCCATACACCATCCTTTGCACTCATTTTAGCCGTAACATAAATTTCGTTCACAGGTGTGTAATAACGCACCCAGGGATAGCGGCGGGCAACTGCTTTTGCATAGTTGGCAAAATGAATAGGTAGTTCCGGATTTTGAAAATTGCCCAGCCAATCCGGTAAACCAAAATGAAGCAAATCAAGAATGGGAATTATTTCCAGGCGCTTTATTTCCTCCATTACCTGGTCGGCGAAGCTCCAGTCATAAACATCAGGCCCTATGTGAATTTTATAATAAGGCAAACCATAACGAAGCACTTTCAAACCCAGGTTCTTCACAAGGCCTATGTCTTTTTTCCAGTGTGTATAATGCCCGCATTCGTCAAGCTGGTCACGCCTGGTACGGCCATTGTCAATGGTAGGGTAAGAACATTCAATGCCGGTGGCAAACATGAAGTTTCGTGGAGATGCGTCCGGCAATCCTTTTCCGGATTGCCCTGTCGCTCCGCCGTACTCATCGCCGCTATAATCACTGTCGCCCAAAATGTTATCAATAATATTCAGAAAACTATTACTTGCCATGTGCATTTATCTTTTACACTAAATATATATATGTTTTATTGCCTGATTCAGCCCATACTTCCAAATCAGCACCTTAGCTTAATTTCTACCTTGATTTCCCTGCTAAAAAGCGATCTGCTATCCGTAAGGAATTAGCCATAATTGTAAGTGCAGGATTTACACTGAGCGCACTTGGAAATACGGAGTTATCTGAAATAAAAAGATTGGGAATGTCAAAGCTTTTCCCTTCACTGTTAACCACTGCTTTTTGTGCGTTATCTCCCATTCTGCAGGTTCCAATGATATGTGCGCTCCTGTTAAATGACCACATATCTTTTGCCCCTGCCACGCTCCATATTTCCCTCATTATTTTTTCAGCATGATTTGTTAGGCGCTGTTCATTCTCACCATTCGAAAAATGGATGCGGGGTTTAGGAAGGCCCCGGCTATCTGATTCATCAGAAAGCTCTAAAAAATTAGTAGCGTACGGCAGGCAATCGCCCAATATATTAATCCCTGCCGTATGATTATATCCACGCATACATTGCAGTAGTTTTTCGCCCCACAAGCCACGCCCACGGGCTACCTGAGAGGCATAGGTTACGGGCATTACACCAATGGATTGCAATAAGTAGCCTCCTGCAAAATCTGCACCTTCAGGCCGGTGTGTATCTTCGGAAATTAACGCACCCGGAATACCTTTATACGGGCGGATGTCCTCATCAAATTGTGCCCAAACCTGCATACCGGTATGTGCCATAAAATTTTTACCTATTTCACCACTGGAGTTAGCCAGGTTATTCATCAGCAGTAAACGGGGCGTTTCAACAGCTCCGGCACAGAGAAATACAAACCTGCAACGCTGGCGCTGTTCAAGGCCATTGTTCATATAAATTAAGCTGCTAATATGGCCTGAATGATCCTGCTCAAATCCTGTAACAAAAGAATTGGAGCGAACTTCTGCACCGTGCTGAATGGCAAGCGGAATATAGGTTACATCCATACTTGCTTTGGCACCGGTAGTGCAGCCCGCCTGGCAAAAGCCACGATTGGTGCAGGCAGCCCGCCACCCGATACTTTCCTGGTAATAGGGAGCAGATAAAGCCGCATTTGGCGCAGGTGAGGTGCGTATGTTCAGTACCTTACAACCCCGTTGCATTAATTGTGCAGCACCATTTAAGGGAAGTGGTTGTAGCGGGTAGCTTTTAGCATGTGGCTTTCCCCATGGATAAAATGATGGTCCGGAAACACCCAGAAAGCCTTCCAGTTCATCAAAATAAGGTTCCAGATCATTATAGCCAATCGGCCAGTTAACACCTACGCCAAATTCTGAATATAACTGAAAATCATCCGGCTGGGGGCGGGGCACATAAGCCGTGTAATGCAGGGTAGAACCACCTACACCAATGCCGGAATTGTTATTTCCGAAATGAACGGGATCAGCTCCGGCACTCAATCGTTCATCCGTCCAGAAAAGTTTCGATTGATCAACTTCATCGGTAGAAAAATCTTTTGCAGGAGACCAATGTTCTCCTGCTTCCAGCGCCACTACTTTTAATCCTGCTTTTGCCAGCCGTGATAAAAGCGGCGCACCTCCTGCACCGGTACCAATTACCACGGCATCAACCATCTCTTCAGTTGAAAACCGTTGCATTACCATACCATCCGACTGCTTTACAATTGGGTTAAGAACCGGCATAAACCTCCTCCTTTAATGGTGTGGGTTCCTGAACTTCCAATTCATTTAACCCGATCTTTTGCCAGCCTTTTGCATCTGCCATCGTAGCATCGCCAATATCGTCTTTTGCATAAGGATGACTGTAATAAATTTCAACCAGTGCAGATAGCAACTCTTCAAAAAATAGTGTAGCAGGCAGTACTTTCCAGGCAGCACCTGATGCAACACCTGATTGAATTAAACCTAATATGTTGTCCTGCCCGGTTGTTGTAAGCTGGTGGAAGGGACGACCATACATTAAACCGGCGGTTTCGTTGATGCCTTCTAATCCCATCGTAAATGCGTCACCATCAGCCGGCATCGTATCGTACCGCCAGCCATTCCCTTTTCCTTTAGCAAGTAGGTCATCTAAATTTCCAGGTAAATCCACCATCCGATCAGAGTTGGGCTGGGGAATAAGCCGCATACAAACTGCCCGAAGTGTAATAAATGAATCTGCATCAAAAAAGAGGGGACGGGATACCGGTTCTTTTTGGAGGCGTTCCTGCAAAGCATAACGGGTAGCCGGTGTAACCAAATCTGTTGGGAGCAATGCCTGCACCGTTCCTGAAGGATAATGATCATTTCTCATATTAATCGCTTGATAATTTACCGCCGGTTACATCAACCAGGCTACCTGTCATAAAACTTCCGTCCGGTGATGCCAGGAAAACATATGCGGGTGCCAGTTCTTCCGGCTGCCCGGGGCGGCCCAGGGCTACTTCGTGACCAAAATTTTCGACTTCCTCAATGGGCATGGTGCCCGGGATGTTTGGCGTCCAGACAGGGCCGGGAATAACACAATTAACACGGATACCTTTTTCTCCCAGGTGTAATGCCAGTGATTTGGTAAAAGAATGAATAGCTCCTTTGCTACTGGAATAATCAATTAAAATAGGGATACCGGTTTTGCCGACGATGCTGCCGGTATTGATGATTGAATCACCTTCCTGTAAATGTGGCAAGGCCGCCTGCGCCATAAAGAAATAACCAAATATGTTTGTTTCAAAGGTGCGCCGCAATTGTTCCTCCGTAATATCCTCAAACTTTTGTTGTGCCAACTGATAGGCTGCATTATTTACAAGAATATTCAGGCCTCCAAACTCCGCTACTGTTTTTGCAACGGCTGCATTACATTCATCAGCGCTGCGTACATCTGCTTTAATCACAAGGCACTTGGTGTTATTTTTTTCACACAGCCTTTTTGTTTCAGCCGCGTCATCCTCATTTTGATTATACACAATGGACACATTTGCTCCTTCCATTGCAAATGCCATAGCTACCGCCCGGCCAATACCAGAGTCTCCTCCGGTTATAATGGCTACTTTATCTGCTAATTTCCGGGCAGGTTTATATTCCGTTAATTCAGTCTGGGGCAATGGATCCATTTCCGACTGCTTCGCAGGATAAGGTAATTTCTGCCCCTTGAATTCCTTCGATTTTGGATAGCGTTTCATTCAACAAATTTTTTTATCCTGAATAATAATTACCAACAATGCTATATGAATGTTCGGAATGCAACTTTATTTATTGATAACAAAACCAGTCAGGTAATTTTTTCTACGGGATGATGCTGCATCTCTTTATAATCACTTTCTACAGAAATAGTTTTGGCCGGATGCGTTTCCTGAAGGATCTGCCTTAGCTTTTTTTCTTTCCACCTTACAAAAACCTCACCCGCCGCCAGCATAGCAAGGATAGGTGCAACAAAGTAAATCCATAAATGTGCCCATTGGTTAGCAGCCAGCGCCCCGGCAAAAGAGCGGGCCGGATTAAGACTCATGCCCGAAAAAGGAGTCTCTACAATCAGGTAAATAGCTATTAGCATACCGGATAGATAAGCCAACTTTTTTTCAAACCGCTTTGAACTACCCGCCATTAAAGTCATTAACATTAAAACAAAGGAAATGATAAACTCCGCAACAAAAGCAGTCATGCTTTCATACGGTGGCTTAGGCTTTGTAACACCGTAATCAATAGCAGGATTACTGAACAGACTTCCCATTACATATTTAAGTAACTGTGCACCACCGATAGCGCCTATAAATTGAGCAACTGTAAAAAATACGGCATCCGCAAAACTTATTTTACCTAATCTATAAATTGTCCAGGTAGCGACCGGATTGAAATGAGCACCGGACTTTTTACCAAATAATAAAATAATGATGGTGATATATGCACCCATAATAATACCTAAGGGTACACGCCTGATGAAAGCATGATCTTTTAATGAACTTTTCATTACGGGTAAGTCAGGATGCTCCAGAAAAATTGTCAAAAGGCCGGCTAAAATCACAAACCCTGCTAATCCGGAAAGCTCCATCAGGTAGGCCTGCCAATGTTTCTTTAGGCTTTGAATCATACCTCAATCATAGTCATTTTTATTCAGTGCATAAAACTATTTGCATTTTTGTAGGAAGTTATCACGAAAGGATAACGTTTATACTTTAAAAAGAAATGAAGATTAATTATAAGCCGCAAAGCATAATATTGGTCTCAGGAAATACGAGCAGCAATGACAACTTTTGGCTACCAGGCATCACATGAACAATTTGCCCCGGGTGAATTACTACAATTGGCCCGGCTTGCAGAAGCAGCCGGATTCAAGGCTATACATTCCTCCGACCATTTTCATCCCTGGAGCGAACGGCAAGGGCAAAGTGGTTATGCTTATTCCTGGTTAGGTGCGGCGTTGCAGGCAACAACTATTCCCTGCGGTGTAATTACCGCTCCCGGCCAGCGACAGCATCCGGCAATAGTGGCTCAGGCAGCGGCCACGTTGGCTGAAATGTTCCCAAACAGATTTTGGATAGCATTAGGCAGTGGGGAAGCTTTAAACGAAAAAATAACAGGTGAAAAATATCCATATAAACCCATACGTAACGAACGGTTGCTGGAATGCTTTCACATCATTAAACGATTGCTGCATGGCGAAACCGTAACACATTACGGACATGTAAATATTGAGTATGCGAAACTGTACACCTTACCTAAAGAACTGCCTTTGCTGATGGGTGCTGCCCTTACTACTGAAACAGCAGAATGGATGGGAGGCTGGGCTGAGGGATTATTTATTGCACACAAGCCGATACCGGAATTAAAAGAAATGCTTGCTGCTTTTAAGAGGGGCGGCGGAGAAGGCAAGCCTGTTTACCTGCAGGTTCAACTTGGGTATAGTGCCGATGAAGAAAAATTAGCAGCAGATGTTTTTCACCAGTGGCGGACAAATATCTTTCCCGGAAAGGTGAAAGGAGAGTTATGGAGAGTAGAACAATTTGATGCGTTAAGTGAATTCATAACCATTGATGACATCAAAAAAAAATTACTGATCACGTCCGATATTCAGCATCATATTGATAGTCTAAAGGCGTATGCTGAATTGGGTTTTGAAAAGATCATCATACATAACGTTGGCCGTAACCAGGAGGAATTTATTCAGGTATTTGGGGAACAGGTTTTGCCAAAGTTATAATTGCATTACCTGTATTTGAAGGCCTGATAATGTTTAAGATGTAAATAGTAAATTCTTAAAACAAAATAATCTTTCATGTAATAAGAAAACCGGGCCTCTTCAGAGGCCCGGATAAAGAAAAAGTACAGTTGTTTTGGCTGAGAAACAATTACACAGCTAATGATTACTTCTTTATTTTTTTAAATCCTGCAATTATTAGGTAATTAATAAATTCTATCTTTTAATAATCAATTGGCCGGACGGGGGGCCTGGTCTTCAGTAGGGGCCGTAGTGGCAAAACCCAGCACCGGGCAATTGACTACGAAGTTCGTTGAGCTAAGCTTGGCTCCACCTGCATTGGTTACCAGCTTTTTTTCTGCAAGGTGCCTGATTGTATTTGCATCCGTTTGCGCAAAATTGATTCCCCTGTTAATAACATCATCACTCCAAACAGCAATGTGCAGGTCCCAAAGTGGAGAGTACAACTCCCTTAATCGTTTATCTGTTAATGTGGGGAAACTGCCAAGTACATTATGAGCGTCGCCCAGCGTTCTCAGTCCCTCCAGAAGAGCAGGATTTTGAAGGCTTAAATTTCCGAATGGGTTATCCAGAATTACATGCGAAAGTCCCTGGGCATTGGGATCATTCTTTCCAAGCTTGCCATTAGCAAATGTGAATATAGCACTTCGGGCTCCCTTCGGATTTTCATCGTCACCTGCAAAAGGTACGGTAGCCATCCCCGGTACAAATGTGCCCCGCTCAAGTGTGGCAGATAAAGCTCCTGTTGATCCGAAGGTAAAATAAAAGATATCCTTACCATGGGAGAAGGCACGAATAAACTGAAGGTCAACTGTCATATTAGCGATGTCAATTGCCATAACCCGGTCCAATGTATTCGTATGAGCCTGGCTTACGTCAAAAGGGCCATCACCTGTAGCAACAATAGGGGCGTTATAAACTACATTACTGCCTTGTACCCGAACCAGATCACTGTATCCCGGTCCTGCCACTGAGCCCGGAATAGCCATAAGGGGAGGAAAACCGGTAGCGCCCGGAACAAGCTGACGCATGGGGCTAAAATCTACAGTACCTGCAAACGCAACAGGTGCGGCCCCCGGAATTGGATTAGACGAAGTAACGGTTTGAATACAGGCCGGGCAACCCATGTCTGCATTTATCAGCCGTGGCGAAAAATTCAAGCCTAACTGAGTTGCCATTGCTGCATCGGAAACATCCATACGTACATACCAGACAGAACTACCGTTATAAGTGCCTTTGAACAAGGGTACCCTTGCAATATTCCTGTCAAGATCAACCTGAATAACACTTGACATGGTAAGTTTACTGCGGTCAAGCTGCCCGGACAATGCGGGAACGCCCGTGAGATGGGCTTCCGGCTGATTATATTTATCCTGCGCATTTTGGTTGTCATCTTTATTGCAGGCATTAAGCGCCATTGCTGCCAATGATAGTACAATGATTATTCTTTTCATAAAAATTTCTAATTATATTTATTAGGTGCTTTGTTTTATATAACCCTACACTCCAATTGTATTCATACCGGAATCCGGGGTGCATATATCAGTGCCAGACCTCAGCTTTAGGAAATGAAGCGGTTTTAATTTACATTTTCATGATTTTTTTGTGACAGATAGGTGAGTAGATAGAATTACAAACACCTGTCCATGCCATAAGAAAAATCTCACAGAACTATAACGTTTGTATGCTTAGTTTAATAAGCTAAAAAAAGGGGTAGGTTAAGAGGCCGTTTAACTTGAATTAATGTTTTAATACGTAGGCAATTTTTGAGCAAAGGGAGGTGGGTTTTGCAGACATAGCTGGTAGGCTAACCCAACATCCAAAGCAGTTGCAGCCGGAAAGCGGCACAGATAATTTATTAAATAATTATAGGCAGCCGCTAAGTAAAGTGGTCAAAATAACTTGTACAATTGAAGCAGGATTTTATTCGGCGTTGGTTGCCCCTAACCCCTTTAGGGCAATGTCATTAAGATAAGCCCCATCGGGGCTTTCTGTTTGTAGCAAACAAAGAGGCAAAGGGAATCATTGCCACGTAGTGGCTACCCCTTCTCTGATCAGGTAGCCACTACGTGGCATGCACCAACATCATTGATTTCTATCTTCTACAAACAGGTTGCACCTACGGCGCATAACTGATACATCAATCCTTCACTTAATCACATTGCCCTAAAGGGGAACTCGTTTTTAGCTGAAAAATTAGTGATAACTACGAGTATTTTGAAGTTCCTATGAAGTTTGAAAGTGTCCAAAAGCCCCCTTTAGAGCCTGTCCCGTACCGATAGGTCGGGAGGTTTGGAGGCGACCAGGCCAGATTGATGAAATGTCCAAGTTATTTTGATAACTTTTCTAAGAAGGAAACTTGTAGACAGGTATACGGAAAGTAAACACGTTACTGCCGTTGCTGGAGTAGGCTTTCAAAGAAGTATGATGAATTAGTAGTATCTTTTGTACAATTGCTAAACCAAGCCCTAGTTTTTGAGGCCTTCTTTCCAGTAGTGGATCTCCGTCTTTAAAATCATTTACCCAGGTAAGCAAATCGTCAGGCAAAGCAGCCCCATCATTTGCAATTTTGAAAACAACCTCATTATTATCAACCGCTACCGAAGCCTCAACAGAGCCTCCTTCCGGAGTGTATTTTAACGCATTATCCACTAAGTTTTGTACTACCCGTTCTATCATGCTTACATCCGCATGTACCCAAACAATAGAAGTACAACCGGTACATTTTAAACTAAGTTTTTTTGCTAACGCATGTTGCTGAAGGGTATCAATAGCTTCCTGTACGATTTCAGAAAATATAAATGGTTCTTTTTTTGTTTTAAATTCGACCGCATCCATTTTAGAAAGCTCAAATAATTGTTTCACCATATTTTCTATCTGCAGCATTTTGTTATAAATAAGCTGCGAATAGTTTTCACGTTCCTCTTCTGAAATATCACCCTTATCTTTTTTTAATAATAGTGTTTCTGTATAACCTCTGGCGATTGAAAGCGGCGTACGCAAATCATGGGAAATAATGGCAATAAAGTTTTTCCGTTCCTGTTCCGATTTGGTAAGCTTATTAATGGTGGTTGACAGAAGGTCAGCCATTTTATTAAATGCATGGGTAACGGGTTCCAGTTCATCCGGCCCCTTCAGTGCAAAACGGGCATCAAAATCGCCGCCTTCAAACCGTGCCAGCACATCAATCATTTGCTGGAAATTTTTACGCAGCCGTTTCAGATAAATAGAACTAAAAATGAATGAAAGAAGAATAATTACAATCATTACTTTGATAGCAAGACTTAGAAAGTGACTTCCAAAAAGAAGGTCCATCATACTTTCCGATTTTTTACTAACAAGAATTACATAAATATAGCCCAGTGTACGATTCCCTTTATGCACTTCTGCCACCGAAAATATTTTACGATGATCCGGATCTTTAGGATCAATTCCTTTAATATATTCCTCTCCCCTTGCGGTAATATATTTTTTGATGGGGGAAATGTCAACAATCCATTCCTTAATATCCTTTTCTGATGCATGGTACGCCATTACTTTTCCTGTTGTATCCAGAAAATATACTTCGGCGCTAGGGCTCAATACCATTGCATTTTGAAAAACGGAATCTGCTTTCTGCCTGTTGATTCCCGATGGTGTGAATGGTGAAGTAAACTCGGCTATATGAGCTGCCACATCTTTATTAAGTAATTGCGTACTTGCCTGGTGATAGTACGTAGTAGCCAGGTAAGTAATGACGGTAAACAACAAACCTAAAATGGTAATAAGGCTGAATATTACAATGGCGAATCGCCGGAATATGGTAGGTTTTGTATTTTTCATTCAGCAAAACGATAGCCCGAACCCCAGGCAGTTAGAATATATTGAGGATGATGTAAATCATTTTCCAGTTTCAGGCGAAGACGGTTAATATGAGAGGTAACAGTGTGCTCGTAACCTGCAAAACTAAATCCCCATATCTGTTGCAGCAATTCCTGGCGGGTGAAAATTTTACCGGGATTACTGGCCAAAAGCCATAACAGGTCAAATTCTTTTACAGTTAAATCGAGCCGTACTCCTTTTAACGATGCTTTTCGCTTGTTAGAATCTATGATAAGGTCGGTAGTAAAGATTTCCGTTTTTTCAGATGTTGCAGGTATATTGTTGGATCGTCGCATAATGGCTTTAACCCTTGCTTTCAATTCTAAAATACCAAATGGTTTGGTCACATAATCATCCGCACCTAATTCCAATGCCAATACTTTATCGGACTCTTCCGCATGGCAGGTAAGCATCATTACCGGAGTGTGTGCATCCGTAGCTCTGATTTTTTTGCACAATTCCATACCATTACCATCCGGTAAAGAAATGTCGAGTATAATCAGATGGTAACTTTCAGCCTGGATTTTTTTTAACGCTTCTTCCCCGGTTGTGCAGCAGGTAAGTTGATATTGTGCGGTATCAAAATGCAGATTAATTAACCTGGTAATTTCAAGGTCATCTTCCACTAAGAGAATCTGTTGCATACGTAAGGGAGATTGTAAATATCAGGAACCAAAATAAGACAGAAAAAGCATACGAAACGTATATAAAATAATGTCAGGTGTATTACAAATTTTAACAAATCCCCGGCAGGTTGGAATTTTGGTAATAGAAGTATCCATCATTTCATGCGTATGTCTTTACTCTTCTGTAGCAACGTACCATTACCTAAACCAATTTTTTATTACCGGTAAATCAGGATGCTTTTGGAAAATAGTAAGCATCCCTGCTGTTAATACAAAGCCCGCTAATCCTGTAAATTCCATGAAATAAGTACGCCAATTTTTTAATGCTTTGAATCAAATTCCAATCATTTTTATTTAGTACATTGTTAACCAAATTTTTTTAATTTTTTTTTTCTTGACAAAAAAAGAAACAAAAAAGTCAAGGCCGGGTTAAGGCGCATCCCGACATCATAGGATTGATTCAAATTGCTGTTCGTGCTGATGTCGGGACCGCAGTTGCCATTAGTAAAGCAGGTCCGCCGCGGCGGATCCAGCCCATTTGTTCCTGTTCGGCTTTTTAATAGAGACGCAAGCATTGCGTCTCTGCAAGGGCTGGAAAACACCCGCCAAACATGGCCCTGCTTGCGCTGTAATCCAGCCTTCCACTGTACTACTTTGCTTTATATATTTACCGTCTTGCCCACTATTTACTAAACCTAAAAACCTTAAAGGGAACTTGTTAACACTGCAATCAGGATACAAAGGTTACTGCTTCAACTTTTTATTATGTGTAGCAAGGTATCGGCTCCATTCCAGCCAGGCATCCGTAAACGAATCTAAGGCATGTGTCAGCGAATCGTTTTGTGCGGGCACGCTGTTATCTGCCGAACTGTATAGCTTACCGGGTTCTCCTGAAAAAGGTTTTTCGTAAAACACATTTCCCTGCATCGTGCCGGCCTGAAGTTTCAGATCGTCAAAAATAGGCGCCCATTTTTTCCCGGTTTTGAAAAAGGTACTATGGGCTGTATCCAGAAGGTCCATACCCATGGTAGTATTGGTGTAGCCCATACCGCAAATACCAGCAATAGTTGGCAGAATATCCATTTGCGATACCGGCCACGAAAGCCGCCGTGGCTGTAGCAGGGCAGGCTGATAAAACAACAGTGGCGTATGATGCGCTGTCAAACCCTGCTGTGTCCAGATGGCTGGCATCATAGCTCCGGCACTACCGGGGATACCATGGTCGCCAACAAAGATAAATAATGTGTTTTGATAATACGTTTCTTTTTGTACAGCACTCATAAACTGCTGAAAGCAGAAATCGGTATAGCGGAATGCATTGTATTCAGCTGCATTATCAAAACCGTATTTGCGCAACATAGCCAGCGGTACTTTATCGCTGGTAAAAGCTTTCCGGTCTTCCGAAGATATGGTATATGGCCGGTGGTTATCAGCCGTTTGGATAATCGCGAAAAATGGTTTAGGCTCTTTTGCCAGTACTTTATTAGCACCCAGGAATACATTTTTATCACTTACACCCCATACGTCGGCCTTTGGTTCATGAAAATCTTTTTGCTCATACATGTGCAGGCTATCAATACTATTTTGAAACAAGCTGCGTAGATTAGCCCAATTGGCTGAGCCTCCAAGAAAATAATATTTTTCGTATCCTTTGAAATCGTTGATAATACTATGTTGGCTTTCCATCCCGGCCCGGCGGGTGTTAGTGCTTATTATCGAAACATCCGGCATACCTGTTAGTATGGCCCATACTCCCCTTGCCGTATTGTAGCTTGGGGCAAAGCACTGGTCGAAAAATATACCATCGTTGCATAGCGAATTAAAGAATGGTGTAGGATTTAAAGGATTGCCCCACATACTGCTTTTATATCCGCTAAACGATTCGCAGATTACCAGAACGACATTCGGAATTTTTTTGCCGGTCATGTTTTTAGCAGAAACGGTACGGGAAAAGTTGAGCGTGTTAATATCGGGTTTGGTAACACCAAAGTAATCTGCCATTTCAAAGTAATGTGCTTTTACTTTCGTAATATCATAAGTAGGATTTTTAAATATGATGGTACTTTCGAATGATTGTAACGGATTTAGGGATAGATTAGCACTATAATCATCACGGGCTTTAAAAGCATCACTCCAGCGGAGAGGCTTTGTACCTGCCCTGCCATAAATTAAAAAAATAAGGAGAAGAAAAAACAGGACGGACGGTAGCTTTTTTTGTTTTAAATTAAACACCATTGAATGCCGCTGGGTGCAACGGAAATTATAACGTAATATCCAGGACATGGCAGCCATAAAAACAGCAATCACCAATAACCCGCTAACGATTGGGTAACTTTCCCACGCCATTTTTGAACTGATAACGGCATCTTGCAGGTAGCCCAACACGTTAGCATTCAGACGCTGATGCAGGTAACCATAATGGGCAAAATCAGCTGCGTAAATGATGAGTAGTAAAAGTATTAATATTAGATATACCGTATTCCATATCCTGCGGGCAGTCCGGCTTAGAAAAGGATTGAGGGCAGGCAAAAAGCTACACATCCAGATAATTAATGTAGGTACTGCTGTAAAACGTATGTCATAGCGCAGACCAAGCCAGAAAGCCCCCAGTTCATTTTCCGGAACCGGATTTGGAAAGACCAGCCAGAAAGCAATGCGAAAAAGGCTCATTAAAATCAATTGCAAAAGGGCATTTCGCAGGGCCCATGCCATATTTCGTGGAAAAATTTTCATTACAACAAGCGGCAATTAGGGGTTTGCTAATCGGAAGCGGAAAAATAAAAACGTTGCTTTATATAAAGTTCTTTTGAAAAAAGGTTTTACAATTATTTGCATTTAGCGCAGTAAGTTAAGTCTAATCGTGCCTGTTGCTTAAAATATGGGGAAGATCTGAGATAAAACTTTGAGGCTATTTAGTATTTTAACAAGTAGAAGCCGATAGTAGCGATAATAAATTACACAGGCACATCAGTACAAAGAAGTACAAATGCATTTTTGAACCACATAGGCACATAGAACACATAGAAGTACAGAAATACGAAGCCAAAGTTATTGCAGAATCAAGCAATCAAACTCAAGGCTTATGTTACCTCATGTACACTTTGTATTCCCATCCTGTATTCCTATGTGTTCTATGTACCTATGTGGTTGCATTGTATTCCAGCATCTGTATTCTACGCCGACAGCGATCCGGGACAGGTTGTGGTCGATTGTTAAAATACTAAACAGGCTTTTTGTGTAAAATAAATTGGGGTTCATTAAACAGCTTGTTATGATTATCTGCACCAAAGAACAGACTTCTATATATCCGATAATATAGCAATATCAAAATAGCCTGTGGTACCGGCATAGGCAAAAATAAAAGCGGCCCGGATGCTACCGGGGCCGCCTTATACCTGAATAGATCCTGATTAAATATTAAAAGCCGTATTCACAATTTCAGCCTGTTCCTGTGCATGTACTTTGGCGTAGCCGGTAGCAGTAGCTGCACCTGGGTTGCGGCTGATGATGCCATAGCTGATGGTCTTTAAATTCATTTGCAGATACGATGCTGCACCCATATTCAGCGGCTCTTCCTGCACCCAGAACCAGGTGGCACGGCTGTATTTTTGATGCAGCATTTCTAACTGTTTTAGTGGCAGCGGATATAATTGTTCTACCCGCACAATAGCCGTATCGGTTACATTATCTTTTTGTTTTTTGTCTAATAAGTCGTAATAAATCTTACCGCTGCAAAAGAGCACCTTGCGGACATTGGCCGGAACGAAACTGGCTGTATCGTCTATTACTTCTTTAAAACTGCCTTGTGCAAAATCAATGATCGGGCTATAGGCAGCCGGCAGCCGCAAATTGGCTTTAGGGCTAAAATTAATCAGGGGTTTGCGGAACGGCCATGCCAACTGGCGGCGCAGTGCATGGAAGAAATTGGCAGCTGTTGTGATATTCGTTACCACCATATTCAGTTCGGCACATTGCTGTAAAAAGCGTTCTAACTTGGCACTGCTGTGCTCCGGTCCCTGGCCTTCGTAGCCATGTGGCAGCAGCATCGTTATCCCATTCATCCGTTGCCACTTTTGCTCGGAGGCAGTTATGAACTGGTCAATAATAATCTGGGCACCATTTACAAAATCGCCGAACTGTGCTTCCCACAACACCAGTGCGTTCGGGTTGGCCATGCTATAGCCGTATTCAAAACCCAACACGGCATATTCGCTTAGCAGTGAATTATAAATGCGGAATTTGCCTGCGCCTTCTGCGGCTGCTACCCCATCCAGGCGGTTGTAATATTGATCATTTACTTCATCCCGCAATACGGCATGGCGGTGGCTGAAAGTACCCCGTTGCACATCCTGTCCGCTCATGCGTACATCTTTGCCCTCCTGCAGCAGCGTGGCATAAGCCAGCAGTTCGCCGGTAGCCCAGTCAAACTTCTGTTCTTCGTTAAACAATTTTACTTTATCCTGTAATATTTTTTCTACTTTTTTCAACGGCTGAAAACCTTCCGGCACCGTCATAATGGTGTCAAATGCTTTGCGGAGCCGCTCTTCATCCACTGCGGTGGCAGGGCTTGCGTCAAAGTCGGCCGGCGTAGCTTTTCGCAGGCTGCGCCATACTATTTCCGGCGTTTGGTAGGTGTAAGGAAGCGGGTGTTGCTTTAGTTCATCCAGCCGTTCCTGCAAATCTTCCCAAAATTTCTTCTCCAGTTCTTTTACCATTTCCTGTGCATCGCTTTCGCCGGTTTCCATCAGGTAGCGGGCATACACTTCACGGGGGTTAGGCTGCTTGTCAATTAAGGCATACAAGCCAGGCTGCGTAAACTTAGGGTCATCACCTTCGTTGTGACCCCACCGGCGGTAGCAAACCATATCAATAAATACATCGCTGTTAAATTCCTGCCGGTAACGGGTAGCAATTTCGGCGCATTTTACAACGGCTTCGGCATCATCGCCATTTACATGAAATACCGGCGCCTGTACCATAGCGGCAATGCTGGTACAGTAATCGGCACTGCGGGCATCGTCAAAATCGGTGGTAAAGCCAATCTGGTTATTAATAACAAAATGAATGGTACCGCCTGTTTTGTAGCCCTTCAGGCTGCTCATTTGCAGCACTTCATATACAATTCCCTGGCCTGCTACCGAAGCATCGCCGTGAATCAGAATGGGTAAAATTTTATCGTATTCGCTGGCATACAGCACATCTGCCTTGGCACGGGCAAAGCCTTCTACTACCGGGTTCACTGCTTCCAGGTGGCTGGGATTAGGCGCCAGTTTCAGGTGAATTTTTTTACCGGCGGTTGTATCTACTTCACTGCTATAGCCAAGGTGGTATTTTACATCGCCGCTACCCATGGTGCTATCGGGGGTAGCCTTTCCCTCGAACTCATTAAAAATGTGTTCGTAAGTTTTGCCCATAATATTAGCCAGTATATTTAGCCTTCCACGGTGTGCCATGCCAATTACTACTTCCTCTACATCGTTGGCTGCTGCCGTATTGATGATGGCATCCAGTGCAGCAATGGTAGTTTCGCCACCTTCCAGGCTAAAGCGTTTCTGGCCGATATATTTGGTATGTAAAAACTTTTCGAACAGTACGCCTTGGTTTAACTTTTCCAGGATGCGTTTCTTTTTTTCCAGCGGTACCGGGTTAATAAAATCCTTTTCAATTTCTTTTGTCAGCCAATCCACTTTTTTCTGATCGCTGATGTATTTAAACTCAATACCTACATGGGTGGCGTAACATTTTATCAAATGCTCATGCAATTGCCGCAGCGTTGCATTGCCCATGCCTATCAGGTTCCCGGCATAAAAAGTTTTATCCAGGTCAGCTTCGCTAAGCCCGTAAAATTCAAAGCTCAGGTTAGCGCCCCGGTCTTTACGCTGACGGATGGGATTGGTTTTGGCTACCAGGTGGCCACGGTTGCGGTAGCCCAGCACCATGCGGTAAGCACCTAATTCCTTTTTGACGTCAACGGGTGGGGCAGGAGCTGTGGCCGGTTGCGTACCATTTGCCGCAGGTGCAACGGTTCCATTTCCATTTGCGCTACCGGCCGTTTTGCCGTTGGTAGCCAGGCCGGCCGAAACGGCAAAGTCAAACCCTTCGAAAAATTTTTTTAGTTCAGGGTCAACGCTTTCCGGGTTTTGAGCAAAATCGTTATATAGATTTTCGATGTAAGCCGGATGGGGATTGGTGATATATGAAAAGTCTTTCATGATAAAAATAACAAGTAAAAGTTGATGAGTAACCGGTTTGCTGCCAGCAATTACGGGATGCCAAAACTAACGATTCTGTAATGGATTGCTGATACCGGTAAGCTAAAAGTTTAATGAAACCTAATTTGTTGAAAGCTTTACAATTGATCACTTATCGGGCTACACATAAATAGGTTCGTTACGCTTCCTGCCGATCGCTCTCTACCCTACAACGCTATTTTTGCAAAGCGGCTTTTCCGATTTCAATTACATTGCCTCTTTATTAAGTAAGGACTTGTTACACACAATGATGAAGCGATCAGCAGCTATTCAAATTAGTTTGTTCGATGCAGTAAACCAACCGCAGACGAACCCGATACTGCCTCCATCCAAAATGCCGTGGATACGAGTAGCGAAAGATGCTCCTTATTTTATTACAGACAGGGACGAAGACTGGACGCCCGTTGGCCAGAATGATGCGATTACCTGGCCCGATTTGCAGGGTGCTTTCCTGCGAAAAGACCTGCCTGCAGTTGACCGCCACCTGGCCTGGCTGGTGCAGCATGGCGTTACCTGCCTGCGGCTAATGCTGGAATATTGTCACGGCGAAAATCGCTATTTTGAAAAGCCTGTAGGTCACTTTCAGCCCAACATGATCAACATGTGGGATGATATTTTTACCTTATGTGAAAAGTATGGGTTGCGTATTTTACTAACACCCTACGATACCTATTGGATGTGGGTGCGATGGAAACACCATCCCTACAAAAAAACGAACGGTGGCAGCTGCAATAAACGTACACAATGGCTACTGTGTATGGAAACCCGTAACGCCATTAAGCAGCGGCTCCTTTTTGCTACTGAACGCTGGGGTGGCAGCGGAGCTCTGTTTGCCTGGGATCTTTGGAATGAAATTCATCCGAACCATGCCGGTGGTAATGTGGAGCATTTTATGACGTTTGTAGAAGATGTGGGTTCTTTTTTACGGGAAGCGGAACTGCGGCTGTATGGCCGGGCACATCCGCAAACGGTTTCTGTATTCGGGCCTGTGCTGATAGAAAAGCCCGGTGTAGCCGAATGTATATTCCGGCATCCGGCGCTTGATTTTGCTTCTGTCCACTTTTATGAAGCCGGAACCATTGACCATCCTAAAAATACCGTGGATGCAGCCATCAGTACGGGCTGCCTAACCCGGGAAGCCTTATCCCATATCCAAAATAACCGCCCTTTCTTTGATAGTGAGCATGGACCAATTCATGCTTTTAAGGATAAGAAGAAAACACTTTCGGAACCATTTGATGATGAATATTTTCGACATATGCAGTGGGCACATTTTGCCTCTGGTGGTGCAGGTGGCGGTATGCGCTGGCCGAACCGGCACCCGCATGTGCTTACCCATGGTATGCGTAAAGCCCAGTTGGTCCTTTCACTATTTCTTCCCCTTATTAACTGGCAGCAGTTCCGGCGGCGCAATCTGAATCATGAAATCCAGGTATCAGATGCTGCATTTGCCGTATTTGGTTGCGGCGATGAAGAACAAGCCATTGTATGGCTTTTACGAAAAAATACGATCAATAAAAAGGGTATGCTGAACCCGGATGCTGCAGCCGTTTCTGTTTGTGTACATGTTCCGGGAATAAGAGCAGGCCGTTACCGCATAACAGCATGGGACACAACAACCGGGACCGTTGTAAAAATTTTTGAAACAGCGTTTGTTAATGCTAACTATTTATGCGTACAGGTACCACCTGTGAAAACGGATCTTGCAATGGCCGTGAGGCGAATAAATGAGTAGGGGGCATCATACGATATTAACGCTTTGTTTACCCGTTCTCTAATTGCTTAATTGTAGAAAGCCACTGCCGGAATTTACCGAACGATCAGCCAGGCAGCTACCTGGCAAAGCACACCGGTAAAAAAACCGGAATAAATATCCACGGGTTTGTGCGCACTTAAAATAAGACGGGCAGTGCATACAACGCCGGCGATAATGATGGCAATATGTGTCCATAGGGGCAACCAGTGCACATCGGTAAATTGCTGTAAAACGGCAAAGCCTGCCAGGCCACCCACCGCAATGCCGTGCATGCTTATTTTAGTGTAAATATTGGCAAATAAGGCAGAGGCACTGCTCAGGAATACACCTAGTAAAAACATGCGGAGGCTTTGCGGAAAATAATCCAGGTTGCGGCTTACATAATAAATCCAGAAGTAAAAGAACATGCTGATGACAAACGGAATGATGCGTTCCTTTTGCTGCCGCAGGTAAATGTTGTCAACGAATTGCAGTCGCCACAACAGGAAAACAGAAACGGCCGGGAAAAATGCTGTGGACATAAACACAGCAGCCGTTAGTAGTACCCGGCGTTTTTGATCGAGTAATAGTGAATTGATCGGGTGTAGCCACAACAGCACCAGCGTAATGTACAGTGGAATAAATAGCGGATGGAAAAGGTAGGATAGGAACTTGGCTACAATACGCAGGGCAGCTGGCTGCTGATTCAGTTCAGCGGAAGCAGAAGAAACAGCTACGGATGAATTCATTTATGATCTTCTGGTTTTGCTGCCGTGGTTCGTGTCTCCACGAACCACCTCTGCGGGTATGATGATGTTCCGGTTCGTGAAACACGAACCAGTGCGATAAAGTGTACGATCTGTTCGATTGGTTAACCCTGCTACAACTCCTTCCGCAACCTTGCTACCGGAATATTTAATTGCTCCCGGTATTTGGCTACGGTGCGGCGGGCTATATTGTAGCCTTTTTCCTGTAGCATTTCGGTTAGTATTTCGTCGCTCAGCGGCTTGCGTTTGCTTTCGGCTTCTATCAGGTTGCTCAGTATTTTTTTTACTTCCCGTGTGCTTACTTCTTCGCCACTGTCGGTGCTGATGCTTTCGCTAAAGAAAAACTTAAGCCGGTACGTACCAAACTCGGTTTGCACAAATTTGCTATTGGCTACCCGGCTTACAGTACTAATGTCTAATCCTGTTTTTTCCGATACATCTTTCAGGATCATGGGCCGCATATTGGTTTCATCGCCGGTCAGGAAAAACTCATGCTGGTGGTCCATAATGGCCTGCATGGTTTTCATCAGCGTTTCCTGGCGCTGCCGGATAATTTCAATGAACCATTTGGCAGCATCAATTTTTTGCTTAATAAACATCACGGCTTCTTTTTGCCGCTTGTCTTTTTTGGAGCCTTTGTGGTAGTCGTGCAGCATTTCCCGGTAATCGGTGCTGATGCGCAGGTCGGGGGCATTTTTACTGTTCAGTGTAATCTCCAGGGAGCCGGCAGTGTTCAGCACAAAAAAGTCGGGCACCACGTAGCTTTCCGCTTTGTTTATTTCGCCCACATTACCGCCGGGCTTGGGATTCAGCTTTAGAATGACACCGATAACTTCCCGCAACTGATCGTCTTCAATATTTAATCCCCGTTGTATTTTATCGTAATGCTTTTTGGTAAACTCATCAAAATATTTTTCCAGGATAAGCATGGGCAGGCGCACATCCCTGCCTTCAATCTGCTGGCGTTTTAGCTGAATAATTAAACATTCCTGCAGGTTACGGGCGGCCACACCGGGCGGGTCAAACAATTGGATGCGTTTAATGAGCTCTTCCACTTCCTCATCCGTTGCCATAATGTTTTGCCGGAAGGCCAGATCGTCCACAATAGAAGATACCTCCCGGCGCAGGTAGCCGTCATCATCAATACTACCTACGATTTGCTCGGTTACTTTTTCCAGCCGGTCGTCCAGTTCCAGCAGGCCCAACTGGTCAATCAGCATATCATGAAAAGTAGTTTCTACCCGGTAGGGCATTACCTGCCGGTCTTCCAGTTCGGGATAGTTATCATCTTTCAGGCGGTAGTCCGCTATGCCATCATCCAGCTCATAGTCGTTCATTTCCATACCTTCCAGGTCGAAAGGGTCGTCGTTTTCTCCATCTTTTTCATACTCATCCTCACTTTTATCAGCGTCTGTCTTATCTTCTTTATCGGCAAACTCGTCCTCCCCTTCATCCTTTTTCAGTTCCCCTTCTTCACCATCGCCCATTTCAAGGGCGGGATTTTCTTCCAACTCTTCCTTAATACGCTCATCAAGGTTAGCAGTTGGCACCTGCAGCAATTTCATTAGCTGAATTTGCTGAGGCAGCAGCTTTTGCTGTAGTTTCTGTTGTAATCTTTGACCTATTGCCATTTCGGTGCAAATAAACAAAATTCTGCTGCGTGTAACAAGCTTAAACGAAAGTTGAAATAATAATAAAAAGGACACTTACATTTATTGCTGTTTACCAATGAGGGTTTCGTGCAAATTATTTTGAATGAACCCGTCAGGTTCTTAACATTCTATTGGCCTGATAAACTGTCTTCTATAAATAACAATTTTATGAGGATGATATTTTTAATGGGCTGTTTTGCTTTGCTATCAGCATGCCAAAATAAAGTTGATGAGCCATTCCCAAGATCCGGAAGCCCAAAAAAAGATAGCCGGTACGCCCGAATTTTAGCAAAATGTAGAGCCATTACGATAGATACGCTTCGGGTGCAGTATGATGAAAGCCTGGAAGATACCGGCATTTCGGACAACTATCCGTTTAAAGGTGTTTTGCTGGATAGTATTGAAACGGCACTTTTTCCAGCCAAAGTATTAACGGGATCTATGGGAACCACTTCCGGTATGTATGCCTGTTACTCCTTTGCTATTGCCAATGGCTACACCGGCATTATTGCCCGTACCCCTTCGATGTATGGATCTATGTCTATTAAGTTGTTTACATTGGATCACGAACGGGATACAATCACAGGTTTTACAGAACTGGCTCTGTTTGAAGGGGATGACGGCGAATCGGAAGAAAAAACGTCCTGGCTGTACAGAGACCAAAAAATGAACCTCAACGCTTATTTGTGGGAACAGGATACAAATGATCACAGGGTACAGGACGAAACAGATACAACGGTAGTAACAAATAATCACTATTATGTACTTGACCTCTCGAAACCAAAATATGACACGATTAACAAAAATGCCGGGGTATTATTGAAAACATTTCAGGCCGTTGTACGTAACTAAGGAAACTTCCTTTTTTTAAATGAGGATTGCTTTAATTGCTAACACCATGCGTATTTCCATTCTTTTATTTATCGGGATCTTTTTTTCGGAAGCTACCATCGTGAAAGCCCAGCCATCACAAATGCTTTTGCCGCTGCCAAAACCAGTTGTCCGCAAATTTATTTTACCGCAACCGCAAACTGGTTTCCTCCTCTCCGTACCGGATTCTGCTACAACTATTTCCCCCAAAAATTATCTGCCACTTAATTTTTACAGTGAGCATTTAGGCGTTATGTGCAAAATGGAATTAAAACTGGAAAAAAGAACCAAACTGCCCCTTCGTATACGGCTGGGCAGCAAAGACCAGGTTGATTACCTGGAAGGAAAGTACATAAAGCACTAATGTGAAAATTACTCAATTGCGCAATTACACAATTGCTTGATGCCATTTTTAGAACCAATGGTAAAATTTATCGCTGACATCTTTTTGTGCAGGTCACCAAACAAGATCCTTGGAACGGGAAATGTGAATAGAAAACAGGCACAGACAAAATCAAACATGTCCGGACGCAGAAGTGATACAGCCTGACCTAACCTTCGTTAAGCCTTACCGGCGGCAAGCAAAAAATAAAACAGTATGAGAATAAACAGCTGTCTCAACCTTCTTTTGTGCTTTTGCCTCCTGTTCACATCACAGGTAATTAAAAGCCAGATTCCCTATTATCCCGATTCGATCTGGCAAACAAAAAAACCCGCCGAGTTAAAAATGAATGCAACGCTTTTAGACAGTGCTGTAAGCTTTGCGATTAAAAATGACAGCAAAACAAACTACAACCTTAAAATAGCTGATTATGAAGCTTATAACAATGAGCCCAATTATAGAATTCTCGGGCCTGTAAAAGATAGGGGCAAGCCGGCAGGTGTTATTCTGCGTAATGGATATATCGTGGCTCAATGGGGCGATGTAAAGCGGGTAGACATGACATTTAGTACTACAAAAAGTTATCTGTCTACCCTTGCAGGGCTTGCATTGGATGAACGGCTTATCAAACATGTTGATGATCGGGTAAATGAGTATGTAACAGATAACACCTACGAAGGTGAACATAATTCGAAAATTACATGGAGGCATCTGTTAACGCAATCATCCGACTGGTCCGGTTGCCTTTTTGATGTGTGTGACTGGGCTGACCGTCCGCTTCCAAAAGAAGGTGGTATAGACGAATGGAAAAACAGAAAATTATTCGAGCCCGGCACCACCTTCAAATACAACGACGTTCGGGTCAACTTACTGGCCTATTCTTTATTACAGGTTTGGAGAAAACCTTTACCCGTTGTTCTGAGAGAGAAAATCATGAATCCGATAGGCGCTTCCGGAACATGGCGTTGGTATGGATACGATAATTCGTTTGTCAATATTGACGGCATCATGATGCAATCCGTAAGCGGCGGTGGACACTTTGGTGGCGGCCTCTTCATAAACACCCTCGACCATGCAAGATTTGGATTATTGTTCCTTCGAAATGGAAATTGGAAAGGCAGGCAATTGATTTCAAAAAATTGGGTTATGGCAGCCCATCAACCTTCGGTGGCTAATAAATCTTATGGTTATATGTGGTGGATTAATGAGGCTAACCGGTATAAAGATATTCCTGCAAGCATTTATACAGCCGAGGGGTTTGGCGGCAATTTTATCGTTATTGACAACGATGATGACATCGTAATAGTTGCCCGTTGGTTGGAGCCATCCAAACTCGGAGAATTTATTAAGCTCGTCATTAGTTCAGTGGAAAAAAAATAAAGGCTGCCAACATGATTGGGCGGTTATGAGCGGATGACTCTGAGGCTGTTTAGTATTTTAACAAGTACGAGCCTTTAGTAGCTATACTGAATTACACAGATACATCAGTATATAGAAATACAAATACATTTTTGAACCACATAGGCACATAGAACACATAGGAATACAGCAATACAAATAATGGTAAGAATATGTGTTCACAAGCAAGCCTTAAGTTAACTCATGTCACCTTATTTATTCTTTGTATTCCCACACCTGTATTCCTATGTATTCTATGTGCCTATGTGGTTACATTGTATTCCCACACCTGTATTTCACGCCATCTGCGATCCGGAAAACACGGGCCTGTTTGATTAATTGTTAAAATACTAAACAGGCATGCTGGTATTTTCATTCTTGCGGATTGATTGCATCTGCAACCGGAAATTCTATTAGCAATATAATGGCATTATCCGACAGTGCTTCCATCTCCACTTCTTGTAAGCTCCACAATGCCAGGCCGTCCCGGGCTTCCAGCAAACGGTATTGTACTTCAAAAGCACCTTCTACTACAAACACAAATATGCCTTTTCCACTTTCAGAAATGGTATACGTTGCTTCTTCTCTGCCTTCAAATTTACCAATGTAGCTGTTGATGGAACTTTGGCCTGTTAACGTTTGAACAGAGCCTATTTTTATTAGTTGATTCTTATGGAGGTCCACATCAAAAGGAATTATCTGCGGTTCCGGAGCAGATGTAGCGGCAGTCGTAAACCACAGATGCATATAATTAATCAGTTCTGTTTCAAACGGATTTGAAAATTCAATGCCATCACCGGCAGCCATTAAAAAATGAATGGTTTCGCCGGCTTTTACGATACCGGTATTTCCATTATTGTTTTTATAATGAACCGCACCAACTACCGGCAATAAAATAATTAAGGTGGCTTCTTCTATCACAAAATTCATTTTTCTGCCGGCTGCCAACGTCTCATCATTCAGCACCTGTAAAGCTCCGAAAGGCATTTTATCCGGATGCTGATAGTTGCCAAAATTAAAAGTAGTATAGCTTCGGAACCAATCTGCTTCCATGTGGCCACGCTCACCGGAAAGAAATATTTTTGCCTGCGAAGAATCCAACATGTTTCAACATTTTCAATAATAAATAGTAGCCGGTACAATTGCTAAATCTAAGACCAACATATACTAAAACAGGCATCAAAGATTACTCTTGAATACCTGTCATTATTTTTTTTTGAAACATATTATGCTGCGACCGTAACGAGGTGCGTAAGTGTATATCCTGCGGATACACTTCCGGTAACGGTTGCCAGTTCGCTGGCAAGTGAATCGGAAAATACGTTGTCACTTGTATTAGACGTATCCTGCTTTCCACGGGTATAAAAATTAGTAGCGGTGGTGTAAACCGTATCGCACACATTCGTTGGAAATGCAATTTGTGTAACCAGTAACGAGGTGCCGCCTGCGCTGTACACATGCACATGAATATGCGGCGCCCTTCCGCTATACCAGCCGGGGAACATCGACGTAAAAGTTATCAGGCCGTTAGCATCAGTAACCTGTCTGCCTCTTAAAAAATGCACGGATGTATAATTAGTACTTTGCATACCACTGCCGCCATATTCTGAATAATTACCATCTTTATCACACTGCCAGATGTCAACAATAGCACCGGCAAGCCCTGCACAACTATTGTTCCTGTTATTAATTGTAATCTTCATCGTAAGTGGCACGCCGGTGCGGTCACTGCGAATATCGCCGCTTAGCAGTGAGGATGGTGTTTTAGTTGGAAAAGGCCCTTCTGTTTCCGAAGGTGAACCAGTGCAGGTACCGGTTCCGGTACCAGTGCCTCCGGTACCTGTACCACTGCTGCTTACATCTGTTTTTTTACAGGAACTTGCCAGGGGTGCGATTGCTGTTAAGCCCAGGGCAGCCATCAATCCGTTTTTCAAAAATGCTTTTCTTTCCATATGTAAAAGATTTTGATCTACTCATTAAAACACAAAATTCGCTTGTTTAGTATTATTGAAAAAGCATGAATAGATAAGCAGGCAGTTTGTACCGACGAATCCTATAATGCCCTGATTTACTTGGCTTTTTATTAACAGAAAAGGCTTCGCCGGTACATTTATATTGATTACCGATACAATATTTCCATACCCTTTCTTTGCTGTTTATTTGTGTATGTTATCCTCACGAACCCTTACAATATTGTGGCATATAGCCGGGTGGGTTTTATTCGCAAGCTTAATTGCGGGCTTCACATTGTCTATGGATGGGAGCAGGAATTTCCTGATGGCAATCCTTACGCCTCAATTTTTATTTTTCCTTTTCATCTACGGAATTATTTTCTACTTAAATAGTTACTACCTGTTCCCTAAATTATACCTAAAAAAAAGGTACGGGACTTATTTTGGTATTATAGCAGCATTGCTGGTTCTTACCTGTTTCTTAAAGCCTTTTGATCGTCTGTTGGGGAATAGCAACCGGAATAATAATCCACCGCCACGGAACGAACCATTTAGAGAAAGAAGAGATGGCGGCCCTCCTCCTTTTGATAATGGCCCGGCAGACCGTTTTTCTGATGAGAAACCTCCGCCACCAGGTAACGATCCACGTAGGGAGAATGGTATTGATGCTCCGTCTGGTGGCCAGGCCAATACTGGTGGCCCCGCCATTGATATTGTGGGCATTGTACTTTTTATTATGGCTTGCTCCTTTAGCAGTCTGTTACCTATATTAAAACAATGGCGGCAAACGGAGCAGCGGGTATTACAGGCCGAAGCCGATAAAGCCAATGCAGAATTGTCATTTTTGAGAGCGCAGATTAATCCACATTTCCTGTTTAACACACTCAATAATATTTATTCATTAGTGGTAATGAAAAACGAAGGTGGGCCTGAAGCAATTATGAAGCTTTCTGAAATGCTGAGATATGTAACAGACGAAGCCACGCAGGATTATGTACCACTTGAAAGGGAAATACAATGTACCCGAAATTATATTGCACTTCAGCAGCTTCGGCTGAATAAAAATGTTACGATTCATTTTTCAATAAACGGACAAATGGAACCGCAACAAATTCCACCGCTTATTATCATGACTTTTGTAGAAAATGTTTTCAAGTATGGGATTAGCAGTCATGAGGCAACCATTATTACTATTACGATTAGCGTTGAGAATACCAGCGTCCGTTTTTTTTGTGAGAATTCCATTTTTGTTCAGCCGCATGAAGCGGAACGAAAGGGAATTGGAATAGCTAACGCCAGAAAACGGCTCAATTTTTTATACCCTGATAGACATACCCTAATTATTGACAGGCGGGAAGGGCTTTTTACAGTGAACCTGGAATTAAAAACAAGGTCAAGCTGATTACAAATAATTTTATGCCTATAAAATGTGTGATAGTAGATGATGAGCCATTGGCAGTGGCATTGATAACGCAGTATGCTTTGCAGTTTCCTGAACTGCAGCTAATGCATTCTTTTACCGATGCGATTGCTGCACAGGAATACCTGCGGGCCAACACAATTGATCTTTTGTTGGTTGATATTAATATGCCGGATATCAGCGGCCTGGAGCTGGTGCGTTCACTAAATCCGAAACCGATGGTTATTTTTACTACGGCTTACAAGCAATTTGCAATAGACGGGTTCGATTTGGATGCACTGGATTACCTGCTGAAGCCTATTGCGCCTGAGCGTTTCACCAAAACAGTTCAAAAAGCAGTGGAATATTACGGATATAAAAATGCTACTTCAAAAATGGAGATGGACGCTTTATTTGTACGGTCGGAATATCAGTTAGTAAAAATTAATCACAGCGAAATAGCTTATATCGAAAGTGCTGAAGATTATTTAAAAATCCATCTCACAACGGGCCGGCCGGTAATGACGCTGATGACACTGAAAGGTATTTTAGAAAAACTGCCGGTTCAGCAATTCCGGCGGGTTCACAGAAGTTATATTATACCTGTATCAAAAATTATTTCCATTAACAACCGCAAAATAAAACTGGCCGGTGTAGAAGTGCCGGTTGGGGATAATTATATTGAAACTATTCATGATTTAGTGAAGGGGAAATAATGGCAAATTCAAACAGGCAATAGACAATTCGCAATAAGCAAATTAGTGCAATCCAGCGAAGTATTTCCATAACCTGTTTAAATTTGGTATTATTGCTACAGATCAAGTTTCTTTTTTATACTTCAGCGCCAGATCCGTCTATACATTTTTCCTGTTTACCGGTACTATTTATCAGCTTCTTCAAATAAATATTTGGGATGGAGTATCCATGAAATTCCATCCTCCAATTGTTTAACATGCCATACCGTTATGCCTTCTGTAAAATTTGCTGCTTTCTGTTCATCAAGCATAAAAGGTGGTATCCACATTAACTCAACCTTTCCATCACCATCCCATCCGGCCTTTACAAAACGCCGTTTGGCAATTTTTATATAGTCAGCTGCATTGTCCAGACATTCTGCCGGGTCAATGGTAAAGCATAAATTGTCAATCCACTCATATCCGGAAACATTAAATGTCTTTAATGTTTCCGGTGGATAGTTAATTATTTTTTTCTTATCTCTTTGCGAATTCACTGTTACCATTTTATTTTTAGGCCAAGTTCTCTTTTCATAATTAGCAGTGCTTCTGCATTGCCTTTTGCATCATCCACCGGGTTATGCGTATGTTTGGTTTTTCGTAAATGTTTAAATGTTTTAAACGTGTCTTTCTCCATCCCTTTGTACAAGCTGCCTAAATTCTGGGAACTAAATCCAAAAGGATTTGCCCCGGTAAAATGATGGAAATACCAGCAGATAAACATCCAGTCAAAACCATTGTTGTCGCTGATGAAAATGGGCCTGTCCTTACACGTTTCTTTTATCCATCTGGCAAACGCTTCCATTACCTGCCTGGGTTCATCAAATGTTATAGTCTCTTCTCTGGCATAGCCGGATACGGCCAGGGCTTCGGGAATAAACTTGGCAGAAATGGGTTTCAGTTTTCCGTAAAATGTTTTGTCCAGTTGTTCATCAACCACCACTGCGCCAAAAGAAATCATCGAATAGTCGCCCGGAATGGGTCCGTCACTTTCTATGTCAACTATTATATATGCCATTACTGATTTTTTTACAATACATGTTAAAATTGCCGCTAATTTGTTTGTTCTTGACAAAGAAGTCTCAATGCTTTAAGAAATTTCATCTAAGTCTTCAACCCTGTAAGCTGAGAAGTTATAAGGTATTTCCAACTTAGCTATTGCCTTGATTTCATCAATCGTTAATTCACAGTTGCATTGCCCATTATGAAAGTATCCGATCTCGAAATAGATAGCGTGGTGTTATAATTACGAATCAGACTAATTTTATTTTCAAGGAAATTAGCAAGCCAAAGAATGCGTTCACCCTGCATCACGTCTGGCGGTACCTTTAAACTTGCATATCCAAATGGGGTTTGTTTAGATTTATACACTCCCAATTTTCCAATGTCACCCACTTCACTTTTTTCTGTAAATAGGTAATCGCCTTCAACTTCAGCTAACCCCGGTTTGAAATCGTCTCCAATAAATTCTACACTTGCAACAATTTTAATCATTTATAGGGACTTTTAGTATTTTAACAAAGGTGTGTAAATGGAAGCACCTGATAATAAAACAGGTAGCCACTCCGTGGCATAAGCCCATCCAATTTTGAACACCTGCTACAAACAGATTGTACCTCCGGCACATAAACCCTTCTATAATTTGTTCTTTCCTCTTTTTCTCGGCCTGTACGAATTTCGTATTTTAAGAATGAGTGAAGATCAGGCTAGTAAACTAAAGTTCAATGGTTTTATGTGCCGGAGGCACTACCTGTTTGTAGAAATGGGAGCTATAATTACAGCGTCATGCCACGGAGTGGCTACCTGTTTGACAGATCTTCATGCAACGCAGTAGCCTGTTGTTAAAATACTAAACAGCCTCATAATTAACTTTAGGTATCGTAAAGGTTGCATATAATGTACAAAATAAAAAATTACGCTAACATTCCATTTGGAAAGACTTCTTATTCTGTGATTTCATTATTCTACACCTGTCGTTTCCAATAGCTCTTCATCCGGTGATTCTTTATACCAACTGCTGTACAGCACATAATTATTTGCTATCCGGTTAATCTGATCTGCTGTTAGCTCCGGCGAAATATCTTTAACTTTTTTGGCCGGCACACCGGCATATATACTGCCCGATGGAACATGCGTACCTTCCAGCACCACAGCTCCGGCGGCAATAATACTGTTGCTTTCCACCACGGCGCCGTCCATTACAATAGCACCCATGCCAACCAGCACATGATCGTGCAGGGTACAGCCATGCACAATAGCATTGTGGCCAATACTCACATTATTGCCAATGGTAGTGCCATGCTTTTGATAGGTACAGTGGATGCAGGCGCCATCCTGTATATTTACTTTATTTCCCATGCGAATAAAATTTACATCGCCACGTACCACTGCATTAAACCAAAAGCTACAATCGTCGCCGGTTTGCACATCGCCGGTAATGGTTGCATTCGGCGCTATAAAATTGTTTCGCCCGAAGTTGGGGCTGATGTTATTTACAGAAAGGATAAAAGGCATGGAGGTATTTTTAATATAAATACAATAACCACATAGGCACATGAGGTACATATAAGGCTTCACATAGGAATACAAAATGACATGTTGGTTATTAATCTGTACACCAAAGAAAATCAATTATTTAGTTCTCTGTTTTATTGGTTTATAATTACAGTTAAATAGTAAAAACCTTGTTAACCGGTTAAACAAATCTTTAGAAAACTTTGCTTTTTCTTGTTGATACAACTTGTTATTTTCTATGTGTTTCTATGTGTAAACTTATGTGCCTATGTGGCAAAAAACAAACAACCTTTGCTGTTGCAATGTAATCAGCCTATGCCAATCTCCAATCGTCAGCTTTTTTTACAGCACGTAGCACAAACTTCGCCTGCACCTATGGGTCTTGAAATTGCAAAGGCCAGCGGTTGCAGCATGTGGGATAAAGACGGAAAGGAGTATATTGACGGCATCAGTGGTTTTTGTGTTGCCAATATCGGGCACGGACACCCGGCAGTCATTGAAGCCATTACCCGGCAGGCCAATGATTATATGCACCTGATGGTATATGGTGAAATGATTGAAGCACCGCAGGTAGCCTATGCAAATTTGCTGATAGAACATTTGCCACCAACACTGGATTGTGTGTATTTTACCAACAGTGGTACCGAAGCTACAGAAGGGGCTATGAAGCTGGCAAAACGATACACGGGCCGCACGGATATAGTTGCTTTTAAAAATGCCTACCATGGCAGTACGCAGGGGGCGCTTAGCCTAATGGGCGATGAGTACTGGCGCAATGCCTACCGACCTCTTTTGCCCGGCGTTTTTCATGCGGATTATAATGAATGGGATAGCCTGGACGCCATTACCTCTAAAACAGCCTGCGTAGTAGCGGAAGTGGTGCAGGCAGAAGCTGGTGTAAAAGCAGCAGATAAGGACTGGCTACAGGCGTTGCGGCTGCAATGCACCCGAACCGGAACTTTACTGGTGCTGGATGAAATACAAACAGGCTTTGGCCGTACCGGAACTTTATGGGCATTTGAACAGTACGGCATTGTGCCGGATATTTTGTTGCTCGGCAAAGCATTGGGTGGTGGCATGCCATTGGGTGCTTTTATAGCTAATAAAAACATCATGCAAACACTAACAGACAACCCGGTGCTGGGTCATATCTCCACTTTTGCAGGCCATCCGGTTTGTTGTGCGGCAGGCATGGCAGCTTTCCATGTTTTATTGCAGGAAAAAGTGTTGGCTGGTGTTTTCCAAAAAGAGGCCTTATTTCATTCACTGCTACACCATCCCGCTATACAAAAAATAAATAGCAAGGGGCTGCTCATGGCTTTAAAATTTGAATCAGCAGTTGTAGCCCAAAAAATTGTTCACCAATGTATAGTTAATGGATTTATTACCGATTGGTTTTTGTTTGGATCTGAATACATGCGGGTGGCTCCACCGCTGGTAATGAGCAATGAAATGATTGAACAGGTGTGCAAATTGATTTTAAAAAGTATAAATGAAGTTTGCTGAAATGATCTTACTACGATTCTTGCAATCATATTGTTTAAATGATTGTGGATATGGGGTTTGATTTGGCGCTCTACCTCTCAACACATGAACATGGTAAAGCAACTACAATTGCAACCGCCCTGATAACTGATTACACTTACGAAAAATATTTATTTTATTTTGATGTACGGCCCCGTTTGCAGGTTAAGCTTCAATACCATCATGTTGGGTTGCTACTTGGTTATTCTTTCGGTTTAATTAATTATTACGGCAGGCTGGTTGGCGCTAACCCGAAAGCATTTGCTAACGTAGCCAGAGTTGGTTTTTTTTACAGGTTATCATTTACTCGTAAACAAAATCATTGATGCGCTAACAATGGCTCATCTGCTGCAACTCCGATGCAACGATTCTTGCATTATCAGCGTCTCAAGAAAAACATATGTATGAAGCAAATGTTGCTGATGCCAATAAGCTGTCTTATTTTTCAAATAGCCGTATCGCAAAAAACAGCGTTCAGTATTGGGGTCGATGGAAATATTTCCTTTTTTAGAGGCCGTGATGCTGGCTCCACTGCATTTATTTTGCTGAGCGATGTGCCAGGGCCTGCTACGCCTGATGCTACCGTTTTTCCATACGGGAAAAAGCCCGGATTAGGTGGAACTATATATGTAAGTTATTCAAAGAAGCGAATAAAAAAGGATGGATAGCCGGAATTTTCAATCTGGTTATGAAACGATTAGCCAGCAAAGTAAAAATTACCCGGGTAGAGAGCCGTATTTAGCTTTACACCTGCTGATGGCACATCCAAAATAACGCACACGTTTATTAATCTGTTTCCGTATGCAGGAAAACGCTTTGGGAGTAAAACCAACGGCGAATGCGTATTGTTGATATTGACTTGGGAGTTGATGTTGCTGTTGCACCTTATCTGCACACGAAAAAGGAAAAACGCAGATCGAATGGAGGCAATACAATTATTACGGATATGGATCACAGAAAACAATCTGTTGACTTTCGGCCCCGCCTGCAGTTCAGATTGCAGAAAAAGCATATCGGCATACAAAGCAGTTATTCAGTTGGCCTGATCAACTATTTTGGAAATCCGGCTGGTACAGAATTTAAAGCTTATACGAATGTTTTAAGGCTGGGCGTATTTTATACTTTGTAACAATGAAGCTACTAAGGTTGCCAACTTTTGGAAAGTTGGCAACCTTTTTTAGTGTGTTTCCGATTTGCCGGAAATGATGTGGTAAACCTTGTAAATTATTTCTTTATCCGTGCAATGAATTCTTCCCGCTGCCCGTCAATGTAAACGCAGCCGCACATGGATAGCAATACCCTAATACAACAGTGCCTTAAAAATAACCGCACAGCGCAAAAAAGCCTGTACGATCAGTATGCCAGTGGCATGCTTGGTGTATGCTACCGATATACCAAAAGCCTGGCCGATGCAGAAGACGTGTTGCAGGAGGGTTTTATAAAAGTATTTCATAGCCTGCAGCAGTACCGGAAACAGGGCTCACTGGAAGCATGGATACGGCGAATTATGGTAAACACAGCTATTGATTACTTGCAACGGCATAGCCGCTACCGGAACGAACTAAACCTGGATCAGATTGCCATGCACCCGGTGAGCAGCGAACAACCGGAATTAAAAATTGAAACGAAAGACTTAGTGGAAATAATACGGGAACTACCGGCCGGCTACCAGGCTGTGTTTAACCTGGTGGCTGTTGAAGGTTATAACCATATGGAGGCAGGTAACCTGTTGGGTATTAGCGAACAAACCAGCCGGAGCCAGTATAGCAGGGCACGGGCCGCACTTATTAAAAAATTACAATCTGTTACCGAACAGCAAAACCTAAAAAGGTATGTCAGGTGATTTTGAAAAAAATATTAGCCACCAACTGGAAAGCTTCCAGCTAAACCCTTCCCCGCAGGTATGGGAGCGGGTAGTGGCTGCTTTGCCCGAAAAGCGCAGGCGCCGATTTGCCATATGGTGGTTATTACCATTGGCTGCCTGCCTTTGTGGTGGCGTATGGCTAATGGTTGATAAGCTGAAAAATGCCGATAATAAGCAAACAGCCGGACTTGCCCGCAGGAGTGCCGTTGTTGATACCAGCATTAAAAAATTAATTAATCTACCTGTTGATACTACAAGAGATGAGACGCTTCAACGGGATGGTGAACAAAAAACTGTTGTAAACGAAAAAAGATTCAATGTTCGGCATAAGCCGCATCAGGTAAAAAAAGAAGTAGCAACCGGCTACCCGGTGAATGTGAGCAAATCTTCTTTACAAACTGGTGTAATAAACGGAGTACGTCGGAAAAAAATACACACACCTGAAAATTCCTTTCTTAAAAGGCATTCCGAAACACCGGTTATACAAACAGAAGGTATAAGGTATGTATTAAATCATTCAGCAGGGACTGCTGCTATTCAAAATGAAAAAAATAATGATGTCATTCTTTTGAGTAACGTACCACTACTGCCGCTGATAGATTCAGTTATTATTTTATTGCCCAGGGTAGTTACAAAAAATGATACTGCTTTAGCTAACAGGAGCGACACACTATCCGGAAATGCAGTTGAAACAACGGCTTCAAAAGCAAAAAATAAAAACAGGAAGGCGGAGTGGAGCCTTATAATCGGGTTTGGGAAAAGTAGTCTTGCCAATAGCAGCAGTGATATGCGAAAATCATTGGACGCTGTTAACCTCAGTAATTCTGTTGGGCAGACCAGTATTCCCGGTGGTATTTTCCGTAATCCTACAGGAAGTTTTAGTGTTAGCGCCGGTATTATGCGACGCCAAATGATCAGTAAACATATTAGCTGGCAGACGGAAGTAAGTTACCAGTTTTTAACCGCTAAGCAACGTGTTGGTAACAGGAACGACAGCCTGCCTCAGGCTAACGCATTGGCAAATATTGCTTTTTACAGAACTAACAGCATATTAAATGATCAGGGGACAACAATACAGTCTGACCGGGTTCACCGATTGCAGGTAGCCCCCGGCCTTCTTTACACACTTAATCCCCAGGTTCGTTTACCTTTTCGTTTTTTTGCAGGTTTAGCAGTAGCGTACACGATCAGCAACCATTTATTGCTGCATGATTACAGCTCCGGTTCCTACATCCGATCTGCGAAGTTGTCTAATAAAGTAATGTTTGGCGGGGAAGCAGGTATGGATATATGTATCAATCATCACATTCAGGCAGGATTATTTTATCAGCACGATTTCACAAACGTGGCGAAGGTTAAAGCAGGCTCTGTTTTCCACTGGAATCAGTTACAACTTCGTATCGGTATTCCTTTATCAAAATACAGGTAGCTCTTCTTTCAAATCTGATCTCTACTCTCTAAAATATAAATGGAAAAAACTTTTCAACTATTAAACCACCTCAACGATTATGAAAAAAATACAATGTAAAGTAGCCCAAATACCGCTGCTAATGATGATTGCCTTTGTTTTTAATGGCTGTGTAAAAGATACAGCCTGGCAGCATTATACCATCTACCGGCCTTTATATAAAACATTAGTACAGGTGCAAACTGAATTAAAGAGTTCGGCACCGGTTGCCATTAAAGAACCTGGCAAATTATTTACGATTGGCAACTATATTTTCCTGAATGAGAAATACAAAGGCATACATATTATTGACAACAGCAACCCGGCAACGCCTGTAAATAAAGCCTTTATACCAATACCCGGTAATGAAGACGTGGCTGTATATGGCAATACGTTGTATGCTGATTGCTTTACCAACTTATTTACCATTGATATTACCAACCCGATGCAGGCCACACTTACCAAAACGACTGCCGGCATTTTTCCTGACCGTGGTTTTGTAAATGGCTTTGCCGTAGATAGTGCCCATATCATTTACGATTGGACAGCAAAGGATACATCTGTAAAGATTGCATTGCCTGATTTTGCCAATGGAATGAATAATTCAATTATCGTAAGGAGAAACACTGTCTTCGACGCTGCAATTGCTTTTCAGTCTGCTTCTTCGAATAAATCAACCGGGCAGGGTGGCAGCATGGCCCGGTTTGCTATCCTGAATAATTACTTGTACACCGTTACCAGCAGCAGCCTGAATGTGCTTAGCCTGGTGCAGCCACAGCAACCCCAGTTTCAAAATAAAGTGTCTATCGGTTTTGGTATTGAAACCATTTACCCATTTGGCGATAAGTTGTTTATCGGATCCACTTCCGGGATGCTGATATACAGTGTAGCCAATGCACAGTTACCGGTGCGGCTAAGTTCCTTTGCCCATGCTACCATGTGCGATCCCGTCATTTCAGATGGGCAATACGCATACATTACCCTGCGCAGTGGCAATTTTTGCAGCGGTACCGGCAATCAGTTAGATGTAGTAAATGTGCAGAACCTGCTGAACCCTTCACTCGTTAAAAGTTATCCGCTTACCAATCCCCGTGGCCTTAGCAAAGACGGGCAATGGTTATTCGTCTGTGATGGTAAGGAAGGCCTGAAATGCTTTGATGCTGCCAGTGCTGCCAACGTGGTTTTGAAAAAAAGAATTCCGATGGCTGAAACCTATGATGTGATCTGCAATAATAACCTGGCAATTGTTTCAGCGGCTGATGGATTATACCAGTACGATTACAGCAATATCAATAATATAAAATTGCTAAGTACCACCACCTGGCATAAGTAAGCTGACAAAGTCTTAGAGGAAGCAGGAAATCAAATTGATAATAGTTGCATGATAATTTAATAAAAGAAAGATCGTATGAAATTTTTATCATTCGTATTATTAATTACAAGCAGCTTCTTTTTTGAATGCAATAAGCGTAATGAATGTGATTGTGCCAAAACAGAAGACGTTTATCTAAAGGCCAAAGTACTGTTGACAAGTGACGTGTCATGCGGTACACCTGTATTGGATTTTACAGAAGATTCCTCAAGGATTCGCTATTTAACAAATAGAGAAGCAATTCAATATAGTGTCATCAAATTACCGGCGAATCTAAATATCGTCAACAATAAATTATACGTACTGGTAACTGCTTTAAACCCTGCCGAAGAATATGCATGTAATACACTTGGCATTGTTTACCCACATTTAAAAGTAGAATACGCAAAAAACAGGTAAGGAGCCGGGAATGATCAAACCGTTCTGATTGGTAAATTAATAATATGATTGTATGGGAAAGATAGGTCTCTTATGCCTGTTGCTTACATGTAACTTTTTATTTGCTCAGGATACTGCTGTAAAAAAAGGAGTTCACTATTTTGGCCTGCATCAGGTTGTTCTGCTGGCAGGTAGTAGCGGTGAAAAAATAGGCGTACTTACAACCAATGGTATCCGCAAGAACAACTGGTACGCTGGTATCAGTACTGGTATCGACTGGTATGGCATTCGCAGTATTCCACTATTGGTAGGCGTACACAAGGCTTTTGGTAAAAGCAGGCATCAGCCATTTCTGTATGGGAATACCGGTATTGAATTCGTATGGATGGACGATTACAAAACAGGGGCTCGGTTTGAAACAGATGCGTATGATTACAGAAATGGCTTTTCGGCTGAAGGTGGCATTGGTTACTTCATCCACCTTAAAAATAATACGGCCTTATCCTTGAGTGCCGGCTTTAGTTATAAAGCAATGGGCATTAAAGAAACCACTACCCAGGTTGGCGTTGATCCGTTTTTAAATAACAACATTTCCAATTATAAATTTTATTATCGGCGCATTGCTATCCGGATCGGGTTAAAAATTTAAAGGGATTTCGTTCGAATAAAAAAACGCCTGAAGCAAAAGCTGTCAGGCGTTTTTATTCCGGTTTTGTAGGAACGTGCCTTGCGGCACGTTCAGCGGCGAGGCTCTCTACTATTTTAGAACACGCTGTAAGGCGTGTTCCTACAAAAAATTTGATCGTTATAAAGGTTTCGAAAACATAGGGTCTCTGACTTCGTATCCCTATGTTCTCCATAGTCTACGACTACAAGATAATTATTTCGCTCCGAATACTTTTTTTAGAATGCTGCTAGCATACGCACCGGGGTTTTTACGGATATTTTTTTCTTCCTGACCCACATAGTAAAAAATACCGTTCATTGCTTTATCTGTTACATATCCCACCAAATCTGTATTCACCGGTGTAGTGGAAATCTTATTATACTGGGTAAACAAATCCGACCAGTATTTAGTAGCACCTGTTTTTAATAGCGAAGAATCAATCACCGGGCGAAATGCATTATTTAACTCCAGATTGGTGCTTTTGCGCAGGTAAGAGGTAGCCGATATGTCGCCGCCACGCAATATTCCAAGTGCGTCGCTAATACTCATGTTTTTAATGGCAGACAGAAAGATAGGTGCTGCTTTTTTGCTGGCATCTTCGGCGCTGCGGTTCAGGCTGGTGATCGCATTGTCAACTAGTTTGCCCATGCCTAATGTGCGTAACGTCCGTTCTACTTTCTGTGCTTCGGGAGGTAGCAATATCTTAACAGCAGCATCTTTCAAAAAGCCGTCAACAGATGATAATTTATTGGTACTGGCTTGTGTTCCGGTGTTCAATGCTTCCTTCAGGCCGCTGACGATATCGGTATTAGTAAGTGAGGAGCCGGATGTGGAAGTGTCACCAAGAACATTCTTCAAAACATTACCAAAAAGGCTGCCTTTCTTTTTAGGAGTTTGCGCAAAGCCTGTAAAAATGACTAAGGAGGCGATGATAGCAATAGGAATCTTTACATTCAGTTTCATTATACATTTAGTTTTTTGTAAGCATTAATAACAAGTGCAAAGTACTACAGATCAGTCCTTCAGAGTTAAAAGCCATCGCATGGTTTAACTGTAATGATTGGTATAAAAAGTTAAATTGGCAGAACAGAACCGTATCGGGAAATCTTTATTTGAAATTGGTTTGTATTTCCACTACGCCATAATTAAATGCAGAAGGAATAGAATGTTCTGTCAATGCGATGATATTATTTACTAATAATTTCCTGTTTATACCCCCCGACATTACAAAAACCCCGAATGACTATAAAACATCCGGGGTTTGATTGATTTACTGGTCTTAGCCAATTGAATTTTACTGTTTAGCTTGCCATTGGCCTAAAGCAAACTGATGGCCACGCAGCAGTTGCACAACTGTATTAATATAAGATTTTATCTGTGCATTTGTGGTGCGGCGAAGTGCGGACTGGTATAAGGTAATGGCTACCTGCTGGTTTGCATTCATTTGGATGGCCCATTGTGCATCGAATGTATCAGGTGATGCCGTACGTAAAGAACTTAAAGCTGGTGAGACAGTAAATGGTTCCGAATAAAAATTACTGTTATTAGTCGGATTGGTTGCAGTAGCGGATGGGTTGGCTATACCAACTGCGTTATTGGTACCTCTTGAACGGCCTGCAAGGATGGCACCGTTATTTGTAATGGCGCCGGTAGTAGTTGTTGTACCGTTTCTTGTAATACTATTTTTATTTGATACGGCAGTATTGTCGTTAATTACTTCAGATGTACGGCGGTTGATACCATTGGCATTATCGGCAGCTAATTGTCCGCTTTGCTGAACAACTCCGTTGGCACCTGTGCTTGCATTATTAAAGCCAACATCTTTATTACCCATGGATGCAGTGCTGGAATTAACAACAACTGCCGGATCGGATGTAGGCAAAACCCGACCCGTTTGAACACTATTGCTGTTAATATTATTATTACTATACGGGGCTGTGTTTAAAGCATTCGTTTGCGTATTGTTAATGGGCACGCCGGCTACACCATAATCACTCCCGGCATTATTGTTAGGTACGGTAGCTGGCGTGGTTTTACTATACCTTTCATTTCCGGGAGAGGAGAGATTTGTACCCGGGTTTTGAAAACCGGCAGTAGAACCGGTTTGACGTACGGTATCTACAACACCGCCACCTAACCCATTTGTAATTCCAATGTTGGTTGTAGAAACGGGGATAGCTGTATTGTTGCTGTTAATGCCATTGTTCAATTGCTGGTTGCCGGTTACCGGATTTTGTGTATAAGCAGGAGTATTGGTTTCAGAAGCACGGCCGCTGTAACTACCCACATCGGTACGGTTACTGTTGTTTACACCATTTGCATTATCAATGGATGTATTACCATTGAATGACTGGTTGACGCCAAAATGGGAGGAAGTATCAAATCCACCTTGGAGTTGCGTGGTTGATATACCAGTTGATGTATTTATGGTTGGTGTGTTATTGGAATTTGCTGTATTAGACGCTACCGTACTATTTGCTGTTTTATCATCGGTAATACTTACAACAGTGCGGTTGCGGCGACTGTCCAAATTATCCGTAGCAGGTAACCTGTTAACGCCGGCCACCGGTTGTATTGCACTACGGCTATAAGGGATCGTATCCGCTATACCAGCTATGGCATATAGCTTTTTTTGCGCCACTCTATGATCACTCATCAATTGAGCAGCTATCTGTTGTACCTCTTTTTTTTTCGATTGCTGTAATGCAGCTTGTGCCAAAGCCATCGCTTCATTATTTCTGTTAATTGCATCCTGCACAAACGCTCTATCCGTTGGTGTTAATGTCGCTCTGTTAACAGGCTGATTCGTTCTTTGAGCAAAAGAAGTTGGTGGAAGAAACATACCACTGCTAATGATGGCCGCTGCTATAAACAAATACCTCGTTCTCATAAAATAATATGTTTTAAATGTTGTATAGACGTCATTATGCAAGAAATCAATCTCAAATGCAGTTTTGAAATAGTATGTTTCTACACTGAATTATTGATCGTTAGTGACATCTACGCATGAAGAAGCAGTGCAACTATAGTACCAGACCCGGTTGTTTGCTATATCATGCTACCGGCACGGTTTTGCATAAACCATTTTTTAAATCAGCATTAGCATGGAAACGTTCAAATGGGGAGTTATCGGTCCGGGAAGTATTGCAAAAGATTTTGCACATGACCTGAAATTAGCCGCCACCGCCTGTCATACCATAGAAGCCGTATTTTCAAAAGATATTAACGAAGCACACCAGTTTGCTGACAAGGAACAGGCACCCAGGTATTTTGATAAGCTGGATACATTTGTAAATAATGCGCAGGTTGATGCCGTATATATTGCTACCCCGCATACACTACATTGTGAAGAGGCAATTGCGTGCCTTCAAAATGGGCTGCCGGTTTTGTGCGAAAAGCCGCTGGCCATTAACCTGGCACAAGTAAATAGAATGACTACAGTAGCCCGGCAGCACCATACTTTTTTAATGGAAGCCATGTGGATACGCCTCACACCCGGAATTCAGCAATTGGTAAAATTAATAGCAGACAATGCAATAGGTGAGCTGGTTGCCTTACGGGCCGATATCAGTTACAAAGCACCATATGACTTGGAGAGCCGCTATTTTAATCCTGAATTGGGGGGTGGATCATTGCTGGATCTCGGAATATATGCAGTTTTTTTGGCACAATTGCTTTTTGGCAAACCGGAAAAGATACAAGCCCACGCCCGCCTTAGCCCCGGCAGTATTGATGAAAGCTGCACGATGTTATTTTCTTATGAGGGTGGCAAATACGCTACGCTGGAATCGTCGTTTGTATTGCAAACTGAAGGCATGGCAGTGATATATGGGAAAAACGGGAAAATAATTATACAACAACCCTGGAACGAAAAAACCAAAGGCATTACGGTACAACCTTACGATGCGGAATCAACCAGTTATCCCTGTGAATGGGAAGGTCGTGGTTTTCAGTATGAAATTGATGAAGTTTACCGCTGCATAAAAGCCGGCAAAATTGAAAGCGATATTTACAGTCATTCTTTCAGCAAAGCCGTTTTTGAAACGATGGACGAAGTGAGGCGGCAGGCGGGCGTCATGTATCCGGCGGACAAGTCGTGAATGGTCAATGTTGAATGACTGATGCTGATTGAAGTTAAGAAATTTAATTAATCAGTTTATGATAATTCATCATAAGAATTGATCAGGAATGTAGCCTCAAAGCATTCACCAGTCATGATCATTATAGCCCGGCAAAATAATCATAGCCTCTTTGTGCCCAGTAGTCGGGTGGCGGTTGGTTGCTAAAGTACATGGTGCCAATGCGTTTAAGATGCTTGACACCATATTTTACCGGGATAATCAACCGGAGGGGGTAACCGTCTCTTATGGGTAGCATATGGCCGTTTACTTCATAGCACAGTAACGTTTGCTGGTGCAAGGCACTTGGCATATCAATACCCACATAGTATTGACCATCCGGGGTATTTAGTCCCATATAACTCATTTTTTGTTGCTCCATCAACCCATAATGGTCTAAAAAATCTTTCAATCGTACACCGCCCCAGTGCGTAACCTGGCTCCAGCCTTCTATACACTTAAAATCGAAAACAATTTCGGTTTTTGGCAACATGCGCAATTCATTGAGGGTTAACCGCAACGTATCGCCGGCACCTTTTACAACCACCAATCGCCAGGCTGTATCCAGTGGGGTTTGCATACCAAAACTACCATTGAAACGAACGTTTTTATCCGCAGCCGATACGGGGTAAGTTTTGGCAAGATGATTGGCTTTTACGAGTCGGCCAAACAGGTTCTCATTGGCCTGCAAAGTGCGGCGCAACGGCTTGTAAGCCCCTTCTTCTTTTGGTTGCTGATGCAGCCATCGCCAGCCGAAAAACAATAAAGCAATAAAGACGATAAATACAATAAAAGAAATAATCGTCCGGTTGCGGATTTGCTTTTCAGTAAAAGTGGTCGTTTTTAGTTCGGTGCTCATGAAAACCGTTTAAAATTTAAAGTTCAGCGTTTTGAAATCTTCGATTGACATTGAGTTTTCGATGATTACAATTTTTTATCATTCCAAAATTGAGTATACTTCCCATCCGTTATAATTTATCACTGCATAGTCAATTGCAAATAGCAAACGGTTAACATTATTTACGATCCATAATCGGTGATTCACGTTTTAACGATGCAGATTTCTTTACTTCAAAGCCGGTAATCATACTACTGAAATTACGCCAGCCGGCAATAATTACCTGTGCTACATGAACTATAAAAAACAATACAAACAAAACAGATATAATAAAATGTTCGGCTCGTGCCCACTCGTAGCCGCCGCAAATGGCAGTCAACCAATGTAGTTGTGCAGGCTTATAAATTGATAATCCGGTAATGATCATTAAAAATCCCATTACAATTACACCAGTGTAGGCAATTCGCTGAGCTGCATTATACTTTTTCTGCGGAGGCAAACCACGGCGAATGTGCAGGTCGTGCAACACAACTAAAAAACTTTCTTTTAACGATCTTCTATTAGGAAAGATGAGCTTATACTCTCTTGAAACCAACAGATAAATCACGTAAATGACACCGTTAATAAAGAACAGCCACATAAAAGTAAAATGCAGCGCCATGCCTTCGGCGAGGCGAAAGGGAACCCCTAAAGCAGTGTAAAATCCTTTAGGGAAAAAATGAAATACTTCCTGCTTGCCCAGGTGAATACCATAAGCTGCATTAGCCCAATAAATCAGCAGGCCGCTCCATAGCATAATAGTCAATAACGGAAAGTTGATCCAGTGTAGCCAGCGGATAGCCAGCGGGTGTTTTTTGATAACAGTTACGGGCATACAATAAAATGATTAACGGTTGCTGCCAGTAAATCTATCGTATTGTTATTAAATAGGTTAGATTAACTTATCACGAAACCATAACATTTTGTGGGTTTTTGTTCAATGGGTAAAGTGCAGGCATAAAAAACCCCGGCAGAATGTACCGGGGCAGTTATACTTATCATTTTTACTTGGTTTCCTTAAAAGAAAGTGACGCGGAGTTCATGCAATACCGCAATCCCGTAGGTTTAGGACCATCATCAAATACATGGCCCAGGTGTGCACCGCAGTTGCTGCATACAACTTCGGTACGGCTCATGCCGTATTTACTGTCGGTATGCTCTTCTACATTTTTTTGTACGGCAGGTTGGTAAAAACTGGGCCAACCCGTACCGCTTTCAAACTTGGTACTGCTATTAAAAAGCAATTGGTTACAGCATACACAATAATAGTCTCCTTTCTTGTGGTTTTCCCAGGTTGCACCGGTAAAAGCCTGTTCTGTTCCTGCTTTCCGGGTAACCTCATATTGCTCCGGTGTAAGTATTTTTTTCCATTCCGCATCGGTTTTGGTAACCGGGTATTGCTTCGGCGCTGTTTTTTGAGCGCAGGCGGCCAGCATCAAAAAAGCGGTAACGCTTACAGCAGCAATTATTTTTTTCATGACAATTTTTTTTTAGTGAATAAATTTACGAAGGCATTTATGTTACAGTTTCAACATTTATACCTTATAAGTTGTTCTGATCTTCTTTTAACTTCACATTGCGTAAAATACACTTACATGGGATTTTGGCAGCAAATAGGCGAATATTTTTATCTCCGGAAAAAAGATCCGAACCGCCCCAATACGCAATTCGTAAAGTACATGCACGGTATTAACCGGCTGTCTATCCTTTTGTTTTTGGTGGCACTGATTATCCTGGTAATAAAGCTGATTCGGAAACACTAAGACAAGTTGGGAAGATGGTAAGACCGAAAGTCCGGAAGATAGCCGGAACTTAATTCACCCTTCACAATTGGCCATTCATAAAATCACAAATAATCGCTGCTGCCTTTTCCGAAGCATTGCCGCCGGCACTTAGCAAATTCCAGAGTTCAGCATAATCTTTTTTGATTCGGGCACGTGTAGCTTCATCATCCAGTAGCTTTTCCAGTTCGGCCTGTAGATTTTCCGCAGTCATTTGGTGCTGAATTAATTCTTTTACTACCGGCCGGTCCATAATCAGGTTCACCAAACTAATATATTTAATGGTAATTAGCCGTTTGGCAATCTGGTAACTAATGGGGCTTCCTTTATAGCATACTACCTGTGGCACACTAAACAAAGCCGTTTCAAGCGTAGCGGTGCCGCTGGTTACCAATGCTGCGGTAGCTTCTTTCAACAGATTATAAGTGGCGTCCCTTACAGCAGTTACATTTTTATACGGCTGTAGCAGCGGTTCATAAAATGCGTCTTCCTGCCCGGGCGCTTTGGCAACTACAAACTGGTATTGCGGTAGCCGTGCAGCTACTGCCAGCATCACCGGCAATTTCTTTAGAATTTCCTGCTTCCTACTGCCGGGCAGCAGAGCAACCACTAGTCGTGAATGGTGAATGGTGAATCGTGAATCGTCAGTCGTGAATGGTGAATCCGTTCTTTCTTCCGGACTTTCTGACTTCCGGACTTTTCGACTTTCTTTTTCCTGACTTCCTGTCTTTCGGCCTTCCTGACTGCTGCCTGCTGCCTGCTGACTGCCAGACTGTTGACTAATAACTTCTAAAAGCGGATGCCCTACATATTCTACCTCATAATTCCATTTTTGATAAAAGGCTTTTTCAAATGGCAGAATGCACAACATCCGATCGATACAACGCCGCAGAATTTTTACCCGGCTTTCCTTCCAGGCCCATACCTGCGGCGATATATACCACACTGTTTTGTAGCCTAACGACTTAGCCCATTGGGCAATTTTGATATTAAAACCAGGGTAATCAATAAAGACAAGCACATCCGGCTGCCAGGCAGTAATATCCTGTTTGCAAAAGCGTATGTTTTTAAGGATAGTGCGCAGGTTCATCACCACTTCAAAAAAACCCATAAATGCCAGCTCCTGGTAATGCTTTACAACCGTGGCGCCTGCTGCTTCCATTTTGTCGCCGCCCCAGCAGCGTATACTGGCGGCAGCATCTTTTTTCAGCATGGCCTTAATTAAATTACTGCCATGCAAATCACCGCTTGCCTCACCGGCTATCAGGTAATATTTCATAAGAATGACGGCCTCCCCAACCCCTCCAAAAGAGGGGCTACTAAACATAATTGAAATTGAGCGAAATCTATATAAAAATAATTAAAACCAAAAATGCTACGGTTTTATTCCTCCCCTGTTGGGGGAGGTTAGGTGGGGGCCGGTGGCTTTACCCTAAAAACTTAAATACCAGGGCTACAATGCCAAACACAACTGTTATAATAAAAACGCCCTTAGCGGTTTGATCCCGCCTGGTATTAATATATAATGTAAACACAACAATGTTTAGAAACATACAAATGACCGCAATGCTGGTAACGAGATTACGATTGGATTGTAGATTAAGCCAAAATTCCTGAAAAGTGTATGAACTAAATCGCCACAAATAAAAAACAAGGATACCAATAACAGGCGTCAGCAGGCCAAGGACAAGCCCCAGTTTTAGATTATCTCTTTTTAAAATGAACTGCCCCATAATTCTTCCAGCCTGGTTTTATTTTTATAATCGGTAAAGTCTATACTAACGGGGACAACACTTACATAATTGTGCTCCAATGCCCATACATCGGTATCCCTGCCCTTATCAAAGTTTTGAAACTGCCCGGTAAGCCAGTAGTATTTACGTCCGTGCGGATCATGTCGTTCGTCAAAATCCTCCTCGTATTTGGCGTAAGCCTGCCGGCAGATGCGTATGCCTTTTAATAATTCTTTATCGATAGATGGAATATTTACATTTAGTAGCAGGTGTTTGTCCTGCTTGCGGCTCATAATTTTTTGTACAATTTTTTGTACCACCTCCCGTGCCATGCTAAAGTCGGCCTCCATGCTGTAATCCAGCAATGAAAAACCAACAGAGGGAATACTTTCAATTGCTGCTTCCATAGCGGCACTCATGGTTCCGCTATAAATAACGTTAATGGAATGGTTGGCGCCATGGTTAATACCGCTCAGGCAAATGTCTGGTTTGCGATGCAGTATTTTATCGACAGCCAGCTTTACACAATCCACCGGGGTCCCATTGGTTTGCCAGGATTCTATTTCGCCGAAGGTATCCATCTTAGTCATCCGCAACGGGTGACCGATGGTAATGGCATGTCCCATTCCGCTTTGCGGTTTATCCGGCGCCACCACCACAATGCGGCCCATATCTTTTACCGCTGCTACCAGGTTGCGGATGCCAGGTGCGGTAATGCCATCATCATTGGTAATGAGTATAACGGGTGGTTCTTTTTGGGGCTTTTTTTTTATGGGCATGGTGTATGATTCAAAATTCTGCTATTCAATTTATTGCTTTGCCAGTATGCCTGTTTGGATAGTAAATGGTTTTCCCGTGTGCAGTTAAACTCAATATTCGTAGTTACAAACACCCAAACAAAACTGTCAACCGGTTAACGACTTATATGATGGTTCAAAAGCAGTTCCGCTGAAAATTGATGCTACAAAGGTGAAGTAATCCATTGGCAACAACAAAATCGTAAAATTTTTTGGAAATTAATTTTGCATTACATCTTAAAACTAATTAATTTAGCTCCTTACACTAAATGGATTAGTTATGAGTCAGGCTGGATTAAACTTAAAATACCTGCGTAAGCAAAAAGGGTTTACGCAGGAAGAAATGGCTGAAAAATTAGGCATTAAACGCTCCCTGATTGGTGCCTATGAAGAAGAAAGGGCTGAGCCGCGGCTGGAGGTCATGCAAGCCCTTTGTGATATGTTTAAAATATCGCTGGAAGATTTTTTATTTAAAAACCTGGCAGACGGAAAGCTTGCTTACCTGCAAAAGCGCCGGGCCAGCAAAATGGCGGACGACCGTACAGCTATTATATCATTTGTACCGGTAAAAGCTATAGCCGGTTATATGTCGGGTTACGGTGATCCTGCATTTGTAGATGAACTGAATACTTTTACCCTGCCAATGCTGGCGCCCGGTAATTACCGGGCCTTCGAAATTATGGGGGATAGTATGATGCCTACACCTAGCGGTAGTATTATAGTGGGCGAAAAAATAGAAGAAGTGGAAACTATTAGGCCTACTGATACCTATATTGTCGTTAGCCGTGGTGATGGCATCGTTTACAAACGAATTGAAAAAACCAGCCGTGCTAAAAAGCAACTTACATTAGTGAGTGACAATCCGGCCTACCGGCCCTATGTAGTAAGCACAGCGGATATTATGGAACTTTGGAAAGCGCAGCTTGTTATCAGTAAACCGCTTTCGCAGCCTGGTTTTGATGTAAACCAACTGGCTACTGTTGTGAATACGCTCCAACAGCATGTATCGCATCTTAAAAAGAGTGTTAACTAAGGCACGACGCTAACTTTTTAAATTACGTAAAACCGCCCCGGTACTTACCGGGGCGGTTTTTTTATTTTACGACATCCTGCACCTAAGCGCTTACGTTAGACCCTGGCCTATCGCAAAAAGATTATAATACAAATCAAATGGCTTTATCTTAATGCTTTAGTCAAGTGATAACTTTTAATTTACGGATTAACGCTGAAAAATTGACGTCTCATCTTCGCCATTTTGAGTTTTAAGAACACTAAATTTTATGATTTTAATGGATAAAAATCATAAATAATAGCGAAAAAGGGATGTTCAATTGCAACTATCCATAATTAATTTTTCAATATTTGTTCAAATCCGTAATTCCCTCAAACTCCATACACATTTGCGTTCCGCATAATAACCTCCAACATACTTTTAACCTGAAACGGTTCTAAAAGGGTGTTTCATTGCGGTAATTGACTGATGGCGCAACAGAATATTCAGGTGAAACAAACAGCGTTTAAGCTTGGTATAAGACTGATGGACGATTTTTTACTTGGGTTGATACTGTCCGTGAATTCAAAGCATTTATTGTAGGATGAGACAATTTTAGGATCATCATCAATATTTCTTAAACAAAAAATCCAGTAATCATGATTAAGCTCCTCTCAGGGTTGAGCCTCTTCTTTGGCTTTATTTTCAACTCAAAAAACGTCTCCATTGACACCCGTTCCTCCTACACAAAACTTGTAGACAGCCTTTTACAGAATGTCAACAAATCTGCTGTTACTTCAGGCATCTTATACGACCGGTCCGCTCCATTTGCCAGGCTTGATGCGTTTGAACCTGCAAAAGATACTACAGGCTTTCAGCATTTCAGGCAGGCTTATACTGATCTGTATATGGCCCATTACAATCCCATAGGCAAACTGATATCGCCGGACGATTTTGATGATATGAGCGATTGGCAAAGCTTTCGAAAAATAATTCCCGTGGGAGTTATGGATATGCGCTACCAGATGTTGAACGATCTTGCCATTAAAAACAAACAGTTGGTAAAGCGTAATGGCAGATTGGATAATAATCCATACAGTAAAGGATCTCCTTTTATTACAAAACGTTTACAAATAGCCACTTTGCTGACAGACAAGGTAAAGCCAGGCTTACATACTATTAAATGGATACCTCAGATGCTGCTGGCGAATACGGGTCTTAAAGTAGACAGTGTGAATTTGTCTTTCAGTAATGGGATGGGATCCTATACACTTACGGCCAACGACTCAGCTGTTGTTGATTTTCAGGAGGATGCTTTGGTGAACCTACATGCAACCGTGCACCTGGAAAACGGAAATACGTTTAATAGCACCAGTATGGTAGAAGTAGAAAAAGCCGTTAGCATGCGCAGTGAATACATACCCTCGTTACCAGTTGGCGCCTGCCGTCGGGAAACGGTAGTAGCGGACAGTTCTTTTGAAGGGTATGATGAACTAACACCGCTAAAAGGCCAGGCGGAAATTAATTATTATTATCGTGCCGGTATTAATGATGCAACCAATTGTGTAAAGCCCCTTTCCAAACCAGTTATTGTATTGGATGGCTTTGATCCTACCGATAAAAGAGATGCCGATTTTATTTACCGCTATAATTTCCGGTATATTACCAGAGATGGCCGTACTTCCAACTTTGCTGATGAATTGAGAATGCAGGGATACGACGTCATCATTATTAATATGCCATGCTACCAAACAGGAACCCGGAACATTATATTGCCGGACGGCGATAGTATGGAAATCGGAACATTGATGCGGGCAGGTGGCGATTATGTAGAACGCAATGCGATGGTGTTAGTGAAGGTTCTGACCAATATCCGGGAAGAATTAGCAGCACAGGGTAGTAAAGAAGAGGTCGTAATTGTTGGTCCGAGTATGGGTGGTGTTATTAGCCGCTATGCTCTTTGCTACATGGAAAAACATAAACTTGATCATAATTGCAGACTTTGGGTAAGCTGGGATGCCACGCATCTGGGATCTGTATTTCCGATAGGAGAACAGGAGTTTATTAAAGCTATGGCAGGTATGGGCCTGAAAGGTGCAAAAGATGGCATCAACCAACAGGTAAATACCACCGCGTCCAAACAGGAATTAAATCACCACCACCTGGCAGAAGACGTATCACCCAGAGGCGCACCGGGATATAAAGACCGTTTTTACTCCGCTATGAGCAATATTGGTTTCCCGGAAAAATGTAGAAAAATTGCGATGATCAGTGGTGCTATTAATGGTACGTTGCAACCGCAGGGAGAAGCCGGGGGTACGGCTTTTGATTTTAAACTAAAAATGAATAAAAAGCCGCGTCTGCTGATATTTAATGTACTGGCACTGATAGCCAATCCTGATTTTATAAAAGCGAATATCCGCTTTACGCCGGCAATGAAGGATGGCAATTCGCCCAGCCAGGTATTTAGTATGAAAATATTAGGTATATCCACGAAGACAAAGATGGCGATGCCTTTTCCATTGAGTAATAACAGCGTTGAGTTAATACCGGGCGGCTGGTATCCGGGGTTTAAAGAAATACGCGATAGTACCCGTACAAAAATGAAAGGCATTTTTAACTGGCTGGTAGATCCGCAGTTTGTAAACGTAATTGAAAATCATTGCCATCAGCCAAGTGCCAACACCCTTGCCCTGGGCTTGGGCCCACACCCCAATCCGAACCGCAAGTGGGATGATGACCTAAGCAAAATAAACTTCAATTGTGGTGAAGAAAAAGAAACACCATGGGATGCCTGGTATGCACCGGAAACAAACCTGCGCCACGATAGCCTTACCTACGAATACGCCTGGCGTATGATGGACGAAATCAACGGCAAACCCATGCCGCAACCTAAAATTGTAAGGCAACTGACTATAAATGGCAATACCGGCTTGATGGTACCGGGTGAAACCCGCCGTTTTGGAATTGCGAACAGAGATACAACTGTGAAATATAGCTGGAAAATATCCGACACCCGGCTGGCTATTATTGCCGGTCAGGGAACAGATACAATCACTGTACAATATAACGGGAATATGAGCGGCTACTGCACCATTGAATGCAGTGGCGAAGGCAATTGTTATAATTACACTGCAAATGCTATTACCCTTCAGAAGTTTGACAATGCCATGGTAGGTATATTTACCAGAAATAAAATACAGGACGAAACCGGTGCACTATCCATCACTTTACCGGAAGCAAAGGCAGCCATTACCACTTATCAATTGGTGGATGCTCAGGGAAGAACTGTAGCTACTCAAATGGCAGGTACGCAAAATAACAGTGCAACGTTTAATAAGATACCGGTACAAATGCCAGGTGTCTACACGGTTCGTAGTTTACAGGGAACAAAAGTGATAGGAGAGAATAAAATGATATTGAAATAAATAACACTTTGTTGATTAAGCTGGTTAGTGGAGTAGCAACTGCTCCGCTACCAGCTTTTTATTTATACAAGTAAGTATCACTAACCATAAAAGATCAGTTTCTACAACTACTGGCATAGCATATGCCGAAGCCAATGACGAAGCAATCCTATAGAATCAACATTTATATCATTATTTAGTACTGATTGGAAGCTTTAGTTTCAAGTTCCGATAGAAACGCCAGTGCCAATCGAAAGAGTATGTATATTTGATTTGAAAGTACCTGTTTTTTCACGAACTGATTCTTTACGCATTTTGTTTCTTCAAATTCTGAAAATGGTTTTTTATTAAATAATGAGAATACTATATTTACTCACATTTTTTTTTCTTACATTCAACGTTTATTCTCAAAAACCAAAACAAGTTTTGGAATGGATAAATACAGTAAGCGCTGACAATAAAGATTTTTATTTTGAAATGCCTTTTGAATATCGCAACAATCAAATTATCATTAACGTGACAATTGGAAATCAAAACTACGATTACATATTTGATACAGGTGGGTATAATGACATTACAGATGAGATTCAAAAGAAAAATAATTTCCCGGTTTTAACTTCCCAGATAGTTGGAAGTTCTAATGGTATAAAATCAAAAATTAATGTTGTAAAAGTTGACAGCCTGAAAATTGGGTTACTGGTTTTTTATAACATCGCAACTTTGCAAATGAATTTTGACAGTTCTCCAACAATTAAATGTACGATTAGCGGAGCTTTGATTGGAGCCAGCCTTATTAAAAATTACATCTGGCAAATCGATTTTAGCAGGAAGAAGATTATTGTTTCCGACCAGCTTTCTAAAATCCGCTTTTTAGATAACACTATAAAAATTCCGGTGAGTTTTAACAGCCGGTTAATGCCTTTTATTGAAGCAAAGCTTGATGGAAAAACAGAAAAGTTTATGTTCGACTTAGGCAGTGCTACACAATTTAGCCTTACGGAAAAAACTGCTTTAAAATACATTTCCACAAAACAAGTTATTGAAGTAAATGGCATCCGTTCAGAAGGCGGTAACGGTACGTTGGTTCAAACTGCAAACATTTTTAAAGCAGATTCTATTGAAATAGCTGCTATTAAATTTAAAGACAAACCTTTTTTATATTCTAAAACAGGCATTGAAAACCTCATAGGAAATCCAATAATAAAGAATTTTATTGTTACGTTGAATTTTAAAGAAGATGAACTGTACCTTTCTCCAATACCTGAAACAACTTTGGAAGATGGATGGAATTCATTCGGATTTGGAGCAGAATATAAAAACGATAAGGTTTTGGTAACAAGCCTGTTTAAAGGATTATCGGCGGACAAAGCAGGCTTGAAAATTGGCGATGAGATTATTTCAGTAAATAGAAAAGCATTAGGCTGTAAAAACGACTGTGATTGTATAATGAAACTTACAAAAATATTTGAGGAGAATACAAAATTACCTCTTGTTGTTAAAAGAGGTCAGGAAGAAAAAGAGATCACAGTATATAAAGATAAAGTATTTTAGAATTTTCCGCAATATTTGCTCACCAAAATGGTGGTTAGACGAATAATACTTAACCGTAGAATATTTGTGTAGTGCCGGAACATATAACAACGTTATTACTGCTTATACTACTTACTATCATTGGAATGCTATCATGCTGCTTCCGATCCTATTTGATGAATAGCGTATTAATTGTATTTTGAAATCAGATTAGTTTATGTCGAAATATCAGATTGCCGAAATTAATGTTGCACGGATGAGAGGAGTCAACATCAATGATCCGGTAATGAAAGAATTTGTTGACAATTTAAGTGTTGTAAATTCTGTAGCAGAAAGTAGTGATGGCTTTGTTTGGCGGCTAAAAGATGATAACGATAACGCCACCGGTATGAATCCTTACGATGACGAGCAAGTCATCATAAATGTGTCAGTGTGGCAAAGTATTGAGGCATTGGAACATTTTATGTATAAAACCTTTCACTCCGATGTTCTGCGGCGTCGTAAACAGTGGTTTCAAACATTTGGTAAGGCTTACACAGCTATGTGGTGGATTAATGAAGGCAAATTTCCAACCATTCAGGAAGCAGTTGAGAAGCTGGATCAACTTCAAAAATATGGGCATTCAGAGGCAGCGTTCGATTTCCGAAATAAATATTTGCCACCACAGATTTAATCTGAAATTTACCCTTTCAATGTAGTATTAGCACCGGGCAGGATGAACAATGAATACCATGGAAAATAAAGTGATGTCAATCCGACCCTTCATTGGTGCGGAAAACTTTGAACTTTCTCGGAATTTTTACCGGGACCTGGGTTTTCAGGAAAGTATTTTATCTGATAATATGTCTTATTTTAAAAAAGAAGGTTTAGGCTTTTATTTACAAGATGCTTACGTTAAGGAATGGATAGATAATTCAATGATTTTTTTAGAAGTGGAAGATGTTGTTAGCTGTTGGAACGAGCTTTGGGCCTTAAACCTGACAACGAAATATAAAAATGTAAAATTAACTCCGATTAAACAATATGACTGGGGACGGGAATGTTTTATGCACGACCCGTCGGGAGTACTCTGGCACTTTGGCGAATTTTCAAAGTAGGTAATGCTGCCTGTTTCTTAAAAGCGATATTTCATAATATCAGCTTTTCTTCTTCAAAACTATTTTTTCATCCAACGCTTCATATAATTTTTTATAAAATTCTTTTACATCCGGATATTCATCGGCGGCATAGATTGGCCTTTTAAAATCAAGCGTTACCCTATAGCTTAGGATATTATCATCTTTTTGTAGAATACGGGTTAGTACAATGCTGGTATCGACCATCATCATCCGCATGTTTTTGGGGAGGTCGTCAAACGAATAATTTTCAGGAATGATGACGCTTCCGGTAATAGTGTATTTCTGTGCGTAATTAAAATCAATATCGGTTTGCCGTTTTTCGGCGGTAAACGGATTTTTGCCCAGGCCTGTAAAAAGGTCATAGGGAATAAACGCATAGCCACCCGATGGTTGCAGGCTGCCGCTTAGCCACAGATGCTGCTCCAGTGGCAACGAATCACTATCGGTGCCCTTTACCTCCATGCTATCAGGGATAAGCGTTATACCATCCGACAGGCTGAAAACTTCTTTTAATTTACCTTTCCGGTAAGTGTTCAACCGTACGTTTTTACCATAATCATAGCTACTGATTAATCCTTCACCGGATAGTTTTCCCTCTTCATCCAAACGAAGCTGCACGGATATCGTATGACGCAATTGCGTATTAGTTGCCAGGTTAATAAAGTCGGGACCTTTTTTATCGATTATCAATCCATCTGTAAATTGTATGTCGTATGGCACCAGTGAATACGGGTTGTATTTGTCCGTTGCATCCATCACCAGCATAGAGCCATCGGTTGTTTCAACGCAGGCCACCACCTGGTCAAACTGATACAGAAAAGGGTATAATGTGTTCACCTTCCCATTGTCCTTTGTGCTGGTAAGCAGGGGAAATACTTTCAGCCCGGCATCCTTCAGCAGGTTGATCAGCAACAAATTAATATCGCCTTTGCTGCCACTTTTCTTATCCCAGGCCTGTTTGATACCTTCCTGCGAGGTAAAACCATGGCGTCCGTTCCACTCCATATTTTTCTGTACATAACTGTAGATAAGCTTTATTTTATTTTTTTCGCCGGAAGTAAGTTTCAGCGCCGTTTTTAAGCTTTCCATACCGGGCATATTTTTTCGTAGCTGCCCGCCAAAGCTTTCCCATTCCAGTATTTCTTCATTCAACTTTGCCCAACTGCCGCGGTAAGAGATTTCTGGTACACCTGTCGGACGAATGGCAGCCAACTGAAAATCAACCCGCTGGTAATAATCTTTAATGCCGGCGGTATAGGGTTCATCTTTCAAAGCCGGAATATTCCGCATAATAAACCAGGTACCTTTTTCATCGTTGTTTTTTTTGGTTTCCATATCCTGCCGGCGTATTACTTTATAAGTAAAATCGAAAAACTCGGGTATTACTAAATTGTAAGCACTGTACAGCACCGGCAACTCTTTCTGAAAGTACCAGTCGTCAATATCTTCTATCGATTTTTTATAGCTGCGATAGCGGTACTCTACTATACTGCCGGCTTTAACATTGGGCATGGCAAATGAAATCTGTGAATACTGTTCCGTCAGCTTTTTATTAAAAACCTGCTTGTCCTCCAGTTTGGTATTCGTGATATTGCCTGCCTCGTCGAGGTTATACACATAGCCATCCACTTTCGTAATTGCCTCAAAATTATCTTTACTGTAATACGTGATTTTGATATCTGCATTACTAATCCCTTTGTCATTCAGGATTTTAATGCGGCAACGGTGGTCGGTTTGTATATAAACCTGGCCGGGTGTAAGATTGTATTGTACTTCAGCCAAATCCAACAGCCATACCGCTTCGGCGCCGGGGTCAAAGCTACAGGTACTCATTTGCAGGTCGGCCTTATCAATTTTGCCAAAGGGAAGTAGCTTATCCTGTGCACGGGTAGGGTAATAAGCCATACTCAGGATTAACATCACGAAGATGGTTTTCATACAGACAGTTAGTTTAGAGTTGTAAGGGCAATATGTGAAAAAGGAATGATGTGGCAAAATAAATTATTGGTGAGTATCGTGAATCGTCAATGGTGGCTTCGGTTGTAACTTTGCGCTGTTAGCCATTACGGGTTACCGGGTTCGTAGTTATTTTTATGGGCCGATCGATTGAATAAGAAAATGACAGGGGTGGCGATAGCACCGTTCAGGGATAGAATTACTATTGAGCACCCATAATTTTGAATACATCGATTAATTCTATCATGACAATTGCACAAAGGCACCCCTCTTTATGTCTTAGTATACAGAGGTTAAGGGTGCAGACAGTGCTCACAATTCGTTCATGCAACAACGGTTGCAACTGCTACATATTCCCGTTCCTGCTATCTTTAGCGCCATGTTGCGTTTTCTGAGCCGGGTTGCTTTTTTTAGTAACCTGTTTTTAATACCGGTATTGCTCATTCATCATGTACCATCCTTTGGGCAGTGGGATGCCGGCTTAGTAAGCCACATGGTAATTACTACTTACTTTATTGCCCTGCCGGTAAATGTGCTGGTAAATGGTTGGCTGTTGGTTACCCGGATTGCCAGGAAGCAAAGTGGCGTACCGCTATGGCTACAGGTGGCCAATGCATTATTCCTTCTGCTTCAGATTTATTATTTTCAATTTACATAAACCATCGTACTTATTTCTCATGACATTTCTAAAAGACAAACCCATCAAACTGTTTTTATTTATCAGTGCCTTTTTTGTGGCCAATGCGCTCATTGCAGAATGTATTGGTGGTAAAATATTTTCGCTGGAAAAACTGTTTGGGTTACAGCCTGCCAGCTTTACACTGCTTGGCCAAAGCGGCCTTTCGTACAGTCTTACCTGCGGCGTATTGTTATGGCCGCTGGAGTTTGTGATTACCGATATTGTAAATGAATACTACGGGCCTAAAGCAGTACGGCGCATATCGTACACAGCTGTTACATTAATTGCGTACGCATTTATTATGTTTTATTTTGCTATAAAAGTACCGCCTGCAGGTTGGTGGCCGGCTTCAGCACAGGCCAAAGGCATACCGGATATGCAAGCAGCTTTTGGCGGCGTATTCGGGCAGGGTATGTGGATCATAGCCGGTAGCCTGGTCGCTTTTTTGGTAAGCCAGGTGGTGGATGTATTGGTATTTCACCGCATTAAAAAGGTAACGGGTGAAAAAAAACTATGGCTCCGGGCTACAGGGAGCACTATGGTTTCGCAACTGATCGACAGTTTCATTGTGCTGATTATTGCGTTTAAATTAGGGGCTGGCTGGAGTTGGGGACTCGTAATAGCGATAGGCCTTGTAAATTATAGCTACAAGGCGTTAATGGCTGTTATACTTACCCCGCTTGTTTATGTAGTCGAAAAATGGATAGCAAAATATATAGGGCATGACAGGGCAATGCAAATGAAAAGAGAAGCAATGGGTCAGAAAAATGAAACGATGGTGGTACCGGCAGCAGGATAAAGGCCTCATCCCCGGCCCTTCTGGCCTCATCCGTGCGCCGCGGCGTACACCTTCTTCATAAGGAGAAGGAAAATGGATGCAATTATGTTGGAGAAGGGAGCCCCTGTTCAAATTGCCAAACCAATATTTAACGACGACTTCCTGCTGATTTATCATTGATCAGATTAAGTGTTTTAATTTTTTCAAAGCCTCTACAAGATTAGTCTTTCTGGTTTTAGATGAAGCTAATCTTGCAAAAGTTTTAATTAATGCACAGGCCGTTAGATTGATACCTGCTTAAATATCAAGAAGCTGCTCTATGATATTGATTTAGAAACCAGGTTAGGGGCATCCCTCTCCGCGAGGAGGGGGAATGAGGGTGAGGCGTTTTGCTACTACCTTATCAATCGGTAAATGCACACTTTCTGCCGAAAAATGTTGAAGGTTGATAAAACGGAAGGTTTCTATTTCTTTTTTTTCTTCATAAATGGCAAGCTGGGTTTCATCAAAATCAAATTCCTGGTTACTGAGTCTTACCGTAATAGGTGCTAACGCTTCTACATAATAATAAATGGAAATAATCTGGTGCTGCGGATTGAAGGCACTCATCTGGAAAAAATCTGTTGTATAAAGGTGTTCACCGACTTCTACAGGCAGGTTCATTTCCTCCATAAACTCCCGTTGCAGGCATTGGCGGGTGCCCTCGCCAAACTCAAGCCCACCACCGGGAAATTTAGTGATATACATGCCCCGTATCAACTCATCGCTTACCAGTACCTGTTGTTGCTCATTTATTAAAACGCCGTACACACGGATGTTAAACATAGGAGCTGTTGTGAATTGATTGAAGGTCGGCATCGCTTATTCCGGAAACTAATCTTTTATGCTACTTACAGCGATGCCAACCTTTATATTTCGAAAGATGCAAACCGGTAATGAGCAACCTAATACAAGTAATACTTTCTAATGACCTGCATGAAAACTGGCAACTAACAGAAACAATTGTATAAATTACAATAAGCAATTTAATTATACAGGCTGTAAGGGACGGCATCGCTGTACTTTACAATTAGGACAATGTTCAAAAAAAGTGATACCGTCGTTACTGAAAATTGTCGGCTGCACACTGTCAACTAACGCTACCACGTGTATCGGAGGGTGACGCCTCCCCAATCCGTATAGCCTTCGTTATAGCCTACAATGTCAAAGCTTGGTTGATAATCTACCTGAATGCTAAATGGTATTTTCGGAATTTTCCATTCTACGCCAAATATAAAATCCACACCTATTACCGGGTTCTTATCATTCCTGCCTTTATACTTATTTTCCCGGTAAGCTAGGTGAAACCCTGGCCCCAGCACATAACGGATTGTTTTTTTGGGGTCGATATTCGGGCTGAGTTCCAGCAATAAAGTAGCCCGGTATCCTTCATCGTATTTACTAAGCAGCATTTCCAACGCATCGCCTTTGGATGTGTATTTTTTCACAGATACGGCTGCGGGGTGATATTTTACACCAATTCCCCAATCATAAGTACCCATGCTTTTTTGCGAAAAACAGGGAATGGATACTAGTAATAAAAGTAATAAGGGAAGCAGGGTTTTCATTGGGAATAACGGTTACACAGGAGATTATATGTTCTGACAAATAAAACGTAAAAAGCGGGTATCGCAAACTAAATGTGAAAATCTGCAAATGGATAGATAACTCAATGTATACTACAGTAAGACTTCGAAAGGAACGGTAAGCTACCAGTTATTGAGCTATTGAGTAATTCAGCCATTGGCTTTCCTCGTACATTTGCGCCCAATTTTAGTAAAAGTTAGATGCGGACAAAAACGTTGCGGAATAACAAGGTGAACATCATTACGCTTGGTTGCAGCAAGAACATGGTGGACAGTGAAGTATTGGGTGGTCAGTTGGCAGCCAATGCGATTGAAGTGGTGCACGAAAGCGGCAAAAAAGACCATAACATTGTTGTGGTAAATACCTGCGGTTTTATTGACAAGGCAAAGGAAGAAAGTGTAAATACTATATTAAGTCAGGTAGAATTAAAGCGCCGGGGCAAGCTGGATAAAGTATATGTAACCGGCTGCCTCAGCGAACGCTACCGGCAGACCTTAAAAGACGAAATCCCCGAAGTAGACGACTGGTTCGGCACTATGGAACTGCAACTAATGTTGCAAAAACTGAATGCCGATTTTAAGAAAGATCTAATTGGGGAACGCCTGCAAAGTACCCTGCCACATTATGCGTATCTCAAAATTTCTGAAGGGTGCAACCGTACCTGTACCTTCTGCGCTATTCCGCTGATGCGGGGCCGGCATGTAAGCCGTCCGATGGAGGATTTGCTTCGGGAAGCCGAAAAATTAGTAGCCCGTGGGGTTAAGGAAATTATGCTCATCGCCCAGGAACTTACGTATTACGGGTTAGACATTTATAAAACCCGTGCCCTGCCCGATCTCCTGCACCGCATGGCTGCTATACCAGGGCTCGAATGGATACGCCTGCATTACGCCTATCCGTCTAAATTTCCGATGGAGATTATTGATGTGATGGCGCAGCACCCCAACATTTGCAACTACCTGGATATGCCCTTGCAGCACGCTGCCAACAAGGTGCTGAAGGCCATGCGGCGCAACATTACCCGTGAGGAAATGGAAGCCCTGATCGGAGCCATCCGCCAGCGCCTGCCGGATATTTGCCTGCGTACCACGCTCATCACAGGCTTCCCCGGTGAAACCCGTGAAGACGTGGAAGAATTGAAAGATTTTTTGCGGAGAATGCGTTTTGACAGGGTGGGCATTTTTACCTACAGCCACGAAGAAAATACCGGCGCCTACGAATTAGCAGACACCCTAAGCCAGGAAGAAAAAGAAGAAAGGGCGCAGGAGATCATGGAAGTGCAACAGGAAATTAGTCTGGAAAAAAATCAGGATAAAATTGGCCGTGTGCTGAAAGTAGTGGTTGACAAAAAAGAAGCAGGCCGTTACATTGGCCGCACCGAATACGATAGCGTAGAGGTGGATAATGAAGTAGTCATTCACTCAAAAACCAAATTGATCCCCGGCCAGTTTGTTCAGGTACATATTACAAAAGCATACGATTATGATTTGGAAGGAGAGGTGATTCCGTGAATAGTCAATTGTGAATGGTGAATGATGACTTCGTCAAAGACGAGGGAGATTGAGGTTCGAGACATAAGAATGGAATGACACCAAAGAACGATCCGCGACCCAGATTGGGCATCGCGAAGTAATTACGCAGACATGGAACAGCACGAACTTTTTGACGGTTTTGAATTGGCGGGGTGCGCCATCAGGCGCCGGAACATCATTGCGTTCTGGGGGCAGCGCTGGGATAACTCGGATCCTTTCGAGGTACGGGTCTCGCGGATGTACTTCTACAACCCGGACAGAGCCGAGGCTGACCGCTGGGCCTATCGGGAGATCAGCGAGGCCATGGGTTTGCGCACCTGCGCAGTAACGCTCCCCGCGGAGCGTTGGATCTTCGTGATGGACGATGGCGCCGTGTATGTCGTCGGACAAGGGGACGACGCTTTCGAAAATGACATCGTGTCCCGGCCTTACTACTTCTTCTCGAACGTCAAGTGCATTCCGCCAGGACGTGCTTGTGCGGTCGGGCCAAATCGGAAGGTTTACGTTCGGGATGCGCCAGATAGCTGGCGCCATCTGGCGGCAGGCCTCCTTCCGACCGGCGAGCAGACCGAACTTGCCGTGAGCGGCTTCGCCGACATCGATGGCTTTGGTGAGGACGATCTGTATGCTTGTGGAGAGCACGGCGATCTCTGGCATTACAATGGAAGTCTGTGGACACCGGTCCAAGTGCCGACGAACGAATCTTTAGAGCGCCTGTGCTGCGCAAGTAACGGCCTCGTATATGTTATTACCGACGGGAGAAAATTGCTGGTTGGGCGTAACCAGAGCTGGGCGATGATTGAACAGGATCTTACCAATTCTCGATTCGAGTCGATCGTGGAGTTTGGAGGCCAAGTCATTTTCTCCACGGAGTCGGCGCTGTTCGAAGTCGTCGACGGCACCATACGACCAGCGTCTCTTGGCACGATGCCTCAGATGCGCTCTTGCTCCTTTCTGGCGTCCGGTGATGGGATTCTTGTAGTCTGCGGGAGTACCGATGCCAGCATGTTCGACGGCACCAATTGGTCGGTAATCCTCAAATAGATATTACAACTGAAGGTTCGAATAATGAAGAAGAGATATTGAAGAAACTTGGGTATAAAACCCTACGAGACTCAATTGATTTTTCAGTTGACACTTTAGTATATCAAATGAATTTTTACAACGTTCTTTTTATACCAAAGGAGAACGGATGGTATGGTGGTGAGTTTGGGATTATTGTTCGCAAATAAGAGGCATTGAAAGAATAGTAAAGCCGCCTGGATCAAACCTGCCCTCTGCTGGACACCTTTGCATGAAGCCTTTGATTATGCCATTGATGGAATGATTCAAAATAACAGGGAAGAACCCTATCCGGGAATAATAGAAATGATGAAAATACTAATTGATAATGGAGCAGATCTTTCAGAAATTAATTCCGATGGAAAAACCCCATTAGATTCTTTGAACACGTATTCCGCTTCTTTACATGGATTTGCTGCATACAAAGAAATATTCAGAGAAATAATTCCTTTGATAGATAATTTAGTATGGTTTAGAGAAGAGAAGAATAGCAATTTGTAATACGACAATTATAGTAACACCTGAACCTCATGAACACCACCTGTACTTATCTTCCATACAATCAAACAAACGCATTCTCTAAAATAACCCTGGACTACCTCGCAGCCGATGCAAAGCTGCAACCTTTTTACCAGCACCCCATTTCCATCGAAGGCATACAAGCCGCTATCGAAGCCCGCAAGCAGTTTCCTACAAACAGAGCGGTTTTGGTACAGGAATTAAAAAATCAATACAACGGCTACGAACTAACTGCCATTCAGCAACAGCATCTTAATGATTTATTAAAGCCCAACGCCTTCACTGTTACCACGGCTCACCAGCCCAATATTTTTACCGGCCATCTATACTTTATTTATAAAATTCTGCACGCTATTAAATTAGCGGAGAAACTGAAAAAACAACTGCCGGAAAATAATTTCGTACCCGTGTATTACATGGGTAGCGAGGATGCCGACCTGAGAGAGTTAGGCCATATTTTTATTGGTGGCGAAAAGGTAGCATGGAGCACAGAGCAGAAAGGAGCTATTGGCCGCATGCACACAAAAGGTCTGGAGCAAATAACAGAACGCCTGCACGGTGAATTTGCCAGCCTGCCGTTTGGGGAAGAAATGATTGCCCTTTGCCGTAAGGCTTACGAAGAGCATGCAACCGTGCAGGAAGCTACCTTATATCTGGTAAATGAATTATTTAAAGATCATGGCCTGCTCATTTTAATACCGGATAATGCGGCACTCAAAAAGCTATTTGAACCGGTTGTAGCAAAAGAATTACGGGAACAGTTTAGCAGTAAAATAGTGAGCGATACTGTAGGTCGCTTAGGCCAGCAGTATAAAGTACAAGCCAGTGGCCGGGACATTAATTTGTTTTACTTAAACGATGCCGGAAGAAGAGAAAGGGTTGAAACCGGCATTTCAAAAACGGATGGTCAAAAAAAATATTATGTTATCCCGTTAAGCCTCACATTTACAGAAGACGAAATTATCAAAGAATTACATCAACATCCCGAACGCTTTAGTGCCAATGTAATCTTGCGGGGCGTATTCCAGGAAACCATCTTGCCCAATATTGCTTTCATTGGTGGTGGCGGCGAACTTGCTTACTGGCTGGAATTAAAAGACCTGTTTGCTGCACTGAATGTTCCGTATCCGGTTCTTATTTTGCGCAACTCTTTTTTGCTAAATGAAGAGCGGGCAACGGAATTAATGCAGAAATTAGGGCTAAGCATAGAACAACTATTTCTGCCCGAAAAAGACCAGTTTGAAATGCTGGTAAAAGCGAATACTACGCATCGGTTACAGGTAGATGATGAAGAAAAAAAAATAGGCGCTATTTACGCATCCATGCAGGAAGCAGCCGCTGCCATTGACCCAACGTTGCAGGCACACGTAGCTGCTTTGCACACCCGCATGTTGCAGCACCTGCATAAACTGGAAGCCAAAATGTTGCGGGCCGAAAAGCGCCATCACACCGATACGCAAGGACAATTAAAAACGGTCAGACGACTTACAAATCCCAATAATAATTTACAGGAACGGGTAGATAATTTTATGCCGTTGTATGCAAAATATGGTAAAAAAGTAATAGATGTCATTTACCAACATTCCCGTGTATTGGACGGAGGTTTTGGTGTGCTGAAAATAAATGAAAGGAGTTGATGAAAGCCAAAATTCACCTTCCAGAAAGCTGGTTTGGGGCACTTGAAATTAAGAATAATTAAAATGCAATTTGGTTTTTATCAATTGCCGTTGGCTTTAGCCCAATGTCGCTAAGGTAAGGATTGTGATAGCGGCTAAGTGCCGTAGGCGCAACCTGTTTTTAGAAAACAAACATCAATGATGTTGGTACATGTCACGTAGTGGCTATCTGATCAGAGAAGAGGGGTAGCCACTACGTGGCAATGATTCCTTTTTCGCTTTGTTTTCTACAAACAGAAAGCCCCGATGGGGGCTTATCCTAATGACATTGGACTTTAGCCAACGGATAAAAGTATGTATTATATGTATTGGCTTTAGCACCGTTGTATGTAGCTAAAGCTAACAGCAAAAAATACCTTTACTTATCTCCGTTGGCTGAAGCCAACGGCAATGGATAACCACAAAAAAATTCCTCCAAAACATAATATTGCGCTATCTGTTGTCCTCTATCCTGTATGAACATTCTTATTACAGGGGCCAACGGATACATCGGGCAGCGATTGATACCTGTGCTGCTGGAAAGCGGTCACCATCTATACTGCTGTGTACGCAACAGCAGCCGTTTTGCCGGCGAACATCCGCACGAGAATATCAGTATCGTTGAGGTTGATTTGTTGAAAGAAGAGAATACGCCTTTTCCAACGGAAATAGACGTAGCCTATTACCTGGTACACTCTATGAGCACGGGTGGCGATTTTGAAAAAAAGGAAGCGGCCAGTGCCAGGCAATTCCTGCAATTACTGGAACCTACCCGGTGTAAACAAATAATTTATTTAAGCGGAATTGTAAACGAGCAGGAATTATCAAAGCACTTATCATCCCGGCTGCGTGTAGAAGAAATCCTCAGGGCCGGAAAAATACCAGTTACCGTTTTGCGGGCAGGTATCATCGTTGGCTCCGGCAGTGCTTCCTTTGAAATTATCAGGGATTTGGTTGAAAAATTACCGGTGATGATTGCTCCCAAATGGCTGCACACGAAATGTCAGCCCATTGGCATCCGTAACGTAATCGAGTACCTGACTGGTATTATTTTAAAAGAAAATACGTATGATCAGGATTTTGATATTGGCGGCCCGGATATATTAAGCTATAAAGAAATGTTGTTGCAGTTTGCCAAAGTGCGCAAACTGAAACGGCGCATTTTTATTGTGCCGGTCATGACGCCCCGTATATCCTCATTCTGGTTGTATTTCGTAACCAGCACTTCTTATCCGCTGGCGGTGAATCTGGTAAATAGTATGAAAGTAAACGTGATTTGCCGGCCTAATCAATTAGCTGCACAATTAGGCATTCATTTGTTAACCTACACACAGGCTGTGCAACTGGCTTTTGAAAAAATAGAACAGAATATGGTGCTCAGCAGTTGGAAGGATGCCTTCGTAAGCAGTAATACAAGTCTTAACCTGATGAATTATATTGAAGTGCCGTCTTTCGGATGTTTTAAAGATTGTAAAGAGCGAATGATTGTCGGCGATGTAGATAAAGTGCTATCGAATATATGGAGTATTGGCGGCGAACGGGGCTGGTATTATGGTAATGCTTTATGGAAGGTACGAGGCCTGATGGATCGGTTTGCCGGTGGCGTAGGCCTGCGCCGGGGCCGTACCCATAAAGACAGCATTCACCCCGGCGATGCACTCGATTTTTGGCGGGTGCTGATAGCGGACAAACAAAAGATGCGGCTGTTGTTATTTGCCGAAATGAAACTGCCAGGTGAGGCGTGGCTGGAATTCAAAATCACTTCAAAAGATGGTCAGCATTGCCTGCACCAAATGGCTACATTTAGGCCAAGGGGCATATTTGGCAGGCTATACTGGTATGCTGTTGTACCATTTCATTACTTTGTTTTTAATGGTATGATTGACGGACTGGTGAAAACGTAAAATGCCTGTGCTAATGCCAGTGTCTGTTCCAATCTTTTTACCAACTCAAATGGCAGGTATTGCAATATATACACTAAACTGCTTTGTTCCCGTCATTATACCGGATATAGCTTTTTGTATGTCTTGAGAACAAACAAATGGTAGGCTGTGAAATGTTATGTGCGAATCAGCGTTTACAGTATAATCATTTCTATTTTTACCTTTTTTCTTTCCATGCGTTTTGGTCAACTGCTTTTGATAATTGGCCTCCTGTGCTTTTGTAGCATCGGATATGGGCAGTATCATATCCGTTACAGTTATAAAGATACCCTGCCCGCTGACAGGCCGTCCTTAAAAACGGATTTCCCTACTCAAAAAATAGCAGAACAGTACATTACCACCCTGCCATCACAAATGGCTGCACTGGGATTTGCCGCCGCTTCTGTTGATGCAATTCAATATGGAAAAGATACAGCCGAGGCACAATTTTATACCGGCCATCGCTATCTGTTTTATAACGTGCAACCGGATATTACTGCCCAAAAATATGTAAGCGCAGCCGGTATTGTATGGCCTAAAAAACCAGTAGTTGCCGCCGTGCAGCAATCAATAGAAAAACTGCTGGATTATTTTGAGAATACCGGCTACCCGTTTGCAGCCGTGCTGCTGGATAGTATGCATTGGATTGATGATAATCTGTACGCAGTTGTAAAAGTAGAACCAGGTGTTATTTACCCGGTTGACAGTATCCATGTAGAGGGCAAAGCCAAAATAAGCCGGCTATACCTACAAAATTTTTTGCGTTTGCCCAAAGGCGGATTTTATAACAGACAACTGCTTAATGGTCTGAATAATCGTCTGAGCGAAATGCAGTTTATAGAGCAGTCATCGCCCTGGCAACTAAACATGCTGCCTGCAGGCGGCGTACTAAACCTGTACCTGCAGCCCAAACGGATAAACCAGATAAATGTATTGGTTGGCCTGGCACCTAGTAATACACAATTAGAAAATAATAAATTGCTGTTGACCGGCGAGGCAACTATTAATCTGAAGAATGCACTGGGTGCCGGTGAAACGATCGGTATTGACTGGCAGCAATTGCAGGTAAAGGCGCCACGAATTAATCTGCAATTTCAATATCCGTATATCTTTCATTCGGCTTTTGGATTAGATGCCGGTTTTGAGCTATTTAAAAAAGATAGCCAATGGGTAAATGTAATTGGCAGAGTAGGGGCGGTGTACGACCTGAACACCCGGCAAAGCACCCGCATTATCCTTCAATCGCAGCAAACCAACGTAACTTTTACCGATACCAACAGTGTAAAACGAAACAAGCGCCTGCCGGATATTATAGACATCAGCAGTGTAAACATCGGGCTTGACTATGCTTATAATAATACCAATTATCGCTATAACCCCCGTAATGGCTGGGATGTATTGTTACAGAGTAGCATTGGCACCAAAAATATAAAACGAAATAATGAAATTGTGAAGTTGAAAGATCCTGCCAATCCAGGATTTAATTATGCCTCTTTATACGATTCTGTAGCAGCCAGCAGTTACCGGCTACGGCTGCGTGCTACACTCAATCATTATTTTCCACTGGGCAGGCAGGCTGTATTTAAAGCAGGCCTGCAGGGCGGATGGTTTATTAGCCCGTCTATTTTTCGCAATGAGCTGTTCCAGATAGGAGGTAATAAACTGCTGCGGGGCTTTGATGAGGAAAGTATTTATGCCAATTTGTTTAGTGTAGCAACAGCGGAATTCCGTTATCTGCTGGGCACCAATTAGTGTAGCAACAGCGGAATTCCGTTATCTGCTGGGCACCAATTCTTATTTTTTTGGGTTTACCGATGGCGGGTATGCCCATTACAAACAACGGGAAATTCAGTTCAGCCATACCTATATTGGCTTTGGGGCCGGCCTTGCCTTCGAAACCGGCAACAGCGTATTTAACATTACCTATGCCGTCGGTAAACGGGACGACTTATCATTAAACCTCCGTCAATCCAAAATTCATTTGGGGTTTGTAAATTTCTTTTAGAGGTGGGGGCGGAGTCGTTCCCGGCGACACCGTCCTTTATAACGAAACTGCGAAAGGCCAAATTCTTTTTCGACATTATAGTTTGTAACTCCCAAAATGTAAAGGGGTGCTCACAGGGTATAGGCGCAGGACTCCGTCCTGTGTCTATACGTTACTTATTTTCCACTGATATAGAATTTGCCGGTAGTCAGCATCTGCTAAGAATAGTTAGCTTGTCCATATACATCAATAACATACATAAATAGCAATTAAAAGTAACGGCAGGGCACAGGACGGAGTCCTGCGCCTATTCCTGATTTTTACATAATATGATTTAAGATAGTATTACTTTATGTTCAAAATAAGCGATGCTGGCCTGTTTGCTAACCGGTGATGCATCGGTGATGCTTTCTTTCGTACCTGAATTTTAAAATGTTAGTTCCTGAACCGTCTTATTTTTGCCCCTTACATGCCCCTTATTAAACTTATTCTGTTTTTCTTTTGCCTGCTGCTCATTGGTACGCAATCTGCATTATCGCAGCACCGTGATCCTATTCGCCGGTATCAGGATTCGGTAGCAGCCGTACACCGTGCCGAAGTAGCTGGTTATATGAAAAGAGTGGATAGTATTGCCCCCCGTTCCATTTGGTCAACGTCTACAGTGTGGTACACAACATCCGCCGGCCAGGTAGCCGATAACGAATGGTTCATTAACAAACCGGTACAGCAAAGCAATAACGGAAAAGATGCTCTTTTTTACCTAATTGCTATGCTACTGCTGGTGCTGGGGCTGGTGCGTGTTTCGTTTCCCAAATATTTTTCCGATCTGTTCAGTATATTTTTCCGGGTTACGTTCCGGCAGCAATCCATCCGGGAACAGCTACTACAAAGTGCCTTGCCTTCATTATTACTGAATATGATTTTCTTTTTTTCAGGAGGGCTTTTTCTAACCCTCCTGTCTCAATACTATGAGTGGGCACTAGCCCGAAGCTTTTACTACAATTTCCTTTTCTGGTCGGCACTGCTTACTGTGGTGTATGCGTTTAAACTGCTGATTATGCAGGCCCTAAGCTGGCTTTTCCACATGCGGGAAGCAGGTAAAACCTACACGTTTGTTGTCTTTCTGATTAATAAAGTGATTGGCGTGCTGTTGCTTCCTTTTATTATTTTTCTAGCCTTAGGGCCGGCGTCATGGCAGCGTGTAATGGTTACACTTTCTATTCTAATGCTCGCCGGACTATTCTTATACCGCTATCTTATTTCGTATCCTTCTGTAAGAAACACAGTAAGGGTCAACAGATTTCACTTTATTATCTATCTTTGGGCACTGGAAATCGTGCCCCTGCTCCTCATTTATAAGGGATTAGCGCTTCAGCTTTCTAAACACTAAATGTTAAGTTACGTTTCAACACATGACGCAAAACGGCGATGCTAACTCTACCCCTACAGCGGAACCTACCTTAAAAATTCTGATAACCCAACCCCGGCCCGATGAGAAATCTCCCTATTTCGATCTTGCCCGGAAATACAAGGTTGCGTTTGATTTTGTACCCTTCATCCGGGTAGAAGGTATTCCTGCCCGTGAGTTCCGCAAACAAAAAATTGACATAGTCAGCTACACAGCAGTCATCTTTACCAGCCGTAATGCCATTGATCATTTCTTTCGGATGTGCGAAGAAATGCGGATCAGCATTTCGCAGGATGCGAAGTATTTCTGTATTACGGAAGCAGTAGCCCTCTATCTGCAAAAATTTATCCTGTACCGCAAGCGTAAGGTTTTTTATGGAGCCGACGGCACGAATAAAAGCTTGTTTGATGTAATGAACAAACACCGGGAAAATGAACGTTTCCTGTATGTATGCAGTGAAAACCAGCAGGATAACGAAATCGTAAACTGGCTAAAAAATCATAAGTGCGAGTTTGCCACTCCTTTTATGTATCGTACCATTAGCGCCGACGTAAAGGAGCTGCTGAAAAACACAAAATTCAATGTCATCTGTTTTTTTACACCCAGCGGCGTAAAATCTTTGTTTGATAACCTGCCCAAGTATAAGCAAAGCAGTATGGCTATTGGTGCCTTTGGCAGCAATACCACCAAAGCACTGGAAGAAGCCGGCATCAACATCCAGATAAAAGCACCATTGCCGCAAACCCCTGGCATGGCCGGCGCCCTCGAAAAATACATTAAAGAGAAGTTGAAAATACAGTAGTCGACAACCAGTAGTCATTAGTCTGCAGTCAACAGCCATTGGTAGGTAATCGTAAGTCAGCAGCCCCTGATATCAGCTTGCATTTACCACTTCTTCACTTCCGGGCACCTGTATTTAAGCATTGGCACATCCATTGCCGCAATCTGTTTCAGGCTATTTTCAGGAAATAAATTTCAGACGGCCTGAATACTATCATTTTATTTTTTATTTCGGTAGTTATATTTCAACGGCAGCTGACTGCCGACTGCCGACTAATATCTGCCGACTAACATGAACCGTCTTTCAAAAGAAACCAGCCCTTACTTATTGCAACATGCCCACAACCCGGTGGACTGGTATCCGTGGGGAGCGGAAGCATTGCAGCATGCGAAAAAAAACAATAAGCCAATATTGGTAAGCATCGGCTATGCTGCCTGCCACTGGTGCCATGTAATGGAACGGGAAAGCTTTGAAAATGAGGAAACAGCAGCTCTGATGAATGACCGTTTTATCAACATCAAAATAGACAGGGAGGAGCGGCCCGACCTGGACGCTATTTATATGGAGGCCGTGCAAATGATAGCAGGAAACGGGGGCTGGCCGCTAAACGTATTTCTTACACCGGATGCCCGGCCATTTTATGGTGGTACCTATTTTCCGCCGGTGCCGGCCTTTAACCGGTCTTCGTGGCGGGACGTGCTGCTGGCTGTTAGCGATGCCTGGCAACTCCGCCCACAGGAAATAATTTCCCAGGCCGGAAACCTGACTTCGCATATTGGGTCAGGCGGATTTCTGGAAAATCTGCAAACCGAAAACGACTCGTTTTCACAGGAGGATTTGGATGAAACGACTACTAATCTGCTAAAACTGGCTGATACACAATGGGGCGGATTTAGCCGGGCACCTAAATTTCCACAGACCTTTTCTATTTTATTCCTATTGCGGCATTTTTATTTTTTTAAGCAGCAGGAAAAAGAGAAAGCTACAGATGAAAACGTTGACAGGCAGGCGGCGTTGGCCCAAAGGGCATTACAGCACGCCCTGCTTAGCCTGGATAAAATGATTTATGGTGGTATTTACGACCAACTGGCAGGTGGCTTTGCCCGGTATGCGACCGATGCCGAATGGCAGATTCCGCACTTTGAAAAAATGCTGTATGATAATGCGCTGTTGATTGTTACTCTTAGTGAAGCCTTTCAGCTTACCGGTAAATCATTGTATCGGCAGGTAATAGAACAAACATTACAATTCGTACAATCTGACTGGATTTCGCCGGAGGGTGGTTTTTACTCGGCATATGATGCCGACAGTGAAGGTGTGGAAGGAAAATTTTATACCTGGTCAAAAGCAGAAATTGAAACAATTATTGGGGAAAAAGCGGAAACGTTTTGCCGGTATTACCAGGTGACTGAGGAAGGCAATTGGGAAGAAACGAATATTTTGTGGTGCACCCAATCCCTGGAAGATTTTTGCCGGGAAAATAACATAGACTTACTGCAAACCGAGAATGATTTTCATGACGCCCGGCAAGTCCTGTTACAAAAAAGAGCTGAACGCATAAGGCCTTTGCTCGACGATAAAATATTACTGAGCTGGAATGCGCTGATGATAACAGCCTGTTGTAAAGCGTATGCCTCATTGAGAAACGAAACGTACCTGCAAATGGCGGAAACGGCAGCGGTATTTATTGAATCCAGGTTAAAGAACGAAACAGGCTATTACCATAATTACAAAGAAAAAGCTGCTAATCCTGCTTTTCTGGACGACCTGGCTTTTTACATTCAGGCATTGATTCACTTGCAGGAAATTACTGCCAATCAGCAGTATTTATTAACAGCTAAAGCTTGCCTGGAAATTGTACTTGCCGATTTTTCGGATGGTGATTCTCCTTTTTTCTTTTACACCGCTACCGGCCAAACAGATGTAATTGTGCGGAAGAAAGAATGGTATGATGGTGCTACGCCTTCCGGCAATAGTGTAATGGCAGGTAACCTTGTTTATCTCGCTGTTGTGTTTGATAAGCCTGAATGGAAGCAACAAGCCATAAAAATGCTGGAACAGCTTAAACCGGCAGTAGTAAAATATCCAACTTCATTTGCAGGTGCTGCTACCGGGTTACAAAACGTAATTTATGGAATGTACGAAATATCTGTGAACGGAGCTGAAACGAAATCGCTGCTTACTCAAATTTTACAACCTTACTGGCCCGATAAAATAATACAAACACAATTGCAGGACGATAACCGGTTTCCGCTGTTTAGGGGCAGGTGGTCTGCAACCGGTGAGGCGGCTATATTTCTTTGCAAAAATGAAGTTTGCAGCCAGCCTGTTAACAGTGTACCAGCACTGTTTGTTTTGCGGAGCGGAAGAAGGGGAAACCAGGTATAAATATATTGTTGTTCCTCATTTTGTGAACAATAAAGAATAAAAGTCGGCGTTTTAATGAACACTTCTTTTAAACAAAAAATTTTTTAAATTTTAATAAAAAGATTTAAATAATTTCTGAATACAAATACAATATTCATTCGATTTCAACTGTTTTATACTGAAACGTCAAATAGCGTTGATAAAAGGTTATAATTTTTATGATGAGCTATGTAAGATGTTGATGTGAAATTTTTATATTTGTCCGGTATCTGCAAATCTTCTTCAAATAATGAGAAATCCATTACTGTGTATCATTGCCCTGGCAGCATTTTCTTTTATACTGCCGGGCTGTGGTAAAAAGGGTGCAAAAGGCCTACCCGACAATGGCCAGTTGGTAGGTGTGGCGCCGGCAGCAAAGTCTAATATGGCTAAGCCGCTGGGCATGGTGTACATACCACCGGGAACATTCCACATGGGCCCAAGCGATGAGGATGTAAGCTATGCGCTTACTGCACGCAACCGTCAGGTTTCTATCCAGGGTTTCTGGATGGATGCTACTGAAATTACCAATAACCAATACCGCCAGTTTGTATACTGGGTACGCGATTCAATTGGTGCACACTACCTGGGTTATGTAAAATCCACTCCCGATGGCGAGGAAGCCATTGACTGGAAAAAAGCACGTACTATTAAATGGGGCGATCCTAAAGTTACAGAAGCACTGGATCAGATGATTGTGGCTGCGCCGGACCGTATTTATGGCAAAAAAGACATAGATCCTGAAAAGCTGGTATATAAGCTGGAATATTTTGATTTGAATAGTGCGGCTAAGTTTGATAACAAAGGAAAACCCCGCAGTAACTTTATTATTAAAGATTCGGCTAAAATTTATCCCGACACATTGGTTTGGATGCGTGACTTTTCCTATAGCTATAATGAGCCAATGACTAAGCGTTATTTTTCTCACCCTGCCTTTGGCAACTACCCGGTAGTGGGCGTAAGCTGGAAACAAGCTACCGCTTTCTGCCGCTGGCGTACCAATCACCTGCTAAATCCTTTTCTGGAAAAAAGAAAAATGGCTACTGAATCCGATTTTCGCCTACCTACCGAAGCACAATGGGAATATGCAGCCCGTGGTGGCCGTTCACAATCAATGTTTCCATGGGGTAATTATTATCCACGTAACAAAAAAGGATGTTTATTAGCCAACTTTAAGCCCGGTCGTGGTAATTATCCTGAAGATGGCGGATTTTATACGGTACGTGCCGATGCTTACTGGCCGAACGACTTTGGCCTGTACAACATGGCGGGTAATGTAGCAGAATGGACCAGCAGCTTATATTATGAAGGAAGCTACAACTTTCAGCATGATATGAATCCCGATGTAAGGTATGATGCCAAAGACAGCGACCCTCCCCGTATGAAACGTAAAGTTCTGCGTGGCGGTAGCTGGAAAGATGTAGCCTTTTACCTGCAAACCAGTACCAGGGCTTACGAGTACCAGGATACAGCTACCAGCTATATCGGCTTCCGTACCATTATTGATTTACCTTACTTTGGCCGCAGGCGGTAAGCGTAGTACACTTAATTTTTATCTTATTATAACAAACTGCTAAATGCTTGAAAAAGCCTTTACAGTTTCCTATTGCGTTCCCTCAATAAAAATAAACAAAACAAAAACATCCATTATGGCTGGTATTTCCCGTAGAAATGAAGTTGCACTAAACTTTGCCGTGTGCTTAGGTGCATCTGTTGTTATTATTGGCGCTCTTTTTAAAATTCTTCACTGGAAAGGTGCCGACACCATGCTGATGGTAGGCTTATTTACCGAGGCTTTTATCTTTTTTCTATATGCGTTTGTACCTCCGGCGCCAACAGCGGCTCCCGAACTTGCTGTGGTGCCAACAGGAAACCCCGCATTAAAATCGTTAGACAAAATGATGCAGGAAGCCGATATTACGCCAACTAACCTGCAGAAGCTGAGTACTGGTTTCCAGAAACTGGGTACTACAGTAGATAAAATGGGCGAAATAAGTGATGTTGTAAAATCGACAGGTGACTTTACGAATAATACAAAACTGGCATCCGATGCGATGGTTACCGTAAAAGATTCTATGCTACGGTCATCCAGCACCATGCAGACGTTTAATGATGCTGCCGAAAGCACCAAGCAATTTCATGGGCAAGTACAAACACTTACAAAAAACCTGGGCAGCCTGAATACCATTTACGAACTGGAACTGCAGGATACCAATAACCACCTGAAAGCGATGAATAATTTTTATAGCAACCTGGCTGCTGCTTCAGAAGCCATGCAAGGCAGTGTAGGTGATGCTAAAAAAGCCCAGGAGCAAATTGGTGTATTGGCTAAAAACCTTTCCAGTCTGAACAATATCTACGGCAATATGCTGGGAGCTATGCAGGGACGGTAATATTAAAGTTACCGGAAACAAATTATTGTAATACGTAAATCAAATATCTGCCCGTAGGCAGAAAGTAAATATCAATTATTATGGCTCTACCCAGAGACCCGCGGCAAAAGATGATCAACTTCATGTACCTAGTGTTGACGGCTATGCTGGCGCTAAACGTATCAAGTGAAATACTGAATGCCTTTAAGGTGGTGGATGGATCCCTGATTAAATCAAATGGGGTTGTGGATGCAAGTAATAAAAGCATTCAATCATCACTAAATGATTTATTGGCTGATCCCGGTAATAAAGCAAATGCAGCAATATGGAAACCTAAAGCTGATTCTGCTGTGAATATTGCTAACCAGATGTCTCAATACATCGACGGCTTAAAGGATTCTTTAAAAAGAGAAGCAGGATACGACCCTGCAAAAGCTGCAAAAGGTGATAGTAGTTTTAAAGATGATGATTTAGATGCTGCTACCAGGTTGTTTGCCAACCATGGTCAAGGCGAAAAATTGAGACTTGCTTTGGAGAAATACAAGACTGATATTTTAAATGTACTTCCTCAAAAAGACCAGGACGCTATAAAAAGAGACCTTCCTATAGATATTGCACCGGTGAAATCAGGCAATGGAGCAGGAGAATTAGACTGGACAACTGGTTATTTCCATATGACACCAACTGTTGCTGCATTAACCATGTTAAGCAAATTCCAAAATGATGTAAAGCGAAGCGGAAATATAGTTGCCAATCATTGCCTTGAGCAAGTAGGTAAAATTGTTATACGTTTAGACAAGTTTGTTGCATTTGCGGGTCAAAACAGTCAATATCTTTTACCTGGCCAACCATTTGAATTAACAGCTGGCCTTGGCGCCTTTAGTAGTGAAAATACACCACGGGTTTCTGTAAATGGGGCTAATGTTCCAATAGATGATAAAGGAGTAGCTACATTCAAAGAAAATGCAGGTGGTGGTGGTGTAAGAAAGTTTAATGTAGTCATTTCCTATAAAAATCCAAACACAGGTAAAGATGAAACTACAACAAAAGAAATATCTTATACTGTTGGTCAACCATCGGGTGCTTCTATTTTCTTAGAAAGAATGAATGTGGTTTATATAGGTGTAGATAATCCGTTAACAGTAAGCTCAGGTAGTGGAAAAAGAGAGAGTATGTCGGTAAGTTTTAGTGGTGGTAGTATTTCATCTACTGGTGGAGATCATTATGTGGCCCGTCCATCTACACAGGGAAATGCTACTATTACCATTACAGCAGAAGGTAAAAGCACTTCTTTTCCGGTACGTGTAAAGTTATTACCTGACCCAATTGCAATGGTTGGTCAAAGTACAGGTGGTGCTATGCCGGCTGCACAATTTAGAGCTATGGGTGGCGTTAGAGCTTTATTGAAGGATTCAGAATTTGATGCCCAGTTTCAGATTGAGGGATATACGATTGGCGGGTATGTGAATGGTATATATACGGAGCAAGCTATAACCGGCCCTCAATGGGGGAACAATGCAATTGTTCAAAATGCAAAGCCGGGAAATCTGGTTGGTATTTTTAACGTGAGAGCGGTTGGTCCGGATCATAGATCTAGAAAATTACCTGAATTGAGTTTTCGTTTACAGTAAAATCATTTTATAATGAATAAGAACAGATTATATTTTCTGCTTGGGTTAATTGCTCTATTCAGCTTCGCTGCTAATGATGTAGCCGCGCAAAAGAAGTCGGCTAAGAAAAAGATATACAATACGAAAAAGAAAACGACCACTAAAACATCAAAAGTTCCGGCAGTAACAACTCCTTTGGTGGTTGATAATACAAATGCTGTGGATTCACTTTCTGTTGCATTTCCAAAAGTACTACCGTCGCTTAGATCTAATACATCTGCCAGGCAAACTGTGGATGCGAATGGGCGTAAAAACGAAAAAACACCTTTGGCGTACGAAAATTTACGGGAAGATGACGAATTATATAAGCAAGTAATCTGGCGGAATATCAATATTAAAGAAAGGATGAACCTTCCATTCGGGTATGCAGCGGATGAGGATAATGGAAATCAGCGGTTTATCAATATCCTTTTAAAGACACTGAAAGAAGGTATTAATGACTCAACCCCTTTAGTAGCTTTTAACGGATTGGATGACCGTTTTACTACTCCTATGAAATTAAGTGAAGTAAGTTCTTTATTAGTAGGAAAAGCTGATACTATTCAGGTGCCGGATTGGAAAAAAGATCCAACTGGGGCTACTATGAGGGATTCAGTTGTACTTAATGACTTCAATCCTGAATTAGTAGAAACATATCAGATAAAAGAAGAAATAATATTCGATAGAAAGACATCCATGCTTCATCGCAGAACGTTAGGTATAGCGCCGCTAAAAAAATCAATTGATGCGGCCGGTAATTTAAGAGGAGAGTTTCCAATTTTCTGGTTATACTATCCTGACTTACGTCCGGTTTTGGCCAAGTATGAAGCTTATAACCCTCGTAATGCAGCTAATCGTCTTAGCTGGGAAGAAGTATTCGAGAGTCATTATTTCAGCAGCTACATTGTTAAATCAACAATGAGTAATAATGGTAATCAATATATCAGTCAAATTATTAAAGACCCAATTCTTCGCCTGATTGAAAGCGATAATATTAAAGACCAGATTTTTAATTTTGAGCAAAGCCAATGGAGCTACTAAGCTTTTTGCCTTGTTGAGATTTCAGATACAAAAAGCCGTTCCTTTTAGCAGGGACGGCTTTTGCATTAAATGTATGCCAGGAGATTACTTTTATGAAAACGGATGATGATCTATTAAACCACCACTGCCAATATAATAAATGTGTTTTAATGATGACTTATGATCAGGAAATAATTAACAGGGAAGGGAGTATCGCTAACAGTATGAAGCTGATAAATGATAAGAAGTAAGAAGATGATAAAAATGAATTAGAATATTTTACATATGCTTTTGTACCTGGAGTACAAATGATTCAGTTACATTAGCATAACCGGCAATTTCGGCAACGGTAAATTTATTAGCCAATAGCATCTTCTGTACGAATAAACGGTTTTTTCTTTCTTCTTCCTGTTCTCTGCCGATTTCAATACCTTTTTCAATACCTTTTTCAATACCTTTTTCAATACCTTCCTTCCTGCCTTTTTCGATGAAATAATCTGCTGTACTCATAATCATGTCTTTATTATTGGTAGATAATGATTCTAATAATTTGAGAATCTCCTGTTCTTCCAATTCACTCCTGGTAAAATAATATATCATTAACTGCTTTTGTAAGGAATTAGGCGCCTGGTCTGATAGCACCAAAATTCGTAGTGCATTATGCTTCAGCCATTCTTTTTCAAAAGCATGTTTCAATGCCAGCAAGGAGGCAGCTAAAAATTTGTTGTTTAATGCCTCTACCTGCTCGTCTGTTACTTCTCCCAAGTTATTGTAAATGTAGGAAAAGTTAGGCACGTATGGCGCCCACTCCGGCAGCACATTTTTGAAAAGCTGGGCTACAGTGCGATACTTCCACTTGCCTTTGCCGTGGTAAAGCAACACCGGTATAACAATGCTTAACGGTTCCTTATCGGCTATCTGCTTTTGCAGGGCAGAAAAGATATAGCTGCCAATCTGAATAGGTGTATGCTTGTCAGGATAGCTTTTATGTTCAATGAGCAGGCTTACTTTTAATTGCCCGGCTTTATCATTCCTGTTACAGGTATAGACAATATCAGACATTGTTTTTTGCAAATCTCCCGAAAGATAGCTGTCAGGTAAGTGCGTAAGGGTAGAGAAGTCTAGATGCCTGCTAATGACGGGAGGTAAAAACTGTTGGAAATAATCGGTAGCTATAGTTTTATCTGCCAGAATAGCCCGGATGAACTGGTCGTGCATATTAGGAGATCTGATGGTAGGTAGGGTGAAGATAACAGCAACGGCTTTAAGCCATGTTTCAACCCTTATCTGGCACTGATATGAGACAAAATAGTTTCTTGGCAAACTGAAAAACCAACTTTACGGTGAATAGAATTCATTTGATACAGTCACTCAGCTAATAATAGCTTCTAATCAAATTAATTCAGTGAAGCATCATCTTTCTCCATAAAAAATTTCTGCACTACTGCCGCTTTACTTTTACCAATCAACTTTTCCAATTCTCCGGTATCAGCAGCTTTCACATTTTTTACCGATTTAAACTCTTTTAGTAAAGAAGTAGCCGTAGCCTTACCAATACCCGGTATGTTTTCCAGTTCATTCTTAAAGGTGCCACGGCTGCGTTGCTGCCGGTGAAAGGTGATACCAAAGCGGTGTACCTCATCCCTTATCCGCCTAAGTAGCTTTAGACTTTGTCCCTGGTAATCCAGTTTTACTGGTTGGTTATCGCCGGGAAAAAATATTTCTTCTTCATTTTTGGCTATGCCAATTACCGTCATGGTTCCGGTAAGGTCTAACTGTTCAATAGCTTCCAGTGCCGAGCTTAACTGGCCCTTGCCGCCGTCAATAATCACTAATTGCGGAAAAGGCAGGTTATTGTCCCGCAGGCGTTTGTACCGCCGGAATACGACTTCCTTCATGGTCGCAAAGTCGTTAATCCCTTCCACCGTTTTCACGTTATACTTACGGTAATCGTCTTTACTGGGCTGGCCGTTTCTGAAACAAACCATTGCCGATACAGGGTAACTGCCATGCAGGTTACTATTATCGAAACATTCAATATGTACCGGCAGGTCAGGTAATGATAAATCTTCCTGTAGTTCCACTAACACCTGTTCAGCCTCTTCAAGGGTTTTGCCTTCCAGGTGTAGCATCTTGCGCCTGCGTATCTCCTCTTTAAATAGTAATACATTTTTATACGACAAATCCAGCAGGCGCCGCTTATCGCCACCTTTAGATACCGTAACGGTTACATTTGCTTCCGTATAATCAATCGCAAAAGGGATTACTATTTCTTTTGCATCGCTCTGGAAAGTAGTACGAATCTGAGCTACCCCAAATGCCAGCACTTCTTCTTCTGTTTCATCTAACTGTGGACTAAGCTCAATGGTATGTGTTTGTACTACTGAACCGTTGCGTACCATCAGGTAATTAATATAGGCAATATCGCCATCCTTTAAAATGGTAAAGACATCTACATCGCCAATGCTTTGGCTTACTACAGCCGATCGGGCACTGTAGGATTCCAAGTGTTCCAACTTCTTTTTTAATACAGCAGCTTTTTCAAATTGCAGGTTCGTAACATACTGTTGCATTTCCTGTTTGTAATGGTTGATAACGCCGCCTAACCTGCCTTTCAGTATTTGTTTTAATTGTTCCAGGCTCTCGTTATAATCTGCTAATGACTGATGGGCTTCGCACGGGCCGGAGCAATTGCCAAGGTGATACTCCAGGCATACTTTGAACTTGCCGGCCTGAATATTTTTTTCAGTCAGATTAAGCTTGCAGGTGCGTAGTGGTATGTGCTGCCGGATGAAATTAAGTAGTTCCCGCACTTTGGCCACTGAAGTAAACGGGCCTAAATATTCACTGCCATCCCGTATTTTGCGGCGGGTGAGAAACACCCGTGGAAAAGGCTCCTTTTTTATAACAATGTAAGGGTAGGTTTTATCATCTTTCAGGTCGATGTTGAAGCGTGGCTGGTATTCTTTTATCAGTGAGTTTTCCAGAAAAAAAGCATCCTGTTCGCTGTTGACAACGGTAAATTCAATACGGTCAATCTGCCGCACCAACTCTGCCGTCTTGTAGCTGGTAAGTGTTTTACTGAAATAGGAACTGACCCGTTTCCGCAAATCTTTGGCTTTACCTACATAAATGATCTCATTGTTTTTGCTGAAATACCGGTACACACCCGGTTCATGCGGTATGTTAGGGCTGAATATGCGAAATGCTTCTGAAGTCATAGTCGTCAATCGTGAATCGTTCCGCCGCGGCGGATGAATGATGATGCAATTTAAAAACCAAAACTTTATTCTGAGATAGTAATAACTACTAGCTGTAAAAATAAATTCAATCGTGAGAGATGCACTGAAGCATTCACGATTGACGATTCGTCTCTACTGCGTAGAGACCATTGGCCTGTCCCAGATGATTCTAATCTGTTTCGTTTGCATAGGCCCATTACCAGGCTCTATAATGTAATTCAACTGAAAGTTCATATTGTGTTTCCACAGGCCGTTAATGGTGATAGTCGTATCGCCTTTATGCGCTACTTTTCGAAACATCACCATACGTACCCTTTGCGTTTCAGGATCTAATAAAATATCCCGCTGTTGTATGGGCTGAGTAAGGTCTTTTGCATTGTAGGAAAAGGTAAGCGTATTAATAGTGAGATCATGAAACTTATCTTCCTTGTAAAGCGGTTTTAGTTTTTTATCGTTAAGATCCGGCGATAAAAAGTCTGTGGCAAGCTGCCTGAAAGCGGGACGGTCAATAATAGCGGAATCAATGCGGTGGTTGTTGATATAAACATGTTTTTCAATCGCAAGCGGCGTGCTGTCAACGTAAGCAATCTGCTGTTGTATATATTGCGTAATCGGGTAATAAGGTTCTGCACTTACGGAATCTTTGCCATTGCCGGTTACCTTTGTTTTATCGCTGTTTTTATTGTTACAGGACAGGCAAACGGCAAGCAAAATGCTGCCCATTAACAGGATGTGTTTCATACAATCAATAACGGTAGGTGATAAAAATACGGATAGACAACCTGTTGTATTAAATATAAAAACCGTCCCGACACAGTAACGTATCGGGACGGAAAATGAAGTTAACGCCTGAAGAAATATAAGAACCCTTCAAGGAATTTGCGAACCCTTGAAGGGTTAGTGCAATGAATTACAGAATCTGTTTAATAATGCCCACTTTTACGCCATAGTCGATCAGGTGTTCACGAATGGAATAATTGCCTTTTTGGGTTGACAGTATTTGATACCGTACCTGCGGGCCTACCTGCCATTGTAATCCACCTGCCATGAAATTTGCGGTGGCTTCTGCACCGGCATTAATATTCCAGCGACGTAGCAAGCCGGGGGCCTGCACATAACTTTTATAATCACTGCTAATCTGATACACATTCGAATTTAACTGGTAGGTTGGCTGAATGCTGGAGGCTACGTTGAAATTGAGCCGATGAATTTTAGCCACCGTCCACTCAACACTAACAGGAGCACTAAGCTGAAAAAAACGGTTATTCAGTGTAATGCCAATTTTACCCTGCTCATTGCTGATAGCACTATAGGTATAAACCGAATCCGGATAGATATAACTATTGTTCAGCAATAATACCGAACGTTCCAGTTTGGAACGGAAAGCATCAATAGTATATTGGCGATAATTAAACTGTAGCCCTGCCTTTATTTTTAAGCGGTCACTTATGGAGTAGACAAAAGCTGTTCCTACGTTGAAACCAATAGACGGGTGCTGTTTTACTACATTATTTACGACACTGCGGTTAGCGGATGTAAGAGTAGCATTATATGGAAGGTGATAATCGTAAGGACGATTTTCGGTAAGCAGGCGATAATTAATGTTAGGGCCACCATATAATTCAATATTCCACCGTTTCTTTTTAACGTCGGGTAAGCGTATCAGGCTCTTGTTTGCTACAAATGTTTCTTCAGTGGTATTTTCCGGTAGCAAAACGGCATTTACGACCTTTTCTTCCTGTACCTTTTCTTCTGCTGGTGCTACATTAATAAGGGGAACGTTAGGTTCCAATAATGTAGCTGCCGGTAAAATATTAATCGCTACCGGCTTTGCCATATTTGTATTACCAGTAATAGCAGATGTTGTATTTACAGGATGGCTGGCTAAAGGTTCATTGAGTGCCAGTGTTTCGTTTTCAGGAAATACGTAAGCCGGTTTGGCTGTTTCTAAAACGTCGGACACATCGTTGTCTACAGGAGAGTTGAACGAATAAACAACTTCTTTACTGCTTAAGGGCTGTAATGCTTTTATATTAACAGCGGCTAAATTATTTATATCGTTTTTGGTATTCGTTACTGGTATCGCAGCAGGATTATTAGTAGCTACTATAGGTAGATTAAACAAATCCTTATCCGGCCGCAGAAAAATAAGCGAAGCCGTGACCAACGCACCGGTAAGTATGGCCCCGAATGTAAGGGCAGGCCAGCGACGGTTACCATGTAGTTGCTGGTTAATGTTACGCCAAAGCTGGTCATTTGGATACATCCGGTGTTTATCAGCCTGATTTTTCAACCAGCTTTCAAATTCATTCGTACTGAACTCCTCTTTCATAGCGTTAGTTTGGTTGTTGCGGGTTTATTACCTGGCCGATGCCATTTGCCAGCCTGCAGCTTTTTCCGGATTATCAATGATCCGTTTCTTTACTAAAATTTGTTCCAACATATTCTTTGCCCTGGTGTATTGGCTACGGCTGGTACTTTCTTCAATATCCAGCATATCGCCAATTTCCCGGTGGCTATATCCATCAATAGCGTACAGATTCAGCACTGTACGATAACCGATAGGCAATAGCCTGATACATTCCACCACTTGCTTGGCCTGCATAATCCCAGGTACCGATTCTTTTACCGGCAGTTGGGCAGCATGCTCCAGGTCAACACTTTCATTGAACTTTTTGTGCTTTTTCAGAATGTTGATGCAGGTATGCACCACAATCCTTCTGATCCATCCCTCGAAAGCACCCCTGTTTTGAAAAGTGTGAATTTGGGTAAACACTTTTACAAAACCTTCCTGCAACATATCCTCCGCATCTTCACGGTTTTGACCGAAGCGATAGCAAACAGATAGCATTTTAGGTGCGTACCTGCTGTACAGTTCCCGCTGTGCAGCAGGGCTATTTTGCAGGCAGCCGGCGATAATTAAATCTTCTGTCATAGTGGTTAAGAGAACAACCACACTAATGTAGACATTTCTAAGTGAATAGTGCTGCATTAATGCGGGTTACGCAAAAATAATTTTAATAAAACGAAAATCCGAATGCAAATACTGGATCAGAAACTGGTAACTATTCGAATAGTTGGTGATAGAAGTTCACGGAACGAATAATAAACGTACAGCGTAAACACTTTATTATAAAAATCGTTCAATAAATAGATACGTTGGCTGTATTGAAAAAGTTGCCACCAAAAACCAGCCTTTCAGGGAAACTACACTGTTGTTGGATTGCAATTCATAAAAATCAACACTCCGTATTCAAAACTCATTAAATGGGGACTGCACTCAAACCGACTTGTAATTGATTTATAGCTGCTTTGCATTGTAATGCCTGATTCCTGTGTGCAATGTTACCATTCAGATGGGATTATTGGTCATTTATTTTATATAGCATCTTCTAAAAAATTACTTTAGAATGGTTGTCAAAATAAGTTCCACAATCGGCAAAATGCTTTATTCGCCGTCGGTTGCCCCTAACCTCCCGACTGGGGTCCGGGACGGGCTCTAAAGGGGAATTTTATTTAACCTTCTAAAATGAATGGTACGTTTGGGAATGATGATGTTCAATAATGGTTTAAAAGGTGTCCTTAAGCCCCTTTAAAGCCTGTCCCGTATCGATAGGTCGGGAGGGTTTGGGGGCAACCAACGCCGGATAATCAAGTTGTGGAACTTATTTTGACAATCTCACTTAGTAAAATTATCAAAATAAGTTCCCGAAAAGTGTTGTAATCTTGTTGAGCAAAAAAGGGATATGAAATTGAAACCATTTTCCGATGAGATAGTACAATTGATGCAGTTGCATTACAGCCGTTTATCAGAAAAGGATCGCCGGCATTACGCTGCCCTGGAATCGCTTAAATTGGGTCGTGGTGGTGTGGACTATATCAGTGAAATACTGCTGATTGATAAAAAAACGCTTTGGCAGGGACGAAAGGAGCTATTGGAACAGCAGCCTGTTGAAGTGGGCAGGCAGCGTCGCAAGGGCGGTGGCAGGAAAAAAAAAGATGGACAAATATCCTGATATTACCAGCCAGTTACTTGCCCTGATAGAGACGTATAAAGCTGGCAGCCCAACAGCAGCCGAGGTGTATTGGATAAGCCTGAAACCCTGTGCCATTGCTGCTTTGTTTTATGAGAAGCATCAAATCAGGCTGAGCCACCAGTTCATCAAACGTCAGTTAAAGGCATGGGGCTATGCTTACCGCAAGCAGCACAAACAGTTAGCTACCGGTAGTTATGGCAAGCGGGACGAACAGTTCCGCATTATTTGTTCTTTGATATTAGTAATGAGTTGTCAAAGCCCTGTACTTAGCATAGATTGTAAAAAGAAAGAACGCCTGGGCAATTTATACCGTAACGGCAGGTGCTTTTGCACAGAAGCACTGAAAGTATACGATCATGATTATGAACATCTTTCGCAAGGCAAAGTGATACCCCATGGCATCTATGATGTGCAAGCCAACAAAGGGTACATTTCTATTGGCAGTAGTAGTGAGACAGCCGATTTTGTAATAGATAACCTACTATGGTGGTGGTATGAATATGGCATACATCATTATCCGGATGCAAAAAATATAATGCTGTTGTGTGATGCGGGTGGGGCTAACAGTTACCGGCATTTTATATTCAAACACCGGTTGCTGCAATTTGCCAAAGAAACGGGACTGTCGGTTATTGTGTGCCATTATCCGCCCTATTGTTCCAAGTGGAATCCAATTGAACACCGCTTGTTCTCGCAGGTACACAAAGCCATGGAAGGAGTGGTGTTTTGCGACTATCAAACCGTTCAAAGATGCATAGAGCAGACAGCTACTAAAACAGGATTGACAGTCGTAGTCAGACTTAATCTTAAAGAATACCAAACAGCAATAAAAGTTGATAAAAAATTGATAGATCAAAAACGAATTACCCATCATCCCCAGATACCTGAACTCAATTACAGAATTTACCCTTAATTCAGGGTTTTATTTTGACACTTTTACTAAGTTATTTAGTCTGCTTTTTAATGAACGTCAACTTCCAATTTCTTTACGGTAAAGGAAAAGGTTTTAATTATTCAAGTCATTGCGTATGATTTGCGATCCCGGTTAAGCAAATTATTAACTGCATGCACTATCGTTTTTAGATTTATATACATTGGCGCCTTATTTACTATTCCCCGCAGCTTGTTACTTTTACCATTTTATATTTTATATTGTACACTTTCTCCGGGATAGCTTCCATTTTGCAGGCCCAAACGGCCGGTAACTATGCCATTAGCGTAAAATACCTGAGTACGGATAGCCGCCGCATCCATTTCCCGGCCGAAACATTGTTTTTTGCCATTATCACCCCGCAACGCAACGGCCACACTTATTTGCCCGATGCTTATTCCCAGGGTGTAAGGCAATTTGTTATCAGCGAAGAAACAGACATCACCCAATTTCCCGGTGCAGGTCTTATACAGGTACCTGATACACTAACGGCCTTGCAGACATTGGCTGCCTGGCACCGCCAACAGTTCACTGTTCCCGTCGTTGGCATCACCGGCAGCAATGGCAAAACGGTAGTAAAAGAATGGCTGGCGCAATTGCTGCAACCGGAGGTAAATGTTGTGCGCAGCCCCCGCAGCTATAACTCCCAAACCGGTGTTCCGCTTAGCATCTGGCAAATGGACAAGCAACACCAGGCAGGGATTTTTGAAGCAGGCATATCGCAGCCCGGCGAAATGCAGAAACTGGCAGACATCATCCAGCCGACAATTGGCATTTTTACGAATATAGGCGCTGCCCACGATGCAGGCTTTACAGACCGGAACCAAAAATTACAGGAAAAGCTGAAACTGTTTGTCCATGCTAAATCACTCATTTATAATGCCAACGATAAACAGGTAAAGGACGCTATACAGCCGTTACCTATTCAGCATTTTTCATGGGGTTATGCGGCTAACTGCACCGTACAAATTCTGGAACTGAACCGTCACTTGCATCACGCTGCATTCGTTTGCCGGTACGGCGGCTCAACTATTTCGTTTGAAATAAATTTTACGGATAATGCTTCGCTGGAAAATGTTATGCACTGCTTTTGTGCCTGCCTTTTGTTAGGTGTACCGGTTAGCAGAATTGTGAAAAAAATGCAGGAGCTTCAGCCGCTCGAAATGCGGCTGGAATGGAAGAAAGCCATCAATAATTGCTACCTCATCAATGATAGTTATAGCAACGATCTGTCGTCGCTTATTATTTCACTGGATTACCTGGAACAACAATCCGGTTCCAAACAACAAACGGTTATTTTATCCGATATTTTCGAAAGCGGTATGAGCCCGGCCGGATTGTACGAACAGGTAGCTGCTTTTTTGGAAGAGAAAGATATCGACAGGTTTGTGGGTATCGGACCGGCTATTTCCGCTAATAAAGCAGCCTTTACTAACCGATTAAAAGAGACTTTCTTTTACCCGGGAACGGAAGCGTATTTACAGGAAATAGAAAACCTGCCGTTTAATAACGAAGCTATTTTGCTGAAAGGAGCCCGTGCCTTTGGATTTGAAAAGATAGCCCGCCAACTGGAAGAACAAAGCCACCAGACCGTGCTGGAAATAAACCTGACGGCTATGGCAAATAACTTAAAGCAGTACCGAAGCCAGTTACAGCCTGGTACCCGCATTATGGTAATGGTAAAATCGTTTGGATATGGTAGCGGGGGCGCTGAAATAGCCCGGCTGCTGCAGTTTAACCAGGTGGATTACTTGGCAGTAGCCTATGCTGATGAAGCAGTACCACTGCGGCAGGCCGGGGTGCATACGCCGGTAATGGTCATGAATCCCGAACCGGCGGCATTTGAAATAATGGAAGCAGCTAACCTGGAACCGGAAATTTATTCGTTTGAAATAGGAGAGGCGTTCCTGCGCTACTGCAAGGTACAAGGCATTACCGGTTATCCGATTCATATAAAAATTGATACGGGCATGCACCGCTTAGGCTTTATAGGAAGCGAAGCGGAAGCAGTAGGTAAATGGCTGCAACAGCAAAATACAGTGAAAGTAAAATCGGTTTTTACGCATCTGGTGGGCAGTGATGATGCCCGGCTGGATGCATATACCCGTCAGCAGGCAGCTGATTTTGACAAGGCTTGCCAGGTATTGCAGCAATATCTGGGCTATCCTTTTATGCGGCACATGGCTAACACCGCAGCTATTGCCCGGTACCCGCATTTACAAATGGATATGGTACGGCTGGGCATCGGCCTGTACGGCATCGATACAGCCGGCAAACTTTTGTTGGAACCGGTCAGTACCCTGCAAACATCGGTTGCGCAGGTAAAAAAGGTGGCAGCAGGCGACGCAGTAGGCTATAACCGGAAAGGAATAGTAACAAAAGACTCATTGATTGCTACAGTGCGTATTGGCTACGCCGACGGCTACCGGCGGGAGCTAAGCAACGGCAAAGGTTACATGCTGGTGCATGGGCAAAAAGCCCCCGTAATAGGCAATGTGAGTATGGACATGACGATGCTTGATGTAACCGGTATTAGCAATGTAGCTACTGGTGATAAAGTGGAAGTCTTCGGCAAAAACATTTCTGTGCAGGAAATAGCTACCCAATGCGGCACCATCCCTTACGAAATTATGACCGGCATTAGCCAGCGGGTAAAAAGGGTGTATTATAGTGAATGATGGTCGTAAGTCGTAGATAAGAGCTATGGCAATTAAGCAGCACAACGGATTTTAATCCGTTGCAAATGATTAACACAACGGATTAAAATCCGTTGCTACAAAATGGATCGTGCCTACGGCACTTTGAGTGTGAAAAAGTAATTTGTAGTGCCGCAGGCACGGCCCATATTGTAGCCAGGGATTTCAATCCCTGAAACCGCAGGCACGATTCATTTTGTAGCGCAGGGTTTCCTGGGTTATGGATAGCCTGGAATTTTTATTCCTGAACCATCCTATTAACGGGTTTTACCAATCCTTTTCCGGTTGGCGAACATTAGTCTGGCGCCGCTCATTCAGCTTTTGTTGCAGCTTTTTTTCTTCCTGGCGCAGGGCCTGTAACTTTTGCTCGGCGTCCTGCTTATTGATTTTCGGAGGTGGTTGCTGCTGTTGTTTATCGTTCTTGGGATCCTGTTTGTCCTGCTTATCTGGTTGCTTGTCTTTGTCTTTCTTGTCGTCCTTCTTTTTCTGTTCGTCTTTTTTTTCTTGTTTTTTTTGCTGCTCCTGCTGCCTTTTTTCATTCAGTGCTTTTTGCAGATTTTCCCGGGTTTCCTCATCTGTGGGATTTAGCCGCAGGCTTTGCTTGAAGGATTGAATGGCTTCGTCCAGCTTTTGCTGCCGCACTTGTGCCAGGCCTTTGTTATACAGGCTTTGGGCTTGCAATTGCTTATCGGCAGTATGGTTGCCCAATGTTTCAAATTGCCTGGCCGCTTCATCATATTTCCCGGTTTTAAATCGGGTATTTCCCAGATTAAATGAGGCTGTATTACTGTTGGAATTAGTTTTAAGGGCTGCTTCAAAGTCTTTGGCAGCATTGCCGAAATCCTGTTTGCGATAGGCATCATTACCTTTGCGTACCTGCGGTGTTTCGTTTTGTGCAAATGCCTGCGAGGATGAGAAAAGGATCAATAGTAACGCAGTAACAGGTTTCATCTTATTACGCCGTCTCCTGGTTTCGCTCATCAGTATTTCTGCTGTTAATGATAATGCAGCCAGCAACACAAACCAGTAGTAATAACTGGTGTAATTGGTAAGTGCCGCATCGGTAATTGGTTTCTGATCCATTGTGGATAGTTGCTTGGCTATTTCGGTTGCGGCTACATCCGCATCACTTAATAAAATGTAAGTGCCATTGGTAGTAGCAGCTATTTTTTGCAAGTCGGCCTGATTGAGTTTACTAACTACGATGGCTCCCTGTTCGTCTCGCCGGGGCTGGCCCGTAACCGGATCAATAATATTGGCGCCTTCCGGTGAACCAACACCTACTGTATTAATGACAACACCTTCCTGTTTCAGTTTTTCAGTTGTTTCCAATGTTGTTTTATCATGATCCTCACCATCGGTAATCAGCAAAACGGATTTGTATTTTTTTTCCTGTGTATTTAAGCTGCGGTTGCACAGTTGAAGCGCCTCACTAATGTTGGTTCCCTGATAAGGCGCCAAACCAGGGTTTACGTTGCTTAAAAAAAGGCGTACGGCCGAAGCGTCAGTAGTTAGCGGCATTTGCAAATAGGCATCACCGGCAAATACCACCAGCCCAATACGGTTTCCCTGCAGGCGATCAATTAGTTTACCGATCAATAGTTTGGCTTTGTCCAGCCGGCTGGGCTGTACATCCTGTGCCAGCATACTGTTGCTTACGTCCAGCGCAATCATGAGGTCGGTACCGGATAGCTTTATTTTTTCGCTGTTATCGGGCCGGCGGGGATTTACCAGTGCCATAGTTAGGAGGGCAATGGCAAAAAGAACCAGTAATCCTTTCAGTAAAAAATTAGTGGGTGAATAGCTGGCAAAAAGCCCGGCCACCAAACGGCTGTCACCGAGTCCTTTTTTGAGTTGCTGTTTCCACCGGATAGTAATGTACAGCAATGCCCCGGCAGGGATAAGCAGCAGAAGCCAGAGGAAATGATATGTGTTTTCGGGAGTCAAAATCGAATGTGCAAATTAGTCAATCTGCAAATCCGCAAATGGGAGGATGGGCAACTTTTCACAATAGTTTGTTTGATGGTTGGTATAAAGTTGTCATTTAAAATCTTTAGGACTTTATAGAAGACTCAAAACAATCGATATTAAACACGATACCACTTTCGCCAAGTCGTTTCATTTCCTGAGGATGAAATTCCATACTACATTGCTTGCCATATTCATAAACCAACCAGATTAAAATATCCGACTTTTTTATGTTCAACTCAGCCAATTTATTAAAGTTGGGTTCAATCAGATCAAGAAAAACATTAATGAAGTCAAAGGATGAATCACTTTCCTTTTCAACAACCTGGTACCACCAAGTATCATATAGGCTTGCCCTAAATTTTGATGGACTGTTTTTAGCAGGTATAACTCCCATAATTTTAGTAACAGCATTATATGTCTCAAAACTGTCTTCAAAATTGATATATAAATTATAGTATTTCATTAATAAAGTTCTTGAAGAAAGGATTGCTGCATGATACATAACTTCTGACTTTGCGTATCAAAGGACGGCATCGCTGTAAGTTTCCTAAATGACGATGCCCGATAGAAGCGATGCCGACCTCCGGAATCACAAAAGCTGCCCGGTTAAGGACAGCTTTTGTATTGCTAAATTTTATAATTATGACTTACCCAAAGGTTTAATTCATTGCGAACATCAAGCCGTTTAAACCATTTGCAAATTTGCTAATTGTCACATTTGCTAATTTGACTCTTACCGGATCTTCATCACAAAATCATTGTTCAAAAAGTTTTTCCGGATGTCATCCAGGTCACGGAGAATGCTGGCATCAACCAGGTTATTGTCGTATTCGAGTACAAAACCACCAATCAGCTTTTCATCTACCTGCGTTTCCAGTTCCACATTGGTTAACCCGGCTTCTGCCGTTATTTTCGCCAATATGGCATCTCTGCCGGCGTCGCTTAGGGGTTGAGCAGTGGTTAGTTTTACCTTATTAATGCCTTTCAGCAAATTGTATTGTTCAATAAAGGCGGTAACAATTTCCGGCAGCACATTTTCGCGGCCTTTGCTTACCAGCAGTTGGTTGAAGCTTTCGGTAATAACACCAACTTTGCCTTTGGTAATGGCATTCAGTACGCCCTGTTTTTTATCGCCCTTAATAACGGGACTGCGCAGCAAACGCAGAAACTCCGGACTTGCTTTGCCGACTGCCTGAAGATATTGCATGTCGGCAAACACATTTTCCAACTGGTCTTTTTCAACGGCTATGTCTATCAGGCTTTTGGCGTACCGGGCAGCTAAGCGGGGGTTTTGCATACTTCTCTAATGTGAAAATGTGAAAATGGCTCAATAACTCAATTGCTTACATTCAATCATCAAAAGCGATATTCAGAAGTAATTCAATTTTAAACAATGCAAATCAGCGGAATAGCAATCTTTTGCATGTATGAAAATTTTGAATAATTTTCATATTTAGCTATTGAGAAATTAGGTATTTAATTCAGCTTCACTTCCCCGGCCAGTTGGCGGATGAATGTTTCCTGACCGGATTTATCGGCTAATTCGCGGCGAAGCACTTTTTCCGATACTTCCACTACTAATTTCCCTACCTGATTTTTTACATCGGTAAGGGCAGCCATTTTTTGATTTTGAATAGCAAGGGTAGCATCTGCCATAATGCGGTTGGCTTCTACTTTCGCCTGCTCTTTAGCAGCATTTACGATTTTATCGCTGGTCTCTTTGGCTTCTTTCAGCATCTGGCCACGTTCTTCCCGGGCTTTGGCCATCATCGCCTCGTTTTCGTTTTTCATCAGTGCCATTTCAGCTTTTACCTTATCGGCCATAGCAATGCTTTCGGCAATGCTGGCTTCTCTTTCGTTCAGGCTTTTTAAAATAGGCTTCCAGGCAAATTTTTTCAGAATGAAAAACAGCACTAAAAAGGCTACCAGGTTCCAGATAATAAGGCCGAGGCCGGGAGTCAATAACGCCATAGTATTAAGTTGTCAGTTATCAGTTATTATTTATCCGTTTTCATTCGCCGGTTGTTAAGGTAAAGCCGTACCCGCCGCCCTGTGCTTTGCGTACGGCTTTTTCTTTTTGCGGTAGCAGCTTATTTGAACACAGCCAACAAACCAGCTACGGCAGCCAGCAGAGCCACACCTTCCACGAAGGCGGCGGTCAAAATCATTGCACCACGGATGTCGTTGGCGGCTTCGGGCTGGCGGGCAATACTTTCTGCAGCACCCTTACCAATCTGGCCAATACCAATACCGGCTCCGATTGCAGCCAGGCCGGCGCCAATAGCCCCACCCAAATGCGATAAAGCAAATGGAGCAACTTCCAACAAAACGTTCATCAGTGACATAATAGATGATATTTAAAGAATGAAAAAAGACAGTTTAGTCAGTAGTCGGCAGTCAATAGTCGACAGTAAGTGGTGTGGAAGGAAAAAGTTAACTGTTTTAGGCTAAGTGGTTAGTCAACAAAGACTTTTCAACTGCCGACTGTTGACTCACGACTGTCGACTAAATAGTGCTTACAATGGTTTCTTCGTGACCGTTTTTATTAAGCGTTCCGTGAGTAGGGCCATCATGGTGTTCTTTACCGTGGTGGCCGTCGTGTTCAAAACTTTGACCAATGAAGACGGCTGTTAGCGTCGTAAAAATATAAGCCTGGATAAAAGCTACCAGCACTTCTATTACATAAATAAATACGGCCAATGCAATAAATAAAGGAGACGTTCCAAAACCTAGGGCCTTGTTCATGGCACCAAAAATAAAAATGAGGATAATAAACGCTAAAATGATAACGTGGCCTGCCAGCATATTGGCAAACAACCGGATCATCAGGGCGAAAGGCTTCGTAAAAATACCCAGCAACTCCACCGGAATTAAAATGGGTTTCACAAAACCCGGTACCGGCGGATTAAACATGTGTGCCCAGTAGTGCTTATTAGTACTGGCTAAAATCACCACAAAAGAAATAAGGGCCAGTACACCCGTCATGGCAATATTGCCGGTAACATTTGCCGTACCCGGTATCAGGCCAAACAGGTTGTTGATCAGGATAAAGAAGAAAATAGTAAGCAGGAGCGGCATATAGCGCTGATACCGGTGACGCAGGTTGGGTTTGGCTACATCGTCCCGTACAAATGTAATGACCGGCTCTACTGCATTCTGAAATCCGGTCGGTCCTTTTTTAGGACCATTACGGGCATATTTTTTAGCAATATTGGTCATTATTACAATCAGCACAATCATGGCCAGCAGCATTTGCACCACGTTGCGGGTCATACTCAGGTCCAGCACTTTTACGCTTCCATCGGGCCTGCCGTTTGCATCTACCGCAACAATCTGCTGGTTCATCAGGCTTTTTGTATCTACGCCTTCTTCATTCAGCTTTTCCACATATTGCTCATTCACTAATTGGAAACCATCGTGTATGGCATGGCCGTGCTCAAAGGCGGAAGAGGAAAAAAAATGCCAGCCTTTATTAGTTCCGCCGTTTTGATACAGAATCACCGGCAGCGGAATGGAGTAATGGTGATCACCAATCGTAAAGAGGTGAAAATCATGGGCATCGGTAACGTGCTCCACAATTATTTTGCCTGGGTCAAGCTTTTCGGCATGGGTGGCTTCGTCACCTTCGTGCTGTGCACTTACCGGATTAAGGAATAAGAAACCTGACAAGCTAAAAGCTAATACCAGTAAACGTTTGACCGACCTGAAACACATATTCTGTTTTTCAATTTGGCTGCAAATATAGGGGTGTAATACCAGAGTTTTATCAGGAAAGTAAGAAGAAATTGAATGCTGATTTAGCACTTTACTTTTATGAAAAAAATTCGGAGCGAAATGGGTAGTGGTGCAACACTGAGCGGGTTTAGAGAGGTAATTGCCCATACAGATAAAACCTTATCGCTGAAAGAATGCCATGCCTGTACCGGCACTAAAAGAAGTCGCAGAAAAATCATTACTTTTAGGCATGCTGATTGGATAACCGGACACAATTACTATTGGCTAAAAAACAACTAAACCTGGTTATCGTAAAAGCGAAAACAAAAACGGTGTTCTTTTCTTGAAACAAGGTATGGCTTTCGGTTGCAATCAACTTCATTCAAAAACTCATTTCCAAAAGAACGCTCACTGTTTGCCATGATTTATGAATATTTGTATGTCTTTTCAACTGATTGAATTTTTAAGGTAATCAGTATTCTGCCAAATTTTACCAAAAACCGTATTCATCTTATTCAATTTCAATGGAAAATCCCATGACCTGACTATTAGCAATCCGGGAAGTAACCCGATCATTAAAGTTTGAATAATGGACGTAATGCAGCCTTTGGTAAATGATGCGGATAAGTTAGCTGCAAGCTTTGTTCCGGCTATTCTGAGAAGCCAGTACGCCAATGATCCGGGGCGGAAAATGGGTGATCCGCTCAAAGAAGATCATGTTACCCTGCTTTGGATAGATCTGTGCAATTTTTCCCCGCTGTGCAGCCGGCTGATGAAAGACACCCTTAGCGGCGTAGAAAAAATAGCCGGTATACTCAACAATCATTATGACTTTGTACTGAATCTGGTAGCAGCATACTGCGGCCAACCTTTATTTTTTGCGGGTGATGGTCTGATGTGTGGATGGCCGGGTGACAAAAGCAAAGCAGCGGAATCCGTTCAACTGGCAGCAGCCTGCGCTTTTAAGATTATAGAAGAACGGAATACTTTAGATGATAAAAAAGAACGGTTCTCGCTGCACGTCATCTTATCCATGGGCCCCTGGCAAATGGCGGAATTGGAAGGCATTCACGGTAATCGCCTGGTCAGTTTTTTCGGTGAGGTATTTAATGATTTGTCTTTGGCATCAAAAAACGGGGCACCCAATCAGTTACTCATTACGAATACTGCACTTTCTTTCCTCAGCAGCGAATTAAAAAGTAATCCCGTTGATTACGGCGCCTCCATTTTACACGATGCCCCAACGTTGCAGGACTTCACGGACGCAGGTTGTTTGCCCTTGCCGGACGAAGCCATGCAGGAATTACAATTATTTGTGCCCCGTACCCTTACATTTCCGCTAAATGCAGAACATTTTAAATGGATTGCTGAAATAAGGCCGGTAACTATTTTATTTGTGCGGTTGCCAAATAACGGTAAAAGTGCTTCAGAAAACCTGAGCATGCTGCATGAATCAGTGGCGCTGGCAAGGCCATTGGTGCAGAAATATGATGGATTACTCAACCAGGTTTGGATGGACGAGAAAGAATCTAATATGCTGATCTGTTTTGGCCCCCCGCCATCAGCGCATATTGACGATCCCGAGCGCAGTGTTCGTCTCGGTTTTGAAATTCACCAGTTGCTAAAAAAATCAAAGATTGATAACAGTGTAGGTATTAGTAATGGCATGGCTTATTGTGGCATTCTGGGTAATCATTCACTCCGGCATTACACGGTGATTGGCGATGTGGTAAACAAGAGTGCACATATTGCCGGAATAAAAAAGAATGAAATCTTTTGCGACAAAGCTACCTATAGCGTTTCTAACAAATCGGTGAATTATAGCGGGCAAATAAATGCTACGGTAAAGGGTAGTAAAGAACCCATCTCATTATATATTCCCAAGAGTCTTTTGGACGAAAGCCTGGTAGAATCTGATATTCCGGTTTCCATTGGACGCAAAAATGAGTTGGCCATTTTAATACAAGCTTTTCAAAATATAATATCAGGCAAAACGGAATGTATACTAATGGAAGGCGAAAGTGGGATGGGGAAAACGAGATTGCTGAAAGAGTTTACCAGAGGCATCGCTTCAGAAAATTGCCTGATTGCGGAAGCTACCGGTGATTTTCTCCTACGCAATACGCCTTATGCTTCCATGCGGGCAGTTATTGCTACAATTCTGGATATTAACCACCTGCAACCGGAAGTAAGTCCTGCGGCAGTTCAGGAAAATCTGCTCTCCCGGTTTGGTAACCAGGCTTGCCTGTTGAATATTGTGCTGCATACAGCCATCCCCGAAAGTGAAGAAATAAGAACACTCACCGGCAACCAACGGGTACAGGCTACCCATGATTTTCTGCTGGCGCTTTTGGAAAAGGAATCTAAGCATAAACCACTTGTCCTGGTGATTGATGATGCCCGGTGGGTGGATGAATCCACCTGGAAACTACTGGTATCCGTAAAGGAACAGCTAACCACCTGCCTCGTTATTCTTGCTTTTCAAACTGCCGAAGGACTTTCTGAAGTGGAGCATCTAAAGGAATTGGGTGCCCGAAATTGTAGTTTACAAGCATTAGCTGATAAGGACATTGAAACATTGGTATGTGCTAAACTCGGTGTCGGTAGCATATCCAGGGACATTGCGGATATTATTCGCAGCATGTCAAAGGGCAACCCTTTTTTTTGTACAGAGCTTACAGACTCTTTGATTGACCAGGAATTATTGGTGTATTCAAACAACAGTTGTTCCCTGGTTGAAGATGCACGTACGAAAAACCTCTCGTTACCGGAAACCGTGAGAGGAGCTGTACGAATGCGTATTGACAGGTTGGGGCAGGGGTCGCAATTATCGTTAAAAGTAGGCAGTGTAGTTGGTAACAGGTTTTCAGAAAAAATCATTTGCAGTATTTATCCAATCGTCAGTGAGCGGCCTTCTGTACCATTCTTTTTGAATGAAGTAGAACAGTATGGATTTCTGAACGAAACCGTTGTAGATAACCTGAATGGGTATCTTTTTATGAATGCCACAACGGTTGAAGTAGCCTATGAAATGACACTGGCCGAACAGCGAAGGCAATTGCATAAAGAAAGTGCTGAGTGGTACGAGCAAAATTTCAAAGACAACCTGCCACCTTTTTACTTCCGGCTTGCAAATCATTGGAATGAAGCAAACGAAAAGGACAAGGCAGAAGTTTATTATGAACTGGAAGCGATGAGGCTTTTCCGGCTGGGCTTTGTAAAAGAAGCGCTGGATGTGGGATTGGAAAGTGTGAAACTGCTGGGCCAGTCCATACCCCGTGACCTGCCATCCATCGGGCAAACGATCGGGGAAAACATGGGTGCTATTGCGGCACTGATGCAGGATAAAGACATTGAAAGCCTGATTGATCATAAAAAGCTGAAGGATCCCAAAACAGAAAAACTAATTAAACTGCTGCTTTCACTTGGTCCGTTTGCCTACCAGAGCCAGCAGGGAGAATTGTTTGCGCTGATGACCATCCTTTGCCAACGGCTTACGCTTGAATTCGGAAATGGTGAGTCGGCAGCAGAAGTGTATGCGATGTATTCCATTATTTACCAGGCATTTACCGGCGATACGAACACAACATTCAGGTGGAGCAATCTTTCGCTGGAAGTGGATAAGAAAAATAACTATACACTACAATCAAGAGTACTTTTTATTCATGGCTGGTTTATTGGCCATTGGAAATTACCGATTGCTCAACTTATTCCACTTTCTTATATCGGCGCCGACGCTGGCTTCAGAACCGGTGATACCATCTTTGCCTGCTTTAATCTGTCGCTTGCCGTGATACAAAAAAGCACCTGCGGAAAACAGTTAGCAGAGGTGATACAAACAGCAGTTGAACATTTTGCCAGGAACAATAACACAGTTATAAATACCGCCTTTCACCTGATGCATGAAGAACAGGTAGCAAAAGCCTTCCAGGGCCGTACGATCAATTACACGTCGCTAACGGATGAGAAATATGATGAAGAAAAAGATATTGCCAGTATTTGTAAAACGGACTTGTTCAACCAGATTGCCTACTATTTTGTATCCAAGCTAAAACTACATGTTCATTTCGGCAACTGGGAGGAAGCTAATAGCTGGGCCGAAAAAGCGATTCCACTGTTACCTGCCTTTGCCAACCAGCCGGGGCAAATTGAACTCGAACAATTTTATACCATAGCCGCATTGTACCAGGCAGCAGCATCTAACGGAGAAATTGCTGCTAATTTCTTAGTTATTGCAAACGCCGGTATTGATAAATTTAATGGCTGGGCACAACTCTGTCCGTCTAATTTTTTACACAAAGCGCTGCTGCTTGAAGCAATCAGGGAAGGCTTTGATGGTGACGGTATTACCGCAGAAAAAAAGTTTACACAGGCAGCCGAAACGGCGCTGGATGCCGGCTATATCCAGGACCGCGGTCTTGCATTTGAACACCTGGTACGTATGAAAAAAAGAATGGGTATCAACTATTCAAGCGACATTCGATTAGCTATTGACGCCTATCAACAGTGGGGAGCAGATGGGAAGGTCCGTCACCTCCATGAACAGTTTATCAATTAGAAATACAGATTGCGATACCAACAATTTGTAAATTATTTTACTATTACCCGCTACCATTAGCTTCAAATCTAATGGCTGACTGCTAATATCTGATAGCCGTATAATCTATCCACGCTCTAACAGCATAGCGTTGGCATGCATATCGGGAGAAAGTGCCATCATTACTACTTTGTCTTTTTCAATCATTCCTTTTTCTTCGAACCATGCAAAGTTGAGGGCATGGGTAGCTACCGTAATGTTGGCTATTTCTTCAATGGTGGATAGGACTTGGGCAGGTTTAGGCGATAAATTAGCACACCAGTAATCGATCAGCACTGAGGAACTTTGATGTGGCATAAAAGAAATATCAGCAGCCGAAATATTATTCTGCTTCAACAACTTTTTTACCGACGTGAGGGCAATCTTTGTTCCGAATTCTTTAAAACCATTAGCCCCCTCGGCAGTTATCTGAAAGAAATGCGGGGAAAACACCTGGCTGTATCCGTCAACCGGAGCGTTCGGTTGTAATGCCAGCCCATCCGTGTACATGGAGCCATAGAACTGCGTATCCATTACCGTATGATGATCCGATACATACCATTTTGATGTATCATCACTCATCGCCATCACAGCCGCCCCTGCCCCGTCGGCGGCACTGATAGACTGGATGGTATGATAATCAACATTACTGCTCCAGTTACATCCTAAACATATCAGTATATTTTTTACTCTTTTGGTTCTTATAAGGCTGTCTGCAATCAACAGGCTGGATCCAAAATTGGAGAAATCATTGCCGACCGGTATCGCCCATGCTCTTGAAGGCAGGCCGAGTTCCTTATGCAATTGCGACAATGCATTTGGCTGAATATAATCGCTGATAGACCCCAATCCGATTAGCAGGTCAATATCTGTTGCCTTCAGCTTTGCTTTTTCCAGTGCCATTTTTGCCGCAGGTACCATAATGGTCATCAGGTCTTCTCCATCACCGAGTATATGCCGCACTTTATACCCTTTAAAAAGATCCTGGTTGGGATCATTCTGCTTTAGCCAGTCAAAAATAGGATCGTCATTTAAGCGGGTTTTTTGGGGTACTGCCCATCCGGCACCAATGATACGGGGGTGTAATGCAGCCATTTTAATTTGTTGTTTTAGTTAGCCAATCGGGTTCGTCTAATTCAAAATGCTTTTGCAGCACTATTTCAGCCGTTTGTAAAGAGCCTTCCACCCAAGTTTGATTTTCTGACCAGGCTTCACCACAGATGAAGCACGGGAAATCAGCTACCGGTTTTGTAATAGCCGGCATTACTTCCCAGGATTTATAACCGCTATTCCAGAAATGTACCGCTGCACCGTAGGGATCATCTCCCCAGTTTTTGAAAGCTGCATCGATGGGAGGAGGTGCATCTGCTACCCCATGCATTTCCATAATTTGCTTGTGCATTTCATCCACCATTCTTTTGGGAGCCGGATGGCTGTCCCAGTTTTTTCTTTTCAGGGCTAACCATGGGTCGTTAGGAGCAGAAGCCGGGGCATCCGTTCCTGTTTTTCGGTTGAATAATGCAGCATTCTTATGAAGCATCAGGTGTTTCGGATGCACTGCCTCATTCGAATCCTGATCGTCGTTAGGTCCCAGGCCTTCCGTTCTGAAACCACTCCAGAACGTAGTACTCTCTTCGTCGTTGTAGGCCATTAGTACTGCTTTACCCTGGTTTCCGGTTGTAGCATCCATTTCTACTCCCCAATACCACAGTTGGCGTACCGGCAAATCAGTAAGCGACCGGCCCTTTGTAACGTAAGCCTTCTTTTCCCACCAGGGCTTGTCGTACACCAAAATCATTTTAAAAAGGCCGATGGGTGATATGGCATTCATCATTATACGCAGTTGTGGTGCACGGTCAGGATCCATTACAGGCCCTGTCTGCCGAAGCAATTCGAGTGAGCGTAACGGCATAGCCAGCACCAGTGCTGCCGCATATAAAGGCTCGTTTAGTTTGTAAAAATTCATTTCAACACCTTTGGAATTATCTTCCAATTGAACTTCATCGAAACATTCCAGCCATTTTCCCATAATTACTTTACCACCTGCTTCTTCAAATTGCTGTTGTAAGGTCCATGGCACTACATCGTAACTGCCGTCGATCAGATAGAATTGTGCAGTGGGCGTAAAATCGAAATATTCGGCGATGCAATTCACCGCATTGGTATTTGAACCAAGCACATCATATCCTACTGCTTTTATTGCTATTCTGTATGCTTCATTGCTAAGCACTTTTGCCACCAGGTCCCAGAAGCCGTGTTGATAAAGTGGAACACTGTCAATAATTATTGTCTGCAAATATTGCTTCAGTTCATCGCCTGCCAGGCCGGCTACACCAGGTATTAATTTAAGCACTGCCCAGCCTAAAAAATTGTCTGCTGTTGTTCCCCCGCTTTTAAGAGCCAGCCTTTCTTCTTCCGTAAGATTGTAAGGAAGCGCATCCGGATCACACAACTGGTAGCTGCGTAGTAATTTTCGCCGCATATAAATAATATTAACCGGTTCGCCCACTACCTGTAGGGGGTGAACCAACTTCAGTTTATTGATGATAAGCGACGAAACATAGGGCTGCGTAGAAACAAAACGCATTCCACCGATTTCACAGTTCATGGCAGAATCAAAACCCGGAGGTGTTGCAGAAAGCAGGCGGCCGCCGATGCGGTCACTTCCTTCATATACAGCAATACGCAACTGATCTTTTTTCTTCCATTTTTTTAATTTGCCCGGATCAGCCTTATCGACCATAAGCAGTCTCCATGCTGTGTAAATACCTGCAATACCGCCACCAACGATGACGATGTCAAAATCAGAAGTAGCTTGTTTCATTGTTTTTAGGATTGTGATATAATATCCGGATTATTTATTTTATTGATATAATAAGTAGTGATACACAATTACATTAGGTTAAAGTTGCGGTCATTGCGAGTGCCGACTTTTTGTTGAAAAGAAAAAATAGGAATGACGTCCGATTTGCAGCAGTTTAGACTCCAATCTTTCAAAAATCGGGACTGTTAAATGTTTTAATAATTGGAACCACATCCGCCCCGGCGGACACGGTAGGCACATAGGACACAATAGAAATACAAAAATACCAGGCGCGTCGCTTAACAAAGGCCACATAAGAAAACCGGAAAAGAACCAGGTTATCCTATTTTGATTTTACGCCCATCATACTAATCACCTACACTTTGTAAAATCAAAGTAGCTCATTATCAATGCGTTAAACAGGACGTCATTGTAAGATCGGGTTTTTGCCCGATGAAGCAATCTCCCCGGTTTTCTTGGGGATTGCCACGGGCATCTGCCACGGCGGACGCAATGACCTGTAATTAATCTTATCAAATTTTTTTCGCATACTTAATTTATATTTTCAAGGCATGAGCAGATAATGATTAAAACTTATTTACCGGGCGGTTTAGATGGCCCGTATATCGGGTTGTAATAAGGCGGCACTGCTTTCCGGTCAATATTTGCAATGATAACCTGGGGTACATGGTTATCATTAGCACGGGTTAGTACAGAAGGCATCAGCTTTTCCAGTTCTGCCGGCGAATTCACCAGGTACGCATCCGCACCCAGGCTTTTGGCATACATCACCAGATCGGGATTACCTAATTCATACAGGTTTTCCCAAATACCCTTTTTCTTAGGATCAGGAGCAAAATGATCCATGCCCTGACTGACCATGGATAGATTATTATCGAATAATACCAGCCAGATGGCGCCTACTTTATATTGACTGGCAGTTGAAATCTCACTTCCATACATCATAAATGCACCGTCTCCGGTAATACTGATGCAGGTAGATTCTGGGCTGCCAATTTTCCCACCTATTACAGCTCCAACAGCAAATCCCATTGGACCCATAGACAGGCAGGTAAATATGGATGTTGGCGGATTGATGCTCAGATAATGAACCGACCAGCCTACGCAGTTTCCGGCATCAATAAATATTTTACTATCCGCCGGTAACGTATTTTGTAATACCCGCATCATTGCTGCCGGCTCAAGGGGGCTGCTATTGGAATTATAGGAAGCAGGATCAATGAACGGCGAATTTTTTTTGATATCCGCAATGGCTTTTTTTCTTTCTTTAACCGCCGTTTTATTGACCGGAAAGGAAGGCATCAGTGTAGCAAGGTCGTTGATAAAGGCGCCGGCTTCGCCTGCAATGCCCTGTGTTACTTCAAAAGAACGGGCAATCACTTTTTGATTAATATCTACCTGTATAAAAGGCGCATTTTTCCCGGCTGGTTTTAAAATTGGCAACCAGGAATTCGTGGATAGCTCTCCCAGTTGAGAGCCGATAATCAAAATACCATCGTACGCCGGAGTTTTAGAAGATAAATATTGATAAGGCCACATACAATCTGCCATACCATATACCCGCAAAGACATTTCATGTGACTCCGGAAATATTCCTTTACCATCAGCAGTAGTGATAACGGGTATACTGTACGTTTCTACAAACTGCAACAGTTGATTATATGTTTTGCTGTCCTGCAAAACCTGCCTGCATCCGTTACCTAAAAACAATAAAGGGCGTTTACATGATAATAGTGAGGTCATCGCTGTTTTTACTTCGTCAGCCGGGGCGCCTTTCGGATTTGTCCGGTACGCACTGGTTGTTGACGACATCACCGGGTTTGCCAGTGGTTCCAGGGTTACATTCACAGGTAAGCTAAGGTGTACCGCCTGCCGGGGTGTAGACAAAGCATCTCTAAAAGCCTGCTTGAGTATGGTTTCTGCATCCGAACTGCTTGAAATCATACTACTGTAACCAACCGCAGCGGCGAAAATATCATTGACGTTAAGGGATGTATCGATGCCTTCCTGCAGATACCCCATACCATAAAATTTTTCATCAACCTCCCCACTAATCAGCATCAGGGCCGATCCGTCAGCCTGTGCATTCATAACGCCGGTTAACGCATTGGTGGCGCCGGGCCCACTTGTAACGGCTATTATTCCAATTTTGCCGGTGGAGCGGTAATAGCCATCGGCAATATAGGCAGCCCCGCTTTCATGCCTGCAAATCATATAGTTAATGGTGTTCCGGTTATCTTTTAAATTAATCAAAAGATTCATGAGACCTCCACCCGGAACGCCGAAGATATAACTGACACCTTCCAGCTTCAGGTAGTGAATAATAAGATCTCCGACAGTAGGAGGAGTTGGAGCTTTTTGATTTTTAGGCATGGTTACTATTTAAAATGTATCTGTGTAATTAGTCTATCTCACTTTTATTCACAGAAGCAACTTGATCAGAAATGAATACGATCATCAACGTGGCATTGACAAAACGCCGGTTGGCGCAAATTCAAAACGTAGCCTGTGTATCCACAAACTTTACTTGAATAAAACCCAACCCTGAAAAATGAAAATTTAGACTGGAATACGCACCTACCTATATACGCAATTTCGGATACCGGACTTAGCAATTAAATATTAACCGGATGGATATGACCGGCTCTCTTTCTGGCTCTTAAGATTCAAATATAAAAGGAAATTGCTTAATTACGCATTGAATTAAAAAACCTGGGTACTGTTTATTTAATTAGTAACGACATATTTATTTCCACGCAAATATCAAATGCAAGGGCATTCGACCCAAGAGCAGACCTGGTATGCTTTCCCTGGTCGCCAAAGATTTCTATTAACAGGTCGGAACATCCGTTGATGACAGAAGGGTGATCGGTAAAATCATCCGTACAATTTACAAATCCTTCCACATTTAAAATGTAGTCTACCTCATCAAGCGTTTTTATTGCTGACCTGGCAATCAGCAGCAAATTGATAGCTGTTAGCCTGGCCGCATTATAGCCTTGTTTCACAGTTAGTTCTTTCCCCAACTTGCCTTTGTATTCCGGGGGTATCACAGCACCTCTGAGAGGGCCATATCCTGACAGCGTCAGCAGTTTCCCTGTTTTCCGGTATTCTATAAAATTAGCACCACTGGGCACAGCAGGCAGCGGTGGCAGGTCTTTTAAAGCAAGAAATTTCTTTTCGTAAGACATACAGTTATTACAGGAAAATGGGGATTTTTTAAATTGGTATTCTATGGGTAGGGTAGTGTGATTAGCACGAGTTAAGGACAATTGATTTTACTTTTTAGAATGATTATCGTATTACTGATTTCAGGGCCTGACGTCTGATAACCGATCGTTAAATGCAGGAAAACTTTTCATCATAACTTACAAGTATTATACACCTTCCAAAGCTAAAAAAACGCATCGTTTTATTTAACTATAATACATTTATCAGGCCATTAAAATAATAGCTTATACAACTAAAAAGAGACGGTCAGAAAATTACAGTTTATGACAAAAAATTTTTAAAATAATTGTACAGCGGACACTTGTATTACCGCTTTTTGCAAAAGTTGTTTTCTGAGTTTATTGTATGAATATTTTTCGGTTCAACTATCCTTTCGTTTAGCTTCACCTGCTTTTATCCGAATAATTACAATTCTTTCGAATTACTTAAAACGACAAAATAGTGGTTCTGTTTGGCTTTTGCAAGTACTTTTAAAATTTAATTTTTGAAAGCAGCAAAAGAATGCTTCCTCCCAACGTTCGTATTAAAGAAAATTCGTGGCGGGCAAAAATGGCTTGCCGTATCATGAAGAGCAGTGGCGTGGCCATTGTGTTTGGCCATACCATTCATCTGTGGGGCATCAGCAAGCAGCAGTTTTTAAGCAATCCACCACTGATCAGGCACGAATTAAAACATGTGGAGCAATACAAACGCCTCGGCTACCTGCCCTTTATAGCAGCTTACCTTTGGGAATGCTACCGGAACGGTTACTATTACAACAAGTTTGAGAAAGAAGCAAGAGAAGCGGAGGTTCTACCTAACCTTCCCAACGGTAAGGAATAAAACTGTAACAGCTTAGCCCTTATTCATTTTCTTTCGGTAATCATTTGCTCCGATCTTCCAGGTTTCCCTCCCCCGTTGGGGCAATGTCATATAGTTAAGGCTTGTACGCTATGCGCCGTAGGTGCAACCTGTTTGTAGAAAATAGCCATCCTTGATGTTGGTGCATGCCACATAGTGGCTACCTAATTAACGATAAGGGTAGCCACTACGTGGCAATGATTCCCTTTTTCCCTTTGTTTGCTACAAACAGGTAGCCCCGATGGGTGCTTAGCTATATGACATTGCCCGTTGGGGGAGGATAGGTGGGGGCTTCCCACACCACTTTTATATCATCATAATTAAATTCCTCTTCTGTTTCTTCGATCAGTAACCTTCCTTCTATGGTAATGCCTTTTAGTGTGGCAGTGATGGCCCGGCTATTGGTTTTTAATTGTATCGCCTGGCCCCGTTTGTACAGCGCACTATTGTAGTAGTGTAATATAGCTCGTCCATTGCCGCCGGTAAGCTGCCGAAAATAAAATAATACTTTCTGGTGTAATTCCTCCGCTATTTGCGATACCGGGTAATGTGAGCCTGTGATCTGCCGCAGTGAAACCGGATTTGGCAAATGTGCCGGAAAAACAGTCTGGTTAATATTAATACCCAACCCGACAGCCGCCCATTTCCAGGTTTGGCCCTGTATAATATTTTCAATTAAAATGCCGCCTGCCTTGCTGTCATTCCAGTAAATATCATTCGGCCATTTTATGTAAACATTTTTGCGGGCATAACTATTTATAAAAGCATGGCAAGCCGATGCCATAGCAGCACTCAGACTAAACTGGTCCTGCAAAAGAAGCTCACTGGTATCCAGCAATATACTCATCAGAATGTTTTCACCGGCGGTAGATTCCCATTGTCTGCCGGCTTGGCCCTTGCCTACTGTTTGCTGCCTTGCCAGCCATGCCATACCATGCTCCGCCATTCCTTCATGTACCTGCCTCATGGCATAGTTGTTGGTGCTATCCACAGATTGTAACAGGTTTATCGCATTTTTTCCTTGCATTTTTCGGCCGAATATTAGTTAATTTTGAAGCCGGAAAAGCTAAGAAAATTTCCTAATTCCTTTTGTACATTTTTAAACTTCATTTTATTTGGCATCTGTAATTGCAGTATCTGCTTCTAAGCGTAGTTTTCCCCGGCTAACCCGCAACTCAAAACTTTTTAAAGCTATCATTAAGGCTATCCAGGATAAAAAAGGAAACCGAATCGTATCGCTCGATCTTCGGAAAATACCGGAAGCTTCTGCCGATATTTTTGTGGTGTGCGAAGCTGGTAGTTCTGTACAGATAAAAGCAATAGCAGAAAACGTGGAAGATGTTGTAAAACAGCATGTTGATGAGCGGCCTTTTAAATCAGAAGGATACCAGTCGCTGAAGTGGGTGCTGATTGATTATGTGAACATCGTTGTACACATTATGCAGCCGGAAGCACGCAGGTTTTATCAATTAGAAGAAATGTGGCACGATGCACCTTCCATGGAGCATGAAGGGTAAGGATAGAACAATTATGCAGAATGCAGCCTGCCGTGGGTAGGTTGATGGAAGTAGAAAAGGCAATATTATATGAAACTGGGTTATTTCTTCTGTTGCCACTAAAACGGCCGTTCTGTCAACTGCCGCTGGCTTCTATTGACTTATCCTTTACTTTTACCTTTTTACCATATAAATGTGTAGGTGCTCCGTAGTGCTTACACATTTTAGCAAATACCGTGTTGTATTGATCAAATTGGATGGCACGCAACAGAAACCATTGTTAAATTGTCATACCTGCAACAAACAATTTATTTCAGTTTGTATTATTGTTATTAACAGAGAAGAATATGTTACCAGAAGAACAACAACGTATCAATAAAAAACCGAACCCGCCGGTGAACCGTCTCAACGACGAAAAGCCTCGCAAAGGTCCTAAGCTTAGTATTTACTGGATTTATGCCATCATCGCCGCCATACTCATTGGCACACAGCTTTTTAATACAAAAAGTGATGTACTTAAAATAAATGAAAGAACTTTTAAGGAAGAGATGTACCTGAAAGGCGATGTAGATAAAGTAGAGGAAATAGCGAATAAAAGACTGGTGCGGGTATATATAAAGCAGGAAAGCCTGGCAAAACCCTATTATCAAACTAAGTTAAAAGGCAGCAACGGTGGCATCCTTAGCAACTCCAAAGGTCCGCAGTTCCAGTTTTCTGTAACCGCCTGGACGGATTACAAAACAGGTATCCGGGAATTTGCTGTGCAAAACAAACTGCCGGAACTTACGGTTGAATCAATAGATGAAGCTGAATGGCTGGGGCCTGTTTTAAATGCTTTGCTATATATATTGATGCTGGTAGGCTTGTTTGTCATTATGATGCGGAAAATGGGTGGCGCTGCTGCCAGCGGTGGGCCAGGCGGTATTTTTAATATCGGTAAAAGCCGTGCCCAGATTTTTGATAAAGATTTGAAAGTAAACATCACGTTTGCCGATGTGGCGGGGCTTGATGAAGCCAAAGTGGAGGTAATGGAAATTGTTGATTTCCTGAAAAACCCAAAGAAGTATACGGCGTTGGGTGGTAAAATACCCAAAGGAGCTTTACTCGTTGGCCCTCCCGGTACCGGTAAAACGCTGCTGGCAAAGGCAATGGCCGGCGAAGCAAAAGTTCCTTTCTTTAGCCTTAGCGGAAGTGATTTTGTGGAGATGTTTGTAGGGGTGGGCGCCAGCAGAGTACGTGATTTATTTAAGCAGGCACGTGAAAAGGCGCCTTGTATTATTTTCATTGACGAGATAGATGCTATAGGCCGTGCCCGGGGCCGGAATGCCATGATGAGTAATGACGAGCGGGAAAATACACTAAATCAGTTGCTTGTAGAAATGGACGGTTTTGGGGGCGATACCGGCATTATTATTTTAGCAGCTACCAACCGTCCGGATGTACTGGATACGGCCCTGCTGCGGCCTGGCCGTTTCGACCGGCAGATTACCATTGACCGCCCGGATGTAAAAGGCAGGGAAGCTATTTTTAAAGTGCATTTAAAGCCTATTAAAATTTCACAAAAGCTGGACATACACAAACTGGCTGAACAAACGCCTGGCTTTGCCGGTGCTGATATTGCCAATGTATGTAATGAAGCAGCACTAATAGCTGCCCGTAAAGGCAAAGATGCTGTTGATATGAGCGATTTTCAGGATGCAGTAGACCGGGTAATCGGTGGACTGGAAAAGAAAAATAAAATTATTTCACCGGAGGAAAAAGAAATCATTGCCTATCATGAAGCAGGCCATGCTATTTGCGGATGGTACCTGGAACATGCCTATCCGTTACTGAAAGTTACCATTGTGCCTCGTGGTACAGCTGCGTTAGGATATGCACAGTACACGCCAAAAGAACAATACCTGTACAATACGGACCAGCTAAACGACCAGATATGTATGACGCTGGGAGGCCGTGCCGCTGAAGAAATTTTCTTTGACAAAATATCAACCGGCGCCAGCAACGATTTACAGCAGATTACCAAGATGGCCTATAGTATGGTGACCGTGTATGGCATGAATGATAAGATCGGTAATGTGAGCTACTACGATCCTACACAGGAAAATACGTTCACCAAGCCTTTTAGCGAGGAAACCGGTAAGATGATTGATGAAGAGGTAAGAAAGTTGATTGATGTGGCCTATCTTAGAACAAAGGCCCTGCTTAGTGACAAACGGAATGATGTGGAAAAACTGGCAAAAGAGCTATTGGAAAAAGAAGTGTTGTTTCAGAGTGATGTGGAAACGCTGATTGGCAAGCGGCCTTTTGAAGAAAAACGACCCCTGGAAGTTGAAGACGAAGAGCCAGGCGAAAAACATGAAAACCACAATGGTATTATTATCGCACCACCGGAAGAAACGTTGGTGGGAGGAACGGCGTAAGGTTTTAAGTAGCCGTTTAAAGTTCAAAGTCTAAGGTTTAAAGTTCTTAATCACTGATTCAGTAACGAATTCTTGAACCTGAAGTATTTAAACTTTAAGTAAAATTATTAGAGAGATCAAAACAGGAATGCTAATCACAAGTTTGGAACTTTAAACTTTGAACCTTAAACTTTAAACTTCCTTGCAGGCTAAAGAAAATATATTACGTAAAATACGGCAGGCGTTGGCAACTCCAACGCCTGTTCCGTTTGCTAATACTGATAGTGCTGATACGGTTTATCACCGGCAAACCAAAGAACCGGAAATTGAATTTGCGGAAAACTTTACAAAGCTACTTGGCATATTCTCCTATTGTGATTCGGTAAAAGAAATGGCCGGGCAACTGGCTTTATTAACGGGGAAAAAGCAATGGCACAACATCTATTGCCGGGAGGCAGTACTACAGCGTTTGCTGGAAAACAATGGGTTCAGGCCGGCCACCTGGTATACCGATCTTAGCTCATGCAATGTAGCTATCACCACCTGCGAATGTCTGGTTGCCCGTACCGGCAGTATAGTGATGAGCAGCGGGCAGCCTAGTGGTCGCTCTACCAGTGTATATGCACCCATACATATCTGCATTGCCTACACCAGCCAGTTGGTGTACGATGTAAAAGATAGTCTTCAGTTATTAAAGCAAAAATATACCGGAAACATTCCTTCACTCATTACGTTTGCTACCGGCCCCAGCCGAACTGCCGACATTGAGAAAAGCCTGGTAGTAGGCGTGCATGGGCCAAAAGAAGCATATGTATTTTTAGTTCAGGATGAATTAGCAAAATATTGAGTCAGAAAATATTATCCGATATTTTTACCACTGCATGGTAGAAATTATCGGATATTTTTTAGCAATCTTCTAATCAATAAAAAAAATTTTTTACCTCATACATTATTATATAAATGACATTGTTCAACAGGCCGTTTTGTTCGGCAATACGGCAGAAAATATCCTGTGAACGTGTGAACCTGTAACCTTGTGAACCAACCCGCTAATCACATTTATTTCCTTTCCGATTTTCACTTGGGTACTCCTAATCCCGCAGCCAGCCTGGAACGGGAAAAAAAAGTTATCCGGTTTTTAGACAGCATTGCTGCCAGTGCAAAAGAGATTTTTATTGTAGGCGATATGTTCGAGTTCTGGTATGAATATAAATATGTAGTTCCTAAGGGTTATGTAAGGATATTAGGTAAATTAGCCACCCTTACCGATGCCGGAATAAAGATTTATTTTTTTGTAGGAAACCATGATATGTGGATGCGGACTTATTTTCAAAAAGAAATGAACATACCGGTATATTTTGAGCCGAAAGAATTTATATTCAACGATACAACGTTCCTGGTGGGTCATGGCGACGGCCTGGGACCCGGAGATAAAAAATATAAGTTCCTGAAAAAAATATTCCGTAACCCGGTTTGCCAATGGCTGTTTGGTTTGGTGCCTGCAGGTATTGGAATGGGAGCAGCCCACTATTTCAGTAATAGAAGCCGGGCTGCCACACCGGTGGACGAGAAACATTTTATGGGGGAAGAAAAGGAATGGCTGGTTACGTATTGCAGGGAAGTGCTGCAACAAAAGCATTATGATTATTTTGTATTTGGCCACCGGCACCTGCCTATTGACTTTGACCTGGGAAACAATAGCCGCTACATCAATATCGGTGATTGGATCACTAATTTTACGTATGGCGTATGGGATGGAGAAACCATGCGGGTAGAAAAGTTTGAAGGATAGCGGCATTACAAAACTGCCGCCAGGCATAAATAAAATAGTCTTTATTACCAAATTCTATTTGTTAATAGACTTCATTTTTGCTGTCGATCCTAATTTGCTGATTGTGCCTACCTAAAATAGGTTGACAAAAAACGGTCAACCGATGAGTAAAAGTAAAGCACCCTTGGAGATCCGCCAGCAGCGTGTTTTCTCCGAAGAGCTAAAAAGAAAAATCGTAAAGGATTTGGTAAGCAAACGTACCACCCTGCGTGCCGTAGTAGGCGAGCATCAGGTCAATCGTAACTCCGTTTACACCTGGCTCTACAAGTATTCGCCACAGCATGAGCAGAAGCCTATCTTAGTGGTACAAATGCAAAGCGAAGAAACTAAAAACCATGAACTGCGCCAGCGGCTGGCCGAACTGGAACGCATCGTAGGCCAAAAACAATTGGAGATCGACTTTTTAAACAAGCTTATGGAACTGGGCAGCCAGGAGCTAGGCTTTGACTTTAATCCGCCGTGGCGGACAACCCACTGCCATTGAATGGTACAGGCTCAACCGGCAAAACCACCGCTGGGCGATGAAGGAAGTTTTTAGTCTTTGCGGCATCAGCCGCCAAGCCCATTTTCAAGCCTTGCAGCGCCAGTGGCGCTGGCAGCAAAAAGCGATATTGTATGTAGGCATGATGGAGCAAATAAGAGAAATGCACCCGGGCATGGGCCTACGCACGATGTACGAGATGCTACAGCCGGAGGGTATTGGCCGGGATGGCTTTATTGCTTTAGGCATTCAGGAAGGCTACCGGCTGCAAAGCATCGAAAGGCAGACCCGCACTACCTTTAGCGTTAAAACCAACCGCTACTGTAATCTGCTGGGGGGCAAGGAGTTCAGGGGCACGGATGAGTTGTGGAGCAGCGATATTACCTTCTTTCATTGCCTGGGGCAGTTCTTTTACATTGTTTTTATAATGGATGTGTATTCCCGCTGTATTGTGGGTTATAGTGTAGCAGAGAACATGCGGGCAGAGCATAATGTGGTAGCATTACGGATGGCGCTGAGGGCACGGGGTGTAAAGGATTACGGGGGCAAGTTGATCCACCACTCTGACAAAGGCGGCCAGTATGCCGCCGATGCTTATACGGAACTGCTGGAAAGCCATGGTATACAGATCAGCATGTGTAATGAAGTGTATGAGAACACGCATATTGAACGGGTGAATGGGACGATCAAAAACCAATACCTACGCAGATGGGAAATCACAAGCCGCAAAGAATTAAATAAGCGCTTGCAGCAAGCTGTGGAAGCCTATAATGAAACCAGGCCACATGAAAGCATCGGCAAGGTGCCCCCGCTTTCTTTTGAAGAAAAATTGAAATTGATACCTAAAGAAAACAGGACAAAAATGAAAATTTATACTGCCAACAAGTATCAGGATAACTTTAAATCAAGGCAACTAAATTTGTTTCAACAACTTTCATAATCTGTCAACCTATTTTAGGCAGGCACAGATTGCCTATTGCTTATTTATATTTGGTACTACTCCGGAAAATCAACTGGTGGCTGCAACCGGCGGGGAGTGGTAGTAATGGTTCCTAAGAAGGCAATAATGTCTTCTATTTCCGGCACACTTAAATTTAATTTTTTTAGTATAGGCGAGGTGGTTGGCAGCAAGCTATCCCTGGCGGTGCCCAGGTATTTTTTCTGAATAGGAGCAGGGTTTCCCAGATTATAAAATTGCACTACATCTTTCAGGCTGGGAAAATTGCCATGGTGCATCCAGGGGCCGGTGTTTACCACTTCCCTAAGAGATGGTGTTTTAAATAAACCAATATCAGCTTTGTTTTTTGTTATATTGTACCTGCCTAAATCTTCATTATCACTTCCCCACAGTGTTTGCCCGTCGTTATGAAACTTGTTATCGCTAAAGAAGCCGGAATTATGGCAGTTTACGCAACGGGCTTTGGTACGAAACAGGTTCAGGCCGTTTATTTCATTATCTTTTAAGGCATCAGCTTTTCCTTTCACAAATAAATCGAAGCGGCTGGGCGGGCTTACAATAGTTCGCTCAAATGTAGCAATGGCTTTAAACACTTTTTCCAGTGTAATCTCCGGTGTGCCGAAAGCTTTGTTGAACAGCACCGCATAACCTTTATACTTTTTAGCTTTTTCTTCCAGCAGTTTCAAATCCTGATGCATTTCCAGGTTGTCGGCAATAGGGAACCGGGCCTGATCTTCGAGGCTTTTGGCACGGCCATCCCAAAAATAGAATTTGTAATAGGCCGTGTTCAACAGTGTCATTGCATTGCGCTTGCCCAGCTTACGGTCGTGGCCAAATGCTACCCGGCGGCCATCGCCCCAGCCCAGTTGCGGATCGTGGCAACTGGCGCAGGCTATTTGCCCGGAGGAAGAAAGGCGGGGATCAAAAAAAAGCAGTTTGCCCAATTCTTTCTTGTCTTCGCTGGCAGGGTTATCAGCAGGGTAGGGTATGGAATCCAGCGGCCCGATGTCCTGAAAACCAGGTTTCACGGCAGCGTCAATATTTGCTTCCGGCCATTGGGTTTTATCGCCGCTGCTGTACAATTTCCGCAGGGTTTCAATATCTGTTTTGTCTTTGTATGTAAAGGATGCTACCGCGAGGTACCCGGTAACTACCATACAAAGTGTAATCATACCTGATTTGTTTATTCGCATACGTTCTGTTAGTAGGTTCAGAAAATTTATTAATTCAACAACTGCCTGTTGATCGGGAAGATTATGGCTGGAACCGGTATTTTCTTTTTACGGCTGCTGCACCGCCCACTTCTGTCTCATCAAAAACCACTTCTGCACTAAACATTTTTGAAATCTCATTGTACGTGCCGGTGCCGCTAATGCCAATGTTGTAACTCGTTTTATCTTTTCGGAATAGTTTCACCTTTTGTGGTATTACGTTTACGATACCCTGCGTAGCGCCGGGCGCCGAAGGAATAAATTCAAAACATTTAGGAATGGTGATGTTATAGTACCCTGAATCGGAGGTGAGCCCACCTGGCAGCCGGTCATAAATGGTAGTCATGTACAACGCATTGGAGCCTTTGCCCGGAAGGGTCGGGTTCCCAAAACCGTATTTATTAGGGTCGTTATCGTACACCAGCGGAAATGCTTTAAAGGATCGCCAGGTGCTGGTACTGTCAATAAATATTTCAGCAAAAGGCTGGTAAAAGGGGTCCGTTTTGTACCAGACCCGTACAGCCGTAGCATTGGCTGCATAGGTGGGGTCGGCAAAATGTTTTTTGCAACCGGCAATGGCAAATGCAATCATTACAGATATAATAATTTTATATTTCATGTTGTGGACTTTTAGAAAAAGTGCATGTAGAAGTTATATTATTTGAAAGCAGTCATGTACAGCTTTGCCTTTTGATTTTTTACTTTTTATTTTATTCGCAACTTATGTGAATGTGGTATTACTGTACAACCGGGCGTGGGCATGCGAATTTATCATTTGGATAACTAAAGCTACAATTGCTGCTGCTGCAATCTGTTCGTACCAGGTTTTTCTTTTTCCGGCTGATGTCCCAAAGACTATGTGCTTCAAAACAAAGTTCCCGCCTGCGTTCTGCCAACACCGAATCAACCAGTTGTTGCTGGTTAATAATGGTCAGGTTAACCGCGGCCGGGTTGGCTCTTTTCCGGATTAGATTCAGGTCGGTAAGGGCACTGGCCAGGTTACCGCTTTCGGCCGCTGCTTCTGCACGGGATAAGTACAATTCGCTGGCTCTGATGATTTTTATATTGTTAGCCGAATCAGCCGTGCCCTGGTACTTTTTTGTAAAGTAATAATTGGCGCCGGCAATATTCTTCCTTACAAAAAACGTATCCCTGCCGCGGATGTCGCCGGGTGCAAACAAATTTAATAAATCGTTGGTAGCGGCAAAATAACCACTGATGGTATTGCTGTTATTAAGGTAATCGCCGATAGCACCGCCAACCCGGTTGCCTTGTGCCAGCTCAAAAATACTTTCGGTACTAATTACCTGTTTGTTCCAGGAGTTGATGTATTGGGCATTGCTGATAAGCGGGTATTTATTAGCAGCCAGCACATCGGTCGTGAGCGAAATTACCTTTGCCCAATCGCCCCGGTACAGTGCTACCCTTGCTGCTATTGCTTTTGCCGCATCGCCGCTGAGCCAGGTTTTATCGGCGCCGCCGGCGTAAATGCCTACGCTTTGACTGTATAAAGCGATGGCCGAATCTAAATCACTGGTTATAAAATCATATACCGCTTTTACCGTTGCCGGCGCTTCTACCGGAAGCGTCGTACCCGTATTTTGTGGCCGGATCACAATGCCGGTGTGCATAGCATCGGGGGTGTAATTGTACGGTTGGGCAAACACCCGTACCAGATCAAAATGAACCATGGCCCGTATGGTGTAGGCATCGGCCCGCATCCGGGCTATCTGGAAAGTAGTGGCATCTTTTACGCTACTGATATTCGTAAAAATATTATTGCAACGATAGATGATATTATACGCTAATTTGTAAAAACCGAACATATCGTTGTAATCGCTGCTGGCGAGCGGTGAATTCGCAAAATTGTAGGTGGTAAATAAATCAAGACTTGTACCCCGGCTGAATTTTGCATTACCGCCGGTAAGTTCCGGGTACAGTGTAAAATTTTTAAGGTAATAATCGGTACTCCGCAAATTATCGTAGCAACCTACCAATGCTGTACGGGCGCCTTCAAAATCCTGAAAAATTTCATCGGCTGATAAACGGTTTGCCGATTCGGTTTCCAAAAATTTTTTGCAGGCGGGCAGCAGGGTCGCAGCCAGCAGCAGTATGAAGATCGTAGTATAGTGATAATGTTTTTTCATGGTTGATTTTGTGCCGGGTTCATCTGGTTTGTTCATTAGCATATTTATTCATGTTTCATAGGGCGTTGCCGGTATGCTTCATAAGGCGTTGCCCACATATTTCATAGGGCGTTGCCCACATATTTCATAGGGCGTTGCCCACATATTTCATAGGGCGTTGCCCTATGCTGGAGTAGGGCTGCCCTTACAGGGCGAAATACAATTGATTTAATTTTATCCTTAAAATTATTTTCGGTTTTTTTAGCTGTTGACTATTAGCTGTTGACTGCTGACTGATGGCTGTTGACTATTCTTATCCCCCAATCTTTATTCCGCCGGTAAAAGTTTGAGCTTCGGGATAGTTGTAATTGTATTCCCGGATGCCGTTGCGGCCTGTCGGCGATTGCTGCCGGTACCAATACAGCAGGTTGGCGCCGTTGGCATACACCGTTACCCGCAGCCCTTTTAATTTGTCGGCCATTGTTTTGGGTAGTGTGTACGCCAGCGATACGTTGCTGAGCTTGATGTACGAGGCATCGTACACAAACCGGGATGAGTTGGTAATGAATCCAACTTTTGCCACTGCCAACCGGTACAGCTTAGGAATCGTCGTTATATCACCGGGCTTTTGCCAGCGGTCGATCAGGTTAACACTTTGGTTGCGGTTATCCAGGTTATTGCCGTTCCATTCGTTGCGGTAATTAATTAATTTTTCAGCGCCAAACGTATATACAATGGTTACCGTAGCGGTAAGCCCTTTGTACGAAAAGCTATTGATAAAACCACCCTGGTAATCCGGCAGCCGGTCACCAATGAGGTAGCCGTTTTTGATAGTCCGTTCTTCAGCCGGAAACTGATCCAGCCTGCGCAGACCGCCTTTGTTGTCGTAAAATAATTCGTAGCCCGTTTGCGGATCTACGCCGCCCCACCGGTAACCCCAGATAGCCGATGTACTGATGCCTGCTTTTAGGGCCGAGGCATCTTCCGATGAACCGCTGAATTGCTGGCCCCCATTCAATACTTTCAGAATTATATTTTTATTATAGCCAATATTTAAAATACTGTTCCAGCTAAATGTTCCTTTAAAAATTTGTGCTTCCAGTTTTGCATCAAAACCCCGGTTGCGCAGTTTGGCAGTATTGGCCAGCACATCGGTAAAACCGGTTTCGGAGGGAATAGTTACGGATGAAATGGCATCATCAGTAATGCTCTGATACCAATCGGCGGTAATGCCAAACCGTTTTTGAAAATTAAAATCAATGCCAATATTTGTTTTATAACTTTTTTCCCAGCTTAGGTTTGGATTAGGCGGTGTTTGCGGCGTGGAGGAAGTTTGCCCGTTGTACCCGGTGCTGCTAAAGCCGTACAGCCCCCTTGCTTCGTAGCTGCCAATGCGGCTATTGCCGGTGGTACCAAAACTAACTCTCAGCCGCAGCATATCAATCGCTTTGCTTTTGGCAAACCAGCTTTCTTTACTCAATATCCAGCCGGCGCCAATGGCACTGTTGATGGTGCTGTTGATATCTGTTCCAAATATAGAAGCAGCATCCGACCGGGCACTGAGGGTTGCGTTGTATTTATCTTTAAAGCTGTACAAAGCCTGGCTATACACCGAATAGGAATTACTGGTTTGCCGGGAGGAAGCCGAACTTTGACTGGCAGCATTGCTTAACTCGTTGAGCCGGTAATAGCTAAAGCCTGAGCCTTCGCCCCGCAGCAGTTTTGCCTGTTCGCTTTTCATTTCATAGCCGGCTAATACTTCCAGCTTTTGGTTTTTAGAAATATCCGGCGACCAGGCAGCCTGCGTAAAAGCAACCCAGCTAAAAGAGGTGCGGTCGTAAATCTGGGCAAAGCCGCCTTTGGTGCGGCCGGTTTCGTTCTTCGCACTTTCGTACAGGTTCAGCTTATTCAACAAAATGTCGGTGCCAATATTGCCGCTGATCTTCAGGCTTTTGGTAACGGCATAATCCAGCCGCATATTGCCGTTCAGCGATCCGCCTTCGTGGTAAGCAGTATTTTGTGCCAGTACTGCCAGCGGGTTGGCGACACCCGTAATGCGGTAAAAACTGCTGTCGGCGTTGTAGGAAGGTACATTGGGCACAATGGGAGTAAGATCGTTATAAACCGTTAGTGCATTTTTTTGGGTAATAGTAGGCGCCAGTGTGGTAGAGAGGCTCAGCTTATTGCTTAGCTTATTATCAATGCGAATACGGAAGTAAAACTTTTTATAATCGTTCCCTAACTGGATAGATTGCTGGTTAAGGTAAGAAGCCGAGATGCGAAACTGGTTGAACTCATTGCCGCCACTTACTTCTGCATCTATATTCTGGAAATTGCCACTGCGGCTGGTGAGGCCAAACCAGTCGGTATTTATTTCTGCCGAACCAGCCAGCGATTCGGCGGTAACGGGGCTGCGGCCTTCGTTGATGTACAGTTCCTTTGCCAACTCGTGGTATTGGTATCCATTCAGCCATTTAATGCGGTTAATGGGATTGGATACGCCGGCACTATAGCCAAAGCTGAATCTTGATTTGCCTGCTCTGCCTTTTTTAGTGGTGATGATAATAACACCGTTGCTGGCATTGTTGCCATAAATAGCAGTAGCAGCTGCATCTTTCAATATACTAATGCTTTCAATATCATCCGGGTTGATACCGGCAATGGGGTTCAGCAGTTGCTCATTATTTAAAAAAGCAATGTTTTCATCACCCCGTCTTTGTTCCGTTATGGGTACGCCATCAATTACAAACAGCGGCTGGCTGGAAGTAGTACGGGCCGTTACATTCGAAGTATTTAAATTAGATAAGGAGTTCTGGCCGCGGATATTAATTTTTACGGGAGTGCCCAGTTCGGTGTTGGTTTCTACCTGCACCCCGGCTGCAAGGCCTTCCAGCATTTTGTCAAAGCTTTCAATAGGCCGGGTGCTTTGCAGTTCGGCGGCACTTACCGTGCTGATGGCGCCTACCACTTCTTCTTTTCGTTTTGCCCGGCCATAGCCACTGGTAACAATTACATTTTTTAACTCTTCATTAGTGGGTACCAGCGTAAGGCTCAGGCTGCTGCGTCCACCGATTTTGACGGTTCTTTTAAAAAAATTAAGGGAGGAAAACAGCAGGCTGCCTTCTTTCATTTCAGCATCTGAAAGGGTAATGCTAAAACTTCCGTTTGCACCTGTGGCCGTTCCTTTAGCGCTGCCGGTAAGTGTTATGGAAACACCTGGCAGGGGTTGGCGGTCATCAGCCGAAATCACAGTACCGGTAAGGGTTTGCTGGGCATTAGCCAACAAACCGAAGCCGGTAAATAGCAGGCTCATTAATAAATGCCGGCTCATTTTTAAATATACTTTTTTATAAAACCATAAACAGCAGGCAACCGGTTGCCTGGTAGCATTACCGATGCTGGTTTTTTGCCGGTAAGCAACCGCATTTTTATGAAGAACAAATTGTATAAAATAAGCAGGTAGCAACATAAGCATAGTTGCGCAGTTAGTTTGTTGGTTCAGGGAAATTGAATGGCTAAATATAAAGTGAAAAAGCATTGAACGGGTAAAACCAACAACGGATACCGCTTCTTTTGTAATGAACTGTTTATCAATTCAACAATCAACCAGAACTTTCCCGGATGGCAGTCGAAGTAGAATATAGGTATGGGTGTACAATATTCAACCACATAGGCACATAAGAACACACAGGAATACAGGTTTGGAAATACAATGAGAATCTGAGGTTAATATAAGCCTTAGTGATGAACACTTCTTCTTACAAGTATCTGTATGCCTGCTGTATTCTTATGTGAACCTATGTGAATCTACTGTGCCTATGTGCTTAACAATGTATTTGTACTGTTGTGCCTGTGTAACTCATGAAAGCTAATTTTACCATTCAGGCCTGAATGTTTATTTTCATCCCCTTTTTTAATCAGAACCATTCGTGTATGAAAAAATTATTACTCCTGTTTATAAACGGGTTGATGGCCTTTGTCGCTGGTGCACAATGGGCGGGCAATACCAATCTTACACCCGCTACTACCGGTGGAAAAAGCAACCTGGCTACCATTCCCGACGGCTCGGGCGGCATGTTTATGGTGTGGGATGATACGCGGAACACCGCCACCGGCACGGATATTTATGCCCAGCGGGTAAGCAACAGCGGCGTTTTGCTATGGGCAAGTGCAGGCGTACAGGCCTGCAATACGGCTGGCAATCAAACCGGCCCGGTGTTATGCGCCGACGGAGCCGGGGGTATTATCATTGCCTGGGTAGATGCGGCAGGCAACCAGGATATTTTTGTGCAACGTATCAATGGAAGCGGTGCAGTACAATATGGTGCGGGTGGTATTGCTTTTAGTGCCAATGCTACTAATGCCGAAAACAGGCCAACACTGGCACAACTCAACAGCACAGAGGCGGTCATCATGTTTGCCGACAACCGCAACGCAGCTACGGGTGTTGATGTTTTTGCTAATAAAATATCTGTTGCTACCGGTGCCAAAGTGTTCGCCACCGACCTGACCATTGCTGCGGCAGCCAATACGCAAACGGCTTTTGCCATTGCTCCTGATGGTTCGGGCGGTGCGTATATGGCTTGGCAGGATCCCCGCATCAGCACTACCGGCCCGGATATTTTTGTGGACAGAATGAACAACAACGGAACCCTGCAGGCAGGCAACAACGGCCTGAACATTACCCCGCTTACCAGCGGTGCTGCCGACCAGCAATTGACTCCTTATTGCATTAACGACGGCGCCGGTAACCTGCTGCTTACCTGGGGCGACCAACGGTTCGGCAATACCAACGGCGATATTTATGTGCAAAAGCTTAATAGTAGCCTGGCTGAGCAATGGACGGCAAAAGGCGTAAGCATCTGCAATGCGGCGGGCATTCAGTCCAATCCCTATATTGTTACCGATGGTTCAGGCGGACTGATTGCTACCTGGAGTGATGCCCGTTTATCCGGCGATCGCAACATTTATGCACAGCGGGTGAGCAGCACCGGTGTGCCACAATGGGCACCCGTTGCCGATGGCGTACCGATTGTGACAGCTGTGGGCAACCAGCCCGGCAGCAGCACCCAAAGCGATATTTTTATAACGGAAGACGGAAGCGGCGGCGCCGTAATTGCCTGGGCCGATGTACGCAACGGCGCAGCTACGGGCAGCAGCAGCAATCAGGATATTTATGCGCAAAAAGTAAATGCCGCCGGCACTGTACTGTGGGTGGCCGATGGCGTAGATCTGATTAACCCGACCGGTTCTCAGAATCAGCGCCAGCCGGTACTGGTAAATGCCGGAAGCGGCAATATTCTCAGCGCCTGGATTGATTCCAGAAGCACGACAACCAACGGCGATATTTATGGTGGTAAAATATTGGCAAACGGTACATTGCCATTGCAATTTATTGGCATCAGCGGTAGTCTCAATGGTAATGCCATACAGGTATCATTTACCACGGCACAGGAGCAAAACCTGGCAAACCTGCTGGTAGAAAAAAGCGCCGATGGAAACCGGTTCACTGCAATTAGTACTGTAAAACCAGCCAATACCAATACCGGAAATACCTACCGCATTACGGATGCCAGCCCTGTGAAAGGCGTAAACTATTTCCGGGTAAAAGCAGTGGACAGGGATGGATCGGTGCATTATTCACCGATAGCTGCCGTTCAGTATCAGCAAAAAATTTCGGTTGAATGGACATTGTATCCGGTACCTGCACAAAATGCGATAACACTCAGGGTAACAAACGCTGCTGATGGCAATTATGCCTTTGCCATCACAGACATACAGGGAAAAATGGTGATGCAAAAAACAGTGGCTGTAAGTGGCCCGTTGTTTACCCAAAATATAGGTATAGCCACACTGACAAAAGGAATGTATATAGCCCGGTTAGCCGATGTAATGGGAAACACTGTTTGGACAAACAGGTTGGTAAAAGAGTAAATTTTAATAATAACGATAGGAGAGGACTGGTGCAGTACCTCTCCTGTTTTTTATGCTATCAGATAATCGCTGTAATCTTCCTCGTTGCAACGGACCTCGTTTTGAAAGGCGTTTACAACGAACGTAATCCTATTGATGTGAAATTTTAGACTAAAACAGTGCTGCGCCATTTGAGATGGTGATATGTTGCTGCCTGAACGTAAGTAATAAGCCGGCACAGGGCAGAAGCCCATAAGTGTACGAAACCTTGCATGAGAAGTTTTGTTGATTTGAAAAATAGTTTATCACACCTATACCGCTGTTGGTGTTATTCACCAACAGCACATCAAACCCTGTACATAGAATGCATAAACGCTACAATTGGCAGGGCATGGGGCTTGTTGGTGAAGAACACGGAGTTTGATTAGTTGATTTTCAAGCCTGATAGCAGTCACCCATTCTATTTCTCAGGTTTCAAACACTTACGGCCAGGAGCCCTGCGCCAGTGAATATGCTAAGTCAATACTGTTTGAGAAGCTTGAATGGTAAAGAGCGTTAAAGTATGATTACAGCAAAGCAACCATAGAATAATTGGTTACTTTTAATTTCAAATATAAATCAACCACACACCTTGAAAAGCTCCGAATTAATTAAGCGGTTAAGAAAAGGTAGTTTTAAATTCTTTAGGCAGGCAAAAGGGAGCCATGAAATCTGGCATCATTCCGAACAGGAATTTAAATTGTGGTTCCGAATCATCGGGCAAAGGAGGTTGGTAAAAGATTGGCAGAAAAAATTTTAAAGGACGCAGGTCTCAAATAAATTGATATGAAGAACATTGTTTTTGTTGTGGAAAAAACAGGTACCGGATATGCTGCTCATGCGGAAAATTATCCGGCTTTTACTACAGGCAGCAACATAGCTGAATTGAAGGCTAATATATTAAATACTGTTAATTCATGGTTCGAATTAAAAGAACAACCCGAAGCGTCGGAAGCAGCTATCAAATTGCAATTTGATCTGCCGCAATTAAAAAAATGTTGAGCTCATCTGATAAAAAATTTTTATAAAAAAACTAAACCGGTTTCCGCCATCTTAAATAAAAATCTTGCTTCTCAAAAAATCCCTCGGTCAGCATTTCCTGAAAGACGACAGCATCAGCCAACGCATTGTAGCTGCTTTGCAACGGCAGCCTTTTACGCAATTGCTGGAGGTAGGCCCCGGCAGTGGCGCCCTTACCAAACACTTGATTATACTACCTGGCATCGACTTTAAGGCGGTGGAAATAGATGATGAAAAAATACCTTATCTGCAAAAAATATTTCCGCAACTGCAACTGCTGCACGAAAGTTTTTTAGATATGCAGCCCCCATTTACCGGACCATTTGCCATTGTCGGCAATTTCCCCTACAATATTTCTACTGAAATTCTTTTTAAAACGCTGGACTGGAAAGACCAGGTCCAACTGATTGTGGGCATGTTTCAGAAAGAAGTAGCAGAACGGATAGCGGCGCCACCGGGCAGCAAAGTGTATGGTGTAACCAGCGTGTTGCTACAGGCATTTTATCAGGTTGACTATTTATTTGATGTACCGCCTTCCAGTTTTAATCCGCCACCGAAAGTAATGAGTGGCGTTATCCGTTTATTACCGGTAAAAGAACCATTAAAAATAAAAAGTGACCGCAGCTTTCGGATATTGGTAAAAACCGCTTTTAACCAACGGCGCAAAATGCTGCGTAATGCGGTAAAAAGCTTATTCATACAGGAGGCAATGCAGCACCCCATCTTTGATAAACGGGCCGAGCAGTTAAGCAAAGAAGATTTTGCGATGCTGACGTTTCAGATGATATAACAGACCCGTGAATTTCACACCCATGTAGTTTATGCTGGAAGCAACTGACTCCCACCGCTGCAAACATTATTTTTTATAACTACCTAAAAGAGTTTGAACCAGATCCTTTCAGGATAAACTGAATAGGTGTGAAATACACATGAAACCACAAGCAATCATTACTGCAAAAGTGCATCCTTACTTAATAGAAACCTTACAGGCAAAAGGCTATGAAGTGCTGTACGAACCTGCCATTACGTACGATGAGTTAAAACAAAAAATAGTTACCATTAAAGGACTGATTGTAACCACCCGGCTTACCATTGATGGCAATATGCTGAGTGCTGCTACCAATTTGCAGTGGATAGGCCGCCTGGGTAGCGGACTTGAATTAATTGACACCGCTTACGCCACTGCCCGAAACATTACCGTGGTAAGCAGCCCCGAAGGCAACCGCAATGCCGTAGCCGAACATGCACTGGGCATGTTGCTGAATTTATTAAATAAAATTAGCAGCAGCAGTGCAGAAGTAAGAAATGGTAAGTGGATACGGGATGCCAACCGGGCCACCGAACTAAGCGGCAAAACCGTTGGCATTGTTGGTTTTGGCAATACCGGTGAGGCCTTTGCCAAACTGCTGCACCCTTTTAATGTTACCGTATTGGCGTATGATAAATACAAATACGGTTTTGCCAAAGATTATATCCGGGAAGCCAGCCTGGAGCAACTTTGCAAATACAGCAACGTCATCAGTTTTCATGTGCCGCTTACGGACGAAACAAAACACATGGCCAATGCAGATTTGTTTGCCCAATGCAAGCTAAAACCGGTGTTGCTGAATACCAGCCGGGGCCCCGTAGTAGATACAGCGGCCCTGCGCCGGGCATTGGAAAAAGAACAGTTAAGTGGCATTGGACTGGATGTGCTGGAAAACGAGAAATTAGAAACCTGGGCCGGCCGGGAAAAACGTCAGTTAAAATGGCTGCTCAAACGTCCGGATGTGTTGATAACGCCACATATTGCCGGTTACAGCAACGAAGCATTTTTAAAAATGGCAGAGGTGACACTGCAAAAATTACAGACAGCCGGGGCGTTATAAAAAAGTCAGGAAAGACCGGAAGTCAGAAAGACCGGAAGATGGCTGACTGCTTTTTGGTTAAAGTGATGATTGTATTCCCAACTACTGGCCGACTGTTGACTACCAGGCTCACTGTGTTTCCAGCTTTCAATCTTTCCAACTTTCTATCTTTCTAACTTCCGGTCTTCCCGACTTTCGGACTATGAACTGATGACTTCCTTATATATTTACCTTGTTCAATTCAAATCATTTATGCGTCGCTTTTTCTCTTTTTTTTACTTTTTACTTTTTACTTTTTTCCTTGCTTCCTGTACCAACAATACCACGGTTGACAATAGCCTGAAGAAATATTTTGACGATAATAAAGTGGATGGCTGCTTTGGCCTGTGGGACAATGCCCAGAACCAGTTTACTATTTACAACCTCAGCCGCTTCCGGGACAGTGCTTATTTACCTGCCTCCACTTTTAAAGTGGTGAATTCCTTGATTGCATTGCACACCGGCAAAATATTCAGCGATACGGTAGTGATACCCTGGGATGGCAGAAAGCGTAGGGTAGAAGCTTGGAATAAGGATATGAACATGCGGGAAGCGTTTGCCGTAAGCAATGTGGGCTATTACCAGGAAGTGGCCCGCCGCATAGGGAAAGATACTATGCAATTATGGCTGGATTCCTTAAAGTATGGCACCCGCAAAATCACAACCGCTATCGATACGTTCTGGTTGGATAATTCGCTACGCATTACTGCAGACGAACAACTCGGCCTGATGAAAAGATTATATTTTAAGCAGTTGGCATTTGATGGCCGCAGCCAGGAAATTGTAAACAGCATGATGCTGAAAGAGGACAACGCTAATTACAGATTAAGCTACAAAACCGGCTGGGGTAACCTGCCCAACGGAAATGCACTGGGATGGGTAGTAGGATGGATTGAAGAAAACCACCATGTGTTTTTCTTTTCTATGAATTTACAGAGTAAAGATCCGGATCCTGATATCGTTGCCATTCGTATGAATATCCTGAAAGGTATTTTAAAGCAATTGGTATTTATGGAAGGGAAGAAATGACCAATGTGCAAATGGGACAGTGGCGCAATTGCTCAATGAAGTATATGGAGAGAATGCAATTTGCAAGTGTGTGCCCCCTGCCGGTGTGGACTTGATTTTGTTTTTCCGGACATGATTGCCGGTTGCCAATTGCCTGTTTTGATCCGGTACTATATATTTTTAAATGGGAAAATGGTATGATTTATCCTTCTGAAGCTGATATTGTACCTTTTTTGAAAAGTCTTGCGCTAGGCTTACAACCCTATGCACAAGCCAATGAAGTACATATATCCTTTTCATCCGATGTAAAAAAACAGGTTTTGTACTACCAACCTTTTTTACTTTCCCGATCTCTTGTTCAACTAATTTGTAACATTATCAATTTGCTGCCTCCAAAAAGCAAAATTCAGGTGCGAATACATTATAGCCCCGATCATCAAAACTTACAGGTTGAAATAGAAAATACCGGCCTTAACTTAATAAGGGTAAACGAAGTTTGTGCACAAACGATATATTCATTTACAGGGTATCCATTACCTCACGGTACGTTATACCGCCTGGTTATTCCTTTGCATCATCCCGACTACACTCCCAATCAGCTGACCTATACAAATCCATCTGCCAACAACCTCCCTCAATTTTACAAAGAAATTCAAAAACGGTTTCATTCGTATTTCACCCAAACAGAAAAGCTAATAACTACCCTTGAACAAAGCCAGCCACATGAAGCTGCTTTTATGCAAAAAATAAATACAATCATAAAAGTTAATCTGGAAAATGAAAACTTTGATTCCAATGCTTTATGTAAAGCAATGTCACTCAGCAGAACACAATTGTTTCGCAGGGTAAAGTCTCTTATTAAACAAGCACCTGCGAATCATATTAAAATCATGCGGCTTCAAAGAGCTAAAGAATTGCTGGAAACTACTGATTGCACCGTTAGCGAAATAGCTTTTAAAACCGGATTCCAGGCATTAAGTCATTTCACTAAAGTTTTTAAAAAGCAATATGGTGTGTTGCCTTCAGTTTTTCGCCGCGTCAATACATCTGCAACAAGTGAATAAAAGAATGCAACAAACAAACTAACCATACCTTATTTTGACAAGTAGCTTTGATAAAATTTTTTAAACATGCAACAACTAAATCAAAACAAGGAGTTGGTTATCCGCTATTTTAATGCCATCAGCGGTATTACCAAAACGCCGGAACTTTTGGCGGAGTATACAACAGATGAAGAATTGATAGGGCATATTGCTTTTTTTGACGCTGCATTTCCCGGATACGAAATGTTTGCCGATGAGATGACTGCTGAAGGTAACCGGGTAGTCGTTCGGGCACGGTGGAAAGGTCGCCACGAAGGGGAACTTAATGGCATCTTTCCCACACACCGTATCGTTGAAATGCCATTTGTGATCAGCTATGAAATTGAAAACGGGAAAATTGTACATCACTGGCTTATCATGGATCAAATGGCGTTTATGGAAAAACTGGGCTTAATGAATGCACCCGCAGAAGCAGTTTAAATAAAGGAGCTTTTATGGTGTAGAACAATAAATATAGGGCTCCTGCACTTCGGATCCCTATGTTCTTCAGCACCTCCGGCTCATACATAACAGTACAGATTTAAACACCTTTATCAATTATCACGGGCACATCATCCTTCTTAATGGCAATCCGGTACAGCACAATTCCCATCAGTGCAAAAAAGAGGACGCCTAAAAAATAGTAGCCATTTTCTCCCAATAGTTTTGTCATTCCATGTTCGGCGCTCCACCTGGCTAACAAGGTACTTACATTCTCATTGGCGGTCAGAAATGCTACAACGACTCCTGCAACGGCGCCACCGGCTACCAACCCGGTCGCAAATAAATTACCATTGCCAAGGTCTTCCTCTTCAACCGATTGGGTAGGTGCAGGCGCTTCTCCTATAGCTGCTTCATTCACGTGCAGGGTTTCCCGTTTTTTTGATCTGGCAGTTTTGGCGTCTACTATTCCACGAATGGCGCCGCCAATGAATATTGGCAATGTAGTGCTCAGCGGCAGGTACGCACCAACTGCAAAGCTGAGTGCATTAATGCTACATAATTCTAATGTAACAGCAATGAATACACCTACAAGGATAAATTGCCAATCTAAGTTGCCGGATTGGATACCTTTAATAATGGTAGCCATCAGTGTGCCCTGTGGCGCCGGATATTTATTGGTACCAATGGCATGATAGATGTGCTCTGCTATCATTTGTTTGGAAGGCGTATCTAATATTTTTACTGTTGCGCCAATGGCAATAGACGAGACAATAACACCTACAAATAAAGCAATTTGCTGATATTTAGGCGTGGCCCCGATAATATAACCTGTCTTTAAATCCTGTGAGGTAGCGCCGGCATTCGCGGCCTGCAATGCAAATCATCGCACCTACTACCAGCGCCATAGGTTCATATACTTTACCCGTCCAGCCAATAGCAATAAATACAAGGCAGGTACTCATAATGGTAGCAATGGTCATACCGCTGATGGGGTTATTGGAAGTTCCGATGAGTCCTACAATGCGGCTGCTAACTGTAACGAAGAATGCTCCGAAAATAACAACCAGTACACCTAATATTAATTTACTGAAGAAACTGTTGCCCCGGTACCTGTGGCAATACTGTAATCAACAGTATCAGTACCAGACTGCCAATGGCCTACAATTTTCAGGCTCAGGTCGCGGTCAGTACGAACTGCGACTACCGGTTCGCCCTCTGTTTTCTTCAACGAACCCAGGCTGCCTTTAAAAGAGGAGACGATGGTTGGAATTGTTTTAAACAAAGTAATAAAACCGCCTGCTGCTACTGCACCGGCGCCAATCTGCCGGATATATGCTTTATAAATAGCTTCTGAGTAATCAGCGAATGTATGATGTCACCGGATCCCAGCCGCCCTGCCCGCCCGGCGTGGTAAGGCTTAACCAGGTAACCGAGTTTTACCTGTTGTGCAGCAATTAAATCCGGTGGTACAAGGGTTGCTAATAAAGGGATGAAAACCAACCAGGCTAACACGCCGCCTGCTACCAGTACCCCGCAAATGCGTAAACCAATAATGTAGCCCTACGCCCATGTATTCGGGCGTAATCTCCCCACTGATTTTTGCTGATGGAAAATACTTGCTGGTTTGCTGCGTAACGTAGCCCGGCACTTCGGCTATTACATGAAATATTTTTTGCAACAATGCATACGCAAAGGCAAAGCCCAGGCCTGCAAAAGCGGTTTTGGCAAAATTGCCGCCCCGCTCACCGGCTTTCAAAACACTGGCGCAGGCGGTACCTTCGGGGTAGGGCAGTACGCCATGCTCTTTTACAATGAGGCTACGCCGCAAGGGTATCATCATTAGCGTACCTAGTATGCCACCGAATATCGCCAGTATCAGTATAGTCCAGTAATTAAAAAAATTAGCACTCGCCGGTTCACTCAAAAACAAAAACCCCGGTAGCGTAAATACTACGCCGGCTGCGATGCTTTCGCCGGCACTGCCCGTGGTTTGGATAATATTGTTTTCGAGAATGGTAGTTTTAAATAAACTACGCCCCAGTGTAATGGCTATTACAGCAATAGGGATGCTGGCACTAAACACTCAGGCCGGCTTTTAACGCCAGGTACACCGTAGCCGCTCCGAAAATAACCCCGAATACACTGCCAAGGAGAATGGCTTTTAATGTCAATTCTTTCATGTTTGTTTCCGGCGACACAAAAGGCTGAAAGACTTTGGGTTGTTCAAGCATAAAATGAAATATGGAATTTTTGTTATAATTACTGCTTCATTCGTAACACGAGATTCTCAAAACTAATTTAAAGGCATTGACTTAATTTATGAAAAAAGCCAGCATTGAGAAGCTGGCCTTGAAAAATCTATTTTGTGTTTTATCGTACCCCATGCATCATTTTTTTCAGCAGCGGTGTTAGCAGAAATAGTAGCAACGAAGCAATACCGCACAACACCACAAATACCATAAAAAACTCGAACAGGTTATGAATAGTAAATCCGGCAAATGTGGAGTAATCAATCCTTATTTTTTTATCTTTCAATACCGTTAATTGTTGGGCAGTTGGGATAATTGTTTTATCAAGAACGCCCTGCAGGTTAATGCCTGCTTCCGTTGCATTCTTAAAATCTTCGCCGGTTGCAGGTAATAAAGAACCCAGCGTTCCCGCCAATGCATAACCTGAAGCATTGGATAAGAAAAATACGCCATATAACAGTGAAGCGAACCGTTTGGGAGATAATTTACCTACTAACGACAGGCCAATGGGAGATAAACAAAGCTCGCCGGCCGTCTGAATCAGGTAGAGGAGGATAAGCCATTTAACAGCTAACATACCGCTGCCTAAATCTTTTACGTTGTGAGCAATAATAAAATAGCTAAGTGCAATCAGAGCAAGGCCAATAGCCTGTTTAAAAGGCGAAATAGGTTCCTTGCCGGCAGCCCGCAACTTATCCCACATAATACTAAATGGAATAGCCATCGCTACTACGAAAATACCGTTGAAAATCTGCACCATTGAAGGTGGCATCTTCCATCCAAAAATATTGGTATCAGTCTGGTTGTCGGCAATAAACGTAAGCGACGAGCCAGCCTGCTCAAAAGCAGCCCAAAAAAAGATGATGAAAAAAGAAACGATATAAATGACAAGAATGCGCTGTGATTCTATTTTCGTTAGCGAACTATCAGAAAGAATTAGTCCGGCAAGGGTAATACCACTTGCATAAATGATAGAGTAAATTACATTTTGGTCAAATACAGTATAAAATAAAAAGCCCAACCCGGCAAAAGCTACTACAGCAACAAGAAGCGCCGTTGATGAAAAAACAGCTTTTTGTGATTCACCTTCTTCAAAATCAGCAGCAGTTTGTTTGGAGGGCAACCCACCAATAGGCCGTCCCTCCGGTGTTACTACATATTTATTTTTTAAAAAATAAAAAGTGATAACGCCGGTAAACATAGCCAGTGAAGCCGCAAGAAACCCCCATTTAAAAGCAAACAAATTGCGTACTCCTTCTGCATTTTTTACATCGCCTAAAAACGGGCAGATAAATTGTCCCAGAAAAGCGCCGACATTGATGCCCATATAAAAGATGGTAAATGCGCTGTCCAGTTTTGTTTTCTGTGCCTTTGGGTAAAGGCTGCCCACCATACTGGAAATATTAGGCTTAAAAAAACCATTGCCAAAAATAATAATGCCTAATGCCACCCACATTAAATTTTTGGCAAGGCCAAGATTAGAATCGAAGATAGTGCCACTGAAGAAAAGCGTTAACTGGCCAATTCCCATTAATAAACCACCAAGAATAATACAGTTCCGGTTACCTAAAAAACGGTCTGCAATAAAACCACCCAGCATTGGGGTTAGATAGCAGAGCCCTAAAAAACCCCCATATATAAGCGAAGAGTTTTCTTTATCAATTAATAAGGCATTTACCATAAATAAGGTAAGGATGGCCCGCATGCCATAAAAATTGAATCGTTCCCACATTTCGGTACCAAAAAGTACCCAAAGACCTTTAGGATGTCCTTTTTTCACCGATACATCATCTGCCAGCAATGCTTTGTCTTCAACCGCAGCTTTTATATTCATAGATTAGTTTTTTAATGTAAATTTTAATGGCTCAAAATAAGCAGAAATTCCAAATTTCTGCCTTTCAGGCTGATAATCGTTTACTCACTTATATATTCGCCTACCTTTTTACAGGAATTGCATGTGTGAACCGGGATTAACAGAATGATCAAAACGCATGAAAAATGTATTTAATAACTCAAACTGAAGTAAATAAATTTTAAAAAGGTTTTCAACGTGTGAACTGGTCAAACTGAATAATATGAACATTCTGATCCTTGGCAGTGGCGGCCGTGAACATGCGCTTGCCTGGAAAATAAGCCAAAGCCCGCAATGCAGCCGGCTGCTGATTGCCCCCGGCAACGGCGGTACGGGCCAGCATGGCAATAATGTAAATATAAGCGTCAACGATTTTGAAGACATTAAGCAACTATGCATTTCCGAAAAAATTGACCTGCTGGTGGTAGGCCCGGAGGAGCCGCTGGTAAATGGCATCTACGATTTTTACAAAGAAGATAATCAGTTACAACACATCATTGTTGTTGGCCCCTCTAAGGCAGCAGCACAACTGGAAGGTAGTAAGGCCTTCTCTAAAAAATTCATGCAGCGGCAGGGTATTCCTACTGCTACGTACCGGGAGTTTACCGTAGCAGAACTGGAAGAAGGAAAGGCATATCTGCAAAATCATCCACTTCCTATTGTATTAAAAGCCGACGGGCTGGCTGCCGGAAAAGGAGTAGTCATTTGCCAGAGCCACGAAGAAGCATTACAGGTGTTGGATGAAATGCTGGTGCAGCAACAATTTGGTGCGGCATCGGCAAGGGTAGTGGTGGAGCAGTTCCTGGAGGGCATTGAAATTTCGGTATTTGTGCTTACGGATGGACAGGATTACCGGATCATCGGACATGCGAAAGATTACAAACGCATTGGCGAAGGGGATACCGGCCCGAATACCGGCGGTATGGGCTGTGTAAGCCCTGTTCCGTTTGCCGATGCCGCTTTTATGCAGAAAGTAACTGAACGTATTATTGAACCCACCATTAGGGGGTTAGCTGCGGAAGGCCTGGTGTATAAGGGATTTATTTTCTTCGGGCTGATCAATGTACAGGACGAACCCCTGGTGATTGAATACAATTGCCGCCTGGGAGATCCGGAAACAGAAGTAGTGCTGCCCCGCCTTCAAAACGACCTGGTAGCATTATTTCAGCACATGCAAAATGGTACCTTGCCGCAGGCAACTATCCAATTCGATGAACGGGCGGCTGTAACTACCGTGGCTGTAAGCGGAGGCTATCCCGGCAGTTACGAAAAGAATTTTCCGCTACAATTGCCGTCTGATAATACCAATGACATACTACTATTTCAGGCGGGAACGCTTATAAATGAGTAAGGGCCAATTAGTTACGAACGGCGGCCGGGTCGTAACTGTAACTGCGTTGCGGGAAAGTATTGCTGAAGCGGCTGAAGCATCCCGGCAGGCGATTGACCAGATTCGTTTTGAAGGGAAATATTACCGGAAAGACATTGGGTATGAGTTTCTATGAAGTTTAAGGTTCACACAATTTAATTCCTTAACAAATTGTTACAATCTTCGTAAGCAGCGTTATAAGAATGAATTTTGAAAATAATAACCGGCTAAAGTTGAATATTACACCTGAATGATGCATTCCAAAACTTTAAACTTTAAACTTTAAACTTTGAACTACTTTCCCTCCTTTGTGCTTTCAAAGTTTTACATCAATTTTGCCAACCTTTTTCTCACAAAAAAATTTTCCAACTAACCTATAAATGGCACTTTTCAATTTTTTTACCCAGGAAATTGCGATGGACCTGGGTACTGCCAACACATTAATTATTCATAATGATGAAGTTGTAGTAAACGAACCCTCAATAATAGCGCTGAACCGCAATAACCTGAAAGAAGTACTGGCCGTGGGCAAAAAGGCATTAATGATGCACGAGAAAACCCACGAAAGTATCCGTACCATCCGCCCATTGAAGGACGGCGTGATAGCGGATTTTAATGCTGCCGAACTGATGATCCGGGAAATGATAAAGATGATTTATCAGAAAAAACCGTTGTTCCCACCAAGTTGGCGCATGATGATCTGCATTCCCAGCAGCATTACCGAAGTAGAAAAAAGGGCCGTACGGGATAGTGCCGAACAAGCAGGCGCTAAAGAAGTGTACCTGCTGCACGAGCCAATGGCAGCCGCACTTGGTATTGGTATTGACGTGGAAGAACCCGTCGGAAACATGATTATTGACATTGGTGGAGGTACTACCGGTATTACCGTAATAGCACTTGCTGGTATTGTATGCGACCAAAGCATCCGTATAGCCGGGGATGAATTTACGGCTGATATTATGGAAGCACTTCGGCGCTACCATAGTTTGCTGATTGGCGAACGGACGGCAGAGCAGATAAAAATTCAGGTAGGCAGTGCTATGAAAGACTTGGATAATCCGCCGGATGATATTCCGGTAAATGGCCGGGACCTTGTAACCGGTATCCCTAAACAAATTCATGTAACTTTTACAGAAGTAGCCGAAGCCTTGGATAAAAGCATTTTTAAAATAGAAGAAGCCATCCTGAAAGCATTGGAAACAACGCCACCGGAACTGGCATCCGATATTTACCGCCGCGGCCTGTACCTTACCGGTGGTGGCGCCCTACTACGCGGCTTGGACAAGCGCCTCAGCAACAAAATAAAACTACCCGTACACGTAGCCGACGACCCACTGAAAAGCGTAGTTCGCGGCACCGGTATTGCATTAAAAAATTACAGCAAGTATCCATTTATTATGCGATAATCAGTCAGCAGAGGGCAGTCGTCAGTCAGCAGGAAAACCGTAACATTTGAAAATTGATTTCGGTTTGTATGTTGAGCTTAAGCCTGCCGACTGCTGACTGCCTAACTGCCGACTTTTCTGATGCGTAACATATTTCTTTTCTTTCGCCGGTTCTCGGTATTTATTCTCTTTCTGTTAGCGCAGGGGGTGGCATTAATGATGTTAGTGCATTATAATCGTGGCCACCAGGCCTGGTATATGCAGGCATCATACGAAGTGACGGGCCGTATTAACAGCCAGGCGAATAAGATAACTTCCTATTTCGACCTGAAGGAAAACAACCGGCTGCTGGCTGAAGAAAACTCAAGGTTAAAAAATGAACTCCGGCAAAATTTCATTGTATTTGATACATCCGTTCGCACCGTAAGCGATGCCGTCAAATGGGACAGCACTGGCAAACCCCGGAAATATTTTTACCGCCATGCCCAGGTAGTGGAAAATAGTACAGCACAGCCGAAAAATTTTATTACACTACAGCGGGGTACTAACCAGGGAATTAACAGGGATCAGGCGGTGACCAGTGCCGGCGGGATTGTAGGTATTGTGGTAGATGGAAACGCCAATTATTCAATTGTAATGAGCCTGCTGAACCGGGATACCCGAACCAGTGTACTCATGAAAAAAGACCTCGTCAGCAACATACTTACCTGGGACGGACGTAGCCCCGACCGCCTGCAGCTAACCATCCCCAAAAGTTCAGTAGTAGCCATTGGCGATACGGTACTTACCAGTAATTCGTCCGATAAATTTCCGCCGGGACTAATGGTAGGCACGGTCGCAAAAATAGAGGAAGAGGCTGGCAGCGGTAACCACCTGTTGCAAATAAAGCCCGGTGCAAATTTCCGTAGCCTGCAATATGTAGATGCAATTGAAAACTATTATATCAAAGAACAAACAGAACTCCAGAACCGGGTAAAACAGCGGCAACTATAGGCAAATGGGCAATTAGCAATATGCTATAAGAAAACAAGGAACAAGAAAACAAGTAAAAAACTTGAGTAATGAGTATTGAACCATAGACTTTAAACCCTAAACTTTAAACCTTTTAACTGTTTTCCTGAACAAGTGAGCGACCCTATCAAACAAATATTCCGGTTCATCCTTTTTATACTGGTGCAGGCATTGGTGCTTAACCACATGCCATCTTTACACGGTTTTGTTACACCTTACCTGTATTATCTTTTTATATTATGGCTGCCTTTTCGTACCGGCCGGGGCACTGTATTAATAGTTGGGTTTATCACTGGCTTCGCCCTGGATATTTTTACCAAAACACCCGGCCTGCATGCAGCGCCCTGTGTACTGATAGCCTACTTCCGGCCTTTTTTAATTGAATTGCTGGTGCCAAGAGAAACCAAAGAATTAGGTCTTGGATCGCCCAGCCGAACTACCATGGGGCAGGCGCCGTACGCATTGTACGTGGTGGTGCTAACCCTTTTTCATCACATCTACCTGGTTTTTCTGGAATGGATGCAGTTTGGTACCTTCAGTTACTTTGCGGGTAAGGTGCTATTCACCACGCTGGTCAGCCTGCTGTTGATTACGATTACCGAATTATTATTTACCAAACGTAGCAGGCGGGTAGTTGCAGACAGGAGATGGCAGTAAAAAGAAGAGATGAGGTATAAGATATGAGTTATGAGAGATTAGATACGAGTGACCTACAGTAACGTTCTTTTTATAGCTAATCCTTGTACGCTTTTTATATCTCATCGTCCATCTCTCATCACTTATATTTTCTTTTTTATTTCATTGTTTATCTCTCATAACTCATCTCTCATAACTTATATCTTCTTCCAACTTGTTTTACGAATTTAACGGTCACCGGCCGGTCGTTCATTTTTCCTCATTTGTGCATCCGCAGGCAGTAGTTACCGGGCAGGTTGTCATTGGTAAAAACGTGTACATAGGGCCAGGGGCTGCATTGCGGGGCGATTGGGGTAAAATTGTTATTGAAGATGGCTGTAACGTACAGGAAAACTGCACCGTTCATATGTTTCCGGGTGTAACGGTTTTATTGAAAGAAGGCGCCCATATTGGCCACGGCGCCATTATACATGGTGCAACCATTGGTAAAAACTGCCTGATAGGAATGAACGCCGTGATTATGGATAATGCATATATTGGTGATGAAAGTATTATTGGCGCACTTAGCTTTATTAAGGCAGCCCAACAGGTAGAACCCCGTAGCCTGATGGCCGGTAACCCGGCAAAATTAATACGGCTGGTAAGTGATGAAATGCTGGCCTGGAAAAGCGAAGGCACAAAATTGTATCAGCAATTACCAGACACTATGCAACAGCACTGGAAAGCCTGCGAACCGCTTCTTGAAATAGAAGAAACAAATGCCGGCAGCCAGGAGTTACCGGATTATAAGCCCTGGCATAAGGCAGGCTAAGTTTGCATAGATCGTTTCAATTCAACGGTTTAAGAATCATTTTGCGGTCATATTACATTAAATGGCTGATAACCTATTTTTACCTTACCAATTATGATAAGGCCGGTAGTAAATATTGTTGTGAACAATGGAAAAAAGTAAAATGAACTATGCTGATCCGGACAAAATGGAACGGCGAAGAATAACAGAAATTAAAGCGCTGACGTATGTACAAAGGCTGGAAAGATTGATGGCTATTTTAGAGATTTCGTACCTGATGAGAAATGCAGGTAAAAGCACTGTAGAAAGCGATGGGCGAGCAAATAGTAACTTGTAAAAAAGACTGATAGAAAATAGGGGTGCATTACAATTTTTCGCACTCGGTGTAAAAGCCCTGAAAGGGCGGCATAGCTTAGCATAGGGTGAAGCCCTATGACAAAGAGACAAAGAGTAGCATTTTCCCATCCATCAAGCCCTGAAAGGGCGCAATAACCGCTATCCTATTACGCCCATTCAGGGCTTAATTTACCAGGATAAATCATTTCCCAACACAGGGCTGCACCCTGTGCTGTGCTATCTCGCCCTTTCAGGGCTGCCCCTCTATTTGCGAAAATTTGTAATACACCCGAAAATAGGGGCAATTAATTATGAAAATTTTTTTACAATTGTTTGGTATGTTAGATATCGTCACACTGGTAAGAAGCTATCAATATATTATTCCACCAACTACAGCTTGGTCTGTTTTCCCTGTACTAACATTATCAAAAACCCTGTTATACACTTCATTAATTTTTTCAGCCTACTTTTTACTTAAACAGAGTAAACCAGGATTTTGGTTAACCTACGGACAATTTCCCCTTCGTCTTGCGTTTGTAATTTTGTCATTCGGTTTTTTGTTCACCGTTAATCGTCTCTTTAGCAGTAATGCTTACTCCTACATAATTTTGTTTTGGATTTTAATAGTTTTAGAAATCTCACGGCTGATACTCACAATGCTAATTCATAGAAAATATCTTTCGGTACTTAAAACTGTAAATTAAGCATTACAGTTTTAAGTACCAGATGTATAGATTATGTTTTAGAATACGAGTTCCGGTTAAATTCAATAGTAGCTATTGAAGAGCTTTAACACGAAACTTATCATACCATAATATCTCCAGATGTTTATCGCATTTCACCCCATTCAGTCCCGCATCTTCAGTACCGTTGTTAAAGGCGTGTAACCTCTTATTTTAAAGACACTTCGATTGGCAGGCAGTAATTGAGATTCGCCGCCACGGCGGGTGTAAATTGCAATGGCGCCACCACTACCACCCGACGCTCCAAAAAATGGTGGCGGAAATACTTTGATGATCGCAATATCCGCCATGTTCAGCGTATTTACCTGCTGGACATCTGTCCGGAATTCATCAATAAAAAATGAAACCGGGCTACCCCGCCAGATGGCCCTGCCACCACCAAAATTCTGATTGATTTGCAAACCCGCTACCCGGCCCTGTAAGTAGGCCAGTACCGATTGAAAACTAATAGCATTCGGGTCATCCAGCACACTAAATATTTTTTCATTCATCGATTTGAATAAACCGGTTGCATATTCATCATTATACTGCTCGGCCAGGCTTTTGGACCTGGCTGTTACCACTACGGCGGGCAGGGATTCGCCCCGGTTAAAAAATGTAGAAACATCCGGTTTTGTATGGTTGCCCAGGCTATCAATCTTTACAGCCATGGAGGGTGTTCCAAAAGAAAATTCCCGGATGGCAACGGCAAGTGGCTCATAAGCCGAATCAAGCCGGGTATTAATGCGGATGTCTAACGGCTGATTATTTTTATTGGTAGCGGAAAAAGCCATGATAGCATTGTTTTCAAACAGCCAGTTCCCTACAGTAAAAGTTCCGTCAGGATCTACCGGTACTTCCTGTGTATCCCACTCACCCTTGGTGGTTAGCAGCATGGCACTAATGATTCCGGTACGTGCCGGGGTGTTTATTTTACCGGCCACTTCAAAAAAATGCGGCTGTAATGCCATAGCAATGGTGTATTTACCACGGGGCAACGAGTCGGGCAAAAATAACTTGCCGCTGACGGCGCCATTGAGCACCGGCCAACGCAGGCGACTGCGGGCGCCTTGCTCGTTTTGAACAATAATTTCTAACGTAGCAGGTGGTAATATTTTTTTATCAGACTGGCGGTAAGTGGCCGTAATGGCTAATGTATCGCCGGGCCGTACAACCTGTTTACTCAACTGAACTTCCAATGTGCCCGTGCCCTGTGCCTGGCTATCAGTTACGGTTAATAGTAAGCTGCAAAAAAGAGAAAAAAGAATTGCTTTCATATTAATCTTCCTTCATCAATATTGCTGCCAGCAGTCGTTAGGGAAGTGAGAAAAGACAGGAAGATGAGAAGTCCGAATGCCCGGAAGACAAGAAGTCCAAAAACCCGAATGAAAACAAGGAAGTTGGTATAAATAGAAGGATACACATGAACCCGTAACTGTTCATAAGGTATAAACAAATGCCTTAATCCTGAAGATTAATTTATCAAATGCAATACGTGCATGGCCATATAGTTATTCTTTTGCCCGGCGGCTGCCGGATGGCGCAGGGTAGCCTGCGCCCGGCTTTTGGCGCAGCTACCTGCAACAGCCGGAACAAATGCTTAATAATGCTGTTTAGCTCAAAGCCCCAAAAGAAAAAACTACTTACACATAATTTCTGCCGTAATAATATAAACACTACGCTCTATTCAGTAAAGTATTTCGGGATGGTTTGTTAAGTCAGCTGTGCCGGGGATCAAAAAATGTTCATTCCTGCTCTGCTGGCCATCTACTTCTGATTCCAATTATCTTCGCCACCGACAGCCCATTTTACAATCGCCAAAACAACAGAAAAATAAAACAAGGATTAATTATGCCAAAGAGCGAAGCGACCATTACGAAAGCAAAAAAAGTATTGATAGTGGAAGATGAAGCCGATATGTGCCTATTACTAAACATTATACTGAACAGAAAAGAGATAGAACTGGATCATGTAAAAAGCCTGGCAGCAGCGGAGGCGTACCTGGCAGAAGGTCAGCCTGCTGTAGTGCTGCTGGATAACCAGCTACCGGATGGGTTCGGCGTTGATTTTATTTCTTTTCTGAAAAAGCATTATCCGGATATTAAGATCATCATGATTTCCGGTTTTGACGGTGCTGCCAAAGATGTAGCCCTGGAAAACGGCGCCGATACCTACCTGGAAAAACCATTTACGAAAGAGGCTTTGTACCAGTCGGTGCAGGCATTGCTGAATTAATAATCAAAACAGGCAATGGGCAATAAGCAACAGGCAAAACAGGTTTGGACAGCGACCATAAAGGCTTATAACCCAATTGAATGTCGTATAGCCCCTACTTCAGCGGAATATCCCGTTTTATCATTTCATTCCGGTTGGCCATGGCCCAGGCGGTATAGTACACCAGTTGCACCCGTTTTGCCATCAGCTCGAAATTAATTTTATCAACTGTATCGGTGGGCCGGTGGTAATCGGGATGTACCCCGTTGAAGTAAAAAATAACCGGTACGCCGTTTTTTGCAAAGTTGTAATGATCGCTGCGGTAGTAAAAACGGTTACGGTCATTCGGATCATTGAAGCGGCGGTCGAGCTGCATGTTTACATACTTTTTATTGATGCTGTCTTGTATGGGAAACAAATCGGAACTTAGTTTGTCTTCGCCAATAGTATATACATAATTCAGGGAATCACCTTTATAATCGGGATCAATCCTGCCTACCATATCAATGTTTAAATCGACCGAGGTTTTGCTCATCGGAAACAGGTGATGATCGGTATAGTATTCACTGCCCAGCAACCCTTTTTCTTCACCGGATACGGTCATAAATACCATGGTACGGCGGGGCCCGTGGCCTGCTTTTTTTGCATCGGCAAAAGCAGTTGCTATTTGCAGCACACTGGTAGTGCCGGAGCCATCATCGTCAGCACCGTAATAAATAACATTTCCCCGTTTGCCCAGGTGGTCGTAATGGCCGGTTACAAACACATATTCATCTGCTTTATCTGTGCCGGGCAATACACCAATTACATCGCTGCTATTCATCACCAGCGAATTTTTTTGTTCGCTGAATGAAAACTTTACAGGATAATAGCCCCGCACTACTGTTTTCAATTTTGTGAAACTGTCTACGGGCTGTTTCAGCATCGCAAAAGCGGCAGCCGGCGTAATGTAAATAACTGGCGCAGCAGCTTCTCTTCTGTTTACATACATGCTTCCTTTACGGTTGGCCGCCGTGCCTTCCGGTAATCTTCTGCTGATAACGATGATTCCTTTTGCCCCTTTGCTTCTGAGGTCGGGCAACTTCCTGAAGGTAAGTATTCTGTTAGGAAGACTGTCTCTTTCCGGCTTACGGTCCATATCGGCAGGTGTTCCGTCAATCACCATTACCCATTTGTCTTTTATTTCCAGCCCGTCGAAATTATTGTTACTGCTATCTGATAAGCCGTACGACGCAAATACAACACTGTCGGTGTTCCAAAAGCCGGTAGCAATAGAAGATGCAGGCAGGTAGAAATCTTTATTTACGTGTAACTCCCTGCCGTTGATATTTATTGCCGCATCTTCCAATGTATCCTGGTACACAGGATAAATGAGTTGATAGCCATCGGCAGTGGGCGGTTGCAGTCCGATTTTTTTGAAATACGCTTCTATATAAGCGGCTGCTTTTTTCTGGCCGGGAGTGGCGGTTTCACGGCCTTCCATTTCGGCGCCGGCAATAATAGCTAGCTTTTCTTTTAAAGCAGCCGGCGTAATGGAGGCAGCGTATTTAGCGGCATCGTTTTGCGCAAAGGCAGTAGCTGAAACGAACACAAAACAGGAGAGAATAAACTTTGACATCAGGCAAATCGGAAGATTAATGAGCAATGATAATGCTAAATACAACTATTAGCCCAAAGAGACGCCATTCGATTTTACTACCTGCTATTTATTGGTTTCATTTTTGAAAACATCCTTTTCATAAAAGGATATATGGAACACATCACGGTTATTATTGAAACACCGAAAGGTAGCGCCGAAAAATTTGATTACGAGCCTGAGTTCAAAGCATTTAAACTGAGTAAGATCATGCCTGCAGGTATGGTATTTCCGTACGATTTTGGCTTTGTTCCCCATACAAAAGGCGAAGATGGCGATCCCCTAGATATATTGGTGCTTTCAGAGTTCAAAACCTTTCCCGGGTGCATGATGGACTGCCGGCTGATTGGTGCTATTGTGGCTAACCAAACAGAAAGGGACGGCAAAACGGTTCGTAATGACCGCTTCATTGCTGTGCCTGCTGTATCCTACCAATATGAGAAGGCAAATTCAATAGAAGATTTACCGGAAAAGCTGGTTGAAGAAATAGAGCACTTTTTTAAAGCGTATAATGAAATAACCGGAAAATTATTTGAACCGTTGGAACGCATGAAAGCAGGTGAAGCATACAAATTGATTAAACATAATCAACATGGATAATACAATCGCATTTATATGGGGTAATGGTGAACACCTGACTATTTTACAAATGTCAGTAAGAGCCGGTCTTATGTTTTTTTTATGCCTGGCTATTATTCATATTGGCGGTGTCAGAGCATTTGGCAAGAAATCGGCTTTTGATAATATTCTGGTGATCATTTTAGGCGCTATTCTTGCCCGTGGTGTAGTTGGGGCATCAGATTATTGGGCTACCGTTTCTGCCGGCTTATGCATCGCCATCATACACCGGGTATTAGGATGGATTGCTATCCATAGTCCTTTTATTGAAAAACTGTTGAAAGGCAAACAAAGGTTGCTATACGAAAACGGGAAATTAAATAAGTACAACATGGATAGAAGCTGCGTTAGTAAAAACGACCTGATAGAAAGCCTTCGCCAGGAAACACAGCAAACATCACTAAATGATGTGGAACAGGCATTTATGGAAACAAGTGGCCGCATCAGCTTTGTGCTTAAAAAAAAGGATAAATAAAACTTAAATATGTTCGGTTCAACCTTTATAAAATTGCTTTGTTAACAACCAATATTAAAAAATAATAGCATCATGGAAACATCAAAAACGGCCGGTTTTGAAACGGAAAAAGATTTTCCGGTAGCAAAGGAAAAACTATATGAAGCATGGACGACAGAAGAGGCACTAAAACAATGGTGGAAGCCGAATGGCAATACACTTCAAAAGCTCACCAATGATATAAAAGAAGGCGGAGAAATAAAATACGAATTTGCGGATGAGGAAGGCAAATTGTTAATTATCATTAGTGGAACCTATGAAGAGGCAAAACCTGCTGAGCGACTTGTTTATTCCTGGAACTGGGATTTACCATTCGAGCCGGTTCGCAATGCCAACTATAAACTGACGATTGAGTTTAGCGACAGTGAAGATGGTAGCCACCTGAAAGTAAAGCAGGACGAATTTGCGGATGAAGAAGCGATCATTCCGCATAAAGAGGGTTGGGAAAAAGGCCTGCGTGATTTGAATACCTATTTATCTGGTAAAGAATAACCGGTGTTCAATATTTAAATCATTGTGTTGAAGTTGCAGCCTCCCGTAGTGAGTAATCCATATATCCTTACCCTTTATATAAATGAAGGAGCGGCGGCATTTTTTAACCGGCAGCGACAGTTGTATTTCCCTGCTGTGAGGAATTTTTTACAGGCACATCTCACTTTATTTCACTATCTGCCATTACCCTCTCATGAAATTGTTGCACTTGTAAAACTTATCGTAACTGAAATACATTCATTTACGGTTCATGTAATTGACGTGGTAAGCATCGGTAAAGGCGTTGCTTATAAACTGGAATCGAAGGAATTACAACTATTGCATAGCCGGTTGCAGCAACTGTGGAAGCCAGGATTAAAACCGCAGGATACACAAAAATTATGGCCGCATATCACCATTCAAAATAAGGTAACACCAAAGCAGGCAAAAGAACTACTGACAAAATTGCGAAATGAATTTGAACCGTTCTCTTTTATAGCAGAAGGCCTGTCCTTGTGGGAATACCTGGACGGTCCGTGGCGGTTTGTTGAAACTATTGATTTTTCTGTAGCAGTTCATCTGTAAAATGCCGGCGTCCCTTTGGTTCTGCAAATTTCTCCACATTAAACTGGCCGGATTTACCTTTCGGGATGGACAGGGATTGCCAGTTTTTACCAGAGATCATTTTTCCGATGTATGCCATCTGGCCTACGTGATACGGATAGTGTGCCAGTTGCCGGATAATTGCCTCCATTACGGTATGGCCCTGGTTGCGGATGTAAATAATTTTTTCCAGGTCGGTATCTGTAAGGCCATGTAAGGTGTCTAAAACGGCAGCCCAGCCTTCATTCCATTTAGCCAGCATTTCCTGCCGGGTGTTAAGGTCATTATCAAACTCAGCCTCCCGGTTGCGCCACTCTTTTTCTCCGTCGGAGGTTAAAAAATTGGTCCACCGGCTAAGCATATTACCCCACAAAAATGCTTTACGATAATAGCAATGCTGTTGCTATCATCATTATATTGCCAGTTTAGTTTTTCGTCCGGTACTTGCGCCATCGTTTTTTCACCCAGCATTTTATAATACTCAAACTGTTTGATAGCGCTGTTGATAAAGTTGTTTTCCATTTGTTGAAATTGTACAATACAATTATACAACTTCGATTCTATTTGCGATTGTTATCGTAAAAAACAACGTTTCGTATCTGTTTTCCAAAGCCTGGCGCCTTCTGTCTTCCAGTCTTTCCAACTTCCGGTCTTTCAGACTAATTTTACACAGTGAAACATTTCAGGCAACCTCAGCAACAGCACCGGCCAAAGAAAAGTGCCATGGTGATTGGCATACCGGCCGTATTGGAAGCACTGGCTTCGGGTGCGCAAATCGACAAAATTTATTTACAAAACAACCTCCGCCGTATTGATGGTGAATCCGTGGTTGCGGCTGCCCGGCAGGCAGTCATTCCTGTTAATATTGTTCCGGTCGAAAAATTAGATGGTTTCAACGTACCGGGCCATCAGGGTTGTGTAGCCGTGTTATCACCTATCCGTTATCAGCAGTTACAGGATGTTATCTCACAGGTAACGGATAAAGGAGAGGCGCCGCTATTGCTGATATTGGATGGCATCACCGATGTGCGCAACATTGGTGCCATGGTGCGTACGGCTTACTGCTGTGGTGTTCATGCACTCATCATTCCGGATAAAGGTGTAGGTGCGCTGAACGAAGATGCCATGCTTACCTCCGCTGGTGCGTTGGAAAAATTGCCTGTTTGCCGGGTTGGCAGCCTCATGAAAACGGTGGATGAACTGCACCAGAATGGCATTAAAGTGTATGCGAGTGATATGAAGGCAGCCCAGACTTTACACCAGCTTCCGTTATCAGAGTCTTGTGCCATTGTAATGGGCAGTGAGGACAAGGGGATTTTCCCGGCGCTGATGAAAATTTGCGATGTGCAATTTGCGATACCAATGAAAGGTGATTTTGAATCGTTGAATGTATCAGTAGCGGCCGCTATGATTTTGTATGAAACCATGATGCAACGGCTTAACCACATAAGCACATAGAAAGTCAGATGAAAATTCAGGATTGTATTTTGTATTCTTATGTACCTTATGTGCCTATGTGGTAAATAAATGTATTTCTTATGAACGATCAGATTCAGATAATTGAATGTCCGCGGGATGCTATGCAAGGCTGGCCACGGATGATACCAGCGGCTGAAAAAATAGCTTACCTGCAGCAATTGCTGCAATGCAGTTTTCATACGCTGGATTGCGGCAGTTTTGTTTCGCCCAAAGCCATTCCTCAAATGGCTGATACGGCAGAAGTATTGAAAGCATTGAACCTGGAAAACACGAAGACAAAATTGCTCGTAATTGCTGCCAACCTGCGTGGCGCTGAAGAAGCAGTGATGTATGAAAATATTAGTTATATCGGCTATCCGTTTTCAGTATCGCCTACCTTTCAATTGCGGAATGCAAATAGTACCCTTGAGGAGTCGTTCGAAAGGGTAGAAGCCATACAGGAACTTTGTATTAAGAATAATAAGCAATTGGTTGTGTATATATCCATGGGATTTGGTAATCCCTATGGTGATGATTACAGTGAAGAATTGGTGGTGGAATGGGTTAAGAAAATCATCGATCTGGAAGTCGGAGTTATTTCGCTGGCTGATACCGTGGGGCTGGCTACACCAGCGCAAGTCAGCAGTCTGGTTAAAAGTATCACTACCCAATTTCCACAAGTGCAAACAGGCGTTCATCTACATGCTTCCGTACTGGAATGGGAAGCCAAGGCTGCGGCAGCGTTAGAAGCAGGTTGCCGCCGTTTTGATGGCGCATTAAAAGGATTGGGCGGTTGCCCGATGGCGAATGATGAACTGGTGGGCAATATGGATACGGAAAAATTCATCCGCTATGCTGAGTCGGAAGGATTTACAACCAGTATTAATCACCAGGCATTACAATATGCAAGTGATTTGGCGGTGCAGGTATTTCGCTAATTAATGCAGATTACAGACCTAAACAGAAGATGAGAACGCTATCAATATTTTTACTGTCTTTACTCCTTTTTTCTTGCCGAAATAAACCACATGGAACAGATTCATTCATTAAACCAGATGTCCAAAAAACAAATATACAAAGCCGGTTTTCTAAATCAGACTTTTTGTATTTGGTAAGAAAGACAGCTGATTCTGTTAGAAAAGAATGGTCTCTAAGTATTGAAGATATTACATTCTATGTTTCGCCTAAAGACACTATCATACAAGTCAACGATAGAAAATCGTTTTATCAAAATAAATATTTCCGAACAAGGATCGTTGCAAACTTTAATAGTTATGAACCATACGCTAAAGTTATAATTGACATTTATGCTGATACAAGCATTAATAGTGTATCAATGCTTGAGGAAGAGATAAAAACTATTCAGGAAGATCAGCAATCATTAGATTTTAGGGCAAGAACAATTCAGCTTTATCATTTTTTATTTGTTTTGGAATTAAATAAAGACTTCAGTTGGTCGGTAAATTTACTCAATAGATTAGAAATACTTTTGCAGCGGTTGTTTATTGATTATATGTACCGTAAAGCTAATCTTCTCGACTGACATCATTGCACCATTTGATATATACTGCCTCATTCCGCTCTACGAAGTCGGAGACTTCGTAGCTCTATGTTCTTCAGAGCTTCCGGCCCTTTTATAACAGCAAATACGCCAATGAAATTTCGTTCCGAATTCGACGTAAAAAAAATAGCCTGGCCTATTCACCATCAGCATAAACTGCTGTTAACGGGTTCCTGCTTTACAGAAAACGTGGGTGAAAAATTACGGAATGCTAAGTTTGAAGTGTTGGAAAATCCACATGGTATTTTATTTAACCCGGTTAGCGTAGCCGAAGCGTTCAACGATTACATTGCAAACCGCCGGTACACCTCATCCGATTTATTTTATTATAATGAAGCCTGGCATAGCTGGAAACATCATAGCCGCTTTTCCGGATTATCTGAATCGGAAAGCCTGCAAAAAATAAATACATCTATTACAGATGCTCATACCTTTTTACAGAATGCAGATTATTTATTTATCACATTGGGTTCCGCCTGGACGTATCAGCTAACAAATGATGCTCCAGGAGGAAAAGCCGGAACCGTGGCAGCCAATAATCATAAAGCACCAGCCACCTGGTTTCGGCGTTCATTACTGAGTGTGGCTGAAACAATTACAGCCCTTCAAAACATGATTGAAAAGATTACTGCATTCAATTCAACAGTTAAAATCATTTTTACCATTAGCCCGGTACGGCATCTGCGGGAAGGTGCTGTTGACAATAACCGGAGCAAAGCGGTGCTGATACAGACAGTGCATCAGTTAGCAGAACAATACAACCATCTCTATTATTTTCCGGCTTATGAATTAGTGATTGATGACTTGCGGGACTACCGTTTTTATGCCGAAGACCTGGTTCATCCCAACTACCAGGCTACTCAATATGTTTGGGAGAAATTTACAACCGCCTGCACCAGCGCCGAAACACAAAAGCTGATGGATGAATTGGCGGCTATCCGGCTGGCATTTACGCACAAACCATTCAATCCAACGTCAGAACAGCACCGGAAATTCCTGCAAAACTTTTTAGAGAAAACAGAGAGATTACAAACGCAATATCCCTTTTTGAAGTTGGCGGAAGATCTTGAATTTTTTACCTCGCCCCCGGCCCCTCACCTCACCCCCGGCCCCTCTCCATCCGCCACGGCGGATTAGAGAGGGGTGCATCTATGCATCAAACATTATTGTTTGCATCAATGGCTCCCCGCTATTTGAACTTTGCCCATTATTTCGGGCGACGGGTTGATGCTGCTTAGGCCCGGTTAACTCTTTCGCAAAAATGATTCTTTTGAACCCGCAGATAAATTTTGTGATGACTACTACATAGAGGCACCCTCCACCATCACGTGGCGAAGGGCCGGGGATGAGGTGTTGAGGCCTCAATGCATCCGGTCGCCCCTTACTTCTAATTCCTGTATGACTCCAGCTTCATATTTCAACCATTCATCCCAGCGTTGCCATACTTTTTCTTCCGGCAAATAGGTTTTAGCCAGATCAATAAACAACCGGTAATGCCCGGCTTCGCTTTCCATAAACCGTCGGTAAAAGCTGCACAGGTATTCATCATCCAACCCTTCGCTCAGCCGTTTAAACCGTTCGCAGCTACGGGCTTCTATCAGGGCAAAAATTAATAATTTGTCTAATAAGCGATCATTAGGACTACCACCTTTCTTCTCGTTTGATAAGAGGGCGTTTACATATTCATCTTTTCGTTGCGGCCCTAATTTTAACTGGCGTTTATTCAGTTCGGCCAATACCAGCCGGAAATGTCCCCATTCTTCTGTTATAATAGGTGCAAGGCTGTTGACTAACTCTGGTAAATGGCTGTACAGCCGGATAAGCGTAATACCGCTGGTGGCTGCTTTTTGTTCGCACCAGGCATGGTCGGTTAATATTTCTTCCAGCGAAATTTCGGCCAGTTGCACCCACCGCGGATCGGTTGGTAAATGCAGACCGAGTATATTTTTTTGATAGCTATCGTTCATAATGCTGTAAAGGTCGGCATCGCCATAAGAGTCACCAAGATTTGAATCCGAAATCAGCGATGCCGACCTTTCGGTAATATTAATTCACTTTAAAGACCACTTGTAACACAACATTGGTTTCTTCATCAGAAGTATTGAACCGTATATCCCTACTAGCAAGGTGTTGTTTAATAATATTGGTAAATTGGCTTTCAACAATATTACCTACAATACCAATATAAGTTCCGGAGCCATCCGGCGCAACTTTGATTTTTACACTTACCGTAGCATTATGGCTAAATTCTCCTTTTAGTTGTACCGGCAGTACTGTTCTGTTTCCGCTAATCACCTTTATTCCATCATTCCCTGTACCGCCGCCTTTATAATTATCACCGTTGATGTCGCCGTTTTTCAATCCTTTATCTCTGCCAGGAGCAAATTTATCATCGCCTTGGCTTTTGCTATTATTTGCGGTGCTTTGATTATTGCCGCCTGGCCCTGCACCACCGGCATACTGGCCCATTTGTGCTTTTGGCTTTGGTTGTGGCGGAGCCGGTGTTTCTTTTACCACTTTTGGTTTTTCTACTGGTGGCGCTTCAACCGGCTTTTCGGCACGTTTTACTTTTTCTATTGTTTTGGTAATGGCTGGTTCTTTGTCCTCAGGGTCAGGTTCTTCTTCCTGCTTATCAACCTGGGGCTGAGCGGCGGGTGGCGAAGCAGCTTTTTGAGGAGCTGCTTCCGGTGCGGGTTCGCCTGGCACCATTGGCGGAACAGCCCCGCTACCAAAATCACTATTGCCCAAATTTACTTCTACACCATTATCAACCACGGGCTCCTTTACTACCGGCAATGTTATATGTATCAATAAAAGGAGGATCACAACAGCCACAACTGCCGCCGTATAAATGGCTGCCTTCCTGTTTTTTACCTGTTCAAAATGTTGATTCACGGCGTAAGTTGATAACGTTAAATTTTGCATACCGAAAATAGCGTTTGTATACCAATAACGATGCGGATGCTTTTTGCATTGCACATTTTCCATTTCGTTTAACGAAGCTGCAACGTTTGGAAGAGGAAAGGTTTCGCACAGAGCTAAGGAGAAAAGGAGGAATACAGGGAAAGGTTGTAGGGCGGCATCGCTTTGGCACCGACCTTATATTTGAAAGATGCTTGAGCAGTGCTGTCTTAGTTTTGATGGCATCAAATACTTTTATTACCCAATAAAGTATAAAATAAATGATAATTGTTGGAGTTCAAAACCAAGGTCGGCATCGCTCAAATAGTCATTACATTCAAACTTACTGCTAAGCGATGCCGACCTCCAATCATACCGTTACAAACTTTTGTATTCCTCCTTTTCTCCTTGGCTCTGTGCGACATCTTACTGCCTCTGTGCGAAACCTTAATGTGCAAAGTCCATTTCAAACTTTCCTTTTATCCGCTCAATACTGGGGTTAAAGTAACCGAATTTCAGGTTGGGAAATTCTTCCTGCAAAAGTTCCTGTAATTGCAAAATGCCCATGCACTCGCCGGTATCCGTAAGGCCAAGTTTGCCTAAGTACCAATCCGGATCAATATTGAAATTGCGCCATTGAATCATGTTTAGCCCGGTACTGCTGATTAGTTTTCGCAGGGCTTCATATTCCGCTTCGCTATCCGTAATGCCGGGGAAAACAAAATAATTAATACTCGTCCAGCCACCATAGCGCCGCACTATTTTCAGGCTTTCCAGCAGGTCTTCAAACACATAATTGTTAGGGCGGTAATAGGGTGTATAAATTTCGGTACGTGCACTGTTCAGGCTTACGCGTATGCTGTTGAGTCCTGCTTCGCACAAAGCTTCCACTGCTGCCGGTTTGCTGCCATTGGTGTTGATGTTAATGCTGCCCCGGCTGGTATGCTTACGGATTTCGATAATGGCACTGCGGATGGTTTCCCACATCAGTAGCGGCTCGCCTTCGCAGCCCTGCCCAAAGCTGATAATAGGGTAGGGCGCTGTTTGCAAATGCGGCACGGTAAATTCTACAATTTCCTCTGGCGTTGGCTTAAAAGTAAGCCGGTCCTGCGTGCTTACAATGGTTTCATCAAGCGGCTGAAAACTAATGCAGCCAATACAATTGGCATTGCAGGCCGGAGAGGAAGGTACCGGGCATTCCCAGCGCTGCATAAAATAATTGCGTGCAGCCGGGCAATGATAGGTAAGGCAGCAGTTGTTAGCCAAATGTTGTACCAACCGGTTGTGCGGGTAAGCTGCTAAAAAATGCTGTACACCTTGTTCAATCTGCGTTTCATTGTAACCCACTACATCCTGCCGCACATCCTGTTCAATGCGAACAGCAGGCACATAAAATTTATCATTATGCCAGCCTGCAGCGGTATAACAAAATAGAGGTAATGTTGGTGCATCGGCTCCGGTCTCGTAAGCAGCAATAAATAACCCTGTGTACGCCGGTGGAATAAAAGCGGCTACTGCCCAGCCCTGCATGCAAAGCCGCATGTCGCCGGTACGCACATCAATGCCAATACCCCGTCGGCCCGGCAGTTCGTACAGGTTGCCGCCCTCCGGTAATTCTATCCATTGTTCCGGCGGTATTTCAAAAGCATCCCAACCGCTGCGGCCTGCCGCATACAGACTGGTATCTTCAAAAATGTTACCGTTGCCATCGCTGTAAAGTAGGTAGGGGGAGAAGTTCAAGGTTTAAAGTTCAAAGTTTAAAGTTCAGAATGTTGACTTCCTAAATTAATAACGGCTTTTTATTTAACAGATGTCGAAATACAACGATTCATGAAGCAGGTTTCAAAATTTTAAACCAGTAGCTCGTCGTTGCATATAGCTGCAAAAGTACAAGAGTGCGACGCAACGATGATGTCTGGTGAAATACTGCTGCCGGGTTCATAAATATTAATTCGCAAATGCAACCCGTGATGACTAACTAAGCAATATAAGAATTACAACTACTCATATCTTATATCTCATAACTCATATCTTCTTTGTGTGAGCCGGATGCTTTTAGCATTTACTGAATGGGTGTGGTTTACTTAAACGCATTCATTCCCGTCACATCCATTCCCGTTATCAGTAAATGAATATCGTGTGTGCCCTCATAGGTAATCACACTTTCCAAATTCATCATGTGCCGCATAACGCTGTACTCACCGGTAATGCCCATACCGCCCAGCATTTGCCGGGCCTGCCTGCAAATATTCGTAGCTACTTCGCAACTGTTTCTTTTGGCCATACTAATTTGAGCAGCCGTTGCCCGTCCCTCGTTATTCAATACGCCCAACCGCCAGTTCAGCAATTGAGCTTTTGTAATCTCCGTTATCATCTCGGCCAGCTTTTTTTGCTGCAACTGGAAACCACCGATGGGCTTGCCAAATTGCTCCCGCTGCTTTGCATAACGCAAAGCTGTATCGTAGCAATCCATAGCTGCACCTAAAGCTCCCCAGGCAATTCCGTAGCGGGCTTTGCTAAGGCAACCCAATGGCCCTTTTAATCCTTTTACATTGGGTAAAATATTTTCTTTTGGTACACTTACATTATCAAACACCAGCTCACCTGTAGCACTGGCCCGCAGGCTCCATTTGCCATGTGTTTCCGGCGTGGTAAATCCGGGCATACCCCGTTCCACAATGAGTCCTTTGATATCGCCGGCTTCATCCTTAGCCCATACGACGGCTACCTGCGCAAACGGCGCATTGCTGATCCACATTTTAGAGCCGTTTAACAGCACATGATCACCGGCATCCGTAAATTTTGTAAGCATGCCGGAGGGGTTACTACCATGGTCAGGCTCAGTAAGCCCAAAACATCCCAACCATTCGCCACTTGCCAGTTTGGGTAAATACTTCATGCGTTGGGCTTCGTTGCCGTAGGCATAAATAGGCCACATTACCAGCGAACCTTGTACCGATGCCGTAGAACGTACACCACTATCGCCCCGTTCCAGTTCCTGCATCATTAATCCATAACTGATATAGTCCAATCCGCCGCCGCCGTACTCCGCCGGAATGGTAGGGCCAAAACATCCCAATTCACCCATTTGCCTGATAATTTGTTGTGGAAATTCGGCTCGTTGGGCATAGCCTTCAATAATCGGTGATATTTCTTTTTTTACATAGCTGCGTACACTTTCCCGTACCAGCTTCTGTTCGTCAGTTAGTAAATCATCTATAAAAAAATAGTCCGGGCTTTCAAATAAATCTTGTTGGGGCATGGCAGCTTACTGTTTTTACAATTGCCTGCAAAACTAACACTTCACGAAGGTTTGGAGCCTAATATGTGAAGCAGGCCGATATTGTTTAACTATATAAATGACGGCTGTGCCACTGATACATTTGAGAGTACGCATTAATTTTGCCGGAACAAAAATCAAACATGAAAAAATTATTTGTAAGTATTGCATTTCTTTCTGCTGTTACTTTTTCCAAAGCTCAAACCGCAGATGAAATTGTGAATAAACATATAGAAGCAAGGGGCGGAAAAGCCAGTCTGGACAAATTACAAACGGTAGTAATGGAAGGCAGTATGAGTGCGCAGGGTGTTACTGTGAATATGGTTTTTACAAAAGTGATGGGTAAGCTAAGCCGCGAGGATATTAGTGTGATGGGGATGAATGGCTTTGATCTGACAACTGATAAAGAGGGCTGGACTTTTATGCCATTCAAAGGGCAGACAACACCAGTGGAAAAAACAGGCGATGCATTAAAAGAAGCACAGAAGGGGTTAGGTACTTTTTCGAATGACATGCTCATCGGTTACCAAGCTAACGATAACAAACTTGAATTACAGGGAAAAGAAGACATAAGCGGAACGGATTGTTTCAAGTTAAAGCTTACGTCAAAATCGGGCGATTCATCTACTTATTATATTGATCCCTTCACTTACCAGATTGTCAGAATCATTTCGGTAAAACAGTTCAACGGGCAAAGTATACATGTATCTGTTGATCTGTCTGATTACAAAGATGTTGATGGTTTGAAATTTCCGTTTAGTATGGGTATGCCGCAGGGTATGATTGTTTTTACAAGCATTAAAGTGAACCAGCCTGTTGATGAGAAGAAGTATAAGCATGAGTAAGCCGAAGAAAAGTCGGCAGTCAACAGTCTGAAGAAAACAGTCGGCAGGGAACAACCGATAGTTAGTTGTAGGAAGGTTGCTTGTTCTTATCTGTTTATCGTTTTAGATGATGATACATTGAAATTTCACTACTGCCCTGGTTTCGCGTTTTAACGAATCATTTCATTACTTATGGATGGCCCGTCCGTTATAGGCTTCAAACTATTCACTATGAAGTCAACACTCGTTTTAGCTGCCCTGCTTCTTACCGGTTTTATCAGCCAGGCACAGTTTTTAAAAATTGGTGTCAAAGTGGGCGCTAACCTTTCCAAAATTTCCGGAAAGTCTTTTAAAGATGAATTTGGCTTAGGTTATTGGGCCGGCGGCTTTGCCGAAATTAAATTGGCAAAAAACTGGTATCTTGATCCTGAAGTACAGTTCAGTGAAACTACAACCCGGCATAGCGCTGATTTTAAAAATATCTATCAAAATCTGGCGAATCTGGATACGTTAACGCATATCAAACTGCATTATCTCAACCTGCCAATCCTGGTTGGCTATCAGCTTTCTAATTTATTTTCACTACAGGGAGGTGCACAGTTTGGATTGCTGATCGATAAAAATAAAAACCTGTTACAAAACGGGAAAACTGCTTTTACAGATGGTGATGTAGCACTATTGGCCGGCATTAATTTTCATGTAAAAAAACTGCGAATTTCTGCCCGTTACGGCTGGGGTATTAAGAGCATCAATGATATTGACAGTAAAGATAACTGGACTACACAAACTGCACAATTAGGTGTTGGGTTTGTACTGTAAAACAAATAAGCACTAAGCAATTGGCAATATGCACTTACAATTCATAAATGGCAACTAAGCAACATCTGTCACTCATCAGTTATTAAATTGCCCATTACCCATTGCCTGTTTGCTTTTATCTTTTTTCCGCCACATCGTCATTCACTAAAATTATGAATGCCTTTGTGGCTTTTTTTTGGCAATGGCATTAACATTGCCTTTCCTTTGCGCTTATTGCCGACACCAATGTTCGCAATGTAAAACCACTACTATAAATGGATGTAAACCTGAACCAATGGCTTCAAAAGCAAGAAGAAGACATGGATTTTATGCCAATCATTCCACTGAATGAAGGCGGCGATGATGATAAAGATACCGTTTACCCAACTGATATTCCACTACTCCCACTACGCAACACACTTCTTTTTCCCGGTGTGGTAATTCCGATTACGGTAGGTCGTGATAAAAGTATTAAAGCGGTGAATGATGCTTACAAGGGCAATAAAATGATCGGCGTAATTGCTCAGAAAGACGGCACCATTGAGGAGCCAACATCTGTTGACCTGGAAAAAGTGGGAACCGTGGCTAAGATATTAAAGCTGATAAAAATGCCGGACGGCGGCACCACTATTATTATACAGGGTAAGAAAAAGTTTTTTCTGGAAAGTGTAACCGTGGAAGACCCTTATTTTAAAGCGACGGTTACGTATATCGAAGAGGATGAAGTACCAACCGACCAGGACTTTGAAGCTTATGTAAGTAATATTAAGGAAATGGCCGGCCAGATTATTCAGCTGTCGCCCAATATTCCCAGTGAGGCTTCCATCATTCTTAAAAATATTGAGAATCCATCCTTTCTGATTCACTTTGTTTCCGGCAACCTCAATTCTGATTTAAAGGAAAAACAGGCGTTACTGGAAACGCAGGACATCCGTAAAAGAGCTGAAGAACTAATGGTACTGCTACAACGGGAACTGCAGTTTGCCGAACTGAAAAACCAGGTAACCAATAAAACCCGTACTGAAATTGATAAACAACAGCGTGATTATTTTTTACAACAGCAGTTAAAAAGTATTAAGGAAGAGTTAGGCAGCGATAACGTAGCTGAGTTGAAAATGATGCAGTTGAAGGCCGAGGGAAAAAAATGGCCGGAAGCTGCTAAAAATATGTTTAAACAAGGCATTGAAAAGCTGGAACGGATGCACCCCAGTACGCCTGATTACAGCGTGGTGTATAATCATTTGGATTTGTTGCTTGACTTGCCCTGGGAAGACCATACACCGGATAATTATGATTTAAAACATGCCCGGCAAGTATTGGATGACGATCACTATGGGATGCAAAAAATTAAGGAACGCATTCTGGAATACCTGGCTGTATTGAAGCTAAAGGGGGATATGAAAAGCCCGATCCTTTGTTTTGTAGGCCCTCCGGGCATTGGCAAAACTTCGCTGGGCCGCAGTATAGCCCATGCCATTGGCCGTAAGTACGTACGCCAGAGCCTCGGTGGTCTACACGATGAAAGTGAAATCCGCGGGCATCGTAAAACCTATATTGGTGCAATGCCGGGCCGTATTGTTCAAAGCATTCGTAAGGCCAAAACCAGTAACCCGGTAATGATACTGGACGAGATTGATAAATTGGGTGCCGACCACCGTGGTGACCCCAGCAGTGCGTTGCTCGAAGTGCTGGATCCTGAGCAGAACCACACTTTTTACGATAATTATTTAGAACTGGAATACGATTTAAGTAAAGTGCTCTTTATAGCTACAGCTAACAATCTCAACAATATTCAGCCGGCACTGAAAGACCGTTTGGAGATTATTGACCTGAGTGGCTATGCCATTGAGGAAAAAGTAGAGATTGCCAAACGCCACCTGGTACCCCGCCAGCAGGAGGCACACGGATTGAAAAATCTGAAAATTAAAGTTCCGGACACGGTGCTGGAAAAAGTAATCGAAAGCTATACCCGTGAAAGTGGCGTACGGGAACTGGACCGGCAACTGGCAAGTATTATGCGAAACCTGGCAAAGGATTATGCCATGGATGGAAAAGTAAGAAACGTGTTAGCAGTTCCTGATCTGCAAAAAATTTTAGGCTTGCCCCGTTACACCAATGAATTGTATAAAACCGCTAATATGCCCGGTGTTGCGGTAGGCCTTGCCTGGACGTATGTTGGTGGCGACATTCTCTTTATTGAAGCTAGCCTGAGCGAAGGTAAAGGCGAACTGAAACTAACCGGTAACCTTGGTAATGTAATGAAGGAAAGTGCCAGTACCGCTTTAAGTTATATTCAGTCGAATGCTCATAAGCTTGGTTTGAATAACGATCTTTTTACAAAGAAAAATATCCACATTCATGTACCCGAAGGTGCTACACCTAAGGACGGCCCAAGTGCGGGTATTACCATGATGACCAGCCTGATGAGCGCATTCCGAAATAAAAAAGTAAAACCTTACCTGGCAATGACCGGCGAAATAACCTTGCGTGGACAGGTATTGCCGGTAGGCGGCATTAAGGAAAAAGTACTGGCTGCCAAGCGGGCCGGCTTACGTGAAATAATCATGTGCTGGCAAAACGAAAAAGACGTTACCGAAATAGATCAGCGGTTTATAAAAGGAATCACCTTTCATTATGTAAAAACCATGCAGCAGGTGCTGGATATAGCGCTGGGATAGTCCGAAAGTCGGGGAGACCGAAAGTCTGGAAGTAATAAAGCGTTAATTTGTATAGAACCTCATCGCGTAAACGATCGAGGTTTTTTCTTTGGGGCTCTGTACTAATACAATAATTGCACAGTAGTTCGGGCTGTCCACTGTAATCTTTTTTGCCGAAAATGCAGGCAAATCCGCCAAGGCGGACCGTTTCCATCCCGCAGCCTTTGAACAGCGGTTTTTCAATCGTGCAATTTGCGATGTCACAAAGCATTGTATCACTTTTTGCGAACATGTCGGCATCGCTTGTTTTGAACCTAAACTTTAAAGGATGTTATGGCGATGCCAACCTTGGTGGTGCTTATTATTACCGAATATAAACCTTCGTCAATTAAGGTTGGCATCGCCTGCAAGTGTCCTCCATTCCAGGTTACTTTCAAGCGATGCCGACCTCCAACGTTCAATCAACAACAACCCATTAATGAAATAAAATAGCAAACCCAAACATTGGTACCCCTTCTCCACCCGCGGAGAAGCGGCCGGGGATGAGGTTACACCTTTACATATATCTTCCTTTTATTCATCCACCAGGCAATTCCCCGGAAAAATAAAATCATACTAATAGCGTAAATTAACGAGCCGATTTTTAAGTTAATGCTAAGTGGTTTACAAACCCATTCATACCACCAGCCAAATGCTGTCAGATATATAGGTTTGCCTCCGGCAGTGGCGCCATTCGGGATACGGAGTAAACCTAATACCCGCGGCAAAAAACCACTCAGCACAAATATGAATAGCGGGTTTTTACCGAATACATTAAAGAAATTGCTCCATCGGTTTAAAAAAATTACTGATAAGAAAAAATGGATAATCAGCGCCAACAATGAAAATTGCAGCAACCGGGCAACGGTAAAAAGCGGTTCATTCCGGAAATGAACAACAATATAAATACCAGCCAGCAAGGCGGCAATTCCGAATATTGAACCTTTCACCATTTTATAAGCCTTATCCTGTAGCCGCCAATCGTGCATATTGCGAAATTCCAGCGCATAAATTACTACGCCAATCACCATCAGCGCCAACCCTGTCGTGTAAACTACGTAACTGCTGCTCCAAATTTTTTTGTTCACCGGAAAAATCAGATCCCAGGCAAATCCTGTAAATATTAACAACGCCCCGGCCACAAAAAGGTGCGAAAGCATCTCGTATACCTTTCCTTTTTTACGGATATACAACCCGGCCGCGTATCCGAAAATTACCTGCACAATAGCTGGCAGGGTGCTTGCCAGCCCTTCCGGATCAAAAGCAACGCCTTCTCCATGATACACGTGCAGTTCGCCGAATAATGCTATATCTACACGGGTTCCAAAATAACCTTTTAAGCTATATGGGTCGGTAGCATTTCCAAAGGAAAAGCATAACGCCCAATACGCTAACAGTAATAAAGTGCCAATATAAAGTGACCGCTTTAGCCCGGCATAATAAGCAATGATGGATGCAAATAAATAACATAAGGCAATTCGTTGTAATACACCCATCACCCGAATGCCGTGCAGGATTCCGTTGTCATCGGCGTATGTCCAGCCTTTGAATACCAGGTGATCATTTTGCCAGATCACGAAGGGACTCCAGTTGAGAAAAAGCCCGATGAGAAAAATAAGAACGAACCGCTTCAACACTTTGCGCCAGAACATTGCATTGCCTGCCTGCTGTAACTTTGGTATTACAAAAGCCATAGCGTTTCCCACCGCAAACAAAAAGAAAGGAAATACCAGGTCTGTAGGTGTACAGCCATGCCATTCTGCATGATCCAGCGGCGCAAAAATATGACCCCAGCTACCCGGGTTATTGACCAGTATCATCAACGCTACGGTAGCGCCGCGAAAAACATCAAGGGAGTAGTAACGTTGGTTCAAAGGGCAAGGTTTTAAATGGGCAATTTGCAACTGGCAAAAGGCAATCAAATACAAAGAAGCAATGGGAAAGAAACGCAACAGGCTATTGGCTCAAACAGCTAATGTATTTATATTCTCCTATCAACAGCTAAACATTTATAAATGCACAAGTCAGGTAATTAAACACATTCATCAGTTGTTGCCGATTGATAGTTGTCTGGTACTCATTGCTTCTTTGCCGGTTGCTAATTGCATGTTGCATAATTTGCTCATTATTTCACCGGTACCGATTTTTCCCGTACTACAATGCTATCCACCGTGGTTTCGCTATAACGGATAATGGCATGGCCGGGATTATTTTTATCCTTCTCAATCGGTATCACACCAGCTTCCCATTGGTTGCAATGGGTGGAAAACGGCTCAACAGCATTTACCCAGGCTCCGTTTTTCAATGTGTAAACCAGGTAGCCACTCCAGCAACTGGAAAACCAATCCCGCAACAGGCCGATTTCGTCACTTTTATCATCATTCAAATCCCCATGGTTTACAGGTTTGCCCCCAATGCATTGCTGCACTTTCAGATCAGGAATAGCAGGGTTGGAAAATTTTAGGTAGCAGTCGCATTCGCCCTCACAATCAGCGCCATCTGCTTTAAGTTTCGGTAATACCAGCCATACATATTCCTTTATGCCATCTCCGTTAAAATCTCCTTCTGTAGCATCTTTGGGAACAGTAAGATTAGCAGCAACCGGAATCGAATCCGCTTTTTTCTGTACGTAAACTGTGTCATGAATGATAGGCTTGTCGGATACACTGTTACAGCCCGTTACGCTGCTTAGTAGTATAAAAAGCAACAAAACAAGTTTATAAAACTTCATAACGATTGAAATTAGAAATTGGCTTGTGATGCATAAAATGAGAAGCCGGACAAATATATACCTTACAAGAATGCTATTATTTACCAGGTGTGCATTTCAAACAATTGCAACCCCATCGTTTCAGTCCGGCATATAGGAGGGATGAAACACAGGTTTCCTTGTTTGTGCAAAACAATTTCCATCTATCTGAATCACTATTAAAGTCACTGCTAATGAAAAAGCCGTTTCTACAGGGTAGAGACGACTTTTTCGTTGATGTTATGTTTGGAGACGGCTGACTTCGTTTGGCACTAATTGAACTTATACACTGCAGCCAGAATAAAGCTCCCGGTACTTTTCGTACTTGTTCCGTCAGATTTTAGGAAGGTCTTGTTCTTTGCATTATCAAACCGGAATTCCGGAATAATGGTCAGGTTATCAATTTTAAAATTACCGGAAAGTGTAGGGGCAATTATATTATGAAATCCTAAATAATCATCTTTATCATTAATATATTCCACCCTTGCCGTAAGACCGAAGTAACTGATCGGATCGAAATTAGCGTACAGTGCGGAACCCCACCAATTGCTTTTTGCTTTGGGTGAACCATTTGGCTTAAACGTTACATGCTGGTAAGTACCATTATAAGCAAGTGAAAATTTAGAAGTGGCGGTGTACATTAGTACTATGTCTCCCTGAGCTAAGGATTTTATATTTGTAATTCCATTTATCCGCACAACACCTTGTCTACCACCTGCAAAGTTCAGGTACGCTTTCACTTTATCATCTTTGGTAGCTGTTGACAACTGGGCCAAAAATGTTTTAGGGGCAGTGGGGGCGGTACGTAAATCAATGGGATTTGAAACACCAACCATGAGTGCAGTTTTACCCGCAATGGCGATGTCAGCTTTAATACCGGTATGTGTGAAAGGCCCGTTGGTAAACATATAGCTCATGCTGTAGTTACGATTCAGGTACGCATCCACTACTTCGTAACCAATATGAGTAGCCCAGCTACCCAATGTAAATTTTATTTTGGACGAAGGGGCATAGCTAATATACAATTGCTTGATTGCCAGGCGGGTGTTGGCGTCATTATAAGCGAACTCCTCTGCTCTTGTACCAAAGCCGAGATCGCCAACCATACTTACTTTACCCATGGTATGCTCTGCTTTTACGGACGCCATGCCTAACTCAAATGAATTATGGTATCTTGTAAAACTGGTAAAGCTGTTGTACGGGGGACTTTTCGGATTATTGAAATCGTAGCGGTAATACGCATCTGCCGAAGCTGTAATTACCGTGGTTGATTTTTTTGCAGTAGAATCTTTCATCGATTCTTTCTGAGAATCCTGCGCTAATGCAGCACAGGGGATAGCTGCCAGCAGCAGTAGGGATGCGATTGTGTTTTTTGCCATTCGGGGAGATTTTGGTTATTGTAATGAATAAAAGCTTCTCAAATAGCAGGAGCGGCAATCATTATAAAAGGACATAAAAAGGGTCTTCTTATCATTTAAGAAGACCCTTTTTAGAATTAATTTTGAGGAACAACCAATACTTTTTCTTCTTTTACTACGCCGTTATGTGTAACTAACAGGGTGCCTTGTACATAATTCTCATTATGCTGCGAAGCATCCAATCCTTCTTCTTCATCTTCTTTACTAACCCGTAGCGGCACAATAAAGTTGATTAATTTAAAAATAAGAAAAGATACGATAAAGCTATACCCTACGGCAACTGCCATGGCTTTGAACTGAGTAAAAAAGAAAGCAGCGTTACCATAAAATAAGCCATCATTACCCGCTGCATTCACTGCCTTCGTAGCAAACAGGCCTGTCATTAACATACCTACCATACCACCAATACCATGACAGGGAAATACATCCAGTGTATCATCCAGTTTTGTCTTTGATTTTATATAAACTGCAATATTGGAAACCATTGCAGCTACCACACCAATAAATATACTTTGGGGAACCGCTACGAAACCGGCAGCCGGTGTAATAGCTACCAGGCCTACTACCGCACCGATACAAAACCCCACTACAGAAGGTTTTTTGCCTTTTAATACATCAAAAAACATCCAGGCAAGACCACCAGCGGCTGCGGCCGTGTTAGTAGTTGAAAAAGCAGCAACTGCCAGTCCGTTGGCGCCTAAGGCAGAACCGGCGTTAAAGCCAAACCAGCCGAACCATAGCAATCCGGTGCCGATTAAGACATAGGGAATATTGGCGGGCACGGTTTCCTTATGAGCAAACCAGGATTTACGGGGCTTTAAAACCAATGCACCCGCTAAGGCTGCGCAACCCGCAGAGATATGTACAACAGTACCACCGGCAAAGTCCAGCGCTCCCATTTTAAACAGGAAGCCATCCGGATGCCAGCTCCAGTGCGCCAGCGGTGCATATACCAGTAAGCTAAAAAGTACAGTGAAAAGAATATAAGCAGTAAAGCGCATTCTTTCTGCAATAGCACCTACTACCAGGCCGGGAGTAATAATAGCAAACATCAACTGGAACATGGAAAATAACGACTTGGGAATGGTTGGAGCCAAGCTCCAGGGAGCATCTGAAAGCACACCCTTATAAAAAAGATGGGTGGAGGGATTGCCAACAAAACCTTTTATAGTATCGCCAAAAGCAAGGCTGTAACCAACTATCAGCCAAAGCACACCCACAACACCGGCAGCAACCACACTTTTCATCATGGTACTCAGTACATTTTTCCGGTGTACCATACCACCATAAAAAAAGGCCAGACCAGGGGTCATCAAAAATACCAAAGCAGTTGCTACCAATATCCACGCAATATCGGCTCCGTTATATACCTTATTAGGATCGGCAAAAATTTCTGCGGGTTTTACAAAAATGGCGCATAGGGCAATTGCAGCCAACACAAGAAAGGGAGCGGTTCTTTTTATTGCATTCATAATTAAAGTATTTTAAAACATTAAAATTAAAACTATGTGACTAATTTTTGTAAAAATGATCAATTACTACGAAATTTCCAAGTAAAAGTTATTAAGATTAGTGTAGATTATGGTGAAAAATGGTTTTTATAGCTGTAAAACTAAATTTTTCAACAAAACAACAATTCTGTAAGAGTTATTTGGTAACCCGTTTATACTCTGTTTTCAAAAAATAAACCCTATTCAATCTTCTTTCAGAAAGCCTATAATACTATGTAGTGTTTGTCGGAAAACAATAGAACCCAATGCAGTAAAAGGTTCTAAGCTATAAGTGTTGCCGAATATTATGCACAGTATGTGAACAGGGTTGAGTTTGGGATAATACTTGCGGCATTATTGGTTAATAAATCAGTGAAAAATGCGGTATCATTTTGAACAGCAAACCACCCTGGGCATCACCCCCATCAGCGAAGTGAAATTTCCGTTGCGCAGCCGGGATGAACTGCCACCCGTATTAAAGGCACTACAGCACATTTTTGTTAGCCCTGGCTTAAACGAAAAAGTGTTTGCCTTACTTGAGAAAAAAGTAGTAGCAGGTAAAAAGAAAACGGGGCGCAAGGGTATGGATTTATGGCACATACTTGTATTGGCAGTCATACGCCATACCCTGGATACGAACTGGGACAGGCTGGAAGATATGGCAAATTATCATAAACTGCTAAGGCAAATTTTAGGCGTGCACGTAGAGAAGTTCGGTATAGAGGAATTAGTGTTTGCCTACCAGACAATAGTGGACAACGTATCGCTGATAGATGAGGAACTGCTGCAACAGATTAATTTGATGGTGGTAGAAGAAGGGCACAACCTGCTTAAAAAAAAAGAAGAAGAAAGAAGCCTTCAGCTTAAAACCGACAGCTATGTTTTAGAAACCAATGTGCATTTCCCTACCGATCTTAATTTGCTGTGGGATAGTTTGCGCAAGGGGCTTGACATGGTTGAAAAGCTGATGAAAATAAGCCCTGCTGATGCGAGCCTGAAAGGCTGGCGGAAACTAAAGCAGCTTCACAGCACCACCAAGAGCCTTTTTCGCCAGGCATCCCAACAGGTCTTCCGTAGCAACGGTAAAAACGAAGTGCAAAAGACAAGGGCGGTTAAAACTTATTTGCAGCAATCCAACATGTTGCAGGAGCGTTTTGGTGAACTGATAGCTGCTCCACCTGTTAGCGGGGATGTGAAACGTATATTACTGTGTATAGTAGCCTTAAAGACGTATACGGATTATGCAAAGAAGTTTACTGATCAGATAGAGCGCAGGTTATTAAAAAAGGAAACCATCCCTGCCTCGGAGAAGGTATTTTCCATATTTGAGGAACATACAGAGTGGATAACAAAAGGCAAGCTGAATAAAAAAGTAGAACTGGGCCATTTGCTGCTCATTACCACCGACCAATACCAGTTGATCGTAGATTACAAAATAATGCAGGGAGAAAAAGATGCAGCCCAGGTAGCCCCGCTTACAAAAAGGATACAACACAACTATGGCGGCAAGAACATAAGTTCCCACAGTTTTGATAAGAGCTTTTACAGCCAGGCCAACCTGGATAGCTTGCAACAGGATTATACTTCGCAGGCCGTGCTGCCCAAAAGCGGCAGGCACAGCAAAGAAGTCAGGGAAAGAGAAAGCACAAAACCCTTTAAGCGATTGCGCCGGGCCCATTCGGCAGTGGAAAGCAACATCAATATGCTGGAACATCACGGGCTAAACCGTTGTGTGGACAAAGGGTTAGGAGGTTATAAAAGAAGTGTTGGGCTGAGTGTTTTAGCATACAACCTTCATATTATAGGCAACCATTTAATAGAAGAGCAAAAACGCAAAGAAGCAAAAAGCGTAGCGGATAAGCTACGCTATCTGAACAAAAAGCAGGCAGCCTAAAAAGAACACAGAAAACAGCCGCAAGGATAAACTTGCAGGACGAAGTGCGCCCGATGGCAACGGAAAACAAAGAAAAAGTACTTTTTGAGAGTAACGGCAGACGGTGGAGACAATCAATTACAAAAAACAACTATCAGCAAGCCGTAACCCAGCAACCTGATAGCCACTTTTTAGGCGTTTCCGGACATACACTATGTAAGAAGCGAGTTGAATAATAAACTTCATATCCTATATTTCTTAGGTTGGCACTTTTGAGTGTGGCCGGTTAAGCTTATGAATTAGTATGTGTACTCATAAAAAGGAAGGATTCAAACACAGCTGAACATTTAAACTTGGCTCGGAACAAGCAAGTGGAGCAGAATGCGTTGAGGCGTTGCTGGATAAAACGTATTTTCTATTGCAAGGCAAAGAGGCTGATCAATTAAAGCGTCATACAGGCTAAGCAAATTGATGGTAGGAGTAGGCAGATGTTGTAAAACAGCTTTAAATGGGAAAGTTCTATATCGTAAGTATCAGTTTAAACCTGACAAACAGTTCTTCACTATACCAGTTTTCAGCGTGGGTTTTCTTTACCACATCGGCATGTTCGGGCATTTTGTAAGCAAACTGCCGCATGGCCTCTTTACTTTGCCAAATGCTGAAAGTTGCCTGCCGGATATAAGGCATTTCGCCTATGCCATAGGATAACACAAAGCCTTCTGCGCCATACATACGTTTGGCTACGGGGTCTACATGACTCCAGAAACGCTTTAATTTTTTACGACGGATAGCTGCACGGGTTAGCACCGCTATTTGGCCTTCGTAATCTGATTTGCGGGGCAACAGGCCAAATGGTGCTTTTCCACTCCAGGTGCCATGGCCTTCAATTGGTTGTAAAATATAAGTAGTTATCTGGCAGTGGAATAGTCTCCAGTAAGCATGAATAAATGTTCCGTATAAAGTGGAGAGTAATACTTTTTTGTTGTCAGGCAACAACTCCGGCACACTACCAACCTGTAATACTGCCCACTGTTGCCAGTCGGGCTTTTTGTTGAAAGTGCCATTTTTGCCACTACCCATTAGTTTATAAAAACTAATCTTTTTATTGAGCCACAGCGGAAAGTTAAACAATGCCATGCCCAACACAGCAAATGGAATAGCCCAGGGCGGGTAGCGGGTAATCGTTAGCGAGGTATGATAGGAAGTTGCAGGAATTGTACTCTACGATTTAAGATATAGTAACACCTGCGAGATAAAACAGTTCTTTTCTATTAAAATAAAGGCAGGTATTTTTAATATGAAGGGTTATCTATACTAAGCAAGGGATAAAAATTGTGCTCTACGAAAGTTCCGGCCCGATGGGCCTGATGTTAAAGCTAACATCTCACAAATTTATCTCTTGCCAAGCATAATAAATGGAGCATTGATGCTCAGGCCCGGTATCTAATAATTCCGGATAGAAATTATATGCTTTTTTCTGACGGTATAAAAATAATATCTCCGTAAAGCGCCTGGTTGGTATTGATTAAAGGTAGCAGCTTATCTTTCTCCACATAATAAGCCTGATATTGTAGCTCCTGAAAAAATTGCATTAATTTCTCCTTGTTTTCTCCATCTGTTTCAATTTGCATGACAGGCCGTTGTTTTTCAATCAGGGGCCGCATCAACGGAATTACCGGAATTTCATAACCTTCAATATCGCACTTTATATAATTTACTATTAACAAATTACTGAACAGGTGCATGGGTGTTTTCATGTGAACGGTGTAAGTCTCAGCGGTATTAAACTGTATTGTTTCTTCCTTTTTCAACACCCGCATTAAACCATGGCGGTGTTTATCAGCGGAAGGGTTACCCATCTGTATTTCCCCTTCTGCTTCACCCAGGGCATATGGTAAAATCGTTACATTGGTGCAGCGGGCCACATTTTTCTCCAATAGCTTCCGGTATAGTGCTACCGGCTCTACTGCCAGCACTTTCCCCTGTGGCCCGGCCAGTTTCGAAAAAATGCGTGTAAAATAACCCAGATTGCCACCAATATCTATCACTACATCACCCTGTTTAACCAAATGCTTTACAAAATAGTGATTGTAATAGCTGGGGTTATTTTTTAGCCAGCCCATTTTATAGTATAAAAAAAATAAACTACCGGTAAGGTTAAGGTATGCCGGCTGACCTAAAAGGCGGCTAAGAAAAGATTTAATTAATTTCATAATAAGTCATCAGTCGTGAATCGTCAATCGTGAAAGGCGAATAGTCAATAGTGAATGAAAAACAAATTTAATATTGACTGATCAAAATGTCGGGATCCATTCACGACTGACGATTGACGATTCACGAAAATTATCTCATTTTTCCGATTACTTCCAAAGCTTTCTTATACGTTGCATCATCTGCATTTTCCACCTCAAAAAAACCATCGTTTCGCCAAATTTGCCTTGCCAGTAAAGCTTTAACCCGTTCCAGGCTTTCAGCCTTTAGGTTGGAATCACTAACCGATAAGAGAATGCTGTCCCGCCTTGCAAAGTCTACCAGGTTGTTCCAGGTGTTTGCCGGCAGAATGTAGTTGGTGGCAAATGTGTGCGCTGTTTTTTCAACAGGAAGGGCTATTCTGTTTTGCTTGTAATACTGATACGTAAAATTTGGAATGGTATTACTGTTGAACAAACGGGAAGCTGCGGCAGAAAAAGCAGCCGTGTCGTAAGCAACATAAATTTCCGGAGCTATGCCACCGCCGCCATATATAATTTTACCGCCGGCTGTTTTATATCGTTTGCCTTTTGAATACAGTGAATCATTATTGGTACTGTCACCGTGATGAAACCGTTCAAAAACCTCTTCATTATACAGTTTACGACCCAGGGCATAGGATTTCTGAATACTACGTCCAAGTGGCGTGTAATAACGGGCAATCGTCATTCGCAGTGCACCACCGTCACTTAATCCAAATTGTTCCTGCACTAAGCCTTTTCCAAAACTGCGGCGGCCTATAATTGTGCACCGGTCATTATCCTGTAGTGCTCCTGCAAGTACTTCGCTGGCACTGGCGCTGTTTTCATTAATTAGCAGTATCAGCGGGCCCGTCTCAAATACACCTGGTTTTGTGCTGGTAAATTCTTTCTTTTTTACTTTGTCGCCTTCGGAGTACATAATCAGCCGGCCATCTTCCAAAAATTCATCCGCAATATTAATAGCTGCATTCAAAACGCCGCCACCATTGTCCCGCAGGTCAAGTATCAATTTATTCATGCCTTGCTTTTTCAGCTTTTCTATAGCCTGCATAAATTCCTTGTAAGTCGTTTCTGCGAATTTGTTTAGCCTGATGTACCCTGTCCCGGGAGCAGCCATGTATGCAGCATCTAATGAGGGAATCAATATGAGGCCACGTTTTACGGTAATTGTTTGTTGTTTATTATTACGAAACAAGGTAAGGTTCAGCCTGCTGCTGCCATTGCTGCGCAGCATTTTACGGATATCCTCAACCGTTTTATGCACACCTGTCACCACACTGTCTTCTATTTTAATTACCTGGTCGCCCGCCTGCAGACCAGCTTCCGCAGCCGGACCCTTATCTACCACATAAATAATGTTTATCGTATCGGCATACATCTGGAACTCAATGCCCAGGCCACCCTGCATATTTCCCCTCAGGTTATTGTTCACATCATCCAGCCGGATAGCGGGTATATAAAGTGTGTGCGGATCCAGCTTGTCGAGCATGGCATCTATCGCTGCCAGGTTCAGCGTATCAATATTCGCTTTGTCAACATATTTTTCTTTAATTAATTCCAGCGCTTCGGCAGCTGATGAATTGTTCACACTATTGCTGCCGGTCCTTTTATTTCCCATTGCACCCTGTAGCTGATAACCAACTACCATCCCCCAAACCATTACCAGTGCAAAAAGTAATGGTAGCCAAACCTGAAATCGTTTATTCACTATACGGTCTTGTTAATTATTAAGGGTTCAAAAATAGGCAATAGGCAACAGGCAATTTGCAATGAGGAAATGAAATAGGTAATATAAATCAGCAAATCATAAAGCTGAATTATAAACGCTTTTGTTTTGTTGTACTTTTTGCTTATTGCCTTTTGCCCGTTGCTTATTATTCTCCTTTACACCTTGCAATTCCGGCTTTGGCTTTTTGATCCAATGAGTTTTTGTAGTCGTGGTTCTCCATATCCAGGCATTGCTGGTAATAAGTAAGCGCTGATGGCCTGTCATTTTTCTGTTGTTCGTAAATGCCTGCAATTTGCAGGGCAGAACGGGCAGCATAATATTCGGTACGTAGTTTGCCAATTTTGATGCAGTTCAGATACGCCTGCACGGCATCATCATAGCGGCTCATAGCTTCATAAATACGTGCAGCCCGGTAGGCAAATTCTGTTTTATCTTCTTCCCGGCTAAAATCTTCTGTACGCTTGCCTTTTAACAAGTCGAATGCGTCGGCATAGTAACCACCGTCGCTTAGCAACCTGGCTTTCAACAAAATAGTGTTAGGTGTACTACCAGTTGCTGATTCTTTCATTGCTTTTTTATCTGCATCCGTTTCAGTGTTGCCTTTGCTTTTTATTTGTTGCATACATTGGTCATACTTCGCCGTATTTCCCTGTAGCCAATAGTACCAGGCCAGTTTCTGCCAGGCATCTTTTATATACGATTTGCCCTTAAAACTGGTTAGGAAACGTTCGATATAAGTGTTAGCGCCTTGTTCAAGGTGGTAAAGTTTTGCATAGCCCAACTCAAAATCCCACATGGGAGTGTACATATATTCGCCGGATATATTCCGCTGTAACACGTATTGCTGTGCAAGTGCACTATGCTGACTGTTAAGGCTAAGATTAGCAGCCATAAAAGCATATATGTGATTATTCGCAGCATCCAGGTTGTTGATAACCTTCAATGCTTCGGCGGGTTCGTTTTGAATATAAAATCGGAGATAGCAATAATAAAGAAGGCCTTCTTCTTTGAAAATAGCTGCTGTAGCATCGGTACTGTTCATGAATGCCTGCAGATCTCTTAACCCACTGGTAATATTACCTTTTACACCCATCATACTACTTAGCCACTGGTAACCTTTAGGAATGGTACCTGCCGCCATTTGCAAGGGGCCACTGATTAATTTATTAGGATAAAAAAGCGGAAATAGTTGCTGATTACGTTTTATTAAATCAAAAGCAGCTTTTACACTCCAGCCGGCCGCCCATTTTTCGCCAAATTTTATGTGTAGGGCGGCCCATTGCATCTGTAGCATGGCCTGTGTAAATAAATACCAGGGCGAGTTGGCAGGCCCCAGTTTCATAGCCGCCAGGCGGGTTTCTTTTAACGGCAGCTTCTTGTCGAACTCTGCAAAATCCTCATTAAAAAACAGGGGATAGAAGTCGGCATAATTGTCCAGGAAATAAGGAATCAGGTTATCCGGATGTGCCTGCCGTTCAACATTCAGTAATTTTTTCCCATTTTCAATTCGCAGGCTAAATATTTCGTGGTAGGCTTGCTGGCAGGTAGTATTAAAGTCATAGTATTTTTCGGCATGCACTACCACGCCTGCGATCATACTTAATAATATTAGATAAACCTTCCTGCTGCCAACAAAATAAAACCGGAGCAGTAATGTACTGCCCCGGTTCAATAGTATGCTTTTTTTGTTCACTTGTTTTTTTGTTCAACTGTTTATTCATTTAATGTTTACATGTTCACAAGTTTAAAAACGGGTGAAAAGGTGAACGAGTAAACGATTATTTCACTTCTACAGCATCGTTCAGGTCGTTGTCAACCAGGATGCGGCCACAGTTTTCGCAGACAATTACTTTTTTACGCAGGCGTATTTCGCTTTGGCGTTGCGGTGGCACCGCATTGTAGCAACCTCCGCATGCTTCCCGGTCCACTGGTACTACTGCCAGGCCATTCCGGTAACTTTTACGGATCCGGTCGTATGATGTGAGCAGACGGGTTTCTACTTTCGATCTTGCTTCTTCGCTTTGCCCGCGGAACAAAGTCTCTTCTTTTTCTGTTTCCGTTATAATTTTCCCAAGCTCGTCTTTCTTACTATTTAATACACTTTCTTTATTGGCAACATCCTTTTTTGCTTTGTCCAGCAGCCGGTTTTTTTCATAAATCTCATCACTTGCGTCCTTGATATGCTTTTCGCTCAGCTTTATTTCAAGCTGCTGCATTTCTATTTCTTTGTTTATAGCTTCAAACTCACGGCTGTTTTTTACGTTGTCAGTTTGCTTTTCATATTTTTTCAATAATGCTTCACTTTCCTTGATGGCTTCTTTTTTCGATTCAATAAATTCATTGATCCCATTAATTTCTTCTTCAATCCGGGTCTGGCGGCTGTTAAGGCCGGCAATTTCATCTTCCAGGTCGGCCACTTCCATAGGAAGTTCCCCTTTTAAAATTTCAATTTCGTCCATTTTGCTTTCTATTTTTTGCAAATAGATCAAATCGGATAATTTTTCTTCAACTGAAAAATCTTTTGCTGTGGTAGTAGCCATATTAATAATTAATTATGATTTGTAATTTATGAATGATGATATTACCTGAGGCAGCTTGTGGTATTACTGCTACATGTAGCCTCGTCGCCTATTAAAAATAACGTACCGGGTTGGTGTACACGCCGGTTTTGAGGACGGCAAAAGTAGGAAAATTCTGTTGTAAAAATGTGGCTATCAGGTCTATCGTAAACTGCTCACTTTCCCAGTGACCTATATCTACTAATAAAATCCGGTTATCGGCGTCAAAAAATTCATGGTATTTAATGTCTGCAGTTATAAATACGTCGGCCCCGCTATTAATTGCTTTCTGACTAAGAAAACTACCACTGCCGCCGCATAAGGCTACCCTGTTTATATTTTTCCCCAACAGCGGCGTATGTCGCAAAACGGACAAGCCAAATGCAGCTTTTACCTTTTCTAAAAATTCATCTTCCGGTATCTCCTTTTCCAATGTTCCTATCAGGCCGCTACCCACTTCCTCATACGTATTCTGCAACTTTATAATTTCGTAAGCAACTGTTTCGTAGGGATGTGCTGCAAATAAAGCTATCAAAATTTTTTGTTGCAGGTGTGCGGGGAATATGACTTCTATTTTGGTTTCAGCTAACTCTTCCCGATGACCAATACTTCCGATAAACGGGTTTGACCCTGCCATTGGTTTAAAACTACCTATACCAGTTGCAGTGAAACTACATTCCTGGTAACGACCGATTTTGCCAGCCCCGGCATAAAACAACGCGGTTCTTATTTTATCAGATTCGGCTACCGGTACATATGTGTATAATTTACAAAGCAAACCATCTTTTGGCCATAACACCTGTAGCTGCAGCAGATGCAGCTTACGGGCAATAGCGGCATTTACACCATGTAGCACATTGTCTAAATTGGTATGGATGGCATAAATAGCAATGTCATTTTTAATTGCTTTAATAATAGCCCGCTCTACGTAACCGGAACCGGAAAGGCTTTTCAGACCTTTAAACAGGATTGGATGATGCACCACCAGTAAATTGCAGGTTTTATCAATAGTATCCTGTATTACTTCCTCTGTTGCATCCAAGGCACACATAATACCTGTACACTCCCATTTACCATTACCCGTGATTAACCTGGAATTATCATAATTTTCCTGGTAGGAGGGGGGCGCCCATTCCGAAAGTAAAAATATAATATCTTGTAATAACATAAATTAATGCTCAGTTGGTAATTACGGCACAATTTTTATAGTAAGGAACGAAAATAATAATTTTGTTAAAGAAATCTAAATTCGTGTAATTATTTCCATCTAATGTGGGAAAAAGTGCTCATCTTTATGCAAAGAAATTATTGTTTAAAACTTTACATTCTTCAGACGCAATAAGATTAGTTTATTTGTATCTAAGTTCTTTAGGCCGGTTTATTTTGATTTGATTGGATAGCCAGTTTTAATTAGTTAAACCGGCATCACATTAAGCAACAATATCGTACATAATCAGGTCTTTGTTAAGTTAGAAACAAACTATTTTCTTTATGAAAGTGAACAAGGGATTTTTATACAGTTTTTTGCTATTGCTTTTTATAATCACTTTAGCAGGATGTAAAAAGCAGATTGAACAGGCTAAAGCTGATGCCGTTGTTGATATAATGGTAGCCAATAAATGGACAGTGCTGCAATATATGGAAGGCGCAAACAACGTAACATCAGAATTTAATGGTTACGATTTTCAATTTAACAGGGATTATTCGGTTATTGGTACAAATGGTACAATCAGTAAAACCGGAACCTGGAGTGGTAATGCTGCTAACCAGACAATTACCGCTAATTTCCCAAACACCACCACACCTCTGGCAAGATTGAACGGCACCTGGGCCATCTATTATTATGATTCGGAAGGGCCGAAGTTTAATCAGTTTATTAACGGAGTAGAAATGAAATTAGTGCTCCGGAAGAAATAGGTTCATTTCATAATGCCCTGCCACATGTAATAACAAGTTTACATGAGTAAGGTATTACGGTACATTATATATCCAAATATTCTATGATGAAACGGCGGCTCCATATCCTGCCCCTGATCGGCTGTTTATTAATGTGCATCAATGCTACAGCCCAGGTAACTGCTAATTTTAGCGCACTGCCAACTTCCGGTTGTGCACCCATCCGTGTCGTATTCGAGGATCAGTCAACGGGTAACCCTACTTCGTGGAAATGGGATCTTGGCAATGGCACGATTGCCATGGTAAAATCTCCCTCTACTACTTATTTTACGCCGGGCTTATACACCGTGAAACTTACTGTATACCGGGGTTCCGATAGCAGTACCATTACTAAAACAAACTTTATTTCGGCGCTAGCGGGGCCATTAGTAAATTTTGATGCCAATCCCAAAATTGGATGTTTTCCATTGCATGTATCCTTTACCGATCTTTCTACTCCGGGATCAGGTAGTATTATAAGCTGGCAATGGGATTTTGGAGATGGAAACATTAGCAATCTGCAAAACCCGACACATACATATTTGAATGCCGGTATGTTTAATATCACTCTTACTATAAAGAACAGCAACGGCTGCGTTAACACATTATACAAACAAAATCTTATTAATGTAAGCAATGGGGTAGTAGCAGGATTCTCGAGCAGCTCTCCACCTACCTGTGTGGTTCCTGTAACAGTTAACTTTACAAATACATCCACCGGTGTAGTCAACAGCTATTTGTGGAACTTTGGCGATGGTCAGACTTCCAATCAGGCAAGTCCTTCGCATTTATATATTATACCTGGCATTTACACGGTTAGCCTTACTGTTACCAACGCAGCCGGTTGTAGCAATACCATTTCCAAAGCTAATCTGGTAACCATCGGTGCTGTAACTGCTAATTTCAATGCGCCGGCGAATGTTTGCGCAGCAACTGATTTTTCTTTACAGAATTCATCTGCACCACTAGCGTCCTTAACAAGCAGCACCTGGGATTTTGGAGACGGCACAACCAGCACTGATACCAATCCGATAAAATCATATAGCACACCAGGTGTCTATAGCGTTAAACTCGTATCGGATTTCGGACTCTGCAAGGATAGTATTACCAAAACCATCACTGTTCATCCAAAACCCACGGCTGGTTTTTCCGGTACCAATCTGGTTGCCTGCCAGGCGCCACAAATTGTTTCTTTTACCAATAACTCCGCAGGCGGAACGGCTTTTTCCTGGAACTTTGGCGATGGTACAACCAGTACAGTTGCCAATCCTACGCATACGTACACGGCAACGGGGAGCTTTAATGTCACACTCATTATTCAAAACATTGCCGGTTGCTATGACACGTTGATCCGGCAGAATTATGTTGTAATAGCTCCACTCCATATAAATGCCATTGCCCCTCTTCCCATCCAGGGCTGCGTACCTCAAAATATTAGTTTTACGCCTTCTATTGTTTCTCCGGACTCTACAATGACCTACGAGTGGGATTTTGGAGATGGTACTATATCTACATTACCAAATCCATCGCATAACTATACGGTACCAGGGGTATATGCTGTTAAACTAAAAGTAAGGACGGCCTCAGGCTGCTCAGATTCCATTTCGTACATGCCGGGCGTTATGGTTGGCCAAAAGCCCCAACCAGCTTTCTCAGCAACGCCCCGGATTGCCTGCCCGATGGACTTGGTCCACTTTACCGACAGTTCAATAACACCTCCCATTCCCGACAGATGGTTATGGATATTCGGTGACGGTGGAACTTCCACCCAGCAAAACCCAACGCACAATTACAGTGATACCGGCTACTTCAACGTAACACTCATTACCTGGGTAAATGGTTGCAGCGACACTGTACGAGTACCCCGTTACATTTATATCAAACCTCCTGTTGCTGTCTTCCTGGATTCATTCGTATGTTCTAATCAGAAAGAGCACTTTTTTAAAGACAAGTCGATTGGAGCTGTGTCTTATAACTGGACATTTGGGGATGGCACCTCGGATACGGTGACCCATAGTCCTACGCATGTATATGCTGATACGGGACGGTACCTGGTAAAGTTGTGGGTAAGCAACGGTACCTGCCAGCACGTCGCTTCACTTAAAGTTCTTGTTTTAAATGAAAAAGCAGGCTTTACTACCAGCGATTTTCTCCGCTGTAATTCCACAACCAAAGTATTCAGCGCTACCAGTAATCCTTACAACCTAAAAAACTTTACCTGGAACTTCGGAGATAACACATTGGGTACAGGAACTTCTAATCCTGTTATCCAGCATCGTTACGATTCAGCAGGATTTTATAACATTAAGCTGAAAATAACGGATCTGAATAACTGCCCTGACTCGCTTGTAACACCCATTATTGTAACGAAATATGGCCCAAAAGCCAATTTTGGTCCTTTTCAAAAATTATGTATCGGGTCGCTTACTACGTTTGCTGATTCCTCCACACGGGATACGGCTAACGCAATCGAACAATGGATTTGGGATTTTGGCGACAATACCGGTCCGCAAACCTTCACTGCACAACCGTTTACACACCTATATAGCGCAGGTGGCTTGTACAGCGTACGGCTTATTGTTGTAGATGCCTCCGGGTGCAGTGATACGCTTTACAAACCGAATAATGTAATGATCAATGATCCAAAGGCAGATTTCAATTCTGCTGATACCCTCATTTGCAGAGGTGCACCTGTTACTTTAACAGATATATCTCAGGGTAATATCGTATCGCGGTTTTGGGATTTGGGAGACGGCTCTACATCCGTGAGTTCGAATATATCACATCCCTATGCTGCTGAAGGCTTGTACGACATTAAACTTTGGGTAGCCGATGATGCTGGTTGTAAGGATTCTATTACGAAATCACAATATATAAAAGTGTATGACGCAAAGGCTATTTTCTCCATGAATGATTCTCTTACCAGTTGCCCCCCGCTTTTTGAATCGTTTACCAATCAGTCTATAAATGCCTATATCAGTAACTGGAATTTTGGCGATAATAACACCTCCACACTAGCCAATCCTTCTCATACATATACCCAGTCAGGCACCTTTTATGCAAAACTAACCGTAACAGGTAATGGCGGCTGTATGGATTCCGCTTCAAAAAAAATAACAATCCTTGGGCCAACGGGGTCATTTAGTTATACACCTGTACTGGGCTGCGTTCCGCTATTGGTAAATTTTAATTCCACATCTCAGAATACTAGTTCCTATACTTTCGATTTTAGTGACGGTGTTACGCAATTTGGTAATAGCACTGCTACAAGTCACCCATACACATCGCCCGGCGATTATATTCCTAAAATTATTCTTGAAGATTCAATGGGTTGCAAGCTGCCGATATTTGGTGTGGATACGATTCACGTAAAAGGGGTCAGCGCATTAATAAAAAGTTTACCCACTTATATTGTTTGCGATTCAGGTACTATTCAATTCCAGGATTCAACTATTACCAATGACCAGATTCAGAGTCACCTATGGAATTTTGGTGATGGTACAACATCGGTCCAGCAAAATCCCTCGCACCGCTATAGCGTTTCCGGCTTGTACCCGGTAACGTTACGGGTAATAACGGCTACCGGCTGCATGAGTATGGATACCCTGAATGTCCCGATTAAAGTGACACCTTCTCCGGTGATTGATATTTTAGGAGACGCCTCCGGATGCGTACCCAAGATCGTTCAGTTTGCCGGACACTGGCAAAACCCCGATACCTCAACGATTGCATGGCAATGGGATTTTCAAAACGGACAAACTGCCAATCAGCAAAATCCTTCGGCCGTCACGTTTACGGCTTCGGGCCAATATCAGGTTCAGTTAATAGCCAGAAATGCTTCCGGTTGTGCAGATACCTTCTTTCATCCACTGACTGTATTTGCACTTCCGCCTATTAATGCCGGCCCGGATAAATTTATTTGCCGGGGCCAAACAGATACGCTTACTGCTTCCGGTGGTCTTACTTACACGTGGGATCCACATCCATCCCTAAGCTGTACCAATTGCAGCCAACCATTTGTACATCCGGATTCCACCCAACAATACCTGGTACATGGCACAGACACTAATAGTTGTAAGAATACAGATAGCGTACTAATTAAGGTAAAACAACGGTTTGTAATAAATGTAGCTTCGGGTGATACCTTATGCGTTGGCCAGCTTTTTCAATTGAAGGCGTCGGGAGCAGAGAAATATTTATGGGAACCTCCGCTGTTTTTAAACAAGAATGATATACCAAATCCGGTATCCAAACCTGATACAAGTATTACCTACCGTGTTACCGGTTACGATAGTTTGGGATGTTTCAGAGATACTGGTTTTGTAAGGATCAAGGTGTATCCGATACCAAACGTAAATATTATAGAAGATCAGATTACGCAACAGGTCGGCGATCCGTTCCAACTGCATAGCACCGCTTCGCCCGATGTAATCCGCTGGAGATGGAACCCATCTATTGATCTTACCTGCACCGCATGCCCGAACCCAATTGCATCTGCAAAGCAAAATATCAGCTATGTACTAACCGTAACCAATGCAGGGAATTGTACTGCTCAGGACAGAGTTACTATTACCATGATCTGTAAAGAAGGTAATATGTATGTGCCAAATACATTTTCTCCGAATAATGATGGTGCAAACGATGTATTCTATCCAAGAGGGAAGGGTGTATTTTCCATCAAATCCATGCGGGTCTTCAACCGTTGGGGCGAACTGGTATTCGAAAAAACGAATTTTGATGCGAATGATCCCACAGCAGGCTGGGATGGAAAATATAAAGGGGTATTACTTACGCCGGATGTATATGTATATATGATAGACGTTGTTTGCGAAAGCAACTTTATTTATACCGTAAAAGGAGATGTAACGCTACTGCGATAAGAAGAAAAAAACTTCTATGCCTTTCTATGATACAGTTTGTGCTGTTGAAATGTGAAAGGATAATAATCAGGAAGCATGCTACATTAAAACGTGCTAACGAAACAGGTAAGACATTTTTGAATAGTAATAATCCAATAATATGAAAAAGCTATATGCTAATGTAATGGTGTGTGTATTTGTGATGCTATGCACTTGTGCAGGCCTGCGGGCACAGGACATTCATTTCTCCCAGTTTTTTGAAACACCGTTATTACGCAATCCTTCGCTGGCCGGCATTTTTACCGGTGATTTACGTATTCAGTCTGTATTTCGCCGGCAGTGGGCCTCTGTAACTACGCCTTATCAAACCGGTTCGTTGAATGGCGAGTACAAAATGCCGGTTGGTAATGCAAATGATTTTCTTACAGTGGGGGGCCAGTTTGTATATGATGTGGCCGGTTCTACCAGTTTTAAAACAATTCAGTTTTTCCCGGCGGTAAACTATCACAAATCATTAAGTGGCTTGAAAAACCGGTATTTGTCAATGGGCTTTATGGGGGGCTATGTGCAACGCAGCATCGACCAGTCAAAAATTACTACGAACAACCAGTTCGATGGTTCAGGGTATAATGCTGCGCTGCTTACCGGAGAATCATTAGTTAATTATTCGTTGGGCTACTGGGATGGCAGTGCAGGTCTCAGTTTCAACACCGGTTTGGGCAGCGAAGAGAACCAGAATAATAACTTATTCGCAGGCATCGCCTATCATCATTTTAACCGGCCTAAAAATTCGTTCTATCACAGTCCGGGTATTGAGTTAATGCCAAAATGGGTATACTCTCTTGGCGTTCGTTTTCAACTCGCTGAAAGAAGTTATTTCACCCTTCAGGGCGACTACAGCCAACAGGGAAATTACAAGGAAACAATTGCAGGGGTACTCTACACAATGGCGTTGGATGATCTGAATGAGGCAAACTCAAAATATAATATTCACGTTGGTGCCATGCTACGTTGGAAAGACGCTATCATCCCGGTAGTAAAAGTTGATTATAAGCCATTTTCATTTGCTTTGTCGTATGATATCAACACTTCTCAATTGCGTTCAGCCAGCCAGAGTAGAGGTGGTTTCGAATTTTCCATTACACACATATCATTTTTTGATCGAAATAACAGTACACGAGATGCAGTATTATGCCCGCGGTTTTAAAAATACAACTGGTACAAAGTAAATGAGTATTTAAAAAACGACACGTATATCGATGTAAATAATTGCAGCATAATCTAAAACGCCCTGATATTGCTAACAGCATTATTTATAACAGGTTTGCAAAATCAGCTTCGATCAACAAAAAAACTCCCATCAGATTTATTTCATGGGAGTTTTTATTTATCACTTGTTTTTAGTTACTAATCCTTTCGGGCGTCTGGTATCAGGCAGCCTGAAACCTGATTATTTTTCGCCAATATTGTCGTTGTTTCCGGGCTTTTTGCTTCCGGCAGCTAAAGAGGTTTGTGTATCAACCGTATTGGCAGGAGAATGTTTGTCGCCTGGCAGGCCAACACCGGTTACAGGGTCGCCTTTGCTGCCTTTGTCTCTTTCTTTGTCTGTGTTTACTGTTGAGAAGCCTGCGCTGTCTGTTTTTTCGTTTGGCATAACAAAATTTTTAAGTAAAATAATAATATTGAGGAAGTAAATTTCATGCCATATACAACAGTTTTCTAACAAAATGGGGTAGGCCCTTTGTAGTAAGCGCTTATATTTGTAAAACCTATTTAGCTGTATATGAAAACAAAAAATATCATCGTCATTGCCGTTTCAGTAGTAACTGTAGGCACTGTTGTTTACCTGTTTCGCAAAAAAATGAAAGTAAATACAATGCTGGATGATGTAGCTGATGAAGGCTATGAAACGGCTCAGGATATTTTGTACCCGCTCAGTAAATACAGGCGTAAGGGCGGCAATTTTTTACCTGCATAAGGGACAGATGAAATGGCGTTTTTTATAAAATGATTTGGGATGAACCTATCAGGTGCTTATTTTTGCTGCCCCGATAAATAAAAGGGTTCCGTAGCTCAATTGAATAGAGCATCTCACTACGGATGAGAAGGTTTCAGGTTTGAATCCTGACGGGATCACTAAAAGAGGTTACAGCTATGTAGCCTCTTTTTTAATAACGGGTAATCTCAAATACGTAGCTCAATTGAATAGAGCACCCCGACACCAGTGTCGGGGAGGTTTCAGGTTTGAATCCTGACGGGATCACTAAAAGAGGTTACAGCTATGTAGCCTCTTTTTTAATAATGGGTAATCTCAAATACGTAGCTCAATTGAATAGAGCACCCCGACACCAGTGTCGGGGAGGTTTCAGGTTTGAATCCTGACGGGATCACTAAAAGAGGTTACAGCTATGTAGCCTCTTTTTTAATAACGGGTAATCTCAAATACGTAGCTCAATTGAATAGAGCACCCCGACACCAG
>CBDFGC010000027.1:0-67746 GCA_965246935.1 Chitinophagaceae bacterium | reverse complement strand
GACCAAGACGAACGGCTAAAATTCCAGTGAGCAAGGCAATAAAAAGCGCTACAAATATTTGACTATCAGAAAGTGGCATACTTAGAGGGTTCTTTAAAAAAACATGAAATGGCATCGACCCCTACGCAATCTTTCTATAACAAGAAATCAAGTGGCTTAAAGGACCAATGGCGCGGTGATCTTTGAACTTTTGGCTTTCCTTACAACCGCTATCGCGGTGCTTGCTTATGTGCCGAAGGTTTTGAAGGCGACCGCGCGGCGGTCGCCCGCTTATGACATAAATTATCGAAAACTTACGGACGCTTGCCAAACGAATGCCAACAGCAAGAAAAGTACCGGTATAATTGGCAATACATCGACAAGAGGATCAAAGGGCGCATATGCTTCAGGTAATTTTGCAAGTAACAAGGCCATATAGTAAAAATTCTTTTCTTTGCTTTAAGAAATAGGTAACGCTTAGTTAAGGAATCTTTCCCGCACTTAGTATCTAGTAGCGGACCACGCAGGTTTTGCCAGACCAGCGGTTCAAAGGCCACCGTCGGCCCTGGTGTTTACAACACCAGTTGTAAACAACAACAAGGCGGCCGCTTCTTGATTTTAAGCTGCGTAGGGGACCACTTCAAAGTCACGTTAGCAACTGCGCGATGCCTACTCTATAACGTTGTTTGGAGTTGCTTTGAGGTATCTGTCAAAGCATAAACTTCTCCTCGAGTGAACAGCAGAGAACAAAAGTGGCTGCTGCATGCCCAAAAAAGAGATGTAATCGGCAGCCAAAGTCTACCCTGTTTTAGGGAAGTTTTTCTGCTGAACTATTTCATACGATATATTATACTCATTGTGCTAGAGTACATGAGCGAATTTGCTAAAAAAACAAGTCTACAATTTTTTATTCCTTGTCAGCAGTCGCCATACAACGAGTAGCCGCCCCCTTAAGCTACAGCTCTATGCCTAGTCTAGTGAGGCCCGCAGGTGGCTTTTGAAGCGGTCAACAGTGGACCGTATTGTCTTTGGTTTGTTTACCCTTGATCGGATTTGAACCGATACGTTACAAACACCGCGACCTCAACGCGACACGTCTACCATTCCGTCACAAGGGTTACCCTTCATTCTGAACTACCACAATTTATTTTTTCTGGCGCACAGCTTTCCTAATAGTTTTAAGAACTTCTGCCCCTTCGATGGCTGGGGGCTCGTTGGCCGCCCCTGGCCAGCGAAGGGGTGGCCCACGAGCCCCTTGATCTCAACAGGGCTCTTAGCAAGCTGCTTAAGGCCGCCGGCCAATGAGGCGGCGGCCTTCGAACCGCGAGACAGTCGTTTTGAATGACATCGCTCCAATACTTTCAAAAAAGACTTGGAATTTGTGTCAACTATACAAACACATAGCCTTTGCTAATAGGTGTACTACAAACATACAAGACGCGACCCTTGATCCCATCAGTTTCGCAGAACTTTACAAAATTCAAAACAGATCTAATGGCTTCTGAGCAGCAACTACCTCTCGGAACATGAGTGCTGTGGCCGTACCACCACGTTGGCGCCACGGTGCGCTTGACAGAGCCACGTAGCAGGCGCGGGGCGTCCACTAGCAAGGCTACTATTTGCTACTTGCTAGGAACTCTTCGGAATATTCTGTGATAGCTTCTACCAAAAGCTTTTCTGCCTTGTCATCAAAGACATTAGTCGAACGTAAAATCTCGCCATATTCAGGCTTGCGCGCTGATAAAAATTGGCGCAGACCTATTAGGAAAGGACGGACTTGCTCTACTTGGAACTTGTCTAAATAGCCATTTGTTCCTGAATAGATGCTTGCCACTTGATCTTCAAGAGAGAGGGGAGACGCTTGTGCCTGTTTGAGAAGTTCCCGCAAACGTTGACCTCGAGCAAGCTGGTTTTGTGTCGCTTGATCCAAATCTGAAGCAAATTGTGAAAATGCCTCTAGTTCAGCGAATTGAGCCAACTCTAGTTTCAGTTTACCTGCGACTTTTTTCATCGCCTTCGGTTGTGCTGCTGATCCTACTCGGGAAACAGAGATACCTACATTAATAGCAGGTCGAACACCAGCATTGAAGATATCACCTGACAAAAAGATTTGCCCGTCAGTAATTGAAATGACATTCGTTGGAATGTAAGCTGACACATCACCCTCTTGTGTCTCTACAATGGGCAACGCGGTCATGCTTCCACCACCCAGCTTGTCACTTAGCTTAGCAGCTCGTTCTAGAAGCCGTGAATGAAGGTAAAAAACATCACCCGGGTATGCCTCACGTCCTGGTGGACGGCGCAGTAACAAGGACATTTCCCTGTAAGCTTGCGCTTGTTTTGATAGATCGTCATAAATGGCCAAGGTGTGGCGACCGTTGTACATGAAATACTCGGCCAAGGCGGCGCCAGTGTAAGGGGCAAGATATTGCAAGGTTGCAGGTGAGTCTGCTGGTGCAGCTACAATAATTGTATATTCCATTGCCCCTCGCTCCTGAAGTGTGTTTACAACTTGAGCAATAGAAGAAGCTTTTTGACCGATTGCTACATAAACACAAATCACGCCCTTTCCTTTTTGGTTGAGTATCGTATCTACAGCAACAGCTGTTTTTCCGGTTTGCCTGTCACCAATAATTAGTTCGCGCTGGCCACGCCCAATAGGAATCATCGCATCTACCGCTAAAAGGCCAGTTTGCAATGGTTCATAAACCGAGCGTCGAGATATAATTCCAGGGGCACCGGATTCAATTAATCGTGTTTCTGAAGACGATATCTCTCCCTTGCCATCAATGGGACGAGCTAAAGCGTTCACCACTCGGCCTAAATATCCCTCACTTACTGGTATTTGCGCAATCTTGCCTGTTGCTCGGACCGATGAGCCCTCCTGCACAGTCAACCCCTCACCCATCAAAACAGCACCTACGTTTTTTGATTCAAGATTTAGGGCAATTCCAACTGTGCCATCCTCGAATTCTAGAAGCTCGCCAGCCATTACCTTTTCCAAGCCGTATATACGTGCAATACCGTCCCCAACTTGGAAAACAGTGCCTACATTGACTACCTTAACCTCTAAGTTGTATTGTTCAATTTGTTGACGAATAATGCTGCTTATCTCGTCTGGTCTAATTTTAACCATTCACACACTCCCAATCGTTTTATGTGGTACTAAATTTGCTTAGGACATCAACTGTGCAGCGGTACGAAGGCCACCACCGGCCAACGAAGCGGCCGTCCTCGTACCGCTCTTGATATATACGACCGCGCAGCGGCTCTAAGGCCACCGCTTCGTTGGCCGGTGGTGGCCTTCGAGCCGCCAGCCAACAAGGCAGTCGCCTTTGCAGTGGCTGAAGGACTAGAGCTCAACAGCACAAGCGATCGCCGCGCGGGCCAAGTACAGTGGTTTGGCCTATACCTGTTTGTAGTTTGTAAATAGCACAATATTAAAACTATTTACAGATTGGTGAAAGGTTGCATCTAATCGGTTAGCTAATTTATCGCGCACCCTGTTTAACGCCAATCCAACTACTTGCTGAGAAACCTGTGCTACAGCCTTTTGTTGCTGCAAGGCAAGTGTTTCTTCTTTTGCACTCTCCAGTCGTAAAACATCTTCCTCAGTTTGAGCTAATGAGTCACGTTTCTCTTTCTCAGCTGCTGCAAAGCCTTGTTCACGTATTTGTGTCGCTTTCTTATGTGCAAATTCTAATTGAGATGCGGCTTCTTCCAACCGCTGTTTTGCCTCCCGAGCTCGCTGATTAGCCTGTTCAAGAGTAGCTAAAACCGTTTGACGTCGGTTTTCTAAGAGGGAACGCAAAGCATCACCACCAAAAGAGACTACAATACCAATCACGACTGATAGATTTACAATGTTTGTTTCTAATATATTGCCATTAAAGCCAAACCCTTCATGCACAAGCTCTGCTTGCTCGGGGAGCGTTGTTAAAAAGATAAGATCTTGCATAAAAGCCTATGGTTTACAGATAATTTGCGTTTTTATAGCGCAGTACTGTCTATCAATTGCGCAATGGCTTTCGCATCCAGACGTCGTCTAAAGCGTTTGCATTATTCGCGCCCCCACATCGGTTCGATCGCCACCGTCGGCCAACGAGGCGGCGGCTCGTCCGTTTGATTTCACTACGAGCAATAGAAACCATACGGCTCGAAGCGGCCGTCCGCTGCGTGGCCATTGCACTCTCCAACATTTGCAGGAGGGGCCTCGTGAAGCGCGCGGTGACCGCTTTCAAGTAGGTTTATTCCTCTATAAGGGCTGTCTCAGCCAAAGGCTAAGTAGGCAATCGCCGCGCGACGGCCTACGATGTAAAAGGGTTTGCAAAAAGGAGTGCTAGGGCTACTACAAGTCCGTAAATAGTTAATGATTCCATAAATGCAAAGCTTAACAGCAATGCACCACGGATTTTACCTTCAGCTTCAGGTTGACGTGCAATTCCTTCTACAGCATATCCAGCAGCTGTGCCTTGACCCATTCCAGGCCCTATGGCAGCTAAGCCAACAGCTAATCCAGCAGCAATAACAGATGCAGCAGCAATAAGTGGGTTCATAAAGGTTTTCTCCAATTTTATTTATCAATAGTATAATACCAAAAAAGCTGTTCGAAAGGAAAATTTTTGCACGCTTTTTTTTGTCGACGCCGACGTGATTGATAGCACAAGCTTTTTTAGTTCTTAACTGAACATAAACCTCAAGCTACGCTACTAAGGAATTAAGCCCACTACAAAAAGCCTACCTCTTTGTGCAATACTAATAGCAATCGCCAATCATTTTACCAAAACCATAGAAATCAGAAGAATACAGCCGTGCAGGTGAGCGATGCCCATTAAGCTGCTCAATCTAGTAGCCAGCGCGAGAAGAGAAAAGCCTTATTTTTTTACCTGCAACCAGAAGCTGCTCTATTTTAGATTCTATGCAGGACAACTACTTGGTAACAAACTATGCTACAGAACAGGTGGGATGGTTATGGAACCCCGATTGGGGGTGGTTTTACAAGTATTCTGCAAGCTCGACCACGCAACGGCTGCTTTTGTGAAAGATATCGTCTTTCGATCCTCTTTAGCTACAAAAACAGCAACATCGAAGCTCTACTGTTGTTACCTCTTCTAGGTGTGTTATAAAGCAGTTCAATGAGAATTGCCCATCTAACAAAGCAAACGCTTGGCGCTCATCCCACTGATTAGGTATGGAAGTGGTCGCCTATGAGGTGGTAGCACATAGCTATAGGGAACGAAAAGGCCGCTGCACGGTCGAAGTTCTTCGGTGGTTGGGAGTGGCCGCCGTGTTGCCATTAATGACCCTCAATAGATTCTCCTATATATGCGCCAGCTAAGGTTGCAAATACGAGTGCTTGAATCGCACTTGTAAACAGCCCTAAAAGCATTAAAGGGATCGGAACAACCAGTGGTACTAAGGCAATTAAAACGCCTACAACTAACTCATCGGCTAAGATGTTGCCAAAAAGTCGAAAGCTTAAGGACAAGGGTTTGGTAAAATCTCACACAATGAAAAAATATCCTTGAATACATCAAGTACCGTAAAGGTGCTATGAAAAATACAAATCAATAACACCTAATTGCCTGTCTTATAATATGCGAATACGTAGTCTAATTAAAAAGACGCCTGTCACAAAAAAATACGTAGTCTGGTTATTCATCCTACAAAGTCTGTTGCAGATTCGCTACGTTGAATAAAATACATTAGGCGTGTAAATCATAATTTCCCCAACACATCTTTTATCCGTGCCCACGATTGGTTGCGGGCCTCTTTGTTTTCCGGTGAGCCGGCCGGGTCATCGCCGCTACGCATGTAGGCATGGCCAGCACCGGGATAAATTTTATAATCATATGTTTTACCGGAAAGTTTCATCAGGCTATCCGTAGCAGGTATGGTAGCATCAATACGTTGGTCGTTGCCACCATAAAAACCGTATACCGGCGCAGCGATTTTTTTGATCGATGCTTCGTCCGGCGGCGTTCCGTAAAATACCATGGCGGCCTTTATATTTTTATTAGTAGTGGCAAATGCAAAGGATTGGCCGCCACCCCAGCAAAAGCCGATACTTGCTATTTTACCATTTGCTGCCGGAAGTTTGGCAGCATATTGCTGCACAGCATTGAGGTCGGTTATTACGGTTTCCTGCTTCAGGGCATAAATAGCTTTGGTAGCTGCATCGCTGTTTTCAAAATCGCTGGTTTTTTTGTGCGTCGCATCAAAGTCGGATAGTAAATCAGGGGCAACTACCACGTAGCCCGCAGCAGCCAATTGATCAGCAAAGCTGCGAACCCAATCGGTCAGGCCTTTGTTTTCGTGTATCGCAATAACTGCTGATGCTTTAGTAGCTACTTCAGGATATACGACAAAGCATTTTATTTTGCGGTTGCCGTTGTCCACTTCTACCCATTCACTGTGCCGCGGCGAAGCTTCCAATTGTTTCAAAGCGAAATCCTGGGCAGATGTATTTAGGCCAAAGCAAAGCAGCCACGCAAAGCACAATAATTTCATACAGCAAAATTTAGAAGCAAGATAAGGGTTACCGGTAAATCATCTCATTAGATTGCTTCAGCCAATAAGCTTTTTACATCCAATGCATTGGTGTACATCAACAGGCTGCCATCCGGATTTTTGGGCCATTGTTCTTTAGGCCTGTCCCAATATAATTCCACGCCGTTCCCATCGGGATCGTTTAAGTAAATGGCTTCACTTACGCCATGGTCTGCTGTGCCGGTAAGCGGGTAGTTCGCATCTATTAACCGTTGCAGTGCGATTGCAAGGTCTTTACGGGTTGGGTACAAAATAGCGGTATGAAACAAGCCTGCACTACGAACCGGCGCCGGTCCGGCGCCTTTGCTGTACCAGGTATTCAGCCCGATGTGATGATGATAACCACCTGCGGAAATAAAGGCTGCCTCTTTGCCATACATGGTTGTTACTTCAAAACCTAGCAGGCCACAATAAAAATCCATCGCCCGTTGCAGGTCGCTTACTTTGAGGTGTACATGACCAATGCGTGTTTGCGGCGGAATGGAATACATATCGTGAATGGAGTTGATCGTGAAAATCGTGAATCGTCAATCGTGAATACTGTTCGAAGTTATAAATCAGAATTTAATTCCCGAAAATATGATCTTATTTGCATGTTTCAGGGATAGAATCCCCGCTTATCCGCAGCCCTGAGTTGAAACCCTGCGCTACAAAATAGATCGTGCCTACGGCACTACAATCCTGATGCTCAAAGTACCGTAGGCACGACCCATTTTGTAGCAACGGATTTTAATACGTTGTTTTTGTATAATCCGCTACAAATTTGTATAAATTAAAATCAGTAAGCTGTTTAATTTCCTGTTGCAGATTTTCTTTCGAAATGTTTTGCATTTTTTTCTCCCGTATTAAATGATACGCTTTTTCAGCCAGCAGTTTTGATTGTAATGCAGGGCCGGATGAATGCAACAAACAGGTTTTGATAGCTTCCTGTAACTGGCTGACACCTTCGTTTTGCGTAGCGACCGTTTTTAAAACCGGCACTTCCTGCAACCGCCGATGAAATGCCGGGGCTAACATTTGCTGCAGATTTTTTACAAACCGGCCGGAATCAGGCCGGTCAGCTTTATTTACCACAAAAATGTCGGCTATTTCCATCAGGCCGGCTTTCATCGTTTGTATTTCGTCGCCGGCTTCGGGCACCACAGTTACCACGGTTACATCTGCCAGGCCGGCAATTTCAATTTCGCTTTGGCCTACGCCTACCGTTTCAACAATGATATAATCAAATCCCGCCGCTTTCATTACATCAGTTATTTCAATAATGCGTGGATGCAGGCCGCCTAAGGAGCCACGGCTGGCCAGGCTGCGGATAAATACCTGTGGATGATTGTACCAGCGGCTCATGCGGATACGGTCGCCTAACAATGCACCCAAATGAAACGGCGATGACGGATCTACACATATAATTCCGATTCGTTTGCTGTCATTTACCCAGCTTTCAATCAGTGCATCAGTAAGGGTGCTTTTGCCTGCACCGGGCGGGCCGGTAATACCAATAATGGGTGTGTCGGTTGGTGACAGGCTTTGCATGAATTGTTCATAGCCTGATACGCCATTTTCCACTAATGAAATGCAGCGGGCAAGGGCTTTTGGGGAGCCGGAAAGGAAAAAGGGGAGAAGGGAAGAGAAAGAATTCAAATACCGTTTTCGTTTAAAGTCATACAATGTCCCTGATTATCGTAAGGCAGAGAAATTGAACGTCGTATCTGGTAATTAATATTATCAGGTACTTTGAACAACTATTACTTATGATAGTTTTTTCATTTTTAGAACCGGATATTAGAGCTACTTGTTTTCTTGCAGAAATATAGCTATGTCGTTTGTCCATTGGCCTTTGTACTTTATTAAGTAATTTTCATGCCCTGCTAATGGGTAAAGTGCCAACTTTTTTATGCAGTTTAAATTCGCATAGATTTCGTCAATTTCCTTTTTGCTAACTTTTTCGTCCTGTTGACCATACATTAGCAGCGTTGGACAAGTTATCCTTTTAGCATATATAGTTGGTTTGTGCCCAAATGCCCAAAAGCCATTTTGAATTCCACCCCAAAAAACAAGAAGTCCGGCCATAGGAAATGTCGGAAAATGCATGTTATTGAATCTTGCACAAACTGTTTCATACATAGATCCAAACGGACACTCAATAATGATAGCATTTGGCGAGATTTTGAAATCATCAATTGCTTTCATTATTGCAACCGCTCCCATGGAAGTGCCAAACAAATAAATGTTACTTTCCCCTTGTTTGGTTACATAATCAAAACAAGTTTTTACTTCTGTTGCTTCTAAATAACCTATTGTTGTTTGGTTACCTTCTGAACCGCCTGAACCCATAAAATCAACAAGAAGAGTATTATAACCGAGCTTTAAAAATACATCAGCTTTGTCAAGCATAGATGATTTTTGGCCACTAAATCCGTGAAATAGAATTATCGTTCCTTTAGTACTGTCTGTCTTAATGCTCCAACATTCTATTTCCTTATTACTTTTGAGTTTGATTATCTCATAAGGCTGGGAGGGGGTTGTATCATTTACTGGTCTTGGATTGTCGATGCCTAAAAAAAATGTTTTGAGTTTGTCCGCAGTCGAAAGATGCTTTGCATCTCTGGTTTTTTGAATGGGACTATTTGTAAAGTGAGTAAATTTGTAAGCATGAAAAATGGCAATAACATTTATGAAAATGAAAATAGCTGCAAGTGTCCAGAGTAGCCGCTTTCTTATTTTCTTTTTAATTGTCATTATTTATTAAAATGTTTTTTCATATAAATACTGCCAAATTTTATCATATACATATATTTATTACTTTACCTTTTACTTTTCTGAAAACAAAATGCTAAGAATCGTGTTTGCCGTTTCCCTTAGTGCTTTGTCCAAAGTGCTATCCCGTTTTACGATCCGGCTTTTATCAATGGTTCGTAGCTGGTCGAAGGCAATAGCTCCAACCTTACCTTTATGGTTTGTACTCAACCGGGTGGGGTACGCTTTCTGAGCAGTAGTAAAGGGTGCTACGATAACGGTGTTTAGAGATGAATTAATAGCATTTGGCGAAATGATAAGGCAAGGCCTCGTTTTAGCTATTTCTGATCCCTGTACCGGATCTAAACTTACCAGGACTACTTCCCACTTTTTGTAAATAGCTTTACTCATATGGGGTTTCCGTTTCAAGTCCATCTGCTAAAGTGGTATCCCAATCCTGAAACTCCGGCTCCATGCTTGTATCAGCTTTCGTAAAAAGCATTTCCCACTCACTAAGCGGAGGAACAGCAGGAACAGGTTTTATCAATATTCCTTCTTCTGTTTTTTCCAGCAGTACCTGTGTTTCGCCTAAGGCATTTAAATAATCTTTAGGAATACGAATTCCCTTAGAATTTCCTATTGGTATAATGGATGTATAATGCACTTTTGTCATTCTTCGAAAGTAATCACTTCTGTAATTACATCCTTGTTTTTTTATCTGCTCACGGCACCGGATCATACCCCTGGCCGCCCCAGGGATGGCAGCGGGCAATACGCTTGAGCGTAAGCCAGAACCCTTTAATGACACCATGTTTTTTAAAAGCCGCTAACCCGTAATAACTACAGGTAGGTGTAAAACGGCACTTGGCAGGAAATAGCGGTGAAATAATCCACTGGTAAATTTTAATAATGGCAATAAACGGAAATGCTAACACTTTCATCAGCAGGCCCGGCCCTTTTTTTTCAGCCGGTTCAAAACTATCGGTGCAGCAACTTTTCATGATGTTTGGCGGACTATCCAGCCCAACTTCTTCAGGCAAGCCTGCATTTTGGGTTCAATCAGTTTATAGTCCGGCAATTTTTTATCTGTAAATATAAAGAACACCTGTAATTGCTGATGGTTGGCTTCTAATTGCTGTGTAAGGGAGTGCTTGTTTAGCCGGAATGCCTCCCTGCCCAGGCGTTTAATGCGGTTACGGTCAACAGCCCGTTTAAAATTTTTTGTAGAAACAGCGAAACCGGAAAGCAGACCGAAAGTCCGGAAGTCGGGAAGTCCGGAAGTGATTAGCTTAGACGAAGGGGTGGCGTGCTGATTTATGGGTTCTACTTCCGGACTTCCGGACTTCCGGACTTCCGGACTATTGATCTGATAAACCACCTTGTATGGATAAATAAAAAATGATTGCCCGCTCTTGAAAAGCTGTTCAATGGCTTTGCGGCTTTTTAGGTGCTCGGCTTTCGGATAGGTGAAGTTCAATTGCGAATGATGTTCGTAAATCGTCAATGGTTCCCTGACTTTTATTCTCCTTTTTGTCTTGCCGACTCTTTGACTTTCCGTCTTCTGGACTTTCGGTCTTTCCGTCTTCCGGACTTTTCCGACTTTAACTAAACAAAAATGCCCTGGCAATAAACCCGGGCATTGATGAATATAATGTTGCCTTGCCGGCAATTGCTTATTTTAGTTTGCTTTCGTCGCTCACGGTAAGTTTGTGGCGGCCTTTGGCACGGCGGCTGGCTAATACCTTACGGCCATTAGCGGTTTGCATACGTTTGCGAAAGCCGTGAACTGTTTTACGGCGGCGGTTATGAGGTTGAAAAGTACGTTTCATGATGCGTTTTTATTCTAAAAATGTAGTATCAAAAGGCGCTGGTTACCATTTACCTGCATCCGTTTTGGTGAAAGGACGGCAAAAGTAGGGGGATACAACGAAAAAATTGCTATACGTTTCACTTTTTTACAAATTCACCTGCTTCGCTTGTACCGGTTTTCCAAAAAACAGCGCTGCATGAGTATCAAAATCAACTGCATTATCCGTGGTATAAAACTGCATGTTTTGACTTTGGCTAATCCGGCTTTCCATCTCCGGATGCCGTTGCAGGTAATCCGCTAAACTGGCTGCTACAATTTCGCCCTGTGAAAGCAACCGGGTGTTTTCGGGCAAATACTGCCGGATCTTATTTTCCAGAAGCGGGTAGTGTGTGCAGGCCAGCAGAATGGTATCAATAGCTGGTGATTGCTGTAAAAGCTGGTTGATATGTTTTTGAATAAAATAATCTGCACCCGGAGATTCATGCTCGCCATTTTCAATGAGCGGAACCCAAAGGGGGCAAGCTTCCTGAAAAACCTGTACCTGTGGATAAAACTTCTGTATTTCGATGGGATAGGAACCTGATTTTACAGTACCGGTTGTTCCTAAAATCCCAACTTTTTGCATATTGGTATATTGGCCAATCACTTCGGCTGTTGGCCGGATAACGCCCAATACCCGGTTATCAGGAGCCAAGCGGGGTAAATCTTTTTGCTGAATGGTTCGCAGGGCTTTGGCGGATGCCGTATTGCAGGCCAGTATTACCAACGGGCAGTCTTGTGCAAAAAACCATTGTACGGCTTCTAAGGTATACTGGTAAACTGTTTCAAAGGAACGGGATCCATAGGGGGCACGGGCATTATCGCCGAGATAGATATAGTCGTATTGCGGAAGCCTGCCAGCAATGCTCTTAAAAACGGTTAGGCCACCATAGCCACTATCAAAAATACCGATGGGGTTAGTCAAAGAGATATCTATTTATTCTTCAAAGTGTCATTGAAAGAAATAAATGCCGCAATGATACTTTCGAGTAGTGGATGTTGTCGAGAAACAAGTAATGTGTTTAGAACCACATAATCCTCAGATTCAATGCTGCTATCTATCTTCAAAATTTTACTGCTTGTGAACCGATCAAACCAGATATCGAATTTACGTTTGCGCAGGTATTGTCGTTCATCTGAAGAATCGCAGACATAAACAACCGCTGAAGTATGCTGAAGTAAAAAGCCTTCAATAATGAAAGTAACGGTATTGCCAATAGCTTCATCTGGTGCCTGTTTTCTTGCATTGCCAGTCTTTACATCTAAATTAAAAAGATAGAAAACAGAAGCTACATCAGTGTAATCGCTAAATAGGTTTTCTGCTAAAATAAAATAGCAGGCATAAGTAATGCCTGCTTTTGTAGTAAATTCATATTCCTTAGGGTTTTTGCCCCCGGAGATTTGATATATCAAGTGTTCCAAATTTGTATCCCATTTTTTCTAATTCTTCAATTGTTCCGCCTTTGGTCAAGTATTCACTAATAAAACGTTGCATTTTCAAAACAGCTTTCGCTAACTCAACACCTTTGAGGCCTTTCTTTATAAAAGGAACATTTTCTACTTCTTCCATGATCAGTGTGCCGAATTGAACAGTTGCCGCCTGCTTTTACTTTGTAAAAAGTAGAACAGTTGCTTTTGCAAGAGAATCTGCTTTTCTCAAAGATACACTAATACAAAAATCTAGTTGCCATACTCACTCAAAAACTTAATCCGCATAATTTTTAGCTGCTCCCAGGTAAGGTCAAGATCGGCTAATTCTTCTTTCGCTACGTCCAGCGACGAAGTTTCGCAACTGCGGAAGTATTCAATTACTTCGTCCTGGTCATCTTCGTCCAGCATTTCGGTAATGGCATAATCCAGTTTTAATTTGGTACCACTGGCAGCAATGGTTTCCATTTCTTCCAGCAATTCATCCAGCCGTAAATCTTTATGGCGGGCAATGGTTTCCAGGGGTATTTTTTTATCGACGTTCTGGATGATGTAAATTTTGTTATTGCTTTTATTCACTACGCTTTTCATCACAAAATCATCCGGCTTTTCTATTTCATTTTCTTCTACATAACTGGCTATTAATTCAACAAAAGCTTTCCCGAACTTAATGGCTTTCCCCTTACTTACTCCCTGGCATTTTTCCAGTTCTTCCAGTGTGGTAGGATACATGGTGGCCATATCCTGCAGGCTGTTTTCTAAAAACAACACAAATGGCGGCAGGCTGCGTTTTTTGGCTTCTTTGTGGCGCAGATCTTTTAACATCTCAAACAGGCGGTCATCCGCAGCAGTGGCAGTACCGGTGGTATTTTCCCCTTCATCATCATCGGCATAAGCATCGGCGAATACATTATTCAGCACAATCGGGAAGGAGGCCGGTTTTTTCTCGTATGCCAATCCTTTTTCTGTAAATTTCAACAGGCCATACTCCTCAATGTCTTTGCGGATAAGTGTTTCCAGCAGCATTTGCCGCAACAGGCTATTCCAGTAATGATCATCGTGTTCCTTACCAATACCAAACTCTTTTAATTTATTATGGCGGAACATTTCTACCTGTGGTGTATTGCTGCCCCGTAATACATGAATGGCATAATCAATCGGAAAGCGTTCGTCCAGTGCCCTGATAACTTTCAGTGCCTGTAATACCTCCGTTTTCGCTTCAATCTTTTCTTTCGGGTGCAGGCAGTTATCGCAGTTACCGCAATTCTTTTCACCCCAGTCTTCGCCAAAATAATGCAGTAATATTTTGCGGCGGCATACACTGCTTTCAGCAAATGAAACCGTTTCACTAATAAGTTGAGCACCAACTTCCCGTTCGCTTAAAGGCTTATCCCGCATCAGGTGTTCCAGCTTGGCCACATCTTTATGGCTGTAGTACAATATGCAATTTCCTTCCAGCCCATCTCTACCGGCACGCCCGGTTTCCTGGTAGTAATTTTCAATAGATTTAGGTATGTTGAAATGGATGACAAAGCGGATATCCGGTTTGTCGATACCCATCCCAAAGGCAATGGTAGCAACAATTACCTGCACATCTTCATTTAAAAACTGATCCTGGCGGTCGGCACGCAGCTTGGCATCCAGCCCGGCATGGTAGGCAACCGCTTTGATGCCGTTTGCCATTAGCAGTTCGGCCAGTTCTTCGGTGGTTTTGCGGTTCAGCGTATAAATAATGCCACTTTTACCCTTATGCTGGCTAATGTATTTTACAATATGCTTTACCGTTTGCTCTTTTTTAATTTTGGGCTGAATTTCATAATAGAGATTACCCCGGTTAAAAGAAGCAATAAAAACATTTGGATCCCGGAGGCCCAGGTTTTTTACAATATCGCTTTGTACTTTAGGCGTAGCGGTGGCAGTGACGGCCAGTACGGGTATACTAATATCGATTTCATTCATCATTTCCCGCAGGCGGCGGTATTCCGGCCTGAAGTCGTGGCCCCACTCCGAGATACAGTGAGCTTCATCTACCGCAAAAAAAGAAATTTTAAGGTCGCTGAAAAAATCCAGATTTTCCTGCTTGGTCATGGTTTCAGGCGCTACAAACAGCATCTTGGTTTTGCCGCTGGTAAGGTCGTCCTTTACTTCCCGCTGCTGCGTTTTGGTAAGGGTACTGTTTAAAAAATGCGCCACATTATCATTGCTGCTGTAGCCCCGCATTAAATCAACCTGGTTTTTCATTAAGGCAATCAGCGGACTTACAATAATGGCCACGCCATCGCACATCATGGCAGGCAACTGGTAGCAAAGGCTTTTGCCACCACCGGTAGGCATAATCACAAACGTATCCTTTCCGCTAAGCAAACTGTGAATAGCGGCTATTTGTTCTCCTTTAAAAGCCCGGAAACCAAAATATTTCTGCAGGCCTTCCAACAACTGTTGCGTTGTGAACTCACACAATGCCCGGCCTACAGCCTTCAACGGTTTTTCGACTCCGTTTTTAGGCTTGGTATTTTTCGGGGCAGCTGCTCTGGATACTTTAGCGGCGCTGATTGCTCTTTCGGTAACGGTTTTTCCCATAATCTCTATTTTCTATATGGCCTGCCTGTAGCATAGCCTGTTATGTATAAATAAATTGTTTTGTAAATGTTGAAATAACTATAAAAGGCCGGCACAATAAATCCGCAGTTCGATGGTTACCACCAATCATAGGATAATCATTTATTACGGAAGTGATAGATAAACGGGCGTGCATCAATAAACGGCGATGAACGAATGAAAATGTTGCGGAACTGATAAACACGATTGCTTTATATTGGCCTTTTTGGAAGTGTCAAGGTAGCGAAAATACTTAACCGTTGCCTTAAAAATAAAAAGTGCCCGGAAATGCTTTGTTAAGAAAATTAACAACGGGTTCCAATCTGTTACTTTTGCCGCCTTACAATTTACATGGATATTCTTTCTATTGCCCGGCAAACGATTCAGTTAGAAGCAGATAGCCTTTTAGGCCTGCTGCCGTATATAGATGTTTCATTTGAGAAAGCCGTAAAACTGATATTGGAAAACAAGGGCCGGTTGGTGGTAAGCGGTATTGGCAAAAGCGGCATTATTGCAAAAAAAATGGTGGCCACCTTTAATAGTACAGGCTCCCCTGCCATGTACCTGCATGCTGCCGATGCCATACATGGCGATATAGGCATGGTGCAGCCCGACGATGTGGTTATCATCATTAGTAAAAGCGGCAATAGCCCGGAAGTAAAAACACTGGTATCATTGGTTAAAGGTTTTGGTAATCCCCTGGTGGCAATCGCAGGCAACCTGCAAAGCCAACTTGCTTTGCAGGCCGACATTGTTTTGAATACAACCGTCAAACAGGAAGCCTGTCCGCATGACCTGGCCCCCACCAGCAGCACTACGGCACAAATGGTAATGGGGGATGCCCTGGCCATTTGCCTGATGCGGCTACGGAATTTTACAGGGCAGGATTTCGCAAAGTTTCATCCGGGAGGCACGCTTGGAAGGCAATTGTATCTACAGGTAAAGGATTTACTGGTACACAATGCACTGCCGCAAGTGGCGCCGGATGCCCCGTTAAAAGAGGTGATTATGGAAATGACAGCCAAGCGGCTGGGTGCTACAGTCGTGGTAGAAGGGAGCGGCAACATTTACGGCATCATTACCGATGGCGACCTGCGCCGGATGCTGGAACGGAATAAATCTTTGGAAACGCTACTGGCAAAAGACATTTGCTCCCGGAATCCGAAAACCATCGCGTCCACTGAATTAGCCATTGATGCACTTGATGCCTTGCGCCGCTACGATATCAACCAGTTGGTTGTAACAGAGGAAGACCGGTACACCGGTATTCTACACCTGCATGATTTGATCCGGGAGGGTTTGCTATAATTTAGGATTTAGGATTTGTGATTTTTGATTGTAAGGTTTGGAGTGATAGGTTTAAACCTTACCACTTTATTTTCAGTTTCCGTTGATCAGGTTCAATCATCAGAACCTACTTCACAGACATAGATAATAAGGCTTTCAAAATTGAGAAAGGATACTACAAGCGAATCAAGTTGATACAATATGCAGATTGAAAAGTACGAATTAGAAGCAGACAGGAGTTTAACAACCTTTGACTTTGTTAGCCAAGGACCAAAAGGCGCTATCCATAAACAAATTAAGTTTCAGCCGATGATAGAATCTAAATTATACAATCTGGCTTTTGGCGATGTTGATCCCAAAACGGGCGGAATTGACGATTTAGCTGTTTCTGATAACGGCGATACGGAAAAAATATTAGCTACTGTAGTATCGGCTGTGTACCTGTTTCTTGACCATTACCCAAATATTACTGTTTATGCAAGTAGTAGCACAAAAGCAAGAACAAGGCTCTACCGCATGGGCATTAACCAATATATAAAAGAAATTCAGGAAACATTTCACTTATTTGGACAGATTAAAAATGAACTATTCCGTTATGAAAAAGGTGTAGATTATGATGGATTTGTTGCACAAAGAAAAATTTATTAAATTGCATTATGAAAACAGCCGAAAAAGTTAAGAACCCGTTTGAACCTATTGTACGCTACAATCCTGAACTAGATAAATACAAGGATATAATCCTGTTCCCGGAAAAGCTTGCCAGGGCCAATAAGATGTGCGAAAATATGAACGTGTCAGAGCAAATAAAAAAGATTAAGTCTGGTAAATAATTCTAATGGGCACACAAAGCAAGATTACCCCGTAATTTTAAGTTATAAATATTGCTCCCCGACAAATAAACTATAAGTCTTGCCTACCGGCAGGCAGGTCCTGATTTCTATACCAAAATTTCCCATTCCGGCCCTATTTTGGTAAAACCCTTTCGCAGCATTCTCACCCTATTTGTTGTCAGGATAAAAAATCGTCAGCCGGTACATGCGTGTAGTCTTTCTCTTATTTCTTTTTGGGGTATTAGTAAGTGGTTGTAAGGAAAAACCTTCCTCTTTTTTGGATGCGGAACTGCCTGCAAAAGAACTAAAGGAGGATTTTACTTACTTTCGAATGATACTGGAAAGTGTACACCCGGGGCTATACCAGTACCAAGGCAAAGCAAGTGTTGACCGGCAGTTTGACAGCGTCTACAACCTGTTGCGTAATAACGATAATGCTCTTAGCTTTTACAACCGCCTGGTGCCGCTGGTTAATAACATTCATTGCGGGCATACCAGTCTGTTTTTACCATCTACGCTATCCGATTCTATCCGAAAACTAAACGGATTCTTTCCCATTCCACTCACGGTAATTGATAACCGGCTGATTGTAAACAGCACGAGCTACGAAATACCACTGGGAGCCGAAATTATATCAATTAATAAAGAGAAAACAGATAAACTGCTTCCAAAGCTATGGAAGTACGAACCGGTGGATGGTTTTAATACCTTGTATCAGCAGGAAGAAGGTGTTTGGGATTTTGCCATGAATTATTTTTTGCTGAGGGGGGCAGTACCGTCCTTTATAATTAAATATAAAACGGATGATGATAATGCTGTGCGGCAGGCAAGAATAGCAGCAGACACCTATGCGGATGCACTGGATCATAACTTTAGTAACCGTTTCTATTATTTTGCAGAAGATGTAAATTATGATATGGAAATAGCGGACTCTATCAATACTGCTATTATGACGATTTACACGTTTGGATACGATACTTATAGTGCCGACAGGGCCTTTACCCGTTTTGTAAAAAATTCATTTCGTTTATTGCAGCATTCGCCTGATATCAAAAACCTGGTGATAGACCTGCGTAATAATACCGGTGGCAATTTCCACGATATGTTTTACCTGTACGGTTATCTTACCCGCCGGCAGGAATGGAAGGAATTTAAAAGTGCCTATACCGTTTTCAACCGTATTCCTTTTACGCCCTACCTGGCAAAAGGTGAGAACGATATAGAGGGCATCCAGGCGTCTATTGATTCCACCTTCGACCACCGATCCCGGGGACGCAGCGTACGCCAGTATGCCGATAATGAAACGAAATATGCTGCTGCCCAAACCTTCAAAGGCAAAGTGTATGTCATTACCAATACCAATGTTCAGTCGGCTGCCTCTTATTTTGCGGCCCTGTTGCAGGACGAAGGCCGGGCTGCCATTGTTGGCAGCGAAACGGGTGGCAGTGGCAGTACTACCAACAGTTTTCATGTACTTACGTACGAACTTCCGCATTCCCATATACGATTGAATGTACCGGTAGTGCATGCAGCGTTTTCGTTACAAAAAAGTGTAGCAGGCGGGCGGGGTGTGATGCCTGACTATCCGGTTTCCTTAACTTTGGCCGATATTAAAAATAATAGCGACCCGCAGTTAAGTTTTGTATTGGATAGCCTCATCAAACACTAAATCTAAATAAATGAACCCACATCACTACGTATGTATTATGGCTGGCGGAATTGGCAGCCGCTTCTGGCCGATGAGCCGCACCAGCTTTCCCAAGCAATTTCTGGATATTTTAAGTACTGGCGAAACGCTGATGCAGGCCACCTATAACCGCTTTGCCGGTTTTATACCTGCGGAAAATATTTTTGTGGTTACCAGTACTGAGTATGGTCAATTGGTGCAGGATCAGTTACCGCAAATTCAGGTTGAAAATATACTGTGCGAGCCCAGCCGCAAAAACACAGCCCCCTGTGTGGCTTATATGGCTTTTAAAATACTGCAAAAAGATCCTCTGGCATCGTTCATTGTGGCACCCAGCGACCACCTGATACTGGATGTAACTGCTTTTACCAAGGTGTGCCTGGAAGCGCTTTCATTTGTTGATAAACACAATGCGTTGGTTACATTGGGCATACAGCCTACTTACCCCAATACCGGTTATGGCTATATACAATACGAAGAGCAGCCGGTAACAGACAACGTATATAAAGTAAAATTATTTACCGAAAAGCCTAACCTGGAGTTAGCCAAAACTTTTATTGCCAGCGGCGAGTTTTTGTGGAATGCCGGCATTTTTGTGTGGAAGGCAAAAAACATTGCCAGTGCTTTCGAAAAGTATTTGCCGGAGATGTACGAGGTATTTGCGGCAGAAAATGAAAATTATAATACATCGCAGGAGCAGGAAGCTATTGACCGGATGTATCCGCTGTGCAGTAATACTTCCATTGACATTGGTATTATGGAAAAATCGGATAATGTTTATATCATACCCTCTTCCTTTGGCTGGAGCGATCTGGGTGCCTGGAACAGCGCTTATGACAATATGAATAAAGACGACCACGGAAATGCCCTGAATAATGATAATGTAATGGTGATTGATGCTGCCCGCAATATGGTGTATGCCAATACCGATAAATTACTGGTGTTGCAAGGGTTGGAAGAATTTATTATTGTGGATACAAAGGATGTATTGCTGGTTTGTAAACGGGAAAAGGAACAGGAAATAAAAGAATATGTTTCAGAATTGAAACGGAATAAAGGGGAAAAATACTTGTAGAGACGCCATGCTGGCGTCTAATAGATAATGTTTCCTGCCTGCCTTGAATATCTCTTAATTAAAAATCACATATAGAGACGCCAACATGGCGTCTCTACAAAACAGCAAATGCTTTAAATGGCGTTTGCTGTTTTTTGCATATAAAGGTGATGCCTCGGCTGCAAACACAAATACGTAAACTCCTATCTTCGGTAGCAGAACAACTAAAAATTGCTGCCTTATGAAAACCATCTTTACAACGCTGCTATTCTCCGTTTTAGCAGTTACTGCCACTGCCCAGCAAGCTCATTTTTCCGATGCCTATGATGAAACCCTGCGTCAACAGGCCATGGCGGCTTACCCAATTGAAAAATGGGACAGCCTGCGTTGTGCCTGGTATGGGGAATGTGCTAACAATAGTAAAGTTGTTTCAAGATTAAACTCCACTGCATGCCCGCTTGCCAAAAGGATGTTTGGCTGGCATGCCATAGGTACTTCTTCCGCCAGTTACGTATGGCAATCTTTAACTGACCTTTCCTATTTTTCTTACCAGGTTGATTATCTCACAGGCAATGCCACCAACCCAACACAATTAATGAACTGGGGCAACAATGCAACTGTATCGACGGCAAAAGCCAACGGGGTAAATGTGAACCTGTCTGTAACTTTTTTTGGCACCAGCACTACATTCACCAGCTTTTTTGGCAATGCCACGGCACAGCAAACATTAATTACTAACCTTATAAATGAAATAACCACGGCAGATGTAAAAGGACTAAATATAGATTTTGAAGGTACAGGCCTTTCCACCACTTATGCACCGGCTTTCACTACTTTTTTAGGAAACCTCAGAACGCAATTATTGGCCGTAAGGCCAAATGCAGAAATTTCAATCGACATACAAGGTTCGCAGGTTGTGTCAGCCAATTATATAACTAATTTAAATCCGGTAGTTGACCTGTTTATTTTAATGGGATATGATTATTACTGGAGTACTCAAAATTATCCCGGACCCATAGCACCTACCTGGCAATTTCCAAAAGCACCCTCAGACCCCAATGGCCATGGCAATGTGGCCAACGACCTGAATACCATCCTTCGCTTTGCAGCCAGGGAAAAAGTATTGCTGGCCATGCCTTATTATGGGAGAAGATGGAAAACCACCAATGGGTGTGTATTACCTGCCGATGGCAATGCAGCACCTATCAGTACGCAAACTTATACCCAGTTCAGGGATAACACATCCGGCTACTACAATACTACCCTGCACGAACCGTATGCCTTTACTGCATACCATTGTTTCAACGATGTAAATGCGATACCCAACCAGCAATTTATCGACGATACCATCAGCTTAAAACAGAAATACAGTTTGATAAAGCAACGGGGCCTGGCAGGTGGGGCTATGTGGCGACTGGGTTATGATGCAGGCTATCCCGAGCTATGGAATATGATTAATGATAATCTGAGTACCTGTTCTACAACCCCTTGCAGCGATACGCTGTATGATATGGGTGGCCCGCTGGGCACTTACGTGAACAACTCCAATTATACGTTTACCATTGCACCGCCGGGCGCAGGCTATGTGGTATTAAATTTTTATAATTTTAATTTGGAACAGGGTTTCGATTCCCTACGGGTATACAATGGCCCTTCTACTGCATCGCCGCTTATCGGCAGTTTTACCGGAACCATTATTCCGGCACCGGTAATTGCAACCAGTGGCGTTCTGACGTTGCAATTCCACTCGGATGGCGCTACCATAAAGGACGGATACAAAGCTTTGTACACCTGTTATCCGGGGCCGTTTATTGCCCGTACCATTAACTCCGGAAACTGGAATGATCCACTAACCTGGCAGTATGGAGCGATACCAAAAGCAACGGACCCGGTTATGATCATGGCAGGCCACAACGTTGTAGTGAATACTTCGGCACAGGTGCAAAGTTTAACCGTTGATACAACGGCTTCCTTACTCGTCAGCAATGCTATGGTGCAGTTAAGTGTTGGTACTGCAACGGTAAAAAACAGCAAAGTGGTAAACAATGGCAACCTGCAAATTAGCGCCGGACAGGTGCATATTTTTGGCAACCTGACCAGTTCCATTTCCAGCGTTTTTAATCTGACAGGTGGCAGGCTGGTGATTGACGGCAATACCGGTAATGCCGCTACCAGTATTGCCGATGGTGAAAATTTATTCAACATTGGCTGCAATGCCGATCATTTTTCTTTTACCGGTGATACGTTGCAGATTATTAACCCACCATTGGGCGCCGCCAGCCAAAGCATTAATTGCCCGTACAATTTTGGTGCAGCTACCGTACTGATGCTTGGAGATGGTGTGTCTACCTTAGGCAGTAATAATCCATCAGGCTTTGGTGGGAATTTATTGCCGGCACAAATTGGTAAACTGGTGCTTCATGCTGCTACACCCAATAACAATCGAATTTTTAAAAACCTGGCCCCATTAACCGTAAAAACCAAATGCGAAGTGCTGAGTGGCAACCTGGTGCAGGGTGCTCCGCTGACGGTGGATGGGAACTAAAAAATTTTAAAATTATTTTTTTCTTTCTTTTAAACCTGGTGTATAAGTCTGCGTCTGTGGTTTCTGTAAGCAGCAGGGTAAATAAAAGGTCGTTCACGGGATGTGAGCGGCCTTTTTGTTTGTGCACATCTTTGAGCCTTGCCTTTTTACATGAACTAATTCAGTAAACTGTCAGCAAAATTCTTTTCATTTTTCTTTTTGCATTGATGCAAAAAGAAACAAAAAAATAAAGGCTGATCTGAGGCGCATGCCGCCCGCTACTTGTATTTATTTTAATGTTCATGTCGGGCGGCACCGCAGATGCCATTTGTATGGCAGGAACATTTTCCAGCCCGTTGGCTTCTTTCTAAAGTCAAGTGTTTTCTTCCATTTTTGTTGCTCGACTGTGGGCTGGAAAACACCTGCCAAACACGGCCCTGCTTACGCTACAGACCAGCCTTCCTCTGTGCTGCTTTGCTGCGGCAGCCTATCCACTTGCCAGCCATTTCTTACACCCCAATAGTTGTACAGATTTGATTAACTCTGTATTCAAAAAAGAAAATTAAATTTGTTTATAAAATCATTGTATGAATGCTGACTTTACGCTGAATTTGAATGAAAAATTTTTTTATACGGCTGAGGAACTGGCTCATAAAAGGCGGCATTAACATCAATGTTCTTACGGAAATTTTGTTACGAAAAGCGGCAGCAAGTGAGTACAAAACCATTGAGGAACTGCCAGTGGCCGATTGGATGCTTCAATTGAGTGAAGGGCAGGAGGAAGCAGAATCTGATCTTAAAAGCTCGAGAGAATTAAAAGAAGAATATTATGAAAGTAGAAAATGAATACCGGAACTTCAACGTTTTTAATTTTCAACCTACAAATTAATACAACCCTTATTCATCACTACGTAGTTTCAAATAACGATTGTATTCTTCAATTATTAGCTTTTCAAAAGATTGATAACGGGTTGGGCCTAATTTCGACAGAGCAAACGTCCAGGCCTCCCATTCTTTGCCAAGTTTTACTTCTGGATTTAGCAACAAAATTGTAGCATCACCCCAGCCGGAGATTGTAAAGCATTTTTCGAAATAAGCACTCCTGAAGTAAGGAGGATCCTGCATTTCCCGTAAACAAAATATTCTTCATCTGTTAACTTAAATACTCCTGCAAATTGAGTTGAATATATTTCTATTAGTTTCAGATCAATATCTTTCAACCAGTTCACTTTTTCCAAAGGCCAAATATCCCAGACAAAGCAACTTAGAAAAGCTGTCGAAATAACTTCCCTAATTTAGACAGCTTTTGCCCGGGGTTGGTTGCCACCAACCCCTAAAGGGCAATGTCATTAATTTAAGCCCCATCGGGGCTTTCTGTTTGTAGCAAACAAAGAGGCAAAGGGGATCATTGCCACGTAGTGGCTACCCCTATTCTCTGATTAGGTAGCCACTACGTGGCATGCACCAACATCATTGATGTCTGTTTGCTACAAACAGGTTGCACCTACGGCGCATAACTGCTACATCAATCCTTCACTTAATGACATTGCCCTGAAGGGGGAGCTTTGTTTGACCTTAAAAATAAATAGTGCGTCCGGGAATCAAGATACTCAAGTCCTGTTTAGAAGGTGTCTTAAAGCCCCCTTTAGGGGGTTTGGGGGCAACCAAAACCAAAGGAAGAAATGTTGAAGTTATTTTGACAATTATACTTAGCTGTTTAAAGCTGTTCGATGTTTTCAGAAACTCAATGTAGGAGGGTGGAAAATCCGTTCCTAACCGGGTTGCATGTTTTTGAATTTCATCGTCTGTAATTGCATAAAAGCCTAACCAGGAGGATGATGAGGCTGAAAACTTTTCCAGCAGGTCATCACTTTCCAATAAAGTTTTTGAAACAGTGCTTAAAAAACTTTTCCAATCCATGATATATTTTTATACCTGGTTTAATTGAAAGGTCTGAACTGCGGTGCCGACCTGCATCTCTAATTAATTCAAACTCCGAAAATCTACCGGTACTAATTTACTTACACCAGCCTCCTGCATGGTTACACCATAAATCACATCCACAGCGCTCATCGTTTGCTTGTTGTGCGTTACAATAATAAACTGGCTGTTTTCGCTGAACTGGCGGATCATATTGGTAAACTTGCCAATATTCGCATCGTCCAGCGGGGCATCCACTTCGTCCAGAATACAAAACGGTGCAGGCTTAATCAGGTAAATAGAAAACAACAAGGCCGTAGCCGTCAGGGTTTTTTCGCCACCGCTTAACTGGTTAATGGAAGCCGGCCGCTTGCCTTTTGGCTTGGCTACAATGTCAATTCCCGACTCCGCTAAATTTTCCGGATCCACCAAAATCATATCGGCGGTATCTTCTTCGGTAAACAGTGCTTTGAATACTTTCTGAAAATTATCCCGTACCCGGTTGAACGTATCTAAAAACTGCTGGTTGGCGGTAGCTTCCACTTCCCTTATGGTTTGCAGCAGGCTGCCTTTTGCTTTTACCAGGTCGGCTTTTTGCTCCTGGATAAACTCGTACCGTTTTTTCATTTCAGTGTAAGCCTCGATAGCAGTCGGGTTTACCTCGCCTAAGTTTTCCAGCCGCTTCTTCATCCGGTCCACGCTGGTTTGCAATTCTTCCAAAGGGGTTTCCGTTTGCCTTTCTTCATCCAGTATATCGTCCAGCTTTATTTTAAATTCCACATCCAGCCGTTCCTTCATACCCGCTAATTGCAGTTTCAGGTTATTTAGCTTTTCCCGTATTTCGTTTAGCAGCATATCGCTCAGTTCCCGGCTTTTAACGGTGTGGCGTAGCTCGCTTTCTCTTTGGCTGATGGCATTGCGTAAATGGTAATATTGCTGGCTCTTTTCGTTCAGCGCTTTTTCGTCCGTTTCTTTTTGCTGCTGCAGTTTTGTTGCCAACGTTTCTACCTTTTCCAAGTGCAGACGGCTTTCTTCCAGTTGAATGGTAATCTGCTGTAACTGGTGAGTACTGGCTTCCCGTTGCTGCTGCAAATCTGCCACCTGCCGGGCCTTATACTGACCTTCCTGTACCAGCGATGCCAGTTTGCTTTGCTGGCGGGTAAGGTTTATGTTCGATTCGTTGTACCGACCTGATACCTGTTGGTATTCATTACCAGCCTGTTTGTACACTTCGTCCAGTGAGGCAAGGTTGGCGATTGCTTCTTTCAGGCTTTCTGTAAGTTCCTGGTGCGATTCTTTTACCACAGCTATCTCCTCCTGCTGATGGGCCAGCTGATCCTGCAATTGTTGCAGACGCTGAGCTGATTGTTTTTGTGCCGCCTCAATGGTTTCAATCCGGTTATGTACAGAAAAAACCTTGTTATTGCACTGGCCAATTTCCTGTTCGGTTTTGCGGATAGCGGCATCTTGTAATTGTGCATTGAAATTCAATACTTCAGCCTGTTTTTGACCGATACGTGTTTTTAAATCCGTTACTACTTCTTCCTGTGCAGCAATTTCTTCCCGCAATTTTTCTAAGTTTTTAGCCCGGCCAATGCGTTTACCTTCAAACAAGCCTACGCTGCCACCACTAAGCGAATATTTGTTTCGTACAAAATGGCCTGCCTTATCTAAAACAACAAAGCCATTGGTATTTTCCAAAACGGATTCGCCTTCGGCAATTACAACGTTTCCCAACAGTGCCCGGGCCAGTTGTTGGTATGGTGCATCTACCTCCACCACATCCATTGCCGGTATAGCGCCTTCAGGCAAATGATTGCCGGGATTCACAACCGTAGATGGCTGTACCTGGTCCAACAGAAAAAAATTGGCTTTCCCTTTTTTGTTATTGCTTAGCAGGTGAACCGCCTGTAATCCTTCCTGCAGATTATTGACCACATAATAATTCAGGTAAGGCTCCAGCATGTTTTCCAATGCCGGCCGGTACCCTTCCTTTACATAAATAATATCGCTGAGCAGGGGAGCTGTATGGTTCCAGCCGGTATTCTTGTGCAGAAATTTTACACTTTCCGGATAGCCTTCCATGCTGTCAATCAGGCTTTTCAGCAGGTTGTGTTCGTTACGCCGGCTATCCAGTTTGCGGCCATCTTCTGCTAAAAAGTTTCTTAATTGTTCCAGTTCGGATTGGGCAGCCGCAATCTGGTCTTTTGCCTGCTGGTGTTGCGTTTGCAACTGCTGTAACAAATATTTTTTTTCTTCCCGTTCCTGCTCCCCGATTTCTTTTTCGTGGTGTAGATTTTCCAGTGTCGTTTTGCGGCCTTCCTCTTCCAGGTGCAACTGGTAAATACTCCGTTGCAGGTTTTGAATGGAAGCATCGGCTACAGCGCTCTTTTTCTCTGCTTGAAATTGCTGGTGCTGTACCGTTTGCTGGTGGTTGCGAACCTTGTCTAATTCCTTTCGTTTTTCATCGTACACCAGCCTTTTCTCATCCAGCACTTTTCGGATTTCTTCCAACTGTAGCTGCTGTTCGGCTACTACTTTTTTCTGCTCTTCGGCCTGTACATTGGTGTATGCCACACCTTCCTCCAGGCTCTTTAGGTGGCCTTCACTCCGCTGTAAAAAATCAGTAAGGGTATGCTCTTTTTCCGTAAGGTGCTGCAGGCGCTGCCGGGCTAAGTTCTTTTCGTTTTCTTCCTTCCGTAGCTGCTGTTGCAATTCATTAAAAGCCTGCTGTACCAGTTGCAGGTTATTTTCTTTCTCCAAAAAATCGGCCCGGGAACCCTCTGCTTCTGCTTCAGCAGCTACAATAGCAGTATCTAATACTGACCGTTTTTCCGTTTCAGCAGCCTGCTGTTCATTCAGGGTTTTGTACTGCGTATTAAATCCTTCCAAAGATGCTTTTGCTAATTCTATCGAAACGACTCTGTACTCTTTTCGGATCTCATGGTACTTCTCCGCTTTTTTTGCCTGGCTTTCCAGTTGCTTCAACTGATTATTGATTTCAAAAAGCAGGTCGTCGATACGAGCCAGGTCCTGCTCGGTAGCATCCAGTTTTAGTTTAGTTTCTTTTTTTCGGGTTTTGTAAATGGTAACGCCGGCTGCCTGCTCCAGCATCCGGCGGCGGCTGTTTTCTTTATCCTTTATGATGTCATCCACCATTCCCAATTCGATAATGGCATAGCTATCATTACTTACACCGGTATCTAAAAACAGATTGTTGATGTCTTTCAACCGGCATTGCACATCGTTCAGACGGTACTCACTTTCACCGTTCTTATAAAAACGGCGGGTAACGGTTACCGTACTGAACTCGGTGGGCAGCAGGTTGCGGGTATTTTCGAACGTCAGGCTTACTTCGGCCATGCCGCTGCCGCTGCGGTTTTTACTGCCGTTAAAAACCAGGCTTTCCAGATTTTCGCTGCGGAGATTGCTAATCTTTTGTTCACCGATTACCCAGCGGATACTATCAATGATATTGCTTTTGCCACATCCGTTCGGGCCGATGATGCCGGTAACGCCTTCGTCGAAATGAATGATGGTTTTATCGGCAAAACTTTTAAATCCTTTAATGTCAAGACTTTTTAAACGCACTTATTAAATTTAGTTAGGGGGGCAAATATAGACAAACGAAGTCGGGAAGACGGGAAGTCTGAAAGACCGTAAGGCAGTAAGCAATAGTCAGCAGTCGGCAGCCAGCAATCAGTAGTCAACAGTAGGCAGTTAACAGCCGGAAAGACAGAAAGTGCAAAAGACAGAAAGTGGGGAAGCCCGTAAGACAGGAAGACCAGAAGTCAAAAAGTCCCGAAAATTAGAAATCAGAAGATAAGCGAAAGGCATTGTGCAAAAATCTTGATGTATTCGCCCTGAAGCCAGTCCCGTTCGTCCGGGAGGGCAGCCATACACCAGCATAGGGCAATGCCCTTCGAAACATGGGTACAACGCCCTATAAAACATGGACGCAACACACCAGGAAACAACAAGAAAAGAACGCTGCAACTAATCAATAAAATCAAAAACAAATGCTCAAATCTCAGTAGATGGTGGGTTGCCTGAAATCTGTTACATTTGAAAGGTGAGCTGCCGTTAGCTCCTTTTTCTACTTCAACTTAAAATAAAATTGCTGCCATGCAAAATTCACGTCGCTATTTCATTAAACAAGCCGGCATGGCCGGAGCCGGGCTATTGGTTGCCAAAGCCGGATGGAGTGCCAAAAGTTACAAACGTATTATTGGCGCCAACGATCGGGTGAGGGTAGGAGTGGTTGGCTTTTCCGACCGTCATAAAGGCTCCCATATACCCAGTTTTATGAACCATTACAAGGAACTGAATTTTGACCTGGTGGCTGTATCGGACATCTGGAATAAACGTAGGGAAGAAGGCGCCGCTGTTTGGAAAGACAAAATGGAACATGACGTAGTTGCCTGCCGCAACAATGAGGAGATGTATGACAAAAAATTAGTGGATGCCGTGTTTGTTAGTACCGCCGATTTTCAACATGCGAACCATGCGCTGGAAGCCGTAAATGCCGGGTGCGATGTGTATTGCGAAAAGCCATTTGCAGAAACAATGGAAGATGCACGTGCAGCGTTGAAAGGTATTAAAGCAACAGACCGGATTGTACAGATCGGCTCGCAAAGAAGGAGCGGTGCAAACTATCATGCAGCAAATGATTTTATAAGATCGGGCAAGTTTGGGCAACTTACAATGGTTGAATTAACATGGAATGTAAATCAGCCAGGCCGCTGGCGCAGGCCTGCCGTGGTGCCGCTGCTGAAGGAAGAAGATACCGACTGGAAAAGGTTTTTAATGAACCGTCCGAAAGAAAATTTTGATGCCAGAAAATATTTGGAATTTCGCTTATTCTGGCCTTATTCATCGGGCCTGCCCGGTCAATGGATGAGCCACCAGATTGATACGGTGCATTGGTTTACAGGTCTGCAGCATCCACGCAGTGTAGTAGCAAATGGCGGCATATATATGTGGAAAGACGGAAGAAGAAACTGGGACACTATTACTGCCGTTTTCGACTATGGCCCATTGGATGATATGAGCCAGGGTTTCCAGGTTACGTTTGGCTCTCGTATGCATAATGGCGATGAGCATCCTACTGAAATTTATTATTCCAATGGCGGCGAATTAAACCTTGATACCAATAAAGTTTCTCCCAAAGGAGGACTAACAAAAAATCTTGCTGCTGCTATGAACATGCAGCCAAATCTACTACCGGAAACAAGTTTAGCTAACACCGAAAAAGTGGTAGCATCAGCAAATACCGGTGGAGATGTGCTTACCTCCAATCATGTACGCAACTGGATGGAATGTGTGCGCAGCCGCCAACAGCCACATGCACCCGTGGAAGCTGGTTATAGCCATTCCATTGCCACCATTATGACAAATGCGGCTGTGCATACCGGCGCCAAAGTAACCTTTGATGAAAGCAAGCAGGAGATTATGGCGAACGGAAAAGCATTTAAGTATTAGTCTCACCCCCGGCCCCTCTCCGGCCTTTAGCCAGAGAGGGGTGCCTCTTTCCAGCATGATTCACAAAAAATAACGGCGGGTTCAAAAAGATCATTTCTTCAAAACAGTTCGCAAGATTCGGACAGCAAGAATCCGCAGCCCAAAGGCAATTAGTAAAGCTCAGATGGCTTGAACCTGCTGGTAGACAAGCGTATGGAAAGTTCCGCAGAGGCACCCTTTTCCACCGCGTGGAGAAGGGCCGGGGATGAGGTGTTGAGGCGGCAGGTATGAGGAAACAATGCTATCATACATTTGAATACGCTACAAAAAAATGATCATGAAAAAATTAACCATCCTTATTTACTGCTGCTTATTTTTTGACATATGTATCTTTTCTCAAAATGTTGGTATCAATAATCCCAACCCAAATGGTAACCTGCAATTTGACAATATTTTATTTAACCGTAAAATTGTAATGTGGGAAACCAGTAATAACGACCATCAATATTATGGCTTTGGCATCAACAGCGGTACGCTACGCTACCAGGTAGATGGCACCTCTGCTGTGCACAGGTTTTATGCCGGCACGGGGGCATTCTCATCCAACCTGCTATTCAGCATCTGGGGCAACAAACAGGTATTGGTAAGCAACAGCGGGGGAGGTGGATTTTTTGGAATTAACCTTGATAATGCTCCTTATACTTTAAGCGTAAAGCAGGCAGGTGGTACAGGTATTTATTTGCAGGAAGCCGGTTCCGGAACCAATTGGGAATTTAGGGCCGGATACACAGCATCCACAGATTATGCAGTGATGTATTTGCGATGCAATGGCAGTAACGTAGGGTTCTTCAGGCCAACCGGTGACTATGTTTCATACTCCGACAGACGCTTAAAAGACAACATAGAAACCATGCCGCCAACACTTACAAAACTGTTGCAGTTGCAACCAAAAATATTTGAGTACAAAATGAATAACAGCCGTCACGAAAAAAGCTATGGCTTTATTGCACAGGAAGTAAAAGAATTGTTTCCTGAACTGGTATTTGTAAATCCAAACCCTGACCCCAAAGGCATAGAAAACCCGCATGCGATGAGTTATGCAGGCATCGGCGTTGTAGCCGTAAGAGCGATACAGGAACAGCAGGCACAGATAGAAAAATTAAAAAAGCAAAATGATGAATTGAAAAACAAGTTTGAGGCATTGGAGAAAAAATTAAATGAAGTTTTAGCTAAGTAAATTTAGCCTTTACAAACAGGACATTTGTAACTGGAAAAGAATTATACAACTTGCTTTGGAAAGCTATTAAGCTTTTGTAGTTACTCATTTGTACAGCATAAAGCTGTTCAGCATTTTCACAAGTGAACTTTAAATGAAGAATATTAGACTCTTTAAGATTCTCTGATGTGGCCTTTGTTAAACGTAGCGCCTTGTATTTTTGTATTTCTATGTGTCCTATGTGCCTATTGGTTTCATTTATTGAAATACTAAACAGCCTCTACATTAATAGCAGCAATTTCAAAACAAGCAGTAATTACTAATTTGTAAAATATTTTTGAATGAAATTAAGAAATTTGTTTATATCGATACTGTCCGTTATTTCCACAGCAACCACTGCACAAAAAACCGGGATGGTCTCTGTTTTCAAAGATGCAAATGCAAAAAAGATTTTTGTCACCATCAACAAGCAGCTTTTTACCAGTTTCCTGTACCCCGATACGCTGGAAAAGCCGGTGCTATATCCAATCGTTACCATCAGTGGTACAGATGTAACACGTGGCTTTCCACTCAATCCCAAACCCGGCGACCCCACCGACCATCCGCATCACATTGGTATCTGGTTCAATTTTGAAAACGTGAATGGTTTAGACTTCTGGAATAATTCGTACGCCATCCCACAGGAAAAAAAGAATTTATATGGCTGGATTAAAACAGATAAAATTCTGGAAACCAAAAGCGGAAAAACCGGTGTAATTGCCTACCATGCCAACTGGACGAACCAGAAAAATGAAACCTTACTGGAGGAAAATACCAGGCTGGAATTTAGTGAGGAAGGTCACAAGCGCATAATAGACCGGGTTACTATTCTAAAAGCGAAAACAGACGTGTTGTTTACCGACGCCAAAGATGGCATGCTGGGTATGAGGCTGGCCCATGAGTTACAAATACCTACTACACAGGATCAGAAATTTACAGATAATAAAGGAAACGTAACGATTGTAAAAGGAGGGACTGATAAAGTGGCTAATGGTAACTATATCACTTCTGAAGGTAAAATGGGCGATTCTGCCTGGAGCACCCGTGGTGCCTGGTGCAAAGTGTATGGCAAAATGGGAAATGATTCTGTGAGCGTCGTCATCATCGACCATCCGCAAAACCCCAATTACCCTACTTTCTGGCATGCACGGGGCTATGGATTATTTGCAGCAAACCCATTAGGCGAAAAGATATTTACCAACGGAAAGTCGGCCAAAAATTTACAACTTCAACCGGGTGAGTCGGTTACGTTCCGTTACCGTATTGTTGTGGACGAAGGAACGAACTCCATTTCGAATGCACAGATAGAAAAATTTACAGAAGCATTTACCGGCGGAAAATAATGTAAGCCAGAAAATAGTAAACGATCTCATTGAAACACGTTGCCTTATTAGTTCATTCCTGTGACCGGTACGAGTTCTTGTATAAAGGGTTTGAATACTTTTTTAATACCTACTGGGATTTTGGGATTAATTGTAAACTCTATTTTGCAACAGAGGAACTTGATACAAATATTAAGAATTTTACAACCATTCAATCAGGCAAAGGCGCCTGGGCAGACAGGCTACTGGTTCTATTAAAAAATAAAATACAGGAAGATTACATATTGTACTTTCAGGAGGATATGTGGCTGAATAAAAAAGTAAGTAAAAATTTTTTCAATGCACTATTTGAATTGACAATAGCTAATCACTGGCAGCAGGTAAAACTGCATAGCTCCGATGTTTATACTACACGTGAAACAAATTACTTTATTGAAGGATTTAATATGGCAGAAATTGATAATGCTGCATCTGACTATTTAATGAGCCACCAGGTTACGCTTTGGAATAAGGATTTTTTGATGAACCAGTTATATAAAAACGAGCATCCCTGGCGTAATGAAAGAAAAGGAACAAAGCGTTTAAAGAAGCTAAACCCCGTTATTTATCAGGCCGATTATTTTGCAGAAAATGGTCAACCTTCCATTAATCAAAATGTGAAAGGTATTATAAGAAGTGCGTATCATACGGTTTCAGTAAATGGAATGCTGGGTGAAAATATTTTACCATATATAACAGAACTAAGACAACACCATCAGCAGAAATATGCGGATGCTTTGCAGTATCATTTTGAAAATAAGCTAACTCATGATGGAAAGCCGAAGCCCCGTAAAGAGGACGTATTCAAAAAAATAAAGAAGCTATTGCAAAACAAATAACTAATTTGTTGCAACAGAAATTTCCTAACGCATAGGCGCAGGACTCTGTCCTGTGCCTATGCGTAACTTTTCATTAAAATTAACGCATGTTACAGGTATGTTCGGAAATTCCTAACTATTCCGGCAGTTGCAGTGTATCAGCAAATTTTGTTGTGGAGGCGAAATAAATAACGCATAGACACAGGACAGAGTCCTGCGCCTATACCGGACGTATTCAAAAAAATAAAGACATTACTGCGACGTAAATAACAAATTTATTTCGGCAGAATTTTCAGAATCATGTGCCTAATAAAAAAGGATGGCACCGCAGTAAGCGAAACCATCCTTCACTATGGAACAACTAATATTTCAACAACAGATTATGAGTCGGAAAACATCTGTTATTTGCCTGTTTCAATTACTTGTTTAAATCTTTTCAAATCCTCCCGTACCATAGCGGAAAATTTGCCATTCAATATTTTAGCTGCTAATGCGCCCAACGGGCCTGCCGGCGGGTTATAGGTAATAGTAGCATACACTTCAGTTACCAAATCGCCGGGTGCACTTTGGAATCGTACTTCGCCTGCATTTTCTATAGAAGCGCCGGGTACCGACGCCCAACTGATATATTCGCCTTCCCGCTCATCTAAAATCTCCGCATCCCATTCCAGCTTACCTACCACATCATTAATCTGTGCTTCCCAATGAGATTTGGTTTCAGAGGTTTCTTCTACTTTTTTCAGGTGTTTCATAAACAATGGCAAATTTTCCAGTTTACGCCAAAACCGGTACACTTCATCTTTAGGCAGGTTTACCACTACTGTTTCCTTAATGGTAATGGCCCTTGCTGCCTTTTCATCTACATCTGCGGTATTTCGACCAATAACTTCATTTACCGGGCAGTGGCCGGTTGATCCCCGGTATAACAGATAGCCACCAATAGCTGCTTTTAAAAGCGATTTAACCGGATGGCTTTTTAGCCGGCTAAGACTAAAAACGGCAAGCAATGCCCCACCAGCCATGGAAAACATGCGTTCGTTTTCACTGATATTTTTTTCTTTAGCAGAATTGTCCAATAACTGCCATGATTCATTTGCCATAATAATGGTTTTTTGGGAAACATTTCAAAAGCTGTGCTACAATTAGGATGACAGGCAGATTCTTCGGGAATTTGTTCGATTATTATTTTGAATTGGTAGTGTGTGACAGATAAAAGATATTTTTCTTTTCTTTTACCAGGCTCCATTTCCTTTGAATATTACACTAATCCCGATCATTATGCTTATCTGAGGCTTTCTACTTTTACTTTATATCCCTATAGCCTTTCCGCTACTTGGTTGCCTTTTTAAATCAGCCCCTCCGTCAGCGCTATCTTTACCAGCCCGGCTGTATTTTTTACGTTTAATTTTTGCAGCAGATTATTCCGGTGATTTTCAACCGTGCGCAAGCTCAAATACAATGTGTCGGCTATTTGCTGGTTAGTGTATTCATCTACAATTAATTTCAGTATTTCCTTTTCCCGCCGGGTTACCTGCGGTTTTAGTACAATGCCAGCCTGTTGCTGTTGAATTTCTGTCCGTATATCTTCCGATAAATACTGCCCGCCTTCATACACCGTTTCAATAGCCAGGATCAGGGTTTCGGGGCTGGTGTCTTTCAGCAAATAACCCACGCACCCCAGTTGCAGCATTTTTTTTACCTGAACGATAATGTTCATATTAGTAAGTGCAATTATTTTAATAGCCGGGTATTTTTTGCCGACGATGGCAGCAACTTCGAGGCCCGATAACCCCGGCATTTGAATATCCAACAGCAATACATCCGGTTGCAAAACGGAAAGCCCCTCCAATAACTGGCCACCATTGGAATAAATGCCACACAATGCAATACCAGCCGCATTTTCCAATATTTTTTGTAGTCCGTTCTGTACAATTGACTGATCGTCGGTTATGGCTATCTTAATCATTTGCAATGGTATTGTCCGGTGGCGAAACAAATTCAAGATGTGCGCTGGTGCCGAGGCCGGGGTTGCTCTGGATGTCGAATTTCCCATTCATGGCTTTTGCTCTTGCGGCGATGCTTTTTAGTCCGATTCCCACCCGGTTTTCTATCGCATTTTCCGGCATGCCAACACCATTGTCTTCTATCGTAATATCAATACCGGTTTCGTAAAAACTGGTTTGAACCAATGCCTCGGTAGCAGCAGCATGTTTTACAATATTGTGCACCAATTCCTGCACAATCCGGTAAACGGAAAGCTCAAATTCACGGTTATACCGATGCGGTGTGCCCGTGCTTTGAAAACGGATAGCCGTGCTTTTATCACTGCCAATGCTTTTACAAAAATGTTGTATCGCTTCCAGCAGCCCGTTTTGTATTAATATTTCCGGAAATAAATTGTGGGCTGTATTTCTTAATTCAGCCGAAGCATTTTGCAGCAGGCGGATACCGTCCTCCAGATCGGGCCTGATGTTTTCGGAAGCCCGTGGTTTTATTAATTCAAAATTCATTTTGGCAGCGGCCAGTAACCCGCCAATCCCATCATGCAGCTCGGCCGCAATCCGGTTGCGTTCCCTTTCTTCACCGGTAATGGTAGCGTTCAGCCTGGCAATGACCATCTCATTATTAAAATTATTTATTTTCTCCTGCTGCAACTTCTGTCGGTGAATATTTTTCCGCCGCCACATGGTAAAAATGGTCATTGAAAATAGTATCAGTGCTGATATACTGATAATCCAGATATTACGGGTACGCACTTTATTCTGAATAGCTGCAATGGTAAGCTGCTGTTCTGCCAGTTCCTTATCTTTTTCCGAAATGCGGTACCGTATTTCAAGGCCATGAATAATGTCTAATTTCTCTTTTTTATTCAGGCTGTCGTACAGTGTCAGGTAAGTATTTTTATACTGCAGCGCCTTTTCAAACCGACCTATTGCTTCGTAGGAATCGGAAGATATTTTATAAGCTTCTACAACTTCCTCCCGCAAATGCTCGCCTGTTGTTTTTAGTTTCTCAATGGTTTTTTCAATTAATTCTATGCTGGCAGTGTATTGCTTTAGCTGGTATAAAGCTTTGGCTCTCTGTAATTCGTTAAATGCAATATAGAATACCAGAAATTTATTTTGTTCCGGTATTTTACCAATTCGTGCTACCTCTTCAATGTACTTCAAAGCCTCAACAGGCCTGGATTGCTGGAGATACGTATCGCTGATATTCGTTAGTGTGGAAATTTTGCGGGGCAGAGAAAGTTTTTTTAATTTTTCCCTTTCGGCCAGGTAAGTAAAATAGTATGCCCTGGCACTGTCGAATTGTTTAATGCCATGAAAAAATGCACCCTGTAAAAAGTAAACGGATGACTTTGCATCTGCACTATCCTTCATTTGCCCTGCGGCTACTTTTGCTTTTTCCACAAAACTTTTCAGGGTTTGCACATTCTCTGCATTCGGACCTATATCATAATTAAAATTTATCCAGAAAATTGCCAGCTTGGTATAAATCCGGATGGTAAGATCAGGATTTGTAATGGCCTTATTTTCTATTTCCCGGTTCAGCAGGTAATAATAAAATGCCGATGAGTCCCTGATTCCTTTCTCGTCGTACGCCTCTGCCAAAACGAGGTGCAGTTCCGCTTTCATTTCTATGTTTGCCATCTGCTCCTGCTCATACACCAGCATCCCCTGCCTGGCTTCTTTTACGGTAGCATCAATATCGTTCCCGAAATGCCAGAAACTTATCCTGGTAATGGCCAGCACTACGCCTTTTTTATAGTTGATAACCTTACTTTTCTGCAACGCTTCCGTAAAATAGAAGAGTGCTTTATCCGGTGCTGTTTCATTTAGTTCGTTGCCTTTTGCCAGCAGTGCTAATATCTGTACCGAATCAGCCAGGGAAGAAGTTTTTAGTTCAAAGCTTCTTTCCTGTTGTGCGTACGAAAAGGGGCTGATGAGCAACATAATAAGCAATACAACCATACCCGTTTTTAGGGATGGTATTAATTTTTTGCAAGAAAATATCCTGGTATTGTATTGGGCTTTTGCCTGCTGCATTACAAAATAATCAATGTTGTTTTGGTTGATTCTTTTGTAATGCTACGAAATTCTGAAAGAACTTTTGTTGACAGGCTTAGAATGAAGGCAGCAACTGCTGATCAGGGTCTGTTTAAAAATGCATATTACTAATTTAAATAAAAACCAGGTGTGAACAAAAAGGCTGCCCGTAATTTAGGGCAACCTTTTTTGGATGATGGCTTTTCATTGTATTACTTCCCACCCAGGCTATATTTTAATAAAAATTCATGTGCGGTGGAGCCGTTGGTGGTGGTTGGTAAAGGCCTGTTGTAAATATCGAAAGCATAACCAATCGTAAAATTTTCTTTTATGTTGATGCCTGCACTGAACATTGGCCCCTGGTGCACCCGGTAGCCAAAGCCAAACCAAACAAGCTTTTCATGCTCAATCCGTATGCCTCCCTGAAACTCAACCGGTGCATTAGGTAAAATAGTAAATAAAGCATTGGGGGTAATGGTGGTGCTGCCATCCAGATCAATCAGGTATTTGCCATGCAGGTAATAATGGCGGTACAGTTTTGCGGTTTCTGTCCTCGATAAATTTCCGCTATAAAAGGTAAGATTCGATTGCGCCAGTTGCGAAACCGAGGCGCCTGCCTGAAATTTATCTGTAGTGTAAGAAATACCAAAACCTGCATCAAATTTTGTGTTATTGCTATTGCCGCCTAATACGGGGTCGTTCCCCAACGTTTGTGAAAGCTTATTTTTATCGATGGTAAATTGCAGCATCCTTGCTTCAATTCCCAGGGACAAATTGGCTTTATTAGCAAAAATAATATGCTTGGCAAATGCCAGTTGTGCACCGGTACGGCTGGTAGGGCCGGTTTCGTCGCTGTACACATAGCCGCTGATACCCATCTCATGTTTAGGCATTTTGAACGACCCGAATGCAGTAACGGTTTTTGGGCTTCCGGCAATGCCGCTCCATTGGGTGCGGTACGAAACGCCAACTGAATTTAATTTGGCCACTCCTGCCAGCGAAGGGTTATGGAAAGCACCCTGCAAATCGTACAGGGATGAGTTTTGCAATTGCTGTGCACCTGCCGCTGATACCAGTGCCAGTAAAAGGCTTGTAACTAAATATTGTTTCATAAAGTATATTAATTTAAAATTATCTGAGTATGGTTACGTTTCCTTTGCTTTCTACAGCACTACCATTGAACAGCTTGTAGCTAATCATGTAGTAGTAAGTGCCATCGGCTACCGGCTTGCCGTTGTAGGTGCCATCCCAATTGTTTTGGTATTGATCGTTTTTATACACCAGCCCGCCATACCGGTTAAATACCGCTACTGCTATGGTGGCAATGCAGGAAGTTCCGTTGGTAACCAGCCATTTGTCGTTCATGCCATCCCCGTTTGGCGTAAAGGCATCCATCGGTTTTACACAATACGGAATTACTGTTACAATGGCATCGTCCGTAGCCGTGCAACCATTGGCATCTTTTACCGTTAAGGTGTACGTAGTGGTAACATTCGGTTTGGCAATGGCGGTAAATGTATTGGCACCGGTTAAGTTAGCTGCAGGTGTCCATGCTATGGAAGTAACGTTGGCATTGCCGCTGCCATTCAACTGAACCTGTTCGCCGTCCAAAATGGTTTTATCCGGTCCGGCAGTTACCGTTGGATTAGGTTTAATAATAATGTTTACCATTGCGGTTTTTACACAAGTACCCAGCGTGGCAGTAACCCGATAGGAAGCATTGCTGTTAACGGTGGCTATTGGGTTTGCAATGGCTGTGTTGGATAATCCGGTAGCCGGCGTCCAGGCAAATACCGTATTGGCGGCACTGGCAGCAACTAACTGTACCGGCGCACCTGCACAAACCGAAGTGTCGGTTGGGGAAGTAGTTACGGTAAGGTTATCGGTAAACCCTACAGTAATGGTTTTGGTTAGTGTACCGCAGAAATTATCTTTAATGGTAATGTTTTTTGCGCCCTGGGTTAAACCGGTAAATACATTCGAGGTTTGAAAAGCTCCACTATTGATACTGTACGTATAAGGTGCAATACCACCCGATGTATTGACGGTAATACTGCCTCCACTACCGTTGGTACAGGTAGCATTGGTAACGGTTTCGGCTGCATTCACATTCACATTTAATGTATCGCCGTATTCCATAATAGTAGGTATGCCGGAAGTAATAGTTAGCCCGGCTGTAAACAGTTTTCTGTTAGCGAACGGTATACCGGCAGGTACGGTACGGGGAGCAAAACCCAAAGCATTGTTTAGGTTGCCGTGGGGTGCTATATCCATCGCCCAGGTAGTTCCGCCATTGTTGGTTACAAACAGCACATTGCTGCCTATCACGTACCCATTACTGGCATCGTGAAATAAAATATTCAGCATATTGCCAACAGGTAATAAAGCCGGAAGATTACCGGTTATATCTGCCCAGGTATTTCCGCCATCAATCGTTTTGTAAATTCTTCTGATGCCTGTAGTGGTAAACATGTTGCCCACCAGGAATACGGTATTATCATCCAAAGCACAAATGCCCGTATAAGAAACGAAGGTATTCGGAAACCCGGTTGGCCCGGCATTCAAGCTGGGGAAAGGGCTGATGTTTGTCCAGGTAGTACCACCATCTATGGTTTTATAAACGGCATTACGGCTACCTGATACATACCCGACATTACGGCTGGGAAATGCCATTTTATTAATGGTGGGCGCTGTGAATGCAGGTGTGGTAGTGGTGGTAGCAATATCAATCGCCTGCCAGTTGGCGCCTCCGTTTGTGGAGCGGAAGAAAGCTGATTTCCGGCTGGCGGTTGGTATTGAAAACTGGCTGTACCCAACTGCATACACCGTGTCATTCCCAATGCCAATCACATCATTCATCTGAAAATCGAAATTGGAATAAATAGGATCTAACGTGGTTGCCTGGTCGGTACTGTTATAGATAATGCCATTGCTTACAGCAAAGTATGCTTTGTTTAATCTGGTATAAGAAAAGCCTGCAATATTATAAAACGAAGCGGTAAAATCGGGCCGGTCTTTAGCTACCCAGCTATTGCCTCCATTGGTAGTAACGGCAATAGCACCACCACCGGTGATGATGCCGTTATTGCAATCGACGAAATCAACTTTATTGCCGCCGCTTCCTACAAACAGGTAGCTGCTGTTGAATGCGCCGCCCGGTATAGAATCAGCCACTACACCGCCCTGGCCCATTGTAATTAGTTTTCCGTTTGGTAAAAAGTCCAGTGCCCAGGTAGCAAAGGCACTGTAATTTCTGCCTTGTGGCAAGCTGTTTTCACGCACCCAGTTTTTGCCGGTATCAACGGAAGTCCATAATGCACCAAAATTAGCCCCTACATATAATTTTCCGTTCGCTGCTTTCTTCATGTGATATGGATTGGAGGCCAGCAGCACTTGTGTAGCAGGAATGGGTATTCCTGCATTGGGGCCACTTGTTGGAGGGAACGGAAAATTTAATATTATATACTTTCCTTTTTCGAATGTTCCGGGATTATTCACATTTGCAGTGCTGTCATTTTTACTGGTATTTACCCTTACCACGCAATTGTTATTGAACGACATCATCACTACAACGGAATCATTAATGATGCTCAGGGCACGGTATGTTTGCCCGGATGGCGTAACACCGGCTCCATTATAAGCAGTAGTACAGGTTATGGTGCTGGTATTGATACCGGTATAGCCCAATCGTTCTTTGCTTAAAGAGTAATCTGTAATTACATTTTTAGTTATTTTCCAAAGCAAGGCTGCACTGGAGGCGCTGCTGGTTAAAGTACCCGTGCCGGGCAAGCAGGTTGCGGCCACAGCGTTAACCGAAGCTACCGGAAACAAGGGGCTTGCCTGGCCACACACATAGCCGACAGAATCGTTCAAAAATTGAATTTTATAAATCTCTTTTGCCTTGGCATCTACATCAACAAGCACTGATGGTATATTGGGATTGTTGATGTAGCCCACACGGCTTTTACCATTGGGTGCAGGTGATGCCAGTGAATCCCAGGTAGCACCGCCATTTCTTGTTACGTATATCTTTGGAATGGAGTCGGGGGTATTAAACTGTCCGGCTATATAACCTGTATCTTTATTAACAAACCAGCAGGTATTGATGTTTTTTGAATTAGCAGCTAAGGGATTATTCAAAAACGACCAGTCTTTTCCGGCATTGGTGCTCTTGGCCATCATCCCGTTAGTGCCTACTGCATATGCAACGGTTGACGAAGCAATATGTACATCATTGAAAGTGCCGGTTGTTATTAAACCGGCCGGATTCGTAAAAGTGAAAGCACCGTAAATCCACTTTGTTCCACCGTTCGTAGTAGTGGCTATGCCGCCGTTGCCGCCTACTGCAATGCCCAGGTTGTTATCAAAAAACTGGACATCGAGTATGGTAAACCCAAACTGCTTCGGGTCGCTAAATCTCCATTTGGTTGTATTGTATCCTTGCGATTTTGCAAGGGTGCCTGTAAGCACTAGTAATATGCTCAGGCAAACAGGGATGTTTTTTCTCATAAATTTTCTTAGCTTGTAATGATACAGTTGGAACAGTAGGTATTGGCCGGATGAAAAGAAAGTTGTAAGCCGCCGGAGTGGGCTATTTGATGGCGTAAAAGTATTAGATTAGTTCATTTTCTTATCATTCAAAAAGCAATGTTTCAAAAATTGAGTATAAATACTCAATTTTTGAAATAGCTATGAAAATGAGCGGCGTCAAGCTATAATGCTTGCGTTAATTGCCTTATTTTGTATCTTCTGATTAACATCAAATCTTTTTTAATAAGATAATTAATTATGCCACGGCTTCTTTTGATACTGGTTTTTTTTGCTATCTGTAAGAGTGGTGGTGCGCAGGACAAATCCAACAGGGGAAAAGAATTCTGGCTGGGGTACGGATATAATTATAAATTCCTGAACGAACCACCGCTGAATGACCAGGAGCTGGCTATTTACATCAGCACCGAACTATCTGCTACTGTTACAGTTACTATTAATAGCACGGGTTATACACAAACGTTGAATATCCCGGCTAATTCGGTTGATGCATCTATACTAATTCCAAAGTCGGGTGTCAATGATGCCCGTGTTTTAACAGATGGACTATCAACGAAAGGGATTCACATTGTAAGCACCGTGCCGGTAGCTGTTTACGCCCATTGCTACGGCGTACAGGTTTCCGGCGCTACTATGCTGATGCCGGTTGATACATATGGATATTTATACTATTCTATTAATTATTCCCAGGCTAGTTCAGGCTCGTCTTTGCCGGCCATCAACCCTAATACGCAAAACGGCCCCGACTGGTATTCGTGGTTTTATGTAATTGCTGCGGAGGATAATACAAGAGTGGAAATTACGCCATCTGATTCTACCAAAAACGGCTGGCTGCCTAACCAGACTTATACGGTAAACCTGAACAAGGGTGAAATGTACAACGTGTTTGGGAAGCTAAACCCTAACTCCACATTGGCATATGCAGCCAGTAAAGACATGACGGGCAGCAGAATACTTTCTGTTACCGGAGCTGATGGCAAATGCCACCCGGTGGCCGTATTTTCCGGTTCCGCAGGCATTCGTATATGCAGGGGCGACGGCGGCGAATTTGTGCACCAGCAGGTATTCCCCGCACAAGCCTGGGGTACCCGCTACCTTACTTATCATACCATCAATAATGCGAATACGGATATTAATGAAACTAACCGGAATTATTACCGGGTTTGCGTGCAGGACCCTACAACGGCAGTCCGCAGGAACGGTACATTGTTATCCGGCCTGACAAACAACTTTTATTACGAATTCATGGATTCAACAGGTGGCGATTATATTACATCTGATAAACCCATTCTGGTGGCGCAGTACACGGTTAATAAAAACCAATGCTGGCGTTTCCCTACCACAACACCTGCGCCGCCATCCTACGGCGACCCGGAAATGTTTTACCTGAGTCCCATTGAGCAGGGGCAGAAATCCGTGCTGTTTTACGTTAGCCGCAAATCCACCATTGATTATGTGTATGCGAATATTCATTTTCCCACAAATGCAGTTAATTCTTTATTGGTGGATGGTGTAGCTGTCCCTGCGGCTAACATCCGGGTGCATCCCAATCTGCCATCCTATTCGGTAGCAGTGGTACGATTTATTGGTGCCGCTAACCAGCACCGAATTATCTGCGATTCCACTTTTACTGCTACCGTATATGGCCTGGGCGTTTACGAAAGCTACGGCTACAACACCGGCACATTAATCAACAACCTGAATGCACTTCCAAATATTGCCAATACCTTAAATACGAACGGAAGGCCGGATACCTTTACCTGCCCCCAATCACCTACCCGTTTATTTGTGCGGGTAGCTTACAGGGCCACTTCGCTCAACTGGAAACTGAGCCAGGCTGGCGGCGGCCTGTTTCCCAATACCGATTCAATCATTACAAACCCGGTAATTGCAGATAGTAACCTGCTAAATGGCCGCAGGTATTATAACTATTCGCTGCAGCAGGATTTTACTTTTACAACGCCTGGTACCTATTATATACCGGTTATTTATACCGCTCCGGATATAGATAATTGTAACCATACCGACACGGCTCGTATCCAGGTAGTGGTGAAGCCCGGGCCGGTTTCTGATTTTACGTTCAATACCGTGCTTTGTGTTCAGGATACTGTCCGGTTTACCGGGGCAGCCGTTGCCGGCAATTTTACGCTCGACCGGTATCGCTGGACTTTTGATGATGGCACAACTGCCAATACCGTGAACACAATTAAGCGGTTTGCTACAGCCGGCAACCACGATATTACGTACCGGGTGATTGCGGACAATGGCTGCATTGATGATACCACCAAAACAATATCGTTCCTTGGGAGCCCGATTGCAAAATTTGGATACGACCATAATATCTGCATGGGCGACTCCATTAAATTCACCGATAGCAGCACCATTGCCGTAGGTACCATTGCTACCTGGAAGTGGAATTTCGGCGATGGCAGTTCCGCTACCTACAACAATGGCAATCCCTTCTACTACCGCTATACTACTGCCGGTAGTCATATGGTTTCGCTGGTGGCAGCTTCTGCCAGCGGTTGCAGCAGCGATACTTTCCGGTTACCCGTCATGGTAAGTCCTAAACCGGTAGCAAAATTTGGCATTCTGTTCAGCAATATTTGCCTGGGCGATTCCATCAGGATAAGCGACAGCAGCACCATTGCCCAAGGCACAATAACCAACTGGCAATGGAATTTTGGGGATGGAACTACTGTCAATTATGCGAATGGTAATCCTTTCTTTCATCGCTATCAATTACCCGGCAACTATACCGTTTCGCTGGTAGTAAGCCCCACTAATGGCTGCCTGAGCGATACCTTTAAGTTACCCGTTTCAGTAGGCGTAAAGCCAGTAGCAAAATTTGGTATCAGCAGTAACCGTATTTGCCAGCGGGATTCTTTACAAATCAGTGATAGCTCTATCATTGCCTCCGGAACCATCACTACCTGGAAATGGAATTTTGGCGATGGCAGCACCGCCATTTATACCAACAATGCACCCTTTAAACATCCGTACAATTTGCCCGGCACCTATATGATTTCATTGGTCACGGTGCCGTTGGTTGGATGCCTGAGTGATACCTTTAGATTGAGTATAACCGTTACGCCAAAGCCGAAAGCAAAATTTGGGTATGACCGGAATATCTGCGCAGGAGATTCTATTAAATTCAGTGATAGCTCTTCTTTTCCACAAGGCAGTATCCTCAACTGGAAATGGAATTTCGGCGACGGCAATAGCGTAATCAAAACAAATAGTAACCCTTTTTATCATACGTACACAACCTCCGGCGTTTTACCTGTAACGCTGGTTACCGAACCAACTACAGGATGTACGGATACGTTTACCCTGAACGTAACGATTTCCCAAAAGCCGGTTGCTTCCTTTACGTATTCGGGTTCGCCCTGTAAAGATTCTACTTTTATTTTTACGTCCACATCTTCAGGCAACGGCGGTGCTTTGCAAAGCTGGTATTGGGATTTCGGCAATGGCCAAATTGTTACTGCAACCAATAACAACCCTATTCCTGTTACGTATAACACTATTTCGAATAATATCACCGTTAAGCATGTGGCGGGCATCAACAGTGGCTGCATTAGCGATACAGCCGTTTTACAGCCGTTAGTGATTCATCCAAACCCAACGGCTGCTTTTACGATTACCGGCGATACCGTTTGCCAAAACATCCCATTGCTTTTTACCAGCCAGAGCAACCCGGCTGACAGCATCAACCGCTGGGCCTGGAGTTTAGGCGATGGTAGTGTTGCTTCAGTAAACCCGATATCGAAAAGTTTTGCGCAAGCAAGGGTTTATAACGTGCAATTAGTAACGAAGAATAAATTTGGATGTGGCTCTTTACCGGCCATCAACCTGGTAACCATTAATAAACTTCCGGTAGTAGATGCCGGACCATCATTTACCGTTCCCTCCGGTACGCTCATCCGGTTTAATCCTACGGTGAACGATTCGATTTTATTCTCTTTCCGCTGGGAGCCGGCATTTACCGGCATCAGCCGCCCGGATACCTTGCGGCCAACGTTGATGGTGCTGCAAAATCAAACCTTTACGCTAACTGCAACCGGCCCGGGAAATTGCACGGCAATGGACACTATGCAGGTAAAAGTGCTGAGCCTGCTTACGGTCACCAACGCATTTTCGCCCAATGGCGACGGCATTAATGATGTTTGGATGGTACCGGGCCTGGCAGACTATCCCCAGGCCACCGTACAGATTTTCGACCGCTATGGCAGGGTTGTGTTCAATACAACCGGCTATACAAAACCATGGGACGGTAAACTGAACGGAAATCCATTACCAACCGGCACATACTATTATATCATTCAGACAAAAACGGAATTTGTAAAACCATTTAGCGGGACAGTAACGATTTTGAGGTAGGGAAGAGGTTGCTTTAAATTACTTGCTGATATGTCGGCAACGTTGCGTATTGCTGCAAGGTGGCATTCAGTGAATGTATAGTCTGGAACAGTGGACGATTAAAAATATTTTGGTTGAATTAAGTGCAAAAGCGTAGCGAAGTGTGCCCAGCCTGAACAAAAGCAAAATTGTATTATAAATGCTCGTGGCTATTCCGTGCAACCCACTTGCACCGAACCATTGTTCCATTTATCCATAACCAATATTTACTGTCAATGGCAATTTTGGCCAATGCCTGCAATGGCACTTTCTCTAAGGGAAAATCTTTACGGAAACAATACCAGGAATTAGTGTTGTTTTGAGAAACCGGATAGGTAATCCAGTTGGCTTGCCAGGCATCTTGTGCATTTACATTGGATAGCTGAAAAGCAATTAAAATTATCAGGGTTAGTTTTCTCATCTTTTGAATCGCTTATTTTTTTGATACTGCTGTAAAGAAAACCTGGTATTGGGGAACAACTTCAACTTTTAAAATACCGGCTTTATTATTTAATTGATGCTTCGCTCTTTTTTCGAAAAATATCTTTCTTTCTGATGATAGCGGCGTTACCAATAAAGTAATTTCCTTTCCAGCTATTGTGTTGAAAAATGGTTTCAAAGCAATAGTCATCGGTTTGCCGTAATAAAAATCATCTGCAATTAAATCTTCGTTTAGGTAGGCTGCATGCGTATCGCCACTGTAATTAATCTTTAGAAAAGCATTGCTCAGATGTGTACTATTTCGCAGTTCAGGAAAGCCTGATACTGTATAGTATTTAGCGCCGGGAACAGCTTGTAGTTTGGAGCCGTACAATGGCATAGAAAAGTTAGTCGAATCAGCACCTTTAATTCGTTGCGGAATTGCCGGGGCAAGCGTTTCAGCCAGAGTAGTATTTTCTTGCAATGAAACATTATAATTTTCTTCCGGTAATTTCAGAGTATAACGAGAAAATACACCATCCTTAACTCGCATTGGTAATTTTAGTTGATTGGTTTTGATGGAAGAAATTGAAGGAAATACAGACCACTCAAACGTACTGTTGCCGATATTTTGTAAGCGAATACTATCGTTGAAGAAAATCAAATCGTTCGGTGAAATTATTAAGTGCTCTTTCCCCTGCAATTTTATTTTCCAGCTATTCATGGCCTGTTCGTTTGTAAGCGTAAGAATTTGTAGATGCCTTCCGTTTTGAAGATTAAATTGCATCAGGTAATTAGTCCCAGTCTTAACTCTTATTTTATAATTGTCGGCGTTTTTAGAAAAAGCATTGTCTCCCCCTGGTATATAATCTTTGATGCCTTTTTTACTGAAAACAAATTCAGGCGCCTCTGTTGCGGGACTAAAAAATAAATAAGTATCCGTGTTTCCATTCCGCAGAATACAAAGTGGCTGCGCCGTTGCATATTTCAACAACACTTCACCCATTTGAAAATTGAAAGGCCAGACAGCTTGAAAACCAGGGGGTAAATCAATTGGCTGTTGTGGTATCTGCAATGATTTCCCCAAGGGTAAATTCAATGTAAACTGAACACCTTTTTTTGCCTGCATTTCTATTTGCCGCTGATAATTGCTAATGAAGATAAAACCACTGCTATCCTTGCTTCTAACGCTCCAGCGTGCCGTGCTGCTGTCTGATGGTCCGTACGGTTTTATTTCCGGGAAATAGGTATTGCAGACAGCCAGTTGATCGCCAAAATGATTTAGCAAAAGATGCAATGTTTTGAAAGGTTTGTACGATGGGCGCAATTCGCCCCACTCTCCAATGGGCGCCTGGAAATCGTAATTCAAAATGGGATAATCATTGGGATAGGAAGAGGCTTTTGACTCTTGCAGCGTACTTAATTTGCCTATGCTATTATGCCCGCCGTGAAACATGTAATAACCTATCAAATTAGCGCCACTGCCAATTTTTGTGTAGGCCAAGGCCGTTACGTCCTGTGGTTCAATAACAGGCCGGCGATGATACGTAACCTGGATACCACCACCCATTTCTGCTGTGGCGTAAGGATAGCGATAGCCTGTGTAATTATTGGTGTCGTTTGAGCTGCCGTTTAAATCATTCCCAATGTTTGGGTCACTGCGAAGCGTATCAAATAAATAGTTTTTATTAAGGGGCAGTTGCGTGGTACGTTTATCCCAGGGTGCTTCGGGATAACCACCCCAAACAGGAATCAGTTCGTTTTGACGAATATTGCTGCCGGGCCAGCCGGTGGCAGTGTAATAAGGTACATCCATTCCAGTTTCTTTTGCCATGCGAAGCAATGTGTTCATATGCGCCAGCCCATTCGGATTATTAAAACGGTACTCGTTCTCTATTTGTGCGCCAATGACCGGGCCACCGTCTTTAAAATACAATCCTTGTAACTGTTGTGCGATTTGCTTGAAAAAGATTTCCGCATAATGCAAGTAGAGCGAATCATTTGTTCTTATTTTCAGATTCTTTTGCAGCAGCCAATCGGGGAAACCGCCATTGCGTACTTCGCCATGGCACCATGGTCCAATACGAACAAATACATTCATACCATGCTTTTTGCAAAGCTTTACAAATGTTTCTAAATCCCGGTTGCCACTCCAATCCCAAACACCTTCCTGCTCTTCATGATAAATCCAGAATACATAAGTGGCAATGACATCAATGCCTGCCATCTTCATTTTCAGTATGCTTTCTTCCCATTGTTCTTGCGGAAACCGGCTAAAATGAAATTCTCCCATCACTGGGTACCATGGATTGCCGTTGCGGATGAAATATAAACTATTTGCATCAAGTACTTCTCCTTTTGGATTGTGATTAGTTCCCAATTTCAAATGCCCTGCAATGAGTTTATTGTCAGAATGTGAGATATCAATTGTATAAGGCTGGGCAAATGTTGATTTTGCGCATAGGATTAGTGCAAGAGCAGTCAGACTTATTTTCATGTTTAGTTAAATTGCAATCATTTGAATTGAAAGACAAATGTATTTTAAGCGGCTTAAGTAGGTGTCATGCCCTATGGTGGTGCATCAATTTTGCTGTCGCTTCAAACTTCGTGGAACTGTTGCATCTGTATGGCATATAACGAACAGGGCTTGCCGTCAGGTAGGAATTTGAAAAACAAAAGTTGAATAACAGATGAAGCAAAATAGCGAAATAAAAGTTGATGGCTTAACGTCAAACCCTACTTGTGCCAAACCTGCTGTTGTACTAAACCTTCGGTAGTAAAGAAAGCCGCTGCATAGTTGCAGTGGCTTTCTTTTGCATTTCATCTAAAATAGATATGTTATGCAACAAGCAACTACCAATGGCCTTCCTGGTAAGCGTTCGGCCGATTAGGTAACGATTGTAGCACAAGCCTGTGCTAAAGTAATGGGTTTCGCCCAATTGTACAAAGACCTGGAGCGATCCATCAGTATCAGTGGAAAAAGCGATAGCCTGCTGACCAACTATGGACGTCAACTGGCCCACCTGGCCCTGCACTACGACTGTGTTCCAACAGAACCGGATGCTGAACAGGTCATGGATTACCTGCACCTGGTAAAAAGCCGCGGTACCGTCTCTGCCACCTTTTTTAAGTTCACGGTGTATGGGTTACGCTATGCCTGCAAACTGCGGGGGCTTACTTACGAGCAGTTCGGCCTGCCGGGTATTGACCATGACAACAAACTGCCCGTGGTGCTCAACCACGAGGAGATGCGCCGGCTCATCAAAAGCCGCGATCTGCTTAAACACCGCCTGCTACTGAGCCTGCTCTATGGTTGTGGCCTTCGCTGTTCGGAGGTACGTAAATTAGGGGTGAGGGATGTGGACCTGGTTCGGGGCATGGTGCATGTACGTTGTGGCAAGGGTAGCAAGGATCGCTACCTTCCATTAGGCGTATTGTTAATCCGTGGCATCGGCCTTTACCTGGAAGCGCTACGGCCGCAGCAATGGTTGTTTGAGGGCAATGTGCCGGGAGCCGGCCTGTCGCAGCGGGGTACGCAGTGGGTAGTGAGCATGGCGGTAAAAAAAGCGGGCATCCTCAAAGAGGTTTCCACTCACACGCTGCGCCATAGTTATGCCACCCACCTGCTGGAACAGGGCGTTAATATCCTTAGCATTAAAGAATTGTTGGGCCACGAATCGATTGACACCACCATGGTGTACCTGCACATCGCCAAACCTGATAACAGCAATGTGTTCAGCCCGCTGGATACTTTATACCGGCGGCCATAATGCTACCTTGCCATCAGGTGGCTGAGGTGCTAAACGGCCACTGGCAACAGATCAGAGAAAATGGCAAATTAAATACCTGGCAGTTACGTACCCTCGATGCGGTGCGGCGTTGCCGCACGGCTGCCCTGGGCTCGCATGTGGACGGTTGTAAGGCATGCGGGCACCTGCGGATCAGCTACAATAGTTGCCGCAACCGGCACTGCCCCACCTGCCAGGGCAGCGACCGGGAGCAATGGATAGCAGCCCGGCGGGCGGAACTGCTGCCGGTGCCTTACTTCCATATGGTGTTTACACTGCCCGACACCTTGAACCGCTTGTGCATGTACCAGCCAGTTGTTGTGTATGGCCTGCTATTCAAGACAGCCTGGAGCGTGATCAACAGCTTTGGCCACGACCACAAATGGCTGGGAGCACAAACAGGGATGGTAAGTATACTGCACACCTGGGGACAAACGATGAGCCTTCATCCACACCTGCACTGCATTGTGCCGGGCGGTGGCCTGAGTGCAAAAGGCATCTGGAAGACAGCCCGAAGCGATGGTAAATATCTTTTTAATGTAAAGGCGATGAGCCAGGTATTCCGGGGCCGGTTTATAGCGGGGCTAAAAGAAGCGCTGCCATTAGAGATGAGCCGGGAACTGCTCAGCGCTTTGTACAAAAACAATTGGGTTATCTATGCCAAAAAGCCATTTTCGGGTGCACAAAATGTGGTGGAATATCTGGGACGCTACACCCATAAGATCGCTATCAGCAATCATCGCATTACTACTATTGCTGAAGGGAAAGTATCCTTTAGCTACAAGGATTACAAGCACGGTGGCGTAAAAAAAGAGATGGAACTGGAAGGCATGGAATTTATCCGCCGGTTCAGCCAGCACATCCTGCCAAAGGGTTTTGTACGCATCCGGCATTATGGAATATTGAGCAGCACCAGCAAGCAGCAGAATGGTGTGGTGATAAAGGCGCAATTACCCCCGATAGCGCCACCCCCGCCCCAGGCCGGCTGCGCTGCACCACAGGCCTACCATGCAAAGCAGTGCCCCTGCTGCAAAAAAGACACCATGGCTACTATCATGGTATTTAACCGGCGGGGGCCACCCGCCGGCTGGCAAAGAATGGCAAACGATCTGCTGGCATGCATACAATAAAAAACGACTATCATAAGGATGGTGTGGCACTGCCATGCCCGGCCATCCTTAAAACCAGCTACAGCAATAAGGGAAATAAAAAAACGGCCCGCTAAGGCTGCCATTACAAAATGATAAATGGGAACACATCATTACATATTAAGCAGTTTTATCATGCTATTTACGGCAAGGTTGATGCTTTTCCCTTACCTCAAAAACGCAAACCCCATAGCCTAAAGTACCCTCTACCAGTAGCTTCCGTACAACATCGGCTTCATCGTTGGCTCTTCGAGCCCGACGAAGCCTTGTTTGTTGTGCGCCGTTTTATTCTTCGTCAAGTTCTTCTGTGTCCGTATAGTTAAACTCTACTTTGCTTTGTGTGATAATCTCGTCAAGGATTTTATTGAGATATCCTAATTGAATTGTGTCGCTAAAACGTTGATTTAAGATTGGAATATTGATTACTTCTTCTATGCAATCCATATACTTGTCAACAATTGCGGTAACTAAATATATTTTGTTAGCGTTAGCTTTTATTTTGTCTAAAAGGTCAGCAACTTCTTCGTCTGATTTAATTACAAAAGTTATTGGGAACTTCTGAATTTTGTCTATGTCAAGAAAGTATTTTTTGAAATCAAGTGTTTCTGTAACCTGAAAGAAACGCCCAAGTGGTTTCATCACAAAGTCAATTCCGCCATCATTTGCATTTGTTCTTCCTGTCTTATACAACTTTAAATTTTCTTTTGTTAGATTATCTATTTCAAAGCCCCAAAATATATTTTGGTCATGATAGAAGAATTTCAAAATAGAATAACTCACAATCTCAAAAAGTCTTGCGTCAACATTTGGGGCAAGCAAACCACTAATAAATTCAATAACCTTTTCAGGCTTTGACGTTTCTATTTCCTGTAATTCTTCACAAGCCTTAATAAAACGTTGAAAAGCATCTTGTTTAGTTCGTGTGTAGGCATCAATGATTTCAATGATAACAGAAGCCAAATTATATTCTCTCTTACCAACTTTTACTTTCAGTAAATTTTCATTTATCCAATACCTGTTTGTGTCAAGTTTTCTTAAAATAGGAATAATGTCAGATGTTGGAAAGTATTTTTTAAACTCCGCATTCATGCGATTGTTCAACGCATGATTTTGAAGACTTCCACCAAATGGAAGTTGTCGTTGGCGAGCAAACAGTTTATTGTAGATTGCTCCGTCGTAATCTGAATATGTGCCTTTCTGGTCAAAGCCATTGTCAAGATAATCTTCAACTAACACATAGATTGCGTAAAGATTAGCAAAGCTTGAACGGGCTTTTGAGCCTTTGTTTGCTGAACGAGTTTTGAAATTTATATATTGAATTAAATTGCTATTCTTAAATATTTCATCTGCGTCACTAGCAAACTTATTGTCTAAGATTGCTTTTATACTACTCGTGAATGTATGTTCCATTAGGTTCTTCAAATAATTTTAAGTTGTTGCTTGTTGCAATTTTATCAGTTTCAAAGGTTCTTATTTCTTTTTGAAGCTTTTCACCTTTATATTCTTCGGCTAATTGTAATCTTCTTAAACCAATTTTTACATATTCATCTTGTAATTCAATACCAATACATTTTCTGTTTAATTCCTTTGCAACAGCACAAGTTGTAAAAGTTCCCGAAAAAGGGTCCATTACTATATCCCCTTCCTTGGAACTTGCTTTTATAATCCTTTCAAGTAGTGCAATGGGCTTTTGAGTTGGATGGTTTTCGTATTCGTCCATGCGGTAACGAACTCTTGCAAATTCCCAAACATTGCCTGGAACTTTCTCTGTGTTATAAACTGTTGGAACAGCTTTACGATAGTCAATTAATTTTCTTTTAGCTCCCGTTTTGGCTTCAACTAATATTTCATTTGCGTTAAATGTATAGTTGTTTTTATCTTTTACGCAAAACAAGATTGGTTCATACATAGAACCATAATAATTTTTTGCCTGTACACCTGAACTGTCATAACTCCAAATTACCCTTGATAAAATGTCTAACTTCTTGCGAAGATAGATGTCAAAAAAAGGCATAAACTGGGTAGCTGTCATTACATAAAAACTGCCATTGGGTTTAAGTTTTTTTATACAAAGGTCAATCCATTTATAGCACCATTTTAAATAGTCTTCCTCTGTAGTCCATTTCTCAATGTGTCCATTGAAGCTTTTACCAATGTTGTAAGGTGGGTCTGCAAATATTAAGTCAACAGAATTGTCCGCAACTTGTGTCTCTAATGCTTCTAAAGCGTCGCCATGAATTATTTTATGATTGTCTGTACCGAAGATTTCCATTACTCTCTGTTTTTGCTAAGAATGTTGGCAAATTAATAAATTCTAACCGAAAATGAAGGTTCACTTTTGCACATTCAGGGTGTCGCAAGAAAATGGCGTACAACAAAAAGAAAAGTATCCGCAAGGCCCCCTGAAGAAGCCCCGCATGCTTTGGTGATGCGGGGCTTTGCGGTATACTTTTAAGTTGACCGACACGGCCGTAATGTTACCATTAGGAGGAAAGTATCGGACTACCCTCTTGCATTTGTTGGTTTTTTATCATCGGTTTTGGTTTTCAAATAGTTGTTTTTGCCTTGTTGTGGCCCGGCAGCCAGCCAAAGGCTGGCTAAAGTAGCTATTTGTTGCATGTTTGTATCTTTTAATACCTTCTTTTTTTAATGCCGGCCATATCCCTGCCAGCACGTCCTTGAGGCGTTGCCTTTCCACTTCCCCTCAAACAGTGCACTCCCTTACCTCTCTCACCCGTCATCACTTTTCTTCCAGGGGTTGTACACCGCTATCAGCCGCAGCGTTTTGTTTTTGCACACCGGGCACTCCGCCACCGCTATGCCATACTGTTCTTTGAGCCGCACCTCCAATAACACTTTTACCAACCCCTTGTGCACCGGCAACTGCATGCTTTTGAGCACTTCATTAATCCTGGTGTGCCGGTTGCGGTTTGCCAGGTAGCCATACGTCCGTATTTTGGTAAAGCCCTTCATGTTGCGTACGCTCACTGGCTTGCCTGCACCCTGTCCATTGAACAGGTATTGTTTTGGCTTATAGATGAGGTAGTAAGCTCTGAGTTCCAATAGCACCTGTTGGGAGAGAATGGTGTAGCGGTCTTTGGCGCCTTTGCCCTGTACAACTTTAATGCGCATGTTGGGGCTGTCAATATCGGTAATCTTCAGATTGGCTATTTCGCTTACCCGCATGCCGCTGCTGTAAAGCAGCATGATGATAGCCCGGTGCTTACTATTGCTTACCGTATCGATGAGTGCCTTGATCTCTTGTGGAGACATAACAGGTGGCAGGGTAGTAGCGGTACGTGGATACACAACGGAAGGAATGAGGTAAGGGCGCTTGAGCACATGACGGCAAAAGAAGGCAATACTTTGAGCAGCCATCTTGCATTTTACGCGGCTGCACCCTAATGTTTTGGTCAGGTAGACCAGGTACTCCAGGATCTGGTCTTCTGTGATATCCTGCGGGTTTACCTCATCATAGTAGCAGAACAGATAGCGAAGTTCGCTTAAATAATTACGGATGGTGTTGGGGCTGTAATGGCCCACGGAGAGATACTGACTGGCTTTTCCCAATGCCGCAATGGCTTGCGGGCTTACTGTTTTTTTTCCATGATCTTGTAATATTTAGAAACGAAAGATAACCACAAGATCGGCAACGTAAAACTCACCGCCTCAATAGGCGGTGTTGGTTCAACGAACAGGGCTTGGCGTTGTTGGGATATTTGAAAAACGTCTGCCGACAACTGAAGCCTAATATTGTTTTAAAAGTTGAAAATAACAACTAAAGCTAAATTATTAACGTCAAGCCGAAACCGAAGCTGATAGCGAACTACAGCCGAAGTGCCAACGTCCTGCCCCAATAACGCCAAACCCCATGTTGTGTGCAGCCTTGCTTCTCAATGCCGATGAATGCTTTTGTCAAAGTTGGTAGTGTCAAACTTATGGGCATTAATTTCACTTCGTCTGTCCTGAATTAGATTGTCAAGAGTTAACCAATAATTTTTATTGCTGTCCCAAAAGTCTGTTTTAATTGATAGTACATTTTTTAAAAGGTCGCCTTCAAAAAAATCGCCTTCCGCAAACAAATCAACTGTCAAAACTTCAAGTGCCAAAGGAATTAAATAGTCTAAGCTAATTTGTTGTCCAATCATTATTCTTAAATCTTCTGTTGTGAAATTGTCCAACGTAAGTTTTCTAAGTTCATGGCAACGTCTTACTAAATGGCTGTCATAGTCTGGATTGTCCCAATAGTCTTTTTCAAGATTTTCAAGAGTTTTTTGTCGCCAGTTGTTCTCAAATTTCATTATGTCCTTGTCATTGTTGATAGAAGTCCGCTGATTTCGTTTGCTAAATCTTGTCCTTCTTTTCCGATAAAATCGTCCCAACAAGAAGTCGGTAAGAACCAGATATACAATTTGTCAAGTTGCGTTTTGTCGCCTTGTTTGAATTTATTGATGCTGTCAAACAATGCTCGATGAAATTCTTCTACTGATAAAAATTGTCCAGAGTAACCGCCTTGAAATTCACTTGCTAATTTTTCAGCTTGGTCAAGCAAGCCAATAAGTTTTGTATGGTTAGTCTGTGTCGTTATTGGTTGCTGCTAACGAACAGGGCTTGGCGTTGTTGGGGAAATAGAATTCCGTCTGCCAGGAACTGCTGCTGATTGAAAAACTGATGATGAAGAAAACAACAAAAGCCAAATAGCATTCCGTCAAGCTGGAGCAAAAGCCCCATAGAGTTATAAAAAGCTCATTGTTATTACGTCAGCCCCAATAACGCCAAACCCCCTGTTGTGCGTTCGTTCTTCTTCTCACTGGTCTGGTTTCTTGTAAATGTAAGAGTCCAAATCTTCTGGTCTAATTTGTGCTTGTCCACTGTAATAAAAGTTAAGCGGTACACTAATTCTAATTCCTTCTTTTTGCAATGGTAAGACTGTATGCGGAATTTGCCTTGCGTCAAATAAAATAAGAGTCCCCGTTTTAGGGTAAACAATTATTGTTTCAGTTGGTAACTTAAATATCAACTCCCCCCCGTCACCTTTGTTGTGTGTCGTTACAAAAAGTACCCCTGTCAAAGGATTGCTATCAACATGCCATTCATACCTTGCGTTTTTACCTTTTAATAGATTGATATTTGTTCCTGACTTTATGTTTTTAGCATAGTCATAACTACCAATAAAATTGGCATTTGCAAATTCTAAAAATTCGTTCTGATAAAGATTGTGAAGCCAATTTAACTTTTGGGCAATTATGTCTCCTTCTACAACAAATACTTCTGCTCCGTCAGTATCTTTTGGCTCCCTAGATGTTGAAGATTTACCATCTAATTTTACAAGATAAGAATCGTTTTCTGCTACTTTTAATATTTGAGCAGCCCAATTCTCTGGTAACAAACCTAATTCAATCAAGTTGAATGAGGCATATATATGGGATTCGTCAAACATTAAAACTAATTTTTAGTTGCAGTTATTAATAATTCATGACTTAAAAATGGTAATGATTTTGAAAGCCATAAATTAAACTTCCAACTTTTAGGACGATTCGTTAAAAAAGCTATTCCTGCAAAAGGGTTATAACCTTCAACTTTAATGTCTTTAAAGTTGCTTTCAGAAAATAGGTCTTTTAAATCGCTTCTATTGAAAACCCAAGCTTCCGAAAATTCTTTAGAAATTGTTCCTCTTGTCTTATATTCTTCCATATTCCCAAATTTAAAATTAATTAATCTTCGTAGTGAATATTTACTAATTACAGAGACTAATATTTTACCACCAGGTTTCAGAACTCTATGTATTTCCGAAACAGTCTTTTTTAGGTCATCTGTGTACGAAAATGAAGTAAACAAGCTAATAACATTATCAAAAGAATTTGAAAGAAAAAAACTCAAATTACTCATTGAACCCTCTACTGCCGTAACTGAACTATGATTTATTTTTAGTTCTTGTATCATTTCATTAGATAAGTCTATTCCAACATAATCAATTCTTAAACCTGTTTGAGAGAAAAGCTCAAGCCCTAAGCCTGTGCCACAACCTAAATCTAGAATTCTGTTTTCATTCTTATAAACTATTTCTGTTAATTTTGAAGAAATGTAGTTATTCTCTAAAATACTCCATTGGTCATTGTACAATGAATTGTATTTGTTAGCTAGGCTATCCCAGTAAGATTTATTAATGTCAATCCAGGTTCTATTATCCATTCCTTAGTCATTTAAATTTGTTCCAGTTATTGTTTTATAATAATTGGAATCAAGTGGATGAGCCGCCGTTCTTAATTTAGTAAAAATCTTATTGTGTCTCAAAAACGATTCTATTTCAATAATGCCCCTAATTTCTTTATCCGAAAAAACATCTTTTGCAATTGCCAAATCGTCAAATGCCAGAAAACCGCTTGCAATATCTCTAAGTAAAGAAACATCTATATCTTCTTTATAGGCATAATATGTATAATAATACTCGCTTTTTTCATGTTGTTTAATTTGCTCTTTTATTGGACTAATTGCCAAAAAATCTTGCATTTGGGCTTTGTCAATAATGAATATTCTCTCAACCAAAATTCTTCTTTCAGAGGCTTTTATATTGAGTTTTAAAAATAACTTCTCTTCCTCGCTATCAGTCCATTCTAAAGGGTCGCTAATAGATGCCGCCCAAATTTTATCTTTTGCCTTTTCTAGTAAGGAAAACAAATACAAATAGTATACATCCTCTTGAAACTGGGTGGTGTTTTTGTGCTTTTTTAAAGCTTTGATAGACGTAAGAAGTTTTTTCTTCAGTTCCTTATTTGAGTTATTGGCCAAATACTTTTTCCCATCTTCTGATTCAATGAATGAATGAATGTGACTTTGAATTTTTCTAATTTTGACATCTCCGAATTTACAATATATCCATTCAATTGATTTTTGTAATCCGTTCATAATGTGTATTCTAAAGTTTGGGATGAGTAAAGCTATTATTGATGCAATACCTGCTACGATTGAAAACCAAACATACCATTGTGTTTCTGAAATTTGTTTCGCTAGTGACGTGCTGTCCATAGTAATTGTTATTTATTTAGTTCGTCAAACTCATACTTTGATAAAGGGTCAGAAGCCAAGTATCCGCCGTCTGCCAATTAGCGTTGTTCCATTAATAAAGGAAGATTCTTTTGAAAATAGAAAAGAAACAACATTAGCGATTTCATCTGCGTTTCCAAGTCGTCCTAATGGCGTTAATTCTCTTGACTTATTAAAAACTTCATCTGTGTCCATTTCTCCACCTATCCAACCCGATGGTAAAGCGTTTACCCTTATTTTCCTTTTACCTAAAGTATTTGCTAGACTTTTTACAAGATTATGAACTGCAGCTTTTGTAGCTGAATATGCAGACGCTCCATACGAACCCCGATACGCTTCCGTGCTTGTTATAATGATGTTTGAGCTATCAATGTTCATTTTGTCTTTTAACTCGTGAAGTAGATAATTTGGTGCAGTTAAGTTTATGGCTAAACTTTTGTCCCAAATGCTGTGGTCAAATTCGTCGGGGTTTTCCATCTCAAAGAAAAACTGTGCAAAAACAATCCCGTCAAAATTTGATGTTATTGACGTAATAAAACTATCCATAGAAACTCTTGAAATTAAGTCAACCTCTTGAAGCATTAGTTTGTCTTTCCCAAACTCGTTGGATAAAACGTTAGCATTGTCTGAATACTCTCCATCAAACGTTCCTATTACGAAAATTCCATCGCTTATCATCTTCCTTGTTATAGCTTCTGAATAACCTGGCTTTGCGGCACCAATTATTATTGCACGTTTCATTTTCTTATTGTTTTGATTTTAAATTTAAAGATGGGTATTTTTTCTCTTCTCAAGTTATTTGAATTCTAGTTCGTAGGGTATCACGTAGAATGACGCACAACAAAAAGAAAAGTATCCGCAAGGCCCCCTGAAGAAGCCCCGCATGTTTAGGTATTGTGGGGCTTTGCGGTATACTTTTAAGTTGACCGACACCGCCGTAATGTTACCATTAGGAGGAAAGTATCGGACTACACTCTTGCATTTGTTGGTTTTTTATCATCGGTTTTGCTTTTCAAATAGTTGTTTTTGCCTTATTGTGGCCCGGCAGCCAGCCAAAGGCTGGCTAAAGTAGCTATTTGTTGCATGTTTGTATCTTTTAATACCTTCTTTTTTTAATGCCGGCCATATCCCTGCCAGCACGTCCTTCAGGCGTTGCCTTTCCACTTCCCCTCAAACAGTGCACCCCCTTACCTCTCTCACCCGTCATCACTTTTCTTCCAGGGGTTGTACACGGCTATCAGCCGCAGCGTTTTGTTTTTGCACACCGGGCACTCCGCCACCGCTATGCCATACTGTTCTTTGAGCCGCACCTCCAATAACACTTTTACCAACCCCTTGTGCACCGGCAACTGCATGCTTTTGAGCACTTCATTAATCCTGGTGTGCCGGTTGCGGTTTGCCAGGTAGCCATATGTCCGTATTTTGGTAAAGCCCTTCGGTAGTATGTGCTGCTCAAAAACGCCGGATAAACTCACTGCCCGATAAGCTCATCTGCTTTTGCTTACTGGCATCTGCATAATCCTTGTAATCAAAGGTCACCGTACCCGCTTCTTCATTGAGACTGCTTATCCGATGATTGCTGATAGCTACTTTGTGCGTGTATCTGCCCAGGTATTCGATCACGGCCTGTGGCCCGCCAAACGGTGCTTTGGCATATACCACCCACTCTTTCTGATAGAGCAGATTGATCAGCCATTTGCCATCCGTGCCATCCGCCATCACCACTTCCCCCTTACTGATCAACTGCTGCAACCCTTGCAGGAACTTGGCCCGGTAGACGATGTTCATGGCCTTTACGGGGAAGAGAAAACGATAACTGTTTTTCCTGGCTTCTTTCCAGGTGTTGTCATTGGTGATGCCACCTCCACTAACAATGCAATGGATATGGGGATGAAAGCTTAGTTGCTGTCCCCAACTATGTAGCACGCTGATAATACCGGGTACGGCATCCAGGTACTGCGGGTCACGGGCAAAAGTGAGCAGCGTTTGAGAAGAGGCATCGAACAGTAGCTTAAACAGTAGCTGACGGTGACCAAGTATGAGGCTGTTAAGCTCATGTGGCAAAGTGAATACGACATGATAATACTTCACCGGCAGTAACTCCTGCATCCGTGCTTCTATCCATTCCTGTTTCTTCATTGCTCCACAATTGGGGCAGTGGCGGTCACGGCAGCTATGATACTGATACTTAATATGAGCGCAAGCTTCATCACCGCATTGGTAAGCATGATAGCCAAGGGCAGCAGTGCGGCAAACCATCAAGCGCTGCATCACTTTTTGCACATGCCGGTTGGTGGCTGCCCGCGGCTCATAGTGTTGTTGTAGTACCTGCTGCACGGTAGCCTTCGGGGTTGTATAAGCAAGCATAACAACATCATTTAGTAGTTTGCTTTTTTGATGTTGTTACAGCCGTGCTTTGTGGTAAGGTATCATAAGGATTGATAATACCATCGGTGCGGCTGGTGGTCAGGTGCAAATAACGCATCGTGGTTTGCAGACAAGTATGTCCCAGCAGTTCCTTTACGGTGTGCAGGTCGGTGCCATTATCTACTAAATGGGTGGCAAAACTATGTCGGATGGTATGCACTGTATAGTGCTTGCTGTCCAGGCCCAGTTTGATGAGTGCCTTTTGTACGAGGTGCTGGATGTTGCGTACGCTGAGGGCTTGCCTGCACCCTGTCCATTGAACAGATATTGTTTTGGCTTATAGATGAGGTAGTAAGCTCTGAGTTCCAATAGCACCTGTTGGGAGAGAATGGTATAGCGGTCTTTGGCACCTTTGCCCTGTACAACTTTAATGGCGCATGTTGGGGCTGTCAATATCGGTAATCCTCAGATTGGCTATTTCGCTTACCCGCATGCCGCTGCTGTAAAGCAGCATGATGATAGCCCGGTGCTTACTATTGCTTACCGTATCGATGAGTGCCTTGATCTCTTGTGGAGACATAACAGGTGGCAGGGTAGTAGCGGTGCGGGGATAGACTACGGAAGGAATGAGGTAAGGGCGCTTGAGCACATGACGGCAAAAGAAGGCAATACTTTGAGCAGCCATCTTGCATTTTACGCGGCTACACCCCAATGTTTTGGTCAGGTACACCAGGTACTCCAGGATCTGGTCTTCTGTAATCTCCTGTGGGCTTACCTCATCATAGTAGCAGAACAGATAGCGAAGTTCGCTTAAATAATTACGGATGGTGTTGGGGCTGTAATGGCCCACGGAGAGATACTGACTGGCTTTTTCCAATGCCGCAATGGCTGGCGGGCTTACTGTTTTTTTTCCATGATCTTGTATTATTTAGAAACGAAAGATAACCACAAGATCTTCAATGTAAAACTCATCGCCCTTACAGGCGGTGTTGGTTCAACGAATATATTGATGTTATTAGACGTACTTCCAAAAAAAAATTAACACTGATTTTCAACCACTTAACGTTATACATTTCGTATTGTAGTTAGTACAATACGTTTTTGATACGTTGGCATATACCTGTTCTGTGTTTCATTGTCTTGCGTCAAATGAATAGGATTTGATGTAACCTTCACACACTGATTACCCTGATTTTAGCCGGTATGGTTACCGGTATTATTGATAACATTTCCACCAACTGATGTTACGGCTGCCACCAAACGCCACTAGATTTATTCAATTCCATTACCAGTAAAAATGCCACTAAAACCAATCCGTATGCCCGCCTGTGGCTTAGTGCTTTCTGCTTTATATCCCCACACTGCATCAATCCGGATAAGCTTCAGAATATTTTCTATTCCCACAAAGCCTTCAAAATAGTTCTTGTTATTGTTTACATTAAACGTATTGATCCCGGCAACCAATCCCAGGTTCAGCTTTCGTACAAAAGGTATTTTATTGGTAATGGCTCCATTAAAATGATGCTCCAGGTTAGCAGATACAAAAAAGCTTTCAGCATTGCTGTTTAAATAATATTCGGCCAATTGAAAAGTTTGCAGGTAAGGACCGGCCAGTGCTGAACGGTTGCCTAAGAAATGATGATAATCCGGTAAAAAAACTTTTCGGTTATTAAAAAAGCCCGCCATGGTAAACCGGTAGTGAAACACACCTGCCAGTTTCAGGCTTAACTCATCTGTCATAGTAAAGCGCCATTTGTCGAAATCAACATCACTACCTAATGCATTTTTCCACCCATGGGTATAGTATAGCAGAAACACCGGTAAGTTGCTGCCTACGGAAAACCGTCTGTTCGGATACTCAATATATTTCTGGCCGGGATGCAGGCGCAGGCTAAAGCTGGTAAGCAATGCTTTATGATCGGGAAAAAGCCCGCCGGGTAATTCTTCCGGATAATTGCTGGTAAAGCGCCGGTCTTTTACATCCCGCCATTTATAATCGGTAGCATTTTCCGGTAAATGCCGTTTTTCATAACTAAAGCTAATCGTACCCCTAAGTCCGTCTGCCAGGCGTTTGCTGGCAGCAACCGTAACAAATGTATTCTCGTACAGCTTTAAAAAATTTTGTTCATACAGCAGGCTGCCAATGGTGTTGGGGAAAACGGTAATCGGGTTTACGGGATTAATCTGGAACATATTACGTCCGCCACTCAGGTTCACGGTAAAACGCTTGTAATAGTTCCGGCCTATTACTTTATTAATGCTGACGGAACCCTGCGGAGCGTTTATTGGCAAAGCCATATCGGAGTGAAGGGAGTAATGGTATATGATCCCGTATCGCCGTAATGCGTAATGCGTGGTGCGATGTTCACAACCAATCCTTCCACTGTGTTGTAGCTAATAGCTTCAATTAAGGGATCGATGCTGTACGACATTTTTTTGGAGCGGCGGGTGATATTTACACCGGATAAAATGGTGCGTAATGGGGTCACCCGGTTGCGTTTCCTGTCCAGTGAGTCGAGGTAACGGGGATTATTATACTTCTGTTCCAGCGTATCCTTTTTGCGATAGTCGCTGTATTCCTCTTCGGTAAGTGGAACGGGCCGTATCGTTTCCCAGTAAGCCAATGATTTTTTATTGGCCGATGTATCAGCGGTGCGGATTACTTTGCCAAATGATTTTTTATCGAACACCGGATCCAAGTTATAATCGGAATAAACGGCTGCAAAGTTGGCATTGGCTTTAAAGCCTAATGCACCAAAGGATGCAAAAAAAGTAGTCTGCTGCGGCATCCAGAACTGTTGCCCCACCGGAAACATTTGTTGCTGCAACCGCAGGCTGTCCACTATTTCCAACTGTGCCGTTTTGGTAAGCACCAGATCAATGCTGTGGATGCGCCAGGAATTCTCGATAATATTGATGTATCCTGCAAAGCAAGGCTCGTATAACCTTTTGGGTATTACCCGTATGTGGTTAATTTCTACACCGTTCTGGTAAAATGTACCCTCGTATTTATAACTGTAAAAGCCCAGCGCATTATTGGCAATAGGCGACACAAAGCCACGGCTATTCATACCGCTGAGCGTAATATTATTTTCGTATAAGTTCACCTCCATCTGGTTAGGGCTGTTGAACCCAAAACCCTGGCTGCTGCCGCTAACTTTCGCTGATACAATATCCTCTTTATACGTATTTGGCAGCCGGCGGGAGTATTTTGTTAGTGATTCTGATAAGTAAATAATTCCCTTGCCGCTTGAATCAATAACCTCACCGTTCATGGTAACTCCAATTCCGAAAATACTTTTGGGTACGGCCACAGTTCGGATAATGCCTTTCATGTATACTTCTACCTGCCATGCTTTTACTTCATTCAGGTGTTGCGGTCGTGTTTTAATGGCCTGCCTGATAATCGCATAGGCCGGGTCTTCGGCATTGGCTTTCACCACCACATCTTTCATTTCAATTTTCACCGGATACAGCCTGAAGAAAATGTCTGCCGTTTTATCCTTTATTTCTATTTCTTTTTCATCGCTCTGGTAGCCTACATGCGTACAGAAAATAGTGTACTTACCCGGTTCCAATTCAAGGGTAAAGCGGCCGTCGGCATTGGCAGTAGTGCCTTTACTGCTTCCTTTTATATACACACTGGAGTAAGGTAGTGGATTACTAAACCCATCAATTACGCTGCCGGTAAGGGTAATAGCATAGGCGTTTAGGGTGGCAAAACAGCAACTAACGAATAAAAGAATAGTAAAGCGTTGGCAGTAATTCATCTTCCAAAATTAACCGGATAAAACAACACCATTGGATTTGTGACTTGTGATTTATGATTTGTGATTTTGCTGTTCTGACAAGGGCTACAACTCATTACGGGCAGCCCGGTTCTGAGTGGTTTTTATGGGCCAGGCAATCGAATAAGAAAAGAGCGATATTGGCGTTGGCACCGTTGAAGGACAGAATACCTATTGAACCCCCATAATTTTGAACCCGTTAATGAATTTCATATTGAAAGCTACACAGAGGCACCCCTCTCTATCCGAAGGGTGGAGAGGGGCTGGGGGTGAGGGCACTGTTGAAAATTTGTACTGCTATGAAGCTATTTCCGGCATTCAAACTTCACAACAATCTCTCTTCATCCACGTTGTCTGTCGATCATATCTCAAATTTCATTAGGATGGCAGGCTTTCTGTCCAATACTACAGCTTCATCAGACACAATCTGTGTTTTCCGTAAGGGTACTCTGCGTACATAACTGCCACTTAGTGCTGCAAGACCGCCTACTAATCCACCGATGATAGCAGTAAGTAAAATCAAAAATAATCTGCTGCCGCCGAGTGGTAATACCGAAGCTATTTTAGTTGCCAGCAGGCCATCATTTCGTTTGTTTAAAAAAAAACTATAGCCTCCCCAAAGTAGCGCAATAGCAAGGCCACCACTTAATAACGCTTTCCAGGGGCGTTGCGGAATACAAACGGCTACTACAAAAGCAGCGATGGCAATACTCCACCAGTCGAGGTATAACCCTAATGCAAATGCAAATATGGCAGTAAGCAGAAGGCTGATGATGAATTTCATTTTAAGAAGATATGAGTTATGAGATATGAGAGATAAGTTATGAGGTATGAATGAAACGATTTACTGATTCACCATTTACGGTTGCAGTTCCATTTTCCATTTCACCCGTTGATCCCCCTTCTCGTTATCGGCCATCACCCATAGCGGGTAATATTGGCCCGTGGCCCAGGTATTTACAAACATATCGTAAAAGCGGCTGCCAGGATTACCGCTTTGCCCGCCGGGATATACACCATAGGCCTCTGTTTTATCTGTAAGCTGAACAATCATTCGCCAGCTTGGACCATGATTGCCACTGGTAGCATTAATGACATTGGTGCCGCCACCCGTTCCTAAACGCAGGCTGCTAAAGGGCAATAGCTGTAATAAGTGAACAACAGACGCATTGTTAATTTTCCCCCAACTCAGATCGCCACGGGTACGGTTGGCTGTGGAGTCTAACTGCCGGGCAGTTTCCTTAAATGCCAGTTGCAATTCGTCTTTGAATGTTTCCTTTTTGGGGCGTTCTTATATCATCGATAAAAGCAAAGTTGGAATCTTTCAGCACAGCTTCCAGCAAAGTTGCAGATGATGGAATGGCGACCGGTAACTGATTATTTTCCGAAATTTCATCCGTCCAGACCATTTTATTCAAATTGCGCATCAATCCTGTAAAAATAGTCGGCCCGGTTAATTCGGGATCATTGTGACAGTTCCACCGGCGAAGGGTATCAGCATATTTTTTTTCCGCATCTGTAAGTCCGCTATCAGTCAGGTTCCTTATAATAAGCGGAAGCGCAGTGTAGGCAAACATATTATCACTGTTTAGCTGCATTTTTTCCATATCCGGCGGGCTGATATGGTTCATGCTGCTCAACATTTTATTAATGGTAATACCCCGGTACAAATCAAAACCACCCGCCAGGTAGTACGGGTAAGAAGTATCGGTTGGATATTGATTAGCACTGCTTACGAAACCCCTTGCCGGGTTCATTTCATGTGGGTTTTCGGCCTGCGGAATAATGCCTTGCCACAGGTAAGTACTGTCCGAACCCGGCATTACAAAATCGCCCTGGCGGCGCCATCTGGCAGGGAAGGCGCCCTGGTTCCACATCGCTATATCACCACTTTTGCTTGCAAACGCAAAGTTCTGTCCGGGGCATTCAAAGCTTTTAATAGCGTCCAGATAGCCGTTGTAATTTTTGGCACGGGCTAGTTTAATGAAGGTCATTTCTTCATTGCTGCCATCATGTGCCTTCCAGCGCACAGCATATGCTTTGCCGGTTTGTAGCGGATCTTTAAAATGCTTGTCGTACATCACCGGGCCCAGTATCGTCATAGCAATAGAGTCAATAAAATCAGGCTCGCCTAACACCTTAATCGTATCAATGCGCCAACCTGTTTTCAGCCATTGCTTGTTGAAAAGATATTCCGTTTCTGTATTATCTTTAAAAGTAATTTCAAAGAAATCTTTTACATCCCTGCCGGCATTGGTTACAGTCCAGGCGATACTGTCATTGAAACCAATCGTGATAGCAGCAGCTCCCGGAAAAGAAGCGCCGTACGTATTCCATTCCGGTGTGTGCAATTGCATTTCAAACCAAAGTGAAGGCAAATTCAGGCCCAGGTGTGGATCGCCGCAAAGGATGGGTCTGCCACTGGCAGTTTTGCTGCCTGCCACTGCCCAGTTGTTGCTGCCATTAAACGGGTTTGGTTTTTCGCCGGGCGTTGGCAATGAATCATGCCGGTAGGTAAAATACAGGGAGTCGGCATTAGCAGGTACTTTCAGTATGATAGATGGCTTTTCGAAAACTGTACCTGGTGAAATAACCGGGCTTGATGAATCACGGCCATAAGGGTAAGCCTGTTCAAACTGCGTTTTTGTAAGAAAGCTTAACGAATTCGTATGTTCAAAGTCATCTTCGTAACTGGCCAGTTGCTGACTCATGTATTTAAGGAAGAAAACTGTTTTCAGATTGCTCCAGTTTTCCGGTGCATAATTCAGCAGCTTGTATTCAACCGGGTAATCTGCCGGCTTTAACTGGTTAATGTAAAAATTAACGCCGGCGGTATAGGCGTCCATTACCGCTTTGGTATCCGC
>CBDFGC010000026.1:0-89977 GCA_965246935.1 Chitinophagaceae bacterium | reverse complement strand
GAAGATCTAGCGAAAAAAAATGGAACGGCAACGGCCGGAACAAATACAGATGCAAATAATACAATAGCCAAAGCAGAAACACCATCAGTTAGAAAAACACAACGGGCAGCAAGTGCACTGGAACTTACGCCGGAAGGCGTTATCTCTTCACAGAAATTTGAACTAAATAAAGGCAGCCTTCCTTGGCCAGTTGGTAAGGGAATTATCATCATTCCATTTGGTAACTATAAAATTCCCGGAACCAATTTAACAGGAATTAGCGATGGTATTACAATTGAAACAGATAAAGGAGCAACTATAAAAGCAATTTTTGATGGAACAGTTACATCCGTATTTCCCAGTCCTGGTGGTACACAGACTATTATGATTCAACACGGAAAGTATTTTACTTCATATGCTATGTTAGCATCTGTATCAGTAAGCCGGGGCCAAACAGTGACAACTGGTCAGGCTATTGGCACTGCTGGTGTTGATGATAATGGAATAGGAGAAGTAGAATTACGGGTTGATACCGAAAAGGGGCCGATTAACCCGGCAGCATGGATCAGCAGGAGATAATACCATTTTCAATCCGGTAATGGAAGAGGCAATAAGCAACGGGCAACAAGCAATTAAATACAGCTAACCTAAGCAATTTCTACGATTAATTTCAATCTGATATAATAGAAAGAGGAATTTCATCTAACAAATAGTGTTAACAACTGAAAATAAAAAAGCGGCTGTTCTGCTAATACAGAACAGCCGCTATGTTTTTTAAGAGCTATTACATCTTAATAGTTGCGATTGTAACCACCGCTGCTTCCGCCGCTACGGCCACCACCGCCACCATAGCCACCACTTCCGCCACCACGATCGCTGCCGCCACCGCCACCATAGCCGCCACCGCCACTACGTTTTTGGTAACCACCACCGCCGCCGCTGCCACCACCGTAACCACCGCCGCTTCCGCCACGGTCGCCACCGCCGCCATAAGGCTTACGGTCACCTGCCGGGCGTGGCTGGCTTTCGTTTACGATGATTTTACGGCCACCCTGGTCGCTGTCATTCAGCTGAGCAATTGCCTGCGTTGCGGTTGCATCGTCAGCCATTTCCACAAAGCCAAAGCCTTTGCTGCGGTTGCCTTTAAATTTGTCTACTACAATTTTGGCGGAAACTACTTCGCCATAAGGGCTAAAAAGATCAGCCAGGTCCTGGTCAGTCATGGTCCAGGAAAGGTTCCCAACGTAAATGTTCATTACATTTAATTTAAAAATGAAAATAATTACCTGTAATGAACCATCGGGAAAAGGACTGAGAAACGAACACCGTTGCACTACGTACCTAAAGCCAGCAACGATCATTAAGGCAAATCAAAAGTATAACTTTTTACATATCATCAAATAAAAAAATCCTGCCTTACAAAAAGCAGGATTTCTATAAAAAAGTTGCGAAATTATTCAGGAACTACTTCAAACTCAACTTCGGTTTCATTGCTGTTGCCAAAATCAATTTTTGCTTTAAAAGTGCCCGGTTCTTTTACTTCATCCAGAATGGTAATCCGGCGGCGGTCAATTTCGTAACCTTTCTGTTCCCGGATGGCCCGGCTAATTTGCACTGATGTAACACTTCCGAATATTTTACCGGAGGTGCCCACTTTAGCGCCAATTTTTAACGGTCCTTCTTTCAGTTTATTCACTACATCATTAATAGCAGACAGTAGCTTTTCTTCCTTGCGGGCTTTTACTTTTTGCTTTTCCTCCAGCATTTTCATATTGCTGGGGTTTGCTTCTACCGCCATCTTTTGCGGTATCAGGTAGTTGCGGGCGTAACCGTTCTTTACAGAAACCAGTTCGTGCATACCACCCAGGTTGTTTACATCCTGTACGAGTATTACTTGCATAATTGGTTTACTTTAAAAGATCGGTTACAAAAGGAAGGAGTGCCATCTGGCGGGCTTTTTTCACTGCATCGGAAACCTTGCGTTGAAATTTCAGGCTGGTTCCGGTAATGCGGCGGGGAAGTAACTTGCCCTGCTCGTTTACAAATTTTTTCAGGAACTCTACATCTTTATAGTCAATGTATTTAATTCCGAGCTTTTTGAAACGGCAATATTTTTTCTGACGCTTTCTCATTCTTAATAGCCGTCAGGTATTTTATTTCATTTTTTGCCATAAATTATGCCTCCTGTTTTTGCGGTTCAGGCTTCGGAACATCCTTTAATCTCACACCACTTACTTTTCTGGCATTGTACTCGACGGCGTGTTTATCGAGTTTGGTTACCATGTGACGCATTACATTGTCGTCACGTAAAAGCTGAATTTTCAGCTTTTCATTGAAGTCGGATAGCGACCGGAATTCAGTAACCCAGTACAAGCCTGTGGTTTTCTTCTGAACGGGGTACGCCAGTGATTTCAACCCCCAGGGGTTCTCTGAAACGATTTCGCCGCCATTTTCCTTTACCAGGTCGGTAAATTTCTTTTGGGCAGCTTTGTAATCATCTTCAGAAAGGACAGGGGTAAAAATCACCATCAATTCATAATTGTTCATTTGCTTTGAACTCCCTGTATTTTGGTGATTAATAAAACGGGCGGCAAAAGTAAAGGAAAAAAGTTATACGAGGGAAAGAAAATAGAGGACAGAAGACAAAAAACAGAGCGCAACATACAGAAAGTAGAAAGTAAGAGGAATAGAAGGAGAGAAAGAGTCGGCAGAAAGCAGTCAGCAGTTAATACAGGAAATACATTTGGGCGTTTCCCGCCGCGGCGGGCCGGGCTATCGCTTCCTCTTTTTGCGAAAACCAGCAAAAAGGATGTCACGATTCCATCCCTCATCGCTTTTTTACATCATTTATGTCGGTGTTCATCAATCCATTTTCAACATAATGGCTTCATCATTTCTTAACCAAGTGGCTAGCACGCTATCCCTTACGCATATGCAATGTTCTTAATCAATCCAATTACCAAAACGTTGCCATGCAATGTTTCTACGCACATCAACCATCATTGCTGTATCAGTGTATCTATAACCGGCCTGACTGGTTGCCGGGATATCCATAACATGCACACTATCTTTAAGCGGTAGCTGAATCATAGATGCCACAGGAACGATTTCCGAAAGGTAAATACCACTTTCAGCAACTTCTAAACGGTGGTAGGCACCTAACTTTAAGGCCAGGTTTAGCCTTTGGTGCCCTGCGGGAAAATGGAAACAAACCGGGTAATTATATTCCTTTACTTTCTCAAAAATAATTTCCTCTACACTCATATCAAAAGTCTCCTCTGTATCGGCCTTGGTGGCGGTAAAGCCGCCAACTATCAGCCCGGCCAGGTTATCCAGTTTACCGCTGCGTTTCAGGGTCATCAGCATCCGGTCAATCGTGTATTTATACTCGCTTACATCTTCTATCAGTAAAATTTTACCGGCTGTATCCAGCATACTTTTGCTACCCTGCATGGCAGTAATCAGGCTTAGGTTCCCGCCCACTAATTTACCGTTTGCTACACCATTCCTGTTTAAAGAATAGCCATCTGCCTGGTAAGGCTGGCGGGTACCGGTCAGCATTTTTTGAAGCGAAATGGATGCAGGGTCATCTGTAGCAGAAAATCCATTCCCCATATCGGCGTGAATAGTAGGGATACCATATAAACTTTGTATATGACAATGAAAAGCAGTTATATCACTGAACCCAATAAGCCATTTCGGCTTGCGGACAAATGCCGACCAGTCCACTTTGTCAATCATCCGCATAACGCCGTATCCACCACGGGCAAACATGATGGCATTGATCGTATCATCTTCCAGCATTTGTTGCAGATCGGCAGCCCGTTCGGCATCGGTACCACCAAATCGTTCCCAGTGTTTATTCACGGTGTTGCCGTAAGCCATTTTGAATCCCCAGCGCTGAAAAGCATCCCGGCATTCCGTTAAGTCTTTGGCATCCATCGGGCTGGCCGGGCAGGTAATGCCAATGGTATCGCCGGGCTGTAGGTAAGGTGGTGTTAGCCTGGACAGTACCGGTTCTACCGGATCAGGACGGGTAAAGCCGGTTTTGGCCAAAAACAAACCTGCTGATACTGCTGTAACCCGTTGCAAAAAGTCTTTCCGCTTCATGAGTTTAAGGTATAAAGTAAAAACCTGCCGCCGGAAGGCAAGGTAAAATTAGAAGGATTGACAACCAAAACGAATGATAGCTAACATTTATGCGGGTATTTTTCACCACACAGAAACAAAGGCGAACATAGTTTCACATAGGAATATGATAAGAAAAGGTAACACAGCCTTGAAAAATTAGATTGAAAATGAAAAATAAAAATGAAAATTAGTTTCGATGATTGAGCTGTAGAACTTTGAACTTTGAACCTTAAACTTTGAACTCAAAAATGATAGACCTGCGTTCGGATACGTTTACCAAACCTACACCTGGTATGTTGCAAGCTATGTTCAATGCACCGGTGGGGGATGATGTTTTTAGTGAAGACCCATCGGTGAACCGATTAGAAGAGATGAGTGCGGATATGTTTGGCATGGAAGCCGGGCTGTATTGCCCCAGTGGCACCATGACTAACCAGATTGCCATCAACGTGCATACCCGCCCCGGCGATGAAGTAATCTGCGACGAACTGAGCCATGTATATATTTATGAGGGTGGCGGTATTGCATTCAACAGCGGCTGCCAGGTAAAAGCAATAAAAGGCAATCGGGGAAGAATAACAGCGGCTGAAGTTGAGACTGCTATTAATCCTGACGATATACACAAAGCCTGCTCCCGGCTGGTAAGTCTGGAGAATACGGCAAACAGGGGCGGTGGCAGTTGCTACGATTTTACTGATATCGTTGCCATTAAAGAAGTTTGCCAAAGGCATGGCCTGGCACTGCATTTAGATGGTGCCCGGCTGTTTAATGCACTGGTGGCCAAAGGCGAAACACCCAAACAATATGGCGAAACGTTTGATTCTATTTCCATTTGCCTGAGCAAAGGATTAGGAACCCCGGTAGGTAGTGTATTGCTGGGGAATAAAGATTTCATCAAACAAGCCCGACGGGTGCGTAAAAAATTTGGCGGTGGTATGCGGCAGGCAGGCTACCTGGCAGCAACCGGCATTTATGCACTGGAAAATAATATTGAACGACTGGCTGAAGATCATACCCATGCGCAACAAACTGCCGAAGCGTTAGCGCAAAAGAATTTTGTACAGTATATGTTACCGGTAGAAACCAATATTGTAATTGCCGAACTACAACCAACACATACGGCTGCCTGGCTGGCCGGAGAATTAAAAGAGAAAGGGATTTTGTGCCTGCCTATTTCGCCACAGGCCATCCGGCTGGTGTATCATTTGGATGTGAGTAAGGAGATGGCCGGAAAGGTGGTGGAGGTAATTGACAGCTTGTAGGACTAAGTTGCTTCCGGCGACGCCGTTGTTTTTAAGCCTCAGGTCGATATCGCTTATTATTACACTCAAAATATTGAGCAGTTTGGGCGATGCCGTCCTTGATTAAAAATTTTAGAAGATATCATCGCTGTATTAATATTCATCATCAACTTTAAAGGACGGCATCGCTCTGGTATTGTTTATAAGTAGTTATCGAAATAAGCGATGCCGACCTGTTCGTAAAAGTGTTTGCCTATTGCAACGCACTAATAATCTTCGCTGCCAACTCTGCTTGTTGCTTACCATTTACCCGTGGCGAATGACGCTTCTCCGAAAAACACCGTGCTGCTTTAATAAAATGTACAAACAACGGCGCCGGACTTTCTACCGTGCTTTTTAGTTCAGGATGGTACTGCACCCCAATAAAAAACGGATGATTGGCTAATTCTATAATTTCTACCAGGTTGGTTTCCCGGTTGCGGCCACTCAGGACAAAGCCGGCGTCCGTAAACTGTTTTTCATAAGCATTGTTGAATTCCCAGCGGTGGCGGTGGCGTTCGCTGATATGCGAGGTGCCATAAATTTGATGAGCCAGCGTGCCCTCTACAATTTCGCAGGGGTAAGCGCCCAACCGCATCGTACCGCCCATTTGGTGCACCTGCTTTTGTTCCTCCATCATATCAATTACCGGGTCTGGCGTATTGCGGTCCATCTCTGTGCTGTGTGCATGGGAGAGACCCAGAATATGGCGGGCATATTCAATCACGGCCATTTGCATACCGAGGCAAATACCAAAAAACGGCAGGCCGGTTTCCCGGGCATACCTGATGGCTGTTATTTTCCCATCAATCCCCCGCAGGCCAAAGCCCGGAGCTACCAGCAGGCCATCCAGGCTGCCCAGCTTTTCCTCTACATTTTCATCAGTAATAAACTCACTGTGCACATTCACTACGTTCACTTTGCATTCGTTTACGGCACCTGCGTGTATAAACGATTCCAGTATGGATTTGTAGGCATCCTGTAGCTCAATGTATTTACCAATCAGCCCAATCGTAATACGGGCTTTGGGATAGGTAAGTTTATTTAAAAACTGCTTCCATTTGTCCAGGTCCGGCTCATGCAGGCTGTGCAACTGCAGGCGTTTAATACAAATCTGATCCAGCTTTTCCCGCATCATCAGCAGTGGTACTTCGTAAATAGTAGGAGCGTCCATTGCTTCAATCACTGCTTCCACTTTTACGTTGCAAAACAGGGCCACCTTCCGGCGGATGTCGCCATTCAGCGGCTCTTCGGTACGGCATACAATTACATCGGGCTGTACCCCTTCCTGACTCAGCATCCGTACGCTGTGTTGCGTGGGTTTTGTTTTTAGTTCTTTCGCAGCTTTTAAATAAGGTATCAGGGTCAGGTGAATAACCAGGCAATCTTCTTCCGGCAATTCCCATTGTATCTGCCGCACGGCCTCAATAAAAGGCAGACTTTCAATATCGCCAACGGTGCCACCTAATTCAGTAATTACAATGTCCCATTTATCTTCCTGACCGAGTAGCATCATGCGACGCTTGATTTCGTCAGTTATATGTGGCACCACCTGCACCGTTTTTCCCAGGTATTTTCCTTCTCTTTCCTGGTTGATAACAGTTTGGTAAATGCGGCCGGTTGTTACATTGTTTGCCTGGCTGGTGTGGATGTTCAAAAAACGTTCGTAATGGCCCAGGTCGAGGTCGGTTTCGGCGCCATCTTCCGTTACATAGCATTCGCCATGCTCATAGGGGTTCATAGTGCCTGGATCTATGTTGATATAAGGATCAAACTTTTGAATGGTGATCCGTAAGCCACGGGCTTGCAGTAATTTAGCCAGCGAAGCAGCTATAATGCCTTTGCCTAAAGAGGATGTAACACCACCGGTAACAAAAATAAATTTAGCCATCATAAAAACTTTTTGCAGGTAGCTGAATTTCTTCCCGCACATGAAATAATATAAAATGACCGGAAAGCATGGTACGTTATTCGTAGCAACTATCCCGGAAATTTTTATACAGCTTTAAACCATTTGCTGCATATACTGACCGTAAAAAGAATTGGAGGAACACTTAGAAGGGTCGGGCAAAACTAAGACCGTTTAACAAGGAATAATCCTAAAAACCTTTTAGTTGCAAAAATTGTTCATAACTAATAACCTATAAACAATGCTCATGAAGAAAGTCATTTTTTTTGCCTTAGTCCTGATGTCTGTAGCCGCTTATGGCCAAAAGAAAAAAGTTGTTCCGGCAAAACCCATAGCCAGTTGTTGTGTACCCGATGAGGGTGAAGGAACCGGTATGAATAAATTTGTAAAAGACAAGAAATTTTTGGCGGCACATGATACACCTGCCCCTTTTGTATTTGCCGATAATGACGGAAATTCTATCACCTTTCCTACGCCGGATGGCAAAACCAGTACGGCTATGCTGTGGCCCGCCCCGCAAACAACCGGCAATTACCTGGTAGTAATACATGAATATTGGGGCCTGAATGATTACGTAAAAAAAATGAGCCAGCAACTACGGAATGATTTGGGAAATGTAAATGTAGTAGCGGTGGATTTATACGATGGCAAAGTAGCAGCTACCTCCGAGGAGGCCGGCAAACTGATGAGTAGCGTAACCCAGGAAAGAGGTGCGGCTATTTTAAAAGGTTTGTATGACAATCAGAAGGACGCTTCCCAGTTTTTAACCCTGGGCTGGTGCTTTGGCGGTGGCTGGAGCCTGCAGGCCAGTTTACTTGCCGGTGATAAAGCTGGTGGCTGCGTAATGTATTACGGAATGCCTGAAAAAGATGTGGCTAAACTGAAGAGCCTGAAATGTGATGTATTGGGCGTTTTTGGCAATAAGGATAAATGGATTACACCAACTGTAGTGGATTCTTTTAAAACAAATATGAAAGCGGCAGGTAAAACGCTGGACTTACACCAGTACGATGCCGACCATGCATTTGCCAATCCTAGCCAAACCGACCGGTATAACGAAAAGGCTGCGGATGATGCGTACTATTATGTGAAGGAGTTTTTAGAGAAGAAACTTGATAAGGAATAATACCAAATTCAAATAGGCAACGGACAACATGCAATAAGCAAATCAGGTTTGGACAGCGTAAATAAAGTCCACAACCAAATTGTATTTAGTATAAATAGTAGTTTACTGATAAAAAGCCGCATTACAAATTGTAAAGCGGCTTTTTTGTATCTTAAATATTTTAGAATTTTACTTTTCTGTAAATTGTTGTCAAACTGATTTTAAAGTCTATTGACTGAATCGTTAAAATATCTTCCCCTTTCTTGTATTCATTGAATTTCCATTCACCATCAGATTGGTAACTATATTTTTCAATCAGTATTTGTGTTGAAGAAATAAGTATATACTCTTTCAAACTTGAAATTTCTCTATAAAGTTTGAATTTGCCTCCACGGTCATAGTCTTCTGTGGAAGGAGAAAGTACTTCAATGATAACAGAAGGATTCGTAGCTGTATCAGTTCTTTTTTTATAGGCTAAAACCGGTTCACAAAATATAGACAGGTCAGGATAGGTGTGAAGCGTATTGGCAGTAATGTGAATACGCATATCGCTTGGGTAGATCCGGCAAGGTTTATCTTCAAGGAAATTTCCTATTGAGATTAAAGTGTCTCTTACTAAATCGTTGTGTGTAAAGCTAGCTCCTGCCATTACAAAAACCTCACCTTTATAATATTCATGCTTTTCAAGAGAAATTTCCTCCGCTGCCAGGTATTCTTCCTCCGTTATATATTTTAAAGATGCTGCTGCACTCATAACTGCTATTTCTGTAAAATTAATGTTTTACTGAAAGCTGTTCAAAATACCTACGATTCCCTTTCACCTGATCTTCTATTTTCCAATCTTCAGAAAACTGGCGGAAATCCCTTTGATCAGCGACGAACTAAAACCCTGGTGTTCCATTTCGTTCAAACCCGCAATGGTGCAGCCTTTTGGCGTGGTTACTTTATCAATTTCCTTTTCGGGATGGCTGCCGGTTTGCAGCAATAATTCGGCTGCCCCTTTTACGGTTTGGGCTGCAATTAATGATGCCGTGGCCGCATCAAAGCCAATCTCAATACCCCCCTGGATATTGGCCCGTATATAACGCATGGCAAAGGCAGTACCGCAGGCGCCCAACACGGTTGCGGCATCCATTAACTGCTCATCAATCATTACTGTTTTTCCTAATTGGTTAAACAGGCTTTGTACGTAATCTGATTGTGCTGCCGATGCACCGGTTTGGCATAGGCAGGTAATGCTTTCCCGGATGGCAATAGCGGTGTTGGGCATCGCCCGGAAAAGCGGGATTTGCATGCCAACCGCTTCCTGCAAATGCTGCAGCCAAACACCGGTAATTACAGAAATTAATACGTGTTGTTGCGGATTAAATGCCTCTTTAATTTCCGCTAAAATAGCCGCATAATTATAGGGCTTCACCGCCAAAATAATTACCTCACTCCCGGCAACCGCTTTTTTATTATCACTGTCAATCGTGCAGCCCTGATCGGCTAATGATTGTAACGTTGCTATGTTGCGTTTGGTGATGGTAATGGAATGGGCAGGGCAAAAACCACTGCTGATTAATCCTTCGGCAATGGCAGTGCCTAAATTGCCGCCGCCGATAATGGCTATTCGTTGGTGCATGAAAATTTATAATGAAATAGAATGTAGTTCAAGGAACAAAGTAATGTCTTCAAATTCAAGATGTGAAGAGGCAACCTTTATAACAAAGTCATACGCTTCATCTTGCGTAAGCATGAAATTGTATCCATTCATTTCCATAATAGCAAAACACGCCAGCCAGCCGGTGCGTTTGTTGCCATCCACAAAGGGATGATTCTTAACGATACTTTCCAGAATAGCAGCGGCTTTCGAAGTGATTGTTGGGTATAACTCTTCACCTCCAAATGTTGCATTTGGCCTCTCAACGGCACTTTCCAGCATGCCCATATCCCGAATACCATGGCTGCCACCAAATACCTGAATTGATTTTTCGTGTAAAATCAATACTTCGCCGATTGTTATCATTGGGCAAGCCTTTGTAAAGTTTCGCCGAATTGTACTTTGGCTTTCTCAAATATATCCTCAATAGAAGGCCTTGGCTTGCTTTTTTCGTCAACTAATTGTGCAATCTTCCTGATCATTGTCTCATCTTCTATTAAAGTGATTTTTTCAATCACTTTTTGCTTCATTTCTGCTACGCTCATAAAATTTTATTTCTTCAAAAATACGGATAACCATTAAAATACGAGTCCCTTTAGCTTCAGCCTGCCACGGCTCAGTTCCAGTGCCGGTGCCGGAAACTTAAACCCATTCAAAAAATAGAAAGCAGTCTTTAGGAGCTTGCTCCTGGTTTTAATACGGGTAAAATCAATATCCGGCGATAGATACCATTGCCGGTAGCGGGGAATATCAGCACGGTTAAAGACTGTTCCATCCGGAAATTTTCCAATGTTCTGCCGTCCGCCAAACATGCCTTCTGCGCCATAGCCAACTGCTATATTCAGCCACCGGGGCAAGCCGGTTTTGGGTAAAAAAGATTGCAGGTTGGCACTCAGCCAGTAGCTCTGGCCATTGTAGTCTTTTAAAGCCCGTTCTGCCAGGCTGCTGCCATACAAATTATCAGCCCGGCGGGTAAGAGTCGGATCACCATAAGCCTTTTTATGGAAAGAAAATTTGAAGCTGATGCGCTGTTCATGCCAGCCCAATTGTTGTGCGGCAAACAATCCACCGCCGAAAACATTGGCCCCCATGTCCCCCCAACTCCAACCCCAGTTGCTGCTGAATCCGTCCAGTGTTTCAATGACGGTTAAGAAACCAGGGCCACTGATACCCGCCAGCAATACTGCTTTCTTCTCTGATGCACCAGCCCAGCGCCAGGCGCCATACGTTAAGCGGCTCAGGCCATAAGCACTCCAGGCATGCCCCACTTTATCCACCTGTTTCCATTCGGCGTTGTCGTCGAAAAAATGAAAAGACTGTCGTGGATAATCAGCATACCAAACACTATTAAGTACCAGTAATGTAGCCGTGTAAATACCTATACTGCTATAAGTTACCAGCCGCTGCCGTTTCCTGAAAGTATCCGTTTGCCCTGCATACGATGAATTCGTTGCAGCAGGCTGTGCTACAATCGTATCAATATGCCCGGTATGATAGGTTTCAACGTGTAGGGTATCCTGCGCAACTGATGGTAACCGGCAAAACAAAATTAAAAGAGCCAGGAAATACCGGTAAAATGATAAACGTCGCTGCAGAAAACTGGGTTGGTAAAATAGCATAACGGCTGCAAACCTACGGGTAATCATTTCAAAAGGATTTGGATGCAGCATGGGGTTTACAGTAATCAGCACACTTCTGCAACAAATCTTTTCTTTCCTTTGCGGCACGCATAAAGAGTAAGGGCGGTGTTGCCAAGAGCAATACCGCCCTGATAAATGCCATTTCATGAACAATGCACTACCTAATAAATATGAAGCTGTAATAGGGCTGGAAGTACACATTCAATTGCTTACCCAAACCAAACTTTTTTGTGGCGATAGTGCTGCTTATGGTGGTCAGCCAAATACGCATATATCACCGGTTACACTGGCACACCCCGGAACGCTGCCGGTGCTCAATAAGCAGGCAATAACCTATGCCGTCCGGTTGGGGCTGGCGCTGAATTGCCAAATCAGCCGGCACAGTTTTTTCGACCGCAAACACTATTTCTACCCCGATCTGCCAAAAGGCTATCAAACCAGCCAAACGGCGGTACCCATTTGTACCGGCGGCAGGCTGAAAGTGCTGGTGGCCAACGAAGAAAAGTGGATTGCGATACATCACATTCACCTGGAGGAAGATGCCGGTAAAAGCATACACGATGCCGATGAAAATTTTACGAGTATTGACCTGAACCGGGCCGGGGTGCCCCTGCTGGAATTAGTAACCGAACCTGTCATACATTCTGCTGATGAAGCATTCCAGTTTGTAACGGCCCTTCGTAAACTGGTTCGGTGGGTGGGTATTTGCGATGGAAATATGGAAGAAGGCAGCCTGCGTTGCGATGCCAATGTAAGCATCCGGCCCGCCGGCGAAACAGCTCTGGGAACCAAGGTGGAAATTAAAAATCTGAATAGTATCCGGAACGTAAAGCGGGCTATCGAAACGGAAATTGTCCGGCAAACAGAACTGGTAGAAAAAGGAACGCAGGTTGTTCAGCAGACCCGTGGATATAACGCCGCCAATAATACCACTTTACCACAGCGGGATAAGGAAGAAGCAAATGATTACCGTTATTTTACCTGCCCTGATCTGCCACCTTTTGAAATAAGCCAAACACAATTAACGGAGATACAGCTTGCCTTGCCCGAACTTCCTGACGCTTTGCAGCAACGATATGTGTCTGAAATCGGTTTACCCCCCGGCGATGCTGCCGTACTTACTGAGGACAAAGCTTTCAGTGATTATTTTAACCAGTTGCTACGAGAAACACCCCACACAAAAGCAGCAGCCAACTGGATGCTGGGCCCGGTAAAAAGCTGGTTAAACGAGGAAGGTAAAACAATAGAAGAATGGCCATTGAATCCGGAAGCATTGGCTGCTGTTATTGAGTTAGTGCAGGCCGGGAATGTAAATTTTAGTGTGGCGGCCTCCCGGTTATTGCCTGTATTGCTACATCAACCTTCGGCAAACGTTCAACAGTTAGCTACGACGTTAAATCTGCTGCAGAGTACTGATAGTAATGAATTGGAAACATGGATAAGTGAAACCTTAGCAGCTATGCCGGATAAGGTGCAGGAATACAGGAAGGGAAAAAAGGGACTAATGGGCTTATTTGTAGGCGAAGTAAAAAAACGCTCCAAAGGCAAAGCCGATCCGCAGAAAGCGACGCAGTTATTGCAGGAGAAATTGAGCAATTAAGCAAGGGGCAAAAAGCAACGGGCAAACAGAGAACGGCATCGCTTTCTTTTAAACTTAGATAATTCGCCAACTCAGGGCGATGCCGTCCTTCATTAACAATTTTTCAAAACGTCATCGCCATCTTATCGTTCAGAAGCAATATCAAAGGACGGCATCGTTCTATCCTTGTTTACATTTTAAGAATGTGTCAAGCGATGCCGACCTGTTCGCAACTATTAAAGGACGGTGTCACATAGAGCTACTCGTCCTGACAAAACACAATTATCTCAAAATCATTTCATGAAAATATCAGTCGCAATTATTACTGCAGCCTTCGCTTTCACTGCCTGCCAGCCGGGTAGTAAGATTCCAACGTTTACGGTAGACGGCACATTTACTAATACCGGTGCTAAACAAATTTACCTGGCCGAGCTTCCGTTTGGCTCACAGGAACGTACCGTTGTCGATACAGCCTCATTGGATGTAAAAGGACAATTCCGTTTATCGGCACCAGCCAAAGGGGAGGGGTTATATCAGGTATTCATTGAAAACGGACCAGGTATTATGCTGATCAATGATATAGAAAAACTGGAGCTACATGCTGATGCAAAAAATTTACCGGCATATACCGTTGCCGGCGGTAAGGCAAATGGCGATATGAAAAAAATGTTTACCGACTTTATTTCGGCCGACAGCGTTTTTCGCAGCCGTAGGATAGTAGCCGATAGCTTGTACCAACAGAAAAAAGCCGACAGCGTGTTTGAAGTGGCCCGCCGGCAAACTGAAACGGCTATACAAAAGGTAACTAGTGTATTGTCTGATTTTATTACGACACAGTCCAATGGCACGGCTGTTTATTTTGCTCTCGGTATTTTACGGCCGTATGCTACCGATTCAGCTTACAACCGGTTACTGGAAACCAGCCTCAAAAAATTTCCGCAGCACCCCGGTATTGCGTTGCTAAAGTTGCCGCCTCCACAGCAAACTGATCCCAATGATGCGTATGCAAATCAGGGAAAAGAATTCGTTGGTAAATCCGTACCCAACATCAGCCTGCCGGATACCAGCGGAAAAATGATTGCAGTAAGCAGTTTCAGAGGTAAATGGTTGCTGATTGATTTTTGGGCAAGCTGGTGCGGCCCTTGCCGGCAGGAAAATCCGAATGTAGTAGCAGCTTTTAAACAGTTTAGCGATAAAAATTTTACCATCCTGGGCGTTTCCTTAGATCAGAAAAAGGAATCCTGGCTAAAAGCCATCAAACAAGACGGGCTTCGCTGGACACACATCAGCGACCTGAAATACTGGGACAGCCAGGCAGTTAAAACGTATGGCATTAGCGCTATTCCGTTTAACATGCTGGTAGACCCAACAGGCAAAGTGGTAGCAGTGAATTTAACGGGTGACGTATTGCCGGGTACATTGGAGAGGTATCTGGGGAAATAATGAATTACAAATGAGCATAAAATCAAAGCCTCCCGATAAATCGGGAGGCTTTGATTTTGAACAGATTTGTGAAAAACGGCTTTGCGTTGAAGAAAAATTCTTTCTATTGATTATCGGTCATCAGCTTATTCAACGAAAGTTCATCAATAGAGATGGGCAGAATATACTGCGGTTCAGAAGGCGCTTTAGATGGTGCTGCTCCTTTTGAAGGAATCGTTTGCAGCAAACGCATCAAGTCGCCATTACGCAATCCTTCCCCTAAAAATTCAATTCTTCTTTCCGTTAGAATCAGGTTAATTAATTCGGCTTGTGTGGCCGGAGCAAATGTAGTGGTAGCGTCAGAACGCTGGCGTACGGCATTTAGCAGGGCTACAGACCGGGCATCAACACTGCTGCCGGTTCTGGCCAAAGCTTCGGCCAGGTTCAGCATCACTTCGGGCCAGCGCATTACCGGTGCATAGTCCAGATAAGGTGAGGTGCCGGTATATTTTGCAATGAATTGCTTACCACCAGTGGTTAAAATCAGGCTTCTGCGTTTATCGGTTGCCTTCCAGGCCGGATTGGCTACGATACCGGCAGCATTCAACGAAAACTCTGTAGAGCCAGGCGTACTACCGGTCTGGTAAAAATAACTGCTCAATGAATTTTGTGTACCAGGGTAATCCAGCGGGCTGGCGGATGAGGTAAACGGCATGGACAGGATTGATTCACTGGTTGTGTAAGGTGTTTTAAATACGTTCGTAATATCTGCCTGCAACGCATTAGCAACTCCTCCGCCGGTAGCCGTAAACGGTGCAGCAACAGGTACAATTTTGTTAGCCTCTGTAATTACCGAAGCATAATTCTGCATGGTCAGGTATACCCGTGTTTTCAGCGATATCACGGTGTTTTTGTGTACCCGGGTTGTATTATTATAAGCAGTAGTATAAGAAACAGGAACCGCTGTTTCGGCAAAGTTCAGGTCATCCAAAATTTGCTTATACACTTCAGCAACGGTGCTACGGGCTAAATCAGAAGATCCGGGACCTTTAATAGCGGTAAGACGCAATGGTAATCCGGGTTTGCTGCCGGCACCGTCGACAAAAGGGCGTGCAAATAGCTGCAGCAGGCTGTAGTACGATAAAGCCCTGATAAACCTTGCCTCTCCTATGTAATTATTAGCCAGTGTTGCTCCTACTACAGCTGTACCGGTAGCAGCCATACCTTCCAGAAAAATATTAGCCCGGTTAATAGTAGTATATGCTTGTGCCCAAACACCCTTTACGGAGGTAGCATTATTGGCTACGTTCAGTGTCCACAAATCATAAGCAGTTACCAGGTTGGTACCTTCTGCTATAAAATCTTCTCCCCGGATGTCGCCATATACCTGGTAACGGCCACCATAAAAAGTGCCGGCTTTTAAAGCTCCATATATAGAAAATAACTGTCCACTGATACGTGCCGGTGTATCAAAAGCGGTAACATCAGATATAGATGTTTCGGGCGGCGAATTCAGATAATCCTTTTTGCAGGATGGAAGCCCGGCGGCAAATATGCCAAATGCCAGGATATATTTATTTATTTTTTTCATAATTCTTTCATTTTTATTGCTGATTAAAAACCTACTTGCAGACCTACGGTAATAGTACGGCCATTTACTACACTGTTTCTTTCAGAGCCGGCGCCAGCAGAATTGGTTCCGTTAGAGGAAACTTCCGGATCAGAACCAGGGTAATCGGTAAGGATCAGCAAATTCTGTGCGCTCACATATACCCTTGCATTAGCGAGTTTAATTTTATCACTAATGCTTTTTGGCAGCGAATAACCAAGCGTTGCGGTTTTTAGTTTAATAAAATCGCTTTTGAACATATTAATGTCCAGCGGAATCGTATTACCATAAGAAACGTTATCCGTGTAAATGGCCCGAGGGTAGTTTGTGACATCGCCTGGCTTTTGCCAGCGTTGCAGCACATCTGTTGTATTGTTCCAGAAACGCTGGTCGTGCAGGCCTGCGTTGGTACCATAAGAGATGTAGCCACCAGCCTGGTAGGTCATCAGCACATTCAGCTCAAGCCCTTTATAGCGGAAAGTATTGCTCCAGCCGCCTACATATTTAGGCTGCGTGGGTTTATACATTACTGCATCCAGGCTTTGGGAAATAGTTGGAGCAAGGATACTGTCTTTTCTACCCAGGTAATTCCAGTTAGGATAAGTTGAGCCGCTTACCCCATTAACATAGGCCGTGATGTGCTGATAGGTTACCGCTTGTCCTGCTTTATTGTAAAAAATTCTACGGCCGGTATTGGGATCAACACCGCCGGTTCTTACAACGTATAAGTAACCTACTGAATAGCCGGGTGCTGTCCGGTTTACGTTTTCGCCGGTTGTACCTGAACCCGTTAGGTATAGTACTTCATTCAGGCCCGGCGCCAAAGAAGTTACTTCGTTTTTAATAGAAGAAGCATTGAAGTTAGATGTCCAGCCAAAATCCCGGCTCTGTACAATAGCGGCATTTAAAGTTAATTCAATACCTTTATTATACATCGTACCCACATTTGTAGCAATGTTATTTGGCAAGCCGGCAGAAGGCGCCTGGGGTACTTGCAGTATTAGACCATTGATATCATTTTTAAACCAGGCAAATTCACCGGTAAGCCGCTCTTTCAGCACACCGAAAGAAAAACCGATGTCCGTTTTTTTACTGGTTTCCCAGGTTAACTGATTATTACCGGCATTATTGAACGCTAAAGTACCGGCGCCACCATACAGCCCTGATGCAAATGTGGAGTAGGTATCGTAATCACCAATACCTGCGATATTACCTACCTTACCATAACTACCCCTTAGTTTAAAGCTGCTAAATACCTGATTCAGTTTAGCAGATTGCCAGAAGCTTTCCTGTGTAATTTCCCAGCCTGCAGAACCACCCCAGAAAACACCTTTCTTAACACCAAGGGCAGAATATTCATCCTGGCGTAAATTACCACTCAGATAGTATTTTTTCTTATAATTATAAGACAGCCTGCCAAAGCTGGATAGCAGGTAGTTTTTGTTGATAATAGCACCGGTAGAGTTATTGGTCGAAAAGCCCGCCTGCAATACAGTGTAAGCAGGATCAAGAAGGATGGTCCTGTCGATACCATAACCGGTAACCGTTCTACGCTGTTGTTCATTACCTGCCAGCAGGCTCACCGTATGGTCGTTTGCAAAAGTGTAGTCAAACTGAGCCGTATTTGTCCATACCCAGTTTTTCCTTTTTCGGTAAATACCCAGTGCTTCACCTGTAGAGCCTTGTCCCGGTCCATGCAACGGTGTATAGAATTCGTCATTGTCGCTGGTTACATAATCAATACCATATTGGGTTTTTAGTGTAAGCCAGCTTACGGGCTTAATCTGCAGGTACACATTTGACTGAATATGATCCAGGTCATTGTTCTCCCGGTTTTTGTCTAAGATCGGTACGGGATTATAAAAACCAACCTGGTTTCCGCTAACGACGTTGGCACCCGGGCCTACATACAGGGAGCCAATATTGTAGCTGCCATCATTATTATAAGGCGCAACGCTGGGTGCATTCACCAGTGCGGTACGTCCAAGCCCTGTGGTGCCGTATGCTTCTCCGGATAAAGAACCGGAAGCGGCTGCAGCAAGATTTTGTTCAGTAGAATAGGACATTTTGCCGCCTATTGATACCACTTTATTTACGCGGCTGTCGACATTCAGCAAAATGTTTTTCCGTATGTAATCATTCTTTCGGATGATACCTTCCTGGTCAGTAAAACCGCCGGAAAAATAATAGGTTGTATTGTCATTACCACCGGAAACACTGATGGTATTGTTGTGCGAAAAACCGGTGCGGTAAATGTAATCATACCAGCGGGTATCAATTGTTTTGCCATTGGCATCAGTGGCAAGTGCAAATTTTGGAAGCGTATTAGCAACGCCATTATAGGTAAAACCTACACTATTGAGCCGGATGGAATTGGCATTGGCAACGGCTTCGTTTTTATAGTCTGTATACTGTTGTGCATTCAGCAATTCCGGTAACCGGATGGGAGAAGTCCAGCCTACCCAACCATCATAATTTACCCGGGGCTTTCCGGAACGTCCTTTTTTGGTAGTAATAAACACTACCCCATTAGCTGCACGGCTACCGTAAATAGCTGTACTGGCTGCATCTTTTGCAATATCAATACTTTCAATGTCTGCCGGATTAATATTAGCCAGTGCATTGCCGGCAGCGGCTGTTAGCGTTTGATCGCCGGTAAATACTACCACGCCATCTACCACAAACAGGGGCTGTGAGCTTAATGATATGGAGTTTGTACCCCTGATTCTGAATACAGGCGGGGCATTTAAAACGCCCGCAGGTATGGTAACCTGTACACCTGCTGCCCTGCCGGCCAGTGCCTGGTCAAAGCTTTGTACAGGCCTTTCCGCTACTACGGCACCAGAAACAGTAGCTACACTGCCGGTTACTTCGCGGCGGCGCTGGGTACCATAACCAACTACTACCACCTCATTCAGGTTGGACTCTGAGTTTACCAGTTTTATATTAAGTGTTAATGAATTGCCTGCATTTAATTCCTGTGTTTGGTAACCAACGTAGGAAATCACAAGTGCATTTTTACCGGATGGAACAGTTATACTAAAGTTCCCCCGCATATCTGTTTTTACACCCGCCCTGGTTTGTTTACTGGTTACGGATACATTGGATAGCGGTGTTCCGTCTTTGGCATCGGTCACCGTACCGGTAAGCGTAATATTTTGGGCAAAGGTCATTGCTGTTGTACACAGCAATATTGCCAGAAAACTGAGATGTTTTCTCATGAGCAATTTGGTTTTGGTTAAAGAAAGAGTAATGTTAAGAAATTATTAGCAAAAAAGATTCAATCAGCCTATTAAAAATTTGGAATAGTGTAATAAATAAAAAGAGGCTGCCTTTTTGGACAGCCTCTTTTAGGATAATACAAATCAATAATGTCTGAAAGAATTTACAATTAAAGGTCTGCCTTTGGCAGTACCTGTAGCAAAAACGGTAACAATTCTGCCTTCATTAACGTCAGCACCTGTAGTTAGGGTGACAGTGGCAGAAGTTAAAACAGTTTGCGTCCCGGCTGTCTTTATCCTGGCTGTATAAGTGCCACGGGGCACGGGTGTAAATGCAGATAATGCATCTTCATTTGGTGCAGCCCCAATATAGGATTTACCGGATATGGTTACAGAATCATTTGGCGTGACAGAAGTTCTCAGCAAAGTAACATCCACAGCAGTACCTGTAGGCGCCAGATGAAGAAAGCGGACATGAGACATATTAGCCGCAGGTAAGGTAAGGTCATCTTTTAAGCGTAATATTTTTGCCTGCCCGGTTGAAGAGGTAGCTGTATCATACACAAATAAAGAATAGGCTTTACCTCTTTCGAAGTTGTAGGTAAAAGAAGCTACATAATCAAAATAGGTACTATTAACTCCCCTACGGATATTGACTGTTTTTGAGCCGGAACGAACAGGAAGATAACTGGTAGTAGTGTTGTAAAGAATACCGGTAGAATTATACCTCATCGTATCGATAAAAACTTGTAAGGTATCCGGGGCGGTGGCAGATACAGGAGAGGCTTGAATAACTACCACACTACTCCAGTCAGTCGGCTGCTCAAATGCCTTTTTACAAGCCGGGAAAAAAAACCATGAAATCAATGCAATTGCAAATATTTTTTTCGTAATCATTTAATATCATTTATTTAGTTTAATGAGCCATATGGCACACTGTTTTGCTATTTATAAAACAAGACCAATCACACTCGTCTGATCCTGTTTTATTAAAATGGCAAAAGGATTAGATTGGTACTGTATACAGATTCTTTGTGTAAAAGCAAGTTGTAAATCAGAAACCATTAAAAATAACCGGGATTTTGTTTAAGCGTTGGATTGGCTGTTATTTCCGGTAAAGGGATCGGGAGCACAAATCTGAAATCATTGGCAGGCAAGGTGGCACCTGCCGAACTTGGTGCATCTACAGCCAGGCGTGTCACCGGCAGGCTTCTTCTTTTTAAATCAAAAAACCGGTGACCTTCATAAGCCAGTTCTTTAAAGCGTTCCTGCAGAATATCATCAATGGCTTGTTGTTTAGAAGTATAAACAACGTTGACGTAGTTAGCGATACGGTTGGTTCGAAGTGTATTCATATCACTTTCCGCACTGTTCGTACCGGTTAGCTTTGTTAATTCAGCTCTTGCTTCGGCACGGATCAGGTACATCTCTCCGGTTCTTAAAAGTTTGCCATTCGCTACATTTTCATTGGAAGCAGCATAGCCGCCACCAGCGTATTTGGCAATTAACCGGGTTGATGACCGTCCTGAACCTGCTAATAAAGGCTCATCCTTGAAATAGGAATTGAACCGAACATCATTCACCTTATCATAGCTACTCCAAAGCTTTTCAGATGGTTTCCAGGTGATGGTACCAATACCGGAAGCCGTAGCCGCAGACGATGTACCTCTGAAAAGACTACCAAGGCGGGCTCCGATAGTGGTGGTTTTAACAAAGCGGAAAGCCTGCTCAGCTGTAGTAGCATCCGTCCAGATGTTTGGGAATGTGGTACGATTTGCTATAGGAACTGCATCAATAAACTGGGAGGCAAAAGTTTCTGCATTGGCCCAGTCTCTCGTATATAATGCAACACGGGCCTGCAGGCCGGCAACAGCAGCATAATTTGCCCGGCCAATATCCGTAAGATTGTTAGGTACTAATGCTTTGGCGGCCACAAGGTCAGCGCTTAGCTTATCGAAATACGGTCCCATCGCAATTCTGGGCATAGGTGTAATGGTGGAGGTTTCCATATATGGCAGAGCTAACCCCGCAGGATCATAATTATTACAATAAATGCGGAAAAGTTCAAAATGAGCATAGGCTCTTATAAAGAGACATTCCCCTTTTAAAACACTCTTTTTTACAAGATCTCCGGGTTTGGTTGAATCGGCACCCGGTAAAGCTGCTAATGCTACGTTTGCTCTGTTAATGGCATTATAAAGCGGATTAATAGCTGTAAAATTATCGCGGAGTCCTACATCTCCGGGACCGTACTGCCATTCATGTGTTGTAACAGCGTTATAAAAATCAGCTTTTGCAACTTCATCTGCAAAAGTAGCATTCAGCAAAATATCCATATCCGGACTTAATGGTGCATAGGCACCTACAATGGCCTGTTCTACATAAGTAACATTTGTTAGCGCTTTGCTACCAACAAGTGCATCAGACTCCCGTATCTCAATCAGCTTTTTACAAGATGAAAGACCAATAAAAAAGGTAAGAATCAATAATAATTTATAACGGTTCATTAGTTATTTTCATTTAAGATTAAAAGTTAATGTCTACACCGATAACAAAGGCCTTAGGATTTGGAAACTCTCCTAAGCTGATGTTATTATCATCTTCCGGATCCAGCCCACTCCATGGGCTCCAGATGGCAATATTCTGCCCTTGGGCATAGACTCTTGCAGATTTTATCAGTTTTGTTTTGCCTACCTTAAGTACCGGAATGTTATAAGATATATTCAGGTTGCGGAAGCGCAGGAATTTAGCATCTGAAATGTCATATGAAGTAAATTGTCTGCTGTACGCTGGTGATTGTAGCTCTTTCACATCACCGGGCCTCCGCCATTGGTCTGTAAGCAGTACCTGGCTTTGTGTTACAGCACCTGTATAGGTTACATCACCCTGCGTTACCCAGTTTTGAGTATTATTATACCTTCTTACATCGAACTGGTAAGAAAATAAGGCATCAATAGTTAACTGGTGAAAACGAAACGTTGCTGAAAAGCCACCTGTATGTACCGGTAAATGACTACCAAATTCAGCAAACTGTCCTGCTTCATTAATATTGGTAGTTGGTGTACCATCAGGTCTTTTATAAATGGGTTTGCCAGTAGCCGGATCAGCTCCTAAATAAGAATACGAATAATGCGAACCTACAGGTAACCCTTTTCTAACGATTGCTGTTCCGGATGTATATTCGGATACCGCTCCCAGGTCAAGAATTTTGTTCTTGTTAATAGCATGGTTAGCTCTTACGGACAGATCGATGTTCTTTGTTTTTATTACATCTATATTCAGATCAAACTCCAGTCCTTTGTTTTCCATAGAACCTGCATTGATGGCAAGGCTTGTTGCTCCAAAGCCGGAAGTGGTGGGAAGTGTCTGACTTACAAACAGGTCTTTCGTTTTATTCCTGTATATTTCGGCAGTAAGATTTATCCGGTTTTTCAAAAAGCCCAGTTCCAACCCAACATTTGATTTTTCAACATTTTCTATTCTCAGCTGGTCATTAGCAACGGTTGGTGCTACAGCAGTAAGCGTAGAGCCTGCATAACTGGTTACACCGAAGGTTGGTTCCTGACCAGAAAGGTATCTGTTGACAGCGAAAAAGCTACCACCTATACCATAAGTACCACCTGGGATACTTCCAATATTTGGTACCCGTCCATAGCTACCCCTTACCCGGAGGTTACTCAGCACGGATTGGTTCTTCAGGAAATTTTCTTTAATAGCATCCCATGTAAAGCCGGCTGCCCACGTAGTAATTTCTCTGTTTGTTTCATTAATGATCCGGGAAGTACCATCTCTGCGCAAACTGCCGGAAACAGTGTATTTATCGTTGTAGGTATAGCGGCCGGTACCAAAGAAGGACCGGATACCATATCCTGATTTTGCACTGCTGGCATTTTGAGCAATGGTAGTGGCGCCATTGGTGAGTAAGGTGCCGGCTCCCTGGCCTGTCTGGTTCAACCGGGGGTCAAGGTTATAAATGGTTGCGTTAATACCGTTGTTCCAAAGCCGGATAGCTTCGAAGTTAGCAGTTACTAATATATCATGTTTATCGGCGAACTTGTTTTCATAGTAAATGGACGATGTATTAATTAACTGCACCCGGTTAAAGGTGGCTTCGTTGAGGTAACCTGCATTGTACGTTTGCAAAGAACCTACATAGGAATTTGCGTTGATAGCACCTTGCCCGTAATCCTGTGATCCATCTATACCAAAAACATTTCTAAGTGTTACATGAGGTATTATCTTATATGAAAGTGTTAAACCGGCATTTACTTTCACCTGCCTGTCAATCCAGGTGGTATTGTTTGACCGCTCAATGATGTTACCTATCGCTTTTGGAGCATTACTGGAAGAGGTGCCAATAATCAGGTTCCCGTTTGCATCATACGGATTTTCATAAGGCTTGGCTCTCCATACCAGGGCAAATGGGTTTGCTGTACCACTGGCTGCATAAAAAGCACCTTCATTCAGGTCAGTTTTGGAATAACCGATACTCGTGTTTAACCGGGTAGTTAATTTTCCTACCGTATTATCCAGGTTGAATCGAAGGGTGTATCGATTAAGTTTTGATTTTCTATCGGTACCTTCCTGATTAAAATTACCCAGCGACATGAAATAACGGGTAGCAGCTGTACCGCCACTCATGTTAATTTCATTGGTTCTGGTAATACCTGTTTTAAACAGCAAATCGTAATAATCTACATTATTATTAGCGAAGCTATCCCGGAGAAAATCATACCGTGCCTGCGAAGCCGCATAAGGAGTACCAGCAGGAGAAGTAGCAGGTAACGCGGCGTATGATGGATTCTTTTTAGAGTACGTCCAACCCGGAGCTACCAGACCTGTGTTAAATCCACCTACAAACTCTTCGTAGTCCAGCATTTGCCTTGAGTTCAATTGATCGAACTGCGAAGGTTGTGGTCTTTTTGTAAAACCATATTGGGTGCGGAAAGTGAAGTTAGTTTGGCCGGCTCTGCCGCTCTTGGTAGTAATAACAATTACGCCCAATCCACCCCTGGCGCCATATAGAGCGGAAGCACTGGCATCTTTTAAAACAGTAATTGATTCAAAATCGTTGGCATTAAGGGTAGCAAAATCCTGCGCTGCCACCGGTACGCCGTCTATAACATAGAGTGGTTGTGCCTGGCCTGCTAATGAAGAAGTGCCCCTGATGCGTACATTGGCACTTGCGCCCGGCTGTCCCGTTCCAGAGTTGGCCTGTAAGCCAGGAACACGGCCTTGAAGCAACTGGTCAAATGCACCTACAGGAACTGTTTCCACTGCTTTAGCACTTAAGGTAGTGGCAGCACCAGCAAACTGAGATTTTTTTTCACGGTTGTACCCGGTTCTTACAAAAACTTCCTCCACCTCATTATTCTGCGAAATGAGCTTTATGGATAAAGAAGAAGATGTGATAGTAACGTCCTGTGGCGCAAAACCTATTCTGGTAATGGTGAGTGTTTTTGCAACTGCGGGTACCGTAATAGAAAAAGTTCCATTTTCTTTTGTTATAGTTCCGCCTCTGGCACCCTTTACTGTTACCGAAGCACTGGATACCGGGTTTCCGGCTTCATCAATCACCCTACCAGTGACGGTTTTGTTTTGTGCCCATAACTGCGTTAGAAAAACGCAACAGGCAATTAGCAGCATGGCTAATTTTCTCATAAGTTCTTATTTAGGTTTAGAAAAAAGTTATTGACAGCGTTTTATGCTCAAATGCTGCAAAAATTCTTAACAATAATTAACAAAAGAGCAAATAAAGGATAGATGGAATATTTAATTAATTTATTTTTCCTATTTATTTTGACTGACTGATGGCAGTTTCAATTATGTTATGGAACCGGCAATAAACCATCGGCAACAAGCGGATTTTTGACAGGAACTTTCATCAATTCTCACGTTCAGATTTAATCTTATTGCATACCCTGTAAATAGAAACAGAGGCTGCACAATTCAGTGCAGCCTCTGTTTGATTATATTAAATCTGTTATAAGACCTACTTGCCTATCTGGCCATTTTTACCTGATAAAGCGGTGCAAAATATCCTAAATTAGTAATACCTAACTGCATGTTTAAAGTAAGGGTATTATTACATGCGGAAAAAGTCCCCGGCTGACCAGCTAAAGGCCTAACTGCAATTGTCTGACCATTATACGCCGAATTTAAATCACCACCATTACTACCGGGAATAGCTGCCTGTGAAATGGGCACAGCAGTTCTGGCGGCAGGGTTAGTCCAGTCAAGCATAAACATGATTGGTCCCCAGCCAGCATCAAAAATATTAGTAACAGTAATGGTTCCTGTTGTTGCGGTTAATTTGTTAACGGCAGAGATAGTCGTTAAGTAAGGGCCATAAGGCGCACCGGTTCCGAACGTTTCAAAAGTTTTGGTATATGATCCTTTAAATGCATCTAAATCTACGTCGCCTTCAAAGCAGGGTCCACGCACCAGCAATTTGAAAATTTGATTATACTCGGAAGACTTGCCACCTTCCGAGATCGTGAAAACCAGTGTATCCTTGCGGCCGGATGCGTATTGTGCCAATATACCTCTTACTTCAATAGAATCAATGGCCTGGCCTGCTTTAATGGTGGCAACTGTTTTATTAAGGGTATAATGTGTTCCCTGTACAGCACCGGTAGGCGAAGAAACAGTGAATGCAAAATTGCGGTCAACGTTTGCAACCGTGGTAACGCCAACAGGAATTTTATACGTAACAGTAGGGCCGGTAATAAAATAACTACCATCAGTCAAGTTAGTAAAGTGAGCCTGTTCGGGTGGCGTAGTAATTTCTGTTTTTTTACAACTGGCGAACACTGCAATGACGATGGCAATGCAGGCGGCGATCCGGCCTATATTCTTAATCATAATCAAAAAATTTAATAGTTAAAGGTGAAGGTTTTATTAATAGCCCGGGTTCTGCTGATAGTTAGGGTTCGCAAAAAGCTGGTCAACAGGAATGGGTAAGGCAAAACGGTAATTATTAGCTGAGAGTGTTTGCCAGTTTGCATTACGGGAGTCGGAAAGTAATCGTTCAACGGGCAGTCCTTTTCTTTTCAGATCATAAAACCGGAAGCCCTCAAAACAAAGTTCCTTAAACCTTTCATTCAGAATAGCAGTTACCGCTTCAGCTTTTGAAGCCAACGTTATGTTGGTATATCCGCTGATTCTGGCAGCACGTACGGCATTCAGGTCAGCAGATGCCTGCGTAAGCTGGTCTTTCTCAGCATTCGCTTCAGCACGTATCAGGTACATTTCTGCCAGGCGTATCAGCTTTAAATCATTGGTTTGAGGACCCAGGGCCGACCCGGGATATTTTACAACAATAGAAGTATCTGCACCGGCAGAACCGAAATACGTAGTAAACCGGATATCGGTTATTCTGTTGAATTGTGATTTTAATTTATCGGAAGGTTCAAAAAATACATCTCCGTTGGAATCACGCCAGTCTAATTGTGGGGCAGTACCATTTCTATACTTAAAAATAGTTTCCGATTCGTTGTAATCACCCCAATAAGCCAAAAAGGTATTCCGGTTAAGCGTTTTTCCGGATAGGGTAATGGCTTCAGTTGCATACGAAATTGCTTTATCATAATCCCGTTTTAGCAGTGCTGCTCTTGCCTGGTAGGCTGCAATAGCACTTTGGCTAAGGCGTAGCGGATCAGCAGCCGGGGAAGCCGGAATAGAAGTCTCCGCTCGTCCAGCAGCTAAATCAGTTTCAATTTGTTTCATCACATCCGCAACGGTATTACGTGTAGGTTTAGCCAGCAGATCGCTTTTCAATACAACTGCTACTGCCAGTGCATTCGGATCGTATCCTGCCGGCGAAAAAGCCATCAGCATTTCGAGGTAAGCCACGCCACGCAGCGTTATTAATTCTGCCCGCCATTGCTTTTTTAACTGGTCATCGGCCGGTGAGGCAGATGGTACTTTATCAAATCCTTCCAGGGTACGGTGTACCCGGTCAATAAGAACATAGTATTGTCCCAAGCCACCCATGTCACCACTGGCTGATGAGTACTGAAACTTAAATTCGGTCTGTGCCTGGCCCCGATTCTCATCGCTCAGCTTTACTTCATCTGCTAATATACTTCCATAATAAATCCTGGTTCCGTTGCTGTTTGCAGCGTATACTGCATACAACCCACCCTTTAGGTCTGCCATTGATTGAAATGCTTTATCCGCATCAACGGCGTCAGTTTGTGAAATATCTAATTTTTTCTCGCAGGAATGTAACAAAAGACTTCCTGAGAATAAAAGCGCTATCGCTGTATATTTTTTTAAAAACATTATGTACAATTTTATAGTAAAATATTATTTAAATCCAACCTGAAGACCTAAGGTCAGGGTACGTGGGGTTGGGTACTCATAGGAAGCAATATTGTTATTGTCTTCCGGATCAAAACCGCTCCATTCCGTCCAGGTATACAGGTTTTGCGCTTGTGCGTAAATTCTCAGCGTATTCACTATTTTAAGTGGGTTCAACAGCTTTGTGCCCAGATCATAAGCAATATTCAGGTTACGAAAGCGAAGAAAAGAAGCATCCTGAATATCCTTTGAAACAAACTGACGCTGATATAATGGGCTTTGTATATCGGTAACATCTCCGGGTTTGCTCCACATCGTCAGCATTTCTTTGCGCATATTGAAACCCTGAACGGCAAATGCGTGGTTTAACTGGAAATAATCCTGGTTGTTGAAACGGCTGAAACCTTTCTGAAAGGTAAACAGGGCACTCACAGTAAAATTTTTGTAACGGATACTGGTATTGAAACCCCCAATCCACGGAGCATTATACGTTCCAAATTCTGATACACGGTAATCATCGCTGTATTTTGTTGTAAGCTTACCATCCAGTGTATAGTACAAAGGAGAACCTGTGGCTGCATCTACGCCACCCCATTTAGTGATGTAATGGGTACCTAATGGTTTACCAACCTTTACTAATTCGGTTCCCTGTTCAAATTCTGTTACCTGGCCTAAACTGGTTACTTCATTATGGTTGTAAGCAATATTTCCGCCCACTGTCCATACAAAGTTTTTGGTACGAACTACATCACCGTTCAGGTTTACTTCCACACCCTTATTTACCAAGGTACCCTGGTTTACAGGAATAGAACCACCAACTCCCTGGCCTGCTGTAACGTCCAGCTTTTGGGTAATGATATTGTCATTCGTTGTCTTATGGTATACATCAACCGAACCCGAAATCCGGTTTCTGAACAATCCGAAATCAATACCTACGTTCGCCGTACTGATAACTTCCCAGGTAACCTGCGGGTTACCGGCATTGGTGATGGCATTCGTTTGATACTGACCTGCGTAGGTACCGTTACCATAAAGCGGACGGTTTCCGAAATCACCAAAATAAAATCCATCTGCATTGGCAGTAGTACCATACGATGCACGTAATCTTAGGTCATTAATCTTAGTCCAGTTGCCGGTAAATTTTTCTTTTAAAACATTCCAGCTTGCACCAACACTGTAGAAGTTTTTCCAGCGTTGGTCAGGTAAAAGCTGTGTTGAAGCATCCCGACGAATGGTAGCATTCAATGTGTATTTTTCTTCGAACGAGTAAGCCCCTGTTAGGATACCCGCATACAGGCGGCGGGCTGATTTAAAACCACCAACACCAGGCAGAAGCAAATTCTGTACGGTACCTGGTGTAATACCAGCCGGTGTATTTAAAAGTTTTGGATTAATGCCGAAAGCGGTATAATTAAATCCGGTTGTCCTTTCATCAGTATATTCACTGATAGCCTGAACATTTACATCATGTTTACCGGCAAATACTTTTTTGAACCCGGCATTCACACGTACCACGTACTGAAAGAAGTTATTGTAGCCTTTAGCAAATGAACCTCTGCCAATAGTATCCCCGGCATTCAAACGTTGTGGTCCTACCGGAAAGGCTGAATTGTTTACTGCATAGGTGTTAGGAAACTGGGAGCGTTCACTAAAAGTCTGGCGAAAATCCAAACCCGCAAATCCACCAATAAACACATTCTTGGTAATGTTATAATCTGCTTTGTAAGCAAGATTTGCTTTTATCTGATCATTAAAAGAGGTAGCGGAATTAACCCTGTCAAACGCATTCGGCCCTACTTTTCCGGAACCTACATTAACCTTACCATTGGGCAAATAAAGCGACTGGTAAGGCAAAGCTAAATAAGCAGCAGCAAATGGATTTGCCAGTGAAACGCTGTTTTCTGATTCAACGAAATTACGGCGGCTATAACCCACAGAAGTATTGAAAGCGCCTGTGAATTTGTCTGTTTTTACGTCCAGATTTGCACGTAAGGTGTACCGTTTAATATCTGACCGTAAGCCAATTCCATCTTCGTCATAATAACCAGCGCTTACAAAAAAACGGGTATTGCCGCTGCCGCCGGATAAATTCAGGTCATGGCTTTGGAAAGTACCATTACGGGTAAATACATCCTGCCAGTTGGTATTAATACGGCGCAGGCTATCCAGCGTACTGGCATTAGCCGCTAACTGACCAGGAGTAAGGCCCGCATTTGCCGGATTAAGCGTTGAATATTGGTAACCTGGTAAATTAGCATTAGTTAATACGCCTAATTTTTCCTGAAATTGCAGCAACTCTGAACTGTTCATCATTGCAAATTTCTCCGTACCAGGCTGGGTAACTCCTGATTGAAAAGTATATCCTAATACTGCCTTACCGGAACGCCCTTTTTTGCTGGTAACGATGATTACGCCGCTACCGCCGCGGTTTCCGTAAAGGGCAGTGGCAGATGCATCACGTAATACCTGTACATCTTCAAAATCATTTGGATTCAGACTTTGAAACACACCATCTTCCAGCGGCATGCCATCCAGTACATACAGCGGGCCACTGCCCCCTGTAATGGAACTTTGGCCACGGATCTGCACACGGGCCGATGCACCTGGCTGGCCCGATCCTACCGTTACCAATAAGCCTGGCGCACGACCCTGTAATATCTGGTCGAAGGAAGCATTGGGCACGAAATTAATTTTTTCCTTGCCTACTACACTTGCCGCACCTGCATACTGGCTTTTTTTAACTTGTGTATATCCTGTTACAATGACGTCGTCCAGGGTTGAATTAGTAGCAGCAAGCTTTATATCTACAGTAGTCCTGTCACTGATATTTATATTCACTGCTTCATATCCTGCATAACTGATGGTAAGCGTAGTAGCAGATGTGGGCACAGATAAACTAAATGTACCATCCGGGCGGGTGGTGGTACCTACCCTGGAACCTCTTACTGTTACAGATGCCCCCGAAACAGCAGCACCATTTTCATTTGTTACCTTCCCGGTAACGGTTTTGTTCTGCGCCCATAGCTGTGTTATAAATGCACAGCAGGCAATTAGCAGCATGGCTAATTTTCTCATACTCGAATTGGTTTTTATTAAAGGAAAAAAGTTAGACAACAATTAAGATACAAGTGCTGCAAGATACTTTAACAATTGCTAATGAAAAAAGCCCGTTAAAGGCCTTTTTACTTAAAACTTACAGATACTTTATTTTTATATTTTTATTTCTTCTTTTTCATTAGCCCTAACATCAGTACCGGTAAAAATACCAGGTTCGTAAATGTGGCAATTAGTAACGTGAACGAAGTAAGCCAGCCCAGTGCCTGTGTGCCGCCAAAGCTGCTAAAGCAAAATACTACGAAACCGGCAATCAGCACCAGCGAGGTATAAATAATGCTGATGCCCGTATGGTGAATGGTGGAAATAATGGTTTCCCGTACATCACCATTGTTCATTGGCAGCTCCTGCCGGTAATTTACCAGGAACCGGATGGTTACATCAATAGCAATGCCCAGCGCTACACTAAAAACCAGCACAGTGCTGGGTTTCAGTGGTACCCCCGTCCAGCCCATAATGCCGGCAGTAACCACCAGCGGTATCAGGTTGGGTATCAGGGAACAAAGCAAAATCCGCAGGCTGCGGAACAGGTACAGCATGCACACGGCAATCAGGATAAAGGCATATAAAATGCTGTCCTTCAACCCCTGAATAATAAAGCGGCTGCCTTCCACAAAAGTGACACTGCCACCGGTGAATACTACCTTATAATGGGCCGTATCAAAAATGAGGGCGGCTTTGCGCTGTAGAGTGTCAATTAGTTTAGGTAGCTCAATGGTGCCTACATCGGTCATATTTACGCTAATGCGGGCCCGCTGTTTAGTGCTGTCCATAAAGCTTTTTACCAGCCGGTTAAAAGCATTATCGGGTGCAGGGGTGGCGCCGGTGTTTTTCGATTTCAGATAGGGGGCCAGGAAGGCCATATCAAATTCATTCGGCACTACATACTGCGTACTGTCATTATCGTAATAAGCCTGCTTTGCAAATTTTAACCCTTCCACCAGGTTTAGTGGTCGGGCAAAATCCGGATTTTTTGAAATTTCAGCCGAAAACTCGTCGATCTTTTCAATGGTTGCCATACCGCTGGTAATGCCGTTTTTCCGTTTGCTGTCAATCACAATTTCCAGCGGCAGTACCCCCCCGAAATTTTTTTCAAACCACTTCAGATCCGTATAAATTTTATCTTTCCTGGGCAGGTCGTCCACTACATAGCCAACCGTTTTCAGCCTGAAAATTCCGAGGCCGGCAGCTATCAGCATCAATGCGGTAAGCCCATATACCAGGCCCTTGCGGTGCAGCACCCAATTTACGATACCATTTAGCAATCGTTCCAGAAAAGCATTATTCAGATACTTTACCTGCTTTGGACCGGGCGGTGGCAAAAAAGAAAGCACCGTAGGGATCAGGATCAGGGAAATAACAAACAAAGCCATAATATTAATACCGGCAACAATCCCAAATTCCCGTAACAGATTACTCTTCGTAAGGGCAAATACGCCAAAACCAACGCCTGCAGCAATATTGCAGAACAGGGTTACAACTCCCATTTTACCAAGCATACTTACCAGGGCTTCCTGCTTATTGCCGCTTTCCAGCCAACTGCTATGATATTTATTTAAAAAATAGATACAGTTGGGAATCCCAATCACAATCATTAGCGGTGGTGCAAGCGCCGTGAGCAGGGTAATATGAAAATGAAAAAGCTCTAGTGTGCCAAAGCACCAGATAACCCCGATGATGACTACCAGCAGGCTCAGGATGGTGGCGCTGCCGGAACGAAAGAACAGGATCAGTGTAATGGTAGCAAGTAGCAATGAACCTAATAGAAAATAGCCCATTTCTTTTTGCACCCTATCCGCCACTTCTGTACGAATTAATGGCAGACCAGAGCGGTACACGGTTTGCCCGCTCCTTGTTTCGTAGGTTGCAATTGCTCTGTTGATGTCGGTTATTACCCGGCTACGCTCCGACGACGCCATAATTTTCGTGTTCATGGAAAGCGCAGCCAGGTAAGCTTTTGCGGTCGGATTATATAGCAGGTTCTGGTAAAACACCAGGTTTTCAAAAGCAGCACGTGCCGTATCAATCCCGGCCTGTGTGCGAATGCTATCCGGAAAAACAGGTAGGGGCGTCAGCTTTTCAGTACTATCATTTTTTTGTAGAGTGATGGCTGCCGGAACAGACAGTATGCCTTCCACACCTTTAATTTTTTTGATGCCTTCCAGTAATTGCCGGTAGGCATCGAAATTCTTTTTGTTGAAAAAATCCGGTGATTGTACGCCTAACACGACCGTTTGTGCATCGGCACCAAAGTTTTTACGAAACTCGAGGTATTCCTGTAGTTTGGGATTGTTGGTAGGGATGGCATTGGAAAATTCGTAACTTATTTTAACCTTGGAGGCCTTCCAGCCCATAAAAATAGTGGCCCCTAAAAGAAGCGCCAGCAGCACTATCCGGTTGCGAAGCACAAACCTGCCTAACCGGAACCACATATTATTTTGTTTCAATCTCTTGTGTTTTAAGGTTTAGAAGCCGGCTAAGTGCGGGTTGTATACCAATCCTGTAGCCAAAGCACGGATCAATGCTTTATGAAAGTTAAAAAAAGAATGGTAGCAAAGAAACTTAATACCAGCTAAATGGCAACAGCGATTTTATATTAACTTACAGGGAAGTCGGAAAGACCGAAAGTCTGAAAGTCCGAAAGTCCGAAAGACGGGAAGTCCGGAAGACGGGAAGTCAGGAAGACAAAAACAATAGACAAAATTTTTGACCATTCACAATTATGACGCATAAAACGAAAGGAATTATTTTACGTACGGTAAAATATGGTGAAACCAGCCTGGTAGTAAATGCCTACACCGAATTGTTCGGTTTGCAAACGTACCTGGTACGGGGCGTTCGCCAGCAAACCAAAAAGGGAATGGGCAAAGCAAATCTTTTTCAGCCGGGGGCGCTGCTGGATATGGTGGTGTATCATAATGAGCTGAAGAACCTGCAATATATCCGCGAATTTAAATGGAGCCATCTGTATCAGCATTTGTATAGCGATGTGCTTAAAAATTGCGTTGCCCTTTTTATGATAGAACTGGTTACCAAGAGCATCAAACAGCCGGAAAGCAATGCCGAGCTGTTTTATTTTATTGAACAAAACCTGATGGTGCTGGACGAAGCGGAGTCGGCGGTAACGGCCAACCTGCCTTTGCATTTTGCCCTTCATTTAGCTGCCTGGTTAGGCTTTGGCATTGCTGAAAAAGGAGGCGACGAGGAAGCGATACTGGATTTGCAGGAAGGAAAGTTTACGGCAAAAATACCAGTACATGGCAATTATGTAGAAGGTCGGCTGGCTGATGCGGCTGCCGAACTGGTACACATACAAAATCCGGTAAGCCTGTTCCGCATCAAGTTGAACCAGCAGCAACGGCGGCAACTGATGAAAGCCTGCGAACAGTTTTACCTATACCATATTTCGGATTTTGGTTCGCTGAAAACGCTGCCGGTACTGGAAGCGGTAAGCCTCCCCAACCCCTCCAAAGGAGGGGCTCAGAACGAGCTGTGAAGCTTCGCCATTTTGAATACCTGTATCCAAAGTTGGTTGCAATCATTTATCTAAGATCTGGCTGCTATTCATTTGAATTCCCGGATTAAGGAGCCCCTCCTTCGGAGGGGTTTAGGGAGGCCTCAATCGTATTGCTCAACATACCTAATCCTTCAATTTCCATTTCTATCGTATCGCCTGTTTGCAACCACTGTTCCGCATAGTTGAGATCGGCAAGTTTGCCGGTACCGTTCAGTTCTAAAAAGCAGCCGGTACCTACCGTGCCGCTACCAATTACATCACCGGGATGCAGGTTTACGCCATACGCACAGCGTTCAATAATTTCGGCAAAAGTCCAGTCCATATCAGCCAGGTTTCCTTCGCTCACGGGTACACCGTTTACCCGGCAGGTCATTGGCAGGTTCCAGCTTTTGCCGGTATGGCCGGGTTTACAATCTGTTTCGTAAGGCTCCAACTCGTCCAGCGTTACCAGCCAGGGACCAATAGCCGTAGCAAAATCTTTTCCTTTAGCAGGTCCTAAATTCAGCAGCATTTCCTCCATTTGCAGGCTACGGGCACTCAGGTCGTTCATAATCATCAGGCCTCCAATATATTCTTCCGCTTCCGCTGCTTGTATATTGCGGCCGGCCCGGCAAATTACAATCGCTGCCTCCAGTTCAAAATCCAGCTTTTCCAGGTGGCGGGGCATACAGCTAACCGGGCCGGGGCCTTGTATACTATTGTGGTTGGTAAAATAAAACACAGGAAACCGGTCAAATTCCGGGATCATTTCCAGTTTACGGTTACGCCGGGCTGCGGCTACATGTTGCCGGAAGGCGTACCCATCCCGGCAGGAGGTGGGGAAGGGCACCGGGGCCAATAGAGAAATGCCTGCCGCTGGTGTGCCACGGCCAAACAGGTTTCCGTTAACAATGGCTGCATGGCCCCGCAAAGCAACCGGCATCATATCGTCCCAGTAGTTTAAAAACATGCCCATGCTGTTGGGCAACTCCGGATGTATCAACTCCATATCGTACAAAAAACCATTGTGGTAAATAGCAAGCTGCTCATGCTCGTTCTTAATATAGGTAGCAAGTTTCATTTAGGAAGTTTAAGGTTCAAAGTTTAAGGTTTAAAGTTCTGAATTTTGATTATTCATTCGGCTCTGGTGAAAGCCTAAGGTTTTGCATTCAGTTTTTATATGCTAATAGTAAAAGCAGCTAAATTAATAGGATTAGCAAAGTATGAGATTCTCATTTCATAAAATGAGGGTTCGGGTTAGTTAACAAAGTACAAACCGCAGAACTTTAAACCTTAAACTTTGAACTTTAAACAGCTCTCTCATTAACTTCGCCCCGTATGCAATTCGACAAAATCCATAACAAAGGCCAGGCGCAGCTTTTTAAAAATAAAAACCTGGAAGCGCTTACGAAAACGCATCCGCTGATTATCTGGGGTATGTACACACCGCTGATGATTGGAAGTATGTACCTGGGAAGCACTCACTTTGGTTATTCGGTATTGCGGGTATGGGGTATCTTTTTCGGGGCCATTTTTAGCTGGACTTTATTTGAATATTTTGCCCATCGCTTTCTTTTTCATATGATAGCAGAGAGCGGACGCATGCAGCGGTTTATTTATGTGCTGCACGGCAATCATCACCATTTTCCAAGAGATAAGCAGCGGTTGTTTATGCCACCAGTACCCAGCCTTATTTTAGCTTCCTCTTTATTTGGCCTTTTTTACCTGATGATGGGCACCAATGTGTTTATGTTTTTTCCGGGCTTTTTGCTGGGCTATTTAATGTATGGTACCACCCATTATGCTATTCATGCCTGGAACCCACCTTTTAAGTGGATGAAGCCATTGTGGCGCAACCATCATCTGCACCATTATAAACATGAAGAACGGGGATTTGGTGTAAGCACTACCATCTGGGACCGGGTATTTGGCACCATGTACGACCTGAAAAAAGAAAAAGAAGATAAAGTGAAAACAAGGGAGTTGATGTTTGAGAAATAAAAGTTCACCTGTTCACAAGTTCACTTGTTCTTTATTGTGGATTAGCTACAAACATTTTCTTCAAAATTCTTTAACATCTATCAGTTGAACTAAACCACATTCAATTTCATCCACAAGAGTCAAAAATCAGAACTGGCGAATGTGTAAACAAGTGAACGTTTAAAACTTTTCTATGACCCCCAACCCAAAGAGCGCAAAATCATACTTTACCGGGTCGGCAGCATCCAAACTGCGCAAATAGCTGGTTAATTCCAATGCGGCTCGCCAGTCCAGCGGTTTGCGTTGCAACAATCGAAAGCGGCGGGCTACCCTGGCTACATGCACATCAATAGGGCAAATGAGCTGCCGGGGACTAATATTTTTCCAGAGCCCGAAATCAACCCCTTTACTATCCTGCCGTACCATCCACCGCAAAAACATATTCAGGCGTTTGCAGGTGCTGCCCTGCTGTGGTGATGAGATATGCTTACGGGTACGCTTTTCATGTTCCAGCGTAAAAAAATATTTTTTAAAACCATTCAGCGCCGGCTCTATCGTAGCATCATCCGGCTGCAGCCAGTGGCTGAAAGCCGTTTCCAGTGAAGAATGCTTTTGATAATGCTGCCGCAAAAAATCAATAAAATAGTAAATGTCTGTTTCCTGAAAAGTGCGGTGCACAAATCCTGTAAGCCGCAGCAGGTCGGAGGTGCCGGCATGGAGTACAAAATCGGAAGGCGCCATGTCCATACGGCGTAATAACTCCTTGCTTTTATTAATAATGATGGTGCGGTTGCCCCAGGCAAACAAGGCAGCAAAAAATGCAGCTATTTCAATATCAGACTGCCGGGTAAATTGATGTGGAATAATAATAGGATCTGCTGCTATAAAATCCGGGACATTATACTGTTGCACCTTTTCATCAAAAAAAGATTGTAAGGTGATTGCCTGTTGCATAGTTGTAAGATAAGCAACCAGATCCTTTATCAAAAAAACAGGTTAAGTTAATACAGAATAACCAACCCATTATTTACCCGTTAAAGTAATAAGTAGCTACCGGCTTTTTTTCAGGTGTTTGCCGCTGACTGGTAGATTTATTATGAGAATAAATAACCCATATCATAAAGAGCACATAAAACAAAATAGCGAGGGTTTTACGTAACCTCGCATATGGAATTTCAAGAAGAAGTTTTTCGTTGAACATTAGATTTAGATTTTTGAGTCCTACGCGTAACAATATTACGGATATATAGCTGAAACTTCCAGGGAATATCTGCCTGGGATACCAATATATAACATTAATCATGCTCAAATAGCCGAAACCAGTAACAAAATTTTTATTTGGTGCTTTCACATACTACCAGCCATTAAAATGAACCATATTAACCATAAACCTTTCCTAACCGAACAAATGTTTATATATTAAGTGCCTGTTCCAAATCTGATATCAGGTCAGCTATTTCTTCAATACCTACGCTCAGGCGGATAAGTGTATCGGCTAGGCCGTTTTTAATACGTTCCGCCTGTGGTATAGAAGCATGCGTCATGGTAGCCGGATGATTGATGAGTGATTCCACACCGCCTAAACTTTCTGCCAATGCAAATAACTTTGTACTTGTAAGCACTTTAAGGGCGGCATCCATACTGTCATCCTTCAATGTAAAGCTGATCATTCCGCCAAAACCCCGCATTTGCTTCCGGGCCACTTCATAACCGGGATGATCCTCAAAACCACACCAGTAAACGCTTCCTACTTTTTCATGGTTTCGCAGGTAGCGGGCAATGGCTTCGCCGTTTTCGCAGTGGCGCTGCATCCGCAAAGCCAGTGTTTTAATACCCCGCAGCACCAGGAAACAATCCATCGGGCCGGGCACGGCGCCGCAGCTTTTTTGCAGGAAATACAATTTTTCCCGCAGGCCGGCATCATTCATTACCAGCCCGCCCTGTATAACATCACTATGTCCGCCCAGGTATTTTGTGCTGCTATGCAACACCAGGTCAGCACCCAGATCGAGCGGATTTTGCAGGTAAGGCGAAGCGAAGGTGTTATCAACACAAACCAACACATTCCTTTCTTTTGCAATGGTGCTTACAGCCGCTATATCTGTAATATTCAGTAGCGGATTGGTAGGCGTTTCAATCCAGATCAGCTTCGTGTTATTATTAATCAACGGCACCAGGCTTTGAGCATCAGCCATATCAGTGTAGGTGAACCTAATACCAAACCTTTCAAATACTTTGGAAAAAAGCCGGTAAGTACCACCATACATATCATTACCGGCGATTACTTCATCACCGGGATTCAACAATTTAATGACGGCATCAGTAGCTGCGACTCCACTGCTGAATGCCAGTCCGTAAGCACCATTCTCCAGTTCGGCTAATGCTATTTCCAGTGCTGCTCGGGTTGGGTTCTGGCTACGGGCATACTCATAACCCTTGTTATTACCGGGTGCCGCCTGCACATAGGTACTGGTCTGGTAAATAGGTGTCATAATAGCACCGGTGCTGGGATCGGGTTCTACACCAGCGTGTACTACTTTAGTATTGATGTGCATAGGTTGTGAATCGTGAGTCGTCAATCGTGAATGGTCGCTGACTGATTGGAACTCTTTTCTTAAAGCGTAATGCTACAGTTCTGGATTTAAATAACAATATGTAATCTCAGTTAGTCTTGAACCATTCACGATTGACGACTCACGATTCATGACTATCATTCACGATCACTTCTATTGTTGTGCGGCCGCTTTTGGTTTTGTGCCTGCCATGGTAGCCGGGTTGGTAAAGGTTACCGGTATTACCACCTTGGCTTTATCCCACATCATTACCAGGTTATTGCTATTGTCAAAATAAATGGTCACGTTTTCCTGCGGCGCAATTGTTTGTACAGCAGCATCTACCCGCAATACATCTTTTGTGCTGTCATAACTAAAAGCACCCCAGCTATCGGTAGCCCGGTTTATAATCACCGACCATTTGGCTGAATCAATCAGGGCATAAACGGTGTAGCGGCCTTTGGCCAGTTTTTTACCGCCAATGGTACCATCTTTAAACATTTCCAGTTCTGTGCTTTCATTGGCGCCCAGGCGCCAGACGGCATTGTATTTTTCTTTATCGCCCAACATGGTACGGCCTTTTAATTGTGGCCGGCTATAAATAATCCGGGCATTAGGACCACCAACAAATTTTTTCTGAATCATTTGGCCGGGGTATCCTGCAGGGCTATAACTCATATCCATCGGACTGGTATCCAGTTTATCAGGTACATTTTGAGCATTGCTGATACCGGTAGCAAGCAGGGCAGGCAACAGAAAACTGAAAAACTTTTTCATACTGGTGATTGTTTTGGCGGCGAATATAAGCCGGGTAACTTAGGATTTGAGATTTAGAATGGGTGAATTTCAGCTAACGAAAGTTTCATTTTATTGGTAACCATCATCATTGTGCAACATTTGTTTAAAAATAATTTCAGATCATTAGGAAATAAGCAACGCCCGAAATAATACCTGGATAGAAGGTGATAAGTAGTGGAGGATGTAACAGCGGGTTAGTTCAATTAATAAAAAAGCATGGTATCAACATGACCGTGAAATACCTATACCTCACTATTCGTTTATAAGGCTTCATTAACAGTAATCATACCTCACAATTTCTTCATCAAAGTCCAATTGTATTTATCTTGTGGCCCCGAAACTTTTGAACCGCTTATGCAATTAACGATGAAGCCGTCGAAGCCCCTGGCTTTGTTGCTGGGCCTGTTGATTACGTTTAGTGCCCTGTGCCAAACCGATGACGACCTGATGGCCGCCGGCGAAATGCGCCGCAAATATCCTGATGATACGTATGCTGCCTCTGAAGTATATGAAGAGTACCGCTTTGATAAAGGCAAAGGGCTGGACAATCTGCCGGTGGCTACGGTGGAAGGTAATACCCGAAATACTTTCGTAGCGCTGAAAGACCTGGCAAATTTTCAATACTACCAGTTTTATAATAAGTTCCTGTCACTCAAAAACTTCAATTATTATTACCGCAACGCTAAAGACAAATTTAAAAAAGCGGCTATCCGCCCGATGGACCAGGCTGCTACGGACGATGGTATTTTCCTGGATGATAACCGGGTGAAATACTACAATGTGCGGCTCAATGAATTTGGCGAAGCCGCCCGGTTTGAGTTTAATGAACTGTATGCTGACAGTAAGTATTTTACCCGGCTATATTTTCATGCACCCTATGCTATTAAAAGCCACCAGATAAAGCTGATTGTGCCGCAAGGGATGGAAATAGATATTAAGGAAATAAATTTTGGAGGATATAAAATCAGCAGGCAAAATGCAACCGAAGGTAAAAGCACCGTTTATACCTATACCTTTTTAAATGCCGAACCGTTGAAAAGCGAACCTAATTCCTTAGGAGCTGCTTACACTTTCCCGCACCTGATCATCACTGTAAAAAGCTGGACAGACGATAAGCAGGAAGTGAAAGGTTTCCAGAGCGTGGGCGACCTGTACAACTGGTACAACTACCTGTACAAAAAAGCCCTTAACAATGCAGAAACGTTAAAGCCAATCGTCACAAAAATAACCGCCGGCAAAACCACGCCGGAGGACAAAGCAAAAGCCCTGTATTATTGGGTGCAGGATAATATCCGCTATATTGCTTTTGAGGATGGTTACGCAGGCTTCATCCCCGAAACGGCGCAGGACGTATTAAAAAATAAATATGGCGATTGCAAAGCCATGGCCAACCTGCTTACCGAAATGCTGAAGCTGGTCGGGCTGGATGCCCACCTTACCTGGATTGGTACCCGGCATATTCCTTACAAGCACGGTGAGGTAAATGCGATGTGTGTGGATAATCATTGCATTAGTACCGTATATATTAAGGGGAAACCCTATTTTTTGGATGGTACGGAAAAATACGGCGCCTTTGGTGAGTATGCCTACCGGATAGAGGGCAAAACAGCATTGGTGGAAAAAGCGGCACAGTATGAAGTGCTGACCGTACCACCCCCGGATAAAAACGGGAATAAAATCATTACCAAAGCATCATTTGTATTGGCCGGCAATACACTAAAAGGGAAAGTGAAAATAACGATGAGTGGCGAAGAGCGTACCGGCTTTCATCAGTATTACCAAACCATTCCCAGTGATCGGCAGAAAGAATTTATTAATGATTTTTTGAGCCTGGGCAACAATAACCTGGAAGTAAGTAACACCAAAACCAGCGACCTTAAAAACCGGGAGTTGCCCATTTCTCTGGAAGGAGATATTGATGTAAGCAACCAGGTAACTACTATAGGCAAGGAGCAGTTTGCGGGTATTGATTTTTTCCCGAAATCTTTAAAAAGCTATACCCCTGATGCCACACGGCAGAACGATTATGAGTTCAACAGCGTGTACACATACGAAGACGAAATAGACCTGACCATACCGGCCAATATGAAACTAACTGACCTGCCCGAACCGCTGAATATACAAACACCCGACTTTGCTTTTAGCGGCGCCTATACTGTGGTTGGCAACAAGGTAACACTCAAAAAAAGCCTGTCCATTCCTACCGGCCAGATCCATAAAAAAGATTTTGTTGCCTGGGGCGATTTCCTGAAGAAACTGCGGGACTTTAACCGAAACCTGGTGAGTATTTCACCAAAGTAAAGCCTCACCCTCGTTCCCTCTCCTCCCGGAGAGGGGTGCCTCTGCCCAACTTTGGTAACTATTTTCAAGCGGTGAGTTCATGCTGTTTCATCTGATAAATTATTTGTATGGTTAATTGAAATAAATTGACTGCTACAATTAATTTCAGAAATAAAAATTCATGAACCCGTCCTTCCAATTTATAATACTAATACATAGAAGCATCCCTTTACACCGACAGGTGGAGAGGGGCCGGGGGTGAAGTCTTCTACCGCTATTTAACTACTCCCCATTAATTTAAAAAGTAAAAAGTCATGAACCCATCCTTCCAATTTATCAACCATACTACACAGAGGCACCCCTCTACACCGACAGGTGGAGAGGGGTCGGGGGTGAGGTCAAAACTACTTTCATTCCTCCTGTTCATCAGCATCACCATCGTTGCCAATGCCCAGTTAAAGGAAGAATACATTAACAAGTTGCAGCTAAATATAAAGTCGTTCCTGGAAGAGGCCGACCCTGACTTTACCACCAATATTATTCCCGAAAAATGGAAAGACCAGAGTGGTGTTATCCTGGCACAAAAAACGGCCATGATGTTCGATCAGCGGACCTCTTTCCGGTTATTGGGCAAAAGCGATCGTAAAGTAATTATTCAGGAAAAGGAGCGCCGGAAAATAAAATTGCTGGATAATAATGCAGTTGAGCAATTTTCTGAATTATATTTTGATGTAAGCGATGTGGACAATGGTTTTGGCGGCAATGTAATTAAAGAAGACGGTAAGATAGAACCATTAGATCTGAACCGGGCCATTGCTGTAGAAGATGCCGGCGAGGTGCCGGGCATATTCCGTAGCTATACGCAAAACGGACATAAACAATTTTTTAAAATACCGGTGAGCAATCTGCAGCCCGGCGATATACTCGATTATGCTTATCTGGTGAATAATGATGCATCGGTAGGGGATAATTTTATGGAGTTTCAACCGGTGTACTACCAGTGCCACAGGGGCTACAGCATTGTAAAGCAGCAATTTGATATTAAGCTGGATAATAAAACGTTTTTAAATAACCGCACCATGAATGGGGCACCGGAGTTCACAGAGCGCAACGAGGGTGATTTTGTAACATACACCTGGGTAGATCGTGATCGGGAGAAATTGCGTGACCAGAATTATGTAAACGAATACCTGCTGCTACCTATGGTGAAATTTCAGATTGTATTCAGCAATAAAGAAAATGCCGGCAACCTGTTTATTGGCAGCCGCGGCGAAATGAAAACCAAATTATCACCGGAAGAACTCGGTAAAAAAATAAGTAATATATATGCAGGTATGAATGATGCGTATGGCAACCAGATTGCCAACCAGGTAAAATACCACATGAAAAAAATGGATGCGCTGGACATACGGGACGATGATTATATTCGAAATACGTACTACATTATTCGCCACCTGAGCATCATGAATGATTACGACCTTTCGAGCGCCAGATTTGCCAGCGTATTTAAAGCAATCATGGATAGCAAAAAAATTCCATGCAATTTATTGGTAACCGCTCCTAACAACCTTACCCGGCCGGAAGATATTATTTTCCGCAGCGAGGTGGAATGGTTTGTACAGGTGAAAGATAAATACATCTTTAACGGTGATGCCATGAGCAATATGTACGATGTGCCACCGTACGTACAAGGTAATGATGCTTTTATTATTACGCCTGGAAAAACTGCGTCCGTTGAAAAAGTAACATTGCCTGCAACCATGCCAACAGATAATACCAGCGAGATAAATATTACCGCCTCACTGAATGTAGAAACGGAAAACATACTGGTAAGCAGCAACCAGGAGTACAAGGGTAATAGCCGGGCTGCTCAGGTATACACGGCCATGATGTATGAAAATTATGTGCCGATGGACTGGCGTACATACAGCGGCTATGATGAACTGGATGAATTGCCCGTTGCCCGCCGTGACGCCCTAAGCGAACGGATCGCAAAATATAAAAGAGAAGCGCAGCGCCTGAAGCCTAAATACATGGAACGTCAACTGAAAGATGACTATAATGATGTGGTGAAATATACCGCCTTCCGCATGGTGCAGGATGGGCGCAACTGGAAAAAAACGTCTTTACAGTATGGTGAAGATTTTGAATTAAGCGATCGGGTACGCCATGCTGGTAAAAGCTTACTGGTGGCTGTGCCAGGATTAATCAGCAACCAGTTGCAAATTAAGAATAAGGAACGCATCCGCCAGTACGATATTGATGTACGCTATGCCCGGCAATACAAATGGAATATCAGCTTTGCCATACCGGCGGGCTATACGGTGTACGGCCTGGAGGACCTGCAGCAAAATGTAGATAATGCAACAGGCAGTTTTGTAAGCACGGCTGCCATTCAAAATGGAACGCTGATGATTCATGCTACGAAAACCTACAAGCAGGCCCGCATTTCCAAGGACAACTGGCCGGATATGCTAAAGTGGATTGACGCGGCGTATAATTTCGGACAGAAGAAGATATTGTTGCGGAAAGGGTAGTTATCAAAATATTCTTCATTGCAAGTAAGGGTTTCCCGTTTTATGCCAAAGACAGTGCCCCAAAAAACAATCTTATCCGGGTTTCGAACAATTGAGGTTACTTCGGGCAAGAACCCTCGCAATGATAGTCGGATCGTAAACAAAATAAAAAGCTGCCTGAAATTCAGGCAGCTTTTTACATCATCCAACCTATTAGAAACTCATTCCAATTCCTACTTTAAATACCCGGTTGTACGAACTTACATTTTTACCTGCATCCACTTTTGACATTCCGTAATCGTAGGATCCAGTAATATTAAAACCACTTGTAAATTCATAACCAATACCACCTGTAAGCGATGCATCCCACCGGTTTAACTGGTTCGTGGCATCCATTTTTTCATCAATTACATTAAATCCTAATGCACCGGCAGTTGTGCGTACATTTGCATTCGCTAAATAAGAAAGCTGCGGGCCGGCAAATACCTGGAATCCGTTGAAATTTGCCTTAGCTAAAACAGGCACATCGATATAGCTGGTATTTAATTGAGCCTTTGCATTTGCGCCTAAAAATCCAATTCCCTTTATATTTAAATCGCCTCTTAACTGGTAGCCCTTTTGCGAATAATAAACGGCAGGTTCTATGGAAAACTGATCGCTAACCGGAATGCTGGCATACCCACCACCAAAAAATCCGGTACGGCCGGTAGGGGTAATGACACCATTCGTAAATCCCAATAAGTTTTGTAAGTTGTTTACTGCACTGCCTTGCAGGTTGGCAGCACTAATCCCGCCACGGATACCGAAAGTTGGTTTCACTTGTGCAAAAGAAGAAAAAGAGATAACAGCAATTAGCAGCGATAAATACATTTTTTTCATAATGGGAGTTGAACGTGGTTTAATATCGTCCGGAATGATGAGAAGGATTTTTTTGTACGCCGATTAATTTAACTGCGATAAGATTGTGTTAAAGGAAAAAGGACAATCTTTGTATAGATAACTGATTAAAATTGGCGTTCTGTTATAAAAAGGAGCACTCAAATGATAGGGTTCTTAAAATACCTGGAAATAGAAATAATAGATAAACCAATTATCTGTAGATAAAAGCCTCTATTGCTTCGGGTCAGGTGCCCCTCTCTTTTGGAGAGGGATTAGGGGTGAGGCTTTGCATGGATAGCTGATAAAAATTGGAGACCTGTTATACCAGAACTATTGCCGTTACGTTCTTATTTTAACTATGATAAAGTCGTTGTTTGTTCATACCAAATGGATTGTTACTGCATTGCTGATTGTACTACTGGCAACAGCTTGTAGTTCCACTAAAAAAAGCACAGTAAGCCATACATTACCGGCATTGCAACCCGAGCCGGAAAGCAAGACCGGCAGAATAAATGATGAAGTATCGTATGAAAAAAAAATACGGACTAAGTATGCCACTTATATCGGTGTGCCACTGCAAGACCTCAGTAATATTAATCTATTTATTTTTATAGACCAATGGCTGTATACGCCTTATAAATATGGCGGTACCACGCAACAGGGCGTTGATTGCTCCGGCTTTGTGCAACGCATTCTGAGTGAAGTATATGGCTTTAAAATCATCCGCAAATCATCACAACAGTTTTTCAACGACAATACAGTAAAATATAACAACGGCCATGTATTGGAAGAAGGTGACCTGCTTTTTTTTGAAACAACAGATAATAGTAATGCCATTACCCATATGGGCTTATACCTGGGTAACCGGCTGTTTGTGCATGCTTCCAGCTCGTTGGGCGTAAGCATTGCCAGCCTGGATAATAGTTACTGGAAACCCAGGTACACAGCAGCGGGAAAAGTGAAAACTAAATAATGTTATAAACAACTTTAGTAAAGATTAGCCTGCATTCTAGCACAGTATGAAATGGTTTAACGCATCGCTACATTTTAGCAACCTTTTTTTCTGCCCGCTGCTGAAGGAACATAAGCTTTAAAAAACATTGCCTCTGCCATACGTAACCACGGCCTAGACATTGGTAATTTATCTTTTCCCATTCAAATTAAGGTGCCAGCCTCACGATCTGCCATTCACCGGTTTCTGTTTTTATATATTTCAAGCGATCATGCAGGCGGCTTCGGCGACCCTGCCAGAATTCTATTTGCTGTGGCTTTACCTTGTAGCCGCCCCAATGTGGAGGTCGGGGTATATCGCCACCGGCAAATTGCTGCCGGTATTTTTCCATATTTTCTTCCAGCACAATCCTTGCAGGTATTACCTGGCTTTGCGGCGAAGCCCAGGCAGCTATGCGGCTAAGTTCGGGCCGTGACTGATAATATACATCGCTTTCGGTTCCACTTAAAGTCTCAATCGTTCCTTCGATGCGGATCTGCCGCTCCAGTTCTTTCCAAAAAAAAACCAGCGTAGCGTACGGATGAGCCGCTAACTCCTGCCCTTTGCGGCTGTTGTAATTACTATAAAAGTTGAAACCATTTTCATCGTAGCCTTTTAATAAAACAATACGGGCATCGGGCCTGCCTTCCGGCGTTACCGTAGCAAGTGTCATGGCATTTACTTCTTCAATCTGGCTATTAACCGCTTCCTGCCACCAGGCGGTAAACTGGGTAAAAGGATCGACTGCTATGCCTGCTTCTCCCAATGATTGTAATTTATAGTCTTTGCGTATGTCGGCTATAGAATCCATAAAGCAATATTATAATGATGAGTATAATGAATGTAAACAAAAAAAGACCCGCCTGGTTGAGGCTGGTCTTTTTAAATAACGAATTAAACTATTTAAATACCTGTTGTAGGGTCAGAAGGCCTGTTGGTTGTGCTACCAGTGTTTGTGGTACCTGTGCCACCGGTATTTGTAGTAGAAGTATTTCCGGTGTAGGTGTTGGTTGTGGAAGATGGGCCGGTATTTACCTGTTTATTAATATCATTTTTCATACTATTGAAACCGCTGCGGATGTCGTCACCGGGCCTTCTGAATTGCCAGGCGAAATAAACAATAGCAAGTGCTGCTAACAGGGATAAATAAAAACCAAAGCCCAGGAAACGAATTGTATCTAAGGCTCTTAAAAAATTAATCAACATCAGAATTGCAGCTATTCCACCACCAGCTAATGCTACAAACCAGAAAGTTTTTTCTAATGGAACTGTTTGGTTGCCCATAACGCAAACAATGCCTGCTGCTGCAAACCCTAATAGCACCAGGTAGGCAAGCCCACCTGTACTAAAACCGCTGTAACTGGGGGTTCTGTACCCCCCCGGCATTCCTTCTAAAGAAATAGAACTTATCCAGGGTAGAAACAAGGATATGACACCGATTGCAGCAGCTATTAAGATAAACTTACGCTGCTTGTTCATGGTTTGAAAATTCATATAGTTTATTATTTGAGGGCAATGTATAAACTCTCATCCATTCTTGCAATAGGCATGTTAGAAAACGGGTGGTATGAATTAGTATCTGGCGGATATATCCTGGTTATTCATTCGTTAGCGTTAGCGCTAAGAGCTGTTTTTTTACAACTTCAACTTCATACATCAGGGCTGCAGTTGACAATCGTCACTTTACCAGTGTACCTACGTTTTCGCCTCTCACCACATTCAACAGGTTTCCGGGTGTATTCATGTTAAAAACAATAATCGGCAGGTTGTTTTCCATACAAAGTGTAAAAGCCGTCATGTCCATTACCCGCAGGTTATTGGCAATACATTCCCGGAAAGAAATTTTTTCGTAGCGGGTAGCCAGTAAATCCAACTCAGGATCGGCCGTATAAATACCATCTACACGGGTACCTTTTAAAATTACATCTGCCTTTATCTCAATAGCCCGCAGGCTGCCAGCCGTATCGGTGGTAAAATAGGGGTTACCGGTACCGGCCCCGAATATTACCACCCGACCTTTTTCCAGGTGGCGTATGGCCCGCCGCCGGATATAAGGCTCGGCTACCTGTTCCATTTTAATAGCACTTTGCAGGCGGGTATTCACGCCCTCTTTTTCCAGTGCACTTTGCAGGGCCATGCCATTTATTACGGTAGCCAGCATACCCATGTAGTCCCCCTGGGCACGTTCAATCCCGGTTTCGGCTTCATTCATGCCCCGGTAAATATTACCGCCACCAATTACAATGGCCACCTGTACGCCCAGGTCGGTTATTTCTTTGATGTCTCTTGAATATTGCGAAAGCACTTTGTGATCAAGGCCAAAACTATTGTCGCCCATTAACGATTCGCCGGAGAGCTTAAGTAATACACGTTTATATTGAGGTAGCATGAACCCGTTTCAGATTTTTAATGAAGGAAGTATTTACGGCGGACGAAGATAGGGGATTCAGTTAGTGACGGATGGATTGAAAAAGTTGCCTGCTACTACAAATTAAGTATTGCCAAGGTTTTGCATCAGTTTAAGCTTTGATACACTAAATATTGTGTGCGATAGAAACGCCCGTTTTCAAACCTATATACCTGAAACAATCTAAAGAGCTAACGGATGATCTATTTCACAAAGCCATTTTAATTAAAAAGGCTATCTCCACATCGAAGGAGATAGCCTTTTCGGTATTTCTGAAATCAGGTTGATTAACCCAATGCTACTCTTTTAAACTCAGTAACCTTTACATCACTGCCGGCTTTTTTCAGGTAGTCGGCTACCGTGGTTGCATTATCTTTTACGAAGGGTTGTGCCAGCAACGTTTGTTCTTTAAAAAAGGAATTCAGTTTACCTTCGGCAATCTTAGCGATCATTTCAGCAGGCTTGCCAGCCATTTTCGGGTCGTTCTGAATTACGTCGGTTACAATGGCTCTTTCTCTTTCTACCACACTGGCAGGTACACTGTCCGGGTCAACGGCTACCGGATTCATCGCCGCAATCTGCATGGCCAGATCTTTACCAACTTCGGGCTGTGCCTGGTTAAGGCCCACTAATACACCCATCCGGTTAGCACCGTGAATATAAGATGCCACATACGCCGCATCAACTCTTTCAAACTTGCTTACCGCAATTTTTTCACCAATGGAAGCCAGCTTGTCATTAATCAGGTCGGCTATTTTAGCACCATTAATTTCTTTGGTATTCAATTCGTCTGCGCTTTTCACATCGTTCGAAATGGCTGCATCCATAATACTTTGTGCAAAGGCAACAAAGTCGGCATTCTTACTTACAAAGTCGGTTTCGCAACTTAGGCAAAGTGTCATACCTGTTTTGTTATCCGCGGTCGTTTTGGCCAGTACTACTCCTTCTTTTGCTTCCCGGTCACTACGCAGGGCAGCAACTTTCTGACCTTTTTTGCGCAACCAGTCGATAGCAGCTTCAAAATCACCGGCTGTTTCAGTAAGGGCTTTGCGGCAATCCATCATGCCGGCGCCGGTTGCCTGGCGTAATTTGTTAATATCGGCAGCGGTAATAGCTGCAGTAGTTGTACTCATAACTTTAATTTGAAAATTTGAAAATGGCTCAATGGCTCAATGAATTTATCAGCCTTCCTATAACTGAGCAATTGAATAATTATGTAATTGAGTAATTTGATAAATGGCTCAATTACTCAGTGTATTCATTGAGAAATTGAGCCATCGAGAAATTGAGTAATTATTTATCGTGGTCCGCCGCCACCACCGCCCGGTCTGCGACCACCGCCGCCAGCATTCGGAACACGGCGTTTTGGTGCGCCTCCGCCTTGTCCGCCACCCGTGCCTCCACGGTTTCCCCCGCCTGGGCCACCCTGGCCGCCACCACCACTACGGTTAGGGCCGCCACCACGTCCTCCACGTCCTCTATCGCCGCCACGTCCACCTTCTTCATTATCTACATCAAACCGCGGGCGGTCATCTGTATCTTCTACTTCTACATCTTCGTCTTTTGCAGCCTGGCGTTCGGCTAGCCCTTCGGCAATGGCTGCAGTGATGTAGTTGGTAATAATGGCAATTGATTTGGTAGCATCATCATTAGATGGCACGGCAAAATCAACTTTATTAGGGTCACAATTGGTATCAACCATACCAAATGTGGTAATATTCAGCTTTTTAGCTTCGGCCAAAGCGATATGTTCGTGGCCAATATCCACTAAAAACAAAGCAGCCGGCACACGGCCCATTTGTGCAATACCACCCAGCACTTTGTCCAGTTTATCCCGGTCGCGGCTAAGGGTAAGGCGTTCTTTTTTGGTAAGGCTGTCAATATTGCTGTCGTTTAGCAGCTTTTCAATGCTTTGCATCTTTTTTACGCTCTTCCGAACGGTATTAAAGTTGGTAAGCATACCACCCAGCCAACGTTCGGTAGCATAAGGCATGTTCACCTTTTTAGCGCATTCGCTTACTATTTCCTTTGCTTGTTTTTTTGTGGCAACAAACATGATCTTCTTACCACTTTTTGCAATCTGCTTTAAGGCAGATGCTGTTTCCTGAAGGCACTCGGTTGTTTTATTCAGGTCAATGATATGAATACCTTTCTTTTCCGCAAAAATGTACGGCAACATCTTTGGATTCCACTTTTTCTTTAGATGACCAAAGTGTACGCCTGCATCCAGAAGCTGCTGTTGTAGTGAAGTATTTTGTTCCATAATAGATAGCCTCCCCAACCCCTCCAAAGGAGGAGCTCAGAAAGCGAAGATTGTTTATGTTAATAAAAGATTCATGATTTTTTAGCCCCTCTTTTGGAGGGGTTGGGGAGGCTATTAACGCTTGCTAAACTGGAAGCTACGACGGGCTTTCTTTTTACCTGGTTTCTTACGTTCCACCATACGGCTATCACGGGTTAGTAGTCCGGCGGCTTTCAAAACAGGGCGGTACTCAGGATTTGCCTCAATTAAAGCACGGGCAATACCCAGTTTTACAGCTTCGGCCTGGCCTTTAACACCGCCGCCGGTAGCATTCACCATTACGTCATATTTATCAGCAGCTTCCACTGTTTTCATGGCAGTTTCTACCTGGTTTTGCAGGTACACCATTGGGAAGTACGTTTTGTAATCTTTACCATTGACAGTAATAGCACCACTACCCCTGCTAAGAAATACACGGGTAACAGCTTCTTTACGGCGGCCTACGGCATTTATTTGTTTTTCCATTTGTTTGTATTTGTATTGAAGTCCTCCCGTTGGGAGAGCCTGTCCCGTTCGTCCGGGAATTTAGGAAGGCCGGGGCCTTTTAAAATTTTAATTCTTTAGGTTGCTGAGCTGAATGCGGATGAGCAGTGCCTGCATACACATATAATTTCTTGAACATTTTGCGGCCCAGGCGGTTTTTAGGTAACATCCCTTTCACCGCACGTTCCAGGATGGCATCCGGGCGGCGCCGCATCAGGTTACCGGCTGTTTCTTCTTTTTTACCACCAGGGTAGCCGCTAAAATTAATATAGATTTTATCTTCCAGCTTATTGCCGGTAAATACAACCTTTTCTGCGTTTACTATAATCACGTTGTCGCCACAATCCACGTGAGGAGTATAGTAAGTTTTGTTCTTGCCCCGCAGTACGGCGGCAATTTTTGCACACATACGCCCAACGGTTTGATTGGTACCATCTACAACATACCAGTTATGCTGTACAGTAGCCTCGTTCGCATGTTTTGTGGTGAAATGAAGTTTACTCATGAGTTTCTTTGTTTATCGCCCCATCGCCATCCCGATAGTAGCTTTCGTTTTAAAAACGTCTGGTAACAGATATGAAAAACCAAACGGGGCGCAAAAGTGCGGGTGTATATTTTATTTTCCAAATATTTTAAGAACATTTTTTACAGCATACTTGATAAATGGTTGATAATCAGTAAAATTTTTGCCCACTTTTAAAAATACCTGTTAAGGATTACTAAAAACAATACCGGATTTTCCGTTTCAATATGAAATAGAAGATTGAATTTGCTTTGTTCATGAAAACCAATTCCCTAACCGGAAAGGTGCTTATGGCAGGAAAATTGTTTAAATTAGAGAACATTATCATTCAACTAAAAAATTTATTATGAAAAAATTGCTTTTAGTTTTAATAACGTTGGTAGCAATCGGAGCCTGCAACTCACCCCAGAAAATGACTAGCCCAAATGGTGACAGCATGATGAATTCTGCAGATAGCAGTAAAATGATGCAAGGTGACAGTACGATGAGAAAAGATTCAATGTAATAAGGTAAGAAATTGTACTTCCGAAATCCAATTATTCTTAAACCGGCCTATAAAAAATAGACCGGTTTTTTATTTATGCCCGGTTACGCCTACCTGGCAGCAATACTCCAATACAGGGCAGGTGGAACAATGGGGCAACCTGCCAGTACAAATATGTTTACCAAATGGCATCAACAGGCGGTTAATATCAATCCAGAGCTTATTCGGAACTTTTTCCATTAATGCTTCCATTGTTGTTTCGGGTGAGCCGGCCTGAATAAATCCCCACCGGTTTACCACCCGGTGTACATGGATATCAACACTAATGCCTGCCAACTGGTGAGCTACTCCCAACGCAAGATTGGCGCACTTAGGGCCTACACCTTTTAGTGCAGTCAACTTCTCGTAATCTGCAGGCAGGGTACCATAATACATTTCTTCGGCAGCTTTAGCCACACCCATGATGGTTTGTGCCTTTTGACCGGGAAAGGTGCTGCCGTATAGTAAATTTGCCAGTTCTTCCAATGATAACCGGAGCATTTGTTTTGCCGTACGTGCTTTTTCAAACAATCTTAATGAAACCGGTATCGTTGTTTCGTCGAGTGTACGGATTGAAATAATGCAGGAAACCAGTTGTTCGAACAGGCTATTGTACCCCCGCTCATATAATTCAAACATGGCAGCTTTAGGATAGGGTGCCACTGCTTTTTCAATACGGGCAAGCATCGCCGGAATATCGTAAGGTAGTTTCATACAGTAAAATAGCGTACAACAATCTTACCACGCCATCATTGCATAACGAATATAATAGGGAAGCCTTTATTTATATTGGTCTGTATAATTATTTTGCAACCCAAAACCGGTATTTCTCCATAAGCTGCTTTTGGATTTTTCTATACCTACGGGTAGCTTAAACAGCCGGCTTTATATATCTAAAATGATCATCATCCCATGAAAAATTTTCTTTTATTCATTGGTTTTTATTTATGATAACAGCTGCTTTTGCACAACAAACGCAAAGCCTGAAGGAGAATGAGCCACAGACCGTAAACGGGATTGAATTAGGGTTCCGGATTAATAAAGAAAGCGCTAAAAAAGCCGGCGATTCAGCATACAGCCGCTATGTGCTGGAAGTATATGCCATTAATAAAAGTGACTGCGGCAAGTATATTTATTACAAAAACGATGGTTCTTCTTACAGTTCAGGTTCCGACAACCTGATCGCTACTTTTTACGTGCGCAATGCCAGTGGCAAACGCTTTACCAGCAGAGATGCAAAACTAAATGCAAAGGATTGGTGGGTAAGGGTAAAGGTTACTGAAAAAGATAACAATGGAAAGGATGTAACCCGGTTGCGGGACATGCCGGCCGGCTATATATTCAGAAAGGGCGACCAGTTACGAAACCAGATTACCGTACTGGTACCCAAGGGCGAGCAGCCTATGGAGGAAGCAGTTTTACAATATATTGCTGAATAAAATGGTTGCCATACATATTACCTCGCAGCAATCATTGAGATTTCGACATTTACATTGCGGGGCAATCCCTTTACAGCTACCGTTTCCCGGGCCGGAAAATCACCCTTAAAATATTTTGCATAAATCTCATTCACCGGACCGAAAAGCGACATATCCGTCAAAAAAATAGTCGTTTTTACTACCTGCGAAAAGTCCATTTCCGCTTTATAGAGGATGGCTTTTAAATTGTTCATTACCTGGTGTGTTTCATCTTCAATGCTCGCATTGTTCAGGTTACCGGTGCCTGGTACCAATGCTATTTGCCCGCTGATAAACAGCATGTTATTTACTAATACTGCCTGATTATAGGGGCCAATGGGAGCCGGTGCATTGCCGGCCTCTATTATTTGTTTTTCCATTCGGAAATTTAAGTAAGGATTAAACAGGACATCGAAAATAGTTGATTCAGTAAAACGGAGGTGGTTTTATTTAACCGGATTCGCAATCTGCAGGTATATTGCATATGGCAACTGTTTTGTATGTAACAATATAGCGCATAAGCACACCCGTACGCTATTTGCCCCGGTATATACAGCAGGTAGATAACCTGTTACCTATTGAATGTAGGAAATAAAAACATCACAGGTATATCACAACGCATCCACCGGGGCCGGTAGTGCCTACATTTGAAAACTATAACTGATCTGAATTTTTCACCATTTTTCTATCATTTGTTAAAATAGAAAACAGGTTAATTTAGGTTAATTTATAAATGGTAGCAGTGAATTGATAACCATTTTTGCACAGTGATGTTATATTACGAATAAACCGGCAATCATTTCATAACCTTTGTTCCATTACTACGTGTAAAAACCTCGTTATTTTCTGGACAATAAAAAACTACTATTGTTTACACATGATGATTAGCATTGCTGCAACCAGCCGGCAACAAGCCCAACTGATGGCAAAGGGAATTCCTGCATCTGCCAAAATCAGTTGGGTTGCGGGTACAACTGCGTTATTGAATGAAAATGGAGATGCACTTATTGACTGTACTTTCTGTGGCACAGAGATACCATTGACAAATAAACCTTTTTTAATTCATTCGCCGGTAAATACGCTGAAAGACCTGCAGGCAAAAGGCCGGGTAGGACGTTTTTGTGCCTGGGATACTTTTATAGAAAGGACGTTATGGGATGTGGCTATAACAGATAGCACAGATGTTACATGGATAAACACCTTAATGAATGAACTTATTTGGAAATTTTGCGTAGTACAGGACAAACCCGGATTAATTGCACCACGTATAGTATGTAATATTATTAATGAGGCCCGGCATGCGTTGCACGCAGGTATCAGCACAAAACAGGAAATTGACCTGGCTATGAAGCTTGGAACCAATTATCCGTACGGCCCTTTTGAATGGGCAAGTAAGATAGGAATAGATAATATTGACACTTTATTGGCCAGGTTAGCTATACAGCAATCTTTTTACCAGCCTGCTGAAGTAAAATTTGAATAGGCTGCTGAACAGATAGATAAGTGATAGCTAATACCAATAAAACGACATGTAATGGCCTGGTTACTACTAATTGATACGGCTACTGAATATGGTGCAGTGGCTGTTTCCCATCATGAAGAATTAATTGCTGTTCAGGAGAATGGTAATCAAAAAGAACATGCTTCCTTTTTGCACCCCGCCATTGATGCTGTTGTCAAGGCTGCCGGTATCTCTTTTCATCAAATAGATGCAGTTGGGGTAACGATTGGACCAGGATCTTATACGGGGCTGCGGGTAGGATTGACAGCCGCAAAGGGGATATGTTATGTATTGAATAAACCTTTGGTTGCAGTGAATACATTACAGGCGATGGCATTAGCTTCTATTGAAAGTACCAGTCATATGAAGTTTGTAAAACCTGTGCTGCATGCCCCGATGATGGATGCCCGAAGGATGGAAGTGTATACAGGGTTATACACAGATAGTGCAGAAGTTTATCGGATACCGCAGGCAATTATCATTGATAATAATATTTTTGTAAATGAATCAGAAAGATATATAATTGCATTCTCCGGTAATTGTACTAAAAAAATGAGATCGTATTTATTCGGCGATCAGTTCATCTTACCGGAATCCATACATTCTATGAAGCACGTAGCAGCTATTGCTAACAAACATTTCTTAAATAGTACATTTGAAAATACCGCCTATTGTGAGCCATTTTACCTAAAGCCTTTTTACTCATTCAACTTTGTTAAAAAATAATAACTATTAAATATAATAAATCTCTTTAGTTTTGTCCGCTTGCTTTAGGTATGATACTTGTACATAAAGCAAAAATCTTACTTATCCATTATTTCAATAACAACAAAAGCAAATCAAAAAAAGTATGAAAACAGGAAGTGGAGCTTTTACGCTTAAAAACGCAGGTGACAAGGAAGCAATTTCATTAGATCTTCTGGAATTAAAAAAAGCAGATCTTGTCATTCGGGCGCTCAATCACAAACTTCGGTTGAACATTTTAAAAATGTTATCCGAAAAACCCAAATCCCCGGTTACTTCTATTTATGTTAAGTTGCGTTTAGAGCAATCTGTAGCTTCGCAGCACCTGGCCATTATGCGCAGAGCTGGCATTGTAAAATCTGAAAGAGAAGGAAAGTTCATTTATTACAGTGTAAATGAGAATCGCATCAGCGATATCCAAAAGCTTGCTAAAAAATTAGCGGCTGGCCAATAAACGATTTACCGGTATTTTCACGTTTGTATATATCAGCCCCGTCACCATCCAATGGAGGCGGGGCTGATGTATTACGTACCTAACTGCATATTTTTGCTGATAAATACAAAGTAGTATGTTTATTCAGCAACTATATACCAATTGTCTTAGCGAGGCCGCCTATTATATTGAGAGTGGGGGCGAAGCGGCCATCATTGATCCTTTGCGGGATGTAGATGTATATATCAAACTGGCAACAGAAAGAAAAGCTACCATCCGTTACATTTTCGAAACCCATTTTCATGCAGATTTCGTAAGCGGCCATTTAGAACTGGCTAAAGCCACCGGTGCACCCATTATATTCGGGCCGGGTACCATTACCCGTTTTCCGGTAACGGTGGCAACCGATGGCGAACAATTTACATTAGGAGATAGTACATTAGAGGTGTTGCATACGCCGGGGCATACCTTGGAGAGCACCTGCTATTTGTTAAAAGATACACAACAGAAAGACTATGCCGTCTTTACAGGGGATACTCTGTTCATAGGTGACGTAGGCCGTCCCGATTTAAGCAGTGGTAACCTGGATAGCGAGGACTTGGCTGCGATGATGTACGATTCGCTTCAAAAGCACATTATGCCTTTAGCAGACGACGTGATTGTGTATCCGGCACATGGTCCGGGCAGCAGTTGCGGCAAAAATCTGGGGCCCGAAACACAAAGTACAATTGGTATTCAGAAACAAACCAACTACGCATTACAGCCGCAATCGAAAGAAGATTTTGTGAAAACACTGACGGAAGGGCTGGAAGCAGCACCGAAGTATTTTGCGATTAACGCAAAAATAAACCAGGAAGGCTACCCGGAACTGGCGGGTATTGTACAACAGGGGATGACGGCACTTAACGTACCAGACTTCAAAGCTACGGCGCAGCAGGATGGTGTCATTATTTTAGATACCCGCCCTGCTACCCAATTTTCAAATGGTTTTATTCCGGGAGCAATATTTATAGGATTAGAGGGCCGCTTTGCAGAATGGGCAGGTGGCCTATTGCCTTTTGACCACCCTTTATTACTCGTAACCGAACCAGGGCAGGAACGGGAGACAATTACCCGCCTGGCAAGGGTTGGGTTTTCAAAAATTGAAGGCCATTTGCAGGGCGGCTTTGAAAGCTGGGTAAAGGCTGGCGAAAAAACAGATGTAGTGATCGATGTAGAACCGGATGAACTGGCAATGGATATACCGTATGATGAAAAACTGGTAATTGTAGATGTGCGTAAAGAAGCTGAGTATGGTGACGGGCATGTAAAAGATGCCGTTAACCTTCCATTGAGCGATTTTACGGACCCGGCCACTATGGCCATCATTGAAGATAATATGAATGCGTATGTACATTGTGCCGGCGGTTACCGGAGCCTGATCGCTATTAGCCTGCTAAAGCGGCAAGGCATTCATAATGTACGTAATATCGCAGGCGGATTTGCGGCTATTAAAAATCAAACAGCTATTGCAATAGAAAAAGAGGAAAGCGTACTGAATTAATTTTTGATTTAGGAGTTTTGATTTAAGATTTGTGTAGCTCTTATTTTGTTCATTACTCGTCACGGGTAGCATTATTTGAGATAACTTTTATGGTCCATGCAATTGTGCAAGCATTAAACAGCATTGGCGTTGGCACCGTTCAAGTTAGAATAGCTATTGAGCACCCTGATTTTGAGTTCGCCGATAAATTCTGTAATGAGAGTTACATAGAGGCACCCCTCTACACTTGTGGAGAGGGGCTGGGGGTGAGGGCACCGTTGAAAAATTGCACTACTATTAAGCTATTCCCGGCGTTCAAATCCGGTTCTGCTGTGGCGAACAGGTCAGACCGCTACTGCCACACCTAACTATGGAATAATAATCAATCTTTGAACTTCACCAATCTGTGGTCTGTTGTCCCTGGTCTGTATTTAAATGAAATAATATGAAAAAATGGAAGTGGTTTCTGATAATAGCAATCCTATTAGCTGTAGTATTTATTGTACTGAAAGCAACGGATGTAATTGGCAAGGAAGAAGGCGAAAAGGTAGCGGTAGAAAAAGCTGCGAAGCGTACAATTATTGAAACCGTAACTGCCAGCGGTAAAATATACCCGGAGATAGAAGTAAAAGTGAGCCCCGACATCAGCGGCGAAATCACTGACCTGACGGTGCAGGAAGGCGATAGTGTAAAAAAGGGCCAGATCGTAGCCCGTATTTATGCCGATATTTATGCCATACAGCAGCAACAGGCGGTAGCACAGGTAAGTCAGCAGCAATACCAGGTAGCCAATACGCAGGCCCAGCTTTCAGGCCTTAAATCCACACTGGATCAGGCACAGGTAACCATGAACCGGCAAAAGCAATTACTAACTGATAAAGTAATCAGCCAGTCGGAGTTTGAACAGGCACAGGTTGGTTACAACACAGCCATATCTAATTATAATGCAGCACAAAAAAGCATCAACGCTACGCAGGCAGGTGTGCAAAGTGCACAGGCCAATTTGCAGCGGGCAAGTAAAGATGTAAGCCGTGCTACTATTGTAGCGCCGATGGATGGTGTGGTAAGTTTATTAAATGTAAAAAAAGGTGAGAGGGTAGTAGGCACGGCACAAATGGCAGGCACTGAAATGATGCGGATAGCCGATTTTAAAAGTATTGAAATACGGGTGGATGTTCCGGAGAACGATATACCAAAAGTAAAAATTGGCGACAGTGCTATTGTAACGGTAGATGCTTATATTGGTAGAAAATTTAAAGGATTGGTGTACCAGATTGCGAGTAGCCAGAATGGAGCGGTAACCGCCAACGTTGCCAACTCCGCCAACGATGTAACGAATTATAAAGTATATATACGTATTCTGGTTGATTCGTACAAAGACCTGATGGCTGGCAATGGTAAACGCAACTTTCCTTTTCGGCCCGGCATGACAGCCAGTGCTGATATTCAAACCAAAATAAATGCCGGTACGCTGAGTGTACCCATTAATGCCGTAACCATCCGGGACAGGAATGAGGAAAATAAAACGGCCAAAGACAAGGATAAAGAAAAGGACAAAAACAAAAAAGCTGAAGATGAAGAAGCTGCCCCGGTAGTTGAGGATGAAGACCAGCGTGACATTGTTGTGTTTGTGTTGCAGGCAGATGGTACGGTGAAAAAGAGGCCGGTAACAACCGGTATACAGGATACGAAATATATAGAAATTATCAGCGGTTTAACAGGCGCAGAACAGGTAATAAGTGAACCTTATAACACCATTTATAAAGTACTGAAAAACGGAACGAAAGTAAAGGTAGTTCCTAAGGATAAAGTGTTTGAAAGCAAATAAATGCAAATAGGCAATGGACAATAACCAATGGGCAAATTCGGAGAACGAAAAGTGTTACTCATTGCTATGTTGAGGCCAAGCCAAACTAATTGCTCCATCTACTACTGTTTCATTAATTGCGTTTTTTTACTATTGCCAGTTGCCCATTGCCAATTGGTATTTAATTCTTTCTTTTGCAAAAATCTTTACGCTTTGGTATATTAGGTAGCGGTAGCTGGGCTACTGCGTTGGCCAAATTATTAACCGACAATGGCCATACGATCAACTGGTGGATACGCAATGGCGATACCATTCAAACCATTCAAAAGCGCAGGCACAATCCGCATTATTTATCAGCAGCTTATTTCAATGTAAGCCTGCTGCATATGTACACTTCCATTTCTGAAGTCATTAGCCATTCTGATGTATTACTGGTGTGTGTACCATCTGCTTATCTGCAACCGGCTTTGTTCGAATTACCAAACGATATTTTCGGGGAAAAAAAAATCATTTCTGCTATCAAGGGCATTTTACCGAATCATAAACATCAGTTGCTAAACGAATTTCTGGAAGAATTTTTTCACTTACCGCAATTGGATTATTTTACCATTATGGGGCCTTGCCATGCAGAAGAAGTGGCTGCTGAAAAACTTTCGTACCTCACTTTTTCCGGTGAGGATACAGCAATGGCCGCAACCCTGGCTTCCTATTTTAAAAGCGAATGCCTGAATACAGTGGTAAACCATGATATATGGGGTACCCAATATGCGGCTGTGCTAAAAAATATTTATGCATTAGGTGCAGGTATTGCCCATGGCCTGGACTACGGAGATAATTTTTTAAGTGTTTATATTGCCAATGCTGCTGATGAAATGGTTGGTTTCTTGCGAAAGGTTATGATCTATAAACAGGCGCCGGATACCGACACCATCAATTATGCCAGCAGCGTTTATTTGGGCGATTTGCTGGTAACCTGTTATTCCCTTTTTAGCCGGAATCGTACACTGGGTAATATGATCGGAAAAGGTTATTCGGTAAAAGTAGCCCAATTAGAGATGAACATGGTGGCAGAAGGGTATCCAGCCAGCCGTGGCATTCATTTCATTAACGGGGATGTTAATGCAAGCCTTCCGATTGTAACTACCATTTACCAGATTTTATGGGAAGGATTACCTGCAGCGAAAGGGTTTAAAAGAATTGAGGAAGTGCTAAAATGATTTATATGAGATTGACATATACAGTAACCAATTGGTTGAACTGTTCGTAAAATAGTGCAGGTATATTATTACGCAACTAATTATAAGCAGGTAATAACTATATGTGCCAAATAAAAATGAGCTGCGCTGTATATTGTAATGTTTTGGCTACCCGCCAGGACATTTTGGGTAAACATTATACATTTGTTTATGTAAGCACAAAACACGTGCGTTGATGTGGTTCGCTAAGAAATAATATTTTCCAGTCTCCATAATTCTTTATGATGATTACGCCGCCTCGCCTTGCTATACTACTACTTGGTATTTTTCTGGTAGCTGTAGCTTTACTATTAGGCTGTCATCCGGGAAGCAATCCCGGCCAGCAAAAAAACAGGGTTGAAAAAGTGGCATGGGATACTTTTAAAATAAAAGCCGCTGTAAACGACTATTTAAAAACACATGAAAAGTATTATACACTAATTGACAGTATAAGCTATTGGATGGATACGTTAAGCACCCGGCGTATCATGTATGATCAATCTAACTATTATGTAGCTGTTGCTGTTTCTTTACCTTATGAGATAGAAGATTCGGTTGCTCATACGCATAGGATCAATCATAAGAAAAATCCTGAAGTGACCCGATACTACGACCTGGCAAATGATTATACAAACAGGGCTAATGGAAATATGAAAACTGATTTTAAAGGGTTCCGTGTTTTTGTACAGTATCGCCTGAGTGATGTGATGCTTACTTCTTCTGATTTTACTCCTTATCTTTTTTATCTGGATACAGCCTACCACATGATGTTGAAGCGTAACTTTTTGCACTACACTGACGTCTTGCTTAAGCCCCCTTCCGGATCAGGAACATACCTTGATACTCCATACCTATATACACCTTTAAAGGAATAAGGTGTGAGACTGCTGCTGCCATTGCTGATGTGCTATACCGGCAACAAACCTTAAAAGAAAATAAGGTATTTGATACGGTGTTATTTGGTTCTTATGCTGATGGAATACATAGTAAACAGTGCTGCCATTCTGTTACTCATTACACTTAGGTGGAGAAGAAATATTTTACCTCATTCAAAATATCATTATTTGCCTATATTCAATATTGTGATTAAAGTCCGCAATACTGCCATCAGCAAAGCTATGAAGGTGAAACGGATTCTGCCATTCCGGTTGCGCCGCATGGTGGGGCCATATTAGGTTGTAGCGTTTTCCGACAAACATTACATCAATTATTTTACGATACAAGTCGATCCCGGTAATTACCTTGCAATATTCTTCGTTACATTGGTGGTATTCCAGCTATGCGGATGGCTTATTTGTTGCCAATTAGTTTTGCTATTGTGGTCTTCGGGACAGAGATGACATTACCATTATTAAAATCCCAGCTATTGTTGATAGATTGTTTGATAGGTTAGCAGTAGGAATGGGTATAGGCAATGACAGAAAAAAGGAAGATAGATATTTAATTATAAAAAAGAAATCGTTCTAAGAGGCTGTCTAAAATTATTTTAATAAATAATCTGTGCTGCTTTTTGGGCTGCAACTGCGTTGGATTTTTCGCCTTAGAACGCCAGCTATGACTGCAAAATCCGCCTTGTTTCGCTTCAAAATCAACTACATATTAAAGTATCAAATAAATTTAGACAGCCTCTAAGAATATCAAAACAACTCAGGTGAAAATTTGCTACCTGCTTTTTTACTTCATCACAAACGGCCCCCTGGCATTCCAGCCGATCCTGATGTTGGATAAATACCAGGTTTTACCATTATCGTTGTTGCCCTGGTAAAACAGATACGTTTTGCCATTGCTGTCTTCATAAATGCAGGGGTGCCCCGATTCGCTTTTGTTCCAGCTTCCGGGTTTTCCGTTGGCTAAAAACGGTGTATCGGATAATCGTTTCCAGGTAATGCCATCCGTGCTTACTGCCACGCCAATTTGTTGCGGTGCATTGTTGTAATTACCTGCGTAAAACAGGTACAATTTGTTATTCCGCCTAATAACAGAAGCACCTTCAATGCAATTGCCCTCCCATTTTAATTGAGGCTGCAGTATCGAAGAGTCAACAGCCTGCTGCCATGTTTTTCTGCTAAAATCCGTTGACAGCGGCCCAATAGCCACACCCTGTTTTTGAATGGTGCCGCTGCTATCTCTGGTTGCGAAATACAAAAAATAATGATTCTTAAAAGCATACACTTCTGCATCTATTGCCCGGCCATTTGTCCAACTGCCGGTAGGGCTAAAAATGGGATTACTACTGTCGCGTTTGAAATAAATACCATCTGTAGAAGTAGCATGGCAAACGGCATCTTTCGGGCCGTTGCCATACGTCTGGTAAAACAAATGCACCACACCATTTTTCACAAATGCCCCGGGAGCGCAAAGACCTTTTTGTTCATATACCGCTTCCGGTTTTATTTCGCCTATCTTTTTCCATCTGTATAAATCCGGGCTTTCGGCAATGCCGATGTTCCAGCCTAACATGCCATTGCTGCCATCATTATAAGCCTTGCGGGAATAATACATCAGGTAGCGCCTACCAAACTTAATCACCACAGGGTCCTTGGCAAGCGGATTGCCTGTTTCGGTGCTGTCGCTGAAGTACATACGGGGCGTTTGGGCAGCAGCAGCCATTACACAGTTGGTAAGGATAGCAAGCAGCAGGCACTTTTTAAAACAGTTCATTTTTATTTAATCTATTTTGTTTTAAGCAGGCGGCACCCAAAAAGCCCGCCGGCAGTTTTACCCGGCAGCGCCTGAAAACGTACAGTAATTTGTTGCTTTCCACTCAACAAATTCTCTGGAACTGCATATAGAATATTATAGGTTCCGGGCTTCTGTTGGGGCGTCAGTTTTTCTGTGGCTACCTTTTGTCCATCAATTATAATATCAAACTCCCGGTTGCCACCATCGCTTCCCCAATAGGTGCATTGCAGTTGTGCCGCCGTTGCACTTTTTGTATTCAAAGTAAAGGAGAACCAGCCGCCGTTCACCGCATCCCGCCAACGGATACCGTCTACTTCACCGGTATTTGTGCGTTCGCCCTCAAAATCGTGGTCACGTTCCGGCTGCATTTCGCCCACCCTGAAAATGTCCAATGTAAGGGTGTTCAGTTCCTCTTCAGCTTTGCGTGCTGCCTCAAATTCCTGCTGTTTTATTTTCCATTCCGATGGGCTAAAAAAATCCCAGTACACTGCCTGCTTTTGATTATACACTTTGTACAGCGGCTTCAGCGAAACAGTTGCATTATTGGCTGCAGCCCTGAAAACATTGGCTTCCCCACCGGCAACCGGTTTAAATATAGCATTCAAATTATTCCCAGTATTTATAAAAACCGGTATATCACTTTTACGGATAGCCCCATTTCCCAACTCACCGGCCAGTACCAGCGGTCCGTATAAAAACGCTTTCTGATTGGTGTTGTCAGGTATGCTTTCTGTGTATAAACTCATCGGGAAAGCAAATTGCAGCCTGTCACCTTTTTGCCAATTGTGGGTTATGGTGATATAGCTGCCCGGTTTGCCACTTACCTGCAACGGTTTGCCATTTACCAAAGCCTGTACACCATTTTTTGCCCACCATGGATAGCGGATATACAATGGCATCCGGATACTTTTGGCTAACACCTGATTAAAGGTGATCGTAACCATTTTTATCTTCCGGGTAACGGGTATCCATTTGTAAGGTCAGCCCTTTTTCTTTCCAGCTTAAGACTGATGGGATGAACAGATTTATATATAAGCCTTCTTTAGCATCTTTATAATAAATATCCTGGCCGTATTTTGAATGGTTTTCCATGCCGGTACCGGTGCAGCACCAAAAGGATTCTTCAGGTGTTCCAAAAATTTTCTGCGAACCGGAAGCCAGTGGCAGGTAATACAGTACCATACCATTATCCGGGTTTTGCGAAGCCCAATATATGATTGTATAAAACCCTTTCATAATAATCCATATAAGAAGCCTGTGGGTCCAGTTCAAACAAATGCCTGGTAAGTTTAAGCATGTTGTAACTGTTGCAGGTTTCGGTACTATTGATACTTAAAAACTGCGACAGGTGGTCAGGTGCATTGCTGAAACGTTCGTGATCGCTGTTGCCACCAATTACATAGCTGTAGTGGTTGACCACTGTGTTCCAAAAAAAATCAGAAGTGGCATGATTGATTTCATTACCTGTAAGTTCATATTGGCGGGCTGTGCCAATTACTTTTGGAATTTGTGTATTGGCATGTAATCCCCGCAATATGTCCTTCTGTTCGGCCAATGGGTCCAACACTTTTTTATGATTAAAACGGTAAGAAAGCGCCAGGTATTTTTGATTGCCGGTAAGGGCGTACACATCTGCCAGTGCTTCATTCATGCCACCCTGTTCACAATCCAGCATTTTCTGAAATTGGGCTTCACTCAAATTTTTAAATTTCGTATCCATCCAGTCGCAGAACCGTACCAGTATGGTTTTAGCTGTTTCATTGCCGGTATAGCGATAGGTATCTACCAACCCGGCCAAAAACTTTATGGATGGTGTACCAGGGCACCCAGCCACCATTCAGGTCAAAACCCTGCGAACGAATGTCGCCTGCCGCTACCTGGTCGAATATTTTGTCTTCGTCGGGAACGCCACCCACATACCCTGTTCTACGGGCAGTCTGGCACTCGGCCAGTTCTTTTACAATGTAATCTGTTTTCTGCTTAAAAAGGGCGTCACCACTGGCAGCGTACATCATCGCACAAGCCGATAAATAATGTCCTAATGAATGGCCCGAAACACCACGGGATTCCCAGCCGCCATAGATTTCACCCTTTGGTATAAGACCGGCATTTTCCCGGAAGCGGTGCAGAAAACGGTTCGGATCGAGGCTTAGCAACCAGGCTGCATCTTTTTCCATCGCATGTTTAAACGGACTGTTGTCTGCTAATCTTACTTCTTCCAGTTTAAAAGGTATTGCCTTTTTACTTACTTTATCTGCTATCATAAAGGGCTGCTGTGCGGTTGCAGTATTTACACTTACAGTAGCTGCGACAACAAATGCTGAAATTTTTTTAACCCACATACGCCAATCTTTAACTATTGAAATTATTTAAACGTTATCCGTATTCACTACTACTCTTTTTTTTATAAACTGTTTTGTATTCAAATATAAGATTGACCTTAAAAAATCAATACGCCAGCAGGCACTACCAGATTTTATAATGCGGAGTTGCATTAATTTGAATAAAGATTGAACTACACTGAATAGATGGAAAAATGCAATCTTTGTTTCTTTATCACCTGATGAGTCGTAAACGAATGCTGTATGTAGCCTTAATTGCTTTGCTTACCTCTTTTTGTATTCCGGCAATCTCTCAAACTGCATCACCGCTTTTCAGGCTGCTACCTTCAACTGTTACCGGTATTACATTCGCTAACCAGATTTCAGAAAATGATACGTTGAATATTCTGAACCAGGCCAATATTTACAACGGTGGTGGTGTTGGCATCGGCGATTTCAATAATGACGGATTGATGGACGTATACCTTGCCGGCAATATGGTTTCCAACAAATTGTATATAAACAAAGGAGCCATGAAATTTGACGACCGCACAGATATTGCGGGCGTTGGCGGCAGCGGCAGGTGGTGTACAGGTGTTTCAGTAGTTGATATTAATGCGGATGGTCTGTTGGATATTTACGTAGCTGCCTCCTTTAGTAAAAACCCCCTGGTGCGTACCAATCTGCTGTACATCAACCAGGGGAATAATAAGGATGGCGTACCTGTTTTTAAAGAGTCGGCGGCGGCTTATGGGTTGGCTGATACCGGCTTTAGTACACAGGGCTATTTTTTCGATTATGATAACGATGGTGATCTGGATATGTATCTTGTTACGAATGAATTGTATGATCCTAAAACCCCCATCCGTTTTCGCCCGAAAGTTATGGATGGCAGTGCTTTAAATACTGACAGACTGTATCGCAACAATGGTAATAACACATTTACGAACGTAACACTTTTTGCAGGCATTTTAATAGAAGGCTGGGGCCATGCCGCTGCTATTTCAGATTTTAATATGGATGGATGGCCGGATATTTATGTGGCAAATGATTTTGTGTCGAATGACCTGTTGTATATCAATAACCATGACGGAACATTTACGAATAGGCTTGGTGAATTTTTTAAGCACACCGGCTGGAATGCCATGGGTACGGATGTTGTGGATATAAACAATGACGGACTACCGGATTTGATTTCATTGGAGATGTTGCCGGAAGATAACCTTCGTAAAAAAAGGATGCTGAGTGGCAATGAATATTATAATTACTTCAATAGTATTCAATATGGTTACGAACACCAATATGTACGGAATGTATTGCAATTGAATAGTGGTATTACACCGGAAGGGCATCCTGTTTTTAGCGAAGTAGGTTTTATGGCGGGTGTTTACCAGACCGATTGGAGCTGGTGTCCTTTGGTAGCTGATTTTGATGATGACGGCCTGCGGGATATCATCATTACCAATGGCCTGCCACGGGATGTTACAGACCTTGATTACATTGCTTATGATAACGGGCAGGGTGGGGGTACTGCTGATTTATCGCTGGCAAAGGCACATACATTACCGGTGGTTAATATAGCAGATTATGCTTTTAAAAATACAGGTGGCGTTTCATTTGAAAATACGACCAGCGCATGGGGACTTACCAAAACCTCCTTTTCAAACGGTGCTGCTTATGCCGATTTGGATAATGACGGTGACCTCGATTTTGTTGTTAACAATATTAATGAAGAAGCATTTGTGTATGAGAACACGGCTACCCGGCAGGATTCAAATCATACGTTATCAGTTAAGCTCGTTTATAAAGATGTAAATAAAAATGCCATCGGATCAACCGTTACTATTTACTACGCAGGTAAGCAACAATATTATGAGCATCAACCCTGCCGCGGTTATTTATCAACGGTAGATAGCAGGGCACATTTTGGATTGGGCACGGTATTAACCATTGATTCGATAAAAGTAAAATGGCCGGATAGAAAAATGCAAACTGTTACCAATATCAAAGCAGACCAGCTTATTACAATCTCTTACAATAAGGAATCAACTGAACAAATTAAATCGCAGCAACCACAAACTTCTTTGTTTACTTCGGTGGCCGATAAATACAATGTTCATTACAAACCCATTGAAAGGGATTTCATTGACTACACTATTCAGCCTACGATTCCGCATAAGCTAAGCCAGTATGGCCCGGGTATAGCTGTTGGAGATATTGACAACAACGGGTATGAGGATTTTTATATAGGTGGCACTTCCGGCAACCCGGGTGTGTTTTTTATGCAGGATAGTAAAGGAAAATTTTCATTGGATACTACACGGATTGTTCGTAAACCAAATGAACTGGAAGAAGAAATGGGCGTATTACTTTTTGACATAGATAATGATGGTGATTTGGACCTATATACGGTGAGTGGCAGCTACGAAATACCTCCCAATAATCCGGCGGCGCAGGACCGGCTATATATCAATAACGGAAAGGGGCATTTTCAAAAAACTATTGCCAGCCTTCCGAAGGAAACAACAAACGGTTCCTGCGTACGGGCTGCTGATTTTGATAAAGACGGCGATCTTGATTTATTTATTGGCGGCCGGGTCGTTTCCGGAGCTTATCCCACCAATCCAAAAAATTTTATATTTAAAAATGTAGCCGGAAAATTTATCGATGTTACACAACAGGTATGCCCGCAATTGAAAGATTTGGGTATGGTAACGGATGCCTTATGGAGTGATTTTGATACTGATGGAAAAGTAGACCTGGTACTAACCGGAGAATGGATGCCGGTAACATTCTTGAAAAATACCGGCACTTCTTTTATACCTGTAAATACCACTGGCATTAGCCAGCACACTGGCTGGTGGAATAGTTTAACGGCGGGCGATTTTGATAATGATGGCGATATTGATTATGTAGCCGGAAACCTTGGTTTGAATTCCAATTATTGTGCAACAGAAAAAGAGCCCATGTCGCTGTATGCGAAAGATCTGGATAACAACGGTTCATTAGATGCCATGGTGTTTTGTTATATGAAAGGTGAGAATAATACCAGGAAGCCTTTCCCCATGAACACAAAAGATGATCTGGCAAGCCAGTTGGTTTCTATCCGAAAAAAATATCCCACGTATAAATCGTTTGGCCTGGCTTCTATGAACGATTTATGGAGTGCGACCGATAAGCAGGGGGCTATTACCAAAACCACTAATTATCTCCAAAGCGCCTATATTGAAAACAAGGGCGGCGGAAAATTTACCATAACGCCATTACCTATCGAAGCACAGGAAGCGCCGGTATACGGCATGATGAGCGAGGATATAGATGAAGATGGCAACCTTGATTTGTTATTAGTAGGAAACGATTACGGAATGGAGCCATACAGTGGCCGGCATGATGCTTTTAACGGGTTGTGCTTAAAGGGAGATGGTCATGGAAATTTCAGCCCGCTGACGATAGCGCAAAGTGGTTTTTTTATAAAAGGGGATGCGAAAGGGTTGGCAAAAATTCATACAGCGGGTAATGAAGATGTTTGGATTGCTACACAAAACCAGGACAGCCTGATGCTATATGCAAAAACAAATGCACAACCTAATGCCAAATGGGTCAACTTGAAAGGGGATGATTTTAGTGCAGATATCACCTATAAGAATGGTAGCAAAAAACGGATGGAATTTTATTATGGCTCCACTTACCTGTCGCAATCGTCCCGCAAGCTATTCATAGAAAAAGATATGGTCAATATCACCGTCACCAATTTCAAAGGAATTAAAAGAGCATTATTATGAAGTATGCGGCCATATACTGTTTTTTTCTTTTCATTTCTTTTTCTGCAACAGCGCAAAAAAATTGGAGAGAGAAAACGGAAAAAGCTGAATACATACACCGGGCCATTAAGCAACTAACCGATGTAATGGTGCATGATATTTATTCGCCGCCGGTTTGCAGCCGTACATATGCCTATATCAGCATTGCCGGTTATGAAGCTGCAATAGGAAGCAATTTAAATTATCAAACATTAGCTGGTCAATTGCATGGATTGAAGCCGTTACCAAAACCTGTTAAGGGAAAAGAATATAGCTTCACCATAGCTGCCGTACAAGCCATACTGAGCGTTGGTAAAACGATGGTTGTTTCTGAAGTACAGGTAGATTCATTCCACACAAACATTATGAATGAATTGAAATTATCCGGCATACCATCTGAAGTGTACGACAGTTCTTTGGCATACGGTCAGCAGATAGCCAGGCATATCATAGCATGGGCTGCATTGGATAATTACAAACAGACCCGGTCGTTTTCAAAATATGCCGTTACGTACGATGCTGCCGCCTGGAAGCCTACGCCACCTGCATACCTGAAAGCGGTAGAGCCTCACTGGAATAATATCAGAACTTTTCTGATTGACTCTGCACAACAGTTTAAACCTGTATCAGCAACGCCTTTTTCTACTGATACTGCCAGTCGGTTTTATAAGGAGGCCATAGTGGTTTACAAAACCGGGTTGCAATTATCTGCTGAGCAAAAGAATATGGCCAACTTCTGGGATTGTAATCCTTTTAAGTTGAACGTCAATGGCCATGTAATGTATGCTTCTAAAAAAATATCGCCTGGTGGTCACTGGATCAACATAACAGCACATGCCTGTGAACAAAGATCGGCTGATGTAATGCAATCATTGGAAGCGTATGCCTGTATATCAATTACTATTGCAGATGCCTTTATTAGTTGCTGGGACGAAAAATACCGGAGCCTGGTTATCCGTCCTGAAACCTATATCAACAAATATATTGATGGCGCCTGGATGCCTCTATTACAAACGCCTCCTTTTCCTGAATATACAAGTGGCCATAGTGTAATATCTGCCGCTTCAGCCATTGTGTTAACAAAACTATTAGGCGATCATTTTTCCTATTTCGATTCAACAGAGATGGAGTTTGGAATTGCTCCACGTCATTTCATATCTTTTAACCAGGCTGCAGAAGAAGCTGCTATCAGTCGTTTGTACGGCGGTATTCACTATATGCCTTCTATTATAAATGGTGCAACAGAAGGAAGTAAAATAGCAATATTTATTACTAAAAAAATTATAACCCGCAAGGAGATACACGAAAAACATAACAGTGCAAACCTCAGAATGACCGAAACTTCTGTCTTTTCCAAAGATCAAGATTTAGGTTACAGGAAAGATTAATTAAACTATAAAAATGTAACATATTTCTATTAATCGAATCCAAAACTTCTGACTATTAAAAAGCAAAAAGAAATGAGTAAGATGTATAAACACGTTGTCAACTAATTAAATGTAGATTAGGGAGGTAGAAATTGAAGGGCTGGAAGAATATAAATAGAAGCAAAGATGAGCAGAGGAAGGCTGAGTTGCAGCGCAAGCAGGGCCATGTTTGGCAGGTGTTTTCCAGCCCATGGAATAGTAGCAATAAAGGAGTAAGACACAAGAAAATAAGCATCATCAAACGGGCTGGATCCGCCGTGGCGGACCTGCCTTACAAATGGCAACTGCATTGCCGTCCAACACTAACTCTGAACAGCATTCCTTTATCGGACGGCATGCGCCTCAGCTCAGCCTTGATTTTCGTTGGTTCTTTTTTTATCAAGAAAAAAGAACATAGAAAAATTTAGTTGACAATCTAATAAATGCAGTTATTTAAATTTTAAAAATTTATTCTTTATGAGCAGCCCTGAATTATACACATTAAATGAAACGGTTAAAATAGATGAAGATCAGGTAGAGGATTTTCGGGAAAACGGCCATACACTTATTCGCAGTGTTTTAAAAGAGGAAGAAATAGCTGCTTACCGGGATGCCATAAATAAAGCGGCATATAAATACAATACAGAGAAACGGTCTTTAGATAAAAGAGATACGTACGGAAAAGCCTTTTTGCAAATTATGAATTTGTGGCAGGCTGATGAAGCAGTCAGAAAGTTCACACTGGCGAAGCGGTTTGCAAAAATTGCGGCTGATTTATTAGGTGTTGAAAAAGTACGGATTTATCATGATCAGGCGTTGTACAAGGAACCCGGTGGCGGATTTACTCCCTGGCACCAGGATCAGTATTACTGGCCGCTCGATACCAATAAAACGGTTACGATGTGGATGCCACTGATTGATATTAACGAAGACATGGGAATGCTCACATTTGCTTCCGGTTCTCATACTTCCGGTTTTGTGGAGAACATCGCTATTTCGGACGAATCGGAAAAAAAGCTGGAGCAACATATTAAAGACAAAGGATTTTCTATTTCCCGCCCGGCAACTATGCAGGCAGGTGATGCCACCTGGCATTACGGCTGGACACTGCACTCTGCACCCGGCAATGCATCAACAGTAACCCGGGAAGTAATGACGATTATTTATTTTGAAGACGGTGCTCATGTAACGGAACCAAAAAATGAGCACCAGGAAAATGATCGTCAGAAATGGCTATCGGGATTAAACGTTGGAAATTTAGCTGCATCATCCCTGAATCCTGTCGTGTAAATTAAATTTTTAATATGTTTGCCTGCCGGTTTGTTTTGATTCTATTTGTCTCTTTGTTTTTGAAGCAGGATTCATTGGCACAAGTTAGTGATACAACCATTCATATTGCTCCCGCTCCTTTGTATCGGGATCCTATTTATGATGGTGCTGCAGATCCGGTATTGGTATGGAACAAAGAAGAAAAAAATTGGTGGATGCTGTATTCAACCCGAAGAGCAAATATTCCTACCTATGATGTTTCTGCTTATTACGGAACAAGAATTGGTACCGCTTCTTCTGCTGATCATGGTAAAACATGGATATTCAGGGGCTACCTGGACCTGGAATTCGAAAAAGGTTGGAACACGTTCTGGGCACCGGATGTTATTTTTCACAATGGTATGTATCACATGTTTGTCGTGTATATTAAAGGCGTGAGAAACCATTGGGGCGGAGATGCTCATATTGTTCATTTTACCAGTAAAGATCTTTGGGACTGGAAATATGATGCACCACTGAAGCTATCATCAGACAGGGTGATCGATGCTACCATTTTCAAAAAACCGGACGGAAAATTCAGAATATGGTATAAGGATGAATCAAGAGGTGCTATTACGATGATGTCAGAATCAGCTGATTTAAAAAACTGGGAAACCGCTACAGAGCCGGCCATTGGCGGGAAGGCACATGAAGGGCCTAAAGTTTTCCGCTTTAAAAATTACTATTGGATGCTTACCGATGAATGGCAGGGTATGAGAGTGTACCGGTCGACCGATTTGGACCATTGGGAAAAGCAGGGGCTAATATTAGATAAAGCAAGTGCAAGGGAAGATGATAAACCCAGCGGTGCACATGGCGATGTAGTAGTTGTTGGCGATAAAGCCTATGTGTTTTACTTTACCCACCCTGGCAGAAACAAACATTTTGAAACAAAACCAGACCCCGATGGTCAATGGTTTTATACAAACAATCGTTCATCCATACAGGTAGCGCCTTTAGAATTTGTGAATGGTACGCTGGAGGCGAACAGGGATAAACCTTTTGATTTCTATTTACCGGATCAAAAATAAAAACAGCATAGTGTCTTTAAAAGCGGATAGGGTTGAGCAGACCCGTTAACAAAACTTATTTTCCTGAAAATGAAAAGATTATTTCTTTCTGTCCTGATTGTTTTATTTTTCTGCACCAATATACAGGCACAACCAACGGATGATCGATGGTCCGAACAAAAGATACGAAACTGGTATAGTACTCAGCCCTGGTACTGCGGGTTTAATTACATCCCCGGATATGCCATCAATTATACAGCTATGTGGGATAAGACTAGTTTCGACCCTGCTGCTATTGACAGAGAATTGCAACTGGCTGAGAAAACCGGGTTAAACTGTTTACGTGCCGTACTTCAATTTGTTGTGTATGAAGATGATCCGGAATATTTTTTAAAAACGCTGGACCGGTTTTTAGCTATATGTGACAAACATAAAATAAAAATGATGCCGGCCCTGTTTGATGATTGTGTGTTTGGATTGGAACATGATGCCAAGGTTGGTAAGCAACCAGAACCATTGCCCGGTTGGTATGCCTGGGCCTGGTCTCCAAGTCCGGGTCATAGTTTGGTAGTTGATTCACTTACTTATCCCCGGATAGAAAAATATGTAAAAGCAGTAATGGGCCGTTTTAAAAATGATAATCGCATTTTTATATGGGATTTGTACAACGAACCTACTAATGGAGGATTGGGCACTGCTACGTTGCCACTGCTAACTAACGTAATTAAATGGGCAAGGCAGGTAAATCCGGTACAACCTTTAACCGTAGGAATCTGGAATGGTAATAAAAGATTAAATGATATTGCCGTTGCAGGAAGCGATATTATTTCTTTTCACAATTATGGTAAAAAAGAAGGGCTGGAAAAACAAATAACAGAATTAAAACAATACAATAGACCCTTGATAAATACGGAATGGATGAACCGGCCTGCGGGGTCTGTTATCGCAACAAATCTTCCTGTTTTTTTTGATAATAAAGTTGGCTGCATGTTGTGGGGACTGGTAAATGGTAAAACACAAACGAATCTTCCTTGGGGCCACCGGCCCGGTGATCCGACCCCTGCAATATGGCAACATGATCTTTATAAAAAAGACTTCTCACCATACAGTCAAAATGAACTTGATTCAATAAGCCTGTTCATCCGGCAGTCAAAACAAAATATTTACCTGCAACAGCATTATCATTAATATGACTAATACCTGGAGAAACTAATTAATAAATAATAAAGTATTTAATGTCATTAATAATCCGGAATAAAAAATCAGCCCGACGAATTATTATTGAATATTGTGCCGCAATTATTTTTAATCAGAATTGCAAATTTAGGAATTAGATCCTCAATTCAAAACAAGTTTGAAATGCCCGAAAATACAGATTTAACAACAGATTTTTCTCAACCCGACATACCTATTGTAAAGTTTCAGAACGCAACTTCTGTTTCAACTCCGAAAGGGTACTCTCATTCGGTAGAAATTGATTTGGGAAATGGCAAAATGATTATCATCTCAGGGCAAGTTCCTCTTGATAAGCAAGGAAACCTTGTCGGTAAAGGTAATTTTGCAAAACAAGCTGAACAGGTTTTTTTAAATATCAAAAGTATTATTGAAGAAGCTGGCGGAACAATGGACGCCATTGTAAAAACCGGTATTTATATGACTGACCTGACTCAGATTGAAACATTCAGAAACGTTAGAAATAAATTCATCAATCTACAAAATCCACCGGCAAGTACATTAGTTCAGGTGAGTAAACTTTTTAGTGATGACTGGTTATTAGAAATTGAGGCAACGGCTATCATTTCAAAAAGATTGTAGCCAAAACCACAGAAAGAGAAAATTTAGTTTTCTTTAAAAATGGTAAAGTCGATTAAACAATAATAACGCCCTGTAACTTTTACATAATTATCTGGCAGGCGGTTGTCTTTGCTATACACCGCCTTATAGCAACCTATATACCTGTAACAACCCCTGCGATATAATAGTAAATTATACTACGTCATTATATAAACACAACTAATTTTTATGCTTGTCGACTTGCTTAGAGTGCATATAATCGGTTGGTGTCATATTGAATTGCTTATGAAAATTCCGGGCAAAATTACTTTGTGAACTAAACCCAACCATGTCAGCTACTTCATACACTTTGTAGTCTCCTTCCGCCAATAATTCTGTTGCTCTTTTAAGCCGGGTGGTATTAATTAGTTCAATAGGGGTAAGATTAGATATCGATTTTATTTTTCGATACAAAGTGATGCGGCTCATAGAAAGGATGTTGGCGAGTTTTTCCACATCCAGGTCCTCATACTCGATATTTTTATTGATGGTTTCATTAAGCAATTCTAAAAATCGTTCATCTGCTTTGGAATAACCAAGATTTTTAATATGTACCAGCGGCGAATGGGCAAAATACTCCCTTATCATACTGCGGTTAGTAATCAAGCTAGCTATCTGAGCTAATAAATGTTCCTTTGAGAATGGTTTTTCAATATAGGCGTCAGCTCCTAATTCCAGTCCTGTTACTTTAGACTGGATGGTATTTTTAGCAGTAAGAAGTATAACCGGTATGTGCGAAAACTCAAAATTCGATTTAATAGCTTTACATAGTTCAAAACCATCCATATCCGGCATCATTACATCACTAATTACCAACTGTACAGCTTCGTTAGCTAATATATTTAAAGCAAGCTGCCCGCTTTCTACTTTAAACACGGTGTACTTATTTTTTAAGATTCTTTCAAGAAAATCTAATATTTCCTCTTCATCATCGACTAATAAAATTGCAGGTAACATTCTGATGTTATTTTATAATTATATTTTTTGAATACTTGTTTCTGTTATGCCTTGTTTATTATCAGCATAAGGTGTGTAGGGGAGGCTAAGTACAAACATATTCATACTGTTTTCATTGTCTTTCATACGTAAATCTCCTTTGTGAAGTTCCACCAGGGAGCGGGCAATTGAAAGTCCTATACCACTGCCTTTTTGTAAGTTTGTCTCCTTCATCCGAAAGAAAGGTTCAAATATTTTTTCTCTCATATCAACCGGAATAATAAATCCATTGTTCCTGATTTCAATAAAAAGGAAAGTGTCCTGTTTTGCAGGTGTTAACAGATGAATAGTTACTTTGCTTTCAGCGTATTTAACTGCATTGCCAAAAAGATTGCTGAATATTTTGTTAAGCGCTTCAGCATCAGCCTGGATATAGATAGGTTGATAAGGTACATACATATTGTACGCAAGTTTCTTTTTTTTGGCAACCGGTTCAAATGTCAGGTAAGCTTCCTCCAATAGCTCTTTTATATTTACATTTCTAAAATCAAGACTAAACCCTTTTGTTTCTGTTTGCTGAAAATCGAGTATCTGGTTAACTAAATTAACAAGCCGGTTGGTATTTCTTTCCATGGTTATCACATCTTCCTTTATCAACGGCACATCGGTCATTAATTCGCTTAGGTTTTCAACTGGTCCTTTTATTAAAGTGAGCGGCGTTTTAATTTCATGGGCAAGGTTGGTAAAGAATTCGAATTTAGCTTTATAAATTTCCTTCTCCTTTTTATTTTCTATATTGTTATGATAGGTTCGTACCAGGTAATATAAAAGAGATACACCAGTAATTATATACAATACATATGCCCAGGCTGTACCCCAAAAAGGCGGTAAGATTTTAATAATTATTTTCCTTTCCTGTGTATTCAGGTTTCCGGTAATAGCTGCTTTTACTTTAAATGTATAGGTTCCGGGTTTTAAATCGGTAAAATAAACTTTCCGGTTAGATTTTATATATGTCCATTCTTTGTCCAATCCTTCTGTTAGGTAACTATACTCTGTCATTTCAGGAGAAGTAAAATTGATGGCTGCAAAATCAATACTGAAAGATGATTGGTTGTGGTGTAGTAATATGTTATCAGTATAAATAACTGATTGTTTTAAAATACTGGTATCTTCATTAACGTCCAGTTCCCTGTTAAATAGTTGTAGTCCGGTTATGTAAACAGGCGGTATAAAATTGTTTTGGTAAAAGGCGTCAGGGTTAAAAGCAATCATTCCTATTACACTACCAAAATAAAGCTTTCCCGATGAATCCTTAAAGCCTGAATTATAATTAAACTGATCATTCAATAACCCGTTTGCTTTTGTGTAAACCGTCGTTTTATTTTGGGATACGTTTAAATTTACAAGCCCCCTGGAGGTAGTTATCCATAATGTTTTTTTACTGTCTTCTAAAATTTTAAAAACGAAGTTGCTGATGAAACCATCTTTTGTTGTGTATCTTTTAAATTGTTTCTTATCACCAGTTAACTGGCAAAGGCCTCCTCCGTCAGTAGCGAACCATAAGTTTAAGTAACTATCCTGGTAAATAGCATTGATGATGTTTGTAGTTAAACTATTTTTATTAGCCGGCTCATTTTTTAGATTTCCCTTACGGGCAGTAGCAGGATCATAAAAAAATATTCCCGACTCATGTGTGCCAACCCATATCGTACCCTCCTGGTCTTCCAAAAGGCAGGATATAAATGTACCATCAGCAATTCCATCAATAGTTGTAAAATTATCTTTTTGAAAATTATACCTGTACAATCCATTACTGGAACCTATAAAAATTTCCCCTTTTTTTGTTTGTAAAAGGCATACAATAAAATCGCTCTTTAAATCATTAGGACCGGAGCCGGCTGCGTAATGTTTTTTTACTTTTCCGGTCGCAATATCCATAATGTCAAGCCCGTGTTCGAAAGTTCCAATCCACAAATCATTTTTCACTACCAGTAGTCCATGTATATTTGAATTTGCAATACTTCCAGGTTCACCCGTCGGCTCGTAATGTGTAATTTGTTTTGTTATGGTGTTCAGTTTATTCAGGCCGGCATCCTCAGTTCCGATCCATATATTTCTGTTGTGGTCCTGGCAAATCTCTCTTACGGCACTACCACTAATAGAATTTTGTGTATAGTCAGGAAAAAATTTTTGAAAAGAAGAATACTGCTGAGGAAAATAATTGAGCCCGCCAAAATAGGTGCCCGCCCAAACACCACCTTCATTGTCTTTATATAGTGTGTAAACTGCATTGTCGGACAATGAATACGGATCTAAATATTTTTTTTTGAGGTTGATGAATTTACCCGTATTCCTGTTAAAAATAAAAATCCCGGATTCTGTTGCGAACCAGCATTCATTTTTGGATGCCTGCAAAATATCACGAACGTATATACTTGTTTTATCTGTATTGTAGGTTAAAACGTCTTTATAGTCGGAGGCAGCGACCGTAAATTCTTTAATTCCCTGGTTGTGGGTACCTATAAAAATAGAACCGTTTCCGTCCGGCAAAATTTTTTCTATCCAGTGGGAGGTAGCGGCAGGTGAATGGGCAAAAACGTTAAATGAAGTAAAGCTGTTTGTAGTGCTGTCAAATCGTTGAAGATAACCATCTATCGTAGAAAACCACATGGTACCATCTTCCTGTTCGCATATTGAAGTAGCAAAGAAATATTGTTCAACAGGAAAAGTAATTAATTTCTTTTTTTGAAAATTGTACCGGTAAATGCTTAAACCTGCTGTTAACCACAACTGCCCTTTTTTATCAAACAGAATGTCATTGACATTTTTTAAGGTATCTAGAAAAGATTCAAACTTTTCCTGTCTTGCATTGAAACTGAACAGACCTTTTTGAGAGCCTATCCACAACACACCGTTAGCATCAATCGCTAAAGCAGAAATAAGGTCTTTATTCAGGCTGCTTTCCTCTTTATTACTAATATTGAAAGTTTTGAAGCGATAGCCATCAAACCGGCAAAGACCATCTTTTGTGCCGAACCACATAAATCCGTTTTTATCCTGCATACTACAATAAACGGTATTGTTCGACAACCCGTTTTCCACCTGGTAATGCCGAAAATAATAGGGTTGTGCACATAACTTAAAATGCGACAACACAGCAATTAGCAGGATAAGATATTTCACTATACCACAGCCGTTTAGGTTAAGCAATCAGATTCTTACAATTTGACAAACACAAAATTTCTCTAAATGATGTGTTAATAAAAATGTAACAATTTGCCAAAATTATGATATGTATTGAATCATTCAATCAGTATTTATAAAGTTTCTTCACACTCTGATTTTAACCTGTTTTCTAAATAGGTTAAGTCAGCCAGCCGGTTTATTTTTTATAACCAACAACTGATTGCTAAATGAAATCTGCCAAAAATTTCTTTTTTGACCTTGCGCATGCCCCAAAAAGTTTATGGCAAGGGAAAAAAAATCTTCTCCTTGCTTTATCATTCTTAGCCTTTCTGTATCCTGTTTTTGCCCAGGCACAGGGTAATACCAGGGTAACCGGCGTAGTGAAAGATGCCGCCGGCACAGGCCTCGCTGATGTTACGGTTACAGAAAAAGGAACTAAAAATGCTACCTCAACCGGTGCCAACGGAGGCTTTAGTTTGAATGTAATCGGCGCTAAATCGATACTTGTAATTACTTCGGTAGGCTTTGCAACCCAGGAAGTAACGGTAGGAGGCCGGTCTACTTTAAATGTTTCATTACAGGCTGCAACAAGTGACCTTACAGATGTGGTGGTAGTTGGTTATGGCGCCCGCAAAAAAGAATCTTTAACCGGAGCAATCTCGTCAGTTACGTCTAAAGATTTAGATCGGGTACATGCAGGCTCTACGGTAAGTTCCACCCTTGCCGGCAAATTACCCGGCGTTACCTTCCGTATGCCGGATGGCAGGCCCGGTGCAAGCGCCAATATTCAAATCCGTAACATGGGTAACCCATTGTATGTTATTGATGGCATTCAGCAGGATGCAGGCCAATTTAATAACCTGGCACCCAATGATGTGGAAAGTATTACGATATTAAAAGATGCTTCTGCCGCTATTTATGGGGTTAGGGCTGCTAATGGTGTAGTAGTAGTAACTACCAAACGGGGCGCCACCGGACGTAATACGATAAATGTTGATGCTTACTCCGGGGAGCAATACTTTTTCCGTTTCCCCAAGGTGGTTACAACCTCATATGATTATATGAAATACAGGGCTGATGCAGAAGTGAATAGTAATATTTTTAATGCCACCCCTTCCGCCCGGACAACGATTACACAGGCAGACCTTGACTTATACAAGCAGGGTGAAAGTGCCGGTGCTGCCTACCGTAGCTTTGATTGGAGGAGTTATGTACTTGATGGTGGTGCTCCGCAAAGTTCTACAAACGTAAATATCAGCGGCGGTTCAGATAAGGTTAGTTACTATGTATCCGGTACTAATCTTCACCAGGCATCCATGTTAGGCCATGAGTATAAGTTTGATCGCTCTAATATTCAATCAAATGTTTCTGCCAGGCTTGCTACCGGCCTTAAAGTGGGTATGGACGTAAACGGGCGGGTAGAAACAAGGCAAAATCCCGGAGTACCGGGAGGGGACGACTATTTTCTGGCCAGGCTGGCAGTGTTGCGTAATACACCCAGAGAGCGTCCATATGCAAATGATAATCCGGCGTATTTAAATGATCTTGGTCCTCACCTTGAATCAAACTATGCTTTTCTGCATGAAAATTTATCCGGTAAATTAAAATCTGAGTGGCGGGTACTACAAACTAATTTTAATGCAGAGTGGCAGATTCCACAAATTCCGGGCTTAACGATAAAAGGTGTTTACTCTTATTATATAGCAGATAATTTGCTGAATAACCAGGAATATACCTATAAGGCATATACCTACATTCCCGCATCTGGTACCACTCCGGAGAAATATAATGCCACCGGTGGAAGCACTAATCCATGGCGTGAAAGAGACCAGAGAAAACAAATTAATACCACCGTACAGGGGCAGATAAACTATAACAATACGTTTGGCGATCACACTGTTGGCGTTACACTTGTAGCTGAAAGATTAGACAATCATTATCGCAGAAACTGGATCCATGCTTCGCCCATTTCAAACAACCTGCCGCTTGTTTATTTTCCAATAGTAGATCAGTATGTAGATGAAGATGCTGAACAGGCCCGCCTGGGATATGTCGGACGTATTACTTATAGTTACGCTAACCGTTATTTTTTAGAAGCTTCGGCACGTAGGGATGCATCCTATTTATTTCAGCCAGGCAGCCGTGTTGGTTACTTCCCTGGTATTTCTGCAGGATGGAGATTAACACAAGAACCCTTCGTTAAAAGCATACTGGGAAACAGTGATTTTCTTTCTGAGTTAAAACTGCGGGGTTCCTACGGAATTTTAGGCGATGACAATCCAAATGGTAACCCAATCGTTGCGCCTTACCGCTACCTGGAGGGCTACAATTATAACCAGGGCAATTCTATATTAGACGGCAATTCTGTCGTAGTATCCAGGGATCAGGGCGTACCTATTACAAACATCACCTGGCTAAAAAGTAAAATAACAGACATCGGGATTGATTTTTCATTATTAAAAGGCAAACTATCAGGTACAGTGGACTATTTCTATAGAAAACGTACCGGCTTGTTAGGTTCTAAGAGTGACATTATTTTACCAACAGAAGTCGGGTATGGCCTGCCCCAGTTCAACATTAACAGCGATGCACAATATGGTGCTGAGGGTTCTCTATCCTATCGGGGAAGAGCCGGGAAGCTAAACTATACTGTTGGAGGTAATTTGTCGTATACGCGTGGTAAAACGTTAGATTTTTATCACCCACAGTTTTTTAATTCCTGGGATCAATATCGTAATTCTGGCGTAAACCGGTATACCCAACTTACGTGGGGATACGAAACAGTAGGTCAGTTCACTTCATTTGAGCAAATTAATGATTATAAAGTTGATATTGACGGGCAGGGAAACAAAACACTCATTCCAGGAGATTTGATATATAAAGATGAAAATGGCGACGGAAAAATTGATGGGTACGACCAGCGCCCGATAGGTTACGGCTTAGGTACGCAACCATTCATTAATCTGGGTTTTAATATTGCGTTGATATATAAGAACTTCGATTTCAATGCTGATTTCTCCGGTGCTGCCGGTTACACCTGGAATCAAAACTGGGAAACCAGGTGGGCATTTCAAAACAATGGTAACTTAAACAGCATATTTACTGACAGATGGCACCGTGCTGATATTTTTGACGTAAACAGTGCCTGGATTCCGGGTAAATATCCGGCCAACCGCTACAATATCGGTACCGGTCATAGTGACTATGCGCCTACTTCCAGTTACTGGCTTCATAACATTAAACAGATCAGAGCAAGAACCATACAATTAGGCTACACGTTACCTAATTCGGTTTTGCGAATAGCGAAAATCCAAAGGGCACGCATTTACCTGAATGCATACAATTTATTTTCTATAGACAACCTGAGTAAATATGGGATTGACCCGGAAGTTGCGGACGATAATGGTCTTCAGTTTCCGCAGAACAAGGTTATCAACGCAGGCATCAATCTTACCTTTTAATTAAACTTCCCAGCGATTATATCATTATGAAAAAAATACTATTATCCATTACGGTCATTACTTTACTAATAAGTAGCCAAGGCTGTAAAAAAGACGATGAATTTCTTGATGTACCTCCAATCGGACTACTACCAAATGACGTAGCATTTTCTGATCCGGCCCTTGTACTGTCTATATTAGGCGATTTATATAACCGCCAGTTAGATTTTTCAGGCCTGGATAATGGCTGGGCCAGCTTTGCTGATTTTGGAGAAAGCTTTCCATCTGAAAACGGCAGTTATGGAATTGTGCGGAATACTTCCTGGGGATATGGCAACTGGTCAACCTGGGATTATACATACATCCGGGAACTTAACCTCTTTATTCAAAGAGATAGTGCCTCAACTGCCCTTCCTTCGGCAGACAAAGCAAGATTTATGGCAGAAGGCCGGTTTCTGCGTGCAAATTATTATTTTGAACTGGTGAAAAGAATGGGCGGTGTTCCACTTGTTCTTTCTCCTTTAGGATATGATCCGGCCAAAGGTGACGTAGCAAATTTACAGGTACCAAGGGCTAAGGAATCGGAGGTATATGACTTTGTTATTAACGAAATGGAGGCCGTCAAAAATCAATTGCCTGCCGATGTAAATACAAAATCGAGGGCTACAAAAGCTGCAGCACTTGCCGTAAAATCCAGGGCAGCCCTGTATGCTGCATCTATAGCAAAATATGGTGCTACTACACCACAGGTTTCACTCCCCGGGGGAGAAGTAGGCATACCTGCTGCCAAAGCATCCGACTATTATACCATTGCTTTAAATGCAGCTAAGGAAATCATGAATGGAAGTGCAGGTGCTTATAAACTGTATCAATCCCTGCCTGATCTTTCTGAAAATTATGCTGCGTTATTTTTAGATAAAAGTAGTGTCAACCAGGAAGCTATTTGGATAGAAGATTTTAAAATCGGTGGCAGGGTACACAATTATACGGTTAATGATCAGCCTTATTCCATTTCAGATGAAGGCGGCGACGCCGGTAGGATAAACCCATCCTTGAACCTGGTGGAAAACTTCGAAAAACTGGATAATACATTTGCTCCCTTTACGACAAGAGATGCTTCCGGTAACCCTGTTTACTATACAAACCAGGAAGATGTATTTGCCGGCAGAGATGCACGTTTGGCTGGTACTGTATTTATACCAAATGCAATTTTTAAAGGTAAGAGAATGGATATTTGGGCGGGTTACCAACTGGCTGATGGCAGTGTATTTACCAGCGATGAAGCTGGCGTTCTGAAAGCATTGCCGGGCACAACTGCACTTATTCAGGTGGTTGGAAAAGACGGCCCTATCAGCGGATTGGAGTTCAGAACCCAGTCCGGTTTTTATATACGTAAATATCTTGATCCAACGGTTGGATCCGGTAGAAGGGGCCGCGGTAGCGACGTGGCATTTATCCGTTACCGGTATGCAGAAATTTTACTTAATGCTGCCGAAGCTGCATTTGAACTGGGACAGACTGCTGAAGCTGCCGGTTATATGAATCAGGTACGTGCCCGTGCCGGTTTAACTACGCCATTAACTGCCGGTAATTTAACTTTCGACCGGATTGTTCATGAACGTAGAGTAGAGCTGGCATTCGAAGGACATATTTTATTTGATTACAAACGTTGGAGAATTGCTCACATCGTTTGGGATGGCACGCCTACCAGCCTTACGGATTTAACGACCAATATTGGCAAGGCAACCCAAAGAAGCACACAACCCTGGGGCTTGTGGCCTTATAAATTGTATAACCCCGCCAGTCCTAATAATGGAAAATGGTTATATAAAGAAGTCCGCCCGCCGGTAGTTACCGGATTTGACTATTTCCGCTTTGGTAATTACTATAGCCAAATAGGCGATAACCTGATAGCAGCCAATCCTAAACTTATCAGACAACCCAATCAGTAAGCATTTCATCATTATTATTAATTAACTATTATGAAAATAAAGTTTCATCATATCATTTTAGCAGCCGGATGTCTCATGATGTTATCCTGTAAAAAGGATAATGTTGATGCACCATCCTCTATGCTTTCCGGAAAACTTGTTTATAAAGGAGAAAGTTTTGGTGTTGAGAAAGACCAGGTTCCTTACCAGCTATACCAATATGGCTTTGGTAAGGTCGGGCCAATCGGTCAAACATTTTTACAGGATGGAACCTACTCATCACTTCTTTTTGATGGAGAGTATAAATTGATTATTCCAAACGGTCAGGGCCCTTTCCTGTGGAAAAAAACCGTTGCCGGAAATCCGGATACCACCGTCATTACGATAAGAGGCAGCCAGACAATGGATTTAGAAGTGACGCCATACTATATGATCCGTTCACCGCAGATAGTGGTGGCTGCCGGTAAAGTAAACGCCACCTTTAAGGCTGAAAAGATTATTACGGATGCCGTTAACGGAAGGAATATAGAAAGCGTAGGGTTATATATAAATAAAACTCAATTTGCTGCAAATGGGACTAATATTGCTAATACATCGATGGCCGGATCAGCCATTACCGATCCCAATAATATAACGCTAAGCGTTACCATACCTACTATTACGCCAACCCAAAATTATGTGTATGCCCGTATCGGTATTAAAATAGTCAATGTGGAAGACCGTATTTATTCGCAGCTGGTAAAACTGACGTTTTAAATTTCCCTGCGTGTTATCATCACAATAGACCGTCTCCTTGAATTAAAAGGCGGTCTATTGCTTTATTATCCCTAAAGGGTCCTTATAATAACTATCCATGAAACTTTTTTTGCGTTTTTTATTTGTACTTCTATTTTTTTCTTTCAGGCTTCAGGCACAACCAGGCTGGCAAATAGTTGCCGGTAAAATTACTACGCCCTGGGCAGAGAAAGTAAATCCGGCAAATCCGTTGCCGGAGTACCCCCGGCCGCAATTAGTACGTAAAGACTGGACAAGCCTGAATGGTTTATGGCAATACGCTATTTTACCAAAAGACCAGCAATCTATTCCTGCTACTACTCAGGGTCAGATTCTGGTGCCATTTGCGGTGGAATCTGCGCTGTCAGGCGTAGGTAAAACGGTGGGTAAAGACAGCTTGCTTTGGTACCGGAAAACGGTAACGATTACTAATACAAAAAATAAAAATGTACTACTGCATTTTGGTGCGGTAGATTGGCAATGTACCGTATTTGTGAATGGCAAAGAAGTAGGTACTCACAAAGGCGGTTACGATCCGTTTTCAATGGATATTACCTCTTTTTTAATAAACGGATTAAAGCAGGAAATTGCAGTCCGTGTATGGGATCCATCTGACGATGGCCCGCAGCCCCGTGGCAAGCAAATTAAAAATCCAAATGGAATTTGGTACACACCGGTAACCGGTATCTGGCAAACGGTTTGGATGGAGGCTGTTCCCAAAACTTATATTGCTGAAACAATACAAACACCGGATGTTGATCAAAAGCAATTACACGTAACTGCAAAAGTTGAGAATGTACAGGCAGGTGACGAAGTAATACTAACCGTAATGGATGGCACTACCAAAATAGCATCACAAACAATTGCAGCCAATTCAGAAGTTTCGGTACCCGTAGCGGATGTAAAATTATGGTCGCCTGAGAATCCATTTCTATATGACCTTAATTATACCGTTACCCGCAACGGCAAAGTGGTTGACGAAGTGAAGAGTTATTTCGCCATGCGTAAAATATCCATGAAGGCGGATAATAACAACATTCAGCGTATGTTGCTGAACGACAAATTTGTTTTTCAATACGGGCCTTTGGACCAGGGTTGGTGGCCTGATGGGTTATATACGGCTCCTACAGATGAAGCTTTAAAATTTGATATTGAAAAAACTAAGGAAATGGGTTTCAACCTGATTCGGAAACATGTAAAGGTGGAACCTGCCCGCTGGTATTATTACTGTGATAAGTTGGGTATGCTGGTGTGGCAGGATATGCCGAGTGGCGATCTGGGCAATCGCTGGGAAAACCGTCCCGGTGTATTTGGCCGTGCCTCGGACAAAAACAGAACAGCAGAATCGGAATCCATTTACCGTACCGAATGGAATGAGATTATGCAGGATTTACACAACTTTCCAAGCATCATTGTATGGGTGCCTTTTAATGAAGCCTGGGGCCAGTTTAAAACAAAGGAAATTGTTGATTGGACGATGAAGAAAGATCCATCACGGCTGGTGAATACAGCAAGCGGAGGAAACTTTGTGGATGCAGGTAATATCGTAGATCTTCATAATTATCCTGAACCTTTAATGCCTGCTCCTGATTTGTTTGGTGAAAAACGGGTTTTGGTTTTGGGAGAATTTGGAGGATTAGGACTGCCAATAGAAAACCATACCTGGCAGAAGAATAATTGGGGTTACCAAACTTTTAAGAGTAATGATGATTTATTGAAACGTTATGCTGAATTAACGGATCGTTTTCCGGAGCTTATTTCAAAAGGATTATCAGCAGCCGTTTACACGCAGACAACGGATGTGGAAGGCGAAACAAACGGCCTGATGACCTATGATCGCAGAGAAATTAAAATGCCTGTTGTTAAACTGAAAGAATTACACAACAAAATTTATAACAGCCCTGCATCACAGGTTGCCATCCGTTAGCGGAAAAATGTAGCTACTATTGATTTATAAGGACTGGTCATGTTTATAAATTATATGAGGAACTGAACTTCCAATAAATCAGTAATCGTATGCCAGTCATTCATGTATATAAAAAGCCAATGAAGTTTCAAAAGATTGTCAATACCATTTATTGTTGCCTTTTCATCATCGGATTGATATGCTCATCTAAAAATCTCATTGCACAAAAAATTACAGCAGAAGCTATTCAAAAGCCTGTTAATAACACATCAAATAGTTTTTACAAAAGTAACAGGGTACCTCTTTTAAAAGAGTATTTTATTAAACTACCCGTAACTGCTTTCAAACCCGGCGGGTGGTTAAAGAAAAATCTTGAATTACAACGGAACGGACTTACTGGCAACTTAGGCGAAATAAGCATTTGGCTATCTAAAAAGGACAATGCCTGGCTTGCAAAAGACGGTAAAGGAAAATATGGATGGGAAGAACTTCCCTATTGGTTAAAAGGCTATGCCAACATCGGTTACATGCTGAATGATGATAAGATGATTCAGGAAGCGAAATCCTGGATTGAACCGGTGTTAAATAACCAAAGAGAAAATGGTGACTTCGGCCCGTTAGTGCTGCGCAAAGGGAGAAGAGATTTTTGGACGAACATGCCTATGATCTGGTGCCTTCAATCGTATTATGAATATTCGAACGACCAACGGATAATTGATTTCTTAACCCGCTACTTTAAATGGGAATTGTCTGTTCCTGACGACCAGTTCTTAGAAGATTATTGGGAAAACAGCAGGGGCGGAGATAATTTAGTGAGTGTTTACTGGCTATACAATTATACCGGCGATAAGTGGCTGTTGGACCTCGCTACCAAAATTGACCGCAATACGGCCAACTGGCGTCAAAATAATAATCTGCCCAACTGGCATAATGTAAATATTGCTGAGTGTTTTAGAGAGCCAGCTACTTATTATTTGCAAAGTGCTGATAAAAAAGATTTGGACGCTTCCTACAGTAACCAAAAACTGGTAAGAGATATATACGGACAGGTTCCGGGCGGCATGTTTGGTTCCGACGAAAATGCCCGCAAAGGCTACGATGATCCGCGGCAGGCTGTGGAAACCTGCGGTATGGTTGAACAAATGACATCTGATGAAATGATGTTGCGCTTTACCGGCGATACGTACTGGGCAGAAAACTGTGAGGATGTAGCCTTCAATACTTTTCCTGCGGCATTCATGCAGGATTATAAATCCCTACGTTACCTTACGGCCCCCAATATGGTAGTAAGCGATAGCAAAAACCATGCACCCGGTATTGCGAATGAAGGTCCGTTTTTAATGATGAACCCCTTCAGTAGCCGGTGCTGCCAACACAACCATGCAGCAGGTTGGGTATATTATGCCGAGAATGCCTGGATGGCTACACAGGACAATGGATTGGCAGCTCAATTTTATTCAGAGGGTACAATAAAAGCAAGAGTCGGAAACGGTAATGAAATCAGCATTAGTCAAAATACGAAATACCCATTCGAAGAAACCATCAATTTTACCATAGAATCCGGTAAGCCGGTTTCATTTCCATTGTATCTCCGCATCCCTGCATGGTGCACAAAACCTCAGGTAAAAGTGAATGGAAGAACTGTTGTGGTAAATGCTGTTTCAGGTGGATATATAAAACTTTTAAATAACTGGAAGAAGGATGATAAAATAGAGTTACAGTTACCAATGGAACTGAAAATAAGGGAATGGCAAAAAAATAAAAACAGTGTGAGTGTCAACTATGGCCCCCTTACTTTTTCGCTGAAGATCGAAGAAAATTATTTGCGTAAAGACAGTAAAGAAACAGCTATCGGAGATTCAAAATGGCAGGAAAATGCAGACCCTGCTAAATGGCCTTCTTATGAAATTCAACCTGCATCGGCCTGGAATTATGGCTTGCTGTTGAATCAACAAAAACCTGATCAATCATTTACCGTTGTAAAAAAGGCATGGCCACCGGATAACAATCCCTTTACCAATGCAACAGCTCCCATTGAGCTAAAAGTAAAGGGGAAATTACTTCCTGAATGGACGAT
>CBDFGC010000025.1:0-290363 GCA_965246935.1 Chitinophagaceae bacterium | reverse complement strand
CGTAGGCCACAATAGGCGTATAGGTTTTGGCTAACGATGAAATGGCATTTGCAAACTGGTACTCCAGCAACGCTTCGGCATTATTAATTACCTGTAGCTGTGCATCACTGCCTTCCGGATTCAGAAAACCCTTGTTGCTTTGCCCCTGTAGCAAATTAACGGTGGTAAATTTTCCGGCATATTGTACCAGTGCCGCCGGGTAGGTAAATGCAGCCTTTGTGGCGGTACTCGTTATTTCGTTTTGCTTTACCGCCGCCTGTTTTAAAAACGCTGTTTTAAAAGTATCATTGAGTGGAAAATTAATAGAATCACCAATAAAATCCTGCGGCTCAATAAAGCGGTAACTAAATTTATTACCGCTTACATTTTTGCAGCGAGCTAAAAAATTTTCGGTGCTATTAGCTAATTTTCTGAAACCGGCGGGTAAGTTATCGCCGGCTAACAATACATCAATCTCCACCGGACCGTCCAGATTTTTCAACAGCTTTTCCGTAGGCTCGTTTAGGGTAAAACGCTTTTCAGCGGTAAGGTCTACCTGCCCGGATAATTGGGTAGCGAGCATGTATAGGCCTATTGCTGCCAAAGGCAACAGTAACCAGGATATTGTAGAATGGAATAGTTTCATAAGCCTCACCCTTGTTCCCTCTCGGCCCGGAGAGGGATGCCCTTATGTTGCATTGTTTATCAACTGTTACACTAAGGCCTTTTATTTCATTTTTAAAATTAACATTGATTGTATTTCTCCTTTCCTCCTTGTCTCTGTGCGAAACAATTTACTACCGCCGCTCTCCCAACCGCTTGCCCGTGAGCACTAAAAACAAACCTGTAGCACTCAAAAAATAAACAACATCTTTTAGCTCAATCAATCCCCGGCTCATACTGCGGTAATGGTAGCTGATGCCGGCCTGCTCCAGGTAATAATCGGCATTTCCCTTTAGCGAAGGTATCCGGCTAAGGGCATCGAAGCCATTGTACAAAATGAAGCAGCCCAACGCCCCGGCTAAAAAACCCACTACAGCATTGGAAGTAAAGGCACTGCAAAAAATACCAATAGCAGTAAATACCATTACGAGTAGTATCAATCCAATATAACTACCCAAAATGCCACCGGTATCAATATTGCCCGTTACACTTAATTTTTTGATGGTGAACACATACACCAGCGTTGGCAGTAAAGCCAGCAGCGCCAATAACAGCGATGCCCCGTATTTACCTAACACAATTTGCCAGATGGTAAGCGGCCTCGTTTGTAACAGCTCCCAGGTACCGCTTTTAAATTCGTCGGGGAAACTTCGCATCGTAATAGCCGGGATGAGCAACAGCAATACCCAGGGAGCCAGGTCGAAAAATTTATCCAGGGTAGCAAACCCGTAATCCAGTATACTGGTATCCGGGAAAATAAACAGGAATAGTCCCATCAGCAACAGGAAAACAGCAATTGCCAGGTAGCCGGTCAGGCTGCTGAAAAACTGCCGCCACTCTTTTTTACAAATGCTCCACATAAATGCAATATAGTCAACAGTTATTAGTTGTTAGCCCTTAGTCGGCAGTCAACAGCCGTTTAAACGCCGTTGGCTAATTAAAATCATATATACCATCAATAACAGCAGATAATTAACAGGTTTTAAAAACGGGTTTCGTTTTTCTCTACACCTCAACAAAACGACATTTGCAGCAAAATATAAATACATTTCAAAGTAACAAGGTTTTCGGCTGCTGACTGCCGACTGCTGACTATCGACTATCAACAATGAAATATATCTTTTTAAATAATACTGTACAGGATTACCTGATTTCGGCGGCCATTATTATTGCTGTCATTATCATCCGGCGGATCATTTCTAAATTCCTGGCCGGGCTGATCAGTAAACTCCTTACCCGCAAAAACAAAGCCTTTAATAAGACCCGTTTTCATCACTTAGTGCTCGTTCCTATTGAAACGTTCCTGGTAATCCTGACTGTTGTGATTGCCGGAGAACGGCTGAATATGCCTGAAATTTTCCGTTTCAACATCTGGCGGGCCAATTTTGCCGGTGTACTGGAAGGTATTTCCATTCTGGCACTGATTGTTTCATTCATCTGGTTAGGTATTCGCCTGGTGGAATTTATAGCCGATATCCTGCACGAAAAAGCGCAGTTGACCCATGACCGGGCAGATGATCAGCTTATCATTTTTTTTAAAGACCTATTAAAAGTACTGCTGGGTATTGTAGGCCTGTTGCTCATTATCAAATACAGCTTTCACCAACCACTCAGCCAGGTGCTCACGGGTATCAGTATTGTAGGTGCGGCGCTTGCCCTGGCCTTTCGCGAAAGCCTGGAAAACCTGATTGCTTCCTTCATTATTTTTTTTGATAAACCTTTTACAACCGGCGACCTGGTGAAAGTGCAAAACGTAACCGGTACCGTAGAGCGGATTGGCCTGCGCAGTACCCGCATCCGTACTACCGATAAAACGTTTGTAACCGTTCCCAACAAACAAATGGTAGATAGCATACTGGACAACCAGAGCCTGCGCACCCAGCGTAATGTGCTTACCAAACTGCAACTGCATTTGGAAACAACGACGCAACAAATACAAAGCGTAATAACGGATATACAATCCCTCATCACCCATCATGAGTATGTAATTGACAGCACCATATTTTTCAGCGAAACCGGTGTCAATGCCCATATCATTACCGTAGCGTATTTTGTAACGGTAGATATATCCGTACCCGGTTTTAATAAGGTGCAGGAAGATATTAACCTGGGGCTGATAGAGATTTTGGCCCGGCATGGAGCCCGGCTGGCAGCAGCGCCACCGATACCATAACTTGTAGGTTCAACTCAGTTTATGCTTTTTCTGTAAGTAAAATTATTGGGATAAAAGGAGGCCTATTTGCAACATTTATCACAAAATTTAACGTAACGTTCAAAATAATCAAATTTTTACACCATTTTACAGGCTTAATCCAGTAATAAACAACTGGCTAAAGCAATCATCACCATCCGGAATGCTTTTTCATTTGTTTGTAATGAATACGTTGAACGCCAATACCTTATCTATATGGAAGATAAAACATACGCTGCTTAACAGTAAGCCGATAAAACGAAGGGTGGATAAGGAGGGAACAGGTTTGATCCTTGAACAATATAAATAGTTCTGCTTAATTTTAACCAACTAACACCGTCTTTTACCAGTATGCGTTTACTCTATTTCTATATTTCCTGCCTGTTGATCTTCGCTGTTCTTCCTACCTCCGCACAATACACCAAACAGGTGATACAGCTTAAAAATAAAGCTTTTACCACAGGTACTATTACTAACCCATCTACTTACTTAAACCCACGGGCCATCCAGCGCCGTACCCGCTATGGTATTGCTATCGACAGTACTGACCTTCCGATATCCCAACGCTGGCTGGATAGTATTCGTTCTGTGCCGAATGTGCAGGTGTTGTCCCTTAGCCGCTGGTTGAACCGGGTATTGATTCAAACATCCGATGCTGCTGCGATCAGCCGGATTAATAATTTTCCTTTTGTGCAAAGTACTACGCCCCAGGGGTTGAGAATAGGTGTATCGAAGCAAACACATAAGGAAAAATTCCATGAAAAAATTACCGGCACAGATCCCTCCCTTAACCGCATACAACAGCTGCAGGGTATGGACTCCCTCAACTACGGTTTCAGCTATGCCCAGGTGCATATACACGAAGGCGAATTTTTGCACAATAGAAATTTTAAAGGGCAGGGAATGGTGATAGCAGTACTGGATGGCGGTTTTAATGATTATAAATATAACGGTCTTCTTGACAGTATACGGTTACAAGGGAGGATTTTAGGCGAGCGGGATTTTGTAGACTTTGACAATAGTGTTAACGAAGACATTCCGCACGGGATGCAGTGTCTGAGTACGCTTTGCGCCAACTGGCCGGGCCAGATGGTTGGCACGGCAACCGATGCTTCCTACTGGCTTATCCGCACAGAGAAAGACCCTACTGAATACCCTCTTGAAGAATTCAACTGGGTAGTGGGCGCCGAGTTTGCCGATAGTGTAGGTGCTGATTTGATCAGTTCTTCCTTAGGCTATACCACATTTGACGACTCACAGTTTGACCATACATATGCTGATTTGAATGGAAATACTGCTACGTCTACCATTGGGGCCGACCTGGCAGCTAAAAAGGGATTGTTAGTAACCAACGCAGCCGGTAATGAAGGAAGTACCGGCTGGAATTACATTATTGTACCTGCCGATGGTGACAGCGTAGTAGCTGTGGGCGCTGTAGATGCCAATGGTTATATTGCCGGATTCAGTAGCCGGGGCGTACCCGCTGACCCCCGTATAAAACCTAATGTGGTGAGCGTAGGTGCAGGAACCGTAATCGCCGGTCCCGGCGGTCCTATTTATGGCTTTGGCACATCCTACGCCAACCCCAACCTCAATGGTTTAATTGCTTGTTTGTGGCAGGCCTTTCCGGAAAAGAATAACCAGCAGATTATGAACGTGGTATATCAAAGCAGCGACCGCTATGCTAACCCGGATAAAACATATGGCTATGGAATACCTAATTTTAGAAAGGCATACCGTATTTTAAAAAAAGAACGGAATGATGCTACATTTGGAACGGCCTGGCTGAAGGCAAGTCCCAATCCGTTCAGCGATACCATCCGGGTTACCTTTGTGGGCCAACGGGATGGAACAGCAACCTTAACACTTATAAATCCCACCGGAACGGTGGTGGCAACCAAAACAATCCTGATTGAAGAGCAAGAGATTTATACGACCCGGTTTGATGCAACGGGAAGCCTGCCAGCAGGTATTTACACCGTAAAATATACGGATAGTATAAATACCCGTATTGTACAGCTCAACAAATCATCGACAGATCCGGATTTTTCAAGGGACTGGCTGCTGGTGTATCCTGTTCCCTACAGTAATAACTTTACGGTGACTGTCAAATCGCCTGTTGCCGGCACCGCCATTATCCGGTTAGTGGATGTAAATGGCCACATTGTAACCGCCTATACCAGGCAGGTTGCATTAAATGAAATTTATACTTACCAGTTTGCACCTGCCCGTATGTTTGGCCGTGGTATTTATTTTTTGCAGTATGATGACGGCACCAATAAACGGGTAAGGAAAGTGGGGCGGCAGTGACGGGGATAGTTGCCCTGAACTGAGATAGGATGGGATTGTTGGGATGAATACAGGATAAATACTAATGAGTAAGATTTAGTTTTTTTGCAGTACTGCAATAAATAATGTATCCGCCTTCATTTCATACCCATGCAAATATTGCTGATGCAATATTTGTAATCCGGTTGTTTTTAATTGTGTAATGACCGCTTCATTTTCAGCTGCAAATACCGAACAGGTAATGTAAACGAAGTAACCGCCCGATTGTACGAAAGGCAAGGCATTCATCACAATATCTTTTTGCCGCCTGGCATATATGTCAATTTGTTCTTCTTTAAAAAAGTAGCATTGCTCCGGTGTACGTGCCCAGGTACCACTGCCGGTGCAGGGCACATCCGCAATGATTACATTAAATAATTTATTGCCCGGAAACGGAATGGCCGCTTTCGATACATCTGCTACAAACGATTGATAATTCCGGATACCGGCCTGCTGAAACCGTTGCCGCAGGTTGTGCAAAATGGAAGGCCGTATATCGCTGATCGCCAGATTGGCATCGGGCCGCAAATCATGTAGCATCAGGCTTTTACCGCCACTGGCAGCGCAGCAATCCCAGCTCTTTATTTGGGGTAAATAATTAAGAACATATTGCTTTATCACTGCACCTGTTTGTTGTGAATTGTAGTCCTGTACAACCGCTTCTGTATTTAATTTAACGGCCTCCGCTATTTTGCTCCCATTGGGTAAGCGAAGGCACTGATCATTTATTTTTTCAAAAAAAAATGATGCTTCAAAAAGTTTATTTTCAACATTTTTCTCCCTGCCCGGCCTGATGCGAAGAAATAAATCAGGCTGTATTAGAAAAGAAAAGGCAAAGGCATGCTTATCAATTTCAGGGCTCAGGTATTGTGAAAACGGAAACAGATTTTCTTTTTGAAAATCATTTCCTAACCATTGTATTTTTTCTTTTACAGGTAATACAATGTTGTTATTCCATTCCGGTTTCAGTGCTTCCAGCAGTCGGCTGGGTTTTATTTCACACAAAAAAGTAGCTGCAATTAATTTCTCCTCTTCAGCCATATTGATCAGTGCTTTTGCAGCCCGGAAATAATGGTAGCACAAGGCGCTGATTTGTCTTCTATCGGTACTGCCATACTTTTTTTCTTTACCAAAAAATGTTTTGGCAAAATGGGCAAATGGCAGGCTGCCATCGTAGCCCTCAATCAGTTGCTGCGCTGTGCGGATGTAGGAATGGTAACGGCTCATGGCGGTACAATAAAAACCCCGTCTCTGTTTGTGAGAGACGGGGTTATCGTGTTAAATGATATACTTATTGATAGTATACTGTAAATTTTGTAACTGTGGTTTGGGCAAGCGGTCCCGTTAATACCGTAGTTGTAACAGTGGTTGCTGGCTTACCAGCACTGTTGTACGTATATACCTGCGATATGTTTGCATTGGTACCGCCGCTTTGAGTGGTCGTAAGAACAAAGGAAAGTGCATTATTTTTGGCAGCAGGCAACTCACCGATAATTAAAGATTCTGCCTCAGAATAATGCAGCGGCTCCGTTTTAGTATCGTACGTATAGGTTTGGGTAGATGCAAGTGTTGCTACGCCGGATGCGATGCTATATTCTTCCAGCTTTGAGGGATTACTTGCAGCATTGTAACTATATACCGCCCGGCTGCTAAGATCCGGTGTTGGGGAAAGGAATCCACTCTGAAACTGTTCAGATTTAATAGGTCTTCCTGCACTGTTATATGAATAAGCAACACTGTCGGTGATGCTAATGCCAAAGAAACTGGCACTGGAAACAGATGATAGCAACATTGGAGAGCTACCGGAGCTGTAGTAATGATTAGTAACGGAAGTATCGGATGGTAAAGGGGAAGCTGAATTTACCTGGTACTGTTTTGAGCGAACAATCAGACCTGCTGCGTTTCTTTCGTACCAATCCCAGGTATCGGTTGACTGTCCGTAAGCATTAATCATAATATGACGGCTCACTACTTTTTTCATACTGTTGTAGGTATAGTACGATACATTGCTATCTGCTCCGGAGGGTGCTTTGCCATACACTTTTATTACTAACTCGCCATTAGTACCTGGCGGAACAACGCTGCCACCGGTAGTATCGGCAGCAGGGTTGTTTAATACAATCTCTTTCTGGCAGGAAGTAATAGCACTGATTAATAGAAGCGTTAAGGTAACAATGAACAGGTTTTTCATGAAGGGTTTAGTTAGGTATAGGCGCAAGATAAAATTTGGACTCGTTTCGCTGCTTACAGTTCCGAAAGTGTTTTTACCGGTAATGGCCATGCATGGAGAGAATAAAAACTTTATCGTTTTCAATTTCATAAACAATCCGGTGTTCACCTGTGATTCGCCTTGACCATTTACCAGAATGATGATATTTTAAAGCTTCAGGTTTTCCGATGCCTTCAAATGGTGTACACTCAATGCTTTCAATTAACCGGGCAATTTTCTGTTGTACAACTTTATTGCCTGATGCTTTCCAAAATTCACGGTCATCCAAAGCCTGCTACAGGTAAATTATTTCCATACAACAAAAATCTTTTGTTTCCTATAGGTAAAGAATTTTTAAAATGCCAAAAAAGCAAATAACCAGTCAAACCATCATTAATCATTTCCATAAATCAGCAGTTTTTATAGCTTTAAACCGGCCAGCTTTCTTATCCGCTTCAGCTCTTTTCATTTTATCCTCAAATTCATCGCTATAAAAATTTTCACCTTCTGGTGCATCCTGTGCAACGAACTTAACTTTTAAAGCTTTTAAAACTGCTTTTACAGCTTCTAACTTATCACTGGATTCAGGTTGTACAATCAGTGTTTGCATAAGTATCATGTTTATTGTTTAGCCTGCTATTACAATTATCAATTGCATTTTGGTAACAACTCATATTGACCCTGTTTACTTGGACGAAGACCTTACAATTCCAACAAGGTTTTTACCGGGTCTTTACCAAATAGCAGCAGTTCCGGATTTTCCAGTAATTCCTTTACCCGTACCAAAAAGCTTACACTTTCCCGGCCATCTATAATGCGGTGGTCATAGCTAAGGGCCAGGTACATCATTGGCTTTATTATTACCTGCCCATTGATGGCCATTGGCCGCTCCTGTATTTTGTGCATACCCAGTATGGCACTTTGCGGAATATTAATGATAGGCGTACTCATGAGGCTGCCAAATACGCCGCCATTGGTAATGGTAAAAGTTCCACCGGTCATTTCCTCAATAGTAAGTTTATTATCTCTTGCTTTACCGGCCAGTTCGGCTACTTTTTTTTCAATATCCGCCATGCTCAGGCTTTCGGCATTGCGTATTACCGGTACAACCAATCCTTTGGGGGCACTTACCGCTATGCTGATATCGCAGTAGTTGTGGTATAAGATATTTTCACCATCAATATACGCATTTACGGAAGGCCACTCCTGCAGGGCGTACGCACTGGCTTTGGTAAAAAAGCTCATAAAGCCCAGGCCGATGCCATGCTTTTTGGTAAATCCTTCCTTATACAGTTTGCGCAGTTCCATGATCCGGCTCATATCCACTTCATTAAAAGTAGTGAGCATGGCCGTGGTATTTTTGGCTTCTACCAGCCGGCGGCTGATGGTTTTGCGCAGGTTGCTCATTTTGTCCGGCCTTTCCTCCCGGCTAAACAGGGGTTTATCTATTGCACGGCCAGGGTTTTGCAAAGCGGCCAGCACATCCTGCTTCATTATCTTGCCGCCGTCTCCGGAGGGCGTAATGCCAGCAGTATTTATTTTTTTATCAGCAATCATAGCGGCGGCCACAGGTGAGGCCTTTACATCAGTGGCGGGCTGGGCTGGCATTACAGCAACGATTGCAGCACTTCCATTCGTTGCCGGCATGGATGATGCCGGTTTTTCAGTACTTATTGGCTCTGCCCCGCTGCTAATTAGTTGCGGGTTTTTGCTGTTTATCTCAGGCTGCGCTTTGTCTGATTTCTGTGCACCACTTTCTGGTTTTGCTGCTTCCGTATCAATGGAGCAAGCCACATCGCCGATCTTTAGGGTATCTCCTTCTTTCGCAATCGTTTGTAAAACACCAGCCTGCTCTGCATTTATTTCAAAGGTGGCTTTTTCGCTTTCCAGTTCGGCCACTACTTCATCCCGGTGTACATAATCGCCATTTTTCTTTATCCATTTCACGAGTGTTACCTCGCTGATGCTTTCTCCTACGGCAGGTATTTTTATCTCTAAGGCCATTGCAATTTTTTTAAGGGTGTAAATGTCAGTAAAAATAGTGTTCGCACCTGCTATGAAAGTGTAAGCCTGCGGAAAAGAAACAGGCAAACGAAGGAAGGTTTCAAAATATAATGCCCTGACACTGTAAAAGTCAAATTTTAAATACTGATCTTCTGTTTTACGAATGACATACAGTTGGTCAATCTAAGGATTTTAGCATCCTGCATTCAGATATAAAACGGATAACCTATAGCAATCCGCAGGCAATGATGCTTAAATTTCACTGAAAAAGGCTGTTTACTCAATCACCTCACAATTCTTGTTACCCGCATTTACTTTTACCCGACTAAAGAACATCTTCTCATTATGATACAAAGTATTTACAAACTATTTTGCGTAGTTGCTATCTTAAGCTACTGCCCGTTTGCAGGATTTAGCCAAAATATTGGGATTGGTACGGTTACCCCCACACAGGCTAAACTGGTAGTAAATGGTAATGGAAACCTTACGCAGGCAACATTTGGATTTTCAACATACCCGAACGTAAGTATCGATAACCAACCGCCTTTTGTAGGATTCAATAATTACTGGGATGGTGGCAGAAAATATTTTTCCGCCGGCTATACCGGTGCTATCAGTTTTGATGCAACCAACGGAAAATTATTCCTGCAGGCGTCAGCCACAAAAGGAGGGATTGGTACTATTGCATCCCTTAGTACTGCTGTCACAATAGACAGTAATCAAAATGTAGGCATTGGAACAATTTCTCCCACTTCCAAATTACAGGTGGTAGCACCCAATACCGGCAATTGGTTGCGGCTAAGTTCCACATCCGGTACCGGCCTTGCTTTCTTTGCGCCTGTATCTTATCCTACTATTGGCTTTAACACGGAGTATGGTAGTGGGTATGATCGTATCGGAACAGGATTTGCCAGCTTTTTTCAGCATTCGCCCACCACCGGTATTCTTAACTACTTTTCTTCCGCTGTATCGGATAATGCAGGAACCGACGTTTCAACCGGCGGAGCCATTTTCCAGCTTACCAGTGATGGTTCTATGGGTATCGGGGGTTCTAATTCCGCCAGTAAGGTTACCATATCTCATAACAGTACAATCACCAATCCGCATCTGCGGTTAAAAGAGAACGGTAACGATTATGCCCGTGTACAATTTGAGAATTCCAATAGTACCCGGTTTTGGCATATAGCCGGTTATACTTCCGCTACCGGTGCTGCATCCGACCTGCTGAACATTTACCATAATACGGCCGGTGATATTATGAGTTTTAAAGGCGATGGCACCATTGGCGTTGGAACTACCTATACGCCTGCCGGCTATAAGGTTTCGATAAATGGCAGAGTAATTTGTACTGAGCTAAGGGTACAAACCGTAGGTGGCTGGCCCGATTATGTATTTGCCAATAACTACCAACTCCGCAGCCTGCCTGAACTGGAAACCTATATACAAGCAAACAGCCATTTACCTGGGGTACCACCGGCGGCCGAGGTAGAAGCCGACGGTATTACCGTAGGTGATATGCAGAAGAAACTGATGGAAAAAGTAGAGGAGCTAACGCTGTATATTATACAGCAGGATAAAACTGTGAAAGCATTGGAGGCACGGTTAAAAAGGCTGGAAAAATGAAACCGGCATCTTACTTAAAAGCGTACTTAAAATTAATTACTATTAATCAGAAAATCTATAATAATTTGCGGATGTTGCTGATACTCGCTTCATAGGCTGATATTTGCCACATACTAAACCAAAACACCCCCTTACTAACTACAATTCGCTTTTTTCTTCAGTGAATCCTATCTTAGCTTATTCTAAATAATAATACAAAATCACTAACCAATCATCTTATAATTTATGCCCATGAAACGTTTGATACCTGCTTTATGCCTGGCCCTCGGAGGAAGCCTGTGTGCCAAGGCACAGTTGTATATCGACAATGCAACTTTCTTTATTGAGTCTGGCGCTACGGTAACCGTACAGGGGGATTTGACCAGCAATGCCAGCATACAGGGTACCGGTAAAATACTGCTGAAAGGAACTGCCTTACAGAATGTAAACATGAACAACGGAGGTGCGGCTACCAATGCGTACACTATCCCTAACCTGGAAATTGACAATACCGCCAATGTTACCCTTACCGGAAATGCACGGATTGGTACTTCCATTCTATTTACAAACGGCAAACTACAGGCAGGTAACTTTAATGTGGTACTGGCTAATGCCGTTACTGCTACCGGTATGGGTACTAATAAATTTATCGAAACAAATGGTACCGGTTTTGTACAGCGTGAAATTGGTAATACTGCGGCCAGCGATGTGTTGCTCCCTGTTGGTGTTGGTTCCACTTATTCCCCTGTTTCGCTTACGCATTCGGGTGGTACTTACGCCAGTGCTTTATTAGGCGCCCAGGCTAAATCTGGCAAAAGCCCTGCTTCGCACCCCCGTACCGAATCTTACACCAATGTATATTGGCCTGTGGCTACTACCGGCGTTACCGGTGGCGCCTTTGCCGGTACCGGTACGTATCCTACAGATGCAGCACCAGGCTTTACAGGTACCGAAACGGATATTTATGGTATGAGTTATAATGGTAGTGTTTGGAGTTTAGCCGGCGGTGCTCAGAATTCTACAACAAACACGGTTACAGCACAACTTGCCGGTAATTCTGGGCAGTTGTTTGGCATGAACCGGTTCCTGTTGTTGAATACACGTGTATTGTTGCAGGGAGCTTATTCTGGTAGTGGCGCTGTAATGAATGACGGGCTGCGTAGTGGAACCAATGTCATCCCAACCGCAGAACCTTACAGAAGTGCACCATATAGTTTTACCAGCGTAAATGGAGGCACACCGGAAGTAGCTACGGCAACCGTATTTAATGACTTAGGAACAAACGACAATATTGTTGACTGGGTATTTGTAGAATTAAGAAATAATGTTACTCCGGTCAGTTCTTTATTACAGACCCGTTCTGTATTTGTACAAAAAGATGGCGATCTTGTTGATATAGATGGTACAAGCCCTGTGTATTTTAAGAACCTGGACCAGGCTGATTACACGGTTACCGTACGTCACAGAAACCATTTGCCTATTTCAACCAATAATGCAGGTGCCTTTTTTAAGAATCTGAACATAGCGCCATCTTCACTTCTTGATTTTACTACACTTGCGACAGGAAGTGTTTTGGGTACCACCGGAACGAATTATCTGAATAGTGGCGGATTTAATTTGATGTATGCCGGCAATGCTAACTCTAATGCAAACGTGAGATACGGTGGTCCTGCCAATGATAAAGATTACACGCTGTCTGCTTCTCCGTTATTAAACAATCCTACAACTGTATCAGTTGCTGGTTATTACCAGACCGATGTAAACATGAACAAAGTTGTTAGGTATGGTGGCCCGGCTAATGATAAGGATTTTATTCTGTCTACTCCGTTAGGCGCTAATCCGGCCGCTGTGAAATCCCAAATCCTTCCTAACTAATAATAGCCTCATTCTCAAATTCAAATAACTCAATTTTATGCGTAAAATTTATATCGGATTATTGCTACTATTTGTAGGTATCAATAGTTATTCTCAAACTGTTCAGGCAACCGTAAAACCCGGAACGGCACTTAACTCAGTTATTATTTCACTGAAGCCTTCTGCCACTCTTACAAGTGCTAAACTGACTACCGCTTATTTTTCTTTAGCTGTTCCTGTAACTTCAGTTCCAAAACCTACCGTTGCGATTAAAACAAATTATAATACTGCTCTTTCTTACACAATTGAGGTGGCAACTCTTCCTGAGCTAATTGGCGGAACCTCTTATAATGTATATAATTTTCTCGCTGATGGTTCTACAGCAACCGGTGTAGAAAGAACATATGCAGGTGGAGTTGATAATGATATAATTGAAGTCGCATTCACTGGCGGCCCCCAGGGATCATCTACGGTCAGGCTTGTTAGCCTGCCTAATGGAGGATTGACACAAAATTCTTTTCTGAATGTTTATAATTTGGGTACTGATATTACTAATCAGACCGCTATGTTTTATGGTGGCACCCCTGTAAATAGTCCATCCGGCTACAGCGGTATGTCATATACAACAATAGCAGGTATTTCCCTACCTACCAAGTTCCTCAGCTTCTTTGCCACTAAAAATGATGATGTAGCAAACCTGACCTGGACGGTAGATAATGAAGAAAATAATGCCTACTTTGAAGTAGAACGCAGCCTGGATGGCCGAAACTTCAGCAAAGCATACCAGGTACAGGCATTGCATAATGGCCGTTCTTCTAACAGTTATACTACTCCGGATGCTAATATCAGCCGCCTCGGTGTAAAAACAATTTATTACCGCATTAAGCAATTTGAAACCTTCGGTCAGATCGTGTATAGCGAAATACGCCAGGTAAACCTCACTGATAAAAACTTCTCTGCCAGCCTGTATCCTAACCCGGTAAAAACCAGTACCAAACTGGTAATTGATGCGCCGGAAGCAGGTAAAGCTACGGTAGTGATCAGGGATGCCACCGGTAAAACAGTTAAACAAATGAGTCTGCAACTGGTAAAAGGCCTCAATCAGCAACAACTGGATGCTACAATGTTTGCCACTGGTGACTACAACGTAACCATCGTTAGCGAAAAACTGAACCAGACAATCAAGATGACAAAGACCGACTAATTACAAGGATAATACAAGGATAATTTAAAAACGCCCTGGCTGAAGCCAGGGCGTTTTTTTTGTCTCTAACTGGGATAAGATGGGATTATTGAGATAGGAATGGGATGAATACATTTTTGTAGAGATGCCTCATTCTATACCCATGCCGGCATCTGTCTCGTCGGTTTTAATTGCATTTCATTTATCTGTATTGCCTACAGGAGACGAAAATGTTGCGTCTCCGCGTACCGTTGCGCACTTATATTTTGTATTCATTGAGCAATTGAGTTATTGTCACATTTTCCTATTTGCCTATTGTCAACTCATCGCTTTTAAAATGCTATTCCATATCAGTTTATCAGGCCGCAGGTATTGCTGATAGTACCGGAAGTTATGTTCCATCATTTCATGCGTAGCAGCTTTACTGCTCATTAGTTTATCAGCCAGTGTTATACATTCGTCTGCGGTAGTGTATGCTACATAATTTTTACCTGCTGCAAAATCACCAGGCACCAGTGCATTGACAGAAGTTGAGATAATTGCTTTTGAGAAGGCAATGTATTCCGCTAATTTAAACCCGACGGAGGCTTCCAATCCGGGGGTAGCGATGCCAATAGTGGATTGGCTCAACAACTTTACATAACTGCTTTTTTGGGTGAACAAGCTTTTAGGTAATATTAATTCCGGGCATTCCTGCCTGGCCTCAGAGCCATCTTCAATGCCACCAATAAAACGATCACCAAAATTTTTCCGAAGCTGGCTAACGATATCTATCCGTTGCCGGTTTATAGCTGTACGTTCACGATTTTTATTTTCCTCGTTGGTTTTGTTATTCCAAAGCCTGGCGGAAAAAATGATCCTCGGTTGTAATAACGGGTTAGGCAATGCTTCCTGATTATTGAGGCCGGAACCTGATGCATGTGTCCGGATGCCGGCTAGAACGGCCAGTTTTTTATGATTATTTAAAAGCGCCCGTACAATATTTATTTTATCACGGGCAGTAATGGCCCGCTTCAAAAAATGATCGTGGTAGTGGTATACGGGATAGTTAAATCCATATGGTAATAATTTGGGATGCTTGTCTATTAACGATTGGGTAGCCATCCGCTTAAAATATATATCCGCCGTATCATAATATTCATGCATCACCTGCTCCGGATTGTCACCCATTTCGTATACTACTCTTTTACCGGAAAATTCTGCGCAAACAACACCACGTGCAGTGCGGTAGTGCATGCCTCTCTGAAACTTCAACTGTACCAATTTCTGTTGCTCCAATAAACCAAAACCAGTATAAACCTGGCTGGTGTGTGCACCAAGCCCTTCTATAAAAAGCGAAATCTCCATCTTAAATGGTTACCCGGTTTTGTTATTGAAAAATGAAAACAATTGTACACCTACAACAAATGAGGTTGAGCATATACAGTGCTTTTTGAAGCAGGTTACATGTATCTGCCAGCGTTATGAATAGAACATTCTATTGCTTTCAAATTAGTTTTAGAAAGTCCTTACACTGCTGCTTTGAATTTGCTTATTTGCCTCCAAGAGACGCAAACATTGTGTCTCTACGTGCTTATTGCACGTTGCTTATTGCCTGTTATCCTATTTCGGAGCCATACCTTTTTTGCGAAGTTTGTTCAATGTCCTTCTGAACTTTTGCTCTAACTGCTGGTGATTCGGGTAATCAAAAATTGTTTTTACAGGTGCGTTCAATATTTCTTCAAATTGCTGTTCGGATATGCCAAATTTTTTGATGACATACGCCCGGTCATCGGCCATTTGCTGTGGCGGAGCAGTGGGTTCATTCAGCACTTCCAGCGCTTGTTCACGGGTCATTTCTTTTGTGCCTAAAATCAGGCAGGTGCAATGAGCTTTTCGTTTATCAATCCCGAATTTTTTCGGCAGGATGTACGATTGAAAAAAACGGGTATAAATGCTTTCGTAGTGCTTGCCGCTATATGGGCGGTAATTCAATTCCTTTTCCAGCAGCACCATTGCATCTTTTTTTATAAAGTGCATATAGTTCAGCACATTCACCACCCGTATCCGTTTTATTAAATTGTAATACAAAAACCTTGGAATGCTCATGTGGGTAAGCTTACTGATATTTTGCGTACCAAATTGGTTTTGCACGCCCTGAATGTACTTCCAGTCCAGGTAACCCCGTGCCCAGGTAGGCGGCAACAAGCCTTCGCTCCGAAAATTCATGCCGCTGAGTATATACCGGACACCAAATTTATGGGCTACTGCATACATACTGGAACTGATAATGTGGTCGGTAGGTACTTCGGCATCCGGTGTAGATGCTTTCAGGAAAGACATCTGTAAGTCTTTAAACACTTCCCAATCCAACACGATGGTGTATAAATCAATATTCAGGATGTTCAGGATATTCTCGACGTTCTTTACCGCCAGTTCGCTATCCCAGCCATTATCTAAATGAACGGCCAAAGGACGCAGGCCCAGTTTTTTTACGAGGTAAGCCACATAGCTGCTATCTACACCCCCACTTACACCAATAATGCAATCGTACTTTTTACCCTCTCCTTCTTTTTTTACCTGCGATACAATCTTCTCCAGTTCCGCATCACGGGTTTCAACTTTTGGGAGCCGGTATTCCAGCTTTTCTAAAAACTCATAGTAATAATTGCAAACACCGTTTTCATCAAATGTGATATCAGGATCGGCAATATTGTCCATCACCGTTTTGGTACAAATCTGGTAGGCGGGATCATTCTTGCTTTTTACTGCACTCATACAATATTGGGTTGTCAGTTAGTTAGTTATCAGTTATTCAGTTGCTCAGTTGTCAGGAATTATTTACCCGTTATTTTTTGCCTGTTGCGTATCTGCCTGTCGCTTTTCAAATGTATTTCATTGAGCAATTGAGCCATTGTCAGATTTGCACATTTGCTTATCAGTCCGCTGCAAATAATTGCTTTAATTCGGCCTGTGTGGGATAGTTAATGAGTACGGCTTTATGTGGCCCGTGATATACGAATAAAGAACCAGCGGCAAAAGCAGCAGCATTCGTTTTTTGGCTCAGTTCCTTTATATCTTCTAGTTTGCCCGCACCACCGCAGGCGATTACCGGTATGCCTACCCGGTTCGCAATGTCTTTTATGAGGTGTACATCATACCCGTTCATTTTACCATCCCTGTCAATATTATTCACCAGCAGTTCGCCGGCGCCCCATTTTTCCAGTTGTTCGCAGTAGTCGAACACATTGCCTTTTTGAGCTTTGGTGCCATCATGGCTATACAGTTCATACTTACCCAGAAAGCTTTTTTTTATATCTACCGCAGCTACAATAGTGCTGGCGCCAAAGCGTGCATACAGTTCCGGAATCAATTTCGGATTTTCAAACGCAGCCGTATTAATCACTACTTTTTCAATTCCCATTTTCAATAAGCGGCGTATCTGATCGGCATTTGTAATATTACCACCATAGCCAAATGGCATGAAGGCTTCATTCAATATATTTTCCAACAGTTCGTAATTGGGTTCTTTACGATTTTTGCTGGCTTCTATATCCAAAAAACATAATTCATCTACTTCCTTATCATTAAACAATTTCACGGCATTAATAGGATCGCCAATATAAACCGGGTTCTTAAATTGTACCGTTTTATATAGTCCGTTACCTCTTAGCAGTAGTACCGGTATCACACGTTTGCTTAGCATTGTTTTTCACCATAATTTTTTACCCCATAGGAATGAAAGACGACAGACTACGGACAACAGACCACTCACTGCAATTCAGAACTCTGAAAGTATAAGGATAATTGCAAAAGAGCCACTCATATCTTATCTCTCATAACTCATATCTTCTCAAAATTCGTGTGGTTCAAATCTCACAAAAATTTTTATACACCTGTAGTCCATAACGATGGCTTTTTTCCGGGTGGCATTGCATACCCATGATATTGTCTTTGCCAACAACAGAATCGTATGCATATCCAAATACCGTTTTGCCTTTGCTCTGTTCCGGCTGGTTGCATTGCACCGCATAGCTATGCACAAAGTAAAAACGCATTTCTTCGTCCCGGTTTTTAAATAAGATAAAATCATTATCCACAGGCTTCACCACATTCCAGCCGATGTGTGGAATCTTTAGTTTTTCGCCACCTGCCACATTTGTAAAGTTGAATTTTTTTACCTCTGCATCTATCCAACCCAGGCCTGCCAGCACCCCTTCTTCACTACGGTTGCAAAGCAGTTGCATACCCAGGCAAATTCCTAGTACCGGTTTCTTTTTCACCAGGGCATGTTCATTCAGAGCATGCCAAAGGTTCCTTTCTTTCAGGTGCGTAATAGCGGTATCAAAAGCGCCTACACCCGGCAGTATAATTTTATCCGCTGATATGATATCCTGAGCCGTATGAGCAACCGTACTTGTATAGCCAGCCTTTTTAATCATGTTAATGATACTGCCAATATTTCCCATGCCATAATCTATAATTGTTGTCATATTCGTGAAACGTGAATCGTCAATGGTTCAAAAATTTTGGTTATTCTTTTGGTCTTCCGGTCTGTAATCATCTGGTCTTTCGGTCTTACCAATTTCTTTTCTTCCGGACTTGTTCATAAAACGAAGTTATTCTGGCTGCAATATTAGGAAGTTCTACTTCATACACGGTTTGTTGCCCGTTGCTACGGTGCGGCTCCTGTAAAATTCCATACATGGCATCGGCTAATTGTGCAGCATCAAAACTATCTACTATTGCTGAAGGCCTTACTTTTTCCAGCCGTTCCCTGGCGTCGCCAACATTTACACTTACCACCGGCAGGTTGCAGGCAAGTGCTTCTTTGATGGAATTATTACTGCCTTCATGATGTGAGGTCAGCAGCAATACATCGGCAGCATTATAATACCAAAGCAGTTCGATATGTGGTACACCCTGTATCAGCTTTAGTTGTGCAGCGGGTAACCGGGCCTGTAGTATTTGAAGAGAAGCCAGTGCCAGCGGCCTGTTTTTTACATAAGCACTTTGTATAAAATAAATAACAGTTGGCGCTTTTGCATCCCAGTTCAGTTTTTCCCGGGCTTCCTGTTTACTGACCGGGTAAAATTTGCCTTTACTGATGCCTTCGGGTATAGCAATGGCTTTTTTGCGGGAAACAGCCCACAGTTTTCCTTTCATTTTTTCGCTCATGACAATAATACCATCTGCCTGCAGGCAGGTAAGCTGGCTAAAAACGGACAGTATTTTACCCATCCATGTTTTGGAGCCGTTGGGTTTGTATTGCCCGTACAGATCACTGCCCAACAGTGAGATAATATAAGGCGCCGGGCAAAACAGAACGGCAAAAAAAGAAGCAATGCCACCCCAATATTGGTTTACGATATCATACCGGTTTTGCTTTACCATATTGCGAAGCCGCCAGGAGGCTTTGATGCAGTTGACAGGGTTTTTACGTCCCGTAAAATAAATATGATCCACCTGCATATATGCTGTTTTCAGGCTGTCCCTTGTTTGCACATTATTTACAACTTCACTGTACCGGAAGTAACGAAGCCCGTGTGTAAGTGTCGGTTCCCGGAAAAGCTGTTCGCCTTTATACTCATCCGGGTTTACCGGCGTACCCACCTGAACGATTAAAACTTTCATGAATAGCAGTTAGGTAGAAGAGATGAGTAATAAGTTATGAGATAAGAGAGATGAGATAAGAGAGATGAGATAAGAGAGATGAGATAAGAGAGATGAACCGGAAGGCAGGCGGATTTGCAAACTAACGTTTCATTTCCCTGCGCAGATAAGCAAATGGCATCTCTAACTCTTCTACGATTTGTAAAATTGCTGTAGTAAAATAAGTGTTCGCAGGTTAAGGTATTGTTCCTGGTTGGAAGTGGTCAGAAAAGCAGCTACGGCATTGGCATCCAGCGTTTGCAGCAATGACGACGAAGTCCGCAGTATGGACAACAATTGTTGCCTTTCCGCCACCGATGATTGATTGATGCTAATGCTTTTACCGCCCAGTTTCCGTACAAAATTTTTTACCGAAGGCGAAGCACTGCGAAAAGCCTCCTGTATTCTTTTGCGTAAGATAAACTTCCAGCTATTAATGCTATGGCCGCCGGCATCGGGTATATCGGCTACCTGCCGGTTCAGTGCATTTTGAAAAGGCCTGTATAGCCGGTAATGTTTTTTATATTCATCCGGTACCTGCATGGCTACCTTAAAAAAATCAAGGTCGTAAAAAGGAGTAGTAGCCCAAAAAAAGTACCGGCTGCGGTCTTCACCTTCAAAAAAGCTTTGAGCAGCCCGCTCATAAATGGCAAAATGAATACTGCGGTTGTTCATTTCCGCTTCGGGATAGCTTTGCACCGTTTCATAAATCATTTGCAGTATATCATTTACAGCCATACCGGTCAGGCCGGCTACCTTTTCTAAGGGTGTCATCGCATGCCGCAGGCTTAGCTGCATCACCAGTTCATCAACTGAAAGATTTTGTTTTTGTTCACCCAGGTAAGGCAATGCTTTATCGCCGCCATCACCGGTTACATACAAAAAACCATTTGGATGCTGTTGCAATAGTTGCCGGTAAAAAGAATGGATAAAAGCCATTCCCACATAATTAGTACCCATTTTGTGTTGCAGCAACAAGGCCTCATCCTCTGGTGCTTCTTTAATTGGGAATACAGCAAATGGAATTTGTAACTGTGCAGCAATGTTGGCAGCCAGTATTGCGTCTTTTTCCGCTCCCTTCATTGTAAAGGATGAGGCAAATAATGTTCGCTTTTGCCTTGCCGGCTGGGAATTATTAAAACCTTTTCCGTTAAAGCGTAAGGCTGCTGCAACAGCCCTTGAATCCTGTCCACCAGACAGTGAAATATTAATATCCCCCGGCCAGACGGTGGCCATTTGGGTACAGGCCTGTTTAAACAACCCGGCTAACTCATCAGCAGTTTGTTGCAATGGTTTGGTAACACGCTCATCAAAATTCAGGCTTTTACCAAAAGTAATATCTGCTTTGCCGGTTGACAAATCCACCTGTACACCAGAACCGCCAGGAAGCCGGTACACCTGGTGGTACGGTGTCCGGTGACCAATAAAATAGCTACTCCACATTACGGAAGCAGTAGCTTTCGGGCAGGGTTGCAACAAGCCTGCATCTGCTAACGTTCCCAGATGCCGCCCTATATAAAAATGCTGGTTCGTGGTGTAATAATAAACCGGTAACCTACCTAATGGATCATTGATGAGGAAAAGCTGATCATTTTTTTGAATCCACAGGCACCACTCTCCTGACCAGGAGGCACTTAAAGCTTGCAAAGTGGTAATAGTTAATAACTCAGATAGCTGCGCCGCTATCATTTTTTCAATTGTCCGGAGGCTGTAGTTGTAGATGATACCTTCTACAACTACCTGCGTATTTCCTACCGGAAAATGATATATAGGGTAAGTAGGATAAGGCCTGCCGATACGGCAAACAACAGGCCCGGCCATACTGCAATAATTTTCAAAAAGCGAAGTGCCGCGGTCATCAGGCCATAGCAAGGTTGTCCTGCTTTTGTGCTTTTGTAAAAGCAGTGTTACTCCGCAGGCTGTATCGGAAAGGTGCATCTGGTATAATATTAATACAAGCCAAACCAAAAGCCAGCGGTGTAATCATGGTACGCATGGCCACATGAAAAGAAGAAAGTACAGCTATCGAAAAAAAGATGGTCATATAAGCCCGGCGGTAATTACTTTTCTCTGCGAACACCCGGTAAAAGGGATAAAAAAGAAAAATTAACACCATTCCTACACCAAACAGTCCGTGCTCCGACAGCATACGGGAGGGTTCTGAGTGCGGCAGTGCAGCTACTTTGAACCCATATATCGTACGCCAATACCTGGATTGGCCAATGCCTACACCGAACATCGGATTATTGGCAAATATGACCAGGTCGCTTTCAAAAATTTCTGACCGGCTGGAGGTGATAGACCGGAGATCTCTTTTGCCGGTAACAATGCTATGGGCATTATAACCCTGGTACCGTAGCAGTAAAAAGTTACCGGTTACTGAATTTACAATCAGAAACGTAATCAGAATAAAACCCACGCTGTAGATATAATAGACCGGGTTTATTTTTCGAAAAATAATTTGCCGGTTAGCCCAAATATTTCTTGTTTTAGGAAGAATAAGCACTAGTATGATGGCCAGCAGCGCTGCCACTATTCCACCACGGGAAAAGGTAATCAAGGCCCTGAAAAGAAAGATAAACATCAGCGCCTTATCAACATACCTGGTTTTAAAAACTTTTTGCCTGGTTAAAAATACCAGCGCCAATACAGCAAAACCAAAACCAAGGATCGTTGCTACCTGATTGGTAGCTGTACCGCCGGATGTTTCGTAATTGGCTGACAGCCCGTATTGAACATTTTCTGTTTGGCTCTGCCGCAGCATAATATATATAGCAAAAGATATCACCGGGAAAAGGAGCACCTTAAACATGTGAAGTACCTGTGAGTAAGTAAGCGTTTGCTTTGAAAAAAAAGTAATAGAAATGCATAAACTGAACAGACCGAAATAATTAAAAACCACATCTGCCATTCTAAACCCATCCGGCAGCAGGAAAAAAGCCGGCAGGCTAAGTACCAGCATTACACTACCGACGATTACTTTTTTTGAGTTGCGGGCCGGGTATAGTAAGCCAAATAAAACTACAGCAATGGACAGGTATTTACCCATTTCATAAGGTAGCAGCGGCCACCCATGTACCGATCGGTTTAGTTGCTCAAAGCCCAGTGCATACACTAAAACGCTTACCAGCACAGAGTCCTTATTTTTATAGCGGAGCAATTGAAAAAAAGCGGATATATATACCAGGTACACCCAGGCAATTAAAAAATTGCGGGAAAGGCCTGCTGCTAGTCCAATCAGCACATGAACGGCTATCCAGAACTTCTCCGTTTTTTCCATCACCATTAATCTGAACATGCCTGTATATTAATTGAGCGATTGATAAATGGCAATCAACCGGTGCAAAATTGCCTGTTTGCTATAATTATTCCTAACGAAAGTTGTAAAATGTAAAGCCATCCGGCTGCTTAAATTCTTATCGTTCAGCAACTGAAGGCAAGCGGCAGCCAACGCATCAACATTTTGGGGGGGCACCAGCAATCCATTTTTACCATTTTCCAGTAGTTCGGCACATTGCCCTACGTCGGTACATACTACCGGCAGTTCTGCCAACCCGTATTCAATCAGGCTCAGCGGCAGGCCCTCCGATGAAGAAGACAGTACCCCAATACCTGATTGCAGCAAATAGGTAAACGGATTCAGCACACTGCCCGTAAAAACAACATGCTCATCCAGGTTTAATTCCTGTACCAGCGCCCTCACCTCGTTTTCGTAAGCATCACCTTTGCAAACACCTACACAGTATAGTATAATAGCCGGGTAGGTTTCTTTCACTCTTTGCAAAGCATATAGCAAGGTGATATGGTCTTTTTGAGGGCGCAGGTTGGCAAGATGAACCAGTCGTTGTTCCTTTACACCCTTTAGCACCGGCAGTGCTGTAACGGGCAGGGTAACTGAGTAATTGGGTAAATAACTTTGGTGCCCGGGCTTCACATGCAGGTGCTTCATATTGTTTTGCAATAAGCGGTCATTCACGCTAATGGCATAATCAAAAAACCAGCTAAACGGTATATAGGAATACATACGTTTCCCGTTGTCCGGCAATTCCAGCCCGTAATGGTCATGCCATACCAGCCTGAAATGATGTAGCCATTTTATCAATACCGGAAAGTAAAATGATGTACTATGCGCATGAATAATGTTAATATGATACCTGCTGATAAACCGGTGCAGCCGCCACAATGCCATCACATCCAGGCTACGCTTTTTATTAAGAAAAAAGTAATGCACACCTGACTGGATGCGTTGCTTCAGTGTGCCTTCGGTGCGACTGCAAATTAAATACGACTCAAAGCCCGGCGCCGACGCCAGATCGTTTGCCAGGTTTACCGCTACGCTTTCCGTACCACCCGGTATCAGGCTGTCCACCAATTGTGCCACTTTAATGGTTTGCATGTAACAGCTTTTTAATGTCGTTTTCAAACTTTTCCAACGTAAACTGCCGGCTCCATTGCATTCCCGCTATACTGGCCCGACGATAGGCAGGTTCATCTTCAATATATTTTTCAATGGCGGCGACAATTACTGATTCGTTGTTAGTAACCAGCACACCACGGCTGCCGTTCCCAACCATTTCCGGTACGCAACTTACGGCAGTGGTTATCGGAACACAACCCCAAAACATACTCTCGGCTACTACTTTTGGCCAACCTTCGCTACGACTGATAAATACCAGAAAATGGGACTGGCTGTACGCCTGTTTTACCACTGTTGCGGGCTGATTGCCATGAAAAAATACACTGTTCTGCAAATCGTTTTCCTGCACATAAGTTTCACATTTCGCTTTTTCCTTACCGTCGCCATAGAGATGAAGTTGTACCGGGTGTTTATTTTTTAGTAAGCAGTGGCAAACTTGCACGGAAGTAAGCGGTGCTTTATTTGGGTCTAAAGAACCTACATACATTAGCTTTATCACCGGGTGCAGGTTACGGGGCGGCGTATCGGTAATTTCCTTTTGAGAATAAGAAGCCGTAAAAAACGGTAGTATGTTCCGGTTCTTGTCGGGCCAGGTTCCGTATACTAATACCTGCATATGACGGGTAAAAAAAGTGTTGCGAAGAATGTGTTGTTGCAGGCGATACGACCAGGGCTGATGGCTGTTCCAGTCCCAGTTGCCGGCATACTTACAGGTTTTTGTTTTAGCAGGAAAAAAGATTTGTGCAAAACATCCCAACAGGCTTACGTTACCGGGGCAACGCAAATGGATATGGTCGGCCCGTCGCATTGCTTTACAAATGGTAAAAAAAGTTGGCAGTAACACCAGCAAGGCTTTCAGCTTATTAACCAACCCAACCATATGAAAATCGGCGACCCGCAGGTGTTCAAAATGTTGCTTTTCTTCAAAAGGGGCAATCAGCAAATTGCCTTCTGTTTTCCATTCGGGGCAGCAATAAATTACCTCATCGGCATGGCGGTTCCAGAGGTTCATTTCTTTTACATACGGGGCATAGGCATGCGGTTTTCCTTTTTTGTAAATGATAGGTGCATAGGTAATTACGGCAAATGTCATAGTGAATTAATGAAAATACAAATAGGCTATAGCACGGCTTTCTTATAAAAAATTAATACTAGCCATCCACTTAATAAGGAGGTCAAAGTTATCTGCAAAATCTTCGAGTTTTGCCTTGATATTTTTGAGTTTCAATTTATTTAAAAACGTCAATGCCAGCGTCCTGCAACAAGCCATAACTTTAGAAATGACGGGCTCTTTTGTTTGTAAATCATCTTCCCTGAAAGTAACGTCCCTTATATGGTTATTGGTTTCAACACTCCAATGCCCACGTACTGCCCCGAAAAGCTCCTTCGAATTGCCCTGTCTTACCACCTCATTTGACACGTAGTAAGATACCTCTTTACTTTCCGCTTTTGTTTTGCATTGAAACGTTTCTCTTTTCACTTCTACCAACGTCTGAAAGTTAGCACCCGCCCATCTTTCATCAAAAAATTCATCCTTAATATCATAGCTTTTATACGTCCTTTTGTCTATTCGCCCATGCCCTTTTTCAAGCGTTTGGCCTTCACTGAGCGGCCGGTAATTTTGGCTTACCTTAACCATATCATCGTACAGTTGCTTTTGATTCTCCTTTAGCCCTACCAGGTAGATGCCCTGGTTGTAAGCTATTTGTTTGATGGTTTCAGGAATAAAATGCAGGGCATCCAGGGTGATTTTTTGATTGCCTAATCCTGCCTCCAATACTTGTTGGATACAGGGGCGCTTACTTTCTTTCTGACCGTTGTAAAAGCCCTGCCCATACACCTGCCGGTTGGCATGGCTAACAACTTGCACGACTGCCTCACCCCGCTTTTCACCTTTGGCAATCGTGCCCCTCAACTCTTTACCATCGGCAGCAAACCACTGTTTTTCCTGCTCACTTAACACCATTCCTGCAAAATCAAAGAGCAGCTTAGCAAAAAGGTGCGGATCTATCTTTTTTAGTAGAATAGGCAGTTGTGCTCTTGAAATGGGCGTAGTGTTTTCTATACCTAAATAGTGGCACAAAGGGGCATGGGTATTTGTAAGAGAGCGGTGAATGCCGGACAAAACCCCGTCGCGGTTACGATACAAGCCGATGATAACCCCCATCAGCACTAAGCCCACACAATGCACTTTTCCACGATTATCCCGCAAATCCACTTGCTCACAGTTTTTTAGTGCTTCATATAATGTATTACTTTGCACCGGCAGTAGCGTCTCCATAACAGCTTTTTTGTTCCTCAGAAACTCAAAAATATTTGTTATTCAAACCCTACTGCTTTTTTATAAGAAAGCCCTGTAGGCAATAGGCAAGGGGCAAACAGGACAATCATATAGAAAGGCAAATAGAGCACAGTATTTCTTTTTATGGTGATACAAATTATTTTATACATGATTGAGTGGCTGTAATAATTACTCCTTGCCTGTTGCTTATTGCCCGTTGCCAACGGATGTGTTTATCAAATGCTTATAAAATTGAATATTCTGCTGCACAGTCACATCCATATTAAACTTATTATAAACAGTTTCCTTTGCTGCTTGCGCACACCTTTCTGCGAGTGCATCGTTCTGCAGCAATTCAATGATTTTGGCGGCAATATCGTCCGGTCGGTGCGGATTACACAAAAGTCCGTCTTTTTGGTGCGTAATCACTTCAGGCCCAGGGCCTGTTATAGAGGCTACTACCGGTTTTTGGAGTGCCATACTTTCCAGCCATACCATGGGCAGTGCTTCCATATGGCTGGGGTATACACATACATGGGCAGCAGTTATCCGGGTGTATATTTCATTATGTGGTACCGGGCCTGTAAATGTAATATAGGGCTTAACCTCCGGTGGTATGTAAGTTTCCAGTGTGGTAATATATGAAACGCCATCCTCTGATACCAGCGGCTTTCCTATTACTATAAGCCGGGCCTTGGGGATAGCTGCTTTTATTATTGGGAAAGCCATCACCAGTTGCCGTACTCCTTTTTTTTCGCATAGGGTACCGCAAAAAAGAATGCTGTACGGAACAACCTCAACCTTGTGCAGACCGGTTTGGATGGCTTGTATGTCTACGCTGTTATATATGACAGTTGTGTTTGCCGGGTTATAATGCAGGTATTTTGCTGTTTGTTCGTTCACAAAATGGCTACAGGCCAGCAGTGCATCGGCCTTTTGAAAAGATCGTTTTTCCTGCCATACGGTTTTAGGCACCAGGGCTTGGTTTTGATAATGCGAAAAGAAATGATGGCCGCCGTGCATGCGTATTAAAAACCTGATTCCCTTTCTTTTTTTTATGAGTGCCAGCCCTACCTCTGAACATTCGATTATATCAAGCGGACTTTTTGTATGTACCCTTCTTATCTGGTTGTTAATTTTCCATACCTGTTGCACAAATTTCAGAGCAGGCCATTTGCTGCGGGCAATACGGATTACTGTTACGCCTTTATCTAATTCAACGGCACTGGTTTTATAACCCGCACCTACTACCGTCACCTGTATCCCGTTTTTTACCAATGCCTGCCCCAGGGTTTGTACAAATATACCAATGCCGCCAATGGCTTCACCGGGTTTAGGGTACTGGTCGGTTATAAAACAGATGTGCATGTGTCAAAGGTCAGTATATGTTGTTCCGGCAATTTTGTATTCATGTTATTAGTGATACACAATTATATTAGGTTAAAATTTGCGGTCATTGCGTCCGCCACGGCGGATGCAATGACTTATAATTAACACCAACTAATTTTGCCTGCATACTTAGCATTTTTTAATTGTATTCTGTGTGAATCTATGTGTTTCTTATGTTCCTCTGTGGTAAAATTCACTCCAGTGATAATAGAAATGCTTTAATATCATCCCGCTGTTCTTTATCTAACCGTAAGGGTTGCCGGTCAAGGGTTTGGCCGGGCACATCACCACCCATCATCCAGCCACCACCGCCACCTAAGTTATAAAATAACAGCACCTGGTCAAGGTTTTTCAGGGAACCGTTGTGCATATATGGAAATGTTTTTGCCAGGTGCCTTACCGTTGGTACTTTAAAAGAACCCTGGTGCAGTTCATTGCGGGTAAATATAAATAAACCGGAATCAGTGTCTGATTTTGGCCTGTCAAAATCGTCGTTTCGAAGTACACCAATTATTTCATTTTCCTCTTTGGTAAAAAAAGGTGGCTGCACCCCATTGAACACAGGCATAAAATGGCAGGTCCCGCATTTAGCAGCGCCCATAAACAGATCAAATCCCCGTATTACAGCAGGTGGAATTCTGCCGGTATCCTCTGTCATATATTTGTCAAAAGGGGACTGCGTATTTACCAGGGAATGTACAAAGGCATCCAGTGCCTGTAATGACATGCTGATGGTAAGGCTATCTTTTGCAGCAGGGAAAATGCGGATTATGTCAGCTTTTAATCTTTCATTTTTATTGATCCGGCGTAGCAGCGTTCTTTCATCTAAATTCCCCATTTCTGAATGGCTGAAAATCACTTCCCGGAACTGGTCCTGTAAAAAAAGCAGGTGGCCATCCCGCTGAAAGCGTAAATGATAGGCAACGTTGATAAGTGAGGGAGTATTCCGTTGCAGTGTGTCGGTTAGTTCAAAACCTGCATTCAACTTTACCGTATCTGCAAAATGCAGATCAGCATGGTGGCAACTGGCACAACTAATGCGCTGGTTGCTACTCAGGATATTGCTGTTAAAAAGTCTTTCTCCCAGTGCAATCATCTCCGGTGGGTAGGCATTAGTATCATAGTGATACAATTTTTGAATGTAAGCCTGTTGGAAAAAAGAAGTGTAAACGGGTATTGCGTTCCCGATGATAGTTACCTTCCATTTTTCAGCTGCAGCAAATGCCGGCTGTAAACAGTTACGGATAAAAAGGAGCCGGTTGAAATTGTCAAATCCGGCTTTACTGTTTTGCAAATAACGAATGCAATATTGAAGTTGTGACCGAAGTTTTTGTATGAATGTGTTGGTAGAATGATAGCTTGCCAGCAAATCGTTCATTCCTTGTAACGATGCTTTACATTCTACCAGTGCATCGTCCAACACCGGCTTATCGAAACCAGTAATACCCATGGCTGCTATTCGTAATAACTGCCTACTAATGGCTCCGGCAATAGCCGAATCGGTGTACGGTTTACTAAACGGATGTTGCTGTAAAAAGATGGCTGTTTGAATGGCGCTGCTTATTTCGTATTGTAATACTGTAGTGGCTTTTTTGAATTCGACACTATCTTCCAGTTTGGATTCAATTACCTGTAATCCATGCGGTTCTGATTCATGTTCATAAGTACCCTTTTCCAATTCCAGTTCCGGCAGCAGGCGGCTGTTTAAATTTTGATAAGGACGTTCATCAAAATAAGCAACCAACATTTCCATTCTTTTGAATGAACGCCGTACTAATTTAAATTGCCTGGTAAATGCGGGTAGTGATGCCTTGCTATTGTGCAGTAGCTGAAGGCGTTTTAACTGCAATAAAAAATTCTTTGCCTGTTGTTGATACCAGCTTTTCGTAGCAGCATAAAATTGTTGCTGGACAGGCTTTGTCTCACCTGTTTTTGAAAAAGAAAAAAAGTATGCGATGAAACAGATGAATGAAAGCAGTGATATGATGAGAAGTTTTTTCAGAGACTAAAATTATTTCATTTCAATTTTCCACATCTTGTTTTAATAACATTATTTCTGCGTTTTTTCTTCATAAAGCATAATTGAGTTTATCCTACAAAACTTAACATATAATCACCATTATTTTTTGCCTCAACGAATATTTCTTTTAAATGCAAAAATTCTTCAGTCATATGTTTTACGTTGAAAGCGTATTCCTGGCCTTCTTCACTATTCCATGCATTATAAGGATAAATACCTTCTCTATTTAATTCTTCATAATTAAATAGACTGACAAATTCTGCTAAACTTATCTCATCGAGGAATTCTGAAATCTCTGTAGTAACAGCAGGCGTTTGGTAATATATTAAATTGTTTAGTTGTTTCTCTAACTTTTCAAAATCAAAACCTACTGAATTTATTTCTTTTAAGTCTTCAGTTTCTCCTATTGTCTTATCCGGATAAAAAATTTGCTTCACTAACTTAACTGTTTTTTCGTCCTTTTTTTTTGATAGTACAAAAAAAAGTCCTTCATGAGTTTGTTGAAATGTTTGATACCCTTTAGTCATCTTAAAGAGATCGAAGTCTTGAGGGTTATCTAAAATTATAGGAAAATCAATTTGGGCAACGCGATAGAGGGTAGCACTTTGACTCATAAAAGTTTGTGTCTAAAACGAGCGTGTAAAATTTATTTCTCCGAAGTATTTTAAAAAACTAAAAACGGGTTCTCAATATTTTAGCTTCACAATTAATTTGGAAGATAAATTATCATGAACCCGTCAATAAATAATATCATATTTTCCGGTCAGAGGCACCCCTCTCCACCTGTGGAAAGGGGCCGGGGGTGAGGTCACACATCCGTTGCTTCACCATATGCGACAGCGGCTGCTTCTTTTAATCCCTCGCTCATCGTTGGATGCGGGTGAACAGCCGTCAGTATTTCATGGCCGGTCGTTTCCAGTTTGCGGGCTACTACTGCTTCAGCAATCAGTTCCGTTACATTATAACCAATCATATGGCAGCCCAGAAACTCACCATACTTTGCATCAAAAATTACTTTTACAAAACCTTCGGTAGCGCCTGCTGCTGTGGCTTTCCCACTGGCCATATAGGGAAATTTGCCCACCTTTATGTCAAACCCGGCTTCCCTGGCTTTTGCTTCCGTATAGCCAACACTACTTATTTCGGGTGTGCAATACGTACAGCCAGGAATGTTATTATAATCAATGGTTGTAGCATGAGCACCAGCCAGGTGTTCTGCAGCCAATATACCTTCACGACTGGCCTTATGTGCCAATGCCTGGTTAGGCGTACAATCACCTATTGCATACACACCAGGCACATTGGTTTGCATAAACTCATTGGTAACAATTTTACCACGTTCGGTTTTTACCCCAACTTCTTCCAGCCCAATGTTTTCAATGTTGGCTACAACCCCAACTGCACTGAGTAAAATATCTGCCTCCAGGGTCACTTCTCCATTCGGTGTTTTTACTACTGCTTTTACACCTTCGCCATTGGTATCCACACTGGTTACTTCGCTGCTGGTCATGATGGCAATACCTTGCTTTTTATACTGCTTTTCCAGTTCTTTGCTAATATCGTCATCTTCTACCGGTACAATTTTCGGCAAAAACTCAACGATCGTAACTTTTGTACCCATACTATTATAGAAATAGGCAAACTCGCTACCGATAGCGCCGCTTCCTACCACAATCATGCTTTTAGGCTGTTCCGGCAATATCATTGCTTCCCGGTAACTGATTATTTTTTTACCGTCAATCGGAAGGCTGGGCAATTGCCGGGCACGGCCACCGGTTGCAATTACAATACTGGTTGCTTCTACGGTTTGTTTCCCGCCGTCAGCAGCCGTTACGTCTATCCTGTTGGGTGCGGTTAGTTTACCGTAACCCATAATTACATCAATCTTATTTTTCTTCATCAGAAACTGAACGCCCCTGCTCATTTTATCGGCTACGCCACGGCTGCGCTTTACGACTGCCGGAAAGTCCTGCCGGCCACTTGCCTCAATGCCATAATCCTGTGCATGCTTTATATTTTCGTACACCTGAGCACTTTTGAGCAGGGCTTTTGTGGGAATACAACCCCAGTTAAGGCATACACCGCCCAGGCTTTCTTTTTCGATAATGGCAACTTTTTTGCCCAGTTGTGAGGCACGGATGGCTGCCGGATAACCACCGGGACCACTTCCTAAAACAATGACGTCGTAAGCCATATAATAATGGGTATTTTATATTTGAATAGTTCTGTTTTATAACAATGGCAGGAGGGTAAAGTTGTGAAGCAAGCGTGAGTTGCATGGTAGCGTTAGCACTAACCCTGTTAAAATAATCAGCGCAAAATAAGGCAATCGTTCAATTGCGGGATGATAATGTTTTATCTGTATCATGGTTATTGTACCGGACATCCCTTTTAACGTGTACCCTTACATTTGCAGCCATACATTTAAAGTGTAACAATTACATGACCATCCATTTTCACCTGCGCTTTCATGCCGTTGCCGGCCAGGCATTTTATATACAGGGTAATATACCAGCTTTGGAAGAAACGGCAGATATGCCAGGTTTGCTGATGACGTATCAGAACAATGATTATCAACAGGCTACGCTGGTAATAGAAACATCAAACCTATCCGGTATTATTAGTTATAGCTATCTTATCCAAAATGCCGATGGAATTGAAACACTAGAGGCCGCCAGCGACCGCAGCATTGACCTTTCCACCATAAAAGCAGATACAACACACATATATGATACCTGGAATTATGCCGGTGAGTTTCAGAATGTGTTTTATACCCAGCCTTTCCGGGAAATATTGCTCAGGCAGAAACCTGTAAAAATTAAAATCCCCGTCGTAAAAAACATTTCGCATCAATTCAAAGTAAAATGGCCCGCTGCTGAAAGAAGGCGAAACTATTTTTATCAGCGGCGCAGCAGCCGGATTATCAGGTTGGAGCGAAGTGAGCCCTGTACTAATGACAAAAGACGGTGACTGGTATACGGCAAAAGTGAACCTGGCCCCGGACTTAACCGGAGCAATTTCACAAATGAATACAAATATGGTATATGGAATATTAAAGAAGGAAAAATAGTGCGGTACGAAGACGGTAAAAACCGGCTCCTTCCTGAAGACGCTGCAGGTATTACCATTTTACACGATGGTTTTTTGTACTTGCCTAATACCTCATTCAAAGGTGCCGGTGCCGCCATCCCGGTTTTTAGCCTGCGCAGTAAGAACAGCTTTGGTGTTGGTGAGTTTTCCGATATGATGCTGTTGGCCGACTGGGCAAAAATTACCGGCCTGAAACTGCTGCAAATACTACCGGTAAACGATACCACCAGTACCCATACCTGGCGTGACAGCTATCCATATTCGGCAGTCTCTGTTTTTGCACTACATCCCTTATACATCAACCTGGAAAAAGTAGCCGGTAAAAAACATGCTGCAATTGTAAGCCCCTATCGGAAAAAAGGCAGGCACCTCAACGATTTACCTTACCTGGATTATGAACCGGTAATGAAAATCAAAATGGCTGCCCTTACCGAATTATACGAAGCCATGAAGACCGATTGGGTGGCTGATGCAGATTATGGTTCTTTTTTACAAGCTAACCGGCACTGGCTACTCCCCTATGCCACTTTCTGTTATTTACGGGACGAAAACAAAACCAGTGATTACAGCTTTTGGAAAAAATACAGCCGGTATAATGTAACAGAGATCGAAGCATTAGCATTGCCTAAAAGCAAAGTGTACGATAAGATAGCTGTTCATTTATTTATTCAATACCATTTGCACCTGCAGTTAAGGGAAGCAGTGCAATATGCCCATAAAAATGGCATCATTATTAAAGGCGATATTGCCATTGGCGTAAACCGCCATAGTGCAGATACCTGGGTTAACCCGGAGCTATTTAATATGGATCAGCAGGCTGGTGCCCCGCCGGATGCCTTTGCTGTAAAAGGCCAGAACTGGGGCTTCCCTACATATAACTGGAAGCAGATGCAAAAGGATGATTACAGTTGGTGGAAGCAGCGTTTTAACCAAATGAGCCTTTATTTCGATGCATTCCGAATTGATCATATTCTTGGTTTTTTCCGGATTTGGAGCATACCTACAGACCAGGTAGAAGGTATTATGGGCAGATTTGTACCTGCACTTCCAGTGCACCGGAATGAATTTGAAGAACGCCACATTTATTTTGACCTGCATCGCTACTGCCAGCCGTTGATAAACGACACAGTGGTAGTTGAATTATTTGGTAAAAAACAGGAATGGGCAAAAAAACAATTTTTGGAACCGGCCGGCTGGCAACAATACAAACTCAAAACGGAGTTTAATACGCAACGTAAAATAGAACAATGGTGTACCGAACATGTAGTGGAAGTAGATGGCTGGATAAAAGACCGGTTATTTGACCTGGTAAGCAACGTCATCCTGTTTGAAGAACCGGGCAGTGAAGGAAGCCAGTTTCATTTCCGTTTTAACATGGATACAACCATTAGTTTCCGGTACCTGGACGACCATACCAAATGGCAGCTAAAGGAATTATATAACGATTACTTTTTCAGGCGGCAAAACCAGTATTGGCGGTATGAAGCATTGCAAAAACTACCGGCATTGAAAGCAGCTACCAATATGCTGATTTGCGGAGAGGACCTGGGCCTGGTACCGGAATCCGTACCCGGTGTAATGAAAGATTTAGGCATACTAAGCCTGGAAATACAACGCATGCCTAAAAATCCGGCTCATCCGTTTTTTCATCCTGCTGATGCCCCTTATTTAAGTGTGGTTACGCCAAGTACCCACGACATGAGTACCATCCGTGGCTGGTGGGAAGAAAACCGGGAAACAACCCAGCAATTTTACAATTATGAGTTAGGCCATTGGGGACTGGCGCCCTACTTCTGCGATGCCTGGGTAAACAAAGAAATCATCAACCAGCATATGCATAGTCCTGCCATGTGGAGCATTTTTCAGATGCAGGATTTATTTGGGATGGACGCTCAGCTGCGAAAAGAAAATCCACACGAAGAACGCATCAATATTCCATCCAATCCCAAACATTTCTGGCGCTACCGTATTCATCTTACACTGGAAGAACTGCTGAAGGAAAAAGCATTTAACCAGTCACTAAAGCAATTAATTGAAGAGAGCGGAAGAAGTTGAAATTAGCATATAGCTTAACAACGCTGCAGCAAGGAATAAAACAGCCGTAGATTTTAAATTTGGCTATGTAAAATAGGCCCTTACTTTTGCCGCCCAAAAATTATAGGATTATGAAAAAAACATTTTTATTGATGATCGTAGCTGTAGGATTAAGTATAGCTATGGTAAGTGCGCAAACCGAAAAAGGAACGTACCTGCTTGGTGGTGGCGCCTCATTCCAAACTTCTGATGGAAACTCTGCGTTTACCCTTTCTCCGAATGTAGGTTATTTCTTTATCAATAATTTTGCTGCCGGTTTACGTCTTAGTGTATATGCTACTGATGGATATCATGCCTATACTGTTGGTCCCTTTGCCCGTTATTATTTCGGTACCTCAACAAGTGGTAAGTTTTTTGGCCAGGCCGGCATTAATGTTGGTGGTGCTAAAAACACTGATAGCGAAGTTGGCGTAGGTGTAGGTGTTGGTTATGCACTGTTCTTAAACAAAAGCATTGCTTTGGAAACAGCGGCTTATTATGATAAAACCGGCCATTCCAAAGGCCTCTTTACACTTGGTGTTGGTTTCCAGATTCATTTAAGGAAATAAAAACTAATTTGTAACACTTAGCAAAGGGCTGCCTTCAAGGTAGCCTTTGCTATTTGTGTTATATTTTTGCTGGCGTGGCTTAAACATTCCGGTTTTAAGAACAAAGGTGTTTGGTAAGATTCTTGCACAATAGGGCAGCATTCTTATAGGAATATGACTCTATAAAGTCTTAAGCTTTTGATTTTATATTCGGTTATCAGGCTAAATTGCCGACAGGCAGCCATGTATTTTAAAATAAATCCATCAGATGCCTGGCATTTGCTCTAAAACCATATTCCTGAAAACTACTTTAACACAACGTTTGCGAATACAATTCAGTACGGTGAGCAGGAAATATATAGGTATCTTATTATTCCTGTTTACATTTTTACAAAGCAAAGCACAAACAGCCGATTTTACATATAGTTCAACAGGAGGCTTGTTATGCAGTCCTGCCAATATACAATTTACACAAACAGCTACCGGTACGCCAACCGGTTTTATCTGGGATCTGGGCAATGGTACTATTAGTAATGCTGCAAACCCGGCTACTACTTATACAAATGCCGGCAACTATACCGTAAAACTTACGGTTGTGTACGACAATGCCGCAGTAACAATTTCAAAAACAATCATCGTCAATCCGGCTGCATCTGTAAGTGTTACGCCCGGCAGGAACTATCTCTGTAAACCCGGCCCGGTAACATTCACAGCAAGTGGCAATGCCCCTTTCGTATGGAGTTTTGGTGATGGCAATACTCAAACCACAGACAGTGCAATTAATACGCATACCTATACAGCATTTGGTAATTATATTATATCAGTTACTGCTGCCAATATACAGGGTTGCACTGCTACAGCTTTTACCCAGGTAAGAGTACTGGCACCCTTTATTACAGCTACTGTTTCTCCGCAAAGCGGGTGCATACCTGCCACTGCTGTATATAATGCCAGCGTGCTGGTGCCGGCCGGCGGAAGCGTTACAAATTATACCTGGAACTTTGGTGATTCGGCTATAGCAAATACAACAGGTGGTAATACTAGTCATACTTATACTACAGTTGGCAGTTACAATCCATCGCTTAGTATTATTACTGATGAAGGCTGTACCAATACGTATAATTTTCCACTGTTGGCCTTTGGTACCCCGCCTGCAAACCCTGTTGCCTATTTAACTAAGGATACGATTTGCGGCTCAGAAAAACTGGTATTAAACTGCACGGCAACTAACGCTACTAACTATGCCTGGGATTTTGGAGATGGTACCTCTGCCAATATTAGTTACAATACCACGCTACATAAATATACAACCCTGGGAAACAAAGCAATTTCTGTAACACCCAGTTTTAATGGCTGTGCCGGCGCCATACAACTATTGAATGCTTTTATAACAGGCGTCATTGCTAATTTTACATCAGCCAACAGTTGCGCCGGCAGGCAAACATTTACTTTTACCAATACCAGCCTGGGCAATATAAGCAGCTCTTCCTGGCGTTTTGGCGACGGCGCTTCTTCCAATAACAATAATACTGTTTCGCATACCTACCTTGCACCGGGACAGTTTCTTGCAAGCCTTACTGTTGTTGATTCTGTTGCTAATTGTGTGGATTCATTCAAGCAAACCGTATATTATGCCGTACCTGCGCTGGTTGGCACTGATACGCTGGTGTGCAAGGGCGCCCCTATATCGCTCAATATAACCGGCAATTATGTAAATCCATCTGCAAACTACACGTGGTGGGTGGCAGGTGACCTGTTAGGTCCTATATCTAATTCGGCTATTAGTAGTTACAACACCCGTAATTTAGGGGTGTTTCGCAACAGTGTAATCATTGATAATGGTTCCGGGTACTGCCCGGATACAGTGATACAGGCAAACTCATTACGGGTTCGGGGTATTCAGTTGAACTTCAATTCAACTGACAATGTCTGTCTCAATAGTACACTTGCGGTTACCAATACGTCAAACCCTTTTTACCCGGCCGACTCAGTAAGATTATATTATTGGAACTTTGGCGACCGGCCCGTTAATGATACCTTTTATCAACCTCCGTCCCATCAATATTCTGCCACCGGAAATTATGTTGCTGCTCTTTTTGGAACAGATAAAAACGGGTGCAGCGATAGCCTGAAGAAAACCATCACCGTCAATCCGATTCCTTTTGTGCGTAGTATTCCATCGGTAGATACTCTTTGCGCCGGTCAGGTAAAAACACTGATTAGCTTTCATTCGGATTCTGTACGATGGACCCCTGCTGCACAGGTAAGTTGTCCACTGTGTGATACGGTGAATGTATCGCCTTCCATAACGACAGCGTTCGTTGCTACTTCTTTTAATACATTTGGTTGCAGCAGTGCTGATACATCTGTTGTAAAAGTATTTTCGCCATTTACTGCAACTACTTCGTTTACCGATACATCCATTTGCCTGAATGATAAAGTAAAATTGATGGCGATGCCTCCCGGCAAACAGGTATTGTGGCTTCCTGCTGCCGGGTTATCTTCTGCAACAGCTTATAATCCGGTAGCAAGTCCCGCTCAAACCACGCAATACCAGGTTGCACTTACTGATTCTGCCGGCTGCTTCAGCGATACGGCTACACTGAATATTGTTATATATCCGGTAGTTTCGGTTGATGCAGGGCCATCCCAAACGTATCCGTATAATGCGTTGTTTAATTTTCAGCCTACCTATAGCTCCAATGTAGTGAGTTATCGCTGGACACCCGGTACACAACTAAATTGTACCGATTGCGCTATCCCAACGGGGCGTAATCTTTTTTCACAAATCTATACGGTAATGGCAACCTCTGCAGATGGCTGTGTAGCAAAAGATACAGTAAGGATTTTAGTGGAATGCAAAGACGCTTACCTGCTAATGCCAACTGCATTTTCGCCTGATAATAATGGTTTAAATGATTATTATTATCCGTTGACCCGTGGCGTTGGTATTATAAAAAACTTTGCTGTGTATAACCGGGCAGGTCAGCGTATGTACCAGGTATCCAATTTTTCGCCTAATGATATACGGTTCGGCTGGGATGGCAGGTATAAGGGCGAGCCACAGCCTGCTGGTGCGTATGTGTTTATGCTTGAAGCCGTTTGTGATGCAGGACAAACGCTGACCAGAAATGGAAGTTTTATGCTGCTGAAATAAAATGAACCTCATTTTATTGATACCTGTCTGCCGTAAAATATTGAATTCAAATAGGCAACGGACAATCAGCAATAAACAGATAAGTGTTAGCCAACCGGTTATTTTCTGCCGATGTTTTAATATGGTATAATTTCTCACAAGCCGCTCTTCCGCTTCGACATTGTAAAATTTCTGAATTTATGCAAAACCATGTGAGGTTGATAGAAAACACTTACCTATAATATTAAATTCAATTTAGGTATTACTTCATTTTTGCTTTCTAAATCAGATTTGCACATTGCTTACTGTCCATTGCCTATTTTGATCTGGCATAACAGGGCTAAAGCTTTGGTAGCCTTCATTTGCAACAAGTCCTCATTTTAAAATGCACGGTACCGCTAACTTAAAGACGGAAAAGAATGACCCTGTATTTTACTGTATAATTCTACCGCATATAAATCCGTCATGCCGGAAACAAAATCAAGCACTGATTGAATTTTAGAATACGTATCCGTGTGAATCGTAAGAAATTGATGTGGTATTAGTTTTACCAGTTTCTTATAATAGTGTGTATCGTTATTGATGAATGCAGGAATAAAATCTTCCAGTAGTCCGGCCATTATTTTGTACCCGGCTACTTCCTTTTGTATAACAGCAGCAGAATTATATATTTTTTCGATAGATATCTTTTCAATTTGCTTCCATGCGGTTAAATAATTATCCGGTAACGCTTCGGTCAGGCTTTTATTAAACCGGCCGGATAGTATTGCCTCCTGTTCTTCAAAAAAAAGATTGGCACAAACGGTAATGAGTGTATTAATTGCTTTTGCCCGTAGTAATCCCACTTTAGCATCTTCATCTTCAGCCACATTTTGCAAACGGGTGCTGATGTTATCACCACACAACGGTGAGAGCAAATCTTTTACTTCTGCAAAGCTCAGAATTTTCAACCGGTGTGCATCTTCCAGGTCAACAATGCTGTAGCAAATATCGTCAGCCGCTTCCACCAGGTACACCAACGGATGCCGTTTATAAATCAGCGGATTTTCCTGTTCAAGTTGCAACCCTATCTCTGCGGCAATCTTTTGAAAGCTTTCCTGCTCCGATTGAAAAAATCCATATTTCTTCCGGTTGACCAAGCCTTTTACATGGCCTGCTGTTGAAGCACACGGATACTTGGCAATGGTAGCAAGCGTAGAATAGGTTAGAGCGTATGCATCATTTCCCTTGCCGGTGAAAGAGTGGGTTAGTATACGGATGGCATTAGCATTCCCTTCAAAATGAGTCAGGTCTTTCCATTGCTTTTCGGTTACCTCCCCTTCAAATCTTCGCCCATCGCCATCTGTAAAATACCTCGAAATGGCTGCTTCTCCGGAATGCCCGAATGCGGGATTTCCTAAATCGTGTGCAATGGCAGCAGCCGCCACAATATTACCTATTTCACTTATTAATGGACAGTCAGCCACCAATGCGTGGTTCAGCCCTTTTACTTTTTGATAGAACAGGGTGCCCATAGAGCGGCCTACACTGGCAACCTCCAGGCTATGCGTAAGCCGGTTGTGTACAAACACACTGCCCGGCAGCGGAAAAACCTGGGTTTTATTTTGCAGCCTTCTGAAAGGAGATGAAAATATCAGCCGGTCATAATCCCGCTGAAAATCGGACCGGGCTGCATCTGTTCCGGTGTCAGGCAGGGCTTCTTTACCAAACCTTTTGTTGGACAGTAATTGTTTCCATTCCATAATCATTGAAAATACAGTATTCCGTGTATTCTGACTCCGGCAATGATGGGGAGAAAAATGATTTCATTCAATAAAAACAAAAAGGTATGCAGTTTATCAGCCACATACCTTTTACAAATCAGTACTGGTATCTTTCAAGTTGCGGAAAAGGAGGGATTCGAACCCCCGATACCCTTGCAGGTACACCGCATTTCGAGTGCGGCCCGTTCAACCACTCTGGCACTTTTCCAGATTGCGTGCGGGTTTACAAATTTATACCATGAAATAAATAAGTGGAAAATCTTTTATAAGGTTAGTGAGCATTTTTCTCGCCACGCAAGATATTGAATGCAGTTAAAAAAACAATTTTTAGATCAAGCCAGGGCGTCCAGTTTTCCAAATACCACAAATCATATTCAACCCGTTTCTGCATTTGTTCAATGGCATGCGTTTCGCCCCGGTAGCCATTTACCTGTGCCCAACCAGTGATGCCAGGCTTTAAAAACTGACGTACCATATAATGCCCAATGAGCCGTGAGTATTCAGCCGTATGTTTTAGCATATGCGGCCGGGGACCTACCACACTCATATTACCCATAAATACATTTAAAAACTGCGGAAACTCATCCAGACTGGTACGCCTTAAAAATTTCCCTACCCGGGTTATACGATCATCATACCTGGTAGCCTGACGTTCATTTGCTGCAGAATTATTACGCATACTTCTAAATTTTAAGCAATTAAAGCTTTCATTGCCTTTACCACTTCTTGCCTGCTTAAAAAATATAGGCCCCCGGTTTTCAAGCCATATTAGCAGTCCGATAATTGGAATCATCCAGGAAAGAAAAAACAAAATAAAGAAGGAACTTACCAACAGATCAGCTGCTCTTTTTTTTATCCGGTTGCCTAAATCTTCCAAAGGGTCTGCCCGCATGGAAATGACGGGTATTTCATTTAAAAAATCGATATGGACCTGCTTTTTTACATATAATGAAATATCCGGAATTATTTTAAAACGGATGCAGTTCCTATCTGCGTTCTGCATAAGTTCATAAATAAGTGGTTGTTGTTCCGGCGCTATAGTAGAATATATTTCTGTAGCTCCTAAACGTTTACAGGTATCAACAGTGCTTTTTATATCACCTAAAATTGGATAATGTGAAAGCTCTTTTATATTGGAATACTCTTCGCAATATCCAAGAATTTCTTTGGGTACGCCATCAGCGCCATCAGCAGAAAGATAACCGGCAATCTTTTTTGATAGATTGTTATAGCCGATAATGATTACTTTATTAGTAACTTTATCTTTATGCTTAATGTATTGCAGGAAAGCGAGGTGCATAAAACGGTTAAACAATAAACCACCGGCAAGACCAATAATAAACATCAGGTAAAAAAATCTGGAAATTTCAATTTGCCTGAATATATAGAGATATATAGATACGAATCCAACAAAGTACAGGAAAGCATACATGGAACAACGGGTAAATTGCTCGAAAGAAACAATATTCTTTGAATGGTATATATTCCCAAACCATGCAGAAACAAGCCAGGAAGCGTTTAGGAAAATACATAGATAAATGTAGGCAACGGAATGCAGGATTAAGCTATGCAACTGAAAAAAATACCATCCTGGAATAAAAACTGCATCAATTAAAAATAAATCAAGAGTAATCAGTGATACTCTTAAATGGTGTAAATAGCGACTGTTCATTGTGATATTTGTATATTATAAGTGTAAACACTTACAGATGATGATTAGATTACTACAACTTGTAAACACTTACAAGCACAAAAAGGTATTTCAATAAAATTGAAATACGGTGTAGTTGTAAATGAATAAGAAATTGCCTGGGTAAATAAACCCTGTTAAATGGAATTAGAATATTTTACAATAGCCGGGTTGGAGCGGGTAATCGTATGTTTTGAGTTGTTCGTTATCTCATAAAAATACCTGGCCAGAATTTTATTAATTGAAAGATACGATTCAGCATACGATCGGGCATTGGACTGTATATAAGACTGATCTGTACTTAGTGTATTCAGAATTACTTCTTTTAAAGCATGCTGATCATCAGGTTCTGTTACAATCCCAATTTCGTTTGAAGCAATATAGTTATATAAGCTTGTTTCAGGTTGTGCTGATACGATTGCTAATCCGCCGACCGATAAAATAGTAGATAGTTTTGAAGGCATTACTAAATCATTCGCACCGGCCTTTTGCAAAACCAGGTGTAGGTCAGCCATATTTAAAAACTCATTAAACTTTTCATAGGGTTGCAATGGAAGGAAAATTACATTGCTCAAACCCAGGCTCTTTTGCAATTGTACCAGGTGCATTTTGTATGGCCCTACTCCACAAATCACAAATTTGATATCAGAACGCTCTTTTAGCGAATTAGCCGTATGTAATACCATCTCAATACCCTGCTTTTGGCCTATAGCGCCAGAATATAATATTATTATATCCGTAGCGGAAAAACCAAATGATTCTTTTATACTTGCCTTATCAGAAATGGGGAAGAACTGATCCGTTTCCACCCAATTAGGTAGAAAATGTATTTCCTTATTTACTTTGTTCTTAATACGTTCAATCATTCCACCCGATATGCTACTGATATGATCTGTATGGGTAAGTATATATTTTTCAATACGGAATAAGGTGTTGATAAATAACTTGGATTTTATCATGCCCAGTTCACGGGCAGCATCTACCTGAAGATCCTGAACATGGTAAAGTATTTTGGATCCCTTGAGCTTTTTATACATGACGGCTAATATACCGGTCTGAAAAGGCGGAGCTACCGTCATTACGTAGCGATATTTTGGCCTGAACATTAATTTTAAAATCACTAAAAAGGTAACAAACACAATTGAAAAGTCAGAAATGATCCTTTTGGCACCGGAAGGATGTTTCGGTACATAATGTGGGCACCTGATTACTTCTACAGGTGTACTTGCTTCTGTAAATGTTTTCTTTTCGTTTTTAAACCAATACCGGCGTTTGGTGTAAGGCTCCTGCACTTTCCAATGTGGATAGTATGGAAAAGTAGTGATGACAGTGATTTTATAGCCATTTTTTGCTAGCCATTCTATCATCTCCCCATTGTATTTACCAATACCTGTAGGCTCAGGATAAAAATTTCCGGCAAGGATTAAGATTCGGCTGTCGGTCATTATTACTGATAATATATTCTTAAATTGTTTTGGCAGGTGTCCGGTATATATTAAACTGGTTTAGCAATTTTTAGTTACCAAAGCAGGAATACCAATATAATATTCAGTAAAGCTAAATCAATTTTTCCTGTATTACATGCAATCTATGGTCCGGTAGCATTTTCACTTTGCCGTAATTCTGCCCAATTGCCTGTTATAGTTGGCAAATGGTTCTCACCGCTGGTTAAAGCTTAGTCTGATAGCTATTTGGTTGTCAACAAGCAACATACGTAGGCAGATGAGTCCTGGATGAAAATAAATCGTATTTTCCTGTCTTGTATATCTGACACAGGGTGGCGGCTCATTTATAATGCAATCTGTACAATTTTACAATTAAAATTCTGAAAGTGCAGAAGCGATTTGCCCAAAACGTTTTGTAATTCGTAGGTATTAGAAAAGTAAAGAGAATAGGACATCTATCCATTTGTTGTACTCAGCATATGGCTCCTGGAGACTGTCTGGCCAAGTTTTTCTCATGCTGATGCAAGCGGAATTTTCTTTTTAGTTTAGGAAATGCAATGGTATAACCTCTTTCCCGTGAAACTGGTAGTTTGAGTTTTTGCAAATGCTTGTTACTCAATGTATAATTGATATTGAAAGCTATGTTGTCACCTAACAAAATAAGCGTAATTAAAATTGGTTCTTCGGCATAGTTAGTGGAATTCAGAAAAGATAGTACGCTACAAATGGCTGTTAAACCTTAGTGGAAACGGTTTTGACTATAAATGTTGTAGCCTTATTACCTTATTGAGATATGAAAGAAAAATAAGGTAATAAGGTTGGAGAATTTGACTGATTTTTCTACAAAGATTAATTGAACAATGAAGGCAATTCCACTAAGTTTACCGAAGAACCATAAAATTTTCCTTTTTGAAAACGCGTAAAAATATTTATTACAAAGCCGCCTATTTTAAGTGCTAAATCTAAAAACCTGTACTTACTAATGATTATGATCTTTTACAAGCATAATATTCATAGCCAAATCATAAATAGAGATAGCAGGCCGATAGCATAATTGGAAGAACAATGGTGTGTTAGCACCATTTATTATACTGATAAAGTTTTTTTTTTGAACACAACAAGTGTCAGGCTGGTAATCCTGCCAATTATATAGTACCGGTTTATAACTATTTATGTCTGTTTTTGCAGATCCGGTTACTAGCTGATAGGGCTTGCTATTTGTTAAACTTTCATATTGTGCTACTGAAACATTGCCGGATAAAATGCCATCCGGACTGTTAATACGGCCCATTCCTGTCGAATCGGATTGGATAACCAACTTGCCGCCGGGTGCTATTATAATATCATCGCCGGGGCCATCAGTAACCCTTAACCATGCGTGAGGTGCCACGTATAAAGCTGCGCCGTCCTGTATGTAAAGCTGGTCAACAATAGCTGAATCTGTAATTACTACTGTATGGCCATTTTGGATAGTAATCCCATTAACAAGGTTAGATGGTATTGCAGTCGCGTTACCCCATCCAATACTATCGGCCGATGATTGCCAGGTATTAATGCTGTCCCAGCTACCGCTGGTTCTCGAACGGAAATGCCAGGAGGATTGTGCACCTATAATTTCCGTTGCCAGAAAATTCCATCCACCTGGAAACACATTGTTGGTAATAGGCTGCAGCCCCGTACCCTTTTTCACTTCCACTCCACTACGTATGATGCTAAAAGTAGGGGTGCCACGGAAACTGCCCATCTCTATTTCGTAAAAGGCTGCTCCCGCTGGCATTATTTCGCTGACGCTGTCATTTATTTTCAGGCGGGCCGGCGCTGTAAGGTGTGCTGCCAAACGTATCTTTTCCATCCCGGCTCCTATATATGTTTTCATCCCTTGTATCTGGTTCGTATTACCAACAGTTATATTACCGGTTGCATATACGGTACTATTCCACCACTGCTGGCTTAGTTGCGGGTAACCACTGAACAGTGCCGGCATGGTTGTAGCCGGCGCCTGATCTTTAGGGTGTAGCCAGTACCAGGCAAACATCCTGTCTTTGGTAAATACCGGGGTTGGCTGATTGTTCAGAAATGCATCTACCCACGGACGAAGGAACATCTGAATGCCGCTATGATCAGTCAGCGGATAGCGTAAATTATCGCCCAGCGTGGAAACCACTGCTAAAGGGTGGTATATAAGATAAACCATTGGTTGGAGGTACAACCATCGGTGACATATAAGAAAGTTCGGCATAGTCATTGGCCGTGATGTCGCTCATGGCGGTAGGCCGGCCGGCAACAGGCAGTGCTATAAGACTATCCCATACTTCTGCTGCTCCCCTAAAACCGAAGTCAGTATAAGAGGCAGAAGCATAAAAAGCACTCACCCCTCCCATGGAAAACTTACCCTGTTGAATAGACGTTTCTGTGATTAGTCTGTTTGTAAGAATGGTATTTTGTTTGTTGCCCTGGTCCACAGCAAAGTTGATCAGCCCATCCAAATGTTGACGCGTTTGATACAAATGAGCGATGTCTATATTTTGGCCAGCGGAAGAATTACCATACCAATCCAGATATCCATAAGGAGAAAGATGCTCACCCACAAATGTATTTCCATTATCGTAGGAAAAAGGATAGCGGGAAGAAGGCCATAAGTAATATTGATCCCTGGGCATATTGTTCTGCGTAAGGAGATTGTCAATATATGACTGGTAATCAGGTTTGTAATCCCATCCTGTATAAATTCTTTTACTCCCAATTTTAAAATAGTGACGGGTGATTCCATGTGTCCTGATACATCTGTGCAACCAGAAAGGGGTTCACCCACCAAGATGCACCTGGCATTACCTGAATGCCTCCTACAGAATCAGCTGCCGCCATTAGGCTTTGAAGCGTAGTAACATAACTACCGGTATAATCGTCCAGATGTGCCCAGATCAGGTTATAACCGGAAGCTTTCATCGTGCTTAGCCATTGTCCCATGTTGCTGGTAAAGGTTAGCAGGTTTATCATCACATGTGCCGTGTAATATTTAGTCGTATTAAACCCACTGGGTACAATAGCCACCCAGGAGCTAGCGGGAGTGGATATTTCTCCATTTTTTACAGCCATGGCCTGAATATGTGTGGTTGCCGAAATGGTGAGTGGAGCAGTATACACGGGGCTGGCAGTAGTAGGGGTACTACCATCGGTTGTATAATAGATAGTGGCGCCTGCCAGCGCAGAGCCGGTAGAGGCAGGCATAATGGTAACCTGCTGAGTATTATTATATGATCCGCTGGCAGAAATAACCGGAGGTGCTAATTTACGTCCCAGTCCGAACATGAGCTGTTTTACATCTTCATAGAAAAAGCTTACTTCCGCATCCGTAAGCGTACCATTGTCAATACAGTAAAACATACCATTACCAGTGGTACCTGCATCTCTAAAAACTTCCACATTTGCATTTCGAAGTTGGGTAGAGGTGATAACATTGTTGGTAGTACCCGCCTGGTTGCTATTAACAAACACTTTCGTAGAATTCAATGACTGTTTTATGACATGATAAAAAGCATCTATAGATGGCGTAATGCCACCAAATCCACCGGAAGCGCCGATATATGCTTCTACTCTAACCGGTGTTGCAACCAACAAGGAATAAGGAGTAACACTGTTTGGTGAGCCCATCCAGGCAGAGCCTCCGTTAGATAGCAGCATAGATAAACCGTAAAGTCCCTGAAGATTTAAGGCACTTAAGTTTGCATTAGTGTTAAGTGATTTCGAAGGGCTCAGTTGCAGTCCCTCATCTGGTGCATAGTCAGCAGGCTGATAACCGGAATTTGTAATTATTGATGACCCGTTAGCAGGGTATTTTAATTTAACCAATGCTGCGTTCAAATCATTTCCGGCCAGAGGGGCCACATCAATCAATTTATCCCAGTATTGATGATCTTTTGCAGCAGAAACAAAGTTGCTGATAGCTGACAGGTCATTACTGCTAATTCCTCCTCCGTTCTGGCTGATTCTTGTACTGTAATCTAATATTGATGTATCCGGTTTTCTTCCTAGTTTATCTATCAGCTGTTTTACATCCGTGTAAAACTGCTTTACTTCACTATCAGTCATTGTTCCATCATCAATACAATAAAACTGCCCCTTTCCTATATTACCGGACTCTTTAAAAACCTGAACCTCTGCATTCCGGAGTTGGGTTGTAGGTGATACCGTATTAACTACGCCTACCTCATTATTATCTACGTAATTTTTTACAACACTCAGGCTTTGTTTTATAAAATGATAAAATGCCCCTGGAAATGGTGGTATATTTCCTTGAACAATAGAATAAGCCGGCGGGGTACCAACAAAGCTAGTAACATGCGTAGCGTCTACTTGCAGCATTGAAAAAGGTACGCCATTGTTTGCCGATCCCATCCAGCCAGTACCGCCATCCATTAACCATATAGAAAAACCGTAAAGACCCTGAAGATTTAAGGTGTTTAGATTTGTCTTAGTATTAAGTGATTTTGACGGATGTAGCTGAAAGCCCCTGTTAAAAACGTAGTCCGACGGTAAAAATCCGCTGTTTTCAACAATTGATGACCCGTTAGCCGGAAATTTTAGTTTAACTAATGCTGCATTGATGTTATTGCCTGCCAGAGGGCTCATATCAACGAGTTTATCCCAATACTGGTGGTTTTTTGCAGCCGTTACGAAACTGGAAACAGCGGATAAATCTGTATCGCTGATTGAACCTCCGTTTTGTATAATTCTTATGCTATAATCTGATATGATAGCATTAACATCCTGAGAAATTTGAGAATAAGAACTAAATGAGGTTAATAAAAATACAAACAACAGCGACCGAAACTTCATTAATTAATAATTATGTTTAAATGATTTAGTTTAAATGGTTAGCGATCGCTTCGTTGGCCCCTATAAAAGCAAAATCTATTCCAAAAGCTGAAGTTTGATATAAAAAACATCGTTTACCTGCAAATAAATTTCGTATTTATAAAATTTTATATGAGAATCCTGTAAAAAGCTGGCGGTAAGACTAATAACGTTTCACTCGCATTAAAATTTATTTTAAAGTTTCGAAACATTGCCATACCTGAAAACAGAATGAAATCCAAACCTCGTCAAATACAGGTCTATTAAGGATTGTGGTTAGAAATAAAAATCAGGTTTATCGGCAATACTGGTTTTAATAATAACAAAAGTGAAGAAGATAAGAATGAGGCCTGTTATAGTGGCTGCATTCTTACCTTCTTCACCCAATAATGATTCGTGCTAATTCAATAATTTTTGTTTAAGCACTTCAATCAGCTTTGATCTATTTCACTACACGCTTTATAAAAGATTTACCATTTCCGGTAATCTGCACGTTGTAATAACCGGCAGGAAAACCACTATTGCAAGTAATTGTTTCACTGGCAGAACCACCTTCATGGTTGATTATTTTACTGAACATCCTTTGCCCATTAGCATTCAATAAATTAACCGTGTACTTGCCACTGACAATATTATTTAACCGTACGGTTAAATGGTCTCCGGTTAAAGGATTCGGGTAAACTTCAAAACTTTCCTTTTTATCACTGGTTTTAACATTTACGACTTCGCTATACTGTACTCCTCCGGTTTTATCCACTTCCTTAATCCGGTAATAATTATATCCCTCATTTGGAATATTATCTAACCATGTATAGGTATTCGTTAAAAGCTTGTTTGCATAGGCAAGTACGATCCCTGCTTTTGTAAACTGCCGGTTGTTATCAGATTTTTCAATTTCGTACCGGTCAACATTGCTGTCGTATTCAGTTACCCAATCCACCTCTATTCCGCTACCTTTTTGGTGAGCTTTTAAAGAATGAATTATTACAGGCTGAACAACGGAAGGAGCGAAGACAATACGAAACCGATTCTGTGCAGCCGAGGCTGGGTTGGCACTCACCGAAAACGGTATAACGGTAACATTTGTAAGATTGATCGGACTGCGAAGATTCAAATAGCTATCTTCAAGGTATGCCTGAAGATTCGGAGGGGTAAAATCTGCAGGATCAAACTGCCACTCATAATTCCGGATTTTTAGCCTTTGGATCGCTAATGGCAGGGTATCAGTTGTGTTAACGAGCGGTCTTGCTTCAATACTAAACATTTTGCCAGCACGGTTGATAGCAATATTTTCATCTTCGTTTGCCATCTCCTCAGCATCATTTCTGTCAATTTTGGCTGAAAAACTAGTATCGAAAATTGCATTTACGGCATCTGCCATTATTCTTCTTCCGTCATCAGCGGAGAAATAAAGTGTGGCAAAAAATTGTTGTTTCAATCCTGTTGTACGGAATACATCCCGGCTATTGTTGGTTGATTTGTGACTTTCTTTGATGGTAAAGGTTGGTAAAACGACTCCTGCCTTGGCTTTAATGAAAAAGGCCTGGCCCGATTGAATTTCTACCGTTGCATTGGTTACAGCACTTCTTGTACCGTTTACATTAACCGTTACATAACCTCCTGCGGTTCCGACATTGGGATCCCAATAGTTATAGAAATCTTCAAAGTTTGAGCGATTAGCTAAGGAAAGATCATTGTAAATCAGGCTCCAGTTTATAGGGCAGGCGTAAGGGTTCGTTACGAGGGAGGTCTGTCCATTACCCGCTTGATTCGTAAAGTTCTGCGTTCCTGCTACTATGCTACCGGTAGCCCGGAGCGTAGTGTTGGATGAGGTAAGATTCCCAGCTAAATCGGTGCTGCGGTCACCACGTATAAAAACCAGATATCCTTTTTTTGCATCAAGGTTGGTTGCATTGGTATTTGGAATGGCAACCCAGGATGAAGTTCCGGTTCCATTGTTAACAAGCAATGATGGTGAAGCAGTCGCGGTTGCATCAAACCCGTTTGCACCCGTAACAGACCCGGTGATGTGTATACCATAATTAGCAACAGCATTATTATTAACACTGCCTGTATTGTTCTGTCCTTCCTGCCAGTTATCCCTTATAAAGGGTTTTATGCCATTTGCTGTATTTACAGAAGGCGCTAATAACCTATATGACTTATTGTTTGCGGCGCTTATATATCGCTCAACCGTTACGTTACCTGCTATATTACCGGACGAGTTTCCGATTCGCCCGGTTCCGGAAGCATTTGATTGAATGATCATTTTACCTGCAGTTTCTATCGCTATATCATTCCCTGCTCCATCGTTAACGATTATTGAAGCATTTGGTAGTACATTCAAAACACCGCCGCTTTTTATTACCAGTTGATCAACGGTAAGCGTATCAATAATGTTAATTGTATGCCCATTTTGAATCGTAATGGTGCTCACACTGCTGGATGGTATTGCAGTTGCATCACTCCATCCGATACTGTCTACCGACGACTGCCAGGTACTTAGGCTATTCCAGTTACCAGTGGATTTAGAACGATAATATTTTGCTCCTACACCCGTATTTGTTACAGTGCCCGTAATTTCCGTTGCCAGAAAATTCCATCCGCCTGGAAACACATTGTTGGTAATAGGCTGCAGCCCCGTACCCTTTTTCACTTCCGCTCCACTACGTATGATGCTAAAGGTAGGGGTGCCACGGAAACTGCCCATCTCTATTTCGTAAAAGGCTGCTCCGGCTGGCATTATCTCACTTATGCTATCGTTTATTTTCAATCTGGCAGGAGCTGTCAGGTGTGCTGCCAGACGTATCTTTTCCATCCCGGCTCCTATATATGTTTTCATCCCTTGTACTTGGTCCGTACCACCTATATTAATATTACCGGTTGCATATAAGGTACTGTTCCACCACTGCTGGCTTAGCTGAGGATAACCGCTGAACAGGGCCGGTACAGTCGTAGTTGGTGCCTGATCTTTGGGATGCAGCCAGTACCAGGCAAACATCCGGTCTTCTGTAAATACGGGTGCTGCCTGGTTGTTCAGAAATGCATCTACCCACGGGCGAAGGAACTTCTGAATGCCGCTGTGGTCGGTCAGCGGGTAGCGTATATTGTCGCCTATGGTAAACCCGCTGCTAAAGGGTGGGATGTAGGATAAGCCATTGGTCGGAGGTATAACCGTTGGTGCCATGTAAGAAAGTTCGGCATAGTCATTTGCCGTGATGTCGCTCATGGCGGTAGGCCGGCCAGTAAAGGGCAGTGCTATGATACTATCCCATACTTCCGCTGCTCCCTTAAAGCCGAAATCCGTATAAGAGACAGAAGCATAAAAAGCACTCACCCCTCCCATGGAAAACTTCCCACGTTGAATAGAAGATTGGGCTATCAAACGGTTTGTACGGATAGTGTTTTGCTTGTTGCCCTGGTCTACTGCAAAGTTGATCAGCCCATCTAACTGCGGACGCGTTTGGTATAGGTGATCAATGTCTGTTACTTGTCCGGCAGAAGAGATACCATACCAATCAAGAAAACCGGCGGGAGAAAGATGCTCACCCACAAATGTATTTCCATTATCGTAGGAAAAAGGATAGCGGGAAGAAGGCCATAAGTAATATTGATCCCTGGGCATATTGTTCTGCGTAAGGAGGTTGTCCAAAACAGACTGGTTATCAGGTTTGTAATCCCAGCTTGTGTAAATTTTTTTTCCTCCTATTTTAAACAAAGCCGGATGGTTCCAGGTATCCTGATACATCTGGCTTACCCGATTGGGGTCTACCCACCACGATGCTCCTGGCATTACCTTGATGCCGCCTACTGAATCTGCTGCATCCATCAGCCTCTTGAGGGTAGGTATATAACTACCTGAATAATCGTCCAGGTGTGCCCAGATCAGGTTATAGCCAGAGGCTTTCATAGTAGAAACCCACTCTACCATATTGTTAGTAAAAGACAACAGATTAACCATTACATGTGCCGTGTAGTATTTAGTCGTATTAAACCCCGCCGGTACAATTGCTACCCAGGAGCTTACCAAGTCAGATACTTTGCCATTTTTGACAGCTATAGCCTGAATGCGTGTAGTTACCGAAACGGTGAAGGGAGCAGTGTACACAAGGCTTGCGATGGTGGGTGTACTACCATCGGTGGTATAGTAAATAATTGCGCCGGAGAGGTTAGAACTGGTAGGGGCTGATGTAATGGAAACCTGCTGAGTATTGTTGTATAAGCCATCAGCAGAGATAACGGGGGGGGCTAATTTACGCCCCAGCCCGAACATGAGTTGCCGTACATCTTCGTAAAAAAAACTCACTTCTTCATCCGTCAGCCTGCCATTATCAATGCAGTAGAACATACCTTTACCAGTGGTACCTGCATCCCTAAAAACCTCTACATTGGCATCCCGCAACTGGGTGGTAGTGAGAATATTGTTGGTGTTGCCTACCTGTTTATTATTAACGAATACTTTTGTAGAATTCAACGACTGCTTTATGACATGATAGAAAGCTGTTGGTGCAGTATTGATGTCATTTACCATCCCTACATAATTTGGCGGCATTCCAATATATGTCTCCACTCGATTTGACCGTGCGAAGATCATCGAAAAAGGGGTATTATTATTTGGCGAACCCATACACGACGTACCTCCATTATCTAACCACATAGATAAACCATAAAGTCCCTGGAGACTCATGGTACTCAAATTTGCATTTGAATATAGCGACTTCAAAGGATTAAGTTGCAAGCCCTGATCAGGCACATAATCTGCAGATTGAAACCCAGCGTTTCCAATCAGAGGAAAAGAGGTATTATAGAATTTTAGTTTGACCATTGCCGAATTAATATTGTTGCCGGCCAAGGGGCCAACATCAATTAATTTATCCCAGTATTGATGGTTTTTTGAAGCGACAATAAAACTGTAAATAGCAATCGAATCGCCATTACTGATAGAACCTCCGTTTTGAATGAGTCTGGATTTATAACCGGCAAATATGTCACTTACCGACGGTGAATTTTGTGAAAAAGAGTTGAGGGCCAGACATAGGAATAGTGTAAGAAAAAAGTGGTTTTTCATTGGATGATTTTAGAATAATTGGATATAAAGCGTTCCAATGCAAAGAACGGCATTTTATTCTAAACCATACATCGAAAACAAATATCTAACTAAAACAACTTATCATTAACATATAATATAACATAATACTTTACAAATAAAAAAAGTCTAACTTTGTTCAGAAACAGAAATAAAAAATATTATATTATTATTTTACTATTTTAATAGCTTTACTTTTATTATACACGTTCTTTTACACTAACAGCGGGAGTACCAATACAGACTTTTCCAGGAGGAAGCGATTTAAATACAGAAGAACGGGCGCCTACAACTGTTCCTTTCCCAATCACTATTCCCGGTGCAACGTAAACATCAGTGGCCAACCAACATTCGTCTTCAATAATTACAGATGGATTTAATATTGGAAAATTGGTCTGCCTATAATCATGAGTACCAGCACATATATAACTTTTTTGAGACACAACCACATTCCTGCCAATTTCGATTTGCCCCAAACTATAAAGCACAACATCATCACCTATCCAACTGTAATCACCTATAGAAACTTTCCATGGAAACTGCGTCTGAACAGATGACCTGATAATTACCTTCTTACCAATCTTGGCACCAAAGGAACGCATTAAAAAGCGTCGCCATCCATACATAAATTGTGGAGATGTATGAAAAAGAAGAGCTTCAACAAGCCACCACATTTGCACATACCACCCAGAACGTCCACGGAAACCCTTAGGAAGCTCAAATAAATCAAGTCTTTGAAACTCCATGTAAAATATTTAAAATATTATCAGTGAACATTTTTTCAGTAAATTTCTCCGTTGCGTAATTCATATTATAGACTGAAAACCGCTCAATCATTGTAGAAAGATGTAAACTAATACTTTGCAGACTATCTGCAATATCATCACATGATTTAAGGCCAATCAGGAAACCATTTTTATGATTGACCACATCAGGAATTCCTGCATGAGCGGTAGTAACTATTATATTACCGGTAGCCATAGCTTCCAGCAGGCAGATGGGTTGCCCCTCCATCTTATAATAAGTTGGCAAAACAAAAACGTTTGCATCAGATAGGGCATTCCTTTTGTCAAGCCCGGTAACCGTTCCAACATATTTTAATTCTTCTTTCAGTTTTTCAAAACGCTCATATATTTCATTTTGAATTCCTTTTTCCATAGCACCGGCAATAGTTACCTTAAAACGAACATTTCTTTTCTTTAATTTGATCAAACCGTCGAGTAGCTCTAAAATTCCCTTTTCACGCATGAGGTTGCTTAAATATAAAATACGAAGTTCTGAATCAATTTTCTGTATGGGAAGCATTAAAAGAGAAGAATCAACGAAATTTTTTACAATATGAATCTTAAACAGTGGAAGTAGCTTCTCAAAATTCTTAGAAAGAGACCGAGATAGAACTATTCCTGCAGAAGCTCCGGAAATCAGAGATTTAAATATTTTTTTCTTTACGCCTGTAAGCGATTCATACTCATTGCCCAAATAGTTCCCATGAACGTGAATAACGTATGGCTTTCGCAGAATTTTACAGAAGAAGATAAATGGAGCATATTTTAAAATACCAAAAAAAGTCTGACCGGGAGTAATATAAACAACAGTGGAACGAAAAATTTTATAAATTTCCAAATAAGTCTTAACAAAAAATAAAGCTTTATAAATCGAAAATTCACTCCCTTGTTTCCCGGAGATTAAATCTGTGTTCGTATTGATGAATCTCCTGGATATATTTCTTTCCTCAAAATTCTTTAAAAGTATCTGATTAGCATATGAACAACCATTGATAGGTGGGGGTAAGGGTCCGATTAGTAAAACATGCATACTCGGGTAAATATTAAAAGAAACTAAATATAGACTTCAACTATCTACTTTATTTTGTATTTAAATATTTCATATACTTTTTTTGCATAAAATTTAGAAGAAATTAATGGAACTAGTTCCCGCATGTTATTTTTTATTTCGTCACGTTTATTCGTATCGGCGAGCAAGCATTCCATAGCAACTTTAAATTCGGTAATATCTTCTGAACGGCATAAGATACCATTTTCCTGAGAACGAATTAACTCTATGGCAGCACCTACCTGATCGCTACAAATGATAGGTAGATTAGCAGCAACAGCTTCATTAATGACAACTGCCCATCCATCATATCTGCTGGCAAAAGCGAAAATATCTGCTATCCTAAAAAAAAGGGGAATTTGCGTAGGGTCCTGGAAACCAGCAAAAATGATTCTTTTATCAGTTCCAACAAGTTTTTGCAATTGTTCTTTGTAGGGACCGTCTCCGATAATCAATAAGCGTGCATTAGTTAAATTTATTTTTTTAAAAGCCTCTATTAGTATATCCATACCCTTTCGTTCAATCAATGAACCAGATGATAAAATAACTACCTCATTATTTGGCTTATAGATTTTCTTTAAAAAAGCGAGACGGTCATCATCAAACTTCTGAAACTTATCAGGATTGATATTATACGGTATAATAAATTTAGGCGTATATACCTTGAATTTGACAAAACTTTCAGCAGCTTTTTTCCCGGTACAAAATATTGCATTGCAGCAAGTACTTACAATTCTAAGAAAAAGCCACTTTAGTACATATAAGGATTTATTTTTTGCTACAAACAAAGCTTCGGAAAAGTATGCAATTTTTTTTGATCTGATTTTACTAATCAGCAAAGAAATAAAAGAATTAGGAGTCCAGTAGCCACCACCAATTATAACGTATTCACTTTTATCCTTTAAGGCTACCGAAAATATCAACCAACTAAAGTGAAAATCAACAATCCATTTTTGAAAGAAATGAGCAATAAAATTATTTTTTAATATTTTAATTTCATATTCATCCTGCTGAGAAAAATTCCATTGCCGGTTTGATTCTGTTGCAGCATAGTATATAACCTTTAAATCAAACAACTTGGCTAATTCATCAAAAAAGCAAATTTGATAAGGTGTTGGAATATTTGTGTAAAAAGACAATTTTGGCTTTTCCATTAAGATAAGAATTCAGCACTCGACTTGCTTATACCAAACAAGTTTTGTATATAAATATATTTATTTAATTTACAAATACAGGGTTTTATTAGAAAATCATATAAGCAAGCTGATGAAATGAATTATTGTAGCGCTTTTAATTGTCTTTATTAAGTAAATTGGCAATTAAATTATATAAATCGAAGGTGGATCGATACAGGAATGTGCCAGTGCTTATAAAGTGCTTATTATCTCTTCGTCGAAGCTTTTGTTGCGAAGAAAACAGGTATATAAATGTATAGTGTAAAAATAATTAGTGGAAACATTTCCTGGGTAAAAAAATAGAAAAAGCCGATATAAAGGGATATATAAAAAAACCTATAATTCAAATCAGTATAAGCTTTAGTGTAAATACGGCGAAACATATTACCAAATAAGACGAAAAAGATTGGCGAAAACCATGCAAATCGGTAATAAGAATCGACAATACCTGTCCAGACAGATCCCGGAGGAATACTAATAAGAGAGTAATTACTAATGAGGGTGAACTCATCCGTTGAAAAAGTAAATAAAGTAGGCTTATCACTCCATAAGTTTCGGGGTACGAAGTTTACGAACCCATATAGCCACTTTTTTCCATAATCATATACTTGTACCCTTTCATTTGCGTAAAATGCATTATAGGCAGTAACATATTCATTCCCATCACCAATTCCTGATCCCCCTATCAATATCAGTGGATTATCCAGAATATCATTCGCTGTTAAACTGATCACGTCCATAGCAGGCTTGCCTTCTTCCACATATTTTCGCATCTGAACTGTAAATACTAAAAGCAGCCCCAGTAACATACCGGAAATAAATATGATTTTGTACTTCTTATATAAATCTGAAATGGTAATTTTTTTGCCTTGCTGCTGGTGAAATAAAAATGATATGATATATATAACACCCAACCTGATCCAGCTTCCTCTTTGGGCAGATATGTAAGCATCCATAACAAGAAACGAAGTAAAAAAAATTAAAAATAATTTACCTCGTTTACTAAGTTGCTGCTTTAGATAAATATTAAATAATAACAAAACTCCGGAAAAAATAAAAAAACGTAGTTCGTAGATGTACCCTCCAACAGAAAAATCGCCTGCATTATGCCCTACTAAATACATGGCTATGCCTGAATGCAATATAAAAAATCCATATCCTGCCAATCCAATTAATCCTACAGCGATGGAATACAGCTCTAGCTTTTTATAATTAATTTTTATATCTGTTTTTTGTTTTAAAGATAATATACTTACTGGTTTTTTACTTCCAGCAATCTGATATCCTAATAGAAATCCTAAGTAAGACAAGGCTATCAACAAAATAAATTTCGATTTGTAGCTATCTATCACTAATCCCTGTCTTTTAAATTCCTCCCATAAAAATAATGATGGAAGTACATAAGTTAAAAGTACCAATACGGAAAAAAGAAACCGAATGGAAGTAACACCATCAGTAAAGATGATTGCTAAAGCAGTAAAAAGAAGTGTCAGGGATAATAAATCCATTATTGTAAAACGCTTTGATAAAATTTGGTAAGTATGTCAGCATATTCGCTCCACCTGAGTATTGGAATATCAAATACAAAGGGGTATTCGATTGACTTTCTAACAGCATTATATATTTCAGTGTCTGAAAATGCATTGATGATAAATCCGTTTTTGCCATTGATAACTATTTCGGACGCCCCGCAATTTTCGGTAACGATTACCGGCAGGTGAACGGATAATGCTTCCGCCACAACAACTCCAAATCCATCCTCAATACTTGGAACAATTAACACATCGTTTTGCAGCATCAAGTCCGGAATGTTGCTATTATCGATATGGTGAATGAAATGCACATTTGGATGATTCTGATAACGAGAGATGACAGGCAGGTAATCTGCACTGATGCTGCCAACTATCGTAGTTTCACATTCGATGCCTGCCGCTGCTAAAGCGTCGTTTGCTTTTAATAAGTAGATAACACCTTTTCTGAAACTGACTTGTCCGATATACAGTAATTTCAGTTTCCTGTTTCGATGAATAATATTTGTCTCTTTTACTTTTTCCGTTTCGTCTAATCCATACGGTAACACCTTGATTTTATTGCCATCAATTCCGTTCTTAACTAAAGATTCCTTCACAAAGGAAGAAGGCACCAGACAGAAATCACATAAACCTAATTCTTTTATAATTGAATTTTTAAAATGCTTTTCCGCTGCATTATAAACCAAATCATAGTTTGCATATTCCACTTTAAGCAATCTTTCCTGTTCGGTCGGATGAACATTAACTACCTCGCCGATGACCTTTATTCCTTTTTTCCGATACTTTTCAACAACTTTATAGCAATTCCCGTGCACTAAAAAATGAACGATATTACCCTTAGGTTTTAGTTTAATAACCTGATATTGCCAAAGGTTGTGTAGTAATATTAAGTACTTATTGAAAAGATTACCTTTCGCGAATAGCTTTCCTAAATACATAAGATATTCTTTAAAAAAGAAATTCTTTACGTATTTTTTACTAATACCAAAATCATAATGGATCTTGTAGGAATAGATAAACTTCTTTAAAACCTTTTGAAGGTAGAGAAACTTAACATATTTATGAAAGTGAAACCTGCCGCACACAATAAGTGTTACCTCTGGCTGATTCATTAAAACGAGTAATTTTTATTCAAAAAAAGGTGTATATCCAAGTCTGTAAGTAAGGGAATTGTGCCGGCTTTTTATAAACTTTGCCGGATTACCACCCACTACCTCTAAAGAGTGAATACTCTTATGCACTAAGGATGATGCGGCGACAACCGCTCCCGCACCGATAACAACTCCGGGAAGAATAGTTGCATTGGAGGCAATCCAGACATGGTGGCTGATTAAAACATCACCACCACGCACATCATGCGTATCTGAATCAGGATCGTGACCTAAAGTCCAAATTTTAGTGTATGTACCTATATCGGTATCATTTTCAATAACAATCTTGTACTTGCGGCAGTCTAATAAACAATGCTGGTTTATAATTACCCGCTCACCTATCTCTAACTTCCAAAAATTAAGCAATTTTGTATGCATCAAAATAACAGAGCGCCAGTGTATTTTCCTATTTATCAGGCACAAAAATAACTTCCTTATAAAATGGCTTGGTAAGTGGGTAAGCAAATTATTGTAGAAGTAATTCAAAAGCCCGCCGATGATTAAATTTATTCTTGAACGCAATGTCTGTTAGCTGTTTAATACTACAGCAATGTTTTATTATGGATAAATTACGCTAATTCTTTTCAACTTCTCTAAAACCTGCAAGCGCAATACTTACATGTTTTTCCCAACTCGAATCTTTAATATATTCCTGCCAATTCGAATAACCGTAATCTGCTGGTTGCAGTAACAATTCTATAATTGCATTTGTTAATCCGCTTATATCATTGTTAGCTACAATCGTTGCAAGATTGTATTTTACAACACAATCTTTGAGTGAACTTTCAGAATCGGAAATAATCAGCTTCTTTGCAAATGGGGCTATACTGTTTAAAACGCCGCTTTGTGAGGTGAAGGATGGTTTGTAATAAAGCAGGACGATATCACAAAATTCTATCACCGCATTAAATGCAGGCTGGCTTAGGTATGTCTCTAACCAGATAATTTTATGTTCAACTTTTCTTTCTTTTGCGTATTCTTTGTAACGGTCAACTGAAACTGAGGAATTAGAAGCTTTTCCTGCAATTAAGAGCTTCACGTTATTTAATTTTGTTAATGCGTTGATAGCTGCATCATAATTCTTTTCATCTCTTATATTTCCGATAATACCCATCACTGAACATCCTTCGGCCTTCTCTTTTAAGTATTTCAGCATGTCCATATCCATACCTATCGTATCATAAATACCATGTGGAACTGCTATTTTAAGGAATTTTCCGTTATAATATTCTTTGACAGGTAGAAAACCATGGTGGAAAGCTACGTCTATTATGGACATAAAATGCTTCATTGTCTTTTCGGATAACGTCTTTGCCGACAAAAAGCCGTCTCTGTCCGGATCATGTAGAATCACAGCAAATGAATGTTTTTGCTTCAACAAGCGAAAAAAAGGAACCCAAAAAAAAGCACTAAGTTGCTCATAATCATTGAAGATGAAAACCGTTGATGGCTGGCGCTTTAGGTATTTGAATGCGATAAACGGATTTACGAAAACCCGGTATAAAAAATGAGCCTTTCTGATAAGCTTGTTTTGAGAAACACAAATGTCGGCGCAAAGCATTTTTTCCACATTCTTTTCGTTGATGGCGGCATTTTCCGGCATTAACAGCGTGCATTTTTCTACAGCCGGACTAAGGGAATAGTTCTTGAGTAAAAATTTTGAGTACTCGTAATTACCACCGAAACTATTTGGATTGTAAATTGTGATATTCATGCTATTTGATAGCTGCTTACTATCGTTTTATTTGGCAGTTTTTTATCCTAAATTCATTTTATTATGTTAGAATATCTCACTTGACGTTATTAGATTAGTGAACACATCAAACTTTACCAGTGATAAAAAGGGTATTCACTATCATACCAAATCTGTTTATTTCAAAAGCCAACGAACATCATTTATTTCCAAACACAATCTAAATAACGTGCGGATGAGTTCATTTCAATAGCTATTTTTTTACGTTCTACAGCCGCTTTTTGGAAAGCTTTCTTCTCCCTAATACAAATCCGGATTTTTTCAGCCAGGTCCTCATAATTTTCGTTTGTAACTGCCACCCCGCTTCCATAGCTATTCATTGCCCACTCCAACCAACTATTTTTTGTTACGATCATGGGAATACCTGCGCAGGCAGCTTCCACTGCCACACCTGATAGCCGGTTAAAATATACTTTGAGCCGATAGGGTAATATGATAAAATCTGCCTGATGCATATAATCTTTATAGGCTTCTTCACTTAAACTCTGTTCAATCAATTTAACCTGGGGTGCTTTTCGCAGTTCGTCTGAAATTTCTATAGTGTTTCCGTCATATCCAACCATTTTATGGCCCCACTGGATAATAAAACGGGCAGATAATGCTGGTTCCTCCTGTAATAGTAATAATATCGACTTTTGAAGAATGTCTATTCCTTTATCAAAAAGAGAAACTCCAAGTGTAACAAAAGTAGTAGTACTTTCATAATCATCAGGCTTTGGAAGGTGATCATTATGGATTGCTTCTAACCCCACTGCCGGACTCGGAAAAACTTTGAATGGAATACCTGAAAGTGTTTCGTACTCATGACAGGTAATATGGCTGTCACCGGCTAGTACCACTTTACCGGCATCAACAAAACGTTTATAGCTTTTTAGAAAAGTTTTCATCAACAATGAGGTCCTTTTAAATGTGAATGCAGTAAAAGATTCATTGTAGATCGCCTCGCTTGTTAACTGGAAGATAATGAGCCGATCGAACTTCTTCCCAAGGCCTGAACGGCATAGTTGACGCCAGGCCATGAGTTGATAGATACGGGTAGCTGTCAGTAGAATGCAATCTACATGGCCAATCGTTTTTAAAAGGCCCCGGGTTTCTTTCCACACATTATAGTTGTGTTTAAAAACAAAAAGATACCGCTTCCACGCATGTTTGGAATAATACCTTCCAGACCAGCTATTGCGTTTATAAATAGGAAAAGCCTTGAACTCTTTCCTAATTTCTTCCTTAACATTTTTATTACAGGCTACTAATACTTCTGCCCCGGCTTCCATATGAATGGCTCTGATTGCCTTTATCCAGCTATAGAAATGTCCTGCATAATCTGTTAACGCTTCTTCACAAATCAATATGCGTTTGCCCGTTAAATCCATGGTTTACTTGTTTAATAGCAGAAAAGAGGATTACATTATTAAGTAAAGGGTGGTGCAAAAACGTACACCTGATAATAATCCGGATTATTACAACTATTGATATACGATTATACCCGGCAAAAGCTACTTAACACGTTAAACAACACCCTCACTGATAATGAACACTCAATTCTCTATAATACGAACGTTCGGATGCGGAACGATAAATTTTCCACCATTCTTTAAATATCCTGCGTATTTCTGGCGGAAAAAATCAAGAAAATTCCATGACAATAGCAAATAATAGTCCGGTTGGTTAGTCACTTCGCTTTCATCAACAATGGGAATATGCGTACCAGGCGTAAGCTTACCAATTTTAAACTGGTTCACTTCTGTTGCCAGTTCCACCAGATCAGGACCAATATTGCAATAATTTAAAAGCGTACTTCCTTTTAAAGGAGCACCTAAGGCATATACCCGTTTTCCGTCCGCTTTTAATTTATGTAATAATGCTAATAAGTCTGTCCGGTTAACTTCTACCTGGTTTGTAAAATTTTGGTACGTTTCAAACTTTTCAATCCCGAATGCTAATTCTGCCTCTATGGCTTTGTTTACAGTGGGCGAAGTTGGATACACACAGTTTTCAAGTCCAACCCCCAACACAAAGGATCCACCGTGTACATCATAGAAATCAACATCCAGCAGGCGCATACCATGTTTTTCAAATGCTTTCTTCAGGGGTGCAAGCGCATGTATCATGGTGTGCTCATGATAAAAATGATCAAACTCATATTTCTCCAACACATCTTTCATGTACACACACTGTGTCAGGAATACAGTCTTTTCAGTCATTACATTCCGAAGCCCTTCTATAAAATCATGAAGATCCGGAATATGATAAAACACAGCGGTTGCTGTAATCAAATCCGGTTTTATGTTCAATGTTTTAATGGCGCTGGCTGTTTCGCTGTTCCAAAACGTCTCGCACACGGAAATTCCATTTGCACGGCAAAGTTTACCTGTCCTGCTTCCGGGATCAACACCTAACACCCGCATGCCTTTGTCCCTGAAAATACTAAGCAATGTACCATCGTTGGCGCCAATATCTATCACTAAAGAATTTTTGTCGATGCCATACCGGAAAATAGTACGCTCCACCATTGTACGGAAATGTGATACAACCGGCATATTTACGCCCGTAATGTAGGGATGGTTAGAAAACATAAATTCCATGGATGGGAACTCTTCCAGTTGCACCTGCCAGCAATCCGTGCAAACTGCCATTGTAAAAGGAAATTTAAGCTCCTGATTTTTTTCGGATTCAGCGGGGAAGTGATTTCCATTGGGTTGATCTCCCAGATCAATAAATCGTTTTAAATTCGCTGAACCGCAGTTCATACAGTTTGTGTTTTTCATCAGTTTTGTTTGGTTAATTATGATCGGCCCACCATTTACAGGTTTCCTGAAGCCGTGTAGTAAAACTTTTTTTAGGTTTGAATTTAGATTCCTGTGTTAAACGCTCAATATCAGCGATTACCATATCTGGTTTGTCGTTACTGATGCGGGGAGCTGCGAATGTAATACAATCATTGCAGCTGTAATAAGCAGCAATCTGAGAGAGAAGGTCCCGGATAGAAAGCGGGTTCCCACTCCCGATATTGACGGGGCCTTCTATATTACCGAGCAATAAAGATGCGATGGCGGCTCCTACGTCGTCCACGTGTAAAAAATCCCTTAATGAAGAACCGGCGTCAAATTCAATTTTTTCGCCCCTCAATAATCGTAAACATATTTTCGGAATTAACCGGCGGGAATCTTCGTTTGGCCCGAATGGGTTAAATAACCTTCCCCATACCATGGATATACTTTCCTGTTCAAAAAAACGGGTCAGCGCCCAATAAAGTCCCAGTTTAGCGCCGCCATAAAATAGTTGCGGTATTAAGGGAGTGGAAAATTCATTGAGCGGCTGTTGAACAGACCAGTCGTATTCAGCACTTGTTCCAATGAACACGCAGCGCTTGCCCCCATTTTTTACAAAGCTTCTGGCAATGGCAAAATTGGCAGATACCCATTCAAAGTTTGCGTAATCTTTCCAATAAGTCCCATGGTTGGAGCACCAGGCCAACTGCACCAGGTGCGAAGGTGAAACGGTTAAAAACAGGTCTTCAACCTCTTTAGGATTAAATAAATCAGCTTTATGAAGAAATACTGCTTTACTGAATTGGGGTTTACGACTATTATAAACTGCGTGTATCTCACAATCGGATGTAGCAAGCAAGTTTTCAACTACCATTTTTCCAATAAAGCCACTTGCCCCGGTTAAAAGTATTTTGGTCATGGTTTAAAATCCGGAGCGTTTTTGTCTCTGTCAGATAAGATGGGGTCAGCTATTGGCCAGTTAATTCCGATAGCAGGATCGTTCCATCGAACGGTTCCGGCAATACCGGGTACATAGTCCCCCTCAATTAAATAAAACACAATCGTATGATCAGCTAAAGTCAAAAAACCATGGGCGCATCCTGCAGGAATAAATACAGATTCACCCGAATCGGCTGACAGTTCTACTGCATCCCACATTAAATAAGTTGGCGACGCCGGCCTCAGATCTAATAATACATCATATACTTTTCCAGCAACACAGGACACCATCTTGGCCTGATCATACGGTGAAGCTTGGTAGTGCATACCACGCAGTGTTCCTGCTTTGATATTATAGGAGTGGCAGGCACTGACAGGGGTAAAATCAACATTGACAGATTTCAAATCAGCGGATTCCCAATTCGTTTGAAAAGCACCACGTGAATCGGTATAAACAGGATTAGAAACCAAAAAAGCACCCGAAATTTTAAGCTTGCTGATTGTCATTCGTTATTTAAATTTTTATACCCTATTTCGTTAACCAATTTCTGATAGGCAGGCCCTCCGTTTGCATGGCTAAATGCCGGATAATAGTCCGGCGATTTTGATAGCCTCCGTTGTATTTTGCTATTCAGGATATAAGAACTGCATAACAAATTTAAAAAAGGAACAGAAAACTGTAAATAAGGATGGTCAGCAGGCAACTGGGGGAGTTGAAGTTGTGCACACTGCTTAGTATGCATTTTTACAGAAGCGGAAAGTGCAACTTTTGTAGATAATTTCATTTTTGACAGACGACCAGCTACCTGATGACCGGTTATCTTCAGAAAATGTGTCCAATCTGTTGCACGGTGTTTTACACTGGTGCCGGAAGCAGTTATTTTGTTTGAATTATGTTCCCGGTAGAACACCAGGCATTCAGGTGTATGTACCGGCCGGGCACCCGCTAATAAAATACGAATAAAATACTCACTATCTTCTGAAGGCATCAAATCAGTCCTGTAAATGCCGGATGTTTGTAAAATTGTTCTTTTAAACAGGCAATTCTGGAACACCAGACTCCAACCTGATAAAAAATATTCTAACATTGGTTTCTTATCCGGAACAGCCCCGGCCTGTAATATTTTATCCAGAAACCGGATAGATTTATTACTTATGGTACAGCGCACCCAGGGGCAATAAGCAAAATCGGCACCGGGGCTTTGGAGTGCATGCACCTGAACTTCCAGTTTATTTTTGCTCGCCAGGTCATCACTGTCCATGAATTGGATTAAATCTCCAGTGGATGCTTTGAAACCGGCATTGCGGGCAGCGCCAGGCCCCTGATTAGGCTGTTGTATTAATGTAATGCTGGCGCCAAAAGATCGGATAACTTCAACAGAGTTATCAGTGGAACCGTCATCAACTACAATAATTTCGTGTGGCTTGTATGACTGATCAAGTATGTTCTGAATTGTTTCCCCAACAAGATCAGCCCTGTTGTAACAGGGAATAATAACAGATACGGTTAACATAATTCTTTTAAATTAACGAAGAACCTATTGCCCATAAGAACATGATGTTTTTTTTTAAAAATCTTGTTGCCCTTTTGTGCTGCATGTTGATTATATAACTGGCTAAAGTTTTAGGTGCATAGGATAAGATAGCCCATAATATCATACCCTTGAATTTAGAAAAACCAGTTATATTCTTGATCTCGACAGAGTTCCACCATTTCTTATGAAGCTCATTCCTTGAAAACTTCTTCTGTAGATTTGATTTCGTAAAACGATGAGCAATCATCATCATTTCGACACTTCTTCTGGTGTATTGATAATAGAATAAACTGTTATTTGAGTACCGTCTTATTAAATTTTCAATAAGAGAAACACGAATAAGCATGTAATTCATGTGCTTTTCTAACCATATAGTATCCATTTTGAAACCATAATAGTTATTAGCCGCGTGTATTCTGTAAAAGCCAAGGGGTTGATTTATAACCCTTATTTTACCAAACATTGCTGCATAATTACATAGATAAGTGTCAGCACATAAACGAAAATCTTCTTCTGGTATAGGCATACATTTAGTTAGCATCCACCTGGGAAAAATATTTCCGCTTGTTGGTGGCCAGCAGTATCCACCATCATCCATCATTTCTTCAAGAACATTTCCCTCAGACAGAGGTTTGATTGGCATAAAGAAATTTAATGGATCACCGTATTCGTTTACGGCTTGTAGAGGGCCGTGTATTTTAGAGACATCCTGTTCTCCCGATTTAATCAGTGCTATTACATCAATAGCTTTCTCAATAGATTTATTACACAGCCAATCATCAGCATCAAGAAACCATATCCACTCTCCGGAAGATGCAGCAAAACCTTTATTGAAAGCAGAAGCTTGCCCCCCGTGTTCTTTTTTTATGGTTGTTACCCTTTCGGAGTATGCTTCAATATAGTCAATAGATTGATCATCTGATCCGTCATCTACAACGATGATTTCGTGAGGAGCAATAGTCTGATACAAAGCGCTGTTTATGGACTGCCTTATATAACGTGCATAATTATAACTACTAATTATAATACTAATTGTTGGATAAATATGCATGCTAAAAAAAGGAAATTAATTGCTAAAAAGCGAAGAATTTAAATATTAGTGACAAAAGCTTTAGGGGAGAACTCTGCAATTTTAACTCCAATAAAAAATCTTCGCATCATACCATACGGCCAGCGCTTTTTTAATTCAGATGGGTTATTGAAAATTATATACATAAAGTGTTTTGCCGCCTTCCAATATCGTTTATTGTATAGATAAAATTTAGTTTCATTCTGCAATAGGTTGATAGTACAGTAATTAATAAAAGTATCTAGCTCATGTATGTCCTTTTGTTTAGTGAGATTACTCTTGTAATCTACTAATAAGCCAATAACCTGCCTATGAATCATCGAAAAATTCATGGATTTACAATCCTCATGATACCTAAGGCTTCCTAATTCTTCATGAATTATTTCAGGCAAGAATCCATTTTTTTCAGACCTAATCCAATAGTCGTAATCCATTATGTCAGATTCAGCGAAAAAACCAACATTTTGAAATAATTTTTTACTTAGAAATGTTACAGGATGATGTATCCAACATCCTGTTGTGAAATAATATCCCGCAATTTTAGCAGGAAACTCAGGTTTTGCAAACCCCAGCCGGTTTGAATGCTCATCGATATACTCAATGTCGGCTGTAACCCAATCAGGATAATTATTGTTTACTAAATAATCGGCAATTTTAAATAGGGAGCCTGCTTTAAGCATGTCATCTGAATTGACAACACACCAGTAATCACCGGTAAATAAAGCCAAACCCTTATTATTCGCATCATATGTACCTCTATCTCTTTCACTAATCCAATAAGTAATATACCGTTCATATTTTCGAATAATTTCTATACTGTTATCTGTACTTCCACCATCAATAATTATAAATTCCAGATTAGGGTACTGTTGATCAATAATAGATAAAATTGTTTCTTCTAAATAGCTACCCTGATTATAAGAGGGAGTGATAACAGATATTTTAGGGAATTTAGTATTCAAAATATTAAATATGAAAACTGATTGGAAATAAATATATTTTGTTTATTTAATTTTGTATCCGTAACTTTCGATAAATGGTCTCCAAAAATTTAGGTTATACTTCCACCAGGCATGGCATCCCATAGGAAGGCTTTTATGATTTAATTGATAAAGGAACTCGGGTTTTACTTCAAAACTAAATTGTAGCGCTTCTTCTGCCGGAGCTATTTTAAAATTTATATCGTATTGAGGAATGCTATAAGCAAAAAACACATCCTCATTAAGCTTGGAATATTTTTGAATTGTGTAGTTTTCTTTACCTTGATTCAATAGCCATCGGAATGGTTGTTTTAAATAGGCCTGCATTAATTTAATTTTACCGCTTCTGTATTCTTCCGAAGACTTGAAAAAATATTGTTTTAATATTTTTTTTGAGCTTACAATATTTCTTAAAGAAAAACCGGAGTTTCCTACACCAATAAAATTATTACTTATAGGTTCATGATAACCTTCAAACCATGGTGCCCCTATATAGTCATAGCACTTTTCGCACCAATATTCAAGTTCATCTTTAAAAACAAAAGCATCCAACTCATAGGTAAGCATGTAATTATAATCCTTAAATAAATTATAAAAAAACCGACTTACTTTAAGTTTATTGTAACCCAATAAACTAGATTGCCACTTGGAATCGATATAAATAGTTTTAAAGCTGCCTACTATTGAATGATATCTTTGTAAATTAAGGCCATCCGGAGAAACTATAACTATTGGATACTTATTTAATATTTTAAAACACTGCTGAAAAGAAATAAGTTCCCAAGGTGTTGGATTTGAATTATGTATAGGAATAACGATAACAACGTTTTGCATTCACTAATAATAAATTTTGAAATTACTTGAGTTATGTATTTTGTGTAGTTACCAGTTCTGAAATTATTAGACTGATATATTGCCGATAAGTCAAGATTGTAAGGATGTATGACATTAATGTAATTAACTAATTTTGTTTACTACTTATTTCAACTAAGCTACAACTATAACAGATAAATTTTCAAGTACTATTCATTAGTGAATTAACTTACAATTCCAGTTTATCAGATATCAACCCTACAAGCACTGTAGTCATCCGAGATCACTCTAAGAAGTTCTTTACCAGGATTTTCCGGAAAAAGCGTCTGTATATATTGTTTTGCATTTTGTCCAATTTTACACCACTCATACCGCCTTGTCCAGGCTTTTTCCATAGCACGATCAAAATACTCAGCTCTTGGGGCTTCTGCCAAAAAACCACTTTCGCCATCAATAAAAGCTTCTTTATTTCCACTAACATCGCTTACAATGCCAAATCGCCCGGCTAACATCGCCTCAACCAATGCTAATGGAAGGCCTTCAAAACGAGATGGCAGTACCAAAGCGTGATTTTCTTTCCAAATTTCGATTGTTTGTTTATGCCCACCAATAAAAACATTTTTAAGATTAAAATAGGAAATTAACCGCCGAAGGCCATCTTCATTAGGGCCATTACCGTAAAAGGTAACCATTATGTTTCTTTCCTTCCATTTAGTCTGGCTTAGTACTTCTAACAATACATCCTGCCCTTTCGCATAAAATTCATAACGTGCTACACAGGCAAGTTTGAATATATCGGTTGACGGATAAGTCAGGTTAGTATGATAGGGAAGATTAAACGGATTCCTTACGACTTTACCCTTTTTTACAACTTCCCCTATTTGTAAGTTCGTTACATTCAAATTAGCCTTACTGACAAAATAATTGGCTATAGCATGCTTATAAAACTCCCTCATAACGGCTGACTTACCGGTACTTGGCCAGATACCTTCATAAACAGCTTGCGAAATGGTACAGTATGCAAGATTGTTTTCTTTGCAGAATTGCATAGTTTCCAGGCCATCAGCATTGTTTCCCTGTGAGATAATGGTAAGATCAGGATTCCAGGCTATAAGTTCTCTGCCATAAGGTTTTTTACGTAACCTGAACCTGCCGGGTGAAAATTTATTGTAAAGATTAAAAAAAAAGGATTTTTTTTTATTTTTCGAAAAAATCTTAACTTGTTGATAATCCTTAAGCATATCAAACCTGGCTGGTAAAGGATCCCACTGTGTACAAATAGCTATTTCCAGATGCCCCTTCAAAGCTTCAATTGCACAGCTAAACCACAACTCCTCGCTTCCCCCCCAGGGTATATAATCATTACTTGAGATAAAAAGAAGTCGCTTCATAATAAGAGGAGCATCGGTATGCTATACTTTACACCTGGCAGTTTTGCGCTTTGAGTTATTACAATAAATGAACATTTATATCGGAATTATTTAAATAATCATTTTAATTCAGATAAAATGTCCTGATAAAGGTGTTGAACCGGGTGGGGGGGAATAATTGTTTTTATATAAGATTTTGCAAGATTTCCAATTTGTTCCCATTCATCTTTTCTTTGCCAGGCCCTCTCCATTGCCTCATCCAGATATTCAGGTTTTGGGGCAGCAGCAAGGAATCCATTTTCATTGTCTATCACCACCTCTTTGTTTCCACTAACATTGGTAACAATACCAAAACGTCCACAGAGCATCGCTTCTACTAATGCTAATGGAAGGCCTTCAAATCTGGAAGGCAAAATTAATGCGTGATTCGTTTTCCAAATATTTTCTGTTACTTCAAAGCCCTTATATATGATATTGTCAACCTCAAAATAGGTGATTAGCTGTTTGATGGCGTTTGAATGAAATCCCTTGCCATACAAATTAATACATATAGGACGATTACGCCATTTAGAATCACTCATTACCTGAAATAACACGTCTTGCCCTTTTGCCTGCAGTTCATGTCTTGCAACATTAGCTATTTGTAAAATTCCGTCTGATACCGAAGGAAAAGAAAGCGAACTATTATAATTAACATTAAATGGATTAAAAATTACTTTGGCACTTGGGAATGTTGCGATGGCCTGTATTTGCGTTAATTCCAAATTGGCTTTACTAACGAAATAAGACACTTTGCAATGCATGTATGATTCTCTCATTTTATCAATCATATCCATACTAGGCCAAAACGATTCTAATGCAGCTTGTACTATCGTAAAGTATGGAATTTTTTTATTTTTGCAAAAAAACATCCAATCTATACCGTCTATATTAGAGCCTTGACTAATAATTGCAAAATCCGGCTTAAAGTCCTGCAAATATTTAATATGTACAGATTCATTTGCTTTAGAAAGTAATTTGTTGATGCCCCGAGTTAATATAGATTTATTTAAAGGTTGTTCTCTCAATAAAATGACAGCTCCCTCTTTCTTTAACTGAGTAATATGTATAGGCTCCGGGCTCCAATCTTTAATACTAACTGCAACTTCATATTTATTTTTAAGAAACATTAATGCTAATTCATACCATAGTTGTTCACTTCCGCCCCATGGTGTCCAGTCATTAGAAGTAACAAAAAGTATTTTTTTCATTAATTAAATATTGCTTATAATAAATAAATGGTACGCAGCCTAAATAGATTTAGAATAAACGCATCTATATCTTTAGGCGTATTTGTCCGTGTAAAAATAATAACAAGAGATTCAATTATAAACCTACTATTACGATATGCTTTCTTACAGCTAAAACACAACTTCTACTACTCCTAACGATGCATAGACTTTAGGGAAATGAATATTTTTATCAATGATCATCCGATGTTGTTAACGTGAAAGCAGTATTTGCACGAACAATAGTATTTGCTGGAATATTTTTAAAGAGAAGGTTGTTAGCCCCAATGATTACGTTATCACCAATTTCCACATCTTTCAAAATAGTAACATTACTTCCTATCCAACAGTTTTTACCGATTTTAATACGTCCAATATCAAAAGCATACCTATCTATTTTTAAAATTCCATCTTCATATGAGCGTAAATGATTGTGGTCATACAATTTTACGCCTTCACCAAATAAGGTGTTTTCACCAATTTCGATATTTCCCAAACAATTTACAGAACAGTAATTATTAAAGAAGACCCCTTGCCTAATAATCAGCGTTGCTTTAGGATGAACCAAAAAATTGCAAAAACTTCTGCATTCTACACTTGATTCAAACTTAACAAAAGCAGCTTCCGGACTGATATTGAACAGAGTTAAAGGGTCTATTCCATTTTGTGGATTTATATCAATATTTGATAGATTAGATGCATATTTATTATTGTATAAATCTTTGAACCCGATTATACGCAACAAAATCTGTCTTAATCTATTTCTTACTTTTGACTTTATTGTATTAAGCATTTATGTAACACATTGAACAGATTTTTGCCTACAGGTTTTTATAGCAATTAATTGACCAAAATAAAAGAACACTCATGTGGCTAAAGTGATTTTCTTTGAGATGCCTGTGAATCATAACTATTCAAACGCGTTTTTCGTCATTTTACGATAAATTCCATTAATTTTAACAATCGCTTTTATTGGGTATAAAGAGTAAACTCCTAAAATTTTTACTAATATTAATTTTAGTTTATTTGATAGCTTGTCTGTAATCTTCTGCATTCCTGACAGTAAAACAATTGCTTCATCATTTTTATTGCCTTTTATAAGATTATTAATTAAAGGATAAACTGATTCACGTAGATTAGCTTTAACCTGATTAGGTCTCCTTAAAGTGCTACTAAAGTTATTGATGAAAACTAAATTTTGCGCTATTTGCATTCGAATCAAATTTCTTGATGTTCCGTCCGGGTTTGTTCTATATTGAAATAACTTTCTTCTGGATCCATAAAAATTTGCACCAGATTTAGCCAATTTTATCCAGTAATCCCAATCTTCACAACCTGTCACCGATATGTTTTCGTTTTGTTGGCCAACCTTATTTACCCACACACTTGATACCAAGACTGACAGAATTGGAACTACATTGGATTGATAAAGCAAATTGTACATCTCATTGCCAGTGTATAAGCCATATGTAGTTGGGTAATTCATCATAAACTTCAAATTTTCATCAACTATTTCTCCATCGGTGTACAGAACATCTGCTTTTGTTTCTGTTGCTTCTACTAATTGTATTGAAAGTTTTTCAGATAGCCATATATCGTCTGCATCTAAAAAGGCAATCCACTTTCCCTTTGCTCTCCTGAATCCGTTATTACGTGCCGATGCTTGTTTTCCATTTTTTTGAGATAACGAAATAATCCGACTATCATTTTTAGCATTTTTCTCTATAATTTTTTTACTTCCATCAGTTGAGCCGTCGTCTATTATAATAAGTTCCCATTCGGTATATGTCTGGTGTAAAACAGAATCTATTGCGGCCTGAACATACTTATCTGCGTTGTAAACTGGCATTATTATCGAAACAATCGGATGACTCATTGGTTGACAAAAAATTTATTTTGTTAAATACCCAATGAGTAGTTTTGCATTTTCAGTCTTTGAATAGCCAAATTGCCTTGATAAAGGGGACCTTATACGTTTAAAGAAATGATCTAAACCGTAGGTCTTTCCTTCCATGCATAAGTTGTACCAATGGTATTTGACACTTTTTTAACAATGACACTTTCTGAATAAATTTTTTTCTCTCTATTTGCCTTTATTAGTTCAAGTAGCAAAGCATCATACCTCCGTAATAAATAGGCTACTTAATGTATATGTATGTTGTAATAGAGAGATATGAATTGTGGATTTCTTTTCATCAACAATATTATTATCAAACAAGAATGTAATATCTACCATCAGCCACTCTTCGAATTGTTTCAGAGAATGAATATGCCATAAAGTCATTTCCATCATAATAATTTATTGTGGATACTTTATCAATGAATAGTGATAATAAGTTTGTCTCTAATCAGTCTTACATAAAATTCAATATCCGATGATAGATTAAACTTTGACATCCAATTTATATTTTTGAAATATTTTAGCTTGAAAAAAGATATGTTTCGAAAGGTATAAAACATCCAACTTTCAATAATGTATCCCTTTCAGAAGAATGGCTGCAATCTCTCAGTAAAATTTTACTCTGACTGGCATTAACAAAATAACTGTAAGCGTTGAAGTATATGCAATCAAATCGTACTTTGTTGAAGTTTTCGTTTATTATCTTAAAAATGTCATTGGTGTAATAAACGGAATCTGAAGCTAAAAATCCAATTATAGCACCAGTGCAAAATCTTACTCCTATACTGAACCCGTCCGTTACGCATGTATCTATTTCTTTAATCCATTTAACTGTTGAATTCAGATTGCAAAATAATTCAATGATTGCATGAGATGCATCAGTTGATTTACCTTCAACTATTATCAATTCTTTGTTCTCATAGTCTTGTTCTACAAAGCTGGCTAAACATTTTTCCAGGAATTTTTCACTGTTATAGTTTGGCAGAACAATGGAAATTCTGATGTCCTTATTCATAAATTAAATCAGACTGTAAAACCTAAAATTGATAGTCGATGATTAATCGCCAAGTGATATTGCGGGTTTATTTGATTCAACCCAGATATAATTGCTATGTAAGCGATCTGTCTTTATGCCCGATACATCCTGTACCGAAACCAAACAACATACATTTACCGTATGCACATCTGTTAACATTGTCCCTTTTTTTTCAAAAAGACTTTCTTCAACAGAAACAATCTTTACAAATTCACATACAAGGTTTACTTCCTCCTTTGCTTTTCTTACTACTGCATCCTTTATTAATTCATTTTTATATACTCTTCCACCCGGAAACCAGTAAGTGCCTTTTGCCGGCTCATTATCCCGTAGCAGCAAAAGGCATTTACCTTCATAAACGATCAGCACATCTACACACAAAATGGGCAGGCTTTCCAGTATTGACTGATACGTGTTAGTAGGAATAAACATTACTAAAGGTATTTCTCAGAATGTCACTTAAGATACCTAATCTTTCAGCATTCACAAACTGATTGTTGCCAATGTAGATACCGTTTTCCTGTACAATCTGCGCATTGTGAAAATCCTGATAATTTCCATACTGCGCAAAGCAGGGCTGCACCAACAAATTACCACTTATAATTGGCCGGCTTTCCACATTATGTTCTATTAAAGCTTTTCTCAGAATTTTTTTGTTTTGTTTATCCCGGAATATAAAAGGCAGGCAAAAGGAGGAAATACCCGGGTTTTCTACCATGTACAGTTTATCTTTTATCGGCTCTATTACCTCAAGGTAGTGCTGGTGATTTTCATTTCTTATATGTATGTAATTATCAAGATGCTTTAGTTGTTCAATACCTAATACCGCATGCAGTTCAGTATTGCGAAAATTGTATCCATGAGTTACAAACAGAAAATTGAAATCGATACCCGGATACATATCCTTGTATTTTTGATGTTTGGATGGATGTAACTCTCTTGCCAGCCCGTGAGATCTTTTAAGAATGAAAAGATCATTTAAATCTTCATTATCTGTACAAATCATGCCGCCTTCTACAGTTGTTAAGTGATGGCCCCAATAAAAGCTGAATGTGCTGGCTACCCCAAAATTCCCAACTTTCTTTCCTTTGAATGTAGCGCCGTGCGATTCGCAACAATCTTCCAGAATCAATAAATTGTGCTTATCTGCAACCGCTTTTATTTTTGCAATATTTGCCGGCAAACCAATCAAATGGGTTATCAGTATAATCCTGGTTTTTGATGTAACCGCCTTTTCCAACTCTTCATAATCAAATGAGTAATCAGACAAGTTTATGTCTACGAATACAGGTGTAAGCTTTGTTTGTATAACAGAGGTAATGTTGGTAGTCCAGGTAACCGCCGGAACTAGCACTTCGGCTCCGTCGGCTATTCCGTAAAATTCTTTCACTGCATCCAGCATAACCAGATCTGCTGAACTACCTGAGTTTACATATGTGGAATAACCGGTTTGTTGCCATTGCGACCATGCTGCTTCAAACTGTTTTACTTTTTCAAACTGCGTGAACCGATCTGTTGATTCAATAAAATCAACCAAGTATTCCTTGTCTTTATCTTCCAGTATGTTTTCCTGTAATTTCCACATAGTCATATTGTTTTTGTATATTGATAATAATTCTCTGAAAAATCTTTATATGCTTTTTGCAGGTCACCCGAAATATCGCTTTCAGCAGTCCAGCCAAGTTTACTGGCTCGTGATACATCCAATTGCTTTTTCATAGTCCCGTCAGGCTTACTACTGTCAAATTTTATTTCTCCTTCGTACCCTGATATTGATTTAATCATCTCAGCCAGTTCACGTATCGTATGGTCTTTTCCGCTGCCAATGTTGATGATATTACTACCAGTATAGTTTAGCATGAAATAAAAACAGGCATCCGCCAATTTTTCGGAAGAAAGTACTTCCCTTTTTGGTGTACCTGTGCCCCATAACTCAACAAAAGGTGCCTGCTTTTCTTTAGCTTCATAAAATCTTCTGATCAACGCTGCTATGAGATGTGAATTTTGTAAGTCGTAATTATCATTAATACCGAACATATTAGTTGGCATTAACGATATAAAATCTGTTTGATATTGTTTATTATAAGAGGTGCAAAGCTCTATACCGGCAATTTTGGCTAATGCGTAAGGCTTGTTTGTTTCCTCCAATTCATCTGTTAACAAATATTCCTCTTTAATGGGCTGCGGACAATTTTTAGGATAAATACAACTGCTGCCAAGATATAATAACTTTGTTACCTGGTTTTTATAGGCAGCATCTATTGTATTAAAAATCATAGACACATTGTTATAGATGAAATCGGCAGGATAAGTTTTATTAGCCATGATACCACCAACGGTACCGGCTGCAAAAAAAACATACTGTGGCTTTTCGACAGCAAAAAAATCTGACACAACAGCTTTATCCCGCAAGTCAAGTTCTTTTGATGTTTTTACAATAATATTACTATAATTTTCCTTTTGTAGTTTTCTTACAATGGCAGAACCTACCAGGCCTTTATGTCCTGCAACGAATATTTTATCTTCTTTGTTCATGAATTATGAATGTTTAAATACCAATTAATTGTTCTTTCTAAACCCTCATTTAATGAAATATAATTTTCCTTTCCCAAACTCATTTTTTACCTTTGTCATATCCAGCTTTACCTCTTCAGGAGCACCCGCAAGCCCATCTCTTGTGGGCGGCATCATCACCGGGACATTCATGATCTTTCCGATTTTATTAGCTAACTCAGCAATGGTTGTTTGCGAATTGCCACTTAAATTGTACACGGGTTCTGCGGCTGATAAAAGTATCCGCCATAAGATTTCTACGGCATCCGCAATGTAACAGTATGTTCTCACGGCTTCACCGCTATCTATCATTTCAATTTTTCCACCTAATGCCTTTTCAATAAAAGATAATATTACCCGTTTATCTCCCTGTTTGGTTCCCGGCCCATACGTGTGTGCCAGCCGGACAGATGTGGCTTTTACGCCTTTACTTCTGTAACTGTTACAAATTGCCTCACCCCCTCTTTTTCCTTCAATATAACAGGCCCTGGTATGCGTAGTATTTGTTGTTCCTATGTCATTTTCTGTGTACAAATCTTTTCGAAGTCCGCTGTAAACTTCACTGCTGCTTACAAACATAAAATGGCCATCTTTCTTCAATTTGTCGAACAATAAAAAGGTGGAGAAAGTATTTAGCTTCAACGTAATTTCAGGATTTTCCATGAACCTCAATGGCTGTCCATAGCCGGCTGCATGAATAATAAAATCCGCTTTTGGCAGCGTAGAACAAAAGTTATAGTCAGTAATATCACCTTTTAATATCTGAAGATTTATAAAGTTGGAATTTATCAGGTAGGAAGGAAGTTCAGATCTGAATACAGCAACGATTTTCACATTTCTTCCTTTTTCTGAAAGCAACTTTAAACAAGAGAGAAAATACACGCCTAACAAACCAGATGCACCTGTAATTAAAATGGTCTTATTTTCCAGTATATTGAAATTAATACCGTAACAGATAGCTTTTGCATCCTCTTCAATGACATTTCTTTTTGTGAGCAAAATGTAAAAGATTTTAACTATTAGAAGGGTCCTTTAAATTTTTTGTATGTCTCATTTAAAGAGCGCTCAGGTAATTGTCGTTGTTGATCTTTACCTTTTACCAACTCAATAATATTCTTGGTAAACTGGTAATCATCCGGGTAAAAAAGATCTTCCAGGTGCTTGGATGTGGGGCATGGTGATGGCTGCATACCCAAGTTAATAACAGGTGCTTTCAAGATGCCTGGATCATATTCACAAACAACTCTTGAAATTTCTGCGCAAACGCCATATGCCAGCCAGCTTGTGTCTGCAACGATCAACTTTCCTGTTTTACTTACACTTTCCAATATCATTTCTTTATTGTAGTGAGAGACAGCATGTAAGTCGATGATCTCGCAATCAATATCCCATTCATTTTGAAGGAAATCTGCCACACGTTGCGCTTCTATAACCATAATGGATGTTGCTACAATCGTAACATCTGAACCCTCTCTTACCATTCGTGAAGAAAACGGATCGGAAAGGGAGTTACCATTTTCATAAGTGGACTTATAATTATAATCGTATAATAAACGGTGCTCAATAGAAATAACAGGGCCTTTGTAATTTGCTACAGCATGATGATAGGATTCTAACACAGCATCTGCACTGGAGGGCATAATTACTACCAAGCCAGGTATATGTGCAAATAAAGATTGTAAGCTTTGCGAATGCTGTGCACCCTGCCCCCAGCTACGTCCTATTATCATGCGGGTTAAGAAAGGCACTTCAAAGTGCCCGCCATACATATATTTATATTTTGCAGCAATATTAATAATTTGATTTGCAGCTAATAAGCTAAAATCATTACGTATATGTGTCTGAATCGGATAAACACCGTTAAGTGCTGCACCAATGGCTATCCCTGCATTACCTTCCTCAGAAAGAGGAATATCGAATACCCGGTCTTTACCATATTTTTCAGCCAGGTTTATGGTACTTCCAAAAGTTCCTTTGTGATCATCAACACCCTGCCCCATGATAATAACTTCCGGAAAATTTGCGAGGGCATCATCCATGGAACGAAGTAATGCCTCTTTATAAGTGATTACTTTTTCAGCTATACTTAACATTAGATAGTATGTTTAAAATCAATAAATATCGGATAATAGTTCACTGTCGGCCGGAAACGGACTTTCTTCAGCGAATGCAACCGCTAATTCAATTTCTTCCCTGATTTTGGATATAAAATTAGCGGCGGTCTTTATATCCTGCACAAGGGGGTCTGCATTCTTCCATTTTTCAAAATCGCTTGCAGAACGATAGGGCACATGGTGATCGTCTCCAATACCTACATGTTCCTTGTACCGATACGTTTTTGCTTCCACCACGTATGGCAACCCGGTCTCCCTTACTTCTTTTACTACATAGGCCATAATATTATTTACCTCCATAAAGTCGTAGCCTTTTTCAATATAAACCGACTTTATACCATACGATTTTGCGTGTTGATGAATAGTGTAAGAGTGCCGATGTTCAATTTTGGAATGAATAGCTAAGCCGTTATTTTCACAAATAAATATTACAGGAAGTTTAAATGCAGAGGCAAAGTTTAAAGATTCGTGGTACGAACCCTCCTCAGAAGCACCGTCACCATAAGTGGCAACAGATACTTGTTCTTTACCCAGCCTTTTACTTGCCAATGCCGAACCTACTGCATGAGAGATGGTACTGGCTACTATAGCAGAGGATCCCATAAAACCTACAGACTTTTCGGCCAGGTGCATTGAGCCGGCTTTACCCTTACCACAACCAGTTACTTTACCATAAAGCTCAGCGAACATCTTTTTTACGTCACCTCCCTTTGCCAGGTAATAAGCATGGCTTCTGTAAGAAGAGTATAGCAAATCTGTAGTTAATAAATTATTACAGACACCCACTGCTACTGCTTCCTGGCCAATAGATAGATGGACAGGGCTTTGAATTTTATCAGTTGGATAGATTTCACTAATTCTTTCTTCAATTAGCCTTATTCGTAAGGCTTCATAAAAAAGATGATCATACAAGTTATTCATAAACAGTCGGTTTAATTATGCACATTCAATTAATTCCCAAGGGGAGGAGTCCAAAACACAGGTAAAATCTCCCGCAGCTTTCCCATATGGTGCCATATAGGATCCTACGTCTACAATCGAAAATTTTATTGTGTCAGTATGGGTATCTATATTACTAATGTTTCTATGGTGAGCGTATATATCAATAGTATATGATCCAGGTATCAGAAAGTTGCCCCGGATTTTAGTTTTCGTACGATATTGGCCCGGTTTAAAATCACAAATATTGCTGGAAAAAGCTTCTGACAAACTGGTGAAAAAAACATTTATACCATTTGCATTTTTGAAACAAATGCTAATTTCTACGTTATCTATCTTTTTTATTACTGTAAAAGAAACTTCAATATAGAAAACAGAAGAATGTGAGACAGCTATTATGTCTTCGCCGTTTTCATTTAACATGGAAACAGATGTAAAAAACAAGTCAGTATTTTCTCTCTTCGGCAAAATAACTTTTCCTAAGGAAGTTTCTGATTTATTAGACAGATAAAGATTAATAACGTCTGTCATATGTCCTTCCAACTCTACTTTACCATTTGCCAGTAAAATGCCTTTATTACAAAGTTGTTTCACAGAAGCCATTGTATGGCTTACAAATAAAATTGTTCTTCCTTCACCTTTACTTATTTCCTTCATTTTTTGAAGACATCGCTTTTGAAACTCCGCATCTCCTACAGCCAACACTTCATCTACTATTAATATTTCAGATTCCAGATGTGCTGCCACTGCAAAAGCAAGTCGAACGTACATACCGGATGAATAGCGCTTCACAGGTGTATCAATATAGCGTTCTACGCCTGAAAACTCCACGATTTCATCGAACCTGCGATGAATTTCCTTTTTTCGCATCCCAAGGATAGCACCGTTCAAAAAAATATTTTCCCGTCCTGAAAGCTCAGGATGAAAACCGGTGCCAACTTCTAATAAGCTTGCGATCCTGCCCTTTACATTTATCTCGCCGCTGGTCGGCGATGTTACCCTGCTAAGTAACTTTAATAAAGTACTTTTACCAGCGCCATTACGACCAATAATACCTACCGCATCGCCTTCCTGTATTTCGAAATTTATATCTTTTAAACTCCAGACAACATCGCTTTTTCCTTTTGTAGCTCTGTCATTTTCTTCCCCTATCTTCAAAAAAGGATCTTCTTTACCTCTAATTTTTGCCAGCCATCTTGATAAATCATTACCTAATGTTCCAGTCCCTATTTCCCCTAATTGATACGCTTTAGAAAGATTTTCAACTTTAATTGCTAATTCCATTACTTATTTACCTTAATCTTTAATTGTATAATATATAAACAAAAATATATTTTTAGCATTAAACGGTATCAATAAAATCTTTTTCCACTTTATTAAATATAATAATACCGAGAAGTAGAAATACAACAGTAACTCCGGTAGAATAGCCAAGCAAAACCCAATCAAAGCTACCCTTTCCCAGAAAGCCATACCTGAAAGTTTCAATTAATGATGTCATAGGATTTGCTTTTATTAACCAGCGGTATTTGGCGTCCACAGTTGCCAACGGATAAATAACGGTAGTGGCATACATCAGTAACTGAATCCCAAAAGTGAGCAGAAATGCAAGGTCACGGTATTTAGTAGTCATTGCCGAAATAATCATTCCGGCTCCGAGACCCATCAAAGCCATCAAAACTACTACTACCGGAAATAAAGTGATTGCCCAGGTAATATGAAACTGTGTACCGGTGAAAGCATAATATGCCATTACCAACAGAAAAAGCAGAAACTGAACGCCGAAACGTACTAAACAGCTTACCACAATGCTCAATGGCATTATCAACCTTGGAAAGTAAACTTTACCAAAGATTGCCGCATTATCTCTGAACACCGTGGACGTTTTAGTGAGGCAATCGGCAAAATAATTCCAGGCAGTAATACCTGCCAGGTAAAATAAGGGCTTTGGTAATTTATCAGTATCAAAACCACCCATTTTGCCGAATACAAAACTAAACATGATTGTGGTGAGCAGCGGCTGCACGAAAAACCACAAAGGTCCTAAAATTGTTTGTTTATAAAATGCTACGAAATCTCTGCGTACCAGCAATCCTAATAAATCCCGATAGCTCCACACATCTTTCAAATTCAGGCTTAACAGGCTGGAAGATGGTTTAATTTTAAGATCCCAGGTTTGTTGTGTAGAAACGGTAGTATCCATTAAGGCACTTGGTAATTATAGATAAAAGAAATAGAGGAACAGGTGATATGTGTTCGATCAGCCAAACGTATTATCCTAGATTTGAAAGAAATCAGGTAATTGTATTCCATTGCTAAAAACATTCAAACTAATTTCGAAAAAGATGCTTTTCTATGAATATATGATTGAAATAATTAGGGTACTACCTTCGTCGCTTAGTAAAAATATAGCCACAAACGATGCATCAGTTATCAGGCTTTTACAGTCGTGTTAGAATATTTATACTGGCCATAGCCATAGCCGTAATACCCGTAGTTACCGCCGGTTTTCATGTCATTTAAAATCAAACCAACATTATTCAGTTTTTCATTGCTTTCCAGATCATTTATAAAATCGAGGTGTTTTTTCAAAGTTGTCCGTTGGCGGATAACGTATAACACCAAGTCGCTGAACTCGCCTAATACCAAGGCGTCACTTACCATTCCTACCGGTGGTGAGTCAATAATAATATAATCGTATTGATATTTTAACGCCTCAAACAATCGGGAAACATTTTCTGCCAGTAATAAGTCAGCGGGATTGGTGGGAATAGTACCACATGGATAAATGTGGAGGGTTGGAATTTCATCCAGCGCATGCGCAATTTCTGTGATATTCGTAACGTCGCCTGCAAGATAATCGGTAATACCCTTCTCATTATGGAAATTCAGTGAAGTGGATAAATGGGGTTTCCTGATGTCAAATTCTACCAAAGCTACCCTTTTACCAGGTATCGCACACACGGCAGCAAGATTAAGGCTTACGAAAGACTTTCCTTCGCTGGCAGTAGACGACGTTATCAATATTGTTTTAGCAGATTTACCTTTAAGTACAAAAGACAGGTTGGTTCTAATAGCCCGGAACTGCTCGCCGACAATACCCTGGCTTAACGCAGCAATTAATGGCTTTTTACGCTTCGGCAGATGGCTAATATCACCAAAAATCTGTAGGTTCAGTTTGCCGGTAACATCCTCCCGGTTATACACTTTATCGTTTAATAAATCGCTCAAAAATATAAACCCGTATGACAAAGCAATGCCGAGTACCATAAAAAGAAGGATTGACTTGCGTACATTTGGCTCAACCGGCCCATAGCCTTTCGCTGCATCAATTTGTTTATATAGCGAAACAGAAGCGGAAGTACTGGAGATAGCCATTTCCTCTCTTTTTTGCAATAAGTACAGATAAATACCTTCTGTAACCGCCTGTTTCCTGTTGATATCTTTTATTTCACGTTCGCTGCCGGGAACACCAACAAGAAACTGGCTAAATTCATTATTCCGCTGCTGAAAACTTTTTTCCTGTAAATCCAGGTTATTAGTGACATTATTCAGACTTTCGATAATACTACTTTTTAAATTGGCAATTTGTGCATTAAATTGCTGCATTACGGTACTGTTGGGCGCAACATTCGGTGCTTCCCGTTCTTTCCTGGCCTGAATTTCATTGTACTGGTTGATCAATGAAGATAGTGTCTGATCGCCTAATCCAAGAGTGGATGGTACAAGAGTATTATTGTTATCCGGGTTTTGAAAATAATTTTTGAGCATCGTAGCCACTCTCTGCTGAACGCCTAAATCTTTTATTTTTTCAGCAGTTGTATTTGAACCACCCAGCGATTGTGTGGTTTGCGTACTAATATCAGCCAACCGCCTGCTTCCCTTATAGCTTTGCAGGTCACTTTCTACACCCGATAGTTCAAGACTAATTTCATGTAACCGTTCATTGATGAATCGTACCGTGTTTTCACTAATATTAGTTCTGTCTTCAATATTAGATAGGTTGAATTCTGTGTAAATGGTGTTCAGAATGTCTTTGCCCATGTCCAGATTTTCTGATTTCAGCGAAAGTTGGATCGCACTTGATTTCGTATCGAATGGAGCAACTGATAAAGTACCTAATATAAGGGCCGCCGAATAACTAATGGGCCGCCAGGTAACCAAATAATTCCCATCCCCGCTCTTAATGGTACGGCTCGGCGTTAATGCAAAAGTTTTGCTACCCACCTCAAACGGCGTATTCCATTTGAAAGAAAAAGGCTTACCTTTTTCATCGGTCCCGATAAAGCCATTGCCGCCGGTGACAGTTAGATTTTTTAGTCTCAATGTAACAGGCAAATTATTCTCATTGCTATCTTTTACAATCAGACGAAAAGGAGCATTTAAGTATATATTTACATCTAATATACTGCCGGCCTTAGCGTAACCAATATTAAAACTCCCTTTTTCAACTACTCTTTCTATTAAAGCGGTCGAAGTAAGAAGAAGCATTTCATTATTTAAGTTTATCTCCCGTTTACCGGATAATGCTTCTTCAATCAGGTCACCACTTACCCGGTTAGCACTTTTAACATAAAAAACGAGGTTGGCCAAGTATTTTGGCGTGGTATAACGTGCAGATATAAACCCGGCGCCGATGCAAATGGTTAAGGTGATCAAAAATATAGGCCATTTAGCCAGATATTTAAAAAGGTGGTCTTTAAAAGTCTTAGTACTTTTTTGATCTTCTATCAATGTTCCGTTTTTCATTTTCATAAATTATCTTACAATTGTTAGTACTAAAGCAACTACTCCAAAGAATACCGAAGTAAGCGAAATTAAAAAACTCGTTTTCCTTTGTTTTTCCGGATCTGAACCTAAGATGCCCAATCTATTATTGGTGGGGCCTACATATATAATATCATTGGGTTGCATTATGTATACAGGTGATTGAAAAACACTTTTATCTCTGAGGTCAACGCTATGAAATATCTTCTTCCCCCCTTCTTCCCTGATGACCATTATATCGCCCCGCTTACCAAAATCAGTAAGATCACCGGCGGCGCTAAGAGCATCAATAATCGTCACTTTATCTACGATGAAAGTTTTAGTACCAGGAGCTTTTACTTCCCCCATTACATTTATACTAAATTGAAGGAAGCGAACCAGTACGGAAGGATTTTTTACATAAGTCGTTAGTTTTTGCACTAACTGGTCCTGTAACTGTTCTTTGGTAAGCCCTGCAGCTTTAACAGCGCCAAGAACAGGCATTTCAATATTGCCTGCTTCACTTACCTGGTATCCTGCCGGCGTTACACCAAGCGGAATATTAAAAATAGCTGCCTGCTCCTGGTTTGTTGTTTTACTGTACACCTGTACACCCAGCAAATCGTTCGGATGAATAATGATTTCTTTTTGTTGAGAATTCATCACATTAGGGCCATCCTGAAAATAAACATACTCGGCCCTAATCTTATTTGTGGAACCACAGGCAGCTAACAGGCATGAAAGGGAAATATACCAGGAAACAGATAGAAATATTTTAGCAGGGCTTTTTAATTTCATAGTACTTGTAAGAATTTGACATTTATGTTGATGCATTCAGGCTTAGGGTAATGGCCTGAAAACGCCTGCTTGTTGCTACCTGAAAGGGTTATTTACACATATCCGCACATTTTCCAACTTGTGCTTATTGAAGATAGTGCATTTGCGGCGTTGAAAAGGCTTCGCCAATCTCAGTCCCAAAGAAACTAAATTAGCTTGTATTTCCAAAATGGTTGAACACCTGTACTTTTTCTTGTAACCCCTGAAATCCAACGTGCAAATGAGAATTTTGATTATCCTCTATTTACTACTTATCAATAATTCACAACATTAGCTTCAGTCATTTTTTGCTTTAAAACACAACATAAAGCGAGTGGCCAAATATATAGCTATTTGCTTTTCAGTGGCAGTACAGGGTTGTTATAAATTTCGAAAAGCTCAAATTACCAATTATTTCTCTGATACTATCAGGTTCAGCAGATACAATGCAGAAGCAGACGGGACGCATCTACCTGAAACAAGGTGATTTATCAATGAAAGGAAGAATTGTTTTACCTACCTATAATATAGTTTATGCCAGAACATTCATCGGTTTCAATTGTGGTATTCCGATACCATAATAATTAAAACCATTTTGCTGTAAGGTATCGCGTTCATATACATTGCGTCCGTCGAAAATAACAGGTGTATACACCAGGCTTTTTACCCGTTTCCAGTCTGGCAGCCGAAACTCGTTCCATTCTGTTACCAAAACAATCGCATCGGCATTTTCTGACGCTTCATAAATGTCTGAGCACCAGGTTACCCGATTACCCAGGTAGTGCTTTGCTTCGGGCATGGCTACCGGATCGAATACCTGTACAGCAGCGCCGGCAGATAACAGTGCTTCAATTAATACTAAAGCTGGCGCTTCCCGCATATCATCGGTATTCGGTTTGAAAGACAGTCCCCATATACCGAAAGTTTTATGTTTCAACTCATCGTTAAAATGCACTTTTATTTTGCCAAACATCATTTTTTTCTGATCCTCATTTACTGCTTCTACCGATTCCAATATCCGCAATGTATGGCCATATTCCTTTCCTGTTGTTACCAGTGCTTTTACATCTTTTGGAAAGCAGGAACCGCCATAACCGATACCCGGATAAATAAAACGGTTGCCGATCCTGGGGTCGCTGCCGATTCCTTTACGAACCTTGTCAACATCAGCTCCTACCAACTCGCACAAGTTGGCAATATCATTCATAAAAGATATTTTGGTAGCGAGCATGGCATTGGCAGCATACTTGGTCATTTCCGCAGAGGCAATATCCATGAAGAAGATAGGATGCCCGTTTAATACAAAAGGATGATATAACTCTGCCAGTACTTTCTGTGCCTTTTCTGTATTAACACCTACGACAATACGATCGGGTTTCAGAAAATCAGATATGGCAGAGCCTTCTTTCAAAAATTCCGGATTGGAAGCAACATCATAATCCAGCAAATGACCGGAAGCCGTCATTGCCTGCTTGATAGCTTTATTCACTTTTACCGCTGTGCCTACCGGTACGGTACTTTTTGTAACTACTACCAGGTACCCGTTCATGGCTTTGCCAATATCGGTAGCCACCTGTAATACGTATTTTAAATCGGCACTACCGTCTTCACCAGGGGGTGTACCTACAGCAATAAAGGCAACATCCGCTCCGGGAATCACTTCCAGAATATTTGTACTAAATGATAATCTTCCATTTTGAACATTGCGGTGAACGATTTCCTGTAACCCAGGCTCGTAAATGGGCAAGATGCCATTTCTCAGATTATTGATCTTCGCCTCGTTTACATCAACACAAACCACGTCGGTACCAACCTCGGCCAGGCAGGCACCGGTTACAAGGCCTACATAGCCAGTTCCAACTACAATTACTTTCATAAAATTTAATTTGATAAGATAGATGCTACAGCGGACTCACTACATCCGCCCTGATATTTGTTTTCTATTTGTTGTTATTGTATTAAAATCCAGGTGAACTGGCACATAATGCATCACAAAAGCCTTATGAAAATCAATGTGATTTGAAATGGAAAATTGTACAACGAAGTGGCAACCAGCAGACCGGCTGAATTTGATACGCCGGTTTACCGGGGCGCTGTACGCATACAGAAATATTATATTGCTTTTTGATAATGCAACCCGGCAGCTTTTTTTCGCTGAAAAAGGTTGGCTTTAGCAATAATCTCTACATTTGATTTTTCAACTTCTGCAACAAGGGCATATCCCATTGAAGGTAAATACACTTTAACTGATTTATTTTTTACTTCCAACACATCTCCTTCCTGTTCCATTAAAGGGCCCCTTTTGATTTTTATGGTGTCATAGATATTTACATCTACATGCTCTAATTTTACATTCTGATATTCCGTTAGAAATTGGCGGATTGCTTCAATTTCGGCATTTTTAATAACAGCGGGCTTTCCAAGCCAGTAAACAAAATTGAGAACCCCGACGGTTTGCCTGATTTGGGTATGTTCTTTTTCGGTAGTATTAATAAAAATGTATGATTTGAACAATGGCTCTAATACCATTTTTTTTCTATCGGACCAACTCCTGATAACTTTATTAAGCGGGCAATAATTTTCAATCTGCTTTTTGGTCAGTAATTCAGAAGTTTTCTTTTCCCATCTGGGTTTTGTATAAACAGCATACCAATATTTTTCCGCAGTCATAAGTAAAGCTTTAGATTGTGAACTTATTACAGACTTTATATCTTCACATTATCTACAAATACTATTTCTCCATTTTAAATTTCCTATCTGAATTTTTTAAAGAGTGTAACCAGGATTCATAATAACTTACGCGTAACTTAATTTAGCTAACCGGATTACAGCGAATTCAAAAATGATAAACAGTACAAAGAATCAATCAAAAAGCCTACAAAGGAAAATTCATCCGTTAGACCAATAGTAAAGCCATTCTATTTATTGGGCATTCAAAGATATTTGTACGTCATTTTTTTTGTTTGTCCATTTTTGTTCTTGTACAAGTTAAACCAGCTATCTATTAACAAATTCAATGCAAGAGTAAAGCGAAATTAAGCTTTCTGAAATTAAGCTATTGTAAAGTGGCTGTGTGTTTAATTTATTTGATTTATAAGTACTCTTCTAACAATCAGTAAATTCTACAGTAATTACTCACTTATCAAATACCTTTTCAGATCGTCATTAATCTTTTAAAGCCAGTTTCGTTTATCCATGATACCATTTGATCTTTATATTGTAAGCCTTTGTCTGCAGGCCTTATTTTTTTTAAAAGTGACAAGTACAAAATGCCTGAAAACTTTTTATTCAGAAATGGAAATTCGGAAGACTTAATTTCTTTGATAATATGCTCTGCCTGCTTATGTTTACCCAGATTGTATAAGGCAAATGCTTCCGTCAGATTATATACTTGAGCGTAGTTGAACGGATCATAATTATTTTCAACATCCCCTTCCGGAACTTTGATTTTTTTCAGGTAAAAAAGGGCATCTTCCGGAAAGCCTGTAAGCATCAGCGCTTCTGAGATGATGTAAATAAAATGGTTTAAAAGTTTATCGTCAACAGCCGACGCTTTGAGCCCGGCATAGCTTTTATGCATTTCAATTCTTGTGTCTTCGCTTTCAGTGCCGGTTACATTATGATAAAACAAAAAAGCCGCAAATTGCCGTGCTAACATACAAGGATGCATGGTATCGAAATAAGTAAAAGGCAAAATTTTCGCAGCACTTTTCATTACTTTTTCATCCTCACCACTTAACCAATATTTAAACACGTATAAGGAAGCAGTAAAAACCTCGGCTTCCGGCGTACCTTTTTCTTTTACATAATAGCGCAAGCCGTTTCCGTAAAAGGAATTAAGGCTATCTACATTAACCAGTTGTTCAAAGTAATAATTGTTTCCGGATGTTGTTTTGGCAATTAAACTTTGAAACTTATCTGTAAGAAATTTATTTGCATTTAAAAATTTAATGGTTTGTATTACCATGTTAATAAATAGCTTATCATTTGGCTGAATAATAACTGAATCACGAAAAATAGAAACAAAAAAATGAAGTACTGTTTCCGGATTAATCATCCCGTCTTCAATTGGTCCTGTATTTTTAATTTTGTAAATGTCTTCAAGCGATTCGAAACCGCAATATTTTGCCAATATCATTAAAGTGGATTGGGCAGGTGGATAACTAGCTTTTACCAGGCCAAAAAACCTTCTTAAAGTATTTGGATTTAGCTGAAGGGTGGTTTTCCGATAAATCTCATTGCTTAATTCATTGCAGTCACCGGATGAAATGATCCTCCGCCCGAACAAGTGTTCGACTTCGTACGATATTATATCTTTCACTTTTGACTTTAGTGCCTTCATACTTTGTTTTATTTAGGTTAAACATCTTTTCATTACATATCATTCATATTCGGGCAATGAAAAAACATTTTTATAACCTGATTACCGATCATTTCTCAACACACCAAGTATTCACAGAAAAGACTCAATGGATTTAAATTGTAAAAGGTTTTATCTTATTATATATACTTACTAAAATATCAGAAGAACAATCATATGGGAAAGTTCTTCATCGTAAACATGAGGCAAAAAATCGTTGTTTACAAGTTTATATTCCAGGACAAAGCCGTAGAAATTGCGTTTTGATTAGTTAGTTAGTTTTGATTAAAACAATATTAAGACAAAAATAGTGCGCAAAGTAGTACTTTTTTGTTCACAAAACAACTTATCCGGGCATCAAATAATAGGTCAAACTACCTGTTTAAAACATGGTGAGCTGCATCCAAAAGAAACGGTCTACGATCTATTTTCAATAAAATCAACTTCCCCTGTTAATTCAATCCTGATGAATCTGGTATCTCCTTTATAAGGTATCAAAACTTCCTTATAAAACAGCACCTGGAAGATGGACTGTAAATAAGGCTATATTATAGTTACAACTTTGAAGGAGGGAAATAGTATACTCTTTCTACGTTGTAAATTCATATTTCTACCCTTTTTCTATCATCATTTCATGCCTTCGGTATTTTTATAAGAAAGCCTGTGTATAGCCTTGATAAACTTTCTTAAAATCTAGGTATTGGTCGCCGTAATTGACAGATTTGCAATTATTGCTTTTAACAACTCACATATTTGCAAATATCGCTTTTTGCAGTTGATATTTTTGCAAATAATACTTTTTATAACTCGATAATTTGCAAATAATGCTTATTTTGACTGGTCAATTTGCAAATAATGCTTTTTATAACTGATTAATTTTCAAATAATAATTTTAAAGGCTGATTAGTTTGCAAATAATGCTTTTTACATAGAATAAGTTAAAACAGGCATTAAACCAAGCAATCCAACTATGAAATTATAGTGTATATATTTGCAACACCGGTCTTCTATTTATTCAATATTTTAAATCCATTCTATGTATTCCCACAAATTGCCTAACGGCTATAATTTCTGGTTGCAACTAAAAAACATATTTTTTAGGCCGCCCTTCTCACAAAATCATTCTCTCAGTATTCTTAATCCCAATCCTTTTACATTCCCTGTAAAAAAGGCACCATTTTACAACAATAATTCATTACTTCAAACTAAAGATCTGGCAGTTACTAAATCAGATAAAAGTGCGGGTAAGTGGCGTAGCGATTGGGAAAACTTCATTCTGGCTGATGTAAATTATAGCCATCCTTCCCCTAACGGAGGGTTCAACAATATTAAAGTACAACTGAACAACAAAACAGGAGCGCCGATTGATTATATACAAGTAGCTGTATCAACCTTCGAAGAAACCGGTAAACTGTACAAATCGGAGTACGCTGAAGTGTTTAATGTGGGGCCGTCAAGTTCAGTAGATATACCTGTATATAGCAGTTCCAAAGGTGAATCTATGAATGTGTATATTACCCAGGTGGTTGCATCGGCCTTTGACCTCCAGTATAGCAAAAATGCATACGAATGACTGAATGTTAAGATACTTTCTCCCATTAATAAAACAGCCCGTCTCTACGATTTAGAGTCGGGCTGTTTTTTTGTACCTGTCATCTGCGGAGAGTTAGGGATTCGAACCCCAGGACCTGTTACAGTCAACAGTTTTCAAGACTGCCGCAATCGACCGCTCTGCCAACTCTCCGCGGCAAATGTAATGGCAGTGATGGTTGTTCCCAAAAAAAGTCTGAACTATAGTTTTTAAGATTTACAGGACATTGCAAGGATTACATACCAAAAGTTGTTTTACACTACGATATTCATGTGATTATTCATTGTCAACGACTTCCGGCCGGTCTATCACTTTTGTAAGTTCGGTTATATCAATGGTTATGGGAATAACACCTACCTGCACAATGGCTTTGCGGCCCCGGATTTCTTTTACAGTTCCTATCTGACGGTTCTTGTTCATTTTTACTTTATCGCCTTCCTGCACTTCGCCATTAAGCTCTATGTATTTACTGTCCACTTTTTTCTGCTGTTTTTCTGCCACTTGTTTCTCTTTTTGCTTAAACAATAAGGCATGCATCATTTTAATTACTTCTTCTTTTTTATCGGTTTTCCGCCATTCCATTACCAGTGTTTTTAGTTTACGGTCCATGTCCTTCAGGTACAGAAGCTGTTCTTCCCGCAGGCGGTTTTGCTCTTTCAATATTTCTATCTGTTGCTGATGCCGCTCTTTGTTCATCACCTGTGCCATTTCCTTTTTCAGGCGCTCGTTTTCTTTAATCAGCTTCTCCAGTTCTGTTTCCCGCACTTCCAGTTTTTGTAAGTCCTGCTCTGTACGGTTCAGTAATTTATCCAGCCGGAACTGGTCTTCGTTTACAATCGTTCGGGCTCTATTGATTAAATATTTGGGTAAACCAATCCGTTCAGCAATGGCGAAAGTGTAACTGCTGCCAGGTTTGCCTACATTTAAACGATATAGTGGGGCCAGATTTTCCTCATCAAACTGCATAGCCCCGTTGATGATGCCCGACACCCGGTTTGCCATTATTTTCAGGTTCAGGTAATGTGTGGTTACAATACCTACGGCGTGTTTTTTTGCTAACTCCTCCATAATCACTTCCGCAAAAGCTCCTCCTAAATTCGGATCGCTGCCGCCGCCCAATTCGTCAATAAAAAACAAGGTTTTGCCATTTGCATTTTCTATGAAATGCTTCATGTGCAGCAGGTGGCTGCTATATGTACTCAATTCAAATTCAATGCTCTGCGTATCACCCATGTGAATGAATAATTGCCGGAACACACCCATCGTGCTATCGGGATGAACCGGCACCAGCAATCCGCTTTGCAGCATTACCTGCAGCAGGCCAACCGTTTTCATAGTGACGGTTTTACCTCCTGCATTCGGGCCACTGATTACCAAAATGCGGTTCTTCTCATCCAGCGTCAGGTTTACCGGAATGGTAGGCTTTTGCTGTTGCTGGTTGTATAAATACAGCAGCGGATGATAGGCTTTGAATAACTCGATATGTGCTTTGTTTACCACAGCCGGCAGGCTGGCATCCATACGAATAGCAAGTTTTGCTTTGGCTGCGATAAAGTCGAACTCGCCGATGATTTGCACATAGCTTTTCAGTAGTGATGCATATGGGTTCAGTTGGGCAGTCAGCTGCCGCAGAATGCGATATACTTCTTTTTTCTCATCACTCTCCAGGCTATAGATTTCATTGTTCAGGCCGGTGGTTTCTTCCGGTTCAATGAAAGCCGTTTGCCGGCTGTCGCTTTCGCCATGCAGCACACCGCCTATCATGCGTTTATTTTCGGCAAAAACAGCCAGTACCCGGCGGCCATTAATAAAGCTTTCCTCAATATCGGCCAGGTAGCCTTGCTTATTCATACGCTGCACAATACGGGCAAACAGCCGACGTAGCTCCGTTCTTTTACGGTACAGGCTCATGCGGATATTCTGCAACTCGGGGCTGGCATTGTCCCGAACCTGGCTGCTGTCGTCAATTACATTACTGATCAGTTCGGCGATAACTTTTTCAAAATAACTATCTTTAATTACCTGTGTTAGCGCCGGGTTGGCTTCTCTCCTTTCCGTATTGAACCAGCGGAACAAATTGTTAGTGGCTTCGCAAAGGCGGCTGATCTGCACAAAATCATCTTCCGATAAAACGGCACCGGGAATGCCGAGCAGCTTTAATTCTTTTTCCAGCGGATGGGTAAAATCGGCGGGAATGGCCTGGGCACTTTGCTGCAATATTTTGTTTTCGTGAGTTTGCTGTAGCTCAAGCTGGATATATTGAATATGGGTATGCACCCGTAACTGTAATGCTTTTGCTTTGCCATATGCCGTTTGGCAATGACCTGCCAGCAGCTGCTGTACTTTGTCGAATTCGAGTTGGGTGATGGTAGATTCCGGGTAAAACTTCATGCTTATTTTTTTACCACAGAGGCACATAGTTACACATAGATTCACATAGGAATACATAAGTAAATAGTAACTGTGGGACAGTCTGCAAACTTACGAATGCAATTCCACGTTGAAGATTTGGTTATAAAAACTTAACGGTTTTGTGCAGCTTCTATTAGCTTGCGTTGAAAGTAGGCAGCGCTGGAGCAGGCGGGGTGGGCAGCAGCTTTGACAAGGGAGAAGCCGCAGCGAAGCATATTATTGTTAAAGATTTTTTTATTTGATACTCCTCTATTACGATATAACTGCATTAGCCGGTCTATTTCTTCTATTGGTTTCAGAAAATTCAGGTTGGTCAATTGCATTAAGTTTAGTGTGTAGAAGTTTTTGCATTGCCTCCGTATCCGCTAAATACCAGGCCTCTATTTCCTGCGTAGCAACAATAATGATGTTTTGCAGATGATGATGGACCTTTGACTTAAATTGAGTATAACAATTATCATCGTTATCTCTATCTAACAACAGGAACACTACTTGTGCTCCTTTATCGGAAAGTATTTGCAGCCATGTATCTATACGAGCTTTTAGTTTTGAAAAATCACCTGTCGGATGGTAGAGTTTTTTCTTCCCTTCTGCGTTTATAATTAGTTCTGAAGAAGTATCTACCCCTAGCTGATTTAAATACAATTTGAACGACGATGATTTCAAAAAAATATCTTCGGAATCGCCTTCTGCAATAAAGCCAATTTTTACCATGGTAACCCGCCTCCCAAAGCATTAGATAGCCAGGCTTCGTCCATATCAAGGCTGTATAATTTGTAATCTTTAGAAAATTGCTTGATAGTGGTTTCTCCATTTTTTTTATCAACAAGGATCAACTCTTCGGGTTTCAATGCTTTTACCAATGTTTGAGAATGAGTGTTCAGCCAAATTACATGGCCCTTTTCTTCGCATTGTTTTCTAAAAAATTCAACCATTGTTCTTACTACATAAGGATTTAAACCATTTTCCGGTTCTTCAATACAAAGGAATTGCGGTTCGTTGGTTTGATATACTGCCGTAAGCAAAGCCAATATGTTGTAAGTGCCATCGGAAATGAGGTTTTTAGTGAAAGGCTTTGTAGTGCCTTTTTCATAGATAAGCAGCGTATCCGTGCCGCCAATATTATCTGAATGAATTTCTATATTGCTGAAACCGGGAATGAAAAGGTCAAGTCATTCTAAGAATTCCTCTTTGATTAATTCATCTTTTAAAATGCGTTTAAGAACGGATTCGAGGTTGGAAGCATCGGGAAGAAGGCGCTCGTTGGAAGTGTATTTGATATGGTTGAGTTCAGATTTATTAATAAAAAGATGAAGAAAATTTTTATAAAATTTTTTGTTGATCAGAATCACTTTTTGCGAAAAAGGGATTGTTCTTTTTAAAATCTTTAAACTCTTTAGAAAACTTCAGTGGAGTAGCTAAGTTCCAGGATAATCTTTAGGTGGATACCAAATTATACTATCATTTTCTTTACCAATAAGTAAAGAACGATTTTCAAAAGAATTAAATTTTATAGTAATTTCATAGCTATATATATCTGAATTTACATTTCTAATTTGATCTCTACCTCCAAAGAATTTCTCAACTTCTAAAATATCAAGTTTTTTTGAATATGAAATAAACTCCAAGGCTTCAAAAATATTGCTCTTTCCTGCCCCATTAGGCCCGGCAAAGACCGTAAAAGCATTTGGCTCATTCAGTTCAAAATTTACCAGGCTTTTATAATTATGTACGGTTAGTTTTTTTAGTTCCATCATTCAGATTTTAATGCAGGGTTTGCAAAATACGGCTTTCACCGTTCAAGGTCAACGGGTTGAAACCCGTTGCTACAAAATGGTCCGTGCCTACGGCACTTTAAGTGTTGCCAAAGAGCGTTTATATCTCATGATTTCCAGATTGACTTGTTTTAACTGAACTCAAAGAGCCGTAGGCTCGACCCATTTTGTAGGGATGGGTTTTAACCCGTCCTATCTGGGAAATAACCCATTTTCCGTCTTTCACCTGTTTGCCTGTACTTTTACCCGTTACAAAACCGTTAGCAGGTTATGCTGAAAGTAGGCGTATTTGGTGTGGGACATTTGGGCAAGTTTCACCTGAACAACTGGCAACAGATTTCGGAAGTGGAATTAGTGGGCTTTTACGACCCCGACGACGGAAATGCTTTGCCGGTAGCAGAAAAGTATAGCCTGAAACGCTTTGATAATGATGACGAACTGATGGACTTATGCGATGCCGTGGACATTGTAGCGCCAACAACCTTCCATTACGAACTGATGGTAAAAGCTTTGCGCAAAAGCCGTCATGTATTTGTAGAAAAACCGCTGGTAAGTACGCTGAAGCAGGCCCGTGATATTGTAAAGCTAACGAGGGAAGCAGCCGTAAAAGTACAGGTAGGCCACGTGGAGCGGTTTAACCCGGCTTTTTTAGCAGCCCTGCAATATAAGCTGGAGCCTATGTTTATTGAAGTACACCGGCTGGCGCAGTTCAACCCAAGGGGTACAGAGGTAAGCGTAATCATGGATTTGATGATTCATGATATTGATATTGTGCTGAGTCTGGTGAAAAGCCCGGTCAAGAACATCAGTGCAAGCGGCGTATCGGTGATTACGGAAACCCCGGATATAGCCAATGTGCGGATGGAGTTCAATAATGGCTGTGTTGCCAACCTTACCAGCAGTCGCATCAGTATGAAGCAAATGCGAAAAATGCGGTTGTTTCAAAAAGACGCTTACATTGGTATTGATTTTTTAACCCGTAAAACGGAAATCATCAAACTGAAAGAACCCGGCGACCAGAATGTGTTTGCCTTTGACCTGGAAACTACCAATGGCATTAAAAAAACGATAGCAGTAGCCAATCCTGAAATAAAAGATACGAATGCTATTCTAATGGAACTCCAATCTTTCGTAACGGCTATCGCTGAAAATAAAACAACCACTGTGAGTGAAATTGATGGCCTATTGGCTATTGAAACAGCTCACCGGATTTTGGAAAAAATGGGCCAATTGACTACAAGACCTTTACTGGAAACGTAGGTTGTGGGTTCTATTTACAAACAACTTACTTTCACCCTACATAATCAACCGGCTAACGTATAGAACTAAATCTACGTATTCTTAATTATTCAGATGTCCAACTGCTTTCAAAGCAGGACCCTGTTATGCCGGTAAACAAACCATTAACTACCTATGCGTATGCCGCTGCCGACTTTGCCGGCGCTGCCATTAGCTGGGGGCTATTTTATTTGTGGCGGCGGCAGGAAATTTTCTCTTCGGTTTCGATACGTTTTATGCTACGGGAGCCGATGCTTTGGATTGGTTTGTTCTTTTTACCGCTATTCTGGCTGGCCCTTTTTACACTCAGCGGTAGTTACCGATCCAGCATGTACCAACGCTCCCGGCTAAATGAACTGACAGCTACCTTTGTTACCAGCCTCGCAGGTTGCCTGGTTTTATTCTTTGTGCTGCTGATAGACGATATTCGTTTTGACGGCAACTATAATTATTATTACAAAGCCTTTTTTTTACTGCTGGGGCTTCATTTCTTCCTTACTTTTTTTGCACGTACTATTTTATTAGGAATCGCTAAAGCACATATTAAAGCCGGAAAGGTGAAAATGCCGGTGCTGTTTGTAGGCAATAATGCGAAGACAGTGAAAGCTTTTGAAGAAGTGGCCCGCAAATCATTTTCTAATGGTATGCACCCGGCAGGCTTTGTAACCGTAAATGGGGTGGGCAAAAACGGACTGGTGAATAAACTTGCTTACAAAGGCCAACTCGACAATATTGAAACCATCATTGAACAGCATGGGATTGAACAAGTAATTATAGCTTTTGATAAACAGGAGCAACACCTGACGGCATCACTTATTAACCGCCTCAGCGAAAAAGATGTAGGCATCAAGCTGGTACCCGATTCCCTGGATATTCTGTATGGATCGGTAAAAACAAATAATATCGCAGGGGGTATGTTTATTGATATTCAAACCGGACTAATGCCGGTTTGGCAATTGAATATCAAGCGTTTAATAGATGTTTTGGTTAGTTTGTTTGCCATGCTGTTTCTATGGCCATTGGCAGTTTTTGTCATTATCAGGTTGAAGTTGTCATCTACCGGCCCGGTTTTATACTCACAGCAACGCATTGGATTTAAAGGCAAGCCCTTTCAAATCCTCAAATTCAGAAGCATGTATGAGGATGCGGAAAAAGATGGCCCGGCACTTTCATCTGACTACGATCCGCGGATTACCGGGTGGGGCCGTACCATGCGCAAATGGCGGCTGGATGAGTTGCCACAAGTATGGAATATACTGAAAGGAGAGATGAGCCTGATAGGTCCGCGGCCGGAACGCCGGTTTTATATTGATAAAGTGTTGGCGCTAAACCCTTATTACAAATATCTGCTAAAAGTAAAGCCCGGGCTAACCAGCTGGGGCATGGTGCAATATGGCTATGCCAGTACGGTGGAGCAAATGGCAGAACGGATGCAATATGACCTGCTGTATATTGAAAATATATCGCTGTTGCTGGATTTTAAGATTATGATACATACGTTGCGTATTATTTTTACAGGCAAAGGGAAATAAGAGAAATGGTTCGCTTTAAATACATTTACAATAGGAGAAAAATAATATGAACACCATTCCAAAAGACCCCTATGCCGATACTTTATTGCTGAATGTAAAGATTTCTATACCGGGTGCCATTATTAAAAGAGATACGTATGCCGATGGATTGTTAAATTATGTTCATGATAAAGTCGGTACAACTGTATTTCCGGTTGATGCAGAAGCAACTGAGGCCGTTGCACCGAAAGATTTGGGAAAGCAACAGTAATAATGTATTTATACCATCCGGATGATGTTCCTGTTTTGATGAAGAGAAAAAGCCTGGTAGCCATCAATCAAATAGTTTTATTTTATCATTTCCAAAGTAGCAAATAGAAATCCTGACCCATTTTCATGCACCAATTAAAGCTACAACGTTTCCTCTGCCAAACGTTTTTCTTCCTTTGTCTCACGTTACCATCCCTGTTACTAGCACAGCCTTACTGGCAGCAGCAAACCGATTTTACCATTACCGTTTTGCTGAACGATGTAAAGCATACGCTGGATGGTCAGGAGTCGATTGCTTACAAAAATAATTCGCTGGATACCTTGCATTTTATCTGGTTTCATTTATGGCCTAATGCTTTTAAAAATGATAAGACTGCCTACAGCGAACAATTAGTTGAACGGCTGGATAACACCGCTTTCTATTTTAGCAGCCCGCAGGATAAAGGCTACATCAATAAACTAAATTTTAAAGTAAACGGCCAATCCGCAAAACTGGAGGACCATCCGTTGTACATTGACGTGGCAAAACTGGTGCTGCCACAACCAGTAGCACCTGGCGCCACCGTACAAATTACTACTCCTTTTCATGTGCAGTTGCCAAAAAATTTAAGCCGGGGCGGCCATATCGATCAATCGTACCAGGTTACCCAATGGTATCCCAAACCAGCCGTGTACGATGCACAAGGCTGGCACCCGATGCCCTACCTTGACCAGGGTGAGTTTTATAATGAGTTCGGTGATTACAACATCAGCATCACCTTGCCAAAAAATTATGTGGTTGCGGCTACCGGGCAGTTAACAGATGAAAGTGAAAAACAATTTTTAAATAGCCGCAGTCAACCTGTTGAAATAAAAGCGGCACCTGTAAAAAAAGACATCTTTAAGCGGCAGCCTGCTAATAATGACAAAATTATTCCGCCATCGGAAAAGGAAACAAAAACCATTCATTACACCGCACATAACGTGCTTGATTTTGCCTGGTTTGCCGACAAGCGTTTTATTGTACAGCATGATACGATGGGTTTGCCTGCTAACCCGGTGATCGACGCATACACCTTTATATTACCGGAGAAAAAAGCATTGTGGAAAAACAGCCTTGCACAAACAAAAAGAGCCGTTCGTTTTTACGCACAGGAATTAGGCGACTATCCCTATCCGGCTATCAGTATTGTATGTGCACCGCCTACGTCATACGATGGAGGAATGGAGTATCCGAATGTTACCCTGATTAATGTAAAGGGGCCGAGTGAAAAAGATCTGGATGTAACCATTGCACATGAAGTGGGGCATAACTGGCTGCAGGCGATGCTGGCTACCAACGAACGGGACCATCCCTGGATGGATGAGGGCATGAATACATATTACGAACGGAAATATACCAGGCGGTACTATGCACCCGTAGTTCCAACCCGTAAAGATTTTAAAGGCCGGCCCCTAAGTACCGACCCCGGAGAAGTGCTGTTGACATTTGCTACCGATACGAAAAGCGACCAACCTATTGAAACGACCAGCGAAGCATTTACTAAAATGAATTACCTGGCTGTTGCTTATACTAAAGCTGCCTTGTGGATGGAAATGTTGGAAAAAGGATTAGGCCCTTCCACCATGCAACAACTCATGCAAACTTATTTTGCCAATTGGAAAATGAAGCATCCGCAGCCGGCTGATTTTAAACAACTTGTGGAACAGGCTGGTGGAAAAGCCACAGACACATTGCTGAACCTGATGGATAAAACCGGCCCGCTACCGGATGCAAGTACAGAAAAAGCAACAAAGGTTTCCTTTCTATATCCTACCCTCAACTCAACCACGAAATCCATCACCGTCCTACCAGCATTTGGCATAAATGCATATGACAAAGTTCAGATTGGTTTGGTGTTGCATAATTATGGGGTGCCGGTGCAACCTTTTCATTTTGCAATAGCACCATTATATGCCACCGGTTCCAAACAATTTAATTTTATTGGCAATGCGTCGTACACTATTTACCGGCAAAAAAAAGTACAGGCTATTATACCGGCTTTTTCTGCAGCCAGGTTTAGTACTGCTGACGGGGTTGCAGAAAATTATGAAAAGCTGTTCCGCGGTTTTTTTAAAATTGCACCTTCTGTAACAGTCGTTTTTCGCAAAAGAAGCCCCTTGTCAAACATCACGAAATGGGTGCAATGGAAATCTTATTTTATTAACGAAAGCAGCTTTGATTTTAAGCAACGCCGGGCGCCGCAGGATACTTTTGAATACTATGCTGTAAAGGGCAAATCTTTCCATTCATCTGTTCACCAATTCAGCGCAGGTATCGAAAACAAGCGCAGCCTTTACCCATACGATGCCGTAGCGCAAATACAAAAAGTGGGCGATTTACTGCGGGCTACCGTTACCGGAAACTACTTTTTTAATTATGGCAAAAAACAGGGAGTGAATATTCGCTTTTTCGGAGGTAAGATTTTTTATACAAAAACAAAAACGGACAAAGTCCGCTATGATAATTACCGCTACCATTTTACGATGTATGGCCCTAACGGGGAGGAAGATTATACCTACAGCAACCCGTTCATTGAACGCAATCAAAATACCAACCTGGCCGGCCGGCAAATCATGATTCGTGATGGTGGCTTTAAATTTCGAAGCGATTACAGCAGCGAAAGGCCCGGCCGTAGTGATAACTGGCTGGCTGCACTAAATTTCAGTTTTGATATTCCTTCGGCTGTAAATCCGTTGGCACTGCTACCATTTGAGGTGCCGCTAAAAGTATTTGCCGATGTGGGTACTTCGGCTGATGCCTGGCAGGAAAACAATCCAAACCCCAAATTCTTATACAGTATGGGTTTTCAGTTACCCATCTTACGATTTATCAATCTATATGCAGTTATTTTGGAAAGCAAACAGTTTAAAGAACCAAATGAGATTAACGGAATGAAATGGTGGCAAAAACGGCTTACGTTCAGCGTGGATATTCAGAGCATCAAGCCTAAAATAGATGGTATGAACCTTTGGTGATTTTTGAAAATGCCGTTTAAAGTTTAAGGTTCAACGTTTAAAGTTCTGTGGATTATAATTGGTTAATAAAATTTAATACGTAATTATTTTCAAGTTTACTGTTATATTATGACGAAACTTTCCGATGAAAACAAAATGGAATTTTATAAGTTTTTAAATGGCGAGATCACTGTTTCTGAATTGGAAAAATTTATTTACAAAGAGTCTGATTTAGAGCAAAAACTTGATAAGGACACATATTTAGAACTCATTTCTTTAGATTTCAAAGACAAGTATGTTATTGCGACACTTCCCGATTTTATCAAGAAGAAAATAATTGAAGAAGGACAGTTTGAAACTTATAGGCTTAGAAACGTTTTAAATGCTTTCCTGACAGACCCTAAGAACTTACACATTTATCTGGACAAACTATACCATTTTTATTGTGGAATTTATCAGGACAATGCAGAAAGAAAATACGAGTTTAAATTCCTATCTAATCTTGGACTTAATTATTTGTATTGGGTTGACGAAGGTTATATGAAGACAAACTACGGCGACAACTGGAAACAAGAATACGAACGAAGTTTTAACGACTTTGAATTTTATCATCAACAACTTAAACCATTCGCAAAAGAGACATTATCAGCGCTGGATACAAAGCAAATTGTAATCTTAAATGATGGAACATATAAGATTTCAGACTACTTAAAATCAAGCTTAGAGACAGACAATATTTACAAAATCAAACATCCGTAACTTATCAATGAGAGCCTCACAGAACTTTGAACCTTAAACTTTGAACTTTAAACTGGTTCTCCAAACATTTGCAAATTCAACTTTTACAAAATCACCAGATTGATAAAGCACGCTGGTTGCGGACAATACAGCAAAGCCCGAATGGATTAATATATGCCTGGCCCAATTACCTGGATACCATGAGTCCCGTCTGGCAGGCTTTAGCAACAGAAGATTATAGTTTGTTGATGCCGCTCACCATTAAAAAAAAATGGGGAATCCGTTATTTATACCAACCCCCCTGGTGCCAGCAATTAGGTGTATTCGGCACCGCTACAATGGATATTGAAACAATTCAGGAATTTTTGAAAGTTGCGCAACAGCATCTCTCTTTTGCCGAGATAAACCTGAATTATCAAAACGGATTTACAGCAGACACCCTTTTCCCCCGCAAAAATTATGTGCTGCCTTTGGCAGAAGATTATGCAACTATCAGAAGCCAGTACACAAAAGGTTTAATAAAAAAAGATTTGGAACGGGTTGAAAAATACAACCTGCAATACAGTGTTTCTACAGCTATTGAAACAACGATAACCATTTATAAAGAATGGTATGCCAGCCGAACACCACATGTTACTGAAAAAGATTATGTTTATTTTACACAATTATGCCGCCAGTTGCAAACTACCGGCAATGCATTTGTAAGGGAAGTGCGGCTGCCCAATAACGAACTGCTGGCCTGCAATATTTTTTTAAAAGACAGTAATCGTATCTATTATATCCTTTCCGCTACTCTGCCGAACGGCCGCACCTTAGGCGCTAATCATTTTTTATTAGATCAGTTAATTCAGGAATTTGCCGGAAGCAACTTGCTGCTTGATTTTGAAGGTTCCGAAATCAGCACCATTGAACGGATCTTCCAAAAATTCGGGGCTACCAACCAGCCATATTTTTTTACAAAGTGGAACAGTTTGCCGTGGCCACTACGTTTGCTGAAAAAATGAAGATTATTAAAAATAAAAGTCCCCGCCCGGCTAAGCCGAACAGGGACTTCATCATTAAACCTATTCATCCTCAAAAACTAAACGTTCGCTGGTATCTTATTTTTCCTGCCTCTGTTCATCTTCCTGTTTCCTTTATGTTGCTTACGCATTCCCTGCCATTTTTCTTTTTGCTCGGCAGTCAGCACTTTATCCATTGTTGCTTTTCTTTCTGCTTTCAGCGCCGTTAACTGCTGGCGTTTAGCTGCTTCATCCAAATTAGGATTATTCTTTATACTTTCCAGTTTGCTTTTCATAGCATCATTAATATTCTTCAACTGACTAGCCTGTTCGCTGGTCAGGTTCAGCTCCTTCTGCATTGTTTCAAAATGTTTTGAACTTATTTCATTATGCTGTTGTTTGGCAGTTGCTTTTAATTCAGCCATTTTGTTTTTTTGTGCTGGTGTCAGCAAGCTTTCCATCTTTACTTTGTGTGCCTGTGCCAATGCAGCTCTTTTATTTCGCTGTTGTGCCACTGTCTGGTTTTCATCACTTTGTACAGCTTTCATCTGTGCTTTAAAATCTTCATTAGCCGCTTTCATTTGTGCCTTCTGATCATCAGTCAGGTTCAGTTCCCGCATCTTGTTTTGGTGCTGATGCTTACCAGGTTTTTCGGTATCCTGTTTAGTTGCAGGCTGGGCAAATGATATGGTACCTGCTAACATCAATGCTGCAAAAGCTACTTGTAATTTTTTCATGTGTAAAAAGAATTTGTTGTTGTATTTTATTGTTTGCAGTTCATGGACGTATAGTGATAGTGTGAGTTTAAAGGATTAACGAAGATTAACCTCATCTCCGGCCCTTCTCCACGGAGTGGAGAAGGGTGCCTCTATGGGAATTTCTTAATTCTTATTCACTGGCGGCTTCCTCCTATTCAGGTTTTGCCAATTACTTTCGGAAGGCGGGTTGATACTGCTTAGGTCTTGTGAACTGTTTGAAGAAATGATTCTTTTGAACCCGCTGTCACATTTTGTTATCAATGTTGCAAAGAGGCACCCCTCTCCACCCCGTGGAGAGGGGAAGGGGGTGAGGGCTCCACCTGATTTCTAAAAACCACCGTTCCGTCAAACACATCTACCAATACTGTATGGTTTTTATCAATCCCATTTGCCAGTATCTTCTTGCTTAATGCATTCACAATTTCCTTTTGAATTAGCCGCTTTAAAGGCCGTGCACCATACTGCGGATCAAAGCCATTATCGGCTAAAAAGTCGAGTGCATAATCGCTGAATTCAAGACGGATACCGCTTTTATTCAGTAATTCCTTTAATTGATTCAACTGTATACGGATGATGCCGCGGATTTCCTTTTTCAGCAATGGCTGGAACATGATGATCTCGTCCACCCGGTTCAAAAATTCGGGCCGGATTGTTTGCCGCAACAAATTGGTTACTTCGGCCCTGGTGGCTTCTACCACTTCGTCCCGGTTACGGTCGTTTACCTTTTCAAAATTTTCCTGGATAATGTGGCTGCCGATATTACTGGTCATAATGATGATGGTGTTTTTAAAGTTTACCACCCGGCCTTTATTATCAGTCAGGCGGCCATCATCCAACACCTGCAACATAATGTTCCAAACGTCAGGGTGTGCTTTTTCAATTTCATCCAGCAGCACCACACTATAAGGTTTGCGGCGTACAGCTTCGGTCAATTGACCGCCTTCGTCATATCCTACATAACCCGGAGGCGCACCTACCAGCCGGCTGACGGCATGTTTTTCCTGGTACTCACTCATATCAATCCGGGTCAGCATGTTTTCATCATCGAACAGGTAATCAGCCAGGGCTTTTGCCAACTCTGTTTTACCTACACCAGTAGTGCCGAGAAATATAAATGAGCCAATCGGTTTTTTAGCATCCTGCAAACCAGCACGGCTACGGCGGATGGCATCAGCAACTGCTTCAATCGCTTCCTCCTGCCCTACTACCCGGCGGTGCAGTTCCTCTTCCAGGCTCAATAATTTTTCCCGTTCGCTTTGCATCATTTTGCTTACCGGTATGCCGGTAGCTTTTGCCACTGCTTCTGCAATATCTTCTGCATCTACTTCTTCTTTTAGCAGGCGGCGTTCGCTAATGTCGTCCAGTTGCTTGCTTTGTTCGGCAATTATTTTTTCCTCCGCTTTTATTTTGCCGTAGCGGATTTCTGCCACTTTGCCAAAATCACCTTCCCGTTCAGCACGTTCGGCTTCCAGTTTTAACCCCTCAATATTTGCTTTTGAATTTTGTATTTTATCTACAATTTCTTTTTCCTGTTGCCATTTGGCTTTCAGCGTATCCCGTTCCACCTGCAGCAGCGAAATATCTTTACCCAATTGCTTTAGTTTGTCCTCATCATTTTCCCGTTTGATCGCTTCCCGTTCAATTTCCAACTGCCGTATCTGACGTTCCAGTTTGTCGAGTTCTTCGGGCATACTATTCATTTCAAGCCGGAGTTTGGCTGCACTTTCGTCTATTAAGTCAATGGCTTTATCGGGTAAAAAACGGTCGGTAATATAGCGGTTGCTTAATTCAACAGCAGCAATGATCGCTTCGTCCTTGATACGAACATGGTGGTGGGTTTCGTAACGGTCCTTAATACCCCTTAAAATAGAAACGGCATCTTCTACATTTGGTTCGGCAACCAGCACTTTTTGAAAACGACGTTCCAGCGCTTTGTCTTTTTCAAAATATTTCTGGTATTCATTTAACGTAGTGGCGCCAATGGCTCTTAATTCGCCACGAGCCAATGCCGGCTTTAAAATGTTGGCTGCATCCATAGCACCTTCGCCACCACCGGCACCCACCAGCGTATGTATTTCATCAATAAACAATACAATCTGGCCTTCGCTTTCAGTTACTTCTTTTATCACTGCTTTCAGGCGTTCTTCAAACTCACCTTTATACTTGGCGCCGGCAATCAGCAGGCCCATATCCAGTGCATAAATTATTTTGTCCTTCAGGTTTTCGGGCACATCGCCGTTTACAATACGGATACCCAGTCCTTCGGCAATAGCGGTTTTACCAACACCGGGTTCACCTACAAGGATCGGATTGTTTTTATTACGGCGGCTAAGAATATGTAGCGTCCGGCGAATCTCTTCATCCCGGCCAATTACCGGGTCTAGCTTGCCATTGCGGGCCATCTCATTCAAGTTATTGGCATATTTATTCAGCGCTTTGGTTTGGGTAGATGCTGTCTGCGAATTGACGGTTGAGCCTTTCCGCAAATCTTTGATAGCTGCCGTCAGGTTTTTTTCGGTAAGCCCGGCATCTTTCAACAGCTTGGCGGTATTATCGTTACCATGCAAAATACCCAGTACCATGTGCTCCACACTTACAAACTCATCGCCGAATCCTTTTAAAAAGCTACCTGCTTTCAGCATGGCATTGTTGGCATCACGGCCCAGATTTTGTGCCGGTTCACCTCCCTGTACTTTCGGGAGTTTGCCAATGCTTTCGTCCAGTTTGGTTTCAATAAAACTGGTATTGACGTTATTCTTTTTCAGCAGGTACTCCACCGGCGAATCCTCGTCCTGTAGCAAAGCGCTGAGCAGGTGTTCGGTTTCGATAGCGGGGTTGCTGTTATTAAAAGCCAGTTGCTGCGCCTTTGCTACAGCCTCCTGTGCTTTAATGGTGAAATTATTTAAATTCATATTGTACGTTTATTTTAGATGACTTTCCTATGCTAACAAAGTTTTGACAGCTCGCTCATTTATCAACTGTTTCAGCCGGAAAGCCTCACTCTCATTACAAACCTTTATCCAATTAAAAATCGAAACAATTCTGTCAGTGTCAGGTAAAGAAATATGCCGCAAATGCAGTATAGTATTGGTTTTCATGCTATTGTTTCAGGCTGTATTGCAATAACTACCGGAGGTCTGGGGTAAAATAAAAAGGAGCCTGATTTTACAGGCTCAACGAACAGCTTCCGGTGAGTGAGGAGTGGTAAGGATTGAAAAGGAAGGCAAAATTGTAATCAGTCAAGTCGTAAGTGCACACTCTAATTTTTAGACCTATCCGGAAAGGAAGGTCAAATTTTGCGATATCAACTATTTGTATAAAACAGTTTAACAGATACTAAATCAAAGTAGCCGGTTACTCATTTATCCCCACCTTTTTACTAAGGCAAAATTATTTTGCACCCATAAATCAATATTTACATGAAAATATTTATGCTGTCTTTTCTCCTTTTAGCAGGTATTTCTGCTTTGTCCCAGGATTGCAAAAACTATTTCTTTCTGCAAAATGGCAAAACAATCGAAATGACCATTTATAATAAAAAAGGAGAAGAGTCCGGCAAACAGGTTTATACGGTTTCAGATTATAAAAGTAGTGGCAGCACCGCATCAGCTATCGTCAATACAGAGATGCTGGACAAGAAAGGAAAATCTATCAGCAAAGCACAAAGCTCCTTTCAATGCAAGGGTGGTGTAATGATGGTAGATATGAAAATGAGTTTGCCACAGTCACAGTTGAAAAATGTAAATGCAACTTCAGAAAGTTTTTATATGGATTATCCGGCAAAGATGAATGTGAGTGATGCACTGGCTGATGCCCACATGAAAATAGATATTGATATGCAAACCGGAATGAAACAATCGGTAAGTATGGATGTAACGAACCGCAAAGTGGAGTCAAAAGAAAGTGTTACCACTACCGCCGGCACATGGGAATGTTACAAAATAACCAGTCATAACAAAATGGTCATTAAAATGGCAGGTATTGGTATTCCCGTTAATATCGACAATACAGAATGGTTTGCACCAGGCGCAGGTATTGTAAAAACAGCATCTAAATCCGGTGGCACAGCTATTACTGCCATTCGCTAACGCATCCTTTTCCTAATCCAGATAGCCAATGCCGGCTTGTTCTCTCACACGGACAGGCCGGTTTTATTTTGTAACCAACCATTCCCGATTCATGAAGCATACCATTTATGTTTGCAAAAACTAAGGGAGTATGAATCACCAGCAATTAATAGAAGCCGCATGGGCAGACCGGGATTTACTAAAGCACCTGGATTATCAGCATGCCGTGCGGGAAATAATGGAAAGCCTTGATAAAGGAACCATCCGGGTAGCGGAACCGGAAGAAGCGGCATGGAAAGTAAATGAGTGGGTGAAACAGGCCATCCTTCTTTATTTTTCGATACAGGAAATGGAAACCTATTCTCTGCCGCCCTTTGAGTTTTATGATAAAATGAAACTGAAAAAAAATTATGCTTTGTTAGGCGTACGTGCTGTACCTCATGCGGTTGCACGTTACGGCGCTTACCTGGCAAGAGGCGTTGTGCTAATGCCGAGCTATGTAAATATAGGCGCCTTTGTAGATGAAGGAACGATGGTTGATACCTGGGCCACTGTTGGCAGTTGCGCCCAAATAGGAAAAGGCGTACACCTGAGCGGTGGCGTGGGTATTGGCGGGGTTTTGGAACCCTTGCAGGCAGCTCCTGTAATTATAGAAGACGGCTGTTTTTTGGGTAGCCGGGCTATTGTAGTAGAAGGGGTGCGGGTGGAAAAACAGGCTGTGCTTGGTGCCAATGTGGTACTTACCCAATCCACTAAAATAATAGACGTAAGCGGCAGTGAACCGGTTGAATACAAAGGCCGGGTACCGGCAGGCAGCGTGGTCATCCCCGGCAGTTATACTAAGAAGTTCCCTGCCGGTGAATACAATGTAAACTGTGCTTTGATTATCGGCCAACGCAAGCCAAGTACCGATTTAAAAACAAGCCTGAATGAGGCACTCCGGGATTTTAATGTAGCGGTGTAAAGCCTCACCCCTGCCCGGCCTCACCCTCGTTCCCTCTCCAAAAGAGAGGGATGCCCCTATACGACATTCATCACAAAATGCAACTGCGGGCTTAAAAGAATCAATTCTTAAAAAAGTTTGTGAATTCAGGCAGCGTCAACTTGTCCCTCGAAAGCAATAATCAAAGTGCAAACAGGGTGAACCCGCTGATAGTCAGTAATATTGTAATCCTCACAGAGGCACTCCCTCTTCGTTGGAGAGGGAGCCGGAGGGTGAGGCTGGGACGGGGATGAGGTTACAACCCAAGCACATCCTTCATCCCAAAAATGCCTTTTCTATTTTGCAGAAATTCCGCAGCCAATACAGCGCCCAACGCAAAGCCCTGCCGGTTATGAGCCGTATGTTTTATTTCAATATCGTCAATGGCAGATGTCCATTGCACTATATGGGTACCCGGAGCCGGATCAACACGCTGGCTTTCAATGAATACATCTTCCGGATTTGCTGATGGATAGTTTACCCATTGCTTCTTAGCAGGAAAAGATTCCAGGATTTGTTCCGCAATGGTAATGGCCGTACCACTGGGAGCATCTTTTTTAGCCGTATGATGTATTTCTGCAAGCTGCACATCATAAGTACTTTGGCCAGCCATAAGTGTCGCCAGTTTTTTATTAACCTCAAAGAATATATTAACGCCCACACTAAAGTTGCTGGCATATAAAAAGCTGCCCTTCTTTTCAGCAACTAATTCCTGTACCTGCGGTAAATGTTGTAGCCAACCCGTACTGCCACATACAATGGGCATATCTGCATTCACACAATGGATGATATTTGTTAACGCACTTTCCGGACCGGTGAATTCTATAGCCACATCTGCTTTCAGAAGATTCTTAGGTGTAAAATCCTGCTTGTTATCATAATCTATTTTTAAGGTAATCTGATGGCCTCTTTGTAATGCAACAGCTTCAATAGCTTTGCCCATTTTACCGTAACCGATAAGTGCGATATTCATTTATGATTTGTGATTTGCTTAGGTACTTGCCGAATGAAAAGGTTCATGGTCAAAGCTAATCACATCAATTTGGATTTACTTGATAATCAACAAAATCAGAATTTCGGGCTGCCCGCCGCTTTCCGTTTTCTGCCATCTGATTTCATTTAAAATTCATTACCAGCCCAACGCCCATTCGGCCGTCAGCAGTAAACGTAGGCTTTACTTTTAAGGAAAGATCGTCGTTTACATCAAACTGCTTTAAATGGGCACTTACGGTAGCATCTACTACATTTAGTCCCCAGGCAATCAAAAATGCAAGTACGCTGTAATCTACGTTCCGCCGGTAATCATCCCGGTAAAATTTCAATGAATTAGCGCCCAGGTTACTAAATTCATAAGGAATATCTTTATCATTGCTGGTATCATTATCAGTCTTCAAAATATAAGAGCGGCGTAAGGCTTTATACGTTTTTACATTATAGAAAAAAATTCCTGCGGTTGCGCCAACGGCACCATATACCAATGGCAATTTCCAATACTGATGATTGTAGATTTGGCCTAACCCAGGGAAAATAGCGCTTCGGATAGTGGCTTTACGGGGCGAAAAATTAGTATCAACAACAGCTTTGTATTTACGTAAATCCTTTTCTGTTTGCGGGTTGGCTTTAGCAGTCTTTACCGTTGTGTCGGGTAATTGTTTCCTGACTAAGGAATCACTTCCGGGGATTTGTGCCTGCGTAAACTGGAAGCAAATAGCAAAAAGAACTGCCGTCGGGGCAACCTTTTTATTTAACCTGCTTAGACATTTTAAAAAATTCATGGGATACAATTTCAGCTCACTGTCACACCCAATTGTTCCAGCAATTTATTGAGCTCCTGCATGGAATAATACTCCAGGGTGATACTGCCTTTACCGCTTTTGTTTTGCTTAAGCTGCACCCTGGTGGAAAAGTGAGAAGCTAAGGTATCCTGTAATTTGTGATACACCGGGTTTGCAGCATTTTCCGACGGTTTTTTAACGGAATGTTTGGGCGTGTACATCCGCCTTACTAAATCCTCCGTTTGCCGGACACTCAGGTGTTTGGCTTTTATCTCATTAAAAATATGAAGTTGCTTTTCCACTTCATTTACATTGATAATCGCCCGTGCATGGCCCATGCTTACTTCGCCGCTTCGCACAGCGACCTGCACATCGGGTGGCAATTTTAGCAATCGTATATAATTGGCTACGGTACTCCGCTCCTTTCCCATGCGTTCTGCTACTTCGTCCTGTGTATAATGCAGGTCGTCCACCATGCGTTTGTAGCTTAAGCCTATTTCGATGGCATTCAGGTTTTCCCGCTGCAGGTTTTCCAGTAGTGCCAGTTCCAGCAGTTGCGCATCGTTGGCTTCCCGTATGTACACCGGCACATCCTTGAGGCCGGCAATTTTTGCAGCCCGGTATCGTCTTTCGCCTGCAATGAGCCGGTATTTTCCATCCGGTACGGGTGCTACGGTAAGCGGTTGTATAATGTCGTGCAGGCGAATGGACTGGGCAAGTTCTTCAAGGGATTTTTCGTCGAACGTGTGGCGTGGTTGCCGTGGGTTTGGCTCAATCGTATTGATGGCAATGCGGGTGGAAGCCACTTTTTGTTCTACAATTTCTGCCTTTAGGTTGCCCTCGGTGGTTTTCAGGCCACTGTCAATATTTTCCAGCAATGAGCGGAGGCCTTTGCCAATTAAACTTTTATTATCTGCTTTAGCCACTTTAGAAGTTATGAATGATGAGATATGAATGATGAGTTATCATTGTAGAAGGGCATGCAAATTAATTTATCCTGCCGGTTATGGTAAAAGGATTTTGGAAGAAGTTGTTCGCATAGAGCCAGGGAGGAAAGGAGAAATACAAAAAGTTATATGGCAGATAGAATTTGGGGAGGACAGAATACAATCAGGTAGGATTGCATAAGGCGATGCCACGACGACATGCTGTACAAGAGTGATCCTTTTCTTTTCTTTCACTGAAAGAAAAGAAAACGACAAATCAAAGATTGCAACGATGATGTCTTGTAGAAAACAATTGTCTGATTAAAAAAAATAAGGCCGAACCCGGCCACCCGTAATAATTAAATGAGCAAAGCCAGATTAGCACAACTTATCTCTTATATTTTATCTCTCATATCTACAGAGGTGTAGGTCAGGTACTTTCAGCACAGGTTTAAGAGGTGTGACCATTACTCCATGTACCGATCTGCTTCTTTAATCTTTGTCAGGTTGTTTTTTTGTAAAATTTCCCGGGCCAGGTTTAGGTAATTAACAGAGCCCTTGCTGTCGGCATCATATAAAATGACCGGTTTGCCTACGCTTGGGGCTTCACTCAGGCGGGTGTTCCGGTGGATAATGGTATTGAAAACGATGTCTTCAAAATGCCGGCGAACTTCACTGACTACCTGATTGCAAAGGCGGAGGCGGCTATCGTACATGGTCATTAAAATACCTTCGATCTTCAAATCAGGGTTCAGCCGGTTTTGTACAATTTTTACGGTGTTCAGCAATTTACCCAGCCCTTCCAGCGCAAAAAATTCAGTTTGTACCGGTACAATCACCGAATCGGCGGCTACCAGGCTATTTACAGTTATTAAACCCAGCGACGGTGAACAATCAATGATGATAAAATCGTATTCCTCTTTCACGGGTGCCAGAATGGTTTTCAACATATTCTCCCGGTTAGGATAATTAATCATTTCAATTTCGGCACCTACCAGGTCAATGTGCGATGGAACAACAAACAGGTTTGGGATTTCGGAAGCCAGTACCACATCCTGCACCGGCTTTTTATTAACCATACAGTCGTACAGGCTAAGGGTAATGTTATTCAGGTTAAAGCCTGTTCCCGTTGTACTGTTTGCCTGCGGATCGGCATCTACCAACAGCGTTCTATACTCCAGTACGGCCAATGCCGCCGCCAGGTTAATAGCCGTGGTGGTTTTTCCAACGCCTCCTTTCTGATTCGCTATGCCAATTGTTTTTGCCATAATTTTAAAACCAGTTCAAAGTTTAAAGTCCAAAGTTTAAGGTTCTGAATTTTGAAATTATTAATGAAACCCGGTATTCAAATCTGATATAAGCCGATAATTATTGGAACGCTGCCACACAGAATTTTAAACTTTAAACCTTGAACTTTAAACATCGATTGTTTCGCCGATTTGAGGCAATAGTAGTTCAATTCCTTTACCGAAAAATGCGTTTTTCGCAGCTTCATGGTCAATGGCTATCACTGGAAAAGTATCGTAGTGTATACCAATCACCTTTTTTGTTTGCACAAATTCTGCTGCTACCGAAGCATCTTCGTACCCCATGGTATAGTTATCGCCGATTGGCAAAATGGCAAATCCGGTGTTTATCCACCGGGGTATTAATTGCATATCCAGTGTTAATGAAGTATCGCCTGCAAAGTAAAAATCGCCTTCATCCGTATGGAAAATATAACCAACCGGGTTACCGCCATAGCTACCGTCCGGCATACTGGACGAATGCTGTGCCACCACACATTTGGCCCAGCCGAAAGCGGCTTTGTACGTACCACCTGTATTTACCGGTGCTATCTTCTCCAGACCTTGCTTTTTTATCCAGCCCGCAACCTCCGGCATGCAAACAATCGTGGCTCCGGTATGCTTACCAATTTCTATCAGGTCGGCTACATGGTCACCGTGGCCGTGGCTTACAAAAATAAAATCCGCTTCAATGGAATGAATGTCGATGTGCCTGGCCTTCGGGTTTGGCGTAATAAAAGGATCGAATAGAATTTTACTACCTGCTGTTTCAATCAGAATGGTACTTTGGCCATAGTACGTAAGTTTCATAAGGATGTTTTCGGCTGCAAAGAAAAGACTGTGCCGGGCTGCATCAACGGAAATTTGTCAACAATCCCAACAACTTAACAAACCATAAAAACGGACGGCTCAACCTGATTAATAACGTCTGGGGTAAAATTTGACTCGCAGGTCGGTCAGTCGTTTTTTGACGGTATAAAAGCTGTCGCCTTTTTCTTTAAAAAGGGAGTCGCCCGGTTCGATAAAGCTGTTGACCCGGCGGCCTGTGTAGATCCGTTCTGAACTATCCACCCAAATGGTTTCTGTGCCTTTGCCCCGTTCTTCATCGATACTTACTATCAAACCGTGCACTTCCCGGTTTTGAATGATATCAGTGGTTTGTTGACGAGCCAGAAAATAACCGGCAATAGCTGCGCAGACAACTAATACAATGGTGCTGCGAACAATAATCGTTGCCATTTTTTCACTAAAAGATTTGGACATAGCCAGGTATTTTTAACAGAATGCGGAAAGGTAGATTATCGTACGATCAGTTATGGAAACGGCCAGGGCAAACGTATCTAAATGTTGAGAATGTGAAATGCTATTGTTCTCTGTGCCGTAGGGCACAATTGGTGGGTAGCAATAGAAATTTCGAGGCTACCAGGCGTTCTCATAGGAACGCTTCGTGCTTTGCTGCCTATTCTCTACCCACCAAATGCTCCCATGGAGCATAAAGCCGTTTACACACTGAGTTGCTATAGATTTTTTGAACGTTTATAATTTTGATGCGTTTGCCCTGCGGCAACGGCTGTCTGCTACAAGAAGTACTGCTGGATTTACAGAACTTTGCCAGGCAGTTTGTGTTATTACCCCCGACATTTACGCTCAAATAGTACGATTCAGATGCGAAGATTATCAGGTTCGATTGTAGTGCTGCTGATTATGCTGGCACTTGATTTCTACGTTTTCTTGGCCATCCGGCAGGTAGCACATGCTGCTTCTGTTAAAACCCGGACAATCATTTTTACTATCTATTGGATATTATCCGGCCTGTCATTTTTGTTTATTGCCCTTATGCCCTACGTAAACTACGATAACTGGCAACGGCCTGTACGTACCTACATTTTTGCAGTAGTAGTAGGCTTGTACCTTGCTAAAATAGTTGCTACCGTTATTTTTTTAATTGATGATGTACGCCGGTTGCTGCAATGGATTATCGGCAAATTGTTTTTCAGGAATACCGAAGTGGAAACCTTCAGCGAAAATGCGATCAGCCGAAGTACGTTCATGAGTTGGCTGGGGTTAGGAATTGGTGGTACATTGTTTGGATCGCTGATCTATGGCTTTCGCAATAAGTACAATTACCAGGTAAGGAATGTCAGACTTTCATTTCCCAACCTGCCATCGGGGTTTAAAGGAATTAAAATTGTGCAATTCAGCGATGTGCACAGCGGCAGTTTTACCAACAAAGCCGCTGTACAGGATGGTGTCGACCTGATAAACGCACAGGGGGCAGATCTGATCCTTTTTACCGGTGATATTGTGAACGACCTGGCTACTGAAATGGCCGATTATATGGATGTGTTCAACAAACTGAAAGCTCCGCTTGGCGTGTACAGCATATTGGGCAACCACGATTATGGCGATTATCATTTTGGAAGTGACGCCACTGGTGAGCGGCTACGTGCAAAGCTGGAAAACCTGCAGGTGCTAAAAGGTATACATGCAAAATTGGGTTGGCGGCTTCTATTGGATGAGCATGTAGCAATTGAAAGGAATGGTGAAAAAGTAGCGCTCATTGGTGTGGAAAACATCAGCGGCAAACGCAACTTTCATAGTTATGGCAATATGCAAAAGGCGTACGCCGGCGCCGAACAGTATCCTTTTAAAATACTGATGAGCCACGACCCCAGCCATTGGGATAAAGAAGTAAACACAAAATTTAGAGACGTGGACCTGATGCTGAGCGGGCATACGCATGGAATGCAGTTTGGAATCAGCATTCCTGGCTTTCAGTGGAGCCCGGTGCAGTGGGTGTATAAACAATGGCAAGGCCTGTACGAAAATGGTTCTCAGAAATTATATGTCAATCCCGGTTACGGCTTTATCGGCTATCCTGGCCGGGTGGGTATTTTGCCGGAAATTACCGTGTTTGAGTTAGTGTGATTTTTTTTACCACATAAGTTTTTCCACCACATAGGCACATAAGACACACATAGATTCGCATAGGAATACAACAAAGAAAAGAGGACTGATGATAAAAGGCAAAAAGCAGAAGGCAGGAATGAAGTCTATGATATTGAATGATTATCGATGAACGGTTCTTTCCTTTTTAAAATAGTGTGTTGTAAATTGTATTTCTTTCTGTTTTCTCATTGTCCTTTACTTTCTGTTTTCTGTTCTCTGTATTCTCTGGTTTTGTATTTCTTGTGACCCTTTGTGCACCTAATGTGCCTATGTGGTAAAAAATATGAAAATTGGATTAATTAAAGAAGGAAAAACGCCTGCTGATAACAGGGTGGCACTAATCCCATCCCAGTGCCGCTGGCTCCAACATCACAAACCAGGTTGGCAAATTGTGGTGCAGGCCAGCCCTCACCGGTGCTATACCGATGCAGAGTATAAGCGGGCCGGTATTATTGTTACTGAATCGCTGGAAGATTGTGATGTGCTGCTGGGGATAAAGGAAGTACCGGCGGATTGGCTGATACCGGAAAAAACTTATCTGTTTTTTAGCCATACCAAAAAGCTGCAATTACACAACCGGCCATTATTCCGGGCTATTGTGGAAAAAAACATTACCCTGATTGATTATGAGTGCCTGGAACATGCAGATGGCCAGCGTATCATTGGCTTTGGATTTTTTGCAGGAATTGTGGGTGCCCATAATGGCATGATGGCGTATGGCAACCGCACAGGTACTTTTACATTAGGAAGAGTACACCAATCGAAAGATTACCGGGAACTGATACATACGTATTTTGGATTAAAGCTGCCGAATGTAAAAGTAGCCATAACGGGTAGTGGCCGTGTGGCCCATGGCGTAATAGAAGTAATGAACCTGATGGGTATAACAGAGGTAGAACCGGATGAATACCTGGAAAGGCAATTTGATTACCCTGTATATGTGCAGCTAAAAGGCGCTGATTTGTACACGCATAAAAAAAAACAAAAATTATAAAAGGGATCATTTTCACCATCATCCGGAGGAATACCGCAGCCGTTTTTTACCGTACACCCATTGCACCGATATACTGATGAACGGTGTGTACTGGGAAGAAAACGTACCCCGGCTTTTTGAAAGGCAGCATGTGCAACAAGGCTTTGCCATTCAAACCATTGCCGATATTACAGACGATACATTCGGCTCTATCCCCATTAACCTGGGCGACCAGACCATTGAGCACCCGGTATACGGCATTGATAAAACAACGTTGGAAAAAACAACGCCTTACCTGCCCGGTAGTGTAGATATAATGGCCGTGGGAAATCTGCCCAACGAATTACCCCGTGATGCCAGCCGCTATTTTGGCGAACAATTAATAAAATATATTTTAGATGATATTGAGAATTCGGGTTCAGAAGTTATACAGAGGGCTACCATGGTGAAGGCCGGAAAGCTAACAGAGCCGTATAACTACATGCAGGATTATGCTGGAATGACTGTTTTATAATCCGTTTCGGGGTAAACTATTATTTCAAATAATAAGGATATAATAAATTCCGGAAAGCTTCAGTGTAAACGTTTAGCTCATCTTTAATACAAATAGACACCGGCTGAAAAGTGTTTGTGCCTTGCAGGCTGAAACAAAAAATGCTTCGGAAGAAAGGATGTGTTGGCGTCTGCCGGATGAGCCAATGATGTTGGGGATAGAGGTTGAATGCAGTAGCTGTTGCAATTGTTTCTGCCGTTCTGTAATAAGGCATCATCACAAAAAATTTACCGTCTGTTTTCAGCCTTTTTACTGCCTGCTGTATTAATAGTTGCAGGGTCAATTGGCTACTATGGTGTGCCTGCCGGCGACCTGCATCGGGGCTGGATAGTTGCTTCTCGTAAAAAGGTGGGTTACTGATAATGACATCATACCGTTTAACGAGTGCATCGTCAATAATATTACTATTACTGATTTTTATCCGATCGGCCCAGGGCGATGCAGCTACATTTTCTGTAGCTTGCTGTGCAGCGGCTTCATCTATCTCAATACCGTCAATAAAAGCATTCCTATTTTGCTGCGCAATCATTAATGAAAGCAGCCCGGTACCAGTACCAATATCTAAGATGGTACAAGGATGATTGCTGCTTACTGCTGTTGCCACAATTGCTCCAAACAGGCACCCATCGGTTGTTACCTTCATGGCACACCTGTCCTGCTGAATGGTAAATTGCCGGAACTGAAAATAGGAGTTTGACAAAAAGATATTTTTAGCGCAACTTGTCCCGGCTCATCCGGGAGAGTTAAGGAGAAAAGGAGTAATACAAATTCTGTTTTAAAAAAAACAGGAAAAGAGGTATATAAAATAAATCTCCAAAGAGGAAATAAACAACGTTAAACAGCGGCATCCTTTCCCCGTTGTAGAAGGGAATGAGGGGTGGGGCCTTACCACTCAGCTCTGGCGGATGGACTTACATTAAGTGCAGCAAAATCGCCATCCAGGTATTTATAGTAACCGGTAATAGCAATCATGGCGGCGTTATCGGTGCAATATTCAAACGCAGGTATATATGTCTGCCAGCGCAGTTTTGTACCAATCTCTGTCAATCCGTTCCGCAGTCCGCTGTTGGCGCTTACGCCACCGGCCAGGCATACCTGTGTAATGCCGGTTTGCTGCGCTGCTTTTTGTAATTTGTTCAGTAAAATAGAAACAATCCGCTGTTGAACAGATGCACAAATATCATTCAGGTTCTTCTCAATAAACTGAACGTCCTGCTGTAGCTGCGCCTGAACAAAATAGAGAATAGCCGTTTTTAATCCGCTAAAGCTAAAATTCAGTTCCGGTATTTGCGGTTCCGGAAACTTGAACCGGGATGGGTTTCCGAGCTTTGCATGTTTATCCACCAGCGGGCCGCCGGGATAAGGAAGACCTAATAGTTTAGCTGCTTTGTCAAAGGCTTCGCCGGCCGCATCATCCAGCGTTTGGCCAATAATCTGAAGATCGTTTGGTGCATTACATTTTACAATTTGTGTATGGCCGCCACTTACCGTAAGGCACAGAAACGGAAAGACTGGTTTTGGATCATCAATCAAATTTGCCAGCACATGTGCCTGCATGTGGTGAACCGCAATCAGTGGTTTATCCAACGTCAGCGCCAGGCTTTTGGCGAACCCTGCTCCTACCAATAAAGCCCCAATCAGGCCTGGCGCCTGTGTAAAAGCAATGGCATCCACTTGTTGAATGGTGAGATGAGCATCTGTCAGCGCTTTATCCACTACCGGCAATATGTTTTGCATGTGGGCACGGCTGGCCAGTTCAGGTACAACACCCCCGTATTGCTCATGCACTTTCTGGGTAGCTATGATGTTGGATAGAATCCGCCCATCATAGCAAACAGCAGCTGCTGTTTCATCACAACTAGACTCAATGGCGAGGATGGTGGCAGCCTCCCCAACCCCTCCTAAGGAGGGGCTCAGATCGGGCATTGCAGCTTCGCTATTTTGAATAGTTGTATCCAATGTTGGTTGAAAAGATTGATTTTCTGACCAGCTACTAATCGTTCGTGACTACGCATAAAGGAGCCCCTCCTTTGGAGGGGTTGGGGAGGCCGGACTGAGAGCCTTTCTTATTAGCCAGTTGTCCGCAGGCAGCATCTATATCTTTACCACGGCTGCGGCGGAGCCGGGCATTTACCCGGTTCTTTTCCAGGTAAGCCATAAACCGGTCGGTTGTTTTTTCATCCGGCTTTATAAACACTGCATTTTCGATCGGGTTATATTCAATAATATTTACCAGGTCAGCCGGAACCTGCCGGTAAATTTTAATCAATTCGTCTGCATCATCGAGGCTGTCGTTGAAATTGCTGAACAGGATATATTCCAGTGTAATTTCATTACCGGTTTTCTGATAAAAATAATTGAGCGCTTCAATCAGGGCTTTAATATTATTGCTTTCATTAATAGGCATAATCTGGTTCCGTTTTACATCGTTGGCGGCATGCAGGCTTACGGCCAGTTTAAATCGTACTTCATCATCGCCCAATTGCCTTATCATTTTAGCTACGCCTGCCGTGGAAACGGTAATCCGCCGCGGACTCATGCCCAACCCATCCGGTGCGGAAATGCGTTCGATAGCTTTCAGTACATTTTTATAATTGAGCAGGGGTTCTCCCATACCCATAAATACAATGTTGGTCAGCTTTTTTCCATAAGCCTGCTGGCTTTGCTCGTTTACCAGCGAAACCTGGTCAACTATTTCATCGAAATCAAGATTGCGTTTGCGATCCATATAGCCGGTTGCGCAGAATTTGCAGCTAAGGCTACAGCCTACCTGGCTACTGACACATACCGTCTGCCGCTCATCTGTTGGTATCAGCACCCCTTCTACCAGATGGCCATCATGCGTTATAAACCGGCTTTTAATAGTGCCGTCATTACTGTGCTGAATGGCATTTACCTGTAAAGCAGGCAGCCGAAAAGCTGCTGATAATTTGATTCTCAACGCTATACTCAGATTGGTCATCTCATCAAAACTACGGGCCTGCTTCAGCCACAACCACTCCCACACCTGCTTTGCCCGGAACGGCTTTTCGCCAACAGATAATAAAAATTGCTGAATATCGCTTAGGGAAAGATGCCGGATATTTTCTTGCATAACTGCGGTGACCATCATGCAAAGATAATTTGCAATGTGTAATAGATAATCTTTTTAACTTTGAGTAAAAGATTGCGATATGAACAGTTTGCTAATGGCAAAAATTGAATCATTACCGATAGATAAACAGAAAGAGGTAGAGACATTCGTACAATATTTAGTTGACAGGTACGCCATTCCGAAACCCATTGAAACAGCTGTAATGGATAAACGGCGCAAGGGTTTTGAATCACTCAATAAAAGCCTGTTTTCATCCACAGATTTTGATGAACAACCAGCAGAAGCAAAAAAGGAAGCGTAAGCATTTTCAGTCAATGCTTCGTAAAAGCATTATTATTTCATTCTGAGAATAGCCGGGCTGCAATAAACAGGTCCGGCTAATTTATCTGTTAATTGATTGAATGACTTCAGCCTATATTATTGATGCCGTACGTACGCCCGTAGGCAAATATGGTGGCGCACTAAGTTCTGTTCGGCCGGACGACCTGCTGGCCCTTGTATTAAAAAATTTAGTGGAACGTAATGCGGCTATTGATCCGGCAGCCATTGAAGAAGTTATTGCGGGTGCTGCCAACCAAAGCGGCGAGGACAATCGCAATGTAGCCCGTATGGCTGCGCTGCTGGCTGGCTTTCCCACATCCGTAGCTGGCATTACGGTAAACCGGTTATGTGCTTCCGGTCTGGAAGCCATTATGCAGGCCACCCGTGCCATCCAATGCAATGAGGGCAATCTATATATTTCCGGCGGCGTGGAAAGTATGAGCCGGGCACCTTTTGTAATGCCCAAAGCAACAACAGCTTTTGAACGCAGCCCGCAGGTGTACGATACAACAATTGGATGGCGCTTTCTTAATCCAGCACTTTCCCAAATGTACTATCCTTTTACTATGGGTGAAACAGCAGAAAATGTGGCGCATCAGTGGAATATTAGCCGGGAAGCACAAGACAGCTTTGCCTGCAGAAGCCAGGAAAAATATGCAGCCGCTTTGGCCGACGGCAAATGGCAACAGGAGATCGTACCGGTTATTGTTTCCACAGGCAAAAATGAAACAAACGAAGTTTTGAATGATGAACATCCAAGGCTGACATCTTTAGCGCAGTTAGCCAAACTAAAACCGGCATTTAAAAAAGATGGTACCGTAACAGCAGGAAACAGCAGTGGTATTAATGATGGTGCAGCCGCAGTTTTAATAGCGAATGAAGCAGCTATTAAAGATTACCATTTACAACCTTTGGCAAGAGTAGTGAGTATGGCCGTTGCAGGTGTAGATCCGGCAGTAATGGGCATCGGCCCCGTCCCTGCCACTAAAAAAGCATTACAGCGGGCCGGTCTTTCCATTGCAGATATTGGACTGGCAGAGTTGAACGAAGCATTTGCCTCTCAGTCGCTTGCCTGCATACTGGATTTGGGATTGGATGGAAATATCGTAAATGTGAATGGCGGCGCCATCGCTATCGGCCATCCTTTGGGTAGCAGTGGTGTACGTATCAGCACAACGCTGCTATACGAAATGAAGCGGCGTAATATCCGGTATGGCCTGGCTACCATGTGTGTTGGTGTAGGACAAGGAGCAGCTATTATTTATGAATGTATGTAGTTTCCAGCTTGTTATACTGTAATAAGATGAACCGGCCAACGTTAATGCAGGTACAAATATTTTGTTCATGCTGTTTACGGCCAAAGTAGTAGAAGACAGAAGCGTAGGGAAAATGCTCTTACGTATTGGCTGCATTGGCTTTGCCTTTATGATTGTATGCTTGCTTATACCCTCTCTGCAGGGTATTGCTTCTTTTTTTGGCATTAGTACACTGCTGGTTATAATTATAACAGCCATCATTTACAGAGGTAACATAGCCAGTTACCAATTGGTGAATGATTTATTGGTGTTTGAGGACGGTATGCAAATCTGCCGCATTCTGTTTCCCTATAAAGAACTGACACAATTATGTTTTGAGTTTCAGTCTTATCAGCACGAAGCAGATTACCGGACAGCCAGAACAAACGAGTCGCAAAGCTTCGGCATTGGAAATAATCTTTCGTTCATATACCGCAATCAAAAATTCAGGTATCAGTTTTATCTGCAAAACCATCAGCACTATGTTCAGTTTGTGCAAATGCTGGAGCAGTTATATGAGCATCGGATAAGTTTTGGAGAACGGAATTTAAAAGGAAAAACATTTTTAATGCGGAATGTAAATGACGAGCAATTGCAGTCGCTGAAAAGCCATTACCATTATAAATAAAAAGAGCCCCGCCGGTTGGCGGGGTCTTTTGTTGTGTGTTATGGCATATTTAATCAGGCTGCAGAAATACCTGGCTGACTCACACTAATTTGCTTTTTGCTAATTGCCTGTTTGAATTTGGTGTTAGTAACGGCTGGGATAATTATTATTCCAACGGTGATCATCCCGGTTCTCAGACCGTTCGTCCCGGCTGCTATAATCGTCCCAGTTATCATTGAAATAACGGGTGTCTAAATGAAAGAAGCCGTCCCTGTCTTTGCGATACACAATATTATTATTGTACACATAAACTCCTGACCGATTCACAAAGCGGTCGGGCACATAAATGGCAAGCGGTGGTACATAACCAAACCGTTTTTCTAAACGTTTGCGTTGCCTGCGGCTAAACGTTTGTTGATTTACGCAATTGTCAAAATTCCGGTATTGATTGTTGGAGCGGCGGCCATCTGCATCAATAATAACGACCGGTGCCGCAGGCATTTGTTGCTGCTGATTGTAATCAGGAAAATTGCGGTGTGGCCCGTTACCGTAACCGGGTTGTGCCGATGCCGGATTGAGTGAAGCAATAAAAGCGAAGGCAGCGAGGGCGGGGAAAAACATTGTACTTTTCATATTGGTATAATTTGCTGTATAAGATGATACACGCTATGAAAAGTTATATCGGGGATTGTGAAATAAAATGAAAAAGACCACGGACAACAGACTACGGACGACGGGTGATATGCTGAGACCGTAAGCAACGAATAATTAGAAAATGTAAGCATTTGAAGCGTTACAATTCAAATACTACATTCCGGTAAATATCAGAAAGGGAGAAATGAAAATTAATGGAGTTGATGGTTAGAATATCCTCCGGCAATTTATACTCATGCATTGTCCAGAAGCCATTGTCCTGCTTTGTGAATTTTTCTACCAACATTTCCAATGAATCAATCAGGATGTATTCTGTCAGCGATGGCAGGCCACGGTATAACTGAAACTTTGTGCCATGATCATAATCGCCGGTAGAAGCTGAAATGATTTCAAATATTACCGAAGGGTTGGTTACAATATCTTTATGCCCTTTCAGGGTTTCAAGAGGGCCGCATACGATCGTAATATCCGGAAAGCTGGTAAGGCTGTTCTTCTTTACATGAACTTTCAAGTTTGCTGCAAACGGTTCACAAGTTTTGCCCTTTAAAAAATGGCAAAGTTCTCCAAAGCTGTTTGCAAGAATTCTATTATGGCTTATGCTGGCATTTTCTACCTCAAATAATTCTCCGTCATAAAATTCATACCGTTTATCTCCGGAAGATTCTATCTCCAGGTAATCCTCAAAAGAATATCTTAATTCAAGTGCTGCACTCATAAAAAAGGTTTGCGTAAAATTATTGATTAAAGTTGAAACCTAAAAGTGCTTTCTGCTGAATAACGACCTGTTCACCTTTACGTAAATCTTTTATTACCACCGTTGCTTCTTCTAATTCTTTGCTGCCTAAAATGATGGCGTATGGAATGCTTTTTTTATCAGCATATTTAAACTGCTTATCAAATTTTGTTGTTTCGTGGTATAACTCACATCGTACACCATTGTTACGTAATTGCTGCATTAGTTCGAATGCCTTGTTGCTTTCCATTTCACCTAAATTAAAGAACAAAACCTGTGTACCGGTTTGTACGGTATCCGGGAATAATTTTAGTTCCTCCATCACATCGTAAATCCTGTCAACACCAAACGAAATGCCTACACCCGGCACATTAGGAACGCCAAACAATCCGGTAAGGTCATCATAACGGCCACCACCGCCAATGCTACCCATTTGCACACTCAATGCCTTTACTTCAAAGATAATTCCGGTATAATAATTTAAACCACGGGCAAGGGTGAAATCAATTAATAATTTACAATTGATAATTGATAATTGGAAACGGCTGAGTACATATTCTATTTCTCTAATTCCTGCAAGTCCGACTGAGTTTTCTTTCATCAACTCTTTCATCCGTACAAGTTCCGTTTGGTTGGTTACAGTACGGGTTAAATATTTTTCTATAATGCTGATCTGATCGTTATTCAAACCTCGTTGTACTAATTCTTCCTTCACTTTTTCCAGGCCAATTTTGTCCAGTTTGTCAATAGCAATGGTTATGTCTGTAAGCTTATCTGCGCCACCGCATAACTCTGCCAACGCAGCCAGTATTTTACGGCTATTTATTTTTATTTCAACCGGAATTTTTAATTTCTCAAATACAGTTGCATAGATATAAGCCAGTTCGGTTTCGTTCAGCAAACTACTGCTTCCAACCACATCCGCATCACATTGGTAAAACTCCCGGTAGCGGCCACGCTGCGGCCTGTCTCCTCTCCATACCGGTTGCATTTGATAGCGTTTAAAAGGCAAAGAAAGTTTTCCATAATTCATGGCCACATAACGGGCAAAAGGGATGGTAAGGTCATAACGTAAAGCAGACTTTGACTTATGTGGCAAAAAGGTATACTCTTCGCCGTTAGCTTCTTTTAATATGCGTTGTATCTCTTCAGCTTTTTCCGGATAAGTGCGGAATACGTTTTTATTACTTCTGATTCTATAAATCAACCGATCTCCTTCTTCACCGTATTTCCCCATTAGTGTTTCCAGGTTTTCCATAGCTGGTGTTTCCAATGGCTGAAAGCCATATAGCTCAAATACCGTACGAACGGTATTAAAAATATAATTCCGCTTACGAACGATCTCAGGCCCAAAATCCCTGGTGCCATCGGGCAGTGAAACTTTACTCATTTTTTTGACGACGGACGATGGTCGACGGACCATTGTGCTGAGTTTTAAATTTAAAATAAATATTGTTATTTATTATTTGTGATCAGGGCTGAGGCAGCATTGTTTTGCCTTTGGCAGGTTTGATGATATAAGGACGGCATCGCTATCCGTTTCATTATATTTTTCGTTCTAACCCAGCGATCCGACATCTCATCATCTCCGTACTCCGACTGACGACTGTTGACTAACGACTGAATCGACTAATCTTTCACATGCCCGGCTGATCATTTCAAATACAGTATTAAAACCATCTTCTTTTCCATACCATGGATCCGGCACATTGCGGTTTTCGCCGGGGTATGAGTAATTCAGCAGCAAATCAACTTTTTCTGCTTTCCAAAGTGCTCCGCTAATACGCTTTACTTCCGCATAATTGTCTTCATCCATTACTAATATTTTATCATACCTCAGCATATCTTCTTTTACAAATTGCCTTCCTTTTTGATTACAAATATCAATGCCATTCGCTTTGGCTACTTTTTGCGATAAATGATGTGGCGCATCACCAATATGCCAGTTTCCGGTACCGGCACTTTCGACCGTCCAATCCAGCCCTGCTTCTTTTACTTTTTGTTTTAAAATACCTTCTGCCAGCGGGCTTCTGCAAATATTACCCAGACAAACCATCAAAATTTTCATAGCGGCGAAGATAACAATCGTCAATCGTGAGTCGTGAATGGTTGCGTAATTTTTAATCTTTTTACCAGCTAATTGTCTTCCTAACTTTCCGGCTCTTGAACTTCCGATCTTTCGGTCTTTCAGACTTCGGTCTTCCGGACTATTATGGAATCTCCTACCAGCAGCATCTAACCTGCACCGGCGCCGGTTTTGCAAAATCAATCACTTTTTTTCACCGCAAAACCACAAAAAAATGACTGCAGATAAAATCCTTCAAAGCGATATTCTGGATATTGTATTTGAAGGCCGTAACAAATTGTACGGAGCGTACGAGCTACGCCGTACCTATCACCACCGGCTAAAACAAGGTGTTGGCGGAATGATAGTGGCTATTGCTTTACTGACAGGCGGCTACTATTTTAATTTTGGAAAGCAAAATAACATCATCGCCAATTTAGATGTGAATGACACCACTATTATGACGATGATCCCGGATCCTGCCACACCGCCAAAACCTGAACCGCCACCATCAGTATCACCACCGCATCCGCCACAGGCAACCGTTGCTTACACAGCGCCCCTATTGGTTGCTGATTCATCTAAAACAGAAATGGCAACGCAAACGGATATTGATACCGCGGTCATCAGCACCATCACGAAGGCTGGTACTCCTTCCACCGGGATGGTAGAGCCGGAAGTGCCGGTTGGAACCCCTGGTGGCGACGGCCCACCAAAAGAAGTACCCGTTACGTCTGCCTTTGTTATGCCCGCCGGGCCGGTGGATATGGGCAAAGTGGATCAGATGCCGGAATACCCGGGTGGCAGCAGGGCCTTGATAAATTATATGGTACGCAACCTTACCAGCGAACTGGAGCCCGGCGTAAAATACGTAGTAAAAGCACAATTTGTCATAAATGAAGAAGGTGCTGTATCCGATGCCATTATTCTTCACAGCGACGATGAAACTTTTAACAGCCAGGTGCTGAAAGCCATCCGTAAAATGGCCCGTTGGAAACCAGGCGTGTTGCATGGACAAAAAGTAGCGGTGCGTTTTACCATGCCCGTTACGTTCGTTGGGGCGGAAGAATAAAATTTCCCTATTTTGCTGCATTATTAAATGGCGTGTTATGAACGAACAACCTGATAAGCGGCGCAAAAATTACATCCTCATGCGGTCGGTTGCAGACTACGGCATGGGGATTGTGATTTTAGCCATTGGCGTCTTTGTTACTTTTTCCGACCGATTCGGCGTTTCACTACGGATTGATGATCTGATGCGGTATCTATTTGCAGGCTTGTGTGTATTGTATGGCGGTTTTCGCATCTACCGGGGATATGTAAAACAATATTTTAAAGACAGAGATTAAGCTATTCTACACCTTGTATATAATAATGACAGTAACACTTTAGGATTATGCAGTATCGAAAACAGGTTTTTACCCTTATTTTAATTGTTTCCTGGGCATTACTGGCTACAGGCTGTGGTAACGATGGTCCAACAACACATCAGGACACCGGCAGTTCAGACGATGGAGTCCTTCACATTAGTGCGGATGAATCGTTCAAACCCATTATTGATTCTCAAATTCAGGTATACGAATCCCAGCATCCGGAAACACACATTGTAGCAGATTATAAAAGTGAGGCAGAATGTTTAAAAGATATAGCAACAGATAGTACCCGGATGATTATTGTAACCCGTGCCCCCAACGAAAATGAAAGTAAGTACTTTGAAGAAAAAAATAAGTTTAAACTACGCTATGGTATTCTGGCCTATGATGCCATAGGTGTTGTAATTAATAAGAAGGCAAAAGACAGTCTGTTTACCATGGCTGAAGTAAAAGAGTTGTTAAGTGGCACCAGCAAATTACCCTATAAAATTGTATTGGACGGTTTGAATGCTACCAGCAATATTCGGTTCGTGTTAGACTCTATTCTTCGCGGTGCTGCTTTAGGTAAAAATGTACAGGCAGCCCGCAACAGCCGTGGCGTAATTGATTATGTAGCTGGTGATCCCAATGCAATAGGCTTTGTCGGTGTTTCGTGGGTTGGTGTACGGGAGGATACAGAGCAGCTAACCTTTGCAACCGATACCGGCAAAACCAAGTTGGCTTCTTTGCAATGCAGCGAGTGTGTTACCCAGCCTTACGTACTACCTTACCTGCCCAATATTTTGCGTAAGCGATATCCGATGATACGGGGGCTATACTATATTCTGAAAGAAAATAGCCAGGGCACCGGCAGTAGTTTCTATCATTTTTTAACCGGGCAAAAAGGGCAGCTAATTTTTAAAAGAGCCTACCTCCTACCTGGTAAAATGCAATTTGAGGTACGAAATATGAGTATGTAATTCAAATTGCGCCCCTGTTTACTTAAAGGTTTTCTAATTTTCTGCCGCAACCATTACTAATCCAATCAAAATTTGTCTTTACTTAGTAAATTACCTTCAAATACAAACACCAATAAAAAAAGATGAAAAAGATTGTTCTAACGATGCTAAGCAGCGCAATAGTAGCTCTGACGTTTGCCCAGACTGTTGCGGAAGGGATAAAGGATATATACTATCAAAAGTACAAGTCGGCCAAAGATGTTTTGCAAAAAGCAGTTACCGCCAATCCTGCCGACCCGGACGCCAATTACTGGTTGGGCCAGGTTTATATTAACCAGGACGATTTAGCAGGTGCCCGCGGCGTATATGCCAAAGCAATGACAGCAACTGCTCAAAACCCATTAATAATGGTAGGTATGGGACATGTGGAAGCATTGGAAGGTAAAAATACAGATGCCCGTGCCCACTTTGATGCAGCACTGGCCGCTACTACTAATAAAAAAGGCGGAGATGTAAAAATACTTACAGCTGTAGGCCGTGCCAATGCCGACGGCGACAGCAAAACAGGTGACCCTGTTTATGGAATTGACAAGCTGAATATAGCTGCCAAGCTGGATCCTAAAAATCCGGAAATACAGACATTAATTGGGGTAAGTAATGTGAAACGTGGCCCCGACTATGGCGGTGCTGCAAAAACAGCCTACGACCAGGCGCTTGCATTGGACCCAACTTATGCAAATGCTAAACTGCGGACAGCCCGCATTTTTCAAAGTCAGAATAACCCAACGGTGTTTATACCCTTTCTGGAACAATCCGTTACAGCAGACCCTAAGTTTGCTCCGGGTTTCCTTGCCTTATATGATTACTATTCCCGCAGGGATGTAAATAAGGCTAAAACATATTTAGATCAATATATTGCATTGGCAGATAAGGATTGCGAAACAGACTTTTTTTATGCGGATTATCAATTGCAGGCCGGCCAACGGGATGCTGCTTTAGCAAAAGCCAAAGAAATGGAGGCCAATTGCTCTAGTGAAACCTTTCCCAAACTGAACAAGCTATATGCGGTTATTTATGAACGCCAGGGTGATTCTTTACAGGCAAAAAATTATTTTGAAAGGTATATTTCGAAAGAGGTGCCGGCTCGCCTAAATGCAGATGATTATGTTTCCTATGCCATGATCCTTGCGAAGTTTCCAGGTAATGATGCTACCATTGATCAGAATATTGAACTAGCCTTAACGAAGGATACATCTACCGCAAATAACTCAAAAATTCTAAATGACATTGCTACCACGTTGGCCTTAGATAGCAATTATGCGGGTGAGTTAAAATACCGTACCAGAGCTAATAGTATTAAGCCTTATAAAACGGCAACAGAGCTTTATTATTGGGGTTTATCTGCCTTGAATGCAAAAAATTACGTTCAGGCAGATACCATTTATGGTCAATATATCAGTCTCTTCCCCGATCAGCCACAGGGATATTCCTTTCGGGTGAGAGCAGCCAAGCTGGCTGATGCTGATACTTCAAAAGGAACAGCTATTCCTGCCATTGATGCGTATACCCGGTTTTTGATGAATGATACAGCTAAAAATAAAAACACGATCATTCAGAACCATGGTTATAAGGTTTATTATTACGTAAATAAATTAAAAGATTACCAGCAAGCGCTGAACTCCGTTAACGACATCCTGGCTATCGACCCTACTAACAATTATGCTAACGGTGCAAAACAACAGTTAGAGAAATTGATAAATGCACGTAAAAACCCGCCAGCTACTACCACACCAACTACCAAACCAGCTACAACTAAACCAGCAACTAAACCGGCAACACCGGCAAAAAAGCCAGGTACAGGCGGCAGGTAATAAAAAACATACTTTAGGGTTACTCTTCAGAAGAATCTCCTGTTATCCACAACAGGAGATTTTTATTTAAGGGAATACTCTTTACGCAAAACGGAATTAGGCATACATGCCTATTTTTGTAGGTAACAAATTCTGATACATGTTTCGCTTACTTTTAGATGCCAATGCCTCGCCTTCGCAATACCTGCCTATCGGTATTCAATTATTCTTTGCCATTGGGCTGGTAGCTACCATCATTGGGGTGTCGCATTTTTTAGGGCCTAAAAGACTAACAAATGATAAGCTGGAAAATTTTGAAAGTGGCATTGAACAAATTGGTAATGCCCGTCAGCCAATGGCGGTTAAATATTTTTTGGTTGCTATTCTTTTTGTGTTGTTCGATGTAGAGGTTATTTTCTTTTATCCATATGCCGTAAATTTCCGGCTGTTAGGCTGGCAGGGTTTTGGTGCGATACTCATGTTTGTAGCTTTTTTTCTTGTTGGGTTTATTTACATTATAAAAAAGGGAGCATTGAAATGGGAAGAATAAACCAATAAGCAACTGGCAATAGACAAAAAGGAACAAGAAACAAAGAACAACTGGTTGGTACGAAATAATGATGGTATCGCTTATTTTGGCCCCATCATTAAGATAAATTACAGCCATGCCATCCTTTATGACAACGCTGATAACGATTCTAAACCAGGATAAATTTTGACAAAGCCTTAAACAACTATAACCTGAGAGATTTGTTTTATGATAATGGCTGCTAAGCACAAATCCGAAATCATAATTCACAAATCATAAATAAAAAATTTATGTCTGATATATATACGGGCCGTCCGGTGCGGTTTAACAACGTAGTAAAAGAAAATCCACAGCCGGAAGGTATCAATGGCGAAGGCTTTTTTGTAACGCAGTTGAGCAATGTGGTAGGTTTGGCCCGTAAAAACTCATTATGGCCTTTACCTTTTGCTACTTCCTGTTGTGGCATTGAGTTTATGGCTACCATGGGCAGCCATTACGACCTGGCCCGGTTTGGCAGCGAACGGGTTGGTTTTAGCCCCCGCCAATGCGACCTGCTAATGGTGATGGGTACGATTGCCAAAAAGATGGGGCCGGTTTTACGGCAGGTTTATCTTCAAATGGCTGAGCCACGTTGGGTACTGAGCGTTGGTGCCTGTGCCTGTAGTGGTGGTATTTTTGATACTTATTCTGTGCTGCAGGGTATCGATCAGATTATTCCTGTGGATGTGTATGTTCCAGGCTGCCCTCCGCGTCCGGAAGCTATCATTGATGGTATTTTAAGAATACAGGATTTGGTAGGAAATGAAAGCATGCGGCGCCGGGGCAGCGAAAAGTATAAAGGTTTGCTGCATAGCTATGGAATTCAGTAGCGTGAATGGTCAATCGTCAACCGTGAATATAAGTTAGGCTTTCAGGATTGATAATTGATCATTCACAAATTTCAAATATTTATTCACGATTGACGACTCACGATTGACGATGTTATCCTACGAATACATACAGCAACAGCTTACGCAAAAGTTTGAAGGGCTGACCAATTGGGAGCAACCGTATGGTATGCTCACTTTTACGGTACCAAAAGACCTGAACCTGAAAATCATGCAGTTTTTGTGGGATGATGCTACGTTGGGATTCCGTTTTTTGACCGACCTGACGGCTGTTCATTATCCTGAACGTACTGGTGAGGAACTTGCTGTTGTGTACCATTTGCATAACCTGAAAGAAAATGTGCGGATACGGTTCAAAGTGTTTGTACCTGCTGAGAAGCCGGATGTGTTCACAGCCACAAAATTGTATGAGTCGGCCAACTAGATGGAACGGGAGACTTACGACAACTTTGGGATCAACTTTGTTGGCCACCCTAACTTAATCCGTATCTTGAATGTAGAAGAGATGGATTATTTTCCCTTGCTGAAACAGTATCCACTGGAAGACCAGACCCGCATAGATAAGGATGATGAAATGTTTGGCCGTGGAGGCAGCTACGATTATGGTACTGAAAGAAACAGGTATTCAGGTTCAGGTACGATCAGCGAAGCGGAAAAAAGCATTTCAGGAGAAGATGCAGTTGCCCAACAAAACAATTAAGGCTTGCTGGTTGGCATGAAAGCAACAGGATGATTCTGCTTAATTGTATTCTATTATAATGTTCTAAACGGTTAGTTATTTGTTTTTATATACTTACTCATGAACGAAGTAGCAACAACCCCGCATCACGTAACCCTGCCGGAAGGCAGCATACAAAAGCAAACAACTACCATTAACCTGGGACCTACACACCCGGCTACGCATGGTGTATTCCAGAATATTGTAGAACTGGATGGTGAAACGATTGTAAATGCAGTTAGCACGGTTGGCTACATCCATCGGGCGTATGAAAAACTAGCTGAACGCCGGCCACTGTACCAGATTACACCGCTTACCGATCGCATGAATTATTGCAGCAGTCCCATTAATAACATGGGCTGGCACATTACCTGCGAAAAACTGTTGAAAGTGGAAACGCCTAAACGGGTGGATTATTTGCGGGTGATTATTATGGAATTGGCCCGCATCAGCGACCATCTTATTTGCAATTCGATTGTTGGGGTTGATACTGGTGCATACACTGGCTTCCTATATGTGATGCAGTATCGGGAGCTGATTTATGAAATTTATGAAGAAGTTTGCGGCAGTCGGCTAACCACCAATATTGGCCGGATTGGCGGTTTTGAAAGAAACTTTAGCAATAAAGCTTTTGAAAAGTTAGAACAGTTTATCCGGGAATGGCCAAAAGTGCTCAAGGAATTTGAAAGCCTGTTTCAGCGCAGCCGCATTTTTATGGACCGTACACAAGGCACCGGCGCCATTAGTGCAGAACGGGCATTGAACTACGGTTTCACTGGTCCTAACCTTCGGGCAGCCGGCGTTGATTACGACGTGCGGGTAGCTGAACCCTACAGCAGTTACCAGGATTTTAATTTCACCATTCCGGTGGGCACAACCGGCGATAACTACGATCGCTGGATGGTACGCAGTGTAGAAATGTGGCAGTCGCTTGAAATCATTAAGCAGGCATATGCAAAAGTGCAGGAATTCAAAGGGGTTGAGGCAGAAGTGTACCATGCTGATGTGCCGGAATATTACCTGCCCATGAAGGCTGATGTATACACCAAAATGGAGGCTTTGATTTACCATTTCAAAATTATTATGGGCGAAACAGACATTCCTGCCGGAGAATTGTACCAGGCTGTAGAAGGGGGCAATGGCGAACTGGGCTTTTACCTGATTAGTGATGGTGGCCGTACGCCTTACCGGCTGCATTGGCGCCGGCCCTGTTTTATTTATTACCAGGCCTACCCGGAACTAACGAAAGGCGGCATGCTAAGCGATGCAATTGTAACGATGAGTAGCCTGAACCTGATTGCCGGTGAAATGGATGCCTGATAATTAGCAAATGTGCAAATAACGTAATATGCAAATGGTTGCCAGCGGATAGAGTGCTAAAATCAGAATTCTTAATTGTTTACCTGTTGAATTTTTATAAATGACATTTTCAGAACAGAAATTAGCCAAAGTACAGGAAATTATTACCCGTTATCCGGAAGGAAAGCAGAAAAGTGCCTTACTGCCGGTGCTGCACCTGGCCCAGCAGGAATTTGGTGGATGGCTAAGTGCAGATACGATGAATTATGTTGCCAGCCTGTTGCAATTGGAACCTATTGAAGTATATGAAGTGGCTACTTTTTACAGCATGTACAACCTGCAGCCGGTAGGTAAATTTGTATTTGAAGTTTGCCAGACCGGTCCCTGTATGGTGAGTGGCAGTGATGGCATCATTGATTATATTCAGCAAAAGCTGGACATTGGCATCGGTCAAACCACTGCTGATGGTTTGTTTACATTGAAAACAGTGGAATGCCTGGGTGCCTGTGGTTATGCACCGGTAATGCAATTAGGCAAAAACTACCGGGAGCATCTTACACCGGAAAAAGTAGATCAGATTATAGATGAGTGCCGGCAGTATGCAGCAAGGAATAATTAGAAACGAAAATTGTATGAATAAAATCATTCCACTACTACAAGAGGCAGTTGCATTGCCTGACTGTAAATTATTAGTAAGTTTTGAAGATGGCGTAAGTGGAATTATTGATTTACTAATTTGGAAAGGAAAAGGTGTTTTCGAGTATTGGAATGATGAAATAAATTTTAAAACCTTTACAATTACGCCTGATAAAAAGATAACTTGGAATGAAGATATAGATATGGATCCAGACGCATTTTATTTGCAACTGACTGGAAAATCTTTTGAAACCTATGCCGGTAATCAGCAACTTTTACGGGATAATTATTAAAATGTATTTTGGAGATCATGTACCACCACACTTTCATGCAACTTACAACGAATTTTCAGCTCAGATTAATATTGGATCGTTAGGAATTATTGAAGGCTACCTACCTCCCAAAGCTTTAGCACTTGTTGTAGAATGGGCAAGCATTCATCAGGAAGAGTTAATTCAAAACTGGCGATCGCTAAGTGAAAATGGGAATGGAACATTTTTAAGAATTGCCCCGTTAAAATAGAAAAACGATCTTCCATGTTTACTTACCGTTATTTGTTCTTACTACTCATCATCACTGCTCTTACAAATAATGTCAGTGCTCACCCGGATTCTACCACACTTAAATCAGCTGTCAGCCAATTTAATGAGTACCTGTTAAAACGGGATACAGCCAAATTAAAAACGCTCATTACAAACACCCTCACTTATGGCCACTCTAATGGCTGGATTCAGAATAGCCGGACATTACTGACGGATTTATACAACGGCAAACTATCATACACCATTATCAACCAGGAAATACCTGAAATAACGTATGAAAATAATATAGCCTCTGTCAGCGCAAATGCAGCTGTTGAGGGATTAATAGATGGCAATCCATTTGCGATGAAATTGCATATTTTACAGGTATGGATGGATACGAATAAAAATGGCTGGAAGCTGATAGCCCGGCAATCGGCTAAGCTTTTATAATAATCAGAAATTTGTTACTGCATACATATGGCAAGAAAACTATTACTCGAAAAAGCTCATGTTGAAGGTATCCGTTTTTTTGATACATACCGGCGGGAAGGCGGTTATCAGAGTTTGGAAAAAGCGCTGAAAATGGGGCCTGATGCTATCGTAGAGGAAGTAAAAAAAAGCGGTCTTCGCGGCCGTGGCGGCGCTGGTTTCCCAACCGGTATGAAATGGAGTTTTATTGCCAAACCCGAAGGTGTACCCCGCCATCTGGTGTGCAATGCCGATGAAAGTGAACCGGGTACTTTTAAAGACCGGTACCTGATGGAGTTTTTACCACACCTCCTGATTGAAGGATTGGTTATTTCTTCCTTTGCATTGGGCAGCAACGTTACTTATATTTATATCCGTGGCGAATACGCCTGGATTATTGACATATTAGAGCAGGCTGCTGCCGAGGCAAAAGCCAAAGGTTTCCTTGGTAAAAACATTCAGGGAAGCGGGTTTGACTGCGAAATTTATGTGCAGCAGGGTGCAGGTGCTTATATCTGTGGTGAAGAAACGGCATTAATTGAATCGCTGGAAGGTAAACGGGGCAACCCAAGACTGAAACCACCTTTTCCTGCGGTGAAAGGGGTTTGGCAGCGGCCCACGGTTGTAAATAATGTAGAAACATTAGCGGCCGTTGTCCCGATCATCAATATTGGCGGCGAAGAATATGCGAAGATTGGTATCGGAAAATCCACCGGAACCAAACTGATTTCTGCCTGTGGTAATATCAATAAGCCGGGTATTTATGAGCTTAATATGACGGAAAGTGTAGAGGAGTTTATTTATAGTGATGAGTTTTGCGGCGGGATAAAAGGCGGCAAGCGTTTGAAAGCCTGTATTCCGGGTGGTTCCTCGGTACCCATTTTACCTTCAAATCTATTATTAAAAACGGCTAAAGGCGAAACCCGCTACATGAGTTATGAAAGCCTGTCGGATGGTGGCTTTGCAACAGGCAGCATGATGGGTTCCGGTGGATTTGAAGTGTTAGACGAAGATCAATGCATCGTAAAACACACCTACACCTTGGCTCGTTTTTACCGTCACGAAAGCTGTGGCCAGTGCAGCCCCTGCCGGGAAGGAACCGGCTGGATGGAAAAGATTTTGTACCGGTTGGAAAAAGGACAGGGAAAAATGACGGACATTGATTTATTGTGGGACATTCAGCGTAAGATTGAGGGCAATACCATTTGCCCGTTGGGCGATGCGGCAGCCTGGCCGGTAGCAGCGGCCATCCGCCATTTCCGGGATGAGTTTGAATGGCATGTGCTGAACCCGGTGGAAAGCCAGCAACGGAATTTTGGATTGGCACATTATGCAGATGAATTACAGGTAGCTGTTTAAAAATGAATCATTGGAGCATTTTATAAAAAATATTGAGATAACGAATTTTAAAAGCATCCGCCATGCAGAAATAAAAGACTGCCGGCGGGTGAATGTGTTTGTGGGACCGCCGAACGTGGGGAAGAGTAATATTTTGGAGGCGTTGAGTGGATTTTCCTGCCTTTCAGTATCGAATACACCGAACATTAAATCTCTTATTCGATTCAAAAAAACATCAGACTTATTCTTCACCGCAGACACATCAGTATTGACAGAAATCGTCATTGACGATAGATTGTTCTTGACCTATGAACCAGCTTCTATATCAGCATTAGATGTAAGTATTACTTCAATATCCCGAAGACAAAAAAATGATCTTTTATACAAACCGAGTATTACAAACTACTTTTCTGCCAAATACGAAGATTCCAGATTTTATACAAACTCAGAAGTTCGCCTTCTTAAAGCAAACCTGTCATTAAAGAAATATAAATATTCAAACCAATTAAATTACTACCCTTCAAATGACAATACCTTGGTAATTCCTTATGGGGACAATTTAAAAGATATAATAGAAAATAACCAAACTCTACGAAAAGACATTGTTACATATTTGAAAGCGTATAATCAAAAATTGCTTTTAGATAAAGCTGAGTCTGAAATAAGAATATTGTGGTTTTTAGATGATGAAACAGTTTTTTCTATACCATTAGAATTAGTTGCCGACACTTTAAACAGATTAATATTTTATAAGGCCGCTATTTTAAGTAATAAAAACACAACATTATTATTTGAAGAACCCGAAGCACATTGCTACGAACCTTACATTTTAGAGTTTACTAATTCGGTAAAAAGAGACCAGAATAGTAATCAGTTTTTTATAATCACCCATAGCCAGTATGTAATTGAGGAATTATTAAGAGATGAAGAAAGCCGAAACGACACGAATATTTATTTGGTGGGCCTAAATAATCATGAAACACAGATTAAGCTGTTAAACCAAGAGATGAACAAAGAAATTTACCAGACAGGGTTGAATGTGTTCTTTAATTATGAATCACTGTGGAACGAAACGAAAGAACATGAAGCGGTGCATTAGGGTTGAATGCTGGGCTGATGCCTACTTCTTTGGTAAATTACTAAAGGATGAGTACCTGATAAATAAGCAACAAAATAAGACTCAGGTAATAAAAAGTTTTAAAGATAAAAAATCGGCTGGTGTTTTTTCTGTTGGAATTGTCGATAGTGATAATGATTTAACCGATCCTTTCTTAAAAGGTTTGACAATTGAAGATAATTTTTTTGTTTGTGATGAGTTACAGATTATAAAAATAGAGGCACAGCCTCACTTTATTATCGTATTGCATCCAAAAGAGTTTGAGAAGTGGATAGTTAAGTTTTTGGACAATATTTGTCAGAAAACTTTGAACGATTTTGGATATGAAGGTTATAAGAATTTTGAGAACGACTCTAAGGAAATAAAACAAAAAATTCTTACGAACGATAAATTAATGATGTTGTTTAAATATGTATTATCTCAACAAGCTAATTCTGACAACCACATTAGTAAATTGAAGAAGATTTTAGAATATCTGGTTAAGAATTTAAATGAAGCCGATATAAACGAACTGAAAAATGCCTGATGCAACCCCCTTATTAAAAGTAACCATCGATAATATTACGGTAGAAGTACCCGCTGGTACCACCATACTTCAGGCTGCCCGGCTGGTTGGCGGCGAAGTGGCCCCACCGGCTATGTGTTATTATACACCCCTGAAAGACAGTGGTGGTAAATGCCGTACCTGCCTGGTGGAAGTAAGCAAAGGCTCGGAAAAAGATCCGCGACCCATGCCCAAGCTGGTAGCAAGTTGCCGCACCACTGTAATGGACGGCATGGAGATAAAAAATATTACCAGCCCCAAAGTACTGGATGCCCGTGCCGGCGTGGTGGAATTTCTATTGCTCAACCATCCGCTGGACTGCCCTATCTGCGACCAGGCCGGCGAGTGCAGCCTGCAGGATTTGGGTTATGAACATGGTAAAGCCGGCACCCGTTACGAATTCCAGCGGCGCACTTTTCACAAGCATAGCCTGGGGCCATATATACAGTTGCACATGACCCGCTGCATCCTTTGCTTCCGTTGCGTTTACACCGCCGACCAGGTAACCAATACCCGGCAGCATGGTATCCTCAGCCGCGGCGACCATTCAGAAATCGCTACTTACATCGAAAAAAGCCTGGAAAACGATTTTATCGGAAATATCATAGATGTTTGCCCCGTAGGTGCATTAACTGACAGAACCTATCGTTTTAAAAACCGGGTCTGGTTTACCAAGCCCATGGATGCCCACCGGGATTGCCCTACTTGTTGCGGCGAAGTAACACTCTGGCTGCGGGGCGATGAAGTGTACCGGGTGACGAGCCGGAAAGATCAGTGGGGAGAAGTGATGAATGCAAAAGATGGCAAAACCGGATGGATCTGTAATACCTGCCGGTTCGAAAAAAAGAAAACAGCCGATTGGGTAATAGAAGGGTCAACACATATCAGCCGGCATTCCGTAATATCACAGGGGCATTATGAAAAGCTGGAAACTCCCAAAGAATTTTTGCCGGAACTAATGCACGGCCGCAAGCCAAAGCTGGTTATGGATATTCACACGATTAGTGAAGTAAATAAATCGAATGTTGAACTGTCATTGATTGAAGGACCAGCCCATTCGGGTGATTTTGAAAAGTAAAATGATACATCTAAAGATTGATTCTTAACAAAGAACATATTATTCAAACAGCAAAAACTTTCTTTCAGGACAAGCCTGTTAACAAAGTATGGTTATTTGGTTCGTATGCACGGGGTGATGCAGATGAAACCAGTGATGTAGATGTACTGGTAGATATTGATAAAAACAGCAGTGTAGGTTTAAGTTATTTTGAATGGCATTTAGACTTAGGAGATGCCCTGAATAAACCCGTTGACATTGTAAGCTATGGTTGGGTCAATCACAGACTTTGGCCTTTCGTTCAAAAAGATATGGAAGTAATTTATGAAAAGTAAATTAGGAGATAAAGAACGACTTGGCCACATTCCTGACTCAATTAACTTCATTGTAAAAGCATTATCTGATAAGACGGAAACAGATTTTCAAAATGATTTTATTCTTCACACTGCAATCACAAAATGGCTGGAAAATATTGGAGAAGCAAGTTATAAGCTAACACGTGAATTTAAAAGCAATCATACCGTAATTGCCTGGAGGCAAATTGAAGGATTGCGACACATTTTAGTACATGAATATTTTGGCATCGATCTTATTAGAATATGGATAGTACTGAAAAATGATTTGCCTTTATTAAAGAAAGAAATACAAATTTTATATAACGAATTTGATTGATAATATATGCTCTTACTCCTTGACTGGGCTTTTATCCTGGAAAAATTTATACTCATTGCCGGTGTCGTTACCATCGCACTCATTTTTGCCATGTACAGTACGTATGGCGAACGTAAAGTAGCTGCCTGGATACAAGACCGGCGTGGACCCAACCGTGCCGGGCCTTTCGGCATTTTGCAACCAGTTGCCGATGCCATCAAACTTTTCAGTAAAGAAGACATTATTCCAAGCCATGCCAACAAAACCTTATTTATTTTAGGACCAGGACTGGCCATGATGGCAGCCCTGATGACCAGTGCCGTTATCCCCTGGGGCAATACCATTATGATTGGCAACCGGGCCGTCAACCTGCAGATTGCTGACATCAACATTGCCATATTATATGTGTTTGGGGTGGTAGCACTGGGTGTATACGGTATTATGATTGGTGGCTGGAGCAGTAATAATAAGTTCTCTCTTTTGGCAGCCCTGCGGGGTGCTTCGCAAAATATTTCCTATGAATTGGCCATGGGGCTTTCTATTATTGCACTGGTAATGGTAAGCGGATCTCTTAGCCTGCGTACTATTGTTTCGCAGCAGCAGGACCATATCTGGAACATCATCAAGCAACCACTGGGCTTTATTATTTTTATTGTTTGTGCCTTTGCCGAATGTAACCGTACCCCTTTTGATTTGCCGGAAGCAGAAAATGAACTAAACTTTGGCTACCACCAGGAATACTCGTCTATGAAGCTGGGTTTTTACCTGTTTTCCGAGTATATCAATATGTATGTTAGCAGCGCTATTATGGCTACGTTGTATTTTGGCGGGTTTGATATTCCTTTTTTGAATGATGCAGCGTATGGTATAGATCATCCGAACCTGTTGGCACTTTTCGGCTTCCTGTGCCTGATGGCTAAGATTGTTTTCTTTGTTTTTGTGTTTATGTGGGTACGATGGACCATCCCCCGCTTTCGCTACGACCAATTAATGAACCTGGGATGGAAAAGCCTGATACCGCTGGCCTTGTTTAATATGCTGGTAACAGCCGTTATTATATTGCTAAGAAAATATGGTTGGCCTTTTTGACTCAGAGCCAGCAACTTTTGAAGGGTTCTCAAATCCCTCCAAAAGTTTTATTATCGGTGCAGAAGCCTGTCATTATTTACTTCACACCATTCTTTTCCAAAACCCAAAGTTTATTAGCCATTATATCCGGTATAAAATACTTTTGTGACCATTACAATTATCATTGAAAGGAAGAAAGAACATACAAAATGGAAGCATTAACAAATAGAGCGCAACCCGTTGACCGCAGGCCCATGAGCTTTTGGGAAAAACTGTATTTACCCGGGATCCTGAAAGCTATGTTCACGACCTTACCGCACATCTTTAAGAAAAAACCTACTATTAATTACCCGGAACAAAAAAGGCCGTTCAGCCCTGTTTTCAGAGGGCTACACGTACTGAACCGGGATGAAGAAGGCCGGGAACGCTGTACCGCCTGTGGACTTTGCGCCGTAGCCTGCCCGGCGGAAGCCATTACTATGGAAGCCGCTGAAAGGGAACCCGGCGAAGAAACGTTGTACCGGGAAGAAAAATATGCAGCCAAATATGAGATTAATATGCTGCGTTGCATATTTTGCGGTCTGTGCGAAGAGGCCTGCCCCAAAGATGCCATTTACCTGAGTGAAACATTTACACCCGCCGGTTTCAGCCGTCAAGGTTTTATTTATGGGAAAGAAGACTTGCTGATACCCAACCCGGTTACCGAAAAAGAAGCTTTCGAAAAAGCCGCTGGTGGCAGGGTTCGTACACCAGTAGAAACCTAAGTCAAAAGGAAAAAATAAAAAGTAAAAAAAGCTATTCAGTTTTCACAATTAGCTATTCAAATAAAAAATGCTTAACAGGTAAAAGTTTTAGTAAATCAGAAAACCTAAGCCTACTTAAAAACTTACGGTTCTTTTTTTATTTTTTACTTTTCACTTTTTACTTCTAAATGAACATCACGCAAATTCTTTTCTGGTTTCTAAGTGCTCTTGCCGTTGGTAGTGCACTAATGGTGATCACCCGTAAAAACCCGGTGTACAGTGTGTTGTTTCTCATTATTACTTTCTTTGCCATATCGGGTCATTATATTTTGCTGAATGCCCAGTTTTTAGCGATTGTAAATATTATTGTGTACGCCGGGGCCATTATGGTATTGTTTCTTTTTGTGCTGATGCTGATGAACCTGAACAGTGAAACTGAGCCGCAAAAAAACAAATACCTGGTGCTGAGTGGAGCCATTGCCGGGGGAAGCCTGATGGTGATGATTATTGCCGCATTGAACACACCGGTAAAGGAGAAAGCCTTCAATTTATCCGGAGGAAATATTGGAATTATCGATCACTTGGGCGTTGTGCTGTTTCGGGATTATGTTATTCCTTTTGAAATAAGCAGTGTATTGTTTTTAAGTGCAATGGTTGGCGCAATGGTACTTGGGAAAAAGTAAAAGCCCGGCCTCCCCAAACCTCCCGGACGAACGGGACAGGCTATTCAAAGGGGGCTACCGGAATTTTGATCTCGCAAAAGAACTTGAAATTTTAAATAAATTGATCTTGGTAATAGTTAGAACTAATAAATATGCCGATTGATTACTACATATACCTGGGGATTGTGCTGTTTTGTATTGGCGTAACAGGCGTGCTAACCCGTAGAAATGCCATTATTGTTTTTATGTGCATTGAGCTGATGCTGAATTCGGTAAACCTGTTATTGGTGGCCTTCAGCAAAATGCATTATGCCAAAGCGGTGGCACTGAATGCCACTACTGAAACGGGTACCGATGCCCAGCTATTTGTATTTTTTATTATGGTTGTTGCTGCTGCAGAGGTAAGTGTAGGGTTAGCTATCATTGTACTCATGTACCGCAGGGTACACAGTGTAGATATTAATTTCTTAAACCGGTTGAAAAATTAAAAAATAAAATTCATATGGGGCGTGTCCCTTCGGGTCGGGCTATCCGCTGCAATCTTTTTGCGAAAATCAGCAATCCGCCACGGCGGACCGCTGCTATCCCTCACGCACATCGAAAGTTCTTAATTAATTGGTTATTAGCGTATTTGTAAATGTGTTGTTCCGCACTGGTTCGTGTCTCACGAACCGGAATGATCAGAAAGAATGTTACCACGTAATTATAGCACAAACACACCTATATATTTCTAAGAGTTCTTACAAAATGCAGCTTTGCTCATATCCAGCTATTCCGGTTCGTGAAACACGAACCAGTGCGGCGAAAGGGTAATTGAAAACAGCTATTCATTCACAAAAATAGAATATAAGAAAGCCTCCCGTACTTTAGTCGGGAGGTTTGGGGAGGCTCCTTATGAATCTAACATTACTTACTGCTCTCATACCACTGCTGCCACTTGCTGGTTTTTTAATAACCGGTTTAGGAAGAAACGGGCTTTCCAAAGCTGCTTCCGGTTTTATCGGCAGTACAACGGTACTGGCTTCTTTTATTTTAAGCTTAGTTGTATTTTTCCAGGTAAAAAATGGAAACGGCGGCATCATAAACCTGTTTGATTTTATCTCCTTTGGCAAAGTTTCTATTCCTTTTGCTTTCCAGGTAGATCAATTGTCTGCCTTATTCCTGTTAATTATTACGGGTGTTGGTTTTCTGATACATGTGTACTCTACTGCCTATATGCACGAAGAAGTGCCATCCCATTTTGCCCGCTATTTTGCTTATCTAAATTTATTTGTATTCAGCATGCTGCTGCTGGTGCTGGGTGCCAACTATGTTATTATGTTTATCGGCTGGGAGGGCGTTGGGCTTTGCTCCTATCTGCTCATTGGCTTTTGGTTTAAAAACCAGGGTTACAATAATGCCGCAAAAAAGGCATTCATCATGAACCGCATTGGCGATCTGGGTGTACTGCTGGCGGTATTCTGGATGATTCAGAAATTTGGCAGCGCCAGTTTTGCGGGCAATACAGGGGTACTGGCGCAGGCAGCGAAACTATCTGTAAATGATCCGGCCTTGGTTGGAATTACGCTATTGCTTTTTTTGGGAGCTACCGGTAAAAGTGCCCAGATTCCGCTGTTCACCTGGTTACCCGATGCCATGGCCGGTCCCACACCGGTTTCGGCTCTGATACATGCGGCTACGATGGTTACCGCTGGTATTTACATGATTGCCCGAAGCAATATCATGTTTTCGCTGGCGCAAACTACCAGCCATATAATTGCGATTATTGGACTGGCTACGGCCTTACTGGCTGCCACCATTGCCATCAAGCAAAACGACATTAAAAAAGTACTTGCTTATTCTACCGTTAGCCAGTTGGGTTTTATGTTTTTGGCATTAGGTACCGGTAATTATGTGGCTGCCGTTTTCCATGTAATGACCCATGCTTTTTTTAAAGCATTAATGTTCCTGGGAGCGGGTTCGGTAATACATGGTTTGCACCACGAGCAGGACATCCGCAATATGGGTGGGCTTAAAAAATACATGCCTATTACGCACTGGACATTCCTGATCGGGTGCCTGGCCATTTCGGGTATACCGCCATTCAGCGGATTCTTCTCTAAAGACTCTATTTTATTGGGTGCTTTTGAGCATAATAAAATATTGTATGCTGTTGCGGTATTTACGGCAGCCCTTACTGCTTTTTACATGTTCCGGCTATACTTCATTACGTTTCAGGGTAAATTCAGAGGTACCCCTGAGCAGGAGCACCACCTGCACGAAAGCCCGAAAGCTATTACCATTCCGCTGATTATTTTGGGTATCCTCAGCCTCGTTGGCGGTTTTATAGGTGTACCAGGCGTGTTGGGCGGCCACGACGAAATTCAGCATTACCTCTCCCCTGTTATTGCTGCTAATACTGAATCAACTGTATCCCATTCTACCGAAATGATACTGATGGCTATTGCTACCCTTTTGGCTTTGATTGCCATCGGTGTTGCGTATACAATGTTTAAAAACTTTAAGCCCAAAACAGAAGAAGAAACCGGCTTGGGCAAAGTGCTGCAAAACAAATGGTATGTGGATGAATTATACGATACGGTTATTGTAAAGCCAACGAAAGCGTTCGGTGGATTTTTGAACCGGATTGTGGAACGTAGTGGTATTGACCGGCTGGTGAACGGCGTAGGCAAAGCGGTGTTGTATGGCAGCCGTCAATTCAGGCACTTACAAAGTGGCGTTATTGGTAATTATATACTGATCATGGTAGCAGTGATTATTGTATTGTTTTTAATTGGCTTCCGCTACACCCCTGATATGAATGCATTAAAAAGTTTGTTTGGTAAAAAATAGTTTAACGTTCGGTCATTGCGAGATTGGGTTCGTGCCCAACGAAGCAATCTCCTGTGTATTGATTCGGAATGACAACATTAAAGGATTTAATTTCCAAAATAGTGCAGGAGATTGCCACGGGCATCCGAACGCGGCGGACGCAATGACGTGTATTGAGAAGCCTTTACTCGCAATGACAAGAGAAAAAAATAATTCATGACGCTACTATTACTCATATTAATACCGCTGATTAGCGGGCTTGCTACCTTTTTTATTCCCACTGAAAAAGGGGTAAAAATGTTTACCCTGCTGTCGGCGTTTGCAACGCTGGCGGTAGCGTTGTATGCCATTTATCTTCCGGCAAACAGTAGCCAGCTTACCTATAATCATGGTTGGCTTGGCGCCATGAACAGCAATTTTTCATTGGGTACGGATGGCATCTCTAAAATATTGGTACTGCTCACCGCTGTTAGTTATCCGATCATTTTTATTGCTACCTGGAAGAACACGTATCAACAGGCAAACCAGTTTTATGGGTTAATGCTGCTAACGGCTGCCGGCATGACGGGTGTGTTTCTGTCAACCGATTGTTTGTTATTTTACTTCTTCTGGGAACTGGCTTTGATACCGGCGTATTTCCTGGTGGGCAAATGGGGTGGCGAACGGCGCATCCAGGCAAGCTTCAAGTTTTTTATCTATACGTTCGTTGGTTCGTTGATCATGCTCATCGGCATTATCTATGTATACTACAAAACCCCCGATCAGTCGTTTGCCTGGAGTAGTTTTGTAAAGGCCAATCTCACCACTACCGAACGCAATTACTGTTTCTGGTTTTTCTTTATTGCATTTGCTATCAAAATGCCCATCTTCCCGCTGCATACCTGGCAACCTGATGCCTACGAGCAGGCGCCCACTGCTGCTACCATGATACTCAGCGGCATTATGGTAAAAATGGGACTGTTTGCTGTCGTTCGCTGGTTGCTACCAGTGTTTCCGGAGCAGGCTGCCCATTTCAGTAATCTTATTATCCTGTTTTCAGTTACGGGAATTATCTATGCTTCGCTCATTGCCATGCGGCAAAATGATATCCGCCGTTTAATTGCTTATTCATCTATTGCACACATCGGGTTGATGTGTGCTGCCTTGTTTTCCGGCAATGCCGGGGCTTTGCAAGGCGTTAGTATTCAGCTATTCAGTCATGGTATCAATGTAATCGGTCTCTGGATTGTGAGCAATGCCATCTTGCAGCAATACGGAACCACCAAAATGAACGACCTCGGCGGGTTGGCTCAAAAAGCACCAGGCCTGGCCATTTTATTGGTAGTACTGGCATTAGCCAATATTTCATTACCGCTAACCAATTCGTTTGTGGGAGAATTTATGATGTTCAATGGGCTGTTTGCTTATAAGCCGGTATATGCTGCCGTTGCCGGCATTAGTATTATATTGGCTGCTGTTTACACCTTACGCATGATTCAAAAAGTTTTCCTGGGCGAAGCTTCCGGATTTTTACCAGCGAAAGAGGTACCGGTAAGTGCAGCAGTTGCCATCAGTATTATTATTGTGATGATATTCGCAGCAGGCGTTTACCCAAAACCAATGCTGCACCTGGGCGAACAGGCAATGGGCTGGCTGGTAAAAAAATAACAACTAAAACCTGTAAGGTCTCTTTCTAGCTTTCGAAAAGCATAAGTCCGGAAAGCCTTACAGATTTATTACACGCAGAATATATGAACCTGATACTTTTTGCAGCCATAGCCGGGGTTATTATGATGCTGAGCGGACTGGTAGTTAAGGAAAAACGCAGTAACAGTATTACGGCTTTTGTATGCCTGTTTGCATTGCTGGTACTGAATACGTTGGAAATGCATGGTACCACCGTGTTCCATTTTTCGCTACACAAAATGCTGCTGACAGACAAGTTTGGGTTGCTGATCAATGAGGTACTACTGATAGCTGGTTTGATTTACATTTTACTACAGGCAAGGGATATTGAAAACGTGGGCGATAATGTGCCGGACTATTATGCACTGATCTTTTTTGTGTACTGCGGTATTGGTATTTCCACCTCTTACCAAACCTTACTCATGTTGTTTTTAGGCATCGAAATTATTTCGATTCCATTGTACATCCTCACCGGCAGCGATAAGGCCAACATGAAAAGTAATGAAGCGGCCCTTAAATATTTTCTGATGGGATCTTTTAGCACTGGCCTCATGTTGATGGGCATTGCGTTGGTATATGGGGCAACCGGTTCTTTTGCTATTGATAAAATTGCATCTCTAACTTTGTTGGGCGACACTACCAGTGCAGCGGCTTCTAATGTTACACAAACCGAAATTTACCGGGGCATGGGCGGCCTGATTCTGCTTTTGGTAAGCATGTCATTCAAAGTGTCCGTAGCACCTTTTCACTTCTGGACACCCGATGTATATGACGGCGCCCCTACGCCGTTTACGTCTTTTATGTCTACCATTGTAAAGGCGGCGGCCTTTATTGCATTCATTAAATTATTCAGCGGCAATTCTGGCGTACTGGGCCGGTGGCAGGTACTTATCGCTATCTTAATTACCTGCACGTTGCTAATCGGAAATATTACGGCTGTATTTCAGCAAAGCATCAAACGCATGCTGGCCTATAGTTCCATCGCACAGGCCGGCTTTATGATGTTTGCTCTATTTTCATTCACCATCATGAGCCGGGAAGCTATTGTACTGTATGCAGCGGCCTACTGTGTCGCTACCATCGGCATTTTTGCTATCCTTAACCGCATGGATGATTATACCTATGACGGCTTTAACGGTTTTGCCAAAAAAGAACCGTTGCTGGCAGCATTGAATACCGTCTTTTTATTGTCGCTGGCAGGCATACCCCTCACTGCCGGTTTTTTTGCCAAGTATTATATGATTGCATCCGGATTGCAGGGCGGTGGACAATTTTTGTGGATGTTTATCATAGCCATGCTTTGTGCTGCTATTAGTGTGTATTATTATTTCCGGGTAATACAGGCCATGTATTTTAAAGCCGGCGATGGTCAATCTGTTGTTTCATCCCCCTTATTCCGGTTTACGCTTACAGGCGTAGCAGTATTGGTAATTGTGCTGGGTATTCAGCCGCAGTGGCTGTTGCAATGGCTGTATTTTTAAGAACTCATTTTTTAGAAATGAAACCTTCTACTCTTTTCATTGGTCTGGCATTCATTGCAAATATTATTAATGCACAAACTGCTGTGCCCGACTACCAGGTATCTACCGGTGGCATCGGGCCTTTTAAAGTAGGCTTAGGTAGGGCTGCCACCGAGAAACTATTAAACCTAAAACTAAAACTTCCTAAATCTTCCGTTACCGATAGCTACGAAATGGATACGGTGATATGCACCTATAAAGAAATGAAACTGCAACTGGTATTCAGCCGCAGTTATTTTGGAAATGACACAGCACAGAAATTAGGAATTTATAGCGTAACCAGCAGCTACCCGCAGCTAAAAACAAAATCAGGCATTGGTATTGGCGACGATAAAATAAAGATTGTAAAAACGTATGAGCTATATCGCCTGGATATATCGCCGGAGTGGACGATGGATAGCAAACCAAATCCTAAACGGAGCACTGTTACGCTATACGATAATGAAAGCCCAAAAGTGCTGATATTTCACCTGGATAATAATATTATAACTGCTATAGAGGCAACACAATATGAAGGTGATTGAATCTATCATGACCCGGTAAATACGTAAACTTACTATCGTTTTTTTCCTACATACAAATATTATCTGCCGGTTTTGGGGTAATGATGGCGATAAAGCTAATTTTGCAGGATGATGAAAAGGATGACGCAATATTGGCTTCCTGCAACGGCCAGTGTAGCAGTGTTTACATTTACCGCCTGCCACAACCTGCCTGCTCCGGTTACGCATACCGGTGGGCCGGTACCTGAAAGTCCGGCTATTGTTGCACTAAAAGGAGTAATAAAAGCGTATCCGGATTCTACGCCATTATACGACAAATTAATTGAGGAATACGACCGGCAACGGAATTATACCGCTGCTGTGGCCTGGTGCGATACGCTACTGCAAAGAAACCCGGAAGATAATTTTTCTTTTTGGATGGATAAAGGAGATCTGTTGCGCAGGGCGGGACAATACGATGCTGCTATTTATGCGTACAAAAAATTTTTACAAAGATTTCCGGATGATGAGCAGGTGTTACTAAACCTGGCCAATGCCCAAGCCGAAGCGGGGCGTAGTGAAAGCCTGGAATTAAGTGAGCATATTATGGAAGCGTACCCGATAGCGGAAACCCGTTCCAACGCTTATTTTATACAGGGTGTGTATTACAGCCGTATCAAAAATTATGATTCCGCTATTGTTAGTTACGACCGGGCCATTTCGCACCGGGTTAGTTTTTGGGAAGCTTATTTAGAAAAAGGAATAACCTGGTATGAAGCCGGTCAATACGCAAAAGCACTCACTACCTTTCAGCAATTGCAACTCGCAAATCCCTCCTATCCGGATGCCTATTACTGGATTGGAAAATGCAATGAATTATTGCATAATGAACCTGAGGCTTTAAAAAATTATGAAATGGCCTATGGCCTCGACCGGAGTTTTACCGATGCCAAAATAAAGATTGATAGTTTGCAGCAGGCCAATTGAGAAGCAGAAAACAGCTATCAGGAAACAGCAATCAGGATTCAAGGAGCAAGTGTCAGGCAACAAGTTCTTACCTCTTTCATTCCTGTCAGAGCTTTGTTTCATCAAGTGTATTACCAGCCGCATTTATACCGTCTATTTTATTCTCCTACCTAAAAAAATTACCTCCAATAATTAGCTGCTCATATTGTAATTTTCAACGCAAAATAAAACCGTATGGTACCTGCTATCCGAACCGCTTTTAATGCAGCTTTTACGCCGGAAAAATATGAGACCTATTTACAGGAGCTGTTAAATGTACATCCCGGTGACCTGGTATTCCGGGTAGCCGAAACGCCTGTGTTTGTAGACAAGGCATTCAAACAGAAAATACTGGATGCCTGCGAAAGCATTGTAGATATTATTGTGCAGCCGAATTTTAAAGAACTGACAGACCGTGCTATTCCGGATAATGCAAAAGTTCCGAATGAAAACAACTACGCCCATTGTATTGCTTTTGACTTTGGTATTTGCGAAGATGGGAATGGCGGATATACACCGCAACTGATTGAAATGCAGGGATTCCCGACTCTGTTTGCTTACCAGATACTGCATACAGAAATTACGAACAAATTTTTTGATATACCTGAAAACTATGATAGCTACCTGAGCGGCCTGAACAAGGAAAGCTATATTGCCCTATTGAAAGAAGTGATTTTAGGCCATCACCAACCGGAGAATGTGATCCTGCTGGAGATTTATCCCGATGAACAAAAAACAAGGATTGATTTCCGCTGCACCAAAGATTATGTGGGCATCGAAACGGTTTGCCTAACCAAACTAAAAGGCGATGGTAACCGGCTCTATTACGAAAAAGACGGCCAACGAATTGATATACACCGCATTTACAACCGTCTCATTTTTGATGACCTGCAACAACAACAGTTGCCTGAAGAAACCATTGACATTACCAAAGACTGGTTTGTGGAATGGTGCCCGCACCCGGCCTGGTTTTACCGCATCAGTAAATACACCCTGCCATTTATTAATAGCCCGTATGTGCCGGAAACCCGTTTTTTAAGCGACGTAAAAGAAATGCCTGCCGACCTGGAAAATTTTGTGTTGAAACCATTGTTCTCGTTTGCCGGCCAGGGCGTAGTAATTGATATTGAGCCTAAAGACATTACAAATATTAAAGACCCGGAAAACTGGATATTGCAACGGAAAGTAAAATATGCCGACATCATCCATACGCCGGATGTACCTGCCAAAGCGGAGATCCGTATTTTTTATTTCTGGAAAGAAGGGCAGGCCCGGCCTATTCCCACGCAAAACCTGGCCCGGCTGAGCAAAGGCAAAATGATTGGCGTACGCTACAATGCAGACAGGGAATGGGTGGGCGGCACACTGGCGTATTTTGAGAAAGATTAGGGATAAAGGGAAATGAACCACATATGCACATAGGGCACATAGAATACAGAAATACATTCCCTGTAAAACACAATGCCGCTTTGTACAAAATATGTTTAAAAAAGGTTACTTCAAGTTCTTTGTATTCCTATGTGCCTTATGTACCTATGTGGTAAAAATGTATTTTTCACAAAACCATAAGCAGCCTAAGCCGGTTATAACTACTCAACTTTGAAACAAGCATTTCCACACCTGCCAAACTGAGTAACCATGAAAAAATACCTAACCTTCCTTACACTGGTAATAGTGGTAATTGCAGCTTCCTGCTTTCAACGCAAAGCAATGGTGGCAACGGATAATGAGAAGCCTTACGCCATACCTGCCCAACAGCAATACCCCGGCAATGCCGATACCGGCTACTGGTATTTAGTTTCCGGTGATTATTTAAAAAGCGGACTGCCTTACTCTCTATTTAAAAAAAGCGGACTGAAAGAAAAAGAAAACTACCTGCACCGCACCGGCATCAACGAAAATATTCCTTACAACTTTACTGCACTGACAGCGCCCAATGGCGTAAAAGTAGTAGCGCCGAATTGCTTGTACTGCCATGCACAAAAATTTGGCGACAGCCTCGTAGTAGGCATGGGCAACAGCCTGAGTGATTACACCATGCCACAGGATGCTACCGTAAAAATGATGGAAATGGCCATCCAGTTTATGGCCAGCGATAAGGAACAAGAGGCCGCAGCAGCATTCTTAAAAGCGGGCAAGGCCTCGCAGCCATATATGGTAGCCAATAGCAAAGGCGTAAACGTAGCTGACCGGCTGACAGCCGTATTGGCATCGCATCGTAACCCGGCCACTTTTGAATGGATGGACAAGGAAACCATTAAAATACCGGACGAAGTAATACCCACAGATGTGCCGGCCTGGTGGTTGCTGAAAAAGAAAAATGCCATGTTTTACAATGGCTTCGGCCGCGGTGATTTTTCAAGATTTCTAATGGCTACTAACCTGCTGACAGTAAAGGATACATCGGAAAGCGCTGAAGTGTTGACACATTTTGATAACGTACTGGCCTATTTATATTCGCTGAAAGCACCCAAATATCCGCAGGCTATTAATGAAAGATTAGCCGCACAGGGCAAAGCATTGTTTACCGAAAATTGTAGCCATTGCCATGGTACGTACGGGCAAAATGAAAGCTACCCGAACCTGCTGATACCCACCCGGATTGTGCAAACAGATTCAACTTTGGTCAGCAACAATTTCAGCAGTAAAAATTTCCTGGATTGGTTTGGCAAAAGCTGGTTTACAACAGGCAAAAGGCCTGCTGCACTGATACCATTTAAAGGATACATCGCCCCGCCTTTAGATGGCGTTTGGTGTACTGCTCCTTACCTGCACAATGCCAGTGTGCCCAACCTGGAAACACTGCTGAATAGTAAAACCCGGCCCACCTTCTGGAGCCGCAATTTCGATCAACCGGAATATGATTATGACAACGTTGGCTGGAAATACACTACGGCTGACAAGCAATACACCCGTAGCACCTACAATACAACACAAAAAGGCTATGGCAATGGCGGCCATACTTTCGGCGATCATTTAACCGATGCAGAACGAAAAGCGGTGATTGAGTATTTGAAGATGTTGTAAGGAAATATGGCCGTTTAAACATATTTTTTATACGTAAAAAAATAGACGATTTTCTTCTATCCTGCAAAGCGAATCAAGAACATTTGAAAACCAATGCAGTTGCATTCGCTTTTATTTGGGATGGTTAGCTATCTCCAAACTGTGCGTAATTTTGTAAAAGCTTATTTGTTAACGTCATACAATAGGGTACTGCTCCTTCTTTCTATAATTTTAATATTAGGAGTGCCATTTGCGTTAAGACATTTTCCATATCCATATGACGACAAAGGTTCCACTATACAATACATTAACTTTCGAATTCCTATCTTATTTATTGGTTATATTTCAGTGGTTATTGCTTTTATTCTCCTTATGCTTTCTATTAAATCAAAACAACATACCATTGGACAAAAAAAATTAAATTTTTCATTTTAATCTATTCACTTGGAGCTGTAGATTATATTTATTTGGCTCATGGAGTTTTTTTTCACTTGAACATTACTTTAAAGGACATCTGTCTTTGTTAAAAAGAGTGGCCGTACAATTAAGTAATGATTGGGAAGTACTATTTAACTTTCATTTTTTATTGTTATTTATTGGAATTCCATATCTCATAACAACACAAATAAATCTATTAATTAGAAATAAAGGTGATAGTAATTTAAACGTTTTAATTATAATAATTTTTGCTCTTGCCATTGTTTCATCTTATAATGTTTTTAAGGCGTCCTTTTTCTATTTGGACGATTAAAAACTATTACCAACAAAGGTATTTGCAAAAGCCTGGCTGACGGAATAACAATCGGCTTTTGTACCACTATCAACTAATATCGGGCAGACGTAATTCTATTTGGCTTTAGTTGTTATCTTCATCATTAGTAATTCTATTCGGCTTTGGTTACCGGGCGTGACGAACAATGAACGCCAACACATCGTCAAGCCCTTAACAGCAATACTCTAAATGGATTGTCTTTCAATATTAAAACTATTATGATTTTAGAACACGTTGCCATTTGGACGAATCAGTTAGAAGAAATGAAAGATTATTACATGAAATATTTTGAAGGAACACCGAACAACAAATACACCAATGAAAAAAATAAATTTCACAGCTACTTTCTCTCTTTTACATCAGGAGCAAGGCTGGAAATTATGACAAAGCCGGATGTACCCGCCAATGCCAACGATACGGTGATGGCTCAACATGCCGGTATTATTCACCTGGCTTTTGGCGTGAATACAAAAGAACAAGTAGATGAAAAAGCCAAACAATTACAATCAGCCGGTTTTACCATTCTAAGCGGGCCCCGAAAAACAGGTGATGGATACTATGAATTTGAAACACTTGACCCCGACAATAACAGGCTGGAAGTAACGACAAAATGGGTCGACTAATTTTTGTTTGTAAAGGTAAAACCAACGATGCAATCCCAAAACAATATCATTGACTGTTACAATAAAACAGCGGAAAATTACGCCATTCAATTTATTGATGAATTGAGTCACAAGCACTTCGACCGCATTATATTGAATGCGTTTGCCGCTGAAAATAAATCAAAAGGAAAGCTGATTGATTTGGGTTGCGGACCGGGACAAACCACTAAATATGTAGCTGGTTGCGGCTTTACCGACCTCATTGGTACCGACCTGTCGGAAGAAATGATCAGGGTTGCCAAACACACAAATCCACAACTAACATTCGAAGTAGCCGACATGTTATTATTACCCTATCCCGATCAGTATTTCGGTTCCGCCGTTGCCTTTTATTCAATCGTTCATTTCGACTACGAACAAGTTAAAAAAGCATTTACAGAAATAAACAGCGTATTAATAAGTGATGGAGCGTTCCTTTTTTCTTTTCATATTGGTGACCAGATCATTCACCTGGATACTTTTCTGGAACACCCGGTAAATATTGATTTTCACTTTTTTGAAACAGCCATTATCAAAAATTTATTAGCAGAAGCAGGTTTTGAAATAATTGACCTGATCGAACGATACCCTTATCCAAATGTGGAACATCAGAGCAAACGAGTCATATATATGGACTAAGAAAGTACTTAACCTTAAGCCATAATAGCATTGACAAATAAGAGACTTAGTTTCCAATAACACGGGTAATTAAAAAGTCTATACTTTGTTTTAGAAAGATCAATAACTATTTTACTTTTAAACAAGTAATGGGTTAGCAATGGATTAAAAATTTGTTTTGAAGATAGAATCAGCAAGAACCCACTGTCATGCGAATAAATTGTAAAACTGCACAGAGGCACCCCTCTCCACCTGTGGAGAGGGGCCGGGGGGTGAGGGCATAAATCTCTCTACGTTGTCTCCGCTTGTTCTTCGTCTTCATCCAGGCTATAGTCATTATTTTCCTCATCTTCCTCTCCTATTTCTTCATCTGCATCATCGTCTTCGCTGCCGGGTACATCCAGGTCGCCGCCCGATTTACTATTGCCCAGGCTTTTTTCGTTCAACGGGTCGCCATCCAAATCGGTATCATCCAGACCTGAGCGTTGCAAAATCTCTTCATCCTGCGTAGAATATATTTCCGCACTGCGGCGCAGGTCTTCTATTTCTTCAGGCGTTACGTCACTATCGCTTGGTTCATCTTTATCAAACAGGCTGGCTCCCTCCTCATCATCACTGCTAATGGTGGTATCTGCCAATTCGCCCAGGGGTGCTACGGTAATATTTTCCTGCCCGGGTATATCGCTTACATCCGGCAAATCAATCGTTGTTTCTTCGTGTTGCAAACGCTCCCGATCTCTTTCAGAATCAACAAGATCGCTTACATTTTTTGCAGATGATAAAGTATCGCCGTGCTGGCCGGGTATTGGTATCATGTTAAATGGTTTTAAATAGTACTAACAATTTCGTGCCGGTAATATTCCGTTTTGCGGAAGAATCCACTTATGATAAAATGAACACAACCCACCACATAACCGGACGGTTTAACCTGCAGGTCATTTCGAAATATTGAGTATTGGTTACTTCGGAAACAATTGTATTGATAGTACTAAAATAAGTTGGCAAATCCGGGTTTAAAATAATACATACGCATTATCTTACCTGCCCGAAACCAATGTTTTCATTCTTCAATTTCAACCGGCTTATGTTCCATCTAACTAACAAAAAAGCAATTATAACCGGCGGCGGCAGCGGTATCGGCCAGGCCGTTGCCGTATTGTTTGCCAAACAGGGAGCTGAAGTACATATCATTGAGATCACCGAAAACCACGCTGCATCTACACTCGAAAAAATAAATAACGAAAATGGTAAAGGGTTTGCTTACGGTTGTGATGTAAGCAGGCAGGAACAGGTGCAGGAAGTATTTCAACAGATTGGCCAGGTGGATATATTAGTAAATAATGCCGGGATTGCCCATGTGGGCCGGGCCGATACGACCACCGAAGAAGATTTTGAAAAAGTATTTCAGGTAAATGTAAAAGGCGTTTACAACTGCCTGCATGAAGCATTGCCGCTGATGCTGCAAAAAGGTGGTGGCGCCATTGTAAATGTTGGCAGTATTGCTGCACATGTAGGGATTGCCGACCGCTTTGCTTACTCTATGGCTAAAGGAGCTGTACATGCCATGACACTTTCTGTTGCAAAGGATTACATCAAACAAAACATACGCTGCAACAGCATTTCGCCTGCCAGGGTGCATACCCCTTTTGTGGATGGTTTTATTACTAAAAACTACGAAGGCCGGGAAGTAGAGATATTTGAGAAACTATCGCAATCACAACCAATTGGCCGCATGGGAAAGCCTGAAGAAATCGCAGCACTTATTTTGTACCTCTGTTCAGATGAAGCTGCCTTTATTACCGGCAGCGATTATGCCATTGACGGCGGCTTTATGACGCTCAGTTCCTAATCACACCTTTGTAGTTTATCCGCCACAGCGGATCTGACCCACACGTATCAGGGTCATTTTAGTTAAATACATTTTTAAGATTTATTCGTATTAAAAATAACAGCCTTTAACAATAATCACAAACGGGTGTAGGTCAGATCCGCCGCAGATCCGCCGTGGCGGATAAACTACAAGGGTGTGATCATAAACTAATTAGCATGAAACTAATCCGCTTTGGTCCGGCCGGCCAGGAAAAACCTGGTATTTACAGAGATGGTATTTACTACGATGCAAGCCGTATAACCGGTGATTATGATGAGGCATTTTTTGCAGGTGACGGATTAACGAAACTGGAAAAAGAAATGGATACACTGCCGGCTCCCTTACCTGCTTTACCCGACCGCACCCGCATAGGCCCGCCTGTTGCCCGGCCATCCAAAATTGTTTGTATCGGGCTCAATTATAAAGTCCACGCCAGGGAAACCGGTGCCGATATACCTGCCGAACCCATCATTTTCCTGAAAGCAACATCTGCACTTAGTGGTCCGTTCGATCAGGTTATTATTCCGAAAGACTCTAAGAAAACCGACTGGGAAGTGGAACTGGCTGTAGTAATTGGAAAAAAATCAAGTTATGTAACGGAAGAAACGGCTATGGATTATGTGGCCGGCTATTGCCTGCACAACGATTTGAGCGAACGGGAATTTCAACTGGAGCGGGGTGGAACCTGGGATAAAGGAAAAGGTTGCGATACGTTTGCCCCGCTGGGTCCCTGGCTGGTTACCAAAGATGAAGTTGCCGATATACACAACCTAAACCTATGGCTTTCGCTAAACGGCAAAATGATGCAGCAAGGCAACACATCCGATCTTGTTTTTGGTGTCCCATTCCTTGTTTCATACATCAGCCGTTTTATGACATTGCTGCCCGGCGATATTATTTCTACCGGCACGCCTGCCGGGGTAGGTTTGGGCATGAAGCCACCCTTGTATATACAGCCCGGTGATGTGATGAAGTTAGGCATTGACGGGATGGGAGAATCAGAACAAAAAGCGGTAGCTTATCAAGCCCCGGTTTCAACGTTTTAAAAATATTTATAGGCTCACCCCATTTAATCTCAGCTTATGCGTATTGATAGCCACCAGCATTTCTGGAGTTACAACCCGGTTCGGGACAGTTGGATTACAGAGGATATGTCCGTTATCCGCAAAGACTTTTTACCGGCAGACTTACAGCCCATTTTGAAACAGCACAGCTTTGATTGCTGCGTAACCGTACAGAGCGAACAAAGCGAAGCAGACAATATTTTTCATTTGACCAATGCTGAAGGGCATGAATTTATAAAAGGCGTAGTGGGTTGGGTGGATCTGCGTTCCTTTGATCTGGAAGAACGGCTGGCTTATTACAGTAGTTTGCCCCTGATGAAAGGTTTCCGTCATGTATTGCAGGGCGAAGCAGACAGAGCTTTAATGATAAAACCCGAGTTTAAGAATGGCATCAGCCTGCTGTCCAAATATGGTTTTACCTATGATATTCTCATTTATCCCGATCAGCTTCGGTTTGCCTATCAGTTAGCCTCACAACTACCCAATCAGAAATTTGTGATGGACCATATTGCCAAGCCTCCCATTAAAGCTGGTGAGATAGCCGATTGGAAAAGAGATATACAGGCTTTTGCACCTTTACCAAATGTGAGCTGCAAAATATCGGGCATGGTCACCGAAACCAATTTTACGACCTGGAAAGGGGAAAATTTTACACCATATATAGATGTAGTAGTAGAAACATTCGGTACGAACCGGATTATGTATGGCAGTGACTGGCCGGTATGTTTGGTAGCAGGTGGGTACGAAGCACAGCTACAGATTGCTGAGGCCTACTTTCAGTCCTTCACACAAGATGAACAGGATTTGTTTTTTGGGGAGAAATGCCGTTGCTTTTTATGGTTTGTAAATAGTGTCTGTTTTAAATGGCTACAATTGCGGTGTCACCAGGAAAATAAAAACTCCGCTTTTTTGAGAGCGGAGTTTTATTTTAATTTTTAATGTGGTCTATATGCCAAATGCTTCTTTTACCTTATCTACATAATCCAGCTTTTCCCAGGTAAATAATTCCACCTCTACACTTTTAGGATTACCACCGGGCATTTTAAAATACTTGGTTACGGTTTCTGGTTTACGGCCCATGTGTCCATAGGCAGCCGTTTCACTATAAATCGGGTTACGCAACTTCAGTCTTTGCTCAATAAAGTAAGGCCGCATATCAAACAGGCCTTCCACCTTTTTTGCAATCTCACCATCCGTCATTTGCACTTTTGAAGTACCATACGTATTTACGTTGATGCTGGTTGGCTGAGCTACACCAATGGCATAAGAAACCTGCACCAGTACTTCGCTGCAAAGGCCGGCTGCTACCAGGTTTTTAGCAATGTGGCGGGTTGCATACGCAGCAGAACGGTCAACTTTGGAAGGATCTTTTCCGCTGAAAGCTCCACCACCATGGGCACCTTTTCCGCCATACGTATCTACAATAATTTTTCTGCCGGTCAGGCCGGTATCGCCATGCGGGCCGCCAATTACGAACTTACCAGTGGGGTTGATGTGGTATTTAATCTGGTCGTTGAACAGGCTTGCATATTTGGAATACTTGCGTTGCACTCTTGGAATCAGGATATTAATGATATCCCACTTTATTTTTTGCAACATCACTGATTCTTCATCAAAATCATCGTGTTGGGTCGATACTACAATCGCATCAATACGCACAGGCTGATTGTTATCGTCATATTCCAGTGTCACCTGGCTTTTCGCATCCGGCCGCAGGTAAGATATATCACTGTTTTCCCGGCGCATAGCAGCCAGTTCAATCAAAATTTTATGTGCCAGGTCCAGCGCCAGCGGCATATAATCATCTGTTTCGTTGGTTGCGTAACCAAACATCATTCCCTGGTCGCCGGCGCCTTGTTCTTCTTTCTGCTGCCTGTCAACACCCTGGTTAATGTCTTGGCTTTGTTCGTGAATAGCGGAAAGAATGCCGCAGCTATTTGCTTCGAACATATACTCACTTTTGGTGTAGCCAATACGGCGTATTACACCACGGGCTATTTCCTGAACGTCGAGATAAGCCTGGCTTTTTACTTCACCAGCCAGTATTACCTGCCCGGTAGTAACTAATGTTTCGCAGGCCACTTTGGATTGGGGATCGAAAGCAAGAAAATTATCAATCAGCGCATCAGAAATCTGGTCAGCAATTTTGTCCGGATGGCCTTCGCTAACGCTTTCTGATGTAAAAAGGTAAGGCATAAATATGGAATAGTTGTTTTTGGTTTGGCCGCAAATATAATAGCAGGCCTTATAATTTAGAGTAGATTATCCGAAGGCGCATTTTGTAAGGCAGATTACTGCCGGTTGCATTGCCACCTCCCAGGCGTACCCTTCCATAACCAATCGGATTTGTGGTAACCCGGATTGGGCCAGTGCCAAGGCCACAACCATCGTACTGAGAATACAGATTGGAGGAAAGCCGCAAATCAGCATTCACCAGTTTTTTGGTAATGATTTGCTGCACGTACCGGGAAATATTGAAGGTATAGGCTTTTGTGGTCGTATTATTAACCGCTTCATATTTCGGAAATCCCCCAAAATAAGCGTAATCAATTCCGTTGGTACTGGGAAAACAATCCCCGTAAGCGGTGTTTGGACTTAGGTCGATAGGGATGCTTTGATACTTGTTAAAAGCGATGTTATTGGGTTCAAACCGCTCCAGGTACAGCAATGGCGGCACAACCAGTAAGCTATCTCTTGGGTTCGCAACGGGTACCTGGTACATCTTCAATTCAGCACGATGCACAATGCGGTTCGATAACGCCTGCAGGCCCGGTATGCGAATGCGGGCGGCTGTACCCGGTGTTGTTTTGATATACACCAGCGGATCAGGCTGTAAAGGGTTGAGGTGCGATAGTATCTCACCACCTTTTGTCCATGTTATATTATCGGCAAAGCCTGAATTATTCGGATTAAAATAAAAAGTAGTATGTGTCGTATCAGTGCCGTTGTTTTTACGCCGGTAGAAAAATTCCAGTTTGGAAGCTGTATCCGATATATTGAAATAAGCCATGCTTCCGGGAGTACCCGTCACTGTTGCCTTAATGGCTAAGCCTTTAAATTTTACCCTGAAAAACGTATCAAGCGAAAGCGCTGTACTATCTTTTAATAAAGTATCCAGCCTCAAAGATTTGAGTGGTATGCGCAGTTCATTGATTGTTTTATAACTGAATGTAGTGGACCGGTAAATAGGGATTGAATCTTTAAGTAGCGACTTTAATGATACCTTTTTAAAACCGATCGATTGCGTTTCCGCTACCGGTGGTGCTTCTTTGATATTGTACAGGGACGTGTACCTAAATTCATCCTTAAGCATATACACGTCAAACTGTATATCCTGTGTTGTATCGCCAAAACCACCGGAATAATGCAGGCAAAGCACGGTAGAGTCATACCCGATCAGGCTGTCTTTCATATTACGGGAAATATCGCTGGCAGAAAAATTAACCGGCTTTATTTCAAAAGAAAGTGTTGCAGCCGATTGGCCAAACAAAGGATCGCTGGTTGATCCTACTGCCAGTAAATCGGTGTAAGAAAGTAGTGTGCTATCATCATTCTGCACTAAATTGATGGTTTCTACATCAAAAGTGGTGTCAAAGGTGTTTACGTTATCCACCGCCGGAATCAGATCGCCTCCTAAAACAGTAGAGTCTATCTTGGTGCAGGAGAAAACAAAAACGGTGGCAATAAACAGGAATACGGGTATAAGCGAACGCAAAGCAGCTACTGTTTAAAAGTTGATAAAAGCTGTTTCTGCCGCTTCAATCAAGATAGGATTATCAAAATAAAGAGGGCAGAAAAATTATCTGCCTGTTGTGGAAATGGTACGACCAAACAGATAAATTAATCAGCGGCAAGGTCGTTATACAATTGTAAATAGGCTGTTAAATCACCCCCGGACGGCGTGTAGGGCATGATCTTCTTGGTTTTAGGCTTTACAAATTCGTCATTTAATTTTTTATCAATTTTTTCGGCACCAATCGCAATTACATCCGCATACGTAGCGCCACCCTTCATCAGGGCAAGATTGTTAGCATCTTTATATGGTTCAAGATCGGCTTCTTTTACGGCATCACTAATCACAGCCTGCCTTAAAAAATCTTTACCCAGTTTCTCTTTAAAAGTAAGTTCACCTAAGGTGTAAATTATTTTGCTATGTGTAAAAACGGCTTCCCGTTTATAAACAGTACGCAGATACATCGGGATAAGGCCGGTCATCCAGCCACTGCAATGGATAATATCCGGCGGCCATCCAAATTTTTTCACCGTCTCCAATGCTCCTTTGCAATAAAAAATAGTGCGCAGGCCATTATCGTCATACCACTTCTCATTTTCATCTGTAAACGCATATTTACGCCGGAAAAACTCGTCATTGTCCAAAAAGTACACCTGCAGCCGGGCATTGGGTAAAGAAGCTACCTTAATCTGCAGCGGGTAGTCATCGTTATCTACACTTACATTAATACCACTGAGACGCACAACCTCATGCAGGCGGTGCCGCCGTTCGTTTATAATACCGAAGCGTGGCATAATGCACCGTACTTCCAGCCCGTTGTTATTGGAAAGAATGGCTAATTTATTCACCGTTTCCGCAAACTCTGTCAGCTCCAGATAGGGCGACATTTCGTTGGCGATGAATAAAATCCTTTTCTTTGTACTCATGAGTAACGATTGTGAAATTTGCGCTTAAAAAAGTTGGCAAAACTAACGGAAAAGCGCTGTAGCACAAGCATTTAATCTAAAGCCCGCTAATACTCCACGTTACTTATGATTATTTTCAGAACCATTTCCGCCCTACGTAACTACCTCGGAACGGTAATTAGTCATACAAAAACGATTGGTTTTGTACCTACCATGGGCGCTTTACACGCCGGCCACTTATCACTCATCCAGGAATCTCAGCACGTTTGCGATGTAACCGTAGTAAGCATATTTGTAAACCCCTTACAGTTTAACGACGCAACTGATTTTGAAAAATACCCGGTTACTACGGAAAGAGATTGTATGCTTTTAGAACAACAGCATACGGATATTTTATTTTTGCCCGATGTAAAAGAAATGTACCCGGATGGCGCCCTGCTTCAACAGGCGTTTGATCTGGGTAGCATCGAAACGGTATGGGAAGGCCGGTACCGGCCGGGGCATTTCCAGGGTGTGTGCCGGGTAGTGAAACGCCTGCTGGAAATTGTGGAACCCACCCGGCTTTTTTTAGGGCAAAAGGACTACCAGCAATGCAAAGTAATACAGCGGCTGGTGCAGTTAACGGATATAGAAACCCAATTGGTAATCGTATCTACGCTACGGGAAAAAGACGGCCTTGCCATGAGTAGCCGTAATGTGCGCCTCAATCATGAGCAACACCAGCAGGCAACAGCTATCTACCAGCAACTTACATGGATAAAAGAAAACATAACAAAAAACAGCCCTGACGAGTTAACACAACAAGCTGTCAATGCATTATTAAAAGCTGGCTTTTCCAGTATTGATTATGTGGCTATTGCGGATGCTGAAAACTTACAGCCAATTAATGAAATGTCAGAAAACCAGAAAGTGGTTGTATTAATAGCTGCTTTTATAGGAGAAGTAAGGCTGATTGATAATATGCTGATCAATTGATATATACAGGTAATACATAGTAAAGGTGCTTCATCCGTGATTCAGAAATTAAATACCACACTGCTTTTCATCTGTGCAATCAGCGTAATCTACCTCATCCGTGATTCTGAAACTATTACCTTGCAAAAAAAACGATTATGCGAACCATTGACAATTGGCTGCTGGAATATGGTGAGAGCCATAAAAACGAAAAAAATAAAGCCATTCACTGGATATGTGTTCCTGCTATTTTTTTTTCCATTGCCGGATTGTTATATTCCATTAAATTACCATTCGCTATTTTTCATATTCAGGCAAATGTGTCTATAGCCGTCATCCTGTTCATTACGATCTATTACCTGTACCTAAGCCGTACTTTATGGATTGGTTTGCTGCTGTTTGGATGTGCCTGTTTGTATGGCTGTTATTTAATTGAAAAGTATAGTGCTGTGCCCCTCTGGATCGTATGTATCATCATTTTTGTGCTGGCATGGATCGGGCAGTTTTACGGCCACAAAGTGGAAGGTAAAAAGCCCTCTTTTTTTAAGGACATTCAGTTTCTGATGATTGGTCCGGCGTGGCTGATGAGCTTTGTGTATAAGAAACTGGGAATAGGATTGTAATTACAGCCTAAATAAAGGGTTGCCAATTTTTAAAAAGTTGGCAACCCTTTATTTGGAAGTTAGCTACCCTTCAAAGCTAACTGCTTTACTTCGCCAGCACCCTATATCCCCAAGCCGGGAGTGTAATTGTATCTTCTGGCTTTAATTCATATCCCTCATCCGTAAACACGTTTGTGTAATCTCCGGCCCCATATTTTGCATGCAGCGTAACTGTTACCGGCGTTGCACTGAAATTAAAGATGGAAATTACCTGATTGCCGTTTTTTTGGCGTAAAAAAGAAAGAACCTGTTCAGGTTGATCATTGACGATACGGATCATTTCGCCACCATAAGCACCATTCCACAATGCCTGGTTGCTGTGCTTTAACTGAAATAGTTTTTGATACAAACCGGCAAACGGGTGCTGTTTCCATTCAATCAAATCTTTATCAAAAAATTTCAGCGACCGGTTTAAGCCTGCTTCCTGCCCGCCGTATACCAGTGGCATACCGTTGACAACGCTACACAATACCATACAGGCCGTTAATCCATCGCCGAAATTGGAATACTGATTTCCTTCCCAGGAGTTCTTATCGTGGTTATCGGTAAAGGTCATCCGGTAAGCATCCCGCGGAAAAGTATTAACATCATGTGCCATATATTCCACTAAACTGCTGATGGTTTTATTGCCATTGGTTACCTCTTTCATCTTATCCCACAAACTCCAGGAATAGGTCATGTCAAATGCGTGTGCATGCAAGTCCCTCGATTCCCACTCGGCCAGCATAAAAACAGGTTTAATTTTATCTAATTCAGGCCGAACGCTATCCCAAAAGTCAACCGGAATAAAACCGGCTACATCGCACCGGTAACCATCAATATTTGTTTCGTTCACCCAGTATTTCAATACTTCCGTCATGTATCGGCGAATGCCTGGCTGGTCATAATCAAATTCAATAATATCTTCCCAGTCATACCAGGGCGTTGGCTGAAAATTGCCTTCCGGCGTTTTACTGTACCACTCAGGATGTTCAGTTACCAGATTATTATCCCAGGCCGAATGATTTGCTACCCAGTCTATAATTACACGCATACCCAGGCCATGAATTTTTTGTACCAACGCTTTAAAATCAGGCAGGTTTCCAAATTCCGGATTTACGCCATAATAATCTTTTACAGCGTAGTAGCTGCCCAATGTTCCTTTGCGATTTTTTTCACCAATGGGATGAATGGGCATCAGCCAGATAATATCAATACCCAGCTCTTTTAGCCGGGGCAAGTGCGCCTCAAATGCTTTGAAAGTGCCTTCCGGCGTAGCCTGCCGCACATTCGCTTCGTAAATTGTTGCATGCTTGCTCCATTCCGGATGTTTCAATTCCACGTAATTTGTAAGTATAAAATGGTTATTGACCGTCACTATACATAGCCGCCTTTATTAGTGTGCTATCACAATCAACAAAAGCAGGTAACCTCAATAGCAGCGTTGGCAACAAATCAATCTTTTGTCTATACAAGTATCGCTAAAATCTTGTTCGGAAATAAATATAAGTAGAAATTTGGGCTTACTTATTCATCTAAAAAACCAGGTTTGTGTGCATGCTAACTTTGTCTTCGAACAGAAAGCAATACCTTGTCGGCAATCCGATAAATTTTATGACAATAAGCTTAAAAATGAACTTCTCTTTCTTTACGCACCTTTTTTTTACAGCAACAATTGTTTTTCTGGCGATACCATCCTGCGGCCAGGTGGTGCCGGGATGCACGGATTCGCTTGCCAATAACTACAATGCTTCGGCTACAGTAAACAACGGAAGCTGCACCTATAATCCTACTTCGTATACCCCAATTCAAAAGGTGAACCCAATAACCGATTCTCTGTTGGAAAGCAGCGGGCTGCAAATGGCCGGCAATTATTTATGGAGTTTTAACGACCGCGGCGGGGCAGCAGCTATTTACCGGATAGATACGCTTACCAATGCGTTACTGCAACGGGTGTATTTGCAGGGTACTTCAAATATTGATTGGGAAGCAATGTCGTTCGATGGAACCTATTTGTACGTAGGCGATTTTGGTAATAATTACGATGGCGCCCGAACGGACTTAGTGATTTACAAATTCCCGTTTAGTGCTATCCGCAACCCTATTGCCTATCCGGTGGATACCATTTCGTCTTTATTGATAGACGCCATCCATTTCACGTATAGCGACCAGCCACAGCCACCATCACCTGTTGCCCTAAATACCGCCGTCTTCGATTGTGAGGCGATGATTATAGATAGCGGGCGCATCCATTTGTTTACCAAAAACTGGCAGGCTTTGAATACCACGCATTATGTAATAAATAGCACGATGGCCGGAAGCTATATGGCTACACCGGTAGAAACGCTGGCCACTAATTATTTGGTAACAGATGCTGCCAAAGCCCCTGGCCGAAACCTGATTGCTTTGCTGGGATACCAGGTTACCGGTACTGCCAGCCATTTTATGCACTTGCTTACAGGGTATGGTGGCGGCCAGTATTTTAATGGAAACAAACGTAGGCTTGATTTACCCGACGTATTTACCATGGGCCAGGCAGAGGGCCTCAGTTTTCGCAATGGCGTATACGGCTACATCAGCAACGAAAAAGTGGTACAAAGCGTAGGGCCTTTTACACTAACGGTTAATCAAAAACTACAGGCTTTTAATATTGGAAACGATGTTCCAAACGTAGCAACGTCGTATCGTTTTACAGGAAATGGCAACTGGAGTATGGCTTCCAACTGGGACTATGATTTGGCGCCGCCGACTGTTTTGTCAGCAGGCAACGAAATTATTATCGACCCGGCGCCTGGTGGGAACTGCTTATTGAATATCCCTTACACCATGCCCGCCGGCACTAAACTTACCATCGCTACCGGAAAACAATTGGTAGTGCCGGGACACCTGACGCTGGCCAATTAATATACAGCGTTTCCCCAATTACATTAGTTTTGGCGAATCCCGGTGGCAGGTTGTTTATTATCCTAAATCTTTATTCAAACTACCTGTTGCATATGGTTCAGTTGTTATGTTATTCCGCTCATTTTTATTATTAAAATTAGTGTCAAATGGATATAAACCCTACAGATTCAATTTTACAGGTAGCTGCGTTAAACGTGTTCTACGGCAGCTTCCAGGCGGTACGGAATATTTCTTTTGAAGTAAAAGCCGGCGAAATCTTTGGACTGTTAGGGCCTAACGGTGCCGGCAAAACCAGTACGCTTAGCTCCATTGAAGGATTAATAAAACCACAATCGGGTACCATTACCGTAGCCGGATTTAACACCAGAGAAAAACCGTTATATGCAAGAGCCAATATGGGTGTACAGTTACAGTCTACCAGTTTTCAGCCCGAACTGAACGTGGCGGAAATCATCCGGCTGTATGCAGGTATTCATGCCATTGAAATATCAAACGAAAGGTTACAGCAAATTTTATCCGAAATTAATTTGGGCGATGCCTCGGCTAAAAGATTCGGGCAGCTTTCCGGCGGACAGCAGCAGCGGGTATCGCTGGTAATTGCCATGATACATGATCCGCAGATTGTGCTGCTGGATGAACCTACTACCGGGCTTGACCCGCAATCCCGCCGCCAGCTTTGGGCCCGTATGGAAGCGCTGCGTTCAAAGGGACATGCCATTTTGCTAACCACCCATTCCATGGAAGAAGCAGAAGCGGTATGCGACCGCATTGCAATTGTCGATCATGGCCAGATCATTGAGATCAATACACCGGATGCACTGATTGAAAAACACCGCCATGATCCTGCGGTGATTGCTGCTTCCCGCAAAGGGAAAATTACATTAGAAGATGTGTTTATCGGCCTTACAGGGCTTGCCGTACGTTCCTAAAAAAATTTTTTATGCAAACAGTTATACCTTCTACCGGCCATGCTTTGCAATCATTGCTGCGTGCCGATTTTAAAGCACAGTGGCGCAACCGCCGGGCCGTTATTTTAGTCGTGTTGGTACCGGTTCTTATTCTTATTGCATGGAAGCCCCTGGTGAAAGTGAATCAATTTGGGGGATTCTTTGTACTTAGCAACTGTATTACTGTTGGCCTCAATGCAGTCGGCCTGATGGGTTTTGCAAACTCCATTGCCAAGGACAGGGATAAAGGCGTTTTTCAGCGACTACGGGTAGCGCCGGCGCCATCGTGGTGCATTATGGCAAGCCGGCTGCTGGTGCAACTGGCGATGATTATTATTGTAACCTGCGCTGCATTTATCATTGGCTATTATATCGACAAAATTGTGGTTAGCCCGCTGGGGTATGCTACGGCATTGGCTACCGCCATTGCAGGCGGCGCTTTATACCTGGGGCTGGGCCAGGTAATTGTAGGGCTGGTAAAAAATGCCGAAACGGTGAATGCTACCAGCCGCCTGATATATATTGTTTTTATTATGGTTGGTATGTTTGGCGAACTGGGTTTTTTAGGCGACAAGGTCAGTAAAGTGGTCAAATGGTCGCCGTATGGCGTGGTACGGCACATTGTATCTACAGGATTACAACCGGCAAACTGGAATCAGGATACCACCATTTCCCTGTTGTTAACGTTGGGCTATACGGCAGTTTTTACTTTGCTGGGTATTAAATGGTTTAAGTGGAGCAGCCGGTAATGATCGTCAATCGTGAATCGTCAATCGTGAATCGTCAATCGTGAATCGTCAATCGTGAATCGTCAATCGTGAATCGTCAATCGTGAATCGTCAATCGTGAATCGTCAATCGTGAATCGTCAATCGTGAATCGTCAATCGTGAATCGTCAATCGTGAATCGTCAATCGTGAATCGTCAATCGTGAATCGTCAATCGTGAATCGTCAATCGTGAATCGTCAATCGTGAATCGTCAATCGTGAATCGTCAATCGTGAATCGTCAATCGTGAATAGAACCTTAAAATTGCACACTTGCCTGCCGGTAGGCAAGATCGTGAATAAAAATTGTCAATGGTCAATGATCTCCTGGTTTTTCGTCTGTGGTCTGTCGTTCGTTGTCTATATCAATCAATTTAATTTAAAAAATCAATGATCAAAAAATTTAATCCTTTGATGTTGATGAGCCTGATGTTGCTCACATCCTGTGTAACCGGCCCGGATAATTACCGGTATGCCCGGCCGGTATATATAGCGCCCGGCATTGGCCTCGGAACTATTATTGCAATCGTTGTATCCTGGAGCAGGAATAAGTCGATACTCTGGGCTGTTATCCACGGCATTTTTGGATGGTTATATGTTATTTACGTAGTGTTGTTTTTGAAAAAGAAATGAATGGAAAACGAGAGACGACGGACAACAGACGACAGACAATGGTAGATTCAATTATAATCATTCACGATTTAAGATAAAGACTCACGATTCACAACGCTCACGGTTCTTATTCACGATTGACGATTCACGATAATCATAGCTATGGAAGATTATAGGCCGGAGAAAGACTTAGGTGAACTGTTCGTGGATGTCCAGATGGCTGGCATATTTGCCGATTCAAAAACCTTTGTTGACTGTATTCCATTACAAGACCCGGAAGCTATTGCGGACATTTACAGCAAAGAAAAAAATAACAATGGCTTTTCATTATCCAATTTTGTGCAGCAGCATTTCAAGTTGCCACCTGTTACTGTTGCGTCGGTAGTTAACAGTAGCCCTGATATGATAGTGCACCTGCGTAAGCATTGGCCACAGTTGGTATGGGAACCAGTAACAACAGAAAAACATAATACACTCATCTATTTACCGTTCCAATATATCGTACCGGGAGGAAGGTTCAGGGAAATGTTTTACTGGGACAGTTATTTTACGATTATTGGCCTGCTGGAAAGCAGCGAAGATGAACTGGCATTGGGCATGATCCGCAATTTTGAATACCTGGTAGATACGTACGGTTTTATTCCGAATGGTAATCGCACTTACTTTTTATCAAGATCACAACCGCCTTTTTTTGCAGAAATATTGAAGGCTTATGCGCAAAAACACGGTATCCATTCCATTATGGAATTTTTACCGGCGCTGGAAAAAGAACATCAATATTGGACACAAAATGATAATAAGATAAACGCTCAAAAAACCGTAGCCGGAAAATCTGTCTGGCTGCATGGAGATGTGCTGAACAGGTATTCCGGGGCCATACCCGCACCCAGGCCGGAAGCGTACAACAAAGAGTATAAATGGGCGCAGGCCTTGCCGGAAACGGAACGACCGGGATTTTATCGCCACCTTCAGGCTGCCTGCGAATCGGGTTGGGATTTTAGCAGCCGTTGGTTTAAGGATGGCACAAATAGAACAACCATTCAGTGTGAAAACCTCATCCCCGTTTGCCTCAATAGCCTGTTGTACAATTGCGAATTGCAGCTTTCAATGATGTATCAATACAAAGGTGATAACAGGAAATCCAAATTATATGAGCAGCTTGCTATTACCCGGAAAGAAGCAATCAATAAATATTGCTGGTCGGAAAAAGATCAGGTATATACAGATTATCATTTTATCGATCATGTTCAGAATCCGGTGATTTCATTAGCCGCCGTTTATCCCTTATTTTTTGGTATGGCGACACAGCTACAGGCGGATAAAATAGCTGCCATCATACAAGAAAAATTTTTAATGGCAGGTGGTGTGGTTACCACTTTACAAACTTCGGGCGAACAGTGGGATGCGCCAAACGGTTGGGCGCCGCTACAGTGGCTTACGGTAGCCGGTCTTTCCCGGTACGGGCATAACAGTCTGGCGACAACCATTGCGACCCGGTGGTTGCATATTAATGAAACTGTTTACAGGGCCGAAGGCAAGATGATGGAAAAATACAATGTTGTTGATCCTGCTTTACCGGGTGGTGGCGGCAATTACGAAAACCAGGATGGATTTGGATGGACAAATGGCGTTGCGCTGGCCTTATATGAATGGTTAAAAAGGATAGAAACCAACTGAAGAATGATTCAATTTTGTTTATTGTATTTTGTTTTTCCCACAAGCTGATTTGTGTTATGCCCTTGCCTCCGGCGATAACAGGTACAACAATTGCACCGGTAAGAAACTTTAATTTTAAATTACCAAAACGATACATAAAATAATTTTTTATCTATGAAAGATATTAATGAGGATCATGAAACTTTCAGTGACGACGCTGAAGAAAATCTCCGGATTGAAAATGAGCTTTTAAAAATAAAAATGCAGGCCGAATCGGGTGCTTTCTTTGGAGGTTCGGGAAGCCTGCCACCCGAAGTAGAAAACGCTTTTTTGCAAAATATTCAACAGTTTGAAGCTGCCTGGCAGGATGCAAAACCACAGAAAGTGTACGACCTGCTTGGGCAACCGGATTTTAAGACAGCCGATAGTTTGCAGCCTGAAGAAATAGAGCCGGCATTAGAAAAAATGAATGATTTATTGACTGCCCATAACATGGCGCTGGATGTGCTGGGCAAGTATGATCCAATCGTGATCTACCGTTTTATTACGGAGGAATTATTTGAGCATGAAACTGATGGCATGAGTTTTCCGGGCATGACGTCGCACTACATTTATGAAGAGTTCCACCCCAACCATACTATGGATATTGAAAGGGCAGCAAATGATTTTTTTGATCATTGGTTTGGCTGGCAATTTAATGAATACAGCACCGAACTGGCTGCTGTTTTTGTGCTGCCGGATGGCTCCCAATTAACAAAACAGCAGGCTATCGAAAAGTTCGACCAGTTTTTTGCTTGTTTCAATTCCTTTTCCGATAGCCATTTTGCCATTCATGAAACCAGCTTCCAATGGAATGATGAGCAGCATACAGGGCTTGGCCATGCCGAAGGAATGGTTCAATATAGCGCAGAGCTGGAAAATGGCGAATTAATTATAATGGATGGCCCATTTAAATTTTATATGTCCAATGAGTTCGGCGGCTGGGACATTTTTAGTTTGGTAATGCCCGGATTTAAATGGTGAACCGCGAATAGATAGGCGATGAATAATACCCGTTTCAATCAGGTTGCTAAAAAGTAAGAGATTAGGGGCAGGACGCTGTCCTGTGCCCTGCCGTTACTTTTGATTAAAATATATATGTTACCGGCATATACCGCAATGGCTAACTATTCTGGTAGTTGAATCATAGTAACAGGTTTGGTTGAGAGATCAAAATAAGTAATGCATTGACACAGGACGGAGTCCTGCGCCTATTATACCTCTGGTAATGCCCGAATTCAAATGGTAAAGCGATGAATAGGCAAGTGATGATACAATTGCAAAAAAGTTCGTCCCGTTCAGACGAAGCCTAAACGGGACGGAAATTTTGATTGAAGAATTATTTTAATTTTTCTGAAAATACTCAATGAGTTTTTCGTCACTCATTTTATTGGAAGTAGATTCTTCCGTTTTTGTATTTTTAAACTGGGGTGTGTCGGCCAGGTAATGCATAAACTGTTCCTGTGATGTACCTGTACCGGTGATGTGTATGGCATCTGCATTTTGCATATGAGAAGTTATTTCCTTAAAAAATTTCGACTGCAGGGTTCTTTCATGATTGTGAGCCGTATTCTCGTTTGAATTGCCCTGGTCTGCCTCGCCCTTTACGTGTGCAAGAATGACGAAATCGCCACTGTCAATATTTTCTTTACCTACTACCGTTGCATGATGTGAATCCATCCATACGCCAAATTGTTTTTGATTACTCATAAATACTTTGTTTAAAAGTGATAGTTGCAGGTCAAAAAGAGTGCCCTGATTGCATTATCTTAAACATTTTCAATTATTTATAATGAGTTACCCATATCTTAATGATGAAGCTGTTTAGTATTATATCAAAGGTGAGTTACTTGGAGTAAATGCTGATAAACAGGTAGCCACTCCGTGGCATAAGCCCATCCAATTTTGAACACCTGTTACAAACAGGTTGTGCCTCCGGCACATAAACCCTTCTCTGATTTGTTCTTTCACGTACCAATTTAGTATTTGTTTAGTATTTGAATGATGGGTGAAAATCAGGCTGGTAAACCAAGGTTTAATCGTTTTATGTGCCGGAGGCACAACCTGTTTGTAGAAATGAGGACCACCACAACAGCATCATGCCACGGAGTGACTACCTATTTAACAGATATTCATGCAAAGCAATAACCTGTTGCTAAAGTACTAAATAGTCTCAATGTATTTATTCTGCTGTTTTCAAACAATTCAGGCTGCAAATCATACGGAAAAGTTCCGTTTAAGAGACGATTGTTTACAAAACTCCACCCATTCGTTCAATTATACCGGTTGTTGAGAAACCTTCGAGTATTGGATTAATTATTACCTGCCCGCCATTGGCAATTACTTCTTTTGCACCTGCAATCTGACCAATGGTATAGTCGCCCCCTTTTACCAACACATCGGGCAATAACAATTGAATCAATTCCAGCGGTGTATCTTCTTCAAAAATTACGACTGCATCTGTAATGGCCATGGCTGCCAGTAGCAGGCACCGGCTGTATTCACTATTTACGGGCCGTTGCAGGCCTTTTAATCTTTTCGTCGAGGCATTGCTGTTCACAGCCACAATTAAATAGTCTGCCTGCTGTGCCGCCATGCTCAGCGATGCAATATGACCTTCGTGTAAAATATCGAACACCCCATTGGTAAATGCCACTGTTTTGCCCAATGTTTTCCAACTATACCGCTTGCGAACCAGCATTTCCGGAGTATAAATTTTATGTAGCAGCAGTTCGGGTCTTTTCATTTTTATTTCGATTTATGATTGGTAACAGCGCCAGGGAAATTAACCCGCCTCCCAACAAAATAACCGTTTGTGATCCCCACAATATCCAGCCGAATGCCTGTCCTTCGGCGGCACTTACACCATACAATTCCATTGTTTTTTGTACGGCAAATTGGTAAGGCCCCAGGCCGTTTTGGGTGGGTGCTATCATTCCTAAGCTACCAAACGTAAGGGTGCTTAATGCAGGTGCAGTACCTAAGTTTTCAACCGGATGGTATGCTAAAAAGCCAATGCGGATACTGAGCAGGTAAAACAGCCACATCAGAAATGTATATCCTAAAAATGCTTTTTTCTGCCGCAGGTGCCGAAAGCTAACAAGCCCCTGGTAAATGTTGGAGAAAATGCTGTGAATGCGTTTGATAAACTTTTTTTCCCGGTGTCTTTTAAACAGGTACACAATCAGCACAATAATAATGGTAACCGAGAGTAAAACCAGTGCAAGCTTCGGCCACGAAAAATGGCGTGTGCTACCTGCCCTGCCTGAAAACATGCTTACAAAAAACGGCCAAACCAGGTCTACCTGTATCAGTAAGGTAAGTAACATCACTGCCAGCAGGCTTACCACATCAAATGCCCGTTCTGCCACTATGGTTCCTACCAGTTTATCAGGCGGCACTTTTTCGTATTTGCTCAGCAGTGTACACTTCAGCACTTCACCCAGCCGGGGCACAAACAGGTTGAACATATAGCCAAGTACAACCGCAAAAAAAGTATTCGCTTTGCCCGGATAATAACCGAGTGGCTGAATGAGGATACGCCAGCGCATGGCACGTACATAATGCGCAAGCAGTAACGTAGCGGTTACCGGAAATAGCAACATGTAATTTACATGCCGGAACGAATGATATAAAACCTGCTTTTGTGCCGGTGTAAAATCTTTGGTAATGAACCATACCACGAACAAACCAAGCCCTACGAAAAAAATAATCTGTAGTGCAAAAAGCAGTTTCTTTCGCATGGTGCTAAACTAAGAAGCCTTTCCAACACAAGCCCCCTCACCTCCCAAAGGGGAGCTCAAATCGGCCTGCAAAGCTTCGCTATTTTTATTGGTTAAATAATGAGTTGGTTGAATGGTTGATGAACGAACCGGTTACTATTAATTTATGCCTTCGCATAAAGGAGCCCCTCCTTCGGAGGGGTTGGGGAGGCTCTTACAACTTGTTTCCTTCTTTTGGAAAAATCACTTTAGGTTCAAAAGTTTTGGCTTCTTCAAAATCCATGTAGGCATAGCTCATAATAATAATCACATCACCGGGTTGTACCATGCGGGCAGCGGCACCATTCAGGCTGATAATGCCGGTGTTCCGCTCCCCTTTTATTACATAGGTTTCCAGCCGGCTACCATTATTTACGTCAACTACCAATATTTTTTCGTTGGCTATCAGGCCGGAGGCATCCATCAGGTTTTCGTCAATGGTACAGCTTCCCACATAATTCAGATTAGCTTCTGTAACCACGCACCGGTGAATCTTTGATTTCAAAACTTCAATATGCATCACTTATATTAATTGAAGCGCAAGTTACAATTTGATGAGGAACACCTGCAGGGAGGTTATACAAAATAGTGCGGTGTTCTCTATAACGATTCGTACAAAAATGGATTTCTACATTGTACGCCCTATAAGCTCGTCATCCTCAAAACCGCTTAACTTTCGCCTCTCTTCAAAATTATCTGTATGAAATACCTGCTGATTTTTTTTGCCCTGGTAAATGGCACCGCTTTCGGCCAAAAGTCCATTGTTGTTGAATCCAAAGATTTCATCCCCTCCGGGGTGCAGGCTACCATCAGCCATGGCAGTGTTACCATTGCCGGTAAACAAATCGATTACACTGCCCATACCGGCTATCTTGACCTGAGAAATGATACGGGAAAATTAATAGCCAAAGTATTTTTCACCTATTACAAAAAGGATGGGGAAGCAGCTGGCAAACGGCCCATAACATTTACATTCAACGGCGGTCCCGGATCTTCCTCCGTGTGGCTGCATATGGGCGGTCTGGGGCCAAAACGGGTAGCGTTGCAGGATGATGGCACCGCCACCGCCCCACCCTATAAAATCATCAACAGCGAATATAGCTGGCTGGATAAAACCGACCTGGTTTTTATTGACCCCGTAGCAACCGGTTACAGCCGCCCGGCACCCGGCGAAAGTCCCAGGCAATTCCATGGCTATGTAGAAGACATACAATCTGTGGGTTCCTTTATCCGGCATTTTTTATCCCGGTACGAACGGTGGGGTTCGCCTAAATACCTGGCCGGCGAAAGCTATGGCACTACACGGGCAGCAGGCCTATCCAAATACTTACAGGACAGCTACCGCATCTATATCAACGGAATTTTTCTCATCTCTCCGGTGCTTAATTTCGGTACCAACGATTACTATATCGGCAATGATCTGCCCCGTGCTTTATACATTCCCAGTTATACGGCTGCAGCCTGGTACCATAAAAAATTAGCACCTGCCCTACAGGCCGATCTTCAAAAAGCGTTGCGGGAAAGTGAAACATTTGCACTGGGCGAATATGCCTCCGCATTATTGAGAGGCGGCTGGATGAGCGATGTAGAAAAAGATAAAATGGCAGAGCGGTTAAGTTATTACACCGGCATCAGCAAAACTTATTATCTGCAGGCCAATTTGCGGGTGGATGAAAACCGCTTTTACAAAGAATTACGCCGCACAGATGGCCTGATTATTGGCAGGTTGGATAGCCGCTTTACCGGCCGGGACTTCGATGATGCCGGTGAAAACGTTAGTTATGATCCTTCCTTCATCAATATCGACGGGCCTTTTACCTCGGCCATGAATGATTACTTTGAAAAAGACCTGAACTTTAAAGAAGAAAGAGCCTATAACATTTTCGGGAATGTGTATCCCTGGAATTACAATAATGTGCAAAACCAGTTTTTGAACGTTGCCGAAAGTCTGCGGGATGCCATGACGAAAAACCCGGCGCTGAAAGTATATGTAGGCTCTGGCTATTTTGATTTTGCCACCCCTTATTTTATCGCTTCCTACGACTTGGAACACATGTTTCTGCGGCCGGAAGCAAAGAAAAATATTCGGCATTACTTTTATACTTCCGGCCACATGTATTACATCAATAAGCCGGATGCCATTCAGTTTAAAAAAGATGTGGATGCTTTTTTTGAATGGAGTAAAACAGTTGATTAATAAGATGAATATTATCAAGACTGATTATTGCAGGCCCTATGAATACCATGAAATCATATCACCTAAAAAAAGATATATTTTTGATATGCAATGTTGGTTGCCCCCAACCCCTGAAGGGGAGTTTTACTTAAATAACCCATTATTATGCTATCTCCATGCTACTTGGTCATGCAATTAATTCTGATAATTAATTACAGCTCACCTTTAGGGCAATGTCATTAAGTTAAGCCCCATCGGGGCTTTCTGTTTGTAGCAAACAAAGAGGCAAAGGGGATCATTGCCACGTAGTGGCTACCCCTCTTCTCTGATTAGGTAGCCACTACGTGGCATGCACCAACATCATTGATGTTTGTTTTCTACAAACAGGTTGCACCTACGGCGCATAGCCGCTACTCCAATCCTTAACTTAATGACATTGACCTTTAGGGGTTGGGGGCAACCAACGCCGGATTGGAAGTCAATAAAACTAAAAACTTTTGAATTTCGGTGTTTCCAAAACTTATATTGTCCAGCAGCCTTATCTTTTGTTTATCAGCTCTGGTGATTTTTCAATTCAATAAAAATTTCCTGCTAATTTCAAGCCTTAATCATTTCCCGATATGCTGCCATTCAAACAACTCATTATTGTTATTATCTTTTGCTGTGTCTGTAGTGGTAAAAGCTGGTCGCAAAAAGTGGCACCACCTGCTACCATTAACGTTGACTTATCCAGAGCAACCGGTGATATGAAACCGGTATGGGCCTGGTTTGGCTATGATGAGCCAAACTACACCTACATGAAAGATGGGAAAAAATTATTATCTGAGATAGCAGCGTTCAGCCCGGTGCCGGTGTATGTACGTACCCATAGCCTGTTGAGCAGCGGCGACGGTACGCCGGCCCTGAAATGGGGCAGCACCAATGCCTATACAGAAGATGCGGCTGGCAACCCGGTGTATAGCTGGCACATTTTGGATAGCATTTTTGATACCTATGTGCAACGCGGCATGAAGCCGCTGGCGCAAATTGGTTTTATGCCGGAAGCACTTTCCACGCATCCACAACCTTACCGGCACCACTGGAAACCTGGCGTTCGGTACGATGAAATTATTACCGGTTGGGCTTACCCGCCAAAAGATTATGTAAAATGGGGAAACCTGAGCTACGAATGGGCAAAGCACTGCGTAGCACGCTATGGTAAAAAAGAAGTGGAAAGCTGGTATTGGGAAGTATGGAACGAACCGGAAGGCGCTTACTGGAAAGGTACGCAGCAGGAATTTTTTAAGCTGTACGATTATGCTGCCGATGGCATAAAACGGGCGTTGCCTACTGCCCGGATCGGCGGGTGCAATATTACCGGCGGCGGTACCAAATGGCTGGACGCATTCATCAAACATTGTCTGCGGGATACTAATTATGCTACCGGTAAAATCGGTTCACCGCTGGATGCAATTTTGTTTCATGCCAAGGGAGCACCGAGGTTGGTAAATAACATGGTAATTATGAATGTAAGCCGGCAGTTGCAGAACATAGATAATAATTTCAGGCTCATCAGCACCTACCCGGAGATTAAGCAATTGCCGGTGATCATTGGCGAAAGCGACCCGGAAGGTTGCGCCGCCTGCGGCATGAGCACCAATCCCGAAAATGCCTACCGCAACGGAACCATGTACTCCAGTTATACCGCAGCTTCCTTTGCCCGTAAATATGAATTGGCCGATAAATACGGAACCAATTTTCTGGGGGCCGTTTCCTGGTCGTTTGAATTTGAAAATCAGCCCTGGTTTGCCGGCTTCCGGGACCTGGCAACCAATGGCGTTGACAAACCGGTACTGAACGTGTTCCGGATGTTTGCCATGATGAAGGGTAAAAGAGTAAAGGTTGAAAGCAACCGCATGTATAGCCTGCAAGCCGTGCTGGATTCCAGCATTCGCAACAGTAATGACATTGGTGCCCTTGCCTCAAAAGACAATAAAAGTGCAGCCGTTATCATTTGGAATTATCATGATGCCGATCAGATGGATAGTTTGCCAGGCGCCGTACAGATAAACATCAGCAACCTGCCCGGCAAAAAAGTAAAGCTTACACAGTACCGCATTGATAACGGGCATAGTAATTCCTACGAAGTATGGAAGAAGATGGGATCGCCGCAAAACCCGACTGCTGCACAAATTGCTGTATTAGAGCAGAGCGGCCAACTGGCAATGATGGGAAAACCGGAAGAAAAAACAGTGAATAACAAAATGATGACGGTCAGTTTTGCCCTACCCCGGCAGGGCGTTGCATTGGTGAAACTAAATTGGTAAACGGGAGCATTACCATTGCTTACACCTCGTAATTTATATACCGTATTGATCTAACCAAACTTCTCAAAGTCTTTCTCCACGGGGAGAAGGATGTAAGATGAGGCATTTGTACAACCAAACCACATTATTCTTTGTATTAGAAATGTGATACTTTCAGCATAATCTGTAAGGCTCTTTTAACAACTCAAACCAGGAATGACAACGTATCTTTCTATTATGAAAAAACTATCTAATCTTTTATTAATCGTCTTTGTTCTGGCTTCATTTTCTTCCTGTGCTCAAAAGCCAAAACAAACATTTAAACACATTGCTCCTGATGCCAAAGAACTATCCAAATACAGCGTAGCCACATTTGCCGCCGGTTGTTTCTGGCATGAGGAAGGCTTGTTTGAAAGCATTAAAGGTGTGCAGGAAGTAGTGAGCGGCTATGCCGGAGGTACCGTTAAAAATCCAAGTTATGAATTAATAGAAACCGGCAATACCGGCTATGCCGAAACGGTAAATGTATATTATGATTCAAGCGTCGTTAATTATTCTACCTTATTAAAAATTTATTTCGCAGGTCAGGATCCTACGCAGGTAAACGGCCAGGGACATGACCTCGGAACCCAATATCGTTCCGTTGTATTTTACAGGAACAGCACTGAAAAAGCATTGGTAGAAAACTACGTCAAGTCTATTCAGCCGCAGTATAAAGAAAAGATTGCTGTGCAGTTGGTGCCACTTACCAAATTCTGGACGGCAGAAGATTATCACCAGAATTACATTGAGTTAAATCCCAACCAGGGTTATGTGCAAGGTGTTTGCGTACCGGAGATAAGAGAAACCCAAAAGAAGTATCCGCAGTATGTAAAACCGGAACGGGTATTATAACAATTTCCATTTTAAAGAGATAAGACGCTGGCATTTGCCGGCGTTTTTTATTTCTACGGATTGCTTTTCTTTTTCTGTAGTTCACTATTATCAATTGCTTTCTTTTCTTTGCAGACCATATGAACCACGTCACCGTTTTGCCTGCAGCAAACATTGCTTTACCAAACAGCCCTGCTGTTGCCGATACCATCACAAATATCCCTGTAAATACGGTACAAGGCATAGCATCCGAAGTGCAGCAGTTTGCTGAAAAATACTTAGGCAACCAGGCGGAGATTGCCGTAGAGTTGTTGCCCCAGAGTGGCAGCGACCGACGTTACTTCCGGGTGCAAAAAGGTGATTCCGTTTACATTGCTACGCACAACCTGAATAAAAAGGAGAACGAATCCTTTATCTACTTTTCCAAACATTTTAAAGGCAAGGCTTTACCGGTTCCGGAAATATTTTTTACCAGCAATAATGGCTTACTGTATTTACAGGAATACCTGGGCGATGAAAGCCTGCTGAACCGTTTGGAAAAAGAGGGTCATACGGAAAGCGTAAAGCAATTGTTCAAGGATAGCCTGCATCAGCTGGCCCGGCTGCAAGTATTGGGAAATGATGGTTTGGATTATAGCCGTTGTCTTACCACCAAATCATTTGGCAAGCAGGCAATCCTGAGCGACCTGCTATACTTTAAATATTATTTTCTCGATACCTTAAAAACGCCTTACGATAAGCAGCAAATGCTTACTGATTTTGAGGCATTGGCCGATTACCTGGATCAGACAGATTACCGCTTTTTTATGTTCCGTGATTTTCAGAGCCGGAATATTATGCTGTTGAATAACCAACCCCACTTTATTGATTACCAGGGCGGCATGTTGGGTGCTCCGCAATACGATGTCGCTTCTATGATCTGGCAGGCAAGAGCCGAGCTAAGCAACGACTGGAAAAAGGAATTGCTGGAAGCATACATCATCAGCCTGGAAGAAGTACTGAATGAAAAAGTTGACAAGGATAAGTTTACCAACCAATACTATGGTTTTGTATTGATTCGCCTGTTGCAGGTGCTGGGTGCCTATGGCTTCCGGGGCTTGTTTGAGCGCAAGGCACAGTTTCTTACCTCTATCCCATTAGCTTTGCGCAACCTGAAATGGTTTATCGAAAACCGGCCCCTGCAGGAACCGCTGCCCGAGTTTAAACGGATGCTACATTTTATTGTAAGCGATGCCGTTATTGGGCGCTTTGAAACCCCAAAAGCAACGGACGAAACGCCGCTAACGGTTTACTTAAATAGCTTTTCATACAAAATCAGCGGCTATCCTGCCGATCCATCCACCAATGGCGGTGGCTATGTATTCGACTGCCGCGGACTGCTGAATCCGGGCCGGCTGGAAAAATTTAAAACGCTTACCGGTAAGGATAAAGCGGTGATGGATTACCTGGAACAAAATACCCGGATGCCGGAATTCTTAAACAACGTGTATAACCTGGTGGATATAAATGTGGAAGATTATTTGCAGCGTGGTTTTGAAAGCCTGATGATTAATTTTGGATGCACGGGCGGGCAGCACCGTAGTGTATATGCTGCCGAACAAACAGCACGACACTTGCGTAACAAATACAAGGTAAAAACAGTAATCAAGCACATAGAGCAGGAAAGAAAACAAAACGGTAACATCAGCCAATTTGAAAACGCATAAATTTGAGCTTACCTATTCAAACAACGAGGTAGAATATATTGTTGTCCCGATGCAATGGATAGCCTGTTAAGGAACAACCGGCACAATGAATTCCATCTAAAGGTTTATAAATAGTTGTAAAATTTACTGAAGGTTATATCGAAATAAACTTGCCATTATGAATGCCATGATTTTGGCTGCTGGTCTTGGCACCCGCCTAAAGCCACTTACGGATAACTATCCGAAAGCCTTAGCCCCCGTTGCAGGCAAAACAGTTTTGCAACACAATATTGAATACCTGCAACGCTACGGTATTACAAATGTTATTGTAAATGTGCATCATTTTGCCAGCCAGGTTATATCCATTATAAAAGAGAACAATGGATGGGGCAGCAATATTACCATCAGCGATGAAAGTGATGCCATTTTAGAAACGGGCGGCGGGCTAAAAAAAGCGGCTCCATTCCTGAGCCAGACAGAGAATTGTCTGATGATGAATGTAGATGTGCTAACCGATATGCCTTTGGACGAACTGATCCGGCACCATGAACACAATCAGCCGATTGCCACACTAGCCACCACCGTTCGGCAAACCAGCCGTTACCTGCTGTTTAACGATATGGACCGGCTTTGCGGCTGGCGCAATGAAGCTACCGGCTGTCAGAAAATCCCGGTTACACTTACCGATTCGTCCAATCTTTTCAAACGTGCTTTCAGCGGTATTCATATCATCAACCGCAGGCTTTTCAAACATCTGAACATGACCGGTAAATTTTCGATGATTGATGTGTACCTGAATCTTTGCCCTTACGAAACAATTTTATCATTCGACCATTCTGGCACCTGGTTAATTGACATTGGCACACCGGAAAAGCTGGCTACCGCCGAAAAACATTTCAGGCAGGAAGCAGCAACGACATAGAAAGGTAGTGCCGGACTAAGATTTTCAGGATTAGAAAATGGCAGGATTTCGGCGCCTTTTACCAATTGTATTTAATTATTTTTCCCTCGGCTAATTGCCCGTTATTTGCTGATTGTCTATTTGCATATTGCTTATTTGTATTCATTGACCTATTGAGCAATTTTCACATTTGCTGATTTTCCTATGCCATCTTTCGCACAAACTATTAAGAAAGCCCTTTACCCACTCATTATGCTGTTTACTAAAAATACCGGCAAAGGCATAGTACTACATAATGTAAAAAAATTACTTCCCCATTCCTCCTTTTATGATTTACAGGCAAACCTGAATAACGGCAAACAAATTCTATTTAGCCAGTTGGCAGGAAAAAAAGTATTAATTGTAAATACGGCTTCCGATTGCGGTTTTACCGGGCAATATGCCCAGTTGCAGGCTTTACACAAACAATTTGAAAGCAAGCTCACTATAATTGGTTTTCCGGCGAATGATTTTAAAGAGCAGGAAAAAGGGGATGATGATACCATTGCTCAATTTTGCCAGATTAATTATGGGGTCAGTTTCCCGTTGATTAAAAAAAGCGTTGTGGTAAATAACCCGGAACAGCACGAAGTATTCAAATGGTTAAGTCATGAGAAAAGCAACGGCTGGCTGGAGCATCAGCCCGACTGGAATTTCTCAAAATACCTGGTTGACGAAAAGGGTGTACTGACTGATTATTTCGGCCCGGCCGTCTCGCCGCTGGATGCCGTAGTCACAGCAACTATCAGCAAGTAATGCAAACTGCTTTATACAGCTTTCATGTTAGTTAAAAACTGCTGTCACCAATTACTTCGTTATCTACATAGTAACTTATCAAATACTGCTACCTTAACCATTATGCAAATACAACAAAAGGACGACGGAAAAAACGGATCTTTTTTATACAAGATGGAGCCGAACAAGTGGCGTTAATGACTTATACCTGGACCGCACCTAATCTGCTGACTATTTTACATACGGAAGTAAACGAAGGCCTGGAAGGCAAAGGGGTTGGCAGGCAACTGGTGCAGCGGGCCGTTGAATTTGCCCGGGGAAAAGAAAGTAAGATTAACCCGCAATGCCGCTTTGCAAACGCCATCATTAACAGAACGCCGGAATACCAGAACATACTGAAATAAAAGCAAATAAAATAATGTATGAAAACACTATTTGGATGTTTGTTTTTACTACTTGCAATTGCGTGTCATAATGCTGAAACAACCAAACAGGAATTGCAAAATGATACGGTGAAATATATACCACAACCCGAGGAAAAGCCCAAAACCATAGCCGATGATTTTGTACCGGTCGGTGATTCATTAATTATCCCGCCATTTGAAATCACCGTGCAGCTTTCCGAAACGGCTGACAAGAAATTGAGAACCGCAAAAGAAACAATTATTGTCAGTGCGATGTTTTCAGGTGTTCCAAAAGATACGACCATGAAGGATTATGTGGAATACGGAGAATTTAGCCTGGGAGGAACAACGTTAGAAATGCCGGCACCCGGAACAGCCCGGTTCGACAATGCAAAAATTGCGAAAAAAGATTTTGAAAAGCTGGACAGTAAGGATATTCAGATATTAATTAATGTTTACAGCGGCCGCAAATCAACCGACGACAACCTGCTGGATTGCGAAATATTGCAGGAACCCATCAGCAAAGTGCGGCAGCAAAATAATGTGCTGAAGGGCAAATTGATTTATGAATAACGGGGCAAACTGCATCCCATGGTGGTATGTTAAAATATCTTTTAGCAATCAGTGTGCTTGTAATCATTTCCTGTAATCCGGCACAGAAAAAACAGGTTGTTGCTTCTACAAAAAAGGCGGTTGATGCACTGGCTGTACAGCAGATTGAACCCGATACAACCGTTACTACCATTCATGTATTTGTGGATCTGTGCGACAATCAATACCAGGGAATTGTACCGGTGCCGGCTGCTATCGGCAATGGGCAGGACTTGAATAATAATTTATATTGGGGGTGCGGCTACGGCGTTCGCACGTATTTCAAAAACAGCCGGCAATGGACGCTTGTAAAACAATACCCGGTTGACAGCATCGTACTACAAAGAATTATTTTTAAAAATAATGTAAAGAATGTTTACCTGGTTGCCGACGCTTATAATGGCCGGTATATTCAACAATGCACGGTTGATTTTTTAAAAAGCTGTGCCGGCCAAAAGAAGGACACCATTACGGCCGGTAATACCATAGCAGGCGTTTACGGAAATGCAAAGTTAATTGCCTACATCGGCCACAATGGTCTAATGGATTTTAAGCTTTCTCAATCATTCATACCTGCTGACAATATTAAGAGAGGTGCGATCATTTTAGCCTGTATCAGCCGCAATTATTTTTTTCCCGTTTTAGCTGCCACAAATGCTTATCCTCTGGTGTGGACAACCGGGTTGATGTGCCCGGAGGCTTACACCCTGCATGATGCATTGGAAGCTTATATGAATGGTGAATCCAATGAAAACATTCAAAATGCCGCAGCCACTGCTTACGCTAAATATCAAAAATGCAGTGTAAAGGCAGCAAAGAATTTATTGGTAAGCGGTTGGTGACTTTTATGGATCGTTTTGTAGGAACACCCCTTACGGCGTGTTCTGCATAAATGCATTTTTGGTATGAATTCACAATCCCTGCATTTCAGAACACGCCGTAAGGGGTGTTCCTACAAAAATAAATGCGGCCTTCTTATGTAAAAGAAGGCCGCATTTATTTTATAACAACACCTGGTTATTCTACCACCAACTTACTGATTACAGAAATTTTATTTACATCACTAACCGTTTTCACCAGGTAGCTGCCTTTGGCCATCGATTGCGGCAGGCTGAATTGCACCTGTTGTACTTTACTGTTAATCGTAACGTTTCTTACACTAACTACTTTTCCGGACAATTCCATTAGCGAAACCTGGTATTCACCGGCTGGCTGGTTGGCAAAAGAAAGTTTCACCGTTCCGTCGAATACCGGGTTGGGATAAACAGAAATACCATTCGTAGCTTCCGTAGGAATTGCTTTTGCCTGGTAAGCCAATACCGGCATAATTTCTTCTTTCTTTTCTTCTTTTTCAAATAACAAGTTACCACTTGCCAGATCAGCAACTTTAAAAACGGCGCCCCTGGTAGAAACCTTTTCTGCCTGCAGGGTTTTCATATCTACCCGGTAGTAACCTTCGTCGGAGTTTGAGCTGCCGACAATTACTTTACCCGCTTCTTCCACCATAGCGCCATTAGTGGTATAGCCATACGGCAGGCCTTCAATGGTTCCAAGATATGTAGCAACTTTGGTTTCGGTAGAAATTTTAAAAACCTTACGGCCCTGATTAATCAGGTACAAATTCTCTGAAGCATCAGCAACTAAATCACCGCCAAAACCTCTTCTGTTACTGAGGATGGTTAACTCACCATTTACAGCATCGTCTGTTAGCGCACCCATATCCGTAATAACAGGGTTTTTACCGGTCGTAAAACGCAGCAGGTGCTCGTTGTTATTGGTAAGTGCATAACCGTTTCCATCGGAGGCAATTACCATGCGGGTTATCTGGTTGCCTTCATCCCGGCTGCCTGTGGCAACACCAAATACTTCATCCTCAAAATAATAAATCTTAGGTGTTTTTGATTTCAGGTCTATGTAGCGCAACTGGCTAATACCCATTGGTGTGTAATACAGGCGCTCATGTTTTTTATCGTAGGCCATTGCCGTAGAGCCGGTAGCAAAAGGCTCATCGGTATTGATTGATTCAAAGCCCCTTGAAAAATAATTGCGAACTACATACCTTCTGTTTTGATCCCGGTCATCCGAATTTATATTCCGGTTAATGGTAATTGACCGTGTGATATTATTATCCCGTTCAATCCGGATTTTCATATTCAGATCCTTCATGATTACATCAACCGATGGTGTTGGGGGAGTTGGAGGGGTTGGTGCAGTTGGAGGTGTGGGCGGAGCTGGTACTGCAATTTCTTTAAAAGCTTTTGAGGCCTTTAGTTCTTCAATACTATTGAAAGTATAAACGGCAGAAGCATCACCCGGTTGTTTACCATGTAATACTACTTTAATGTTTACTGTTTCATTTCTCTTTGCAGCATCTTCCGTCTCCTTTTTTACAATTGGTTTACCGGTACGGGCATTCAGCAATTCAGGTTCCTGCTGGCCGTTTGCATACAGCGTTTTAATTTCTTCGCCTGTGACCAGATTGATCAGTTTAACGGTTTTCCAATTCATAAAACCATTCTGGTCACCGGTAATGGCGTAGCCGGTAAGTTTCTTGTCTGATTGTGCATAGCCGGTAATGGATGCAGCCATTACTAATGAGAATAGAATTTTTTGTTTCATAGTGGAATAAATTATTTAGGATATGAAGTACGACATGTTTCGTGATAAAACAAAAAATATTTTTAACTATATTTTTTATTTGTTTTGAATCCGCAGGAATAGCCTGTACGCCAGGTATTTAGCTAAAGTGGGTATTTAGGATAATAGGTGTTACTTAAAGAGGACAGCACCGGCTTTATCAAATACCGTTGGTTTTAGCCCAATGTCATTTAGTTAAAAAAGTAAAGGCTGGATTTTAGCACTGAAAGGGCGTCATACATTAGCGTAGGGCAACGCCCTTCGTAGGTAAAACAGGTAGTAAAGCGTAAGCCCTGTAGGGGCGCAATAACTGCGTTAATTGATATTACTCCCTTTCAGGGCTTAATGAGGTTGAAACGCATGATAACCCATGGCTACACCCTGGGCTAAGATATTATGCCCTTTCCGGGCTACAATATGCTTGTGTTTGGTTAACTACTTACCGTTGGGCTTTAGCCAACGGATAAAAGGCAATGGAGTTTTCCACGGCTTTTTAGCGCAATACATTTACCAATTATTCCATTGGCGAAAATTAATATATACAAGCCATTAGAACAGCGAAAGCTGCAACGGGGAAGAAACGGCTGCTTTACTTCGTTTTGCAGGAATCCTTTTGGGTGTTACCGTATTGTTGATCTGATAAACACCGCTTTCTTTATAACGGGATGCAACAACAATTTCGGTATTACCAGCCTGGCTGTTAAACAGTTGCTGCACCAGTTTTGGACAGTTATTTTCTTTGGATAGATGCGACAGAAACAGGTGGCTCATAAAAGGAGGCCGGTGCGTAGTAAAAAGCTGAAAAGCCTGTGCATTACTTAAATGACCGTGACCGCCGGATATCCGGTTTTTTAAATAGGCCGGGTAGCGGCCTTCCCGCAGCATTTGCTCATCGTAATTCGCTTCTAAAAAAGCAGCATGGCATTGCTTAAAATGGCGGATGAGTTGCTCACATGGCCGCCCCAAATCTGTAAACACACCTACAGTAATAGCATCTCCTGAAACCGTAAAACTATGCGGATCAGCAGCATCATGAAATTTTGGAAAAGCAGTTACAGATAAGTTACCAATGGCTGTGGCCTTATGCGGCTGCATCGCCATAGCAGGTATGGTAGTGCCGCCGATGCGGCTATTGCGAAGCGTATGGATAGTGCCATACACCGGTAAATTAAATTTTTTGGCCAGTACCGGCAAGCCGGATATATGGTCGGAATGTTCGTGGGAAATAAAGATGGCTTTTACCCGGCTCATCGGCAACCCAAGTTGATGCATCCGGCGTTCCGTTTCCCGGCACGAAAGTCCGGCATCAATAAATACAGCTTCCTCTGCATTGCCAACATAATAGCAATTGCCGTTGCTACCGGAATTAAGGGAAGCGGTAAATAATGACATGGATAGAAAAGGCTACAAATAAAAATTGGGGCTACGAAGCTAATGCAATTACATCTGTTTTATTCCGACAAAAGTTGACGCTGTTTATAGGGTGGCATCGCTGATTTTGGAAGTAAAATATTCACGAAGGCCGGGCAGCCTGTCCTGTAAATTCGGGAATGTCGTCCTTTATTTTTGAAGAGCCAATCACTATAAGAAGTGAAATGTATTTGGCAAGTATAATTTTCTTAGTTGAGTTGTTGCTACCTATCTTCAGCAGGTTACAATTAAAGGACGGCATCGCTCTACGTTTCATTAAAACAGAACTTCAGAAACAGCGATGCCGTCCTCAGGCCGGGTTTTAAAAAGCGATGCCGTCCTCATTACTCCTGCCATTATCTTTAGCCGTCAAAGCCCTGTATGAAAATACTCCTTAAACAACTGCTACTATTTTCACTATTCATCATTCAACATACCCTATTCACTGCTAAAGCCCAGCGGTTTGGCGGCAATCCGGCCTCCCTTACATGGCGGCAAATAAACACGGATACCGCAAGGATCATTTTTCCGAAAGGTTTAGATTCGGTTGCTAACCGGGTAGCATCTGTGGTACATGAGCTGCAAAGAAATCATAACAAAACCATTGGCACTACCCTTCGCAAAATTGACATCATTCTGCAAAATCAGGGTACCGTTTCCAATGGCTATGTAGGATTAGGCCCCTACCGGAGCGAGTTTTACCTGTTTGCACCGCAAAACAATTTTGAATTAGGGACCCTTAACTGGGCCGATAACTTAGCGGTGCATGAATACCGGCATGTGCAGCAATACAGCAATTTTAAAGTTGGAATTACCAAAGTAATGAGCGCCATTTTTGGACAGGAAGGACAGGCGGTTGCCAATGCAGCGGCTGTGCCCGACTGGTTCTTTGAAGGCGATGCGGTGTTTAATGAAACCGCTTTATCCAACAACGGGCGGGGAAGGCTACCTAATTTTTTTAAAGATTACCAGTCGCTGTTGTATGGCAGTAAAAAATATTCGTACATACAACTACGCAATGGAAGTTTGCGACATTTTATACCCGGCCATTATCAATTAGGCTATCTGCTGGTAGCGTATGGAAGGGAAAAATATGGAGCAGATGTATGGCGAAAAATTACACAGGATGCGGTTGCATTTAAACCGTTGATCTATCCGTTTCAGGGCGCTGTAAAAAAAAACACAGGTAAAACCTACCTGCAATTTGTGAGCGATGCTTTTCAGTATTACCAGGCCCAATGGAAAGAAATAAAACAGCCCGGAGTAACATGGCTGACAACTATTTCAAAAAATAATGTAACGGACTATCGATACCCCTACCTTACTGCTAATGGCGGGCTAATCCTATTAAAACGAAGCTATCGGCAGATACCCACCTTCGTACAAATAGATACTATGGGTAAAGAAGAAAGAATTGCGGTACGGGATATTGCCTATGACGATTACTTTTCATACAACAACGGCAGGATTATTTACGCCACCCTGCAACCGCACAGCCGATGGGGATATAAAGAAAACAGCAATATTAAAATGCTGGATATGGAAACGCATCAGCTAAAAACTATTACCCATCGGCAAAGATATTTTGCACCGGATATATCGCACAATGGCAATAAGATAGTCGTTGTGGAAATGCTGACGAACCAGCAAAGCAACCTGGTGGTGTTGAATACAAATGGAGAGCGGATGATGACGTACAGTGGCAGACCAGGAGATGTATTTACCTATCCAAAATTTTCATCAGATGACCGTTTTATTTACGCAGCCGTAAAAAATAGCATCGGCCAAATGGCCTTGCAGCAATGGAGCAGCACGGATTTCAACGCAACCGTTGTTACTTTAGTTCCTTTTGCTGAACGGGTCATTGGTTTTCCGGTGGTGCAGGGCGATACCATTTTCTTTAGCAGTTCATATAAAGGTGCGGATGAAACAGATGCATATGTTGTTGCAGCGGCATCCCTGTACCGGGTAGCCACCTACCCTACCGGCTTATACGGGGCTGTATACAATGTTGCCACCAACCAACTAATAACATCGGCATTTACAGCAGATGGCTACCGGCTGGCTGCTTTTCCGGCAAGTGCTTTATTATGGCAAAAAATGAATCCGGTGGAAAACCTGCTCCCTGATTTATACACGCCTGCTGCCCTACAACCCGAAAATAGTCAGACACTTAATACCATTCCGCAACGCCGGTTTGCAGTTACCAAATATAGCAAGCTAACAAAACCTTTCAATTTTCATAGCTGGCGGCCGGCGTACGATGAGCCGGAGATTTCGCTGACTTTTTACGGCCAGAATATCCTGAATACGCTACAAACAGAATTATCCTACACCTATAATAAAAATGAACAATCCCATAAGTTAGGCGCTAATGCCATTTACGGAGGCTGGTATGTACAACCGGTTGTTGGCATCAGCCAAACCTGGCAGCGTAACGTTCTGTACAACCAGGATACGAGCTTTTTCTTTAATGAGTTGAATGGCTACGCAGGCTTGCAATTACCCCTGAATTTTTCCGGCGGAAAACATTATAGGTATCTTACGCTTAGCAGCACGGTTAATGCACAAAAACTAAACTGGACGGGGCTTGGCAAAAAGCTGCTGAGAGACCAGTCATTTAATTACTTACAGGCACAGCTTAGTTACTCCAGCCAGGTTCAAAAGGCGGTGCAACAAATTTACCCCCGCTTTGCCCATACCCTTGTTTTACAATACCGTACGATTCTTAATAAATATACAGCCCGCCAGTTTTTGGCCACCGGCAGCATTTATTTACCCGGGCTATTTCCAACCCATAATCTCATTTTTACAGGCGCCTACCACGGCAGGGATACACTGAACCAGTATTTATTCAGCAATCGTTTTCCTTTTTCCCGTGGCTACCGCGGCATTGATTTTCCTATGATGTGGCGGTTTGGCGCCAACTATCATTTCCCCCTGTTTTATCCCGATTGGGGCTTTGGCAATATTGTTTATTGTAAACGCATCCGGGCAAATGGTTTTTACGATTACACCCGAACCAAAAGTCTGCGCACCGGCAGTAAGTTCATGTTTAGCACCGCCGGCGCCGAAATTTATTTTGACACGAAATGGTGGAACCAGCAGGACGTAACATTTGGCCTTCGCTACAGCCATTTGTTAGATAAAGAGTACCGGGGAATTACTACGCCCGACCAATTTGAGATTATTTTACCGGTGAATTTATTTGGGAATTGAGAGATAAAAGAATAGTATTTGATTGGGTAAACATTTACAAATTTTCACTTCAAATCAACCCCTGCGAATGAAATAATCTCTCACAAATAACTTTCAGGTCTCTGTCGATCCAGTATTTGACACTACTAAAATGGCTATATTGTTATAACGTTTTTGCAGATGGTAGCTTTGATGCTGAAATTTTTAAATTTGCTAAAAAAGTCTTTATCAGAACTATCTTCTTTAGTTAATACTTTTTAAGGTTAACCTAAATGTAGAAAATTGTCGGACTTAATAAGACCTATATTATGAGAGTTATACTTGACATCCAGGATAGTAGCTATCCTTTTTTTATTGAACTGGCTAAAAACCTGCACTTTGTAAATAAAATTGAAGAAGAGAGGGTTGAAAAAGCACCTACTAAAAAACAAGTGCTCGACAGCATTACGGAAGGTATACAACTGGCCAGACATCACCAACAAGGGAAACTAAAGCTAAAAACGGCGAAACAGCTTTTAGATGAGCTATAATATTTTGCCACTGCCTTTTTTTGAAAGGCAGCTTAAACGACTGGTAAAAAAATACTCCTCATTAAGGCAGGAATATGCCAGCCTCATGCATTGATGGAAGATCAGCCTGAGCAAGGCACAGATCTGGGAAACGGCTGTTATAAAATAAGGCTGGCCATTGTTTCTAAAGGCAAGGGCAAAAGCGGCGGAGCCAGGGTAATCACATTCTGTGTTCGTGAAAAGGAATCACTTTACCTCTTATCTATTTATGATAAAAGCGAACAGGAGGACATAACCGATAAAGAACTAAAAGCACTTGTGAAAGCTGCACACAAACTGTAGCTATAAATGGGCTAAGGTCTGCAATACGGCTGTATTGCTAAACAAACTTTAATCCTTATCAATTCCTATCTTTATAAAAAATAGTATAGTACGTATGCCTACCACTAACGCTGTTTACCTGTCGCTTGATTTTGACCAGCTATTAGGTCTGGCCCGCCAACTACCCGATGATGAGAAACGCCAACTGGCCGATCTGCTCATGCAGGAACAAGAAGGTGTAGGTACTATACCCGAAGATCAAAAACAACTCGTTCTGGCAAGGATAAAAAAATATGACCAATACCCTGAGCTAATGATTGAGGAAGAACAAGCGCTCGCCATGATAAACCAAATGTGATGAGCGCCTATAAAATATTATACGCCCCGGAGGCACTTGAAGAAATAAAGATAGCTGTAGCTTATTATAACAAGCAAAGCAAAGGGTTGGGCGCCAAGTTTAAAAACAACCTACTGGCGGAGATTTCGGCTATCAAACAAAGGCCCTTAAGCCGCTCGGCCCGGTATGAAAATGTAAGGTTCGCAGTAGTTAAAAAGTTCCCTTATGCTGCTCATTACACTGTTGACGAGCAATTACATCTGATTAAAATACAAGCCGTTCTGGCTTTTAAACAGGATGACAAAACTAACTGGAAACAAAGGTTTTAAAGCAGCCGTTGAAACATAAAATGCCTGATGAGATAGTAATAAAAAATTTCATATCTCAACGCCCTAAAACTTAAAAACATTAACCACTTACGTTGAAGCATTGGCGTTGGGCGGCTCAAGAGCAAACTCAGCCTCTCAAGTTGGGTCTGCAGCCTAATACCATACATATGTTGTGCGTTTGTTTTGTCAACTCGTCCAATGCCAAATTGTTTTATATAGTGTCCAACCATTTTTACCTTGTCGAAGAATCCTTATTGCTCCTTCGCCACAGAGCCCGCCACAGCTATATCCAATACATACAACGCAAGTCTGTTTGTCAATACTGAAGTAAGGTATAGATACACGATACAAGTCGCTTTTGTAAGTTTTATGAAACACTTGCCAGCCTTTGTCTACTCCATAGCTTTTAAAAATGCTGTCAACTTCCAATGACTTTATAAGTGTTACACTATCAATCAGTGATCGATTCCATACAACTTTTTGCCTTTGGTTGATTTGTTTGGATATAAAGTCGATGTCTGATTTTGAGAAAAGGGAATCTCTTGCAATAATCTTCGACAAGAAATTTTGAGAAATTCTTTGTGAAGGCTCGTCAGAAAGGCTCACAATACTATTATTTGCTCCTAACAACTTTGTTTCATTAAAAAAGGATCTTATCTCCTTGTCTGAAATGAAAAAAGTGTCAATTGATTGTGCTTTTGAAACTTGGCAAATCAATGTCAGTAAAATTAAGTAAGGTAGGATTTGTCATAAAGTAACGTACAACGTAGTGATTATATTTCGCGGAAGCACTGAACTATCTTGCTCATAATTGGTTTATTTTTTTAGTAATTTTCCCTCACCATACTTACCGTTACCAGCAACTGACCCACATGCCGTTGCGTATGCTCGGCCGCATGAAACAATAATCCCACTACGGTAGAAGGAAGATTTGCCCGGCCTACACTTCTGTTATCTGTTAGCGTAGCCTCATCCGTACGCCACAACTGGTCAAGGGCCTCATCAACCCCATCGGTAAAACGCTGAATCAAAATGGAAATCGTTTCATTGTCCGTTGCTTTTCCCTCCAATGCTAAATATTCCAATTGAAGCTTGGATAATTGTTCGCCACGGGCATAGGTAAAAAGGCGATCCAGCACGCCGCTTAAATGCTGCAAGTGAAAACCAACCGATGCAAGCCCTGCCGGTTTCTCCCATAACTTTTCCTTCGGGAAATCCAGCATCATACTAACTATTTCTTCTTTTGCCTGTAGCAGTGCATGCGCTACCGGCTGCAACAGGGGCGGTATGCCCGGTACCGGGCCACGCAACCACACTTCTCTCCTTTCAATTAACTTTTCCATTGGTACGAAAGTAAGAATAGACAGTTTGCAATGGAGCCAAATTTTGATATGCCCCTGCTTTGTATTGAGATTTCCGGTTTAGCCTTTTATTTGGCAACTTTGCAGGCAGCACATCAAACTATGCATACTACCAATAAAACATTTACACACATCAATGCTACGGGGCAACCTGCTATGGTAGATGTCAGCGATAAACAGATCAGCAAACGTATAGCTGTAGCACAGTGTATCATTGTACCAGGGCCTGAAATCATGCAGCAGTTTGCCAACGGCGATATTCAGTCGAAAAAAGGCCCGGTTTTTCAAACGGCCATCATTGCCGGCACCATGGCTGCAAAAAAAACAAGTGAACTGATTCCATTTTGCCACCCGGTAGGGCTTGATAATTGTACCATCAAAATTTGGGTGAATGAAGCGCAGGAAATAATGATTGAATGCACGGCAACAGTAAGGGCTAAGACCGGTGTTGAAATGGAAGCGTTAACAGGGGCATCCGTAGCGGCACTCACCATTTACGATATGTGCAAAGCGTTGAGCCACCATATACTTATTAAAGAAACAAAGCTGTTGGAAAAAACAGGAGGGAAAAGTGATTTTAAACGGTAAACCAGAACAACATCATAAACATACCCTGATTCCGAGGCCGGCAGGAGGCGAATATAACCGCAATGAACTCGCCATTTTAGGAGCACCATGTGATGTTATACGGCAGTTGGCACATCAGGTGATTCCGGCATTATCCGCCAAATGGAAACTGGCCTATTTAGATGCCGATCATCATGTAGATGCCTCAGCAGACACTAATACCATAGCTGGGGCATCGGCAGTGTTCACGAATAAAATCACCTATCAACAAATTAGTTATTCTCAAACGGAACTTACTTTTTTTCAAAAGAAAGCACTGTTCAACAAGGAGGACTTGGTACTGATTAACGGCAATCATTTTACCGGCAGGCACCAGATCATTATTATTGACCCTGCCAAACCTCTGGAAAAAAAGCTGAATAAACTAACACATGTAGTACTGATTTTGGTTTTAGCAGAAAGCACAGAATTACCAGGTTATATAAAGGCGCATTTACCTGACTCATCATTTATTCCAACACTTTTACTACATGACACAAAAGCCATTGCAGCTTTTATTGAAACCATTTTGCAGCAACAGGTTCCACCACTGAACGGGCTGGTGCTTACCGGCGGTAAAAGCCAGCGGATGGGCATGGACAAAGGTGAACTGATTTATCATGGTATTACCCAAAATCAGTATGTTTACCAGATGCTGTCCCGCATTTGTAACCAGGTTTTTGTTTCCGTTAATGAACAAGGGAAAAGCAATGAGCCGTTGCCCGAATTACGGGACTGTTTTACCGGCATCGGCCCAATGGGTGGCATACTGACTGCTTTTCAATCCGACCCGAATGCAGCCTGGCTGGTGCTGGCCTGCGACCTGCCTTTTCTTACGGCCAACACCCTGGAATATTTAGTGCAGCACCGTAATCCGTCGAAACCAGCAACCGCTTTTTTTGAGCCCGATGGCCATTTCCCGGAGCCACTGATCACCATTTACGAACCCCGGAGCTATGCGATTTTATTGCAGGCATTAAGCCAGGGCTACTCCTGCCCCCGTAAAGTGCTCATTAATTCCGATGTAGAAATGTTGCAGGCGCCGGATGTCAAAGAATTTGAAAATGTAAACGATCCGGTGGCGTACCAAACTGCAAAAGCGGCTCTTCAAACTACTAAAACCGACTCTTAAATAATGAAAGCTATTCTCCTGATTTTTCCCTTACTGATGCTCGGCTTGCTCACCTATTCCCAGAAAGAAACCGGAACCGGCAGCGATACGATTTTTGTAAAAGGGCTGGTAGATTCGCCGTACATCATTACCCGTACACAGTTTGCCGGGCTGCCCGTAAATGTACAGCCCAGTTACAAAGTAACCGATCATGAGGGCAATCTGAAAACTACGCTAAAAAATGTAAAGGGCTTTTTGCTAAAGGATATTATAAAAAGAGCCGTTGTCACCATGCCTATGAAGAAAAGACGGGGTGAATACTATGTGCTGGTAACGGCTACAGATGGATATAAGGTTATTTTTTCTTATAATGAATTGATGTTTAGCCCGGCAGGTAACAACAGTTATTTATTATTTGAAGCAGATAGCAAACCCTTTACGGATGAAGGTCCTTTTATGGCAGTATGCACAACAGATAACTATACCGGCCCCCGGCACGTAAAATGGGTGCGGGAAATTGAGATACGCAAAGCAGATTAATGGACTTATAACATCATTATGGAAATAATCCTGTTTGGCATAGCCCGTGAAATTGTGGGAAGCAGTAAAATAATAGTGCCTTCCAATAGTTCGATAACAACGGTGAGTGGCTTAAAAACCTGGATGAAACAACAATACCCGCAATTAGCAGCACTTACATCAGTTGCCGTTGCGATAAATAGCCGGTATGCAGAAGATAGCCAACTCTTAGAAGCAACCAGCGAAATAGCCTTTATACCACCGGTAAGCGGGGGATGATACAGTTCAAAGTTTAAAAGTTCAAAGTTTAAAGTTTACCGGTGCTACACTGTCTTTATATCCTAAATTATCATGAGCAATCAATTCAGATCAATAATAGTCAGAAATTAATTTAGAACTTTAAAATTCAGAACCTTAAACTTTAAACTTTGAATCTTGAACAGTCCTTGGATAGAGATTGTTGAAAACATTGATGTAGGTGATGCTTACCGGTACCTGCAATCGGGCAATTGCGGCGCAGTCAATTTGTTTGTAGGAACGGTACGCAACCATGCCAATGGAAAAGCAGTTTATAAATTAGTGTTCGAAGCATATGAATTAATGGCTTTGCAGGAAATGAGATTAATTGCAGAACAGGCACAACAAAAATGGCCGCTTGAAAAGATCATCATGCTGCACATTACCGGGGAAAAAAATATTGGCGAAGCGGTCGTATTAACAGGCGTATCTTCCCCACACCGGCAGGCCGGGTTTGAAGCCTGCCAGTTTTTAATAGACGAATTGAAACGCACCGTACCCATCTGGAAAAAAGAGTATTACGAGGATAGCAGCATTTGGGTAAACGCACACCCGTGAAAGATTTTTGATTTAGGATTTATGAATTATGATTTATTACACTTGTGGAGTTCATGCTGAAAGCACCTTACTCACACCATAAACGTTTATAGTTTTTAATTTTAAAAACAGGCAGCAACACAATTCGTTGTCTTGGTCTGGTTAAATAATGAAAATTTTAGAAGTAACACACGTAAAGCTATTTTTAATGAATAAAGCTCCACAGGGGCATCCCCTCTCCAACGCAATGGCATCCGATTCCCTTCTCCTTTTGGAGAAGGTGCCGGAGGCGGATGAGGCCGGAGAGGGGAACGAGGGGTGAGGTATGACACAACTAACCGATAAATACGGACGAACACTCAATTACCTGCGGCTGTCGGTTACCGACCGCTGCAACTTCCGATGCTATTATTGTATGCCCGAAGAAGGTGTACAATTTGCGCCACGCCACCACCTGCTTTCATTTGAAGAGATGAGTACGTTGTGCGAAGTGTTTTGCCATTTGGGCGTTTCAAAAATCCGGATCACCGGTGGCGAGCCGTTTGTACGTAACGGCATTGTGCCATTCCTGCAAAAAATAAGTGCGCTGCCTGGCCTTGATGAAATTACGGTTACCACTAACGGCACCCTGTTGCAGCAACACATTCCTGCACTTAAAGCAATGGGTATCCGCAAAGTCAATCTGAGCCTTGATTCGCTGAACCAGGCCCGGTTTTTTGCCATTACCCGCCGGGACAGTTTCAATGAAGTATATGCGGGTATTTTTAATTTACTGGAAAACAATTTCGAAGTAAAATTGAATTGCGTGTTGGCCGCTGATAAAAATACCGGAGAAATTATCCCGTTTATTGAACTAACAAAGCGATATCCGCTGTCGGTGCGTTTTCTGGAAGAAATGCCTTTCAATGGTAGTAGCCGGTTTGACGACAATAATTGGAATTATCAGGACATCTTTCATCATATACAAGCCAACTACCCGCAAATAGAAAAGCTGGAAAACGAGCCTAATTCTACGTCGGTTAATTATAAAATTCCCGGCTACCGGGGATCGTTTGGAATTATCCCCTCATTCAGCCGCACTTTCTGTGGCACCTGCAACCGTATTCGATTATCGGCTACCGGTGAGTTACGTACCTGCCTGTACGGCGCCCCTGCCGCTAACCTGCGGGATGTGCTGCGCCAGGGAGCCACCTCACATGAATTAGAAAATGTAATAATAAATGCTGTTGCCAACCGGTTTGCGGATGGTTATGAAGCAGAAGCGGCTAATCAAAAATCGGTGCATGATTCCATGTCGGTGCTGGGCGGGTAATTTTTTAACCACATAGAAACATTAGAAACACAAAGGTTCACATAGAAATATAAGATAATACACTGAGATACAAAAGGAGATAGTGATGATTTTATTTAAATGAAGTTTTACATCTAACAACACCCTGTTTATTTTCATTAACCGTTGTATTCTTTTTCTTCTTTTCTTTAATGCTATTATGTATTTGTATTCCTATGTGAACCTATGTGCTCCTAATATTCCTATGTGGTAAAACATCAAACCCTAACTCATTGACCAACGAACGATATAACCGACAATTGATCTTACCCGGTTTCGGAGCGGAGGCCCAGCAAAAATCAGGGCAGGCAAACGTGTTAGTAATTGGAGCCGGTGGCTTAGGTGTTCCGGTGCTGCAATACCTGGCCGGCATGGGCATTGGCGCCATTGCAATAATGGATGGCGATGTGGTATCCCTTTCCAACCTGCACCGGCAGGTGTTGTATAACGAAGCGGATATTGGCCTCAGTAAAGCAACTGCCGCAGCGCAAAAATTAAGGAACCTCAACAGCGCTATTCAGCTAACTGTTTTTAACACGCATTTGGATGTGGGCAATGCACTCAGGACAATAGAACCCTATGATCTGGTCATTGATGCAACCGATAATTTTACATCCCGCTATTTAATTAATGATGCCTGTGTCATCTTAAAAAAACCTTTTGTATACGGCGCTGTTCATCAATACGAAGGTCAGGTAAGCGTATTTAATTATCGGGGTGGCCCCACCTATCGTTGCCTATACCCCACCATACCTGCACTTAGCGAAATTCCGGATTGCAATACCGGTGGTGTACTGGGCGTAGCACCAGGTATTATCGGCTGTTATATGGCATTGGAAGCGGTAAAAATAATAACTGGCATTGGAGAAAGTATATCGGGCCGGTTGCAATTGTTCGATCTTTTGAACAGCAGCCAATACATTATTCAGTTAATTGCTAAATCCATCAACCAGCAAATTACTTCGCTGCAGGAAAGCTATGAAGTAGCCGGCTGCTTTGCTGTTCCTAACCTGCCGGTAAGCGAGTTGTTGCATTGGATCGAGACCGAAAAAAAATTTACGCTGATTGATCTGCGGGATGAAGCTGATTTTGAATCGGCCCATCTAACAAATGCACAGTTTTTTACAACCCGAGTATTGCAAAAAAACGCCGCTAATTTTGAAGCTGATGCACCTGTAGCAGCTATTTGCTACCGTGGCCACCGCAGCCTGCAGGCAGCAGCATTTCTAAAAGAAAAATATCCACAACTATCTATCTATAATGTTGGCGCCGGCATGGAAGGCTGGCTCAACGACATAGGTGATAAATACATAATTCATGATTGATAATACTACCCTGTTATTACTGGCAACGGGTTTCTTTTTTATTGCAACCTTATATTCGTCGGTAGGCTTTGGTGGCGGCAGTAGTTACCTGGCTTTACTGGCACTCATTGTTCCAAATTTTTTGCTTATTAAAACAGCAGCATTATTGTGTAACCTGGTGGTAGTTGCCGGTAGTTCCTATTTATTTATGCGGCAGGGTTATTTTGATAAAAAGAAATTTCTTCCGCTTGCTTTATGCAGTGTACCTGCTGCGTTTTTAGGGGCTATGATTAAGCTGACACAAACGTCTTTTTTTATTGGCCTGGGTTGCGTATTGGTTCTTTCCGGTGCCTTATTGCTGCTCCAAAACTTTCAAAAACGAGCTACTGACAATACAGGTACCTACAAACATTTTTCCTGGCCTTTCAATATTTTTTTAGGTGCAGGTACCGGTTTTTTATCGGGCCTGGTTGGTATTGGTGGCGGAATTATTTTATCACCCATCCTGAATTTGCTGAAATGGGATGGTGCAAAAAAGATAGCTGCACTGGCATCTTTTTTTATTCTGGTAAATTCCGTAGCCGGTTTGCTGGGGCAGGCAACAGGCGGCAATTTCAGAATGGATGGCAGGTTGATCCCAGTGTTATTGATTGCCGTGTTTGCAGGTGGCCAGTTAGGCACCAGGCTTAGTTTAAAGATGATTAAACCAGCAGCCGTACGTGGGCTTACCGGTGTATTAGTCATGTATATTGGAATTAAGCTGGTGTTGAAATACACGATGAAGATTGATATTTGATTATTATATGTAGGCGCTGGACTCCGTCCAGTGCCTACACGTTACTTATGTTGCCAGCGCATAAAAGTTGACTTTTAGTAACAATTAAACACCGGACGGAGTCCGGCGCTTAATCAGCCTCATCCCCGCCCTTCTCCTCCCGGAGAAGGGTGCCTTTGTGCGATAGGATTGATAAAGTGCAACAGAGGTTTTTGTTTACCGCAATTGACAGTTAATTGTGACAGTGCACTTGCAAAAATTAATCTTAGAAATTAATTATGCGTTTTTTATAACTCATGAACCCACTCGTTGTAATCAATTAGCACAGATTCACAGAGGCATCCCTCTCCATGCGGAGAGGGAAAGAGGGTGAGGCTTGCGTTATTACACTCAGTCATTCAATTTTATAACTTTTTCCATCATGATTTCCGTTACTGAAGCATACCGGCATATTATCAGCCACCAAAAAGATTTTGGAGAAGAACAAGTTCCGTTGCTTCAATCTGTCGGAAGGGTACTGGCAATACCTGTTTTAGCAGATGCTGATTTTCCGCCATACCACCGGGTAACAATGGATGGGATTGCCATTGTTGCTGAAACATTTCAGTACGGTCGAAGATCATTTTTTATTGAAAGTATGCAGGTGGCCGGGCAACCACCGGCCACCTTACAAAATATAAATCATTGCACAGAGGTAATGACTGGCGCCGTATTACCAATTGGTGCGAATACAGTAGTCCCATACGAAGATTGCGAAATAACAGATGGAGTGGCCCTCATCCAAACTACAGCCGTCAAACCTTTTCAAAACGTTCATTTACAGGGTTCCGATAGTAAGGCCGGTGATGAGTTATTACCTGCCGGAATAATGATTACACCAGGTGCTATTGGTATATTGGCGTCTGTAGGTATGGAACAAGTTCCGGTAAAAAAATTACCGGTTGTTGCCGTTTGCAGCACCGGGGATGAATTAATTCCGGTGCAACAAAAACCGCTGCCACACCAAATACGGCGCAGCAATGTTTACACGATTGCAGCCGCCTTACTGGAACAAGGTATTGCCGCTTCGCTGCATCATTTGCCGGACGAACCCGAAGAAATGAAGCGGCAATTAACAGGCATTATAAAAAACCATGATGCAGTACTTCTTTCCGGCGCCGTATCACAAGGAAAAAAAGATTTTTTGCCGGATGTATTGCAGCAGTTGGGAATGCAGACGGTATTTCACCGGGTAGCACAAAAGCCAGGGAAGCCATTACTATTTGGTGTGTTCGACAAGGGCCCGGTTATTTTTGGATTCCCCGGAAACCCCGTCAGTACACTGGTTTGTTACCAGGTTTTTTTCAGGAAATGGCTTGATAGCTGTTTACAGTTTACACCTGTGGTACAAACGGCAAAGCTGGCGGAGGATTTTGCTTTTGCCCCGAAGCTTAGCTTTCATTTACCGGTTGAACTTACAAATACAGATGGTTGCTGGTGGGCCCTGCCGTGCTTTGGAACCAACAGCGGTGATGCCGTCAGTTTATCTAAAGCAGCCGGAATTATTACACTACCTGCAGAAAAGACAGACTTTAAAAAAGGGGATATTTTTGAGCTGATTATGTTCTAAAAAATCAAAAAGTATGGGTGATGACAAAATAAGAAATGCAATTTCTATTACAATAATTCCAAATTCATAACGGGTACGTAACAGGTTACGCTGGAAACAGAGTTGTTCAAATAAATTGGGCCAATAACTTTATTCGTAGTGTTTTAGATTAGTGTTTTATTATCAATGCATTCTTTACGATTGGATGTTTATATTTTTTTATCAGTGAAATAGCAGCAATTGATAATAAAGCTCCGAAAATCAATAGTACTTTATTTACACCAAGAGAGGCAATGGCTAAAACAATCCCGGCTATCGAATGGTAACGCTGTCCACTAACATCATATTGATTTCCGTCTTCCATTCCTATGGCAATATACAATGACCACAAAAAAAATGATTAAAATCACTACCATGGCAATCAGTGGCTTTTTTATAGCTTGAAATGTAGATTGGCTAATAAGCGAAGGTATTGCTTCAATATTTTGTTTGAAGAATTCAAAGATTTCATTTCGCATGGTATCATCTTTTACTTTCAGATGTTCACTGTCGCCTTTGAAAATAATTTCTATGTATTTTTTACCTATCTGCATATTTATTTCAGAAATGTAGCGTAGTGGTATTCCAAAAAAAGCTGCCGAAGGAGTCTGTTGTATTTTCAAATCTGATACATAAGCATCCACCTTATGTAATGGAGGATTTGCTTTATAAATTGTTTCATTGAAATAGACAATAATTTTATCATCATCCTTCTCGTTACTTGTCCAGATTTTCATCGGCTTTTACAGGTGTTTTTTATTATATGATTACAGAAGTTCGTAAAAGATGCCATCGTCTGTTTGCATTTGTAGTATATAGGAATCGGAGTTGGCCTAAGACTGAACAAATGATAAGGAACGATAACTTGTTATGCATCAACGTTCCGCTTTACAATACCGCATCAATAAGTTGCGACACACTGCCAATACCCATAAAACCCCTTCATGCAATCAATCCTACAACTTCCTGTTCAACGTATCAGCACCTGTAGGGTATCTTTTGTTTGCTGGGTAAGTACTACATCTTTACCCGTGGTTAATTCATCTATCAATGTTTGCTGATAATGCCGGATGGTCAGCAACGTAAGGCCTTTTTCTATATTCAAATCAAACAGGTCAGCGGTTGCAGTTGCCAGCTTTTCTATTTTATCTTCCCGGTCGTCCATACAGCACCAAAAATGTACAGCGCCATTCTGCGTAAGGGAAGGCCGTATGCTCAGTTCCTCAAACAAATGGTACAGTTTTCCAACAGGTGTTTCCCCGGCGAAAGAAAAATCCTTAGAGCCGAATTGTAGTAGCACCTGCCCGTTTTTATACGCAACCATAGGTGGCAGGTGGTGTACCGGGTGATTGTGAATAAGGGTTCCGGGCAGTGACGTATCTAAAAAACATTTTACATATAAGGGAATATTTTTCTGATACAGCGGTTTGATGGTTTTAGGATGTATTACCTGTGCGCCGTAATAAGCCATTTCAATAATTTCGTCATAGTTCAGTTCTGCAATGGGTTGTGCATTGGCGAATAGTTTGGGGTCAGCGTTCATTACGCTGGCCACATCTTTCCAGATGGTTACGCTTTCCGCATTCAACAGGTTGGCAAAAATAGCAGCCGTAAAATCACTTCCCTCCCGGCCCAGCGTGGTGCTTTCATTATCAGCCGTGGCTCCTATAAAACCCTGGGTTATCAGGATTGGTAAATATCGTGAGTCGTCAATCGTCAACCGTGAATACACACCCTTCAACGCATCTGTTGTGTCGGAAAGCCTTGCCCCCGCGATCACCATTTTGTCAACAGCCCCTTTTGTAAATTCCCAGTCAATATTGGCGTCGCGGAAGTTATCATCCGTGCGGACAAGGTCTCTTACATCCAGCCATTGCGAAGGCAAACCCTGCTCCCGCAAATAATGATGAATAATCACCGTACTCATCAGTTCGCCGGTGCATACAATCTGGTCGTAGTAGTAATCATAGCTGCGTACCAGCCGGTCGTGCAGCAGCCATTCTGCTTCAGTAAAAATATCGCTTAGCTGTGCCTGGCAGGCAGTGTATTGTTGTTGCATCAACCCGCTGGCGGTACGAAGATGGCTTTGCTTGATTTCTTCAAATAATTGCAGGGCTTCTTCTTTATTTCCGGCAAAAAAACGCTCTGCCACTTTTTCCAGTGCATTGGTCGTTTTTCCCATGGCACTGATTACCAGTAATAATTGCCCGGCTGGTGTAGCCTCAAACTGACGGCGGATAATTTGTGCCGTGTTCAGGATTCTTTCAATGCTGTTAATGCTGGCCCCGCCAAACTTAAATACAACCATGGATAAATTAAAAATGAACGGCAAAAGTAGCCGGATGAGGATTTAGGATTTTTGATTTTTTAACGCATAGCTGGTAATGTCTGACCGTTGCTGGTAAAAGATTGTTGCTATTGCCAGTAAGGACGGCATTGCTAACCTATTTCTATGAATTGAAGACCGAAACAAGCGATACCGCCCTTTTTTAAATTTACCTGTTTCCATTGCATCATTCGCACATCTTCTCATGTATTTCCTTTGCATATTTGCATATTTGCAAATTGTCACATTTGGTTTGCTTATTGCCAATTGATAATCTTCCCTAACTTTCGCACCTGAAATTTAAATAAACCTGAAAACGGTTGCTATGAGCCAATCCCGTAAACTAATGACACTGGATGAATTTACCATCCAGGAATTAAGAGATTTTCCTGCTGCTACCGGTGAGCTAAGCGGACTGCTGCGTACCATCGGCCTTGCCGGAAAACGAATTAATGCTGAGGTGAATAAAGCCGGACTGGCTGATATTTTAGGAGCAGCCGGTAAAGAAAACATACAGGGCGAAGAAGTGCAAAAACTGGATGAATTTGCTAACAAAGCACTGATTGATTTACTGGACCATAGTATTTACTGCGCAGGTGTAGGTAGCGAGGAAAACGACGACATTGTAGTATTTGATGATCCGCTGAGCAACAATAGCAAATATGTACTGCTGATGGACCCGTTGGATGGTAGTGGTAATATTGATGTAAACATAAGCATTGGTACTATTTTCAGTATTTACCGCCGGGTAACGCCGCTGGGCCAGCCATGCACCCTGGAGGACTTCTTACAGCCTGGCAATAAGATAGCCGCAGCCGGTTACATTATTTATGGTAGCAGCACTATGATGGTATATGCAACCAGGCGTTCCGTAAACGGCTTTACCCTGGATCCATCCATCGGCGAATTTTGCCTGAGCCACCCTAAAATGCAATGCCCTGATACCGGTAAAATTTATAGTGTAAACCATGGTAATTTCAACCAATATACGCCGGATATACAGCAGTATATAAAATTTTGCCAGGCAAAAAACAAAACCAACGGCGGCCCGTATACACAACGTTATATTGGCAGTATGGTGGCCGATGTTCATCGCAACCTCATTAAAGGCGGTATTTTTATGTATCCTGGTACTACTGATAAACCTAAAGGAAAATTACGCTTACAATATGAGTGTAACCCAATGGCATTTATTGTGTTAAAAGCCGGTGGGGCTGCTACCAATGGCACTATACCGGTATTAGATGTGGTGCCCACAGAGCTTCACCAGCGGTCGCCTTTGTTTATTGGCAGCACCACTATGATGGCTGATCTGGAAAAAATCAGGCAATTTAATGCGTAGATTCCAAGTCCGTAAGACGGTAAGTCTGAAAGGCCGGAGGACAAGAAGACGAGGACAGTGGACAGAAAATAGGAATGAATGCTTAAAACTTTTGAAACTTCAACGGACTTTCGGCCTTCTGGTCTTTCCGACTTTCGGCCTATCTTACTAACCAACAAACATCAATGGCAAATCCAATTATCCAGATACAAAATCTGGTAAAAAACTACGGTGATTTTGAAGCGGTAAAAGGTATTAGCTTCGACGTGTACGAAGGCGAAATTTTTGGATTACTGGGTCCCAATGGCGCCGGGAAGAGCACAACGTTGGAAATTATAGAAACCCTCCGGGAAAAAACGTCCGGAACGGTGATCGTAGATGGTTTTAACCTGGACAACCAGCCTAACGAGATCAAAAAAATTATTGGCGTACAACTCCAAACCAGCGGCTTTTACCCGGGGCTGAACCTGGTGGAGTTGATCCACCTGTTTGGCGGCCTGTACCAGCAGCCGGTAAACGCAATGGAGCTGTTGAAAATGGTAAATCTTACCGATAAGGCAAAGGCCAAAGTGAAACAGTTAAGCGGCGGGCAAAAACAACGTTTCAGCATTGCCACCACCCTCATCAATCAGCCGAAAATCATTTTTTTAGACGAGCCTACGACCGGTCTTGATCCGCAGGCCCGGCGTAATTTGTGGGATCTGGTAAAGGATATACAAAGCCAGGGCACCACTGTTATTATCACCACCCACTATATGGACGAAGCAGAAGTGCTGTGCGACCGGGTAGCTATTATTGATAGTGGTAAAATTATTGCTATTGATAGCCCCGACCACTTGGTTGACAACCTGCTGGCGTCCGGTTTCCAACGGGAAAAACAAACGAAGGGTGCCAACCTGGAAGATGTATTTATCCAGATGACCGGGCATGAGTTAAGAGCAGGAGAATAACTTCACACCCGCTGTCTTTATCCTGCTAAGGATGTGACCCACACCGCATGTTGAAAGCCTTTGATTATCTGTTTTGTGTAAGTCAGATCCGCCACGGCGGACTGGTTTCAGGGTATATATTTCACCATTCACTATTTCACATAATACTTATAAAATAAAAATGATCAGAACCATTCTTTCAATCGCATTCATTGCACCATTAGTTGCGATAGCGCAACCCGCTAAAACACCCGCGAAGACTCCGGCAAAAACAACACTTGCCGCAAAACCTTCAGGCATCAAAACACCGATAGATAGTTTCAGCTATGCCATCGGGCTGAATATTGCGTCCAATCTGAAATCGCAGGGTATTAATAATGTGAACAGCACGATGGTGATAAAAGCGTTTAACGATGTTTTTGCGGGCAGGCAACCGGCTATGGATATGCAGGCCTGCAACCAGGTAGTGCAACAAAAGTTTGCCGGGCTTTCCGAAAAAAAGGCAGCCGTTGAAAAACAGGCAGCCACTAAGTTCTTAATGGATAACAAAAAGCGGCCTGGGGTAACTACCACTGCCAGTGGACTGCAATATGAAATCGTGAAAGCCGGCACCGGCCCCAAACCTACGGATACCAGCACCGTAAAAGTACATTACACCGGTACCCTGCTTAACGGAAAAAAGTTCGACAGCTCCGTTGACCGTGGACAACCTATCGAATTCCGGGTAACCGGCGTGATACCGGGCTGGACGGAAGCCTTGAAACTAATGCCGGTCGGCAGCAAATGGAAGCTATACATCCCTTCTGATCTTGCTTATGGCGACCGTGGAGCCGGGCAGGATATACCACCAGGTGCTACGCTGATTTTCGATGTAGAATTGCTGGACATTGTGCAGGGCGGTGCAAATCCGAATGGGCAATAAGCAAATGTGCCAATTAGCAAATGGCTCAATAGCTCAATGAATACAAAAAGCAATGCAGGACGGCATCGCTGGTTTTGCACACCAGAATTATAGCGACACCGTCCTTTAAACCGGAAACGATAAATAAAGATAATCTGGGCGGAAGCAATATTGTCCCTTGTCCGACAGACAAAACATAAACAGGCATTTCAACGTGTGAACGTGTAAACATGTGAACTGCATAACATACAATACCATGAGTTTATTTGATCGCCTGCAATCTAAAAGCCGTGAAAAATTAGATGCAGAAATAGCAAAAGGCAAAGCTTTTATGGAAGAAAATAAAAAGCGTCCGGAAATAACAGAAACAGCCAGCGGCCTGCAATATGAAGTGCTGGTACAAGGTACCGGGCCAAAGCCTTCTGTGAACAGCAAAGTAACGACGCATTATACCGGCAGTACTCTGGATGGCAATGTGTTCGACAGCAGTGTAAAACGCGGGCAGCCATTGAGCTTTGGCCTGAACCAGGTAATCCGCGGCTGGACGGAAGGCTTACAATTAATGCCAACCGGCAGCAAGTATAAGTTTTATATACCACACAATTTAGCCTATGGCGAAGCCGGCGCCGGCGGCTCCATACCGGGCGGTGCCACGCTGATATTTGAAGTGGAATTGTTGAGTTTTAGCCCCCTCTAAATCTCCCCCAACGGGGGAGACTTTAAAACCGTGACATTTTGTTCTTCCATTTACTCATTGGGAAAAGTTTTATTTCAATCAGTGCTTCATATCTACAGTTGAAGCATGTGAGTGACGTATCAAATCAGAAAAATCGAGTATGGGAAAAGCTCAGAGTTACTTTTAAAAATCATCATGGATAATTCACTTGATAGAAAACAGTTGGAAACTCCGGAAATTTTGAAAGCCTCCCCCGTTGGGGGAGGTTTGGAGGGGGCCGGGGCTTATCCCATCGGCAAATACGAACCGCAGCCCTTTAGTGAAAGCCAGAAAAAAAGATGGCTGGTGGATATACAGCAGTTGCCCGGCCTGCTGGAGGATGCCATTTTAAATTTAGACGAAGCCCAATTGCATACGCCTTACCGGGAGGGTGGCTGGACGCTGCACCAGGTAGTACACCATGTAGCAGATAGTCATATGAATGCCATTTGCCGGATGAAGCTAACCCTTACCGAAGACAATCCTACCATAAAGGCTTACAAGGAGAATTTGTGGGCCGAATTGAGTGATACGAAGCAGCTCCCAATAAATGTTTCGCTTACACTGCTGCATGCCCTGCATGCCCGTGTATATGCTCTGCTGTACCATGTGGCCGATGCCGGTTGGGAGCGTACCTACGTACATCCGGAACAACAAAAGCAATTTACACTTTGGTATTTGTTAGGTATGTATGCCTGGCATGGCCGGCACCATACGGCTCACATCACCAGCCTGCGGGAGCGGATGGGATGGTAAAAAATTCCCCATGGACGTAACCAATACAACAGAAACGGGCGAACCCGATGGATCCTGGAAGCACCTTTCTTCAGAATACCTGCTGCGGGAAAAATGGTTCAACTTCCGGCGTGACCGGGTGCTAAAAGGAAACGGTCAGGAAATGTTCCCTTATTATTTGTGGGAGTTCAGCAACTGGGCAGCCGTTTTTCCGGTTACAGATGACGGCAAAGTAATATTGGTAAAACAATACAGGTATGGAGCAGGCCAGTGGAGCATTGAATTACCCGGTGGTGTAATGGACCCGCATGAAACCGACCCGATGGAAGCTGCCCAACGGGAACTGCTGGAAGAAACCGGTTACAGTTGTGGCACCATTACGCAGGTCACCGCCTTTTCTCCTAACCCATCTACCCAGAATAATATCATGTATGGTTTTGTAGCTACCGGCTGCACCCTTACCCATGCACAATCTTTTGATGAAAACGAGGAAATCCAGGTAATGACAGCGACCATTGATGAAGTAAAAACCATGCTTCGGGAACAAAAGATACTGCAATCACTGCATGTTACGTGCATACTATATGCCCTGGAGTATTTGGGAGAAATAAAGTGGTAAAATAGTATAGCCCTCCTTTACCTGGCCGGAAGTTACGCCAGTTATAGAAATAATTCATTGTAGGTGGAATACCAAACGTTGAATTTTTTGCTTACTGAATTACTAATTTATTATAAAAAATACGTTCGCCTTTGTTGTTAATCACATAGGCAATATATACCCCTTTTGTAAGTACCGGTAAATACACCGTAGTGCCAGTTGTATTACCCGGAAGCATGGTGCTCCATACCTGCTGGCCAGCCACTGTTGTTAAAACCAGTTGCAATCCGGCAGCCACCGGTTGGCTGATTATCAGGTTTAATTTATTGGAAGCCGGGTTGGGCGACAGGCTAATAATGGATTGCCGGGAAGCATCCAAACTAATAACAACAACCGGCGAAAGGGTTGTATGGCCATCCATGTCCACCTGCTTTAAACGATAGAAATTTTTTCCGGTTTGGTAACGGCTGGTGCGGAACACATAACCCGTTTCGGTAGTGCTGTTGCCTTTTGCGGGCACTGTGCCAATGGTTTCAAAACTGGTTCCATTAGGGCTGTATTGCACCTGAAATTCTTTATTCTGTTGCTCCTGTGCGGTGGACCAGTTCAGTTGTACGCCATTGGCTGTGTACTTACCGGTAAAACGTAACAGTTTAACCGGAAGCGGTGCTGTCGGGTATAATACAACATACGTGTACGAAGTATCTATCGTTCCAACGGTATCTGCGATTTGCAGGCTAAAGCCACGGGTAGTGAAATGAGTAGCTGATAATTCAATTAATGAATACGGAATCATATCAATCACTACCGAATCCCCGGCTACATTTAACGCCCAGGTTCCCTGGCTGGAACTGGTATCAGATAGTAGGGTGTAAGTTCCATTTATGAAAAAATTGTATTTTAAATTATTATAATTTAAATTATTTGACGCAGAATCTTTATGGAATATGGTATATGTATTACCAGCTGCTACACTGGTAACCTTTTCCATTTTCCAGGTTTTGGTAAATAGTTCTGACGGTTGTCCGCTGCCTGGTTGAACAATCGTAAAAAGCGATAGTATGATGATTGCAAGTTGTCTCATGGTTATGAAAGTTAAAGTAATGAATTAAAATCACTCCTGCTTAATGGGCCGCCTCAAACGCTTTTTTCAACCGCAAATCAATATTTTTAAACACGATGGAGCCGGTAATAATGTTGCCAATAGCATTCATTTTTCCGGCAAAATTATTACCGCAATAGTTTAAACCGACACCAAGGGTTACAATCTTTACCTTCCCACATTCTTCCACAATGGTGCGTACCACTTTACCGGGATATAAAATATGACCAGGCTGTGTATAGTTAGTGATGGTCAAATTTTTATTATCAGGAACAATCCATACCTTATCATAAAAAACACTTCCTAACTGGTTATTGCAAAAAGCAAAATCCAGTGCCTGATAACCTACCCGGTCAGAAATATAGTTGCCGGGGTTATATAAAGTATAGGAAGCACAAGGCTGTACATCAGCAGGGTTAGATGCCTTCTGAATATTATTTAAAAATATCCTTACCCCTTGTTCTGCTAAACCGGTGTTTATAAAAGGTTGAGCCATGTTAGCAGGATGAGAGTTATTTAGAGCAACATAAGGGGGTGATAGTACCTGCTCGATGAATAGAATGCCACCGTTTTCATTATGGGGCATAGTAGCAGGATTCCAGTCTTTTACTTTTTGATATACTATATTAGTTATATCTGCTTTATTGGCAGCAAATAACAGAAGCGGAGACAAGTGATCGTAGGGAAAATCCCAGGGTGTAAGTGCGGTAAGGGTTACATCATTCTTCATCATTTTATATACATACTCGGCATTACAGTTTTTGCCATTGAGGCCTGTATTAGTACATACCTCCGTCTCTACAAGATAAGAATGATAATCTGCTTGCCCAAATACAGAGGGGTTGGTTATTTTGCTTTCAATAAGATAAATGCCCAAAGCAACTGCCGGATCACTGCACATGTTATAATCAAAAGAACTATTAGTTAACGGATAATTACTGCCTAATGTAGTACGCATAATACCGTTGTTGGTAGCAATCCACTGAATGGAATCTTTTTCTGATATACCGCCCAGTATCTGGTTAGATACGAAGTTGAAATTTGCTATCGAATAAAGTGTGTATGAGCTTTTTTCATTTACAGGTCCCGTACCACGGTACACAATCAACCCCTCATTGGTGCCAATAAAAACCTGGCCGAGTTTATTACCCCAAATCGCATTATTGCTAATAAGAGTGCCGGAGGATGGGAAAATACAGGCATTGCTTGTATTCACGTAGGTCCAGACATTGTTATGCCGTACTGCAAATCCTTTCCCGAGACTCATAGTCACCCAAAGATCTCCCTGTGGGGTTACATACAGGCCGTTGAAAAACCCACCTGCAGGGATGCCGATGGAAGTATAATTAAAAGAGGTATCATAGGTGCCATTTAGATTGTATTTTAAAATACGGGCAGGAAAAGATTGCCCTGTATGACTGATGTATGGTGCCACACTAATCCAAACCTGGCCGCTGCCGCAGGCTACAGAATATACATTACGGCTTTGTGGCGATTGGCTGATAGGAACATTACAGGTATATAATGGGTAAGGCAGTTCCGGTGGTTCTGTACCGTCATGGTAATCCTTGTAGGTGCCTTTGGAAAAGAATATGGCGCTGTTAGCTGGTTTATAAGAAATTGAACCAGGCGTTAAAATATAAAAGGGAGAAAAAGTTAAATTTAAGTCATGATACTTGTGAGCACTCCAAATAGTGTTATTAAAGTCCAGGGCCAGATTTGCACAGTTAAGCGTACCAAGGCCATCTCTTGCAAAAAAACTTAAACATTCAGCATTTGCATCAGGCGAAAAGTGTTTTGTAGTACCTCCATTAATGGGAATTCGTTCGATGCCACCGCTTTCAGCCGTAGAGCCTCCAAGTCCGTTATGGCCAACCCATACATTTTGATTGCGGTCTGCTAAAAGTGCCTGCACATTATAGGTAGTGGTGCCGGCTACTGATTGAAATTGATTAGCAGTAGGATTAGCCGATTTGTTTAATAGATAGGCCCCGTTGCTACGCCCGGCCCAGATGTTATAATTTGAATCAACAGCAATGCAGGCAAAGGAAGTACCTACATTGTAGGTGGTTAGCTGGTTCTGTGCCCGAACACAAAAAGGAAAGAAAAGAAAGAGGGGTAAGAACTTTTTCATATTTACATTTTGGTTACAAATCAAAGAAAAATAAATAGCCAGTCTTTGCGAATCTGTACAATGCAGTTAAGAATATTAATTCCAAAAAAGCTGTTTTGGGAACACCAGCTTACCGGAAAGAGTCTGCCGTGGCAATAACAAACACAAAAAGCTTAGTAGGTAAAACCGAGCTCAAAAAAAAATCAAAGTGTGAAGGCAAATTATGTTTTAAGACTGAAAGCGTGTTGATGATAATTTCAACCAAACGATAAAGTAATAAATTTCAAAAACATACGCTATTCAGGAAGTCAGGATTACTACATGGTAAGATAAGCAGGTTTTTTATTGGCTGTAGATAAAATGTAAATTAATTTTTTGGGCTATACATATTTCTCTTATTCCTGAACTTGAATTAACGTGCGTTCGATATATGGGTGGCAAATTTAGAGGGGCAATGGTAGCCTGTTTACTTGCCGGGTTTCAGACTGCGAAAAGATGAAGTGATTTTCAGGCAGGTAAAGGTAAGCACCGATAGCAGCAACAATTCCCAGCCTGCATACAGTACTTTAACGGCGGATGCTGGCACAACCCGATCACCAACCCATCTTTTTTTTAATAAATGCCGTCAGCTCATCCGCTATCAACTGATGCTCTGCCAGATCGGGGTGGCTATCGCAGCCATTGTGGTATTGCTTTGAAAATGCATACATCGTTACTTTCTCATCACCGCTGTTACTCATTTGTTGTTGAATGGCAGCCAATGTTTTTTTCATAAAAGCAGCAAGCCGGGTATCGGCCATCGGACTGGCCAATAAAATAAAGCTGGCGTTAGGATAGTGCGTTCTAAGGCTGCCGAGAAAGGAAATATAATTGTTACAAAAAGCAGCTGAATCCTGAATACCGTCGTTTTGGCCCAGGCAAATGGTAACCACATCCGGCTGGTAATTGTTGAAGTTCCAGTTGATAGTGTCATTACGCATACTAATTTTATCAAACACCTGTGGCATTACGATATCCATGTTGCAGCAACTGTGCATCAGCCCTATCCCGGACACAGCGGAAAGATGATACTGTGCCTGCAGTGCCCTTGCCGTAACAGCGCCGTAACTCATATAAGCATTGTGCTGATCCTGCCAAACGCCTTTACCACAGGCTATTACAGAGGCATCACTTCCTGTGCCGCAGGTGATGGAATTGCCGATACATTCTATCTTACGCGTAGGTTTTGCAGCAGGTTTTACCAGCTGCTTACAGCGTAGTCCCACCAGTTCCAGGTAACCGATATTGGCTTCTGTATTTTTACAAAGAAGTAAGGTATGCGTGCCTTCTTTGAGATTCGTTGCAACTACAATCGTATCCGTTTTTGCCTTGGTTTGCAGGCGTACCGGTTTTCCATCCACCACCACTTCCAGGTAGTTATGATTCTTGCCCCATAATACTTCGTCATTTACAATTACCTCACAGCTGGTACCGCTAAACTTTGCCGTAATATAAACGCCGGGCTGCCAGAAACGGGGAAGTTTCGGATTCGTAAAATCAACCCGGCCGGTGTATTGAATATAGGGATGGTGTGCTGAAAAAAAAGCCAACCCTTTTGCAGGGGGTTTGGCTTTTGATGCCTGCAGCATTCCTATTAACACAATCAATAAATAATATCTTACCGGCATGTGCACAATTTACAGGTGGTAATAAATTCTAATGTCATTGCGGGGAAGGTTCTTGCCTGACGTGGCAATCTCCCGGAATTTCCTGGAGATTGCCACGGGCACCACCGCGGCGGACGTAATAACGACCGTATTACTTAACGAATTTTTTAAATACTTATAAAAATTTAATATCAGCAACTACTTCACCAGCTTTTCCTGGTAAACAATTGTTTTTTGATCATTCCTGATTACCAGGTGGTATATTCCTTTTGCCAATACCGGCAAGGCGTAAATAGTATTCTGAGCCGCAATTGCAGTAAATGTTTTTTGTGACACCATCCTGCCGTTGCCATCTGTAATGTGAGCATAGTACTTACCGGCATCCGTTTGTATAACCAAATAGTTGGTAAACGGATTTGGATATACACTAACCGCAGGTTTTGTATTGGTCAATTTCACAATGCCCGACCAGGTTATTGTACCATCTCTATCACTTATTTTAAGGCGGTAAAAGTTATCACCTTTACCGGGATTTGCATCAATATAGTTATGCTTGCCGGCAATGGTGGTCCAGTTATCGGAGGCGTTGCTGATGGCAATAAAATTGATACCATCATTGCTTCTTTCAAGCGTTATGGTTTTTATATTCAGTGCCGATGCAATATCAATATACAAGTGATTACTGTTTGCAATTGTTTGCCCGATAAAACTGTTTAAAATAATTGGAACGATGCTATTAGAGGTAGCAGAAAACGCAATATCCCACGCAATGGCCGGCAATGAAAAATTAATTGTATTGTTTACTGCCGTGGCATTAACCGTACCTGTTTGCAAACCGGTGGTGCAACTATATAAGGCAATGGTATAAGTGCCGTTTTTTATACCGGCAATTTGTACCGACGCATCTGAAATGGCAGGCGGCGGATTGCCCCCATTATTACGGAGGTACACCCAGTTGTAATTCTTATTGTGCAACCAGCCTGCAGTACGCAACGAATCAGCAGATTTCAATATATACGTATTGATAGGTGATCCGATATTGGTGAATGTGTAATTGGAGATCAGGATCCAGTCTGTACCCAGGTTATCTACTTTGATGGTGTGTGCTCCGGCAGCGATATTTACCGAATAGGCCGTATTGGTAACGCCAGCCTGGCTTAACTGCTGCACCCCATCTACATAAATGGTAATGTTGGGAGTCGTTCCGGTGGAGCCACCCGTATTTACAATAAACTGGCCTGCCACCGGGTAGTTAACGGTAAATGTTGGTGGCTGCCGGTTTTGCGTGTTGTACACACTTCCGAATAAATATTGCCCCAAATTGCTGGCTGCCGGCGTAAGAGAACCATCAGCATTTACGGTAAATGCACCGGCCGGCGCCAGGCCATAATTATAGCCGGGTGAAATAGCCACATTGGATACCACTGAGGAAATGACTGAGGCGCTACCCGGCTTGTAATTCGCATCCTTCAACGGAATATTTGCTAATACCGTTGCCAGCGGTTTGAAGTGATAATATAGATTACGCGGATCAATGTAATCGTTCCAGTACCAGGGCACCGCTCCGCCCATGCTACCATTAAATGCGGTTGCCCACATACTGTTGTGCAGGTTGTTGCCGGTAGAATCAGCATTGGAAATGGTAACGCCGTTAGGAGCCGATATACCGAACTCACCATTGATGGTAGGCTTATTATATGCAGCTAAATAACTTTGGATACCGCCATTCAGTACCGTTTCTATATTAGCGCTGCCGGTATAAAAATGGCTTTGCGTAAAGTCAATATTAGGCAGGTTCCAAAGGACACCATCACTTAGATCGCTGCCGCTACTGGTGGTAACCAGGTGCTTCATCGGATCTTTCGCCTTTAGATAAGTAGCCATTTCGTTATGCCAGTCTTTTACCTGGGTGCGGTATGTGCTATAGTTATCTGTCCACTTCACTTCATTAAATAATTCCCAGCTTTGGATGTTGGGCGAATACCCCCAACGGGCCAGTATATACCGCAGCCTGTTTTTATGGGCTGCTTTGGCAGATACATTAGTAAAAAAGTCCCATGTGTTGGTGCAGGGCCCGCCGTTGGCAGCATTATAAGGGCTATCGCCCCAGTTAGGATCTGTGGTAGTGGACACCTGGCCATGATGGTTGATACAGAACATGATGTATAAGCCTTTTGCTTTGCTTTCATCTATCAGCCAGTCCAGGTAATACGCATTGGTTTGTTTGTATTTACGCAACCCTTCGAAATTATCATAGCCGTTTTTCCACTCCAGGCCAAAGCCCCAGTGGGCCAGCCATAGCCGAAAGAAATTGGCTTTGTTGTCAGCTAATTTCTGCGTCCAGGATTTATAATCAGTATAGCGGTTGCTTTGTTGCCAGGCCAGGTTTTCGCCTATGGGTATGTATTGCTCACCATTATCGAAATTTAAATAGTTCGTATTATTTTTTCGAATAAATCCTTTTCCTGAAGCGGATACACTTTGAAAGCTACCTGCCGGTTGCGTAGTTGTTCCAGCCGTATTGGTGCAGGATAAAACATAGTTATACGTTCCGGCTTCTACGGGAGTGTACCGAAGTTTAAAAATACCGGATCCGGTTGCAGTCAGATTGCCGTTGGTTGTGTTCAGTGTATAATCCTGCATGTAAAATCCATCCACTGTATCTTTCTTCCCTGCAGGTGAAGTGAAGATGCCTTGCAGGGCAATATCGTCGTAATCGTACGGATTGGTAAATGCCCCGGTAAGCGATACCGTCAGTTCGAATTTATCCAACCGGTTGGGCGCCGGCGTATTGGTAGAAACAGACACGATTACAGGTGCCTGTGCAGCAGCAACGGTCGTAATAATCAAAGCTGCGATGATCGGGTACAGTTTTTTCATATGGTTTGTTTTTTAAAAGCAAGTAATAAAATATACAATAACAAATTTTAATCTGTAATTTATTCATCAGAATTTTTCTTAATGAATTTTACCTGTCGCAGGAAGAGTACCCTCACCCCCGGCCCCTCTCCACAGGCTAATCTTGTAGGGGTTTTAAAAAGCACTTCTCGCTGCCCGGCCATTGCCCTCACCCCCGGCCTCTTTCCACGCAAAAGCGTGGAGAGGGGTGCCTCTATCATACTTCTAAACCACCTATTGCCACCAACAGTAGTCAAAATGATCGTTTAGAAGATCAAAACAGCGGCTCCCCTCTCCAACCACAGGTTGGAGAGGGGCTGGGGGTGAGGGCTCTGTTGGGAAGCAACCAAACCCCTACAAGATTAGCTCCACAGGTGGAGAGGGGTGCCTCTGTATAACATTCATAACAAAATGTGACTGTGGGTTCAAAAAATATAATTTTCAAAATTCAGCGAGCAATAACCCGGGCTCAAAAAGTACTTAGCAAAGCTTAAACAACATGAACCCGCTAATTCAAAACAGATGCTGTGCAACACAGAGGCACCCCTCTACACCGACAGGTGGAGAGGGGCCGGGGGTGAGGTAAGCCGCCGCATGAGTTCCAGGCATGCCCTTGAATTATGGTAGGGGCATTTCCAGATACCAACTTTGTCTTCATTTTTCATGATGCTATAGTCTTCGGTAACACCCCAATACCATTCGCCATATTGTTTATCTATCATATGTTGCTGAATGAAATGCCAGGTATCAAGTACCCGATGTAGATACGTTTCGTCTTTACTTAATTGCCAGGCGTTCACAAACCCAATCAACGCTTCTGCCTGCGGCCAGGAATGTTTTTCCTTGATCAGATGCTGTTGCCCCGGTTCATATTCGTACCATAATCCGCCATCTGTATCCAATCCTTCCAATGCTGCCTGTGCCATGTGTAATGCTATCTCCTGGTATGTTTGAATCAGTTCCTCATCATGTAATACTTCAGCCGCCTCCAGCAGCAGCCAACTGCCCTCAATATCGTGCCCATACGAAACCGTATCGCCTTTTACTTCCCAGTTTTCAGTGAAAAATAAATGCAGGCGCCAGGTATCCCGGTTGATGATATGGTCGTAAAAATTCTGGAGCAGTTGGCGTATGTGTTGTGCCAGGGATTCTTCCCGGCCAGATGCGATACAAATTTGTATACGCTTCCAACACGTGCAGGTGTGTGTTCATCGTTTTGGCTTCATTGGCATCTTTGGCACTTAGCCTTGCATCTTCAATAGGCTGCCATTTCCTGGTAAATGCCTCCAGGTAGCCACCTTTTTCTTTATCATAGCTATATTCCTGCAATAAATAGTAAAATTCAATAGCCAGGGTTTTTGCTGCCGGATGGCCACAGCAACGGTAATATTCGCTGCAGGCATACAGCACAAATGCCTGGGCATATACTTGTTTTTTTGTATTTAATGGCTGCCCTTTTGCATCCACCGTCCAATAAACGCCGCCGTATTCCCGGTCAACAAAATATTGCTGAATATATTTAAAGGCCCTGCCTGCCATCTGTAAATACCGCGGCTGTTGGGTAGCATAATAAGCGGCAGAGAATGTCCATAAAATGCGGGCATTCAATACAGTTCCTTTGGGTGCATCGGTATATATATTATTATCATGATCAATCTTACCTATAAAACCGCCGTTGGCTTCATCCGGCGTATATTTCATCCAGTAATCTAAGATGTTTACCAGTTCGGCCTGCATCTCTCTTTGTAATATATGCACATTTATGCTCATCTTTCTAAAGTACGTGCGCAAATGCTGTGGCACGGTTATTCAGCAGCGTTTTTTCATCCAGTGATTTATTCTTGTCAATTAATTCGTAAATGGCTTCTACGGAAGCAGCTGACCGTAATCCATCGGCAGGTGTATGCATTACATAGTTCAGCAACTGATCAGTTGTGGAAGCGGCCACGTGCATCCGCGTATCGGATGATGCATAATAAATAAACACCGTTCCATCGTCGTCCGCAATCCAGCCATTACTGAATATAACATTCGATACATCACCTATTCTTTCTTCTGCTTCGGGTGCTATAAAATAACCAGCCGGTTTATAAGTCACTTTTGTAATCTCTTTTAAATCCGTCATAAACAAGTACAGCACATAGCGCAGGCCGGCAGCCGTATTGCGAACGCCGTGTGCCAGGTGCAGCCAGCCCTGTTTTGTTTTGATGGGCGCCGGGCCCAAACCATTTTTCAATTCATACACGGTATGGTACTGTTTTGCATCCACAATCACCTCCCTGGTCACTTCCGCATGTTCAATGGTTTCACTTAGTCCAAAGCCAATACCGCCGCCTTTGCCGGCTTCAATAAAGCTATCCTGCGGACGGGTATAAAAACCATATTTGCCCTGTATAAATTCCGGGTGCAATACTACATTCCGTTGCTGTGCCGAACGGGTTTTCAGGTCGGCCAACCGCTCCCAGGTTTTAAGGTCTTTAGTGCGGGCAATACCGCATTGAGCCACGGCTGCACTTTGGTCGCCAGGAGCCGCATTTGGATCTTTTCGTTCGGTACAAAAGATGCCATAAATCCAGCCATCTTCATGTTGCACCAGCCGCATATCATAGGTATTTGTATCCGGCGTTTCTGTTTCAGGCATTCGTACCGGGTATTCCCAAAATTCAAAACCATCAATGCCATTATCGCTTTCAGCAATGGCGAAAAACGATTTACGATCGGCTCCTTCTACCCGTACGGCAAGCAGGTATTTATTATTCAGCTTAATAGCACCTGCATTCAGGGTGGCATTGATGCCAATCCGTTCCATCAGATAAGGGTTAGTTGCAGGGTTCAAATCGTACCGCCAGTTCAGCGGTGCATGAGCTGCCGTTAAAACAGGGTATTGATAGCGTTGATAAATACCATTTGATTCTTCAACCGGTTTATTCTCACGCTGCACCAGACGGTCGTAAGCCTCCTGTAAATCTTGTAGCCTGTTTTGAAAATCAATATTCATGATCATTTGTTTTAAGGATCAGTATCGTGAATGGTGAATGAGGTTCGTGAATCGTCAATGGTTCAAAATATGTAAACATTCGTTACTGCTTTCGATGTTTCATTTTCTATTCCTTTCTTCTAACTGCTCTGCCGACTGCTCTGCTGGCTACATGTTCCTTTTCTGTGATCTGTCGTCTGTATTTAATTTTCGGACTTCCGGACTTTCCGTCTTCCGGACTTCTTTCTTTGTATTCCCTGCCGACTGCCAACTAACAGACTGCTGACTAATCAATCCTCCAGTTTATCCCACCAGGTTTTTTTAAGGATGAGTATAATGACCGCTAAAATCAAAATCGTAATCAGTAGGGGTATTTTCATCCACAGAATAAAATACATGGGTAGAATGGTGAGGCAGAGCTGGGCAATAATACCAAGTACTACGTTAAACATATCCAACCCGAAACGCCTGTTGGGTTGAAAGCCTGCATCGTCGGCTACTACCTGTTTATGAATTGGTTTCCAGAATCCCCAGGGTCGGACGGTACGGTAAAAAATTTTTAATACGTTGTTATCAGTTGCCGGGGCGCTATAAGTACCGGCCAGGCAGCCAGCCAGGGAAATCAGGAATAACAGTGGAAAATAATACAGTAAATCTCTGGAATGAATAAACCTGCTAAAAATGAGTGCACCGGCAATACCGGCAAACATGCCCCAAAAAAACCCGGAAGCATTAAAGCGCCACCAGTACCATTTCAGCATATTGGCAGCAATATATCCGCCGTACAATGCCGATACAATCCATTGCAGAATATCATTTACATTTTTAGTAAAAAAACCAAGCGTTACCCCGATTATTACAACCAGTACGCCTACTCCGTAATTCATGCGGATGGTTTGCCTGCGGGTTGCTTCGGGGTTTATATATTTCAGGTAAATGTCATTCACAATATAAGCCTGTGCTGCATTAAGTGTACCGGAAAATGTACCCATGAATGCTCCCAACAAACCAGTAAGTACCAATCCTAAAATACCAACGGGCAAAAAACGGTTCATCACTGCCGGCAGGATACGTTCAAAATCAGTTCCGCCATTACCATCGGAAAGATTTAATTGGTTATAATACAACAATGCAAGAATGGTAAAACCAATAACCATGGTATAACGGATGGGCAACAATACAATGGACACAAAGCCGGTCATCTTGGAAGCATCTTTCGGTGAACGGGTGCTTAATACTTTTTGCATATCATAATTGGGCGCCGGGCCGGCCAGGCTCGCAAACACGCCTTTGAATAGCATCATCATAAAAAAGATACCGAATAAGCCATAGCCATCATCTTTAATTTTTGCGTTTGCCGCATTCACATAGCCTGTCCAGTCGAGGTTAAGGTTCCAGCTAAAAAACGGCGTACCCCACCCTTTGGGCACCCGTAACTGCTGGCTCCCCAAATGCTGCCAGGCAATAATGCCGATAGCGATACAGCCAACGGTCATAATCAGGTATTTAATAAAATCGCCGATTACAATACTGTGCATACCACCTAATATAGAATAGAACATGGCAAATAAGGTAAATACGATACCATAAAAATGGGCTACGTACTGCGGCGCTACATGGAATGGTATATAGGGCTGCACCAATTGCCAGGGCACAAATATTTCAATGAACTTACCCAGGCCAATAAAGCCATAGGCCAAAAAACCAAAGCAGCCAAGCAGCGCAAAAGCCACTACCACATTGTGTGATGCCGCTACGCCCCTGCCCTTTGTTCCAAACCGGGTAGCCAGCCATTCGGCGCCGGTATTGGCATTGCTGCGGCGCAGCCATTTAGCCAGGAACATCATGTTAAATACCTGGTTGAACACAGGCCACAACCATGGAATCCAGATACTTTTTAAACCATATACAAAACAAAGTGCTACCATCCACATGGTTCCGCTGATGTCGAACATATCGGAGGCATCACTAAGTCCCAGCAGATACCAGGGTAACTTTTTACCACCCATTAAATAGCTTTCCTTGCTTTGCCGTGCTTTTTTCCGAAGCACCCAGCCCAGTACCAGCATCATGAGCAGGTAGGTGCTGATAATGGCTATATCAACAAGTTGTAACCGCATTAATGGATTTGTGATTTATGAATTGTGATTTTAGATTTATTGTAAAAGCCTCCCTAACCTTCCGACTAAAAGTACGGAACAGGCTCTCCGAAGGTGGGGCTCAAACCTTATGTTATTCTTAATTTCATCACTGATAGGGGTGTTCAAAAAGTTCTTTCCGCTGTTTGAGCGTTGTTGGTGAAAAACACCAACAACGGCGTAGGTGTGAAAAAGCCAAAACCCTTTGATAAATATAAAATTTAATAAATAAGAACAGGTAAGATTTTTGGAAATCAGTTGCCGGCTTTACGGAGCCGGCAATGATTCCGATTGCTGCTTAGCTTAGCCCCGCCACAGAACTACCATTGATACATTTTTTCTTTTTCAATATCTTTCTCAAATAAAACATTTTCTTTATTGTAAAATACTTTAAAGTCAGCCTCCGAAGGATGGCCTTTGTAAGGTGCGTAGTAGTGCATTTTTTGGGTTGATTGCTGATAGCCATGGTTGCGCCATACCAGCACGTAGGAAACAGAATGGCCGGCTAAGGCTGGTAATAGTGTTTGTGTCCACCAGTTTGCATTGGGTATTGCTTCATAACCGGCTTCTGCCAGGGTTGGGATTTTATTTTGTTCTACGGCCACCTCATCCACAATGGTCATTTTGCGCTGTACCTCTTTGATAAAGGAACTGTCGCTGCCGGGACCTCCCTGGTAATTATCAAAGCTTACGAGGTCAGCCATATCATCGCCGGGGTACCTTTCCAGGAATTCTTCCTTTGTTTTGAAGTCCGCTGTGTTGTAGATGTACAATAAATTGTGCAGCTTTTTATCGTTTTGCAAATAGCCGATAGTGAAACGCCAGAGTGTTGTAAATTCTGCTGGTGTACAGGTATTTTTGCACCACCAGAACCAGTTGCCGGTCAGCTCGTGGTATGGCCTGAACAGGATAGGAATGGCTTCGCCTTTAGCACCTTTCAGCTCCTTTACAAATGCCGCAAAATGATCCAGCCAGGTTTTATACATTTCATGCTTAGCGCCACCGGGCAGTATGGACTGCACAGCATGCGTGGTATCCCAGGCTGATTCACCATTCAGGGGATTATCGGCATGCCAGCTAAGTGTAATAACGCCTCCTCGTTGGTATGCCTCTTTTATATACGTTTTCATCCGGTCAAAAGGCACGCTGTCCAGATTATGCAATGAATCTTTGTATTCGATATTGCCCATTTCCCAACCATAAACGGCGGGATAATCGCCGGCGGTTTCTTTTACATCACTACGGCCTGCAACATATTTCCAGTTTACGCCATATGCCAGGTCGTCCTGGTGGCCGAACATGATTCCTTTTGGCAGCAATTTTTTCAGATTCCGGTATAAAGCAACTGTTTCTTTGGTGGCCATTTTATCAGCAGGTAAACCGGCTGTTGCAGGTATTACCTCTTTTTGTAAGCCTAAGCCTGTTTGCAATGCTGCTGCGGCAATGATGTTCCAAGTAGAGGCGTCGCTGTCGAACACACTGTTCAGGCCCTGCTCTTCCATTGGCGGGTCGCCCATGTATTCATCCCCTTCCTTCCAGAATGTTTGATTAGCAATGGGCCGGGAACCGCCGCCGAATGCCCAGAAATTGACACCTCCGATAACGCCGTTCTGCTGCACACTTTTTTGCCAGGCAGAAAGGATATGCTGGTAGTACATATCCCGTAAACTGGTAGCAGTTGTTACACTGAATGAATGGCCATCCCGTGGCAGACCAAACTCTTCTATCACTAAGGGTTTACCTAATAGCTGTGCCACACTATCGTGCTGTTGTATATACGTTTCTGTGTTAGCAATTACCCGTGGCAAGTCGGCCCGCATGGTTTCCGGACTAAACCAGCCCCAGTTTTTGGGCCAGATATGAATGGTTAAATAATCAACATTTTTAAACTGATGTGATTGCTGAAATAAGCCAAGGCTTTCTGTGCCCATACTTCCCTCGCTACCCGTTGTAACCAGGTGATTTTTATCTTTTGATTTGATGAATGCAGCAGCTGTTTGAATCCATTTTAAATAAGCAACTGTTGCTACCGGCCGCATGGGCCGTGGTTCATTGGCCAGTTCCCAGCTCATGATTGCATCATCATCCTTATACTTTTTCCCGGTAACAGAATTAGTGCGCTCAATGATGGTAGCGGCCTGCTGTAAGTAATCCTGCACACAGGTTTCGCAACTATAAAATTTGCTCACTTCGTCCCGCAATTCGTTCCAGTCCAGTTTTTTTTGCAACAGCGAATCGGGCAGCATACCATTCCAGTTGAGGTACTGCAAGAAGCCGCCGCTCCAATCCCAGTTATTGCTCAGGAAAATAACGGCTTTCATATTTCTCTTACCCATTTCAGATAGCAATATGTCCAGGCCTTTTAGCTGTTGTTCATTAAAAATGCCTTTTGCAGTTTGTAATGCCGGTTTTACCCGTTGTTCGCCTTGTATTTCCCCCGCACCTTCCACACCCGCCATTACCCGTAAATTAACGACGCCTTTGCTTCGCAAAAAATCCAGTTCCTTATGCAACCTTTCAATTCCCTTGTTTTCGTTTTTCACCAATCCTAACAGGCCGCCGTACCAGTAATTCGTGCCGATGTAATAATAAGGTTTACCATTCAGCACAAACCGGTGGTTTTTTGTTTGCACAAAAACAGCCTGGGCATTGGTGAACAAAAAGCAGCATGCTAATAATAAGAATAGCCAATGTCGTATTCTGATTGTGTTCTTTTGAATAACCAATTAGTTAATATTGATAAATTTATTAATAATACTTTATAAGTAATAGTTAGTAACTTTTAAGAAATACCAGCTATATGAGTATATAAAAAAATATTTCAAATCTTTTTTGATGAATGAGAAACGGCTTTTATGATCGATAAATCTTTAATTCGATTCTCCTTTACTCCTAAACCTAAAAGAAAATCTTGGTTTTAATTTCGGGGTTTTAATCTAAATTTTTCGCCTTGGTGCTTTAAGCAGTTATAATGCATGTATTACAATTATTTGCACAAACAATATCACATTCAAATTTTATTATAGTCATTCACTATTCACTTACTTCACTAACATTACGTCATCCAGATAAAAAGTTTCATCTTGCCCATTAGGGCCTTGTATGCGCCAGCCAATCTGGTTAAATGCAGTGCCGGTTGACCATAATTTTAACTGGCTAAGCGGTAGCTTAAAATAAGTCCACACGTTAGCCGGCACATTGATTTTATCATAATCGTTAAAGCTGGCAAACCCGCCTGCGCTGGTAGCAGTAGAAATCCATAACGGATAATCAACGGAAGCACCTTTTATCCAGAATGTGAGGTATTGATAGTTAGCAGCGTTGTCAATGTTTGTGTAGCCAAAACCAAACTGATGCCATTGACCGGCAGCAAATTTTTTCCCGTAAGAACTGGTGCCGGATTTGGCTACTGTTGTGCTAATAAAACCAGCATCCCCCCAGGCAGCGTCCTGGAAACCTGGCGCATATCCGTCGGTAAATATCCTGAATGCTTTATCGTAATTTATAAATTCCTGTGTGGTAGTAATCTTACCGGAAGCGTTTGTAATATCCAGTTTAGTTCTGTCTAATGTTGTAACGGGCATGGCAATCACCAGTGTCTTTTTGCTTTTGGAAACAACGGTCACGGCAGTTGTTGTTCCTGCTAATACCACACTGCTTACATCGCCCAGGTTATTGCCGGTAATCGTAATTTGTGTTCCTGCAGTAAAGTTGTAGTTTGATACATCAGAAATAGTTACCAGTGCAATTACTTTAAAGTTCACACTTACCGATTTACCGTTAATATTCGTAAAAATTATTTTTTGAGGTCCTCCATTGGCCGTATCCGGAACCCGGAATACCAGGGCTTCATCCGTATTAAATACAGGATTAAAAGTTGCAGGTACATTACCATTATCAAATACAATACTTTTCATGGCTGCCAGGCCGGAGCCGGTAAGGGTAAGCACATTTCCGCCGGATGATGAATCAGGTGAAATTTTATTAGCAACCGGGGTAACACCCGAATCCGATTTTTTGCTGCAGGATATCATCGTTGCACTTGCAATCAAAGCAAAGAAGGCCGTTTGCAGAAGTTTATACTTTTTCATTTTATAAAAATTTTAATAATTAATAATACGATACCGCAGGCTTGTTTAGTTCAGGATCTGCAATCGTTTCTGATTGAGGAACAGGTAAAAATAACTGAGCTGCTGAATTCAGAGAGGCGCCTACATGGTTTACAGTTTTGCCATCAAAACTTAGAGTACCTCTTTCCTGTGCATTGATGATAGCCTGCGCTTTAGTAAAGCCTTGTCGTTGTACATCATACCAGTAGTCACCTTCAAATGCAAGTTCTACTCTTCTTTCTTTTAAAATAATGTCTTTTGTAAGAGAAGTTGCTGCCACAAGCCCTGCACGGGTATGCACCTGGTTAAATGCAGCCAATGCAGAGGCATCAGCAGTAGAAGCACTATTACCCAGTTTACCTTCTGCATAAATAAGCAGCACATCAGCATACCGTAGAATGTACGTACAAATACTGGTAGAAGACCCGTTTATCGGTTCAGTAGCATCACCTGGCCCTACCACGTATTTAAGTGCATTCGAGCGGCTGCCGGTTTTTATTTTCAAAGCATCATCATTTGAATTCATGTAGGTTGTATCGTACCTGAATCCGTTAGGGAAGTTTACATTTTTCCATTCAGGTTTTGTAAAGCCATGTTCCATTAAAGACCAGCCACGACGCCTGTCGCCAAACGTATATGCAGCACGTAAGTCAAGTGATGGAATAACAGAAGAATAACCCACGCCCGTTGTTGGCTTTAATAATGTTGAAGGGCCGGCATAAGCCTGTATTGGATTACCATAGCCATAACCGCCGGAAGCAATCCATTGCAGTGCAAACAGTGATTCCAGGTTATTATTGGCAGAAGAGGAAGTAAACATTTTTTGGTAATCAGAATATAATCCGATTTTACCTGATGACTGTGCATAATCAATTACTTCTTTTGCTTTTGTGGCTGCACTGTCATAATCACCGCGGTACAGATATAATTTTGCTATCATACCTTTTGCAGAATATTTAGACACTCTGCCTGGCACATAAGGATCGTTTGGCAACCCTGCTTCAGCAGCCTTAAAATCTTCCAATGCAAAGCGGAGCACATCTTTTTGAATATAACGTGGCACGTTATAGTTTCCTGAGGAAGAAAGCGCTACCGGATCCGCAACAATAGGCGCATCACCGAAAGTACGGGCTATATTAAAATAAGCGGCTCCTCTCATAAACCTGGATTCTGCTATACCCAAATCCAAATAAGCAGGGTTACTTACACTTGCTTTTTTTTGCTCAAAAGTTTTGATAAGTACCGTTGCTGTCCCGGCCACTTTATAAAACGATTGCCAGGAACTAAGTACCAGCGGATCAGTACTTAAAATGGTAAAGTTTACGTAACTGTTACTACCGTAGTTTACATCTCCGGATGAAGTAAGCATATTTCCCCCTAACACTTCACCAATAGCATGATAGGCTTTGTCCTGGTAATCGTACCAGGCCGAGTTATACAGATAGCCGGTTGCTGCATTAACCTCTGTAGCCGAATTATAATAGGTAATGAGTGTAGGCCCGTTTTCTCCGGGGCGATCAACAAAGCTTTTTTTACAGGAGCAAAGCGCCACTAATGTTATTAAAAATAATGACTTTATATAATGTTTCATCGATTGTAAAATTTATTATTAGAATTCTAAGTTTGCACCAATTGTTACGGACCGGGGATTTGGATAATGCCCGTTATCAACGTTCTGAGACAGTGCATTCTTGTTATAAGAACCAATCTCAGGATCGTAGCCTGAATAATTTGTAAAGGTGTAAATGTTCTGAGCAGTAGCGTAAATACGTGCACTGGCAATTTTAGCTTTATTCACCATACGTTTTGGCAGATTATAACCAATGGATATATTCTGCAGCCGCAGGTAAGATCCGCTTTCAACATACCGGTCAGAGTTAATGGTATTATTGTTATTCCATTGGTTATACCGGGGTAATGATCCATTGGGGTTTGCAGTTGTGTACCGGTTCAGCACAGTCGATAACTGATTGACATATACATTGTTTAATGACTCTGTGTATTTACGTGTCCAGTTAAATATTTTGCTTCCATAAACACCCTGGAAAAAGAACGAGAAATCGAAATTATTGTACGTGAATGTATTGGTTACTCCGTACGTAAACGTAGGATTCGGATCACCGATAAATGTAACGTCCTGATTATCTATTACGCCGTTGCCATTCAAATCCTTGTAGCGGATATCGCCTAAATAAATCCCCTGAAAGCCGGAGGTAAGGCCAACGGGGAAAACACCTTTGTTAAGTTCACCCGGAGACCGGTACAAACCGTTCGTTACATAACCATAAAAGGTACCAACCGCATGCCCGGCTTGTGTATAGTTTACTACAGATGAATTGCCCGTAAAATCATTGGCATTCCCTCTTAATAAAGCACCGGGTGCATTTAACTGGTTTAACAGGTTTTTATAGTGGCTAAATATAACATTGGTTCTCCAGGTAAAGTTTTTCTGTTGAATGTTATAACTGTTAACAGCTATATCTATCCCGGTGTTGGTCATTTTACCGGCGTTGGTTACCGGAGGCTCAATTTCTTTATAAGAAGTATTTGGCGGATTTGGATCAAGGCCTGCAAATACAGGTAAGGTGGTAGCAAGAATCATATCCTGCGTAATCTTCTTATAAACATCAACTGTAATATCAATTCGCTTGTTGAGAATACTTGCATCAATACCGCCGTTATACGTTACTATCGATTCCCAGCTTAAATTTGGATTACCAACGTTTGCCGGAATACCACCAGCTCCGAATGGCGCTACTGTGAACAGGCGGATGTTTGTTTCATACGCATTCTGAGTAGGTGAATTTTGATTACCGACGGCTCCGACCCCTGCACGGATCTTCAGGTAGTCAAACAGTTTTATATTTTTCGCAAAGCTTTCATTGGTTACTGTCCAGCCTACTGATCCTGCGGAAAAGTACCCTATCTTTTTATTAGGGCCAAAGTTCGAAGATGCATCTCTTCTGATTGATCCGCTAAGGGAATACCTGTTATCAAAAGCGTAAGTGGCTCTTGCAAAATAGGACTCCATCGCAAAAGTACCCTTACCACCGCCCGTTTGAGAAATATCCAGTACGCCTGCCGGAATAGACTGAATATTCAGGTTAAGATTAGTAGCTGAAATGTATTTGTTATCATAATGAGAGTACTGTGCTTCGTGACCTACAACTGCATTTACATAATGCTTTCCAAAATTATTATTAAATGTCAGGTAATTGCCAAGGTTCCAGTAATAGTAATTGTTACGGTCTTCCCGCAGCCGGCTGGGGTTTAATATAATCTGTCGGGTGCTGTCATTAGAAATGTATGGTTGAAAAGCACTGTTTTCATTGAGTTGAAAATCATAATTAAACTGGTTACGCAGGGTGAAGTATTTAGCAAACTGCACTTCGGCGTAAAGGTTTCCAAAAACTTTGCTTTGCTGTGCCGTCACATTGCGTAAAAAGGCTTTGGCAACCGGATTAGAACCATTTCCAAAAGCAGATCCTCCGATATTCGTTGTACTGATATATTGTCCATACGCATCTCTTACGGGTGTTGCAGGACTGTTGAATAACACAATGTTGGTTACTGCATCCGTACCATCCGTAAATGTTATTTTTTGATTGGTACGGGAAGCATTGATGTTAATGCCGGCTTTTAACCAGGTTTTTACCTGCTGGTCAATGCTTGCCCGCATTGCATATCTTTTAAACTTAGAGCCGATAACAGTGCCGGCCTGATCAAAATAATTACCGGAAAAGTAGTAGGTTGTTTTGCCTTGCCCACCGGAAAAAGACAATTGGTGGTTCTGAACATTGCCGGTTTGAAAAAGCTCATCCTGCCAGTCAGTTCCTTTTCCTAACACCGCCGGGTTAGCAAATTCGCCAATGGTATCCAAACCATTTCCGGCGGCCCGTACTTCCGGAACAATAGAATTATAATATTGTGCATACTGCTTCAAATTCAGTACGTCTAATTTCTTACGTACACTTTGCCAGCCATAATACACATCGTAATTTAATTTCCCTTCCCCTGCTCTACCCTTTTTAGTCGTAATTAATACGACGCCATTGCCTCCCCTTGATCCATAGATTGCTTGTGCTGAAGCATCTTTTAAAATATCGATGGAAGCAATATCAGCGGGATTCAGGGTAGCCAGTACACTTTGGCTGGACTGGCCTGCCTGGCCACCCAATTGATCCTGTGGTACACTGGAGGTATTTGATAATATCGGTACGCCGTCAATTACGTACAAAGGCTCATTACCATTTACAGAGGTTATACCTCTTACTCTCAGCGATACGCCGCCGCCGGGTTGCCCCGTATTATTAGTAACGGATACGCCGGCCACTTTACCTTGTAAAGCCTGGTCCACACCGGCAACTACCAGGCCCTTAATATCTTTTTCAGTAACGGAAGCGATAGAACTATTTACATTAGCACGCCTTGTAGCGCCATAACCAATTACCACAACTTCATTAAGCGTAGAATTTCCGGATTCCAGCTTTACCGCTATTTCCGATTGGTTTGTTACAGCAACATCCTGCGATGCCATTCCTACATAAGAAACAGTGATTACCTTGGTGGCTTCCGGAACAATCATTTTAAAATAACCGCTTGCGTTTGTAATTGCCGAAGTGTTTCCGTTTTTTACTTTTACAGTAGCCCCCGATAGTGGAGTACTGCTTTGGTCTGTAATAATACCGCTAATAGTTTTGGTTTGTGCAAAGGAAACTGCGTATGAACAGGTGCAGATCAGCACAAGTATCCATCTTAGGATAAAATGTTTTATCATATAGCTTACTCGTTTGTACAAAAATAGACTAATTTTTACGCAGGTTTATGATACTATATTATCTGGTACTTGTCCTTTTTCATCATTGAAATCTTAATACTTTAGAAAATAAAAGTATTATGAATAAACAACTTTTCTTAAATCAGATTAGACATTAACTCGTGTTAGTAATACTATTTTACCACTAATTTGAGATTTACCCTACTTTAGTGGTGTAAATCTTACTGCTTGTTATGAAAAAAAACCTGTTAAGGGAGATAACCCCATTAATGCAATCTGATTGTTTTACCCTGTTTACACGGGTAAAATCATCATTTGATTTCCCCCTGCATTATCATGACGAGTTCGAATTGAACCTGATAATGAATGCCAAGGATGCCAAACGGGTGGTAGGAGATCATATTGAAGAAATCGGGGATATAGAACTTGTGCTAGTTGGCAGCAACCTGGAACATGCCTGGTTCACCCACAAATGCACCAGTACAGAAATAAAAGAGGTTACTGTTCAGTTTCACAAAGATTTATTTGATGAAAAACTGTTGCGTCGCAATCAGTTAAGCTTTATCCGGAATATGCTGGAGAAATCGGCTAGGGGTATTTTGTTTTCGCCTGACACTACCCGGCATTTAGCACCGAGGATTCTTCACTTAGGGCAAAAGCAGGGTTTTGATTCGATTTTGGAATTAATGTCCATCCTGCACGATTTATCGCTGAGCCGCAATATGCGCACGTTATCGGACACCTCCTTTGGCAACAATCCGGAAGCTTTTCACTACAATAGCCGGCGGGTCGAAGTTATTATGGATTATATTAATAAAAACTTTGATAAACCAGTAACGTTGCGGGAAGTAGCGAAGCTGATCAATATGACAGAGGTGTCATTCAGCCGGTTTTTCAGGCAGCGTACCGGCAATACTTTTATCGACAGCCTTACGGAAATAAGGCTTGGCAACGCCAGCCGCCTGCTGATTGACACCACGCAAAGCGTAGCGGAAGTAGCTTATAACTGCGGATTTAATAATATTTCCAACTTCAACCGTATTTTTAAAAAAAGAAAAGGTTGTGTGCCGAAAGCATTCCGGGAAAGTTACCAGGCATACGGAACCAGGATGTTCGTGTAGGCTGTCTGAACCAGGATTTACTGGATGAAAGGATGGACAGGATTACTTACCGGAATTCGGAATTTTATCTTGAAATCTTAAAGTTTAAAAGATCTCTCATAACCTGTCTTTGCCGGCAGGCTCATAACTTATCTCTCATCTCTCATACTTCATCTCTTATCACACTTCCGAATTGATAAACCACTGTAGTGCCAGTTCATATCCTTTAAGGCCCAGTCCAAATATACTTCCTGCCGATTTGCCGGACACATGGCTCAATTTCCGGAAATCTTCCCGTGCATGAACATTCGAAATGTGTACTTCGATAACTGGTGTTTTAATGGCTGCCACTGCATCGCCAATAGCGATCGACGTATGCGTATAACCGGCCGGGTTTAATATGATTCCATCTGCCTTAAACCCCTCGTCCTGGAGGTAATCCACAATCTCTCCTTCGATATTGGATTGGTAATAGGCAATCTGAACATCCGGGTACTTGTATTTAAATCGTTCAAGAAACACTTCAAATGGTTCATTACCATAAATGTCGGTTTCCCGTTTTCCAAGCAGGTTCAGGTTTGGGCCATTGATAATGGCAATACGCATAAAGCAGCATTTAGACGATGATAGAAACAGGAAACTTCCTCACATTAGCTTACTGCTGCAAAATGGACAATGACACCGAAAACAGCTAAATAGCAGTACAAATTTGAACGGTGCCAACGCCAATGCCGTCTTTTTCTTATTCGTTTGTTCGGCCCCTAAAAACCCATTCCGAACCGGGCTACCCGTGATGAATAACAGAACACTATTAGAGCAGAACAATCTAATTGCTAATAACTCATATCTCAAATCTTTTGTGTGGGTCAGATCCGCCGCGGCGGATAAACTATAGGGGTGTGTTTTCCATCATTTCCGCAAACTGATCGAACAAGTAGCGGCTGTCGTGCGGGCCGGGTGTGGCTTCCGGGTGATACTGAACGGAAAAATAAGGCTTATCTTTTATGCGGATGCCTTCTATCGTGTTATCATTCAGATTTACGTGTGTTATTTCTATGTTATCAGCCCGTTTTACGGCCTCACTGTCTACTCCGAAACCATGGTTTTGGGTGGTAATTTCGCTTTTGCCGGTAATGATATTTTTGACAGGGTGGTTCAGACCCCGGTGACCGTGATGTAATTTATAGGTGGGAATATCATGTGCCAGTGCCAGTAACTGGTGGCCCAGACAAATGCCAAACATCGGTTTGCCGATTTGGGCCAGCGATTTAATCGTATCAATGGCATAGTCCATTGCTGCCGGATCGCCGGGACCATTGCTGATGAAAATACCATCCGGGTTGAATTCCATGAGTTCCTTCACACCTGTTTTTGCCGGAAATACTTTGGCATACATATCCCGTTCTGTCATGCAGTTTAGAATATTTTGCTTAATACCAAAATCCAGTACGGCAACCCGTTTCTTTGCATTGGGATTACCGGCAGTGTAAGATGCTTCCGTGCTCACCATAGAAGCCAGTTCCAGGCCATTCATAGATGGCACAACAGCCAGTTCTGCTTTCAGTTCCTCAACCGTTTTGCCGTCGCTGCTAATGATGCAGTTCATAGCACCCTGCGTGCGTACTTCCGAAACCAGTGCACGGGTATCTACGCCATCAATGGCTACAATGTTATTTCGTTTCAGGTATTCATCCAGGTTACCATCTGCCTGCAGGCGGCTGAAATCCGTTTCCAAGTTTCGGCCAATTAGTCCCTTAATTTTTACCGAATCACTTTCTACGTCCAGCTTTTTTACACCATAATTACCTACATGCACGGTATTCATAATCAACACTTGTCCGTAGTAGCTAGGGTCGGTAAACACTTCCTGGTAGCCGGTCATGCCGGTATTAAAGCAAAGTTCCCCGGAGGTGGTACCTGTCATTCCGAAAGCTTTTCCGGAAATGACGATTCCATTTGCCAACACTAATAAAGCGGGTTGTAAATGATTCATTTGCTGTAAAATTTGACAAATGTAAAATGGTGTACGGGTTGTACCATAATTGTTTCTAACATTCTTCACTAACATTTTCCACACCCATTATAAAAAAAGGCTACCATCAATTGGCAGCCTTTATCAATAAAATTAAAAGTAGATTTACTCTGCTGGTTTTGTTTCCTCTGTTGTGCCTGGAACCACGTTTTCAGCATTTACAGGTGTTTCTTCCACAGGTATTAAATCTGTAATCGTTTCATCAGTCGCTTTAGAAGCAGCTACAAAAGAAGCTTCAGTTGCAGCCGGAGGTATAGATGCAGCAGTGTTCGTAGTTGGGGCACCTCCACCCTTTCCACCACGGCTACGGCGGGTGCGTTTACCCGTTTCGGTAGCAGCAGCAGCAGGCGCAGCCGTATTTTTGTACACTTCGTTAAAATCAACCAGTTCAATCATTGCACGTTCAGCTGCATCACCGGGGCGAATACCTAACTTAATGATACGGGTATAACCACCGGGACGGCTGGCTATTTTAGGAGCTATTACGGTAAACAATTCTTTTACCGCCTGCTTGTCATTCAGGTGGCTGAATACCAGGCGGTGCATGTGCGTAATTTGCTCTTTGCTTTCCGTTTTTTTGGTCTTGGTAAGCAACGGTTCAATGTAGGTACGCAAGGCCTTGGCTTTAGCCAGTGTAGTTACAATACGCTTGTGCGTAATGAGTGCAGTGCCAAGATTGCTCAGCAGGGCTTCTCTGTGGGCCTTCTTACGGCCGAGGTTGTTAATCTTATCTCCGTGACGCATGACTTAAATTAATGTGACAATGTGAAAACTAGCAAACCTGCAAATGATTGCAACGAATGGCTACTACAAATTGCCTGTTATTGAATAGGCTATACCGTAGTCAGGGAATTATAGCCTGTTATAAATGTGATAGTATGATAATGTGCTTATCTGCTAATGAAAAAACTGTGAACAGTCAAAATAACTGCTCAAATCTGTGTCAGCACATTAGCAAATTAAATTAGCACATTAATTTATTAAAGAAACTCATCTTTATCTACACCCAGTTTGCTAAGGTCCATACCGAAGCTAAGGCCGCGTTCGTGTAACACCTGGTCTATTTCGCTCAGGCTTTTCTGACCAAAGTTGCGGAACTTCATCAGGTCCTCCTGCTCATATTGTACCAGTTCGCTTAAGCTGTTAATCTTGGCAGCTTTCAGGCAATTAAAGGCACGTACACTCAGGTCTAAATCTTCTAATGGAGTTTTCAACACTTTACGCAGTTGCAGTTGTTGTTCATCCACCACATCTTCTTTCTTTTCTTCCTTACTATCGAAAGTGATGTTTTCATCCGTAATAATCATCAGGTGCTGAATCAATATACGGCTGGCCTGCTTTACAGCGTCTTCCGGATGAATCGTACCATCCGTGAGTACATCCATGATTAATTTTTCGTAATCGGTACGTTGTTCAACACGGGTGTTTTCGATGGCGTACTTTACATTTTTAATAGGCGTAAAGATGGAATCAATTGGTACATAGCCAAATGGTGTATCTTTTACCTTATTATCTTCCGCAGGTACATAACCACGGCCTTTGCCAATATGAATTTCTATATCAAGCCGGGAACTGCTGTCCATGGTGCAGATAAGCAGTTGCGGGTTCATGATGTCAAAATGCTGCAACGCATCACCAATCATACCTGCTGTAAACTCTGTTTTGTTTTTTAGCGAAAGCACTACTTTTTCGTTAGCTACTTCTCCTTCTACTGTCTTCTTAAAACGAACCTGTTTTAAGTTCAGGATCATTTCAGTTACATCTTCGGTTACACCCTTGATGGTTGCAAACTCATGGTCGGCGCCGTCTATCTTAATACCAATAATTGCATAGCCTTCTAATGAGCTAAGCAATACACGGCGAAGGGCGTTCCCAATAGTAAGTCCGTAACCCGGCTCCAGTGGCTTAAACTCAAACTGAGCTTCAAACTCAGTTGACTTTTGCAACACAATCTTGTCGGGCTTCTGAAAATTTAAAATTGCCATTACTTTTTTAGTTTAAAGTTTAATGTTCAAGGTTTAAAGTTCTTTTGTGCGATGTTCTGAATCAGATTTTAGTAATCATCAATTGTGAAAAATTAAATTTCAAAACTGAAACTTACAGATCGGTTTAAATGCACCTGGCTTTTGTCAACCAGATTAAAGTTAAGAACCTTAAACTTTAAACTTTGAACTTTAAACAACTATATTATTTATTATATAATTCTACAATCAGTTGTTCCTTAATGTTTTCCGGAACACTTTCTCTTTCCGGGTAACCAATAAAAACGCCTTTCTTTTCGCCTTCGTTCCAATCCAGCCAGCTGAATTTTGGATTTTTTCCACGGATAAAACTCAAAACAGATGCGTTGTGTTCGCTCTTAGGTTTCAAGCCAATGGTATCACCGGGCTTTAACTGATAAGAAGGAATATTTACCACTTCGCCATTAACGGTAATATGCTTATGGCTCACCAATTGGCGGGCAGCGGGGCGACTGGGAGAAATTCCCATCCGGTAGACAGCATTATCCAAACGGGCTTCCAGCAACTTAATCAGGTTTTCGCCGGTTGCTCCTTTACGGCGGGCAGCTTCCACAAATGTTTTGCTGAACTGGCGCTCCAATACACCATACGTGTATTTGGCTTTTTGCTTTTCTTTTAATTGCAGGGCATATTCGCCTAACTGTTTGCGTTTACGCTGAGCACCATGTATACCCGGAGGATTACTGTTCTTGCTCAGGTATTTGCCGTTGCCTAAGATCGGTTCGCCAAACATGCGGCAGATCTTGGTTTTTGGACCTGTGTAACGTGCCATATTGTATAATAGATTTTTAAGTTCCCGCCGGTCATCTAAAAATCTTAAAAGTTTTATGACCGGCAGCTTTGATTATATATTAGAAGGAAAAAGTAAAAATTCAAAAGTAAAAACCTTAAACCAGATCTTAAAAATGAAACTGTTATCGATTAACTTGATAACAGCAAAGCAGTAATTTTTACTTTTTAATTTTTCCTTTTGCCTTATTATACTCTTCTTTTCTTGGGAGGGCGGCAACCATTATGTGGTAATGGAGTAACATCTTTAATCATCGTTACCTCCAGACCGCTATTGGCAAGGGAGCGGATAGCACCTTCTCTGCCTGATCCCGGACCTTTTACATACACATCTACTCTTTTAAGCCCGGCTTCCAATGCTACACGGGCGGCATCGCCGGCTGCCATCTGCGCAGCATACGGTGTATTTTTCTTGGAACCACGAAAGCCCATTTTACCGGCAGATGACCAACTGATAACCTGGCCACTTTTATTGGTAAGACTTACAATGATGTTATTGAACGTAGCACTTACGTGTGCATCACCATGGGCATCTACTTTCACCACTCTTTTTTTAGCGGTTGCCTTTTGGTTGTTTTGTTGATTTGCTTTTGCCATTTTTTTGAGAGGTAATCTTAAATATTTATCGAACCTGCTCCTCCTGACCTGTTTTAACGGGACGATCCGGAGCTATTAATAAGTAAAAAGTAAAAAACAAAAAGGTCGATTCCTGTACCCTCTGGACTGATCCGGAAAACGAACAGGCCAAATTTTGAATTTTTACTTTTACCTTTTTACTTTTTAGGCGCTTTCTTCTTGCCGGCAACGGTCTTCCGTTTTCCTTTACGGGTACGGCTATTGGTACGGGTACGCTGCCCACGCAGTGGCAGGCCTTTACGGTGGCGAAGCCCGCGGTAGCAGGCAATGTCCATCAGGCGTTTAATATTTACCGATACTTCACTGCGTAATTGGCCTTCTACCTTAAATTCGTTGGTAATGGTATTACGGATATGCGCCAGTTCTTCATCATTCCACTGGTTCACTTTTTTGTTATTATCAATGCCGCCTTTTTCAAGAATGTAACGGGCCGTGCTGGGGCCAATACCATAAATGTAGGTAAGGCCAATCTCGCCACGTTTATTTTTTGGCAGGTCAATACCGGCAATACGAGCCATAATGTATTTGTGATTTACTTTTTACAATTTTAATACAAACAGGAAAAGACGCAAACTATTGCGTCTTTATAAATTATCCCTGACGCTGCTTAAACCGGGGATTTTTTTTGTTTACCACATACAGCTTTCCTTTCCGGCGAACGATTTTACAATCTACACTGCGTTTTTTGATAGATGCTCTTACTCTCATAACAATAAAATTTCCGGTGCTTTGCAACACCTGGTCATCAGATAAATTATTTGTAACGGAAAATAATACGGCCCTTTGTTAAATCATAAGGGCTCATTTCCACCCCAACCTTGTCACCTGGCAATATGCGGATATAATGCATTCTCATTTTACCGGATATAACTGCTAATATTTCGTGCCCGTTTTCAAGGCGAACCTTAAACATAGCATTTGATAAAGCTTCGATAATCGTTCCATCCTGTTTAATGAGTGCTTGTTTCGACATACAATTTTTGGGAGCGCAAAAATAGGGGTTTGCACTCAGAGTAATCAACAAAAATTGTATGTATAATGATAAATTTAACCTGTAGCGAAAGAAAATGTTGGAAACCTATGATTATCCTGCGTTACCAGGGTATTTTGGAGAGCGTAAGGTAGGGAAATTTTTAAATAGAACTACTGTGATTTAATAATTTTTTAGTGTTGTTAATGACGTAGTCACTTCCGGTGCACTGTTCTTTTGAAGCCCAGGTCGGCATCGCTCAATTTTATACTCAAATTATTTATCAGTTAGAGCGATGCCGTCCTTGATTAACAATGTCAAAAAAGTATCATTGCTGTTTATTATTAAGTTTAAAGGACTGCATCGCCATAAGTTGTTATTAATCAAGGTACAAAATAAGCGATGCCGTCCTGTTTTTACTGTTCAAGAATAGTGCTCCCGAAAAATCGGGACTGGCTGCCGGGATAGCGACTCCATCCTATTCTAACCAACTGGTTACGTATCCGGTATTTTCAATTTCCAGTGCTGTAGTTGTAAGCTGCAACGGATGAAAAGTGTCTACCATTACCGCTAACTCCCCGGTTTCTGTTTTGCCAATGCTTTTTTCAACTGCACCGGGGTGCGGTCCGTGAGGAATACCAGCAGGGTGCAGGGTGATCATACCACGGGTTACATGCTTGCGGCTCATAAAATCACCATCTACATAATATAAGACTTCATCGCTGTCAATATTACTGTGATTGTAAGGCGCCGGAATGCTAAGCGGATGATAATCGTATTTGCGTGGCACAAAACTGCAAACCACAAAATTATTTGCTTCAAACGTTTGATGTACTGGTGGCGGCTGATGTACCCGTCCGGTAATGGGTTCAAAATCATGAATACTGAATGTGTATGGATAACAGCAGCCATCCCAGCCTACCACATCAAACGGGTGGTGCGCATAATGCAAATCGTACAGGGTATGTTGCTTTTTGGTTTTGATAATAAAATCGCCCTGCTGATCAACCGGTTGCAGGTTTTGTGGTGGCCGGATGTCCCGTTCGCAATAAGGCGAATACTCCAGCAACTGCCCGTATTTACTTAGGTATCTTTTAGGAAACCGGATCGGGCTAAAGCTTTCAACAATAAAAAGACGGTTGGCTGTATCATTAAAATGAATCTGGTACATACAGCCCCTGGGTATCACCAGGTAATCGCCATAAGCAAATGCCAGTTCACCATATTGTGTTATCAATTTACCACTGCCTTCGTGTATGAAGATGAGTTCATCGGCATCGGCATTCTTAAAAAAATAATCGGTGAGGCTTTGCTGCGGGGCAGCTAACACAATCTGGCAATCTTTATTTACCAAAACCGGTTTGCGGCTTTCGAGATAATCGGCTACAGGCGGCACCTTAAATCCCTCAAGGCTGCGGTGCTTCAGCATTTTTTCTTCGGCTATTTGCGGTGCTACGGATACCGGTTCACCCACCTGCAGTATTTTAGTAGGCGGATGCAGGTGATACAAGGTTGCATAATCGTTGCTGAAACCTTCTGTTGAAAATAGCTGTTCGGAATACAGGCCGCCATCCGGCTTACGAAACTGCGTATGGCGCTTGTGCGGTATGGAACCGAGGGAATGGTAGTATGGCATGGTCGTGAATCGTCAATCGTGAATGGATGCGATGTGGCTGATGAATTGTAAAAGTAATGAAAGAGAACAGACGACAGACCACGGACGACGGACGACCACAATTGATGAAATACAAATTCTTAAATAATTTTTTGATTAAAAAAATCGACCATTCAAAATGTAATGATGAATAATGCAAAACAGAAATCACAAATCACAATTCCTAAATCCTAAATTATAATAGTGTGACAAGAATAGGGCTACTTTCAGATACGCATGGATTTTTAGACCCGGCTGTATTTAAACACTTTAGCAACTGCGATGAGATCTGGCATGGCGGTGATTTTGGCCCGGCGGCTGTTGCCAGTGAACTGGCAGCATTTAAACCGTTGCGTGGGGTATATGGCAATATCGACGGCCAGGATATTCGCACCCGGTTCCCGGAAACGCTGGCATTTACCTGTGAAGAAGTGAATGTGCTGATACAGCATATCGGCGGCTACCCAAACCGCTATGCACCCGGTGTAAAAGACAAAATCGTAACCAATCGTTCGCAGCTTTTTATCAGCGGCCATTCGCATATTTTAAAAGTAATATACGATCCGAAGCTGCAATGCCTGCATATGAATCCCGGTGCGGCAGGCAACCATGGCTGGCATAAAGTACGTACCCTTATCCGCTTTGCCATTGATGGCAAAACGATAAAAGACTGCGAAGTAATTGAGTTAGGAAAAAGAGGCTGACTTTAACGGATCGTTTCCAGCCTGTCAACCGGGTTTAACGGGCGGCCTATGCCGGGGCGGCCCGGCCAAGGCGTAACTAAAAGAATAACAACCAAAGCTGTCAGAAACAAGAACCCTGCACGGCGGTGTTTTGTCGTATCCGGCATTGCTTTTCGACCTACGCCCTTTCCGATTGTAATTAAAATAATGGCAATCAGCATCCCGGCAAAATGTTCAACAGCCCAAAAGCGGCTGACACTATTTCCCATGACTGCTTTAAAACCTGATGTCTGAATTGCTTTCAAACCAAGATCGTTAAAAACCCACTGATATAAACCAATTAATAGTGTAATGTGTGCAGCGATCATTAAAATTAATCCCAGGCTATTGTCAGTTTTCTCCCATGGTTTGCGGGCATTCATCAGATGGCGGAGAATATTTAATACCAGAAAAATGAGAATGACCCAACGTAACAGATTGTGGGCGAATAACAGGATATTATACATAGGGCTTTATTTGGGAAAGGGTAAATGTAAAGGTTTTTCATACCTGGGTATTTCACACCCTTGAAGTTTATGCCGGAAGCAACTGTCCTACACTTAAAAGCCGGAATATGCAGCGTTTAGAGGTAATAACCAGAACGACGCAATGAGCGTTAGGGATTGCAGGCGGCACCCCCGAAGCGAAGCGAAGGGAGTAAGCCGGAAAGCCCGGCCCCGCCTGGTTTTCGGCGGGGCAACGCCCAGGTAAAGCCTCATCCTAAATCCTTCTCCTCCCGGAGAAGGACTTTGAGTGTGGTCAGATCCTTTCCGGATAAAGTTCTGGTGTGTGGGAAATAAAAAACCCACCCCGACTAATTCGGGATGGGTTTGTATAAAATGGTGAAACGAAAATTAGTTGTTGGCTTCGCCTTCTTCTAACTTCTTTTTCAGTGCGGCTAATGCACCCAGGTCGCCCAGAGTTGCTTTTTCCACCTTCGCCTGAATTTTCTTCACTTCTTTTTTGGTTACTTCTGCTTCTGCCTGTTTTTCTTTCTTTTCTGCTTCTATCGCTACCTGCTTGGCCTGCTCCCAAATACGGGTATGGCTTAGCACAATACGCTTTTCATTGCGGTCAAATTCAATAACTACAAACTCAGCCGTTTCATCGGCAGCTATTTCCTTACCATCTTCTTTTAACAAATGACGCTTCGGAATAAAACCTTCGATGCCGTACTGTAAGGAAACCAGGGCTCCCTTGTCATCCCGGCGGATAACAGTTGCTTCGTGCAGGCTGCCAACCGGGAACACATCACCCAGTGTATTCCAAGGATCGTCTTCCAGTTGCTTGTGACCTAATTGCAGCTTGCGGTTGTCCTTATCAATATTCAGGATGATGACGTCGATCTTATCACCACTTTTTACATATTCACTTGGGTGGTTCAGGCGTTTCATCCAGCTTAAGTCGCTGATATGAATCATACCGCCAATACCAGGTTCCAGTTCCACAAATACACCATAAGGGGTGATGTTTTTAACGGTACCACTGTGGCGGCTTTCCATTGGAAACCGATCCTCAATAGTGTTCCAGGGATCCTGTGTCAATTGCTTGATGGACAAGCTCATCTTACGGGTATTCTTATCCAGCGTTACAATTTTGGCTTCGTATTCATCGCCTAGCTTAAAGAATTCCTTGGCGTTAATTGGCGTATTGGCCCAGGTAATTTCGCTTACGTGTACCAGTCCTTCTACTCCTGGCATAATTTCCAGGAATGCGCCGTAGTCTTCGATGTTTACCACTTTACCTTTCACTGTACCACCTTCTACAATGTTTTCAGGCAGCACTTCCCAAGGATGCGGAGTAAGCTGTTTTAAACCCAGAGATATCCGTTTTTTGTCATCGTCGAAATCCAGCACCACTACATTCAGGCGTTGATCCAGTTTCAGTACCTCTGTTGGATGGCTGATGCGGCCCCATGAAATATCGGTGATGTACAGCAAACCATCCAGGCCACCCAGATCCATAAAGGCGCCGAAATCGGTGATATTCTTAATGGTTCCTTCCAGTACCTGTCCTTTTTCCAGTTTGCTCATTATCTCAGCACGTTGTGCTTCAATGTCGCTTTCAATCAGTGCCTTGTGGCTTACAACGGCATTCTTAATCATTTCATTCACCTTCACCACCTTAAATTCCATGGTCTTTCCTACAAACTGATCGTAGTCGGTTACCGGCTTCACGTCAATCTGAGATCCCGGCAGGAAGGTTTCCATACCAAATACGTCCACAATAAGGCCGCCCTTGGTTTTGCTGGTAATGGTACCGGTAACAATTTCACCGGTTTTATGTGCATCCACAATGCGTTCCCAGGCACGGGTAGTGCGGGCCTGTTTGCGGCTCAGGTGCAAATTACCCTGGCGGTCTTCTTTTTCAACCACCATTACTTCTACTTCGTCGCCCACTTTAATCGGCGCATCGCGGAATTCGTTCAGGCTAATTAAACCATCGCTTTTAAAGCCAATGTTGATGACTGCATCCGTTTTGGTTAAACCTACTACCAGGCCGGTTACCATTTCATTGTCGGCCACGCTGCGGAAGGTTTCATCGTACACTTTGTCGTACTTGCTGCGTTCGTCTTTGTTGTAGGCAATTACATTGCGTTTGTCCACACTCCAGTCAAAATCGTCATGGGCTGCAGGTGTTTCATCTACCGGTGGCTGTGCTTTTACCGGCTCGCTGTCTGCTTCGTTTACAGTAGCAACATTTTCAGGCACATCTACCGGGGCAGCAGTAACTTCTTCTGCAGTAGGCAGGTTTTCCCGCACGTTTACCTGCTGAATGGCAGCATTCTGCTCTGCATGAATGTTGCCGGTGTCTTCTGTATTTACAAGTTCATTTGTTGTCGCAGTAGTGTCAGTGGTATCCGCATCAGTTACCACAACAGTCTCTTGTACATCTGCGTTTTGGTTAACAATATTATCTTCAGGCATAAAAATTCCCGCTTTTTTTGTTCGGGGCGGCAAAAGTAAGGAAAAATGCAGCCCCCTGTCCCCCAACGGGGGGAACGGGTGCATAACATTTTTAGGCGGCTTTGTTAGGGTGGTATTGTTTGGTGATGGTTTGGCAGACTTTCTCCCACTGTCCGTTCATCTTAATGGTTCTCAGCGTAAGCATATGAGCAGCGCCCGCATTGCTCCACCGTTGCCCGGAACGTTTCATTCTGCACTGTATCACGGTTCGATGAGAAGACTCCATGGCCCCCGAACCGATCAGCCCTTTTCCAATCGTTACATAATAAGCATAATCCATTCTGCCGATGTTTTCCGTGTAATAGCTGATCAGTTTGGCAGCCGATGGCATTTCCTTATCCTGTTGCAGGCATTTTACCGCTTCTATCACCTGCTGTGTGCAACTCTTTAACAATAGCGTTTCCATGGCTGCTATCCAGTTTCTGCGCATTTCCTCGGCTTCAAAATAGTCTTTGGCTACAGCACACAAGTATTCTTTGGCATGATAAAAATCCAGGATCGATATGGCTTCGGGGTAGGCATCCGCTATCCAGTTGCGCATCCACACCGCCCCATCCGTAATAAAAATTAACCGCTTTTTCAATGAACCATACCCTTCCAGCACACGTTCCATCTGGGCCGTAAAGGCTTTGCTATCTCCGAAGTGTGATACATATTGGGATTGGATAATCTTCCCCTGCTTATCCCCCAAACGCAGGCAATCCTGCCCACGGAACAGCCTGCCTAACTTCACTTCTTTATATTGTTCTGTGCGGGTTAGGATCATGGAGCCATCCAGCATCGCATAAAGCACATCCTCCTGCTTTTCTAAAGGATGAAGGCTTGTATTGTTCTGCAATACCTCCTGCAGGGCTTGGCCATAATGATCGGTAAGGCGATACAATTGCATCTCATTTATTTGCAGGTTCAGGTATTTGGATAACAGATCTTTGCTAATGCTATAGGGGCTTTCGGCGCAGGTAGCCAGTATCAACTCCTGTAGATAGGGGCTGATTTTGAACCCATTGCCCGGTTGGCTGTAAGGATGAGTGGTGGCTATTTGGAGGGTGCCGTAGCGGGCTTCAATTTTTTTTTATAAACCGGCTGTTTCACTTCTTCTGTTAAACGGTGCTCCAGCATCTGGCGACCAAAGGCATCGTGTAAGTTCACAAACTGCTTCTCGAATTCGTAAAAATCCAGTTGGGTGGATAAGTTCTTTACGTTTGCTATATAGCTGTCAAATAATTCCTGGGGCGTTTGCATAGACTGTAATTTTTAAACAAATCTATGGTTTCCTAAAAAATGTTATGCACCCGGGGGAACTTAGTTCTTACTTCCAAAAATTTTATAATATTGTTTAATTGGAGCATTTGAAAACATGCCATTGTGATTGGTAAATAATTGTCTTATAAAGTTTCTATGCACTATTTTGTTAAACACTGAATAGTATTTATGCAAAAACAAAACTGCTACCATCTAACCAGCCCATCTAACAGCAATATTTGCAGTTAGTTATTATAACAGTACCAGGTTCCCCCGTTGGGGGACAGGGGGCTGTTTGACCCGGCATCCACCCCACACGCATTTATCATTTCAATTTTTCGATATGAAGTTGTCCTTCAAACTGTCAGTGTCCTTTATTACTTTAATTTTTTCCTTACAACTGATGGCTCAAAAAAATTATAACTACGATACGGCCTGGAAAAAGGTAGAAGCTTTTCAGCAAAAGGGCCTGCCCAAAAGTGCCCTGGAAGTAGTGAACCGCATTTATACGGAAGCTAAAGGGAGCAGGCAGGAAGCACAGCAGGTAAAAGCACTGGTGTACCAGAGCCAGCTGATTACACAGGTAGGAGAAGATACCTGGCAAAAGAATATCGCCAATTTTGAAAAAGAAGCTGCTGCAGCCAATGAGCCGGTAAAGCAAATCCTCAATAGCCTTACCGCCGATTTGTACTACAGTTATTTTCAGCAGCAGCGCTACCAGATTTACCAGCGTACCAATACCGTTGATTTTAAAAAAGAGGATCCTGCTACCTGGACCATCACTGATTTTCATACAAAGATTGCAGCGCTGTATGCGGCTTCACTTCAAAATCCAAAGCTGCTGCAACAAACAGGGCTGGAAAAATATGACCCTATTATTACCAAAGGCAATGTGCGGAAGCTACGCCCTACCCTTTTTGATTTACTGGCCTGGAAAGCCCTATCTTATTTTCAAAGTGATGAACGGGACATTACCCGGCCGGTGTATGCTTTTAAGATAACGGATATGGCTGCACTGGCCGCAGCACCGATATTTATCCGGTACGAATACAGTGGAAAAGACACTGGCAACCACGACCTGCTAGCCCTGCAAACCTTCCAGCAATTATTAGCCTTTCACTGGAACGATAAAGACAAAGCAGCATTTGCGGATGCCGATATTCAGCGGGCTGTTTGGGTGCATAGCAAAGCAATAATGCCCGGCAAGGAGCAGTTGTATAAAGAACTGCTGGAACAGATATACAGCAGTAATAATAACCTGCCGGAAGCGGCACAGGCCGGCTACCTGCTGGCACAGTGGTATAACCAAAAAGGTTCGCAATACAATGCTGGTACCGGCAATCCGGAAGACCGGGATTTGATTGTTCAGGCTGTGCGTTTATTAAAGGAAATTATTGCCAGATTTCCGCAAAGCGAAGGCGGCATCAATGCCGGTAATTTATTGAATGAGATTAACAGGACGACCCTGAATCTGCAGATTGAAAAAGTAAACATTCCGGAACAGCCTTTCCGGGTGCTGGTTCAGTTTAAAAATTTCAATAACCTGCATCTGCGATTAATAAAATTTACGGATGAAGTTGAAAATGCACTAACCGGTGATGACATGTACACCGGGGGAGATAAATACTGGCAAAAGTTGGTAACCTTATCCTCCTTTAAAAACTGGCAGCAAAGTTTCCCTACGATGGGTGATTACCGCCAGCACAGCGCCGAAGTAAAAGTGGATGCCTTACCTGTAGGCCGGTATATGTTGCTCACGTCTGTCGATGGTAATTTTTCACTTAATAAAAATCCGTTGGCAGTTGCTATCTTTTATGTGAGCAATATTAGCTACGTGTTGCAGGAAACCGATTGCTTTGTGCTGAACCGGAACGATGGGCAACCACTGCCTGGTACTAAAGTGCAGGTTTCCTACAAATATTACGATTACAACAGCCGGAAGTACAAAGCCAGTAACCCGAAATTAGTAACCACCGACAAGAATGGCTATGTAAAAATTCCGGTGAATGATAATCTGGAAAACCGGTACAATAGCCAGGTTCAGTTAGACTTTAGCTATGGGGCCGACCGGCTGAAAATGGATGAAGGCAATAACATTTACAGCCGGTACGATGATGGGGTAAGTGCCGTGAAGCAAACCGCTGCCCAGTATGAAAAGGAAAATCTCCGCTGGTTTATTTTCACAGACCGCAGTATTTACCGGCCCGGCCAAATGGTTTATTTCAAAGCCATTGGCGTAACCAAAGATTTTATGACCCGGCAAAGTAAAATTTATCAGCCCGGCAAAAAAGTGACGATTACCCTATTCGACGTAAACCAGCAGAAAGTGGATACGTTGCAAAAGGATGTAAACGAATATGGTAGCTTCAACGGGACTTTCCGGTTGCCGCAAACCGGGCTGACCGGTAATTTTACGATACAGGTTGATGAAAGCAGGCAATACATTTCGGTGGAAGAATACAAACGGCCTAAGTTTTTTGTGGAATACGAAAAATTGAAAACAAGCTTTAGGCTGAATGAAGAAATAACCATAACCGGGAATGCAAAAGCATATGCCGGTAATAATGTGGATGGTGCAACAGTTGTTTATCGGGTGTACCGAAATACCCGCTGGCTATATCCCTGGTTGTTTTGGCGCCGTGGCATCTGGCCGTCGCAGGGTGATGGCCGCACCGAAATCACCAATGGTGAAGTAAAAACAGATGCCGATGGCAAGTTCAAAATAGCCTTTAATGCCCAGCCCGACCTGAGCGTTGACCAAAGCCTGGACCCCACTTTCGATTATACCATTGAGGCTGATGTAACGGACGTTAGCGGCGAAACCCGTAGCGGAACTACGACCGTTTCTGTTGGTTATAAATCGCTGCAATTGTCACTGGGGTTGCTGGATGGGCAACCTATAGCTTTGGATAGTCTGAAAAAACTGGCCACTACGGCAACCAACCTGGCCGGTGAAAAGCAGACTGTACAAACAACCATTAAGATTTATGAACTACTTACACCGGGCCGCCTGTTACGCAGCCGTTACTGGACAGCGCCGGACACAACGGTGATGGATGAAGCAGCTTTTCATCAATTTTTTCCCAACGATCCTTACCGTAATGAAAATGACTACCGCACCTGGAAGCGGGGTAGCCTTGTACTGGAAGATACATTTACCACTTCAGCACCTGATTATGAACTGAAAAAAGCTACCCTGAAAACCGGTTGGTATGCCATTGAGGCAAGTGCAATAGATAAGGATGGGCATGCCGTAACCACCCTGAATTACGTACCACTGTACGATACAAAGAGTGGCAAACTGCCATCGGCAGATTACGCTTTTGAAGATGCTGTGAAAATGGTAGTGGAGCCGGGTGAAAATGCAGTGATTTATGCTGGCACCAGTGCTGACAATGTGTTTGTGGTGCAGCAAACCCTAAAGGCAGATAAAGCAAACGAAGCGAAACCAAACGCAACCTTTCAGTTTTTAAAGCTAAATAATGAACTGCAGAAAACAGAATTTGCCGCAACGGAAGCCGACCGTGGTGGCTATACCATCAATCGTTTTTATGTAAAAAACAACCGGCTGTATACCCGAAGCTGGAACATTAGTGTGCCGTGGGCAAACAAAGAATTGGACATTAGCTATGAAACTTTCCGGGATAAATTACTACCGGGCCAGGAAGAGAAATGGAAAGTAAAAATCGAAGGTTACAAAGGTGAAAAGATAGCTGCTGAAATGCTGGTAAGCATGTATGATGCATCCCTGGACCAGTTTAAACCACACTACTGGAGCAGGCCAGGCGTTTGGCCAACCAACTATTTTGGCAGCAGGTGGAATGGCGATAATAATTTTAATGATGTAAGTAGTTCCGAAAAAAGTTGGTATGAGCAGGGTAAATATTATGATAAAAGGTATGATGTGTTGTTGACAGTAAATAAGTATGGAATTATGGATTTTGACATGTACAGTGGCGTACGAATAAGAGGTGCCAGTTCAATGTCTGCAGATAGGATGACAATGTCTGCACCAGCACCTTCCGGAAGTTTAGATGAAGTTGCAGTAACAGCTATGGGGCAAAAAAGAAAAATAGCAAGGGAAGTTGAAAACAGCCCAGTTCATACTAAATTTCCTCCGCAAGCTGATGATGACGGTGTTCCAGATCAATTCGATAAAGAACCTGCCCCCGACCTATCCTCCGTTTCTGTTCGTACCAACCTGCAGGAAACCGCTTTCTTCTTTCCTGACCTGCATACGGATGCCGATGGCAATGTAGAATTTTCCTTTACCATGCCGGAAGCACTGACCCAATGGAAACTGCAAACGCTGGCACATACCAAAGCACTGGCCTTTGGCATGGATAGCCGTACGACTGTTACCCAAAAGGATTTAATGGTACAGCCCAATGCTCCCCGGTTTTTCAGAGAAGGCGACCGTATGGAACTATCGGCTAAAATCAGCAACCTCACCGGTAAAGAACTCACCGGGCAGGCACAACTGTTACTCTTCAATACTGCTACCAACCAACCGGTAGATGGCTGGTTTAAAAACGTTTTCCCGAATCAGTATTTCACGGTGGCGGCAGGCCAGAGTGCTGCGGTAAAATTTCCGATGGAAATACCTTATAATTATGGCAGTGCCCTTACCTATCGCATTGTAGCAAAAGCCTCCCCCGTTGGGGGAGGTGTGGAGTGGGCCGATGGTGAAGAAAGTGCTGCCCCGGTGCTCACCAACCGTATGCTGGTTACCGAAAGTTTTCCACTGAATATCCGGAATGCAACAGAGAAAACATTTATCTGGCAAAAACTGCTTACCAGTAATTCAACAGCTACCGGTAAAGGTGAATCTACACTAACGAATCAATCGTTAACCGTTGAATTTACCACCAACCCTACCTGGTATGCGGTGCAGGCCCTGCCCTACCTGATGGAGTACCCGTACGAATGTTCTGAACAAAACTGGAACCGGCTGTATGCCAATGCACTGGCATCTAAAATTGCCAATAGCACGCCTAAAATCAGGACGGTATTTGAACGTTGGAAAACAATCGACACGGCAGCTCTTCTTTCTAATCTGGAAAAAAACCAGGAATTAAAACAAGCCCTGCTGGAAGAAACGCCCTGGGTGATGGATGCCCAAAATGAAAGTAAACAAAAACGAAATATTGCCCTGCTGTTTGATATGGTGCGGCTGAGCAACGAAGCCGCAAAATCGCTGGCCAAACTGAAAGAAGCACAGAGTAGCAACGGTGGTTTTGTATGGTTCAAAGGTGGGCCGGACGACCGATACATTACGCAGTACATCGTAACCGGCATTGGTCATTTGCGCAAGTTGGGTGTATTGCCACAAAACAGTAAGGCTCCTGCTGATGGTAAATCATTAACGCAAAACCAGCAGTCGGATATTTTAGCCATTGCCAGCCGTGCCATGCCTTATTTAGATGCCAGGTTGAAAGAAGAGTATGATAACCTGATCCGGTACAAGGCTAATTTAAAACTGGATAATTTGTCTTCCATTGCCATTCAGTACCTGTACGCCAAAAGCTTTTTTCCGGAATGGCAAACAGCAACGGCCAGCAAAACAGCTTTGGATTATTACACCGGCCAGGCGAAACAATTCTGGCTAAGCCGTGGCAAATATGAGCAGGGCATGATTGCACTGGCCTTGTACCGTGGCGGTGATGCAGCTACGCCGGCAGCCATCATCAAATCATTAAAAGAAAACAGCATCAGCAACGAAGAGTTTGGCATGTACTGGAAGGAATTCAACACCGGCGGTTACTACTGGTACCAATCACCCATTGAAAGCCATTCTTTATTAATAGAAGCCTTTACCGAAATAGATAAAAATACGGCTATGGTAAATGACCTGAAAACCTGGCTGCTGAAACAAAAGCAAACCCAAAACTGGCGCACTACCAAAGCCACCGCCGAAGCATGCTATGCCTTACTGATGCAGGGAACCGACTGGTTAGCTACCGAACAAAATGTTGAAATAAAACTGGGCAACACAACATTGTCATCCAACAATCCCGATACGAAAGCCGAGGCTGGCACCGGTTATTTCAAGCAAAAAATTGAAGGAGCTAAAGTAAAAAGCGATATGGCCAACATTACGGTCAAACTCCTATCCTCTAATTCCCTTGCTCAGAACCCCCCGTTGGGGGGCAGGGGGGCTTGGGGTGCCGTGTACTGGCAGTATTTCGAAAACCTGGATAAGATCACTTTTGCTGCCACGCCTTTGCAATTGACAAAGAAGCTTTTCATTCAAAAAAATACCGACCGGGGGCCGGTATCTAACACCCATAACCGATAACACTGAACTGAAGGTAGGCGATAAAATAAAAGTGAGGATTGAACTGCGGGTGGACCGCAACATGGAATATGTGCACATGAAAGATATGCGGGCTGCCTGCCTGGAACCGGTAAATGTGTTAAGCCAATACAAATACCAGGATGGTTTGGGTTACTACGAAAGCACCCGTGATGCCAGCACTAATTTCTTTTTTAATTATCTGAACCGTGGCACGTATGTATTTGAATATCCGCTGACCGTAACCCATAGTGGCAATTTTAGTAATGGCATTACCACCATTCAGTGTATGTACGCACCGGAATTTACCAGCCATAGCGAGGGGGTTAGGATTAATGTGACAACGGATTGAAAACCGGCACTACAAAATCCCCAGGGTTGAAACCCTGCGCTACAAAATGGGCCGCCTCTACGGGGCTATGGGTGTAAAATACAGGCAGTGAGTGTGAAACGCAACTTGTAGTGCCGTAGGCACGATCCATGTTGTAGCCAGGGATTTTAATCCCTGGAAACGTAGGCACGATCTCTTTTGTAGCGCATGATTTTAGGAGGTATATTATGCACAACCCTGGAAACCGTAAATAGGTGAATGCTGAATGTTCGTTTAATGTATCACATTTGAATATTTGCGCATTTGCACATTTAAACATTGGTTTTAGGTTACTTCTCACTCATAATGGTATTAAAAATCCACCGTTTGGCAATTGTTTTCCACAGAATTGTATATTTCAGGCCTTTAAAATTAATTTTAAGCCATATACTGCACCATTCTTGCCGTATATACTTTTAACGCTCTCATTGCAACGGAACGCAAACAAACGATGTCCTATTACCGTTATTAAATCAGTAAAAGCAAGATACCATTATGAGGCAGCTAAAAATTGCAACCCAGATAACCAACAGAGATAGCCAGGCAGTAGAGAAATACCTGCAGGAAATCTCTAAAATTTCTATGATCACACCGGAGGAAGAAACAACCCTGGCTCAGCGTATCAAAATGGGCGACCAGCGGGCTTTGGACAAATTAGTTCAGGCCAACCTGCGTTTCGTGGTCTCGGTAGCCAAACAGTACCAGCACCAGGGTCTTAGCCTCAGCGATCTGATTAATGAAGGAAATTTAGGCTTAATAAAAGCGGCCCAGCGTTTCGATGAAACCAAGGGTTTTAAATTTATTTCGTATGCCGTTTGGTGGATCCGCCAGAGTATTCTGCAGGCTTTAGCCGAGCAAGGCCGTTTGGTTCGTTTACCGCAAAATAAAATTGGTACGTATAATAAAGCCAACAAAGCATATATGGCTTTTGAGCAGGAACACGAACGGGAACCTTCCAGTGAAGAACTGGCTGAGATACTGGAAATGAGCGAAACCGAAATCAATAACATTTTTCAGAGCAATACCCGCCACAGCAGCCTGGATGCACCCGTGCACGAAGCAGAAGATGTAGCAATGGGCGACTTACTGGAAGGCAGCAGCGAAACGGATGAAGATGTAATGGTGGACAGTCTGCGCAATGAAATCCGCCGGGTGCTGAAAAGCCTGAGCCCACGGGAGGCAGAAATCGTAAATGCTTATTTTGGACTGGATGGTGAAAACGGCACAACCATCGAGCAAATCGGGCAGAAATACGATTTAACCAAAGAACGTATCCGCCAGATAAAAGAAAGAGCAATTAAGCGTTTGCAGAAAGCCCGCTACAGCGGCGCCCTGAAGGCGTATTTGGGATAGTGTGTACAGCCAAAAGCTGTCCATGGAGGCCGGTCTTCTACTTTGTAGAGACCGGTTTTTTTGTGCCCTTTAAGTTTTCCGGTTTAACCTGTTGAGACGGCAAAACGTTACACCGGCCATATCCTGCATATCACACTTTTTCTATATTTTTTAAAAAAGTTTACTTTTAATAAGCATCAGTATTTTGTTAATCAGTGTGTAAACATTAAATTCTTAAAGAAATGTAAAAGCTTTTAAAATGCTTAAACCGGTAAGCTGTTTGCTAATCCACTTGTCAACCAAACACGATAATTAATCAAAACAACAAAACATGAAGAAAGCAATTTTAAGTATGATGGTGCTTGCAGCACTAACAGCAACCAAGACAAACGCACAGGTAAAAGACAACTTGTCGTTCGGGCCGATCGTAGGCTTCGGACACACCTGGAACAGCTACGATTATGGCACTGGCATTGATAAAAAGTTTAAACCATCTTTAAACATTGGTGGCCGCCTGGTATATAGCGCTACTCCTAAATTGGGATTTGGTTTGGATGCTACTTATCGTACGGAGGGTGTCAAAATTAAATCAAGTTCACTTGAAACCACCTCCAATACGGATTATATACGCCTTGATCCAAAAATCTATTACTTCTTAGGTAAGTACGGACAGGCGTTTCGTCCAAAGATTGGTGTAGGACCAAGCTTTGGATTTTTAGTAGGCGGCAAAACCAAATATGAAAACACTTCAGGCGGAACGGCATTACCGGAATCAGATGCTAAAGACGCATACAAAGGATTTGACTTTGGTGTATCTGGTCTGATTGGTTTTAATTATCGCCTGAAGAGTAAGACCTGGCTGAATGTTGATGCCGTTTATAACAATGGATTTACGGACATTACAAAAGCCACTAACACAAGTCCTCAAAACCGTAGCCTTTTCTTAAATGTAGGCGTAACGTTCGGTATAGGCCATGCCGGTAAAAAATAACTTACCCAAACACACTTTACAGACCCTTTGCCTTTTAGCGAAGGGTTTTTTGTTTACACGTATACAATATTTCAAACTAATCATTACCATTTAAGCGTGGTCAAATTCAATATATAGGCGCAGGACTCCGTCCTGTGTCTTTGCGTTACTTTTGATAGAAGCAGATGCAAGTTACCGGTACATATGCAATGGCTTACAGTTTTGAAAGTAGCAGTCGCTTGGCTTACTTGGTTATAAGGTAAAATAAATAATGTATAGACACAGGACAGAGTCCTGCGCCTATCGTGCCGAGAATTCTACTTGAAAGTTTTTCAACGAGCCAAACATTCAACAAATCACAAATCCTAAATTACAAATCATAATTCATGTGCTATTTTGCACGCCATGCTGCAATTGCAAACCATCTCGTTAACCCAGTTTAAAAACTACCTCCAGCAGCAGTTTTCATTTTCCAAAAAAATAGTGGGTATTTGTGGCAACAATGGTACCGGCAAAACCAATTTGCTGGATGCGATTTATTACCTATGTTTTACGAAAAGTTATTTTACCAACTCTGATGTGCAGAACGTAATGCAGGGTTGCCAGGGATTTCGGCTGAATGGCTGTTTTTTAGAAGAAAGAAAAAATGATGAAGGACACCCCCTACAGGTAGTTTGCATTTTAAGGGAGAATAGCCGTAAGGAATTTAGTGTGAATGATGAGTTGTACACCCGTGTAAGCAAACATATTGGCCAGCTACCCTGTGTAATGATTGCTCCGGATGATGTGGAACTGATTACCGGCCACAGCGAAGAACGCCGCCGCTTTATGGATGCACTGCTTTGCCAGCTTCACCCGCAATATTTGCAACAGCTAATTGAGTACAACAAAGTATTACAACAGCGTAACAGCCTTATTAAGCAATTTGCCGAGCAGAACCGCACTGACCACCAGTTGCTGGATGTTATCAATGATCAGTTAGCCGAAAGAGGGGATTATATTTTCTCCGTTCGGAATGCAATGATGCAGCCTTTTTTGGAACAGGCAGGGGCACATTATTATAAAATAGCCCAACAGCCGGAGCAGGTTTCGCTCAGGTATATCAGCCAGTTGCAACATTCATCTTCTATTAGCTTACTGAATAATACACTGCCGAAGGATATGGTGATGCTGCGTACCACAGCGGGCATTCACAGGGACACGATTGATATGCAGCTAAGCGGGCAGCCATTTAAGCAAATTGCATCGCAGGGTCAGCGCAAAAGTTTGCTATTTGCGTTGAAGCTTACGGAGTTTGAAGTATTGCAGCAGCATAAAGGTTTTGCCCCCATTATTTTACTGGACGATGTGTTTGAAAAATTAGATGCAGAACGCATGCAAAACCTGTTGCAGGAAGTGTGCATAGAGAAAGGAGGCCAGGTGTTCATTACCGATACACACCGCCAGCGGCTGGAGGAAAACCTACGTTCGATTGGTGCCGATTTTGAGATTGTAGAAATATAGTCCGGAAGACCGGAAGTCTGAAAGACAGGAAGTTGGAAAGACTGAAAGCGGTTTTCTTGAGTTCTCCTGTTCTTTATGTACCGTTTTTTTTGCTTATTAAGTCCTCAACATTTGCAGCGGATGTCTTTCGGACTTTCCGTCTTACAGACTTTCCGACTTAACTTACATTTGCAACAGAATGTCATTCGGACTTTTCAACTTACTGACTTCCCGACTTAACTTATGGCTGAAGTAAAATTAGGCGATGCCCTGAAAAGTTTCCTGGATAAAAGCCGGCTGAAAAGCGGTGTTCAGGCACTACAGATTGAACCCATCTGGGAGAAGATTATGGGCAAAGCCATTGCCAACTACACCGACAAGCTGGAAATCATCGGTGGCACCTTATTTATTCATACAGCGGTGGGCCCGCTAAAACAGGAGCTTTCTTTTCAGAAAGAAAAAATTATTGAGCGCATAAATGAAGCAATGGGCGAACGGGTGATTAAGACAGTGATGATACAATAGCTTTTCACGTTGCTTACATTCACCCTGAAAGCATTTGGTTTACACAACTGAAAGCGAATCATTTCAGTAAACAGAATTGCTATTGATTAAGGGACAGCATTTTTTTAACCTGTTGTACAAAGGCTTCGCTAACATTGGCATAGTTAGCAATTTCAGCTACGCTAAATTTATTAACTTCAAGAAGATTTTTAACAAATTCAAAGTTCTTTCTCTCTTCTGTTTCTACCCTGCCTTTTTCAATGCCTTTTTCAATACCTTTTTCAATACCTTTTTCAACATAGATATCCAGTGTGCTCATAACTGTATTCTTTAGATTTAATGGCAATGTACTTAACAGTTCTGTAATTGCTTCTGCCTTTAATTCGCTTCTGCCGAACAAATATATTACGAAACTTTTTTGCAGTCCGCTTGAAGCATTTCCTATTGATACCAACAAATTCCTAACGTTCTGCTCCAGCCATTCCTTCTCAAAACTATGTTTTAAAATAAGTAAAGAGGCTGCCAAAAATTGGTTGTTTACTGATGCTACTTTTTCATCAGGTATATCGCTTAAATTATTGTAAATGTAAGAAAAGTCAGGTATAAATTGTTGCCAGACCGGTTCCAGGTTTTCAAACAGATCAACCACCGTTCGATACTGCCATTTTTCTTTTCCATGATATAACAGAACAGGTATTACTACAGATAAGGCTTCTTTATTAGCTATTTGCTTTTGCAAAGCAGAAAAAATATAACTCCCTATTTGGATAGGCGTGTACTTGTCAGGGTGGCTTTTATGTTCCACCAAAAGGCTGACTTTTATTTGTTTGCTGCCTTCTTTTGTTTCACAGTGGTAAACAATATCCGATATGCTCTTTTGTAGTTCCTCTGAAAGATACGTATCCGGAAGTTGCACAAGGGTGGAGAAATCTAACTGCCGGCTGATAAAATTGGGTAGGTAGTTTTGAAAATAATCAACCGCCAGGCTTTTGTCGGACAAAATAGACCTTACAAAACTATCGTGCATAATAGCGCACTTTTTTAATAAATCTTATCCTGCGATTCGGTGGCCTGCTGCAATGCTGCATCATCAAATACCATTTCCTTATTCGCAATTGCTTCCCGTAATACATCGTTAATCGTTACTACACCGCGGAACTGGCCTTCGTGCATCACAATCAGGTAGCGGGTTTTGTGGGTATTCAGCAGGTTCATGCAGTGCTCTACGGTTTCATGCAGGCCTACCTGCGGCAACGCTACGCTCATTACGTCTTTTACGGTAGTACTGTTGCTATGCAATCCTTTTAAAATTACATTCCGGCTATAATCCCGTTCAGAAAAAATTCCGTAAAAAGTAGTACCGTGCATTACTACGAGGTAACTCAGGTTCACCGAATTCATTAGTTGCAGTGCATCAAACACCAGGGCATCCGGTTCAATAAAATTGAAGGGCCGGGCTTTACTTTCTAATACATCTTCTACAGTTCTCATGACAAAATCGTTTCCGCTAAAGTAGATGATTTTATGGTTACAAGTACCCTGTACTGTCTAAGGTTTTACTAAAAGCCTGTAGCCATTTGACAACTTTTTATAGATAGGCTGAAACTTTTTGTTCAATCCCTCAAGGGGTTTGGGCACCAGTAAGGATAGGCTAAAACTTTCCGTTCAATCCCTGAAGGGATTTAGGAACCCTTCAAGGATTGAAAGCATTTATTGTAAGGCTTCTTCCACTACTTTGCCTACGCATCCATTGGGCATCTGTATATGCAGCAGGCCCGTAATGGTAGCTGCGATGTCCGTCATGTACGTTTCTCTTCGGGTACTGCCATGCTTTACGCCCCAGCCCATCAGCAAAAAAGGAATATGGCTATCGTACGGATTCCAGACACTGTGCGTGGTTCCGGTGCTGCCGTGATCGATATATCCGGGTTTTAAAATGAGTTGTACATCGCCGCTACGCCCATAGTAGTAGCCGTTGTTCACCCTGGTCCGAAGGGTTTCATTCATGGGCCGTAGCATGGTTAGCCGCACATCGAAAGCCTGGCTTATGGATGGTTGTTGCAACATATAATCTACTACCCATTGCCGCAGTTTGTCCTCTTCCAGATTATATTTTTTAAGCTGGTTATGATTCAGGTGAACCTGGTAATTAATGATGTCATAGATAAGGCTGTCATGCCCGGCAACTGCTTTAAGTTTTACGTTCATGTCTTTTACGAGTGAATCGGAATTAAATAATCCGCCGGGTAAATGATGCTCCTGCAAAAAACCCGGTACGTGTGCCACGGCATGGTCGGCACTTAAAAAAATGGTGTACATTCCCTTACCAACCTGTTTGTCTAAAAATTGAAAGAATGCCTCCAGTTCTTTGTCCAGGCGCAGGTAATCGTCTTCGTTTTCAATACTGTTAGGCCCAAACTGATGGCCAATATAATCCGTGCTGCTGAAGCTGACCGCTAAAAAATCAGTGATCTCATCTTTCCCTAATCCTTCGTTTACAATCGCTGTTTCTGCAAATGTTGCTGTAAGTGTATTACCGGCAGGAATAGTGCGGATAATAGTATTGGCACCGGATGGTGTATTATTAAACTTATAAGGAAATGTATTGGTTTTGGTATCACTGTATTTTCCTTCATACAGCTTTTCGTCGGCGGTGCTTTGCACATAGGTGTCAATGGGATAAAGCGTTTGCCAGCCTGCACTTACCAAACTATCCGGCAGCCTGCGGCGGTTAAAAGTATTTACCCATTCCGGCAAACTATTCATATAGTAGTTACTGGTAATAAAAGCGGCGTTGGCATCATCGTACCAATAGGCAGCGTTGGCACTATGGCCGGCGGGTAATATGGCGCCACGGTCTTTTAAGGCAATGCCCACTACTTTAGCCCTGAAATTAGTAGCCAGCCGTAGTTCGTCGCACATCGTATTGGCAAACATATTCCGGGGGCTCATTTTACCGGCCTTACTGTTGCTGCCGATACTTCGGGCAGTATCATCGTCCGTACAATAAACCGTTTTATTCAATTTGCTTTCAAACCAATTGTTACCTACAATGCCATGAATATTGGGTACACTACCGGTGTAAATACAGGTGTGGCCGGCGGCCGTTACCGTCGGAACGTAGGGCACATAGGTGTTGTCACAACTAAATCCTTGGGTCATCATCCGCTTAAATCCGCCATTGCCAAACCTTGCTCCGTAGCGGTACAGGTAATCCCATCGCATCTGGTCAATTACGATACCAACCACCAGCTTTGGCGCCGGAGGAAGTGCCCCTTTTACCGTTTTAGATTGAGCAAAACTCGTAAGGCTGCTAACAAGAAATACCAGAACTATGAGGAAACGCATGATAAAAAATTATGTGGCTAAGATAGAGACCATCAACTCAGTGTTAAGATGAAGAAACAATAATTTCATTTTGGCCGGATGTATTAGTTTAGCTCATGCCATTTTCATGTAGTCATAAGTTGATGTTCTATTCAGCTTTTTTCATAGTGCTGTCCGTTTTACAAAGTTGTGCGCAGCAAAGGCCGCTGCTCCAGCCTAATAAATACGGATTGAGGGTAGTAGAAAAAGCAGATTCGTTACGGCTGATAAGCCCGGCCGGCAGTACCGCTGCAATGGTATATCTGAACCGTTTTTTACAGCCACTGCATACGGAGTTTGTATATGCCACTGCGAATAATTTTACGCACCAGGTATTATATCAACATCCAAAAGCTTACTTACGCCTGGAGGCTGCTACCGCTTTACAAAAAGTACAGGACACCTTACAAAGCCTGGGATACGACCTGAAAATTTTTGATGCCTACCGCCCGTATAGCGTTACACAAAAAATGTGGGAAATAGTACCTGACGACCGTTATGCAGCCAACCCGGCAAACGGCAGCGGGCATAACCGCGGTGTAGCTGTTGATCTGACCCTGATTGATAAACAAACCGGAAAAGAATTGCCCATGCCTACGCCGTTTGATAATTTTAGCGATACGGCCCATCATGATTTTATGCAATTGGGCGAAACGGTTTTACAAAATAGAAAGCTGTTGAAAACAGTAATGGAGCAATACGGATTTATCGCCCTTTCCACAGAGTGGTGGCATTATAGTTTGCCCAATCCCAAACGGTATGAATTACTGAATATTAGTTTCGATGACATGCGGAAAGTGGTGAAATGATTTTTTTACCACATATAAACATAGGATCTCCGCCGCAGCGGATCACATAGAAATAGAAAGGATAGTGCAAAGATGCGACCCTCCAAAAGTTCTCAAAATTTTGGAGGGTTTTGTTTGGGTAATTAAAAATAAAATCCTGAAAGTTGAATGATAGCTTTTGAATTATTCTTGAAATTTAAAGTTGCTGAAATAAATTTTTGATAGCTATGCTGTTTAGTATTTTAACAAGTAGCAGCCGTTAGCAGCGATAATGAATTATACACGCACATCAGTACATACAAATACATTTTTGAACCATATAGGCACAGAGGGCACGTAAGAATACAGTAATACAGGAATACAAATAATTGCAAGAGTAAGTGTTCAAAACGAATGCTTTTGTCACCTCATATATGCTTTAAATTCCACACTTGTATTCTTATGTGCCTATCGTGTCCGCCTGGGCGGATGTGTCTATATGGTTACATTGTATTCCCAAACTTATATGCTACGCCGGTTGCGATCCGGGACAAGTTATCATTGATTGTTAAATACTAAACAGACTCATCTGATGAATTTTAGAATGCCGAATAAAACGCTTGGAAAGTTTGGGAACTTTTCAAGCGTTACAACTTTTGTTTATTCAAAATCTATAGTTGGCCTTATACCCAATCCCGGATCCTCCGATAACTTTACGCTTCCATTATCATACGTCAAGCCTATGGCTATATCTTCCGATAAAAGCAACGGCCCATCGGCATCCATATAATCTGCCAGTGGTGCTAAATGAGCAATAGCTGCCGAGCCAATGGTGCTTTCATTCATACTGCCAATCATTACTTTCATGCCCAGTTCTCTTGTCTTACTAATCATACGGAGGGCTGGTGTTATGCCGCTGCATTTGGTAAGTTTAATATTGATGCCATGAAAATAACCGGCGCATTTTTCTACATCGTGTTCCAATACACAGGCTTCATCAGCTATCAGCGGCAACGGCGAAATATCATATAATTGTTTCATGCTTTCCCAATCGTCTTTTGCCAGTGGCTGTTCAATTAATTCTACATTTAAATCTTTAAATGCGTTAATCTTTTCAATGGCTTCGGAAAGCGTCCAGGCAGCATTGGCATCTATGCGGAATACAGCATCCGTATGCTTTCGCAAGCCTTCTATAATTTCGATGTCGTGTTCCGTACCTAATTTAATTTTATAAATGGGCCATGGTTTCGCCTGCATCTTTTCCACCATTTTTTCAATACTGTCAATGCCAATAGTGTAATCCGTTACCGGCATTTTCTGCATATCGGCGCCAAACATTTGCCATAAGGGTTTACGTTTTAGCTTACCGAACATATCCCAGGCGGCGATGTCCAACGCACAAACTACGAAGGGATGTACCGGCAGCAGGTGGTGTAAATAATGCCAGTAGCGGCCAGGTTCGGTAAATGCAAATTTTTCGATGAACATTTTTTTGGCCTGCAGCACGGCTGTCATTTGGGCAACCGTTACGTTGTAATACTGAATGGCAGGGGCTTCACCATAACCGGTAATACCAAAATTTTCCAACGCTACCACAATGGCCGGCTGGTGGGTTTTGGTTCCTTTGCTAATGGTGAACGGGTATTGAAAAGGTAGATTGGTAGAAGTAAAAGAAAGTTTCATGTAGAGAATTTTTTGAATATAGATTGCAATATGAATCAAAAACCGCTGCCATCATTATTCAAACAACGGACTGAAGTCCGTTGCTACAATATGATCCGTCCCTACGGGACTTTTAGATAAAACATACAACGTGTAGTGCCGTAGGTACGATCCATTTTGTAGCGCAGGGTTTTAACCCTGGGACCGTAGGTACGATCCATTTTGTAGCGCAGGGTTTTAACCCTGGGACCGTAGGTACGATCCATTTTGTAGCGCAGGGTTTTAACCCTGGGACCGTAGGTACGATCCATTTTGTAGTGCAGGGTTTTAACCCTGGGACCGTAGGCATGATCCATATCGTAGCCAGGGATTTTAATCCTTGGATCTGGGATTCCAAAAAGGTTGTAAAATATTCCTATTCTTTCTTGCGATAAATTACCACGGCAGCCTGCTTCTTCAAATCGCTGCTCAGGCGCAAATCGTAACGTTTTCCGGCAGCGGTGAGTAGCATCAATGCGGTGTTGGGCGGAATGCGGCCTAAGTTTTCAGCCCGCATAATGATACTTGTGCTGTCCGTCAGTTCTTCTTTTTTTATACCAAAATGGATAGGTGTAAGGGATAGCCGCTGGTGTTGCAGTACAACCTTGTCGTTTATTAGCAATGTAATGCTATCACCATCTACCTCGCCGTTATCGTACATGTCTATACTTATATCAGCAGCAGGGATCGTAATACGGTGCTGTGTTTCCGTAACAATAGCAGGGGCGGTTTTTATGGCCGGGGCTGCGGGTGGTGGTATGCCCATGAAGGTACTTGCTTTCGTAGTAAGCGTATCAGCCAGTTTTTTAAAGGGCGATGAAAAAGAGGTAGCATAAATAGCATCATAAAATCCGGGATCAAACAAACGGTATTTCTTTTTGGCAACATCTTCCCGTGGATAGAATATCCCTTCCATACGTTTGCTGTTGTCTGCCCGAAGAAATAGTTTATACGAAAATGATTTCGCTACCAAAATGGTATCCGGCAAATTGCATTGCACTACTTCCCGGGTATCCAGAAATACTTCACCTTTTTGATTGACTGTTCCTTCTACCTTAATAATAATATCATCAAAGTTTTTTAGAAAAAGGGTTCGCAGACCATATACCCGGCTACCTTCCTGCTTTAAATCAAGTTCCACCAGGTAATCCGCCTGTATATCCTGTCCTGATCCCTGAATGACCCATTGCCATTTGCCGGTCAGGCTCTGGGCAGTAACCAGCAAACCAGACACACAAAATGCTGTTATTAAAAAAAGTATCTTTTTCATCAGGATAAAAGTAGGGTAATACAATTTGAAGCAAAAACCTTTATCCGTCATTAACTTAACATTACACCATTGACTGGTTTATTAGATTTGCGACGAACAAGTCAGGAAGACGGAAAGTCCGGAAGTCCGGAAGATGGGAAAACCACAGACAACGGACCACAGATGACAGACAGCAAGGCAATCATTCACGATTCACCATTGACCATTCACGATTATGGCCGCCAAGAAAAATTTTATACCCAGAGATATCAGCTGGCTTAGCTTTAATGCCAGGGTGCTACAGGAAGCTAACGACCCGTCTGTGCCTCTGCGGGAAAGAATCCGTTTCCTGGGCATTCACTCCAACAACCAGGATGAGTTTTTCCGGGTACGGGTAGCTACGTTGCGACGAATGTTAGACTTTTCGGCGAAAGGCGCAAAAGCCAATATGCATCTGGAAACCTCGCCGCAAAACATCCTGAACAATATACAGCGGGTGGTGCTGGAACAGCAGAGCGAATTTTACAGAATCTGGGAAGGCATACTGAAAGAATTAAAACAGCAGAAAATTCTTTTGATCAATGAAAAGCAACTGAATAAGGAACAACAAAAATTTGTAGAAAAGTTTTATGACGAAGAGGTAAGCAGCAGCCTGATACCATTAATGGTGGAAAGTATTCCGGAGATGCCATACCTGCGGGAAAAAAGCCTGTACCTGGGCGTGGTAATGCGACGCAAAAACACGGCTTACCGCCAAAAATATGCACTGATAGAAATACCGGCCAATGCAGTAGGCCGCTTTATATTACTCCCTTCCAAACCCGGTGAACATCATATTATTTTACTGGAAGATGTGGTACGATATAACCTGCCGCACATTTTTTCATTTTTAGGATACGATAATTACGAGGCTCATATTTTTAAAGTAACAAAAGATGCCGAAATTGATATAGATAACGATGTTACCAACACGTACATCCAAAAAATTGAGAAAGCCATTCGCAAAAGAAGACAGGGTAAAACGGTACGCTTTGTATATGACCGGGAAATGGATGCTGCCCTGCTGGAATATTTAATCCGCCGGCTGGGCCTTACCCGTAAGGATAACCTGATCCCCGGTGGCCGTATTCACAACTTTCGGCACTTTATGGATTTTCCAAATGTGTTTGCAAAAACCGGTAGCCGCAAAGCACCGTTCCTGCACCCTGACCTGGACGATGGCAACCGGGTAACCGACGTAGTGCTAAGGAAAGATGTGATGCTACATTTTCCCTATCATTCTTTTATATCAGTGATTGATTTGCTACGGGAGGCAGCAATTGACCCGGAAGTTATATCCATTAAAATTACCTGCTATCGGGTAGCTGCCAATTCTAAAATTATGAATGCGCTGGTTAATGCGGTGCGCAACGGCAAGCAGGTGCATGTGGTGCTGGAATTGCGTGCCCGTTTTGACGAGGAAAATAATTTGTTTTGGAAAGAAAGGTTGGAGGAAGAAGGCGTAAAAGTTTCCATCGGGCTGCCAGATCAGAAAGTGCATGCAAAAATCTGCATTATTCAAAAGCTGGTAAAAGCCCGCAGCCGGTATTATGGCTTTATTAGTACGGGTAATATGAATGAGAAAACGGCCGGCATTTATGGCGACCACTGCCTGCTTACGAGCAACCGGGTGTTAATGATGGACATCAACCGGATATTCCGTTATCTGGAAAAACCGGCAGGTGGTACGGCACCGCTGCGGCAATGTAAGACACTGATGGTATGTCCCACCGGTATGCGTACCAGTTTGCTGGCATTGATAAACAGGGAAATAAAGAATGCAAAAGCAGGCAAAACCGCCTCTATTATTGTAAAAGTAAATTCGCTGAGCGACCATGAATTGATAAGGGCCTTGTATGCGGCGGCGCAGGCCGGCGTAGTGGTAAAAGCCATTATCCGCGGCATTTGCAGCGCTGTGTTTGAACAAAAAGTATTTAAAGTAAAACCGTATGCCATCAGTATTGTGGATGAGTACCTGGAGCATGCAAGGGTGATGGTATTTCATAATAATGGAAAGCCGGCTGTGTATATTTCCTCAGCCGACTGGATGGTGCGGAACCTTGACCACCGGGTAGAGGCGGGCTGCCCCATTTTTTCAGAGGAAATCAAAAAGGAAATGATTGATATTTTAAACATTCAGTTGAAAGATAATGTAAAAGCCCGGGTATTGGATAAAGAACTCATAAACGATTATGTACAACCGGCTAAGACCGGCAAAAAGATCAGATCTCAGATTGAAATTTACCAATATCTGCAGCAAAAAAAACTGAGTTCTCCGGCACATCCGCGGTTTCAACTTACGCTGAAATGAGACACTACCCTTGAAGGGTTCCCCAATCCCTTCCAGGATTTATCTATTAAGCTCCTGACAGGATTTAGGGAATCCTTCAAGAGCCTATCCTGAATCTTCATCCCTCCAAGGGTTCCAAATCCCTTGAAGGGTCTATCATAAGTTCCTGAAAGGATTTGAGAACTCATCAAAGATTCATGTTCTCTTTTTTCGGTTGAGAATAGCGGCTGGTAAAGCTTTACCTTTCCTGCTTAAATGTACCTTGCATGACTACACAAACCATTATAACGCTGCTGATAATAGGCGTTACGGCCGGCATGCTGAGTGGACTGGTAGGCGTCGGTGGAGGTATTATAATTGTGCCTGCACTGGTGTTGTTATTACATTTTTCGCAAAAGGATGCGCAAGGCACCTCATTAGGCATTTTGCTGTTGCCGGTAGGCATTTTAGCGGTGATGCAATATTATAAGCAGGGGCACGTGGATGTAAAAATTGTCGGGTTGGTTTCCATTGGGTTTGTGCTGGGTGGATTGATTGGAAGTAAGCTGGCCCTTACCTTACCGGATGATGTCGTAAAAAAAATATTTGCCCTGTTTATGCTGTTGATGGCTTGTAAAATGTTGTTCTTTGATAAGAAGAAATTGATAGATGAAAAGCCAAAGGCCAATATGGAAATCATTAGTAAGCGCATTGAATCAAACTGATATATATATATTTCATATTCATTTATTATTTAAAGTCCTGTAAGGTAATGTCATTAAGTTAAGGTAGCTAAGCTGTTTGTTGTATCCATTTCCGTTGGCTTTAGGCCAATGTCATTTAGTTAAGGGATAAGAAAAAGAAAACCATTGAGTTAAGAACTGAACAAAATCAGTTCTTTGTATTTACCAGATACAAAACTCAATGGTCCAGGCAAATATAAAAATAATAGAAGAGCTCCAGTATTTTTTAGAGGCTGTTGCTGAAGAGCCGCAAATAAGGAAGCTGGTTACCGAAAGTGACACTGATTTTAGCCGTGATCGTAAACTGACGCTGCAACGTGTGGCAGGCATCATCATCAACATGCCCAAACGTAGCCTAAGGGTGGAGATACAGGCTTTCTTTGACACCATCAGCCACAATATGGACGGTTGTACGAAAGGCGCATTCAGCCTACAGCGCAGCAAGCTAAAGCCCTTGTTTTTTGAGGTGTGGAATAAATGGTTGGCAGATCATTTCTATGCCATCTATGGTGAAAGGGCAAAAAAATGGCGGGGTTTCCGACTGCAAGCCATAGATGGTTCAAGCGTTTACCTACCGGATAAGCCACAAATAGCTGCACATTTTGGGTGTCATGGCAACCAGCATGGCTCCGTGCCAATGGGCAGAGTGGTGCAGGTCTATGACGTGCTCAATGAACTGGTTGTATGGGGCGGCATTTACCCCACCACCAAATCAGAGCGGGCTATTATGAGCGGCCGGGTGCCCCACCTTGCTAAAGACAGCCTGACCATTATGGATCGCGGCTTTGCCGGTTTTGGGCTGATGTACCTGATGCTCCATGAGGAGGAGCCCCGACACTTTGTGATCAGGTGCAAAAGCGGCTTCAACAAGGAGGTTACCGCCTTTGCACGGGGCAGTAAGCGCAGTAAGATCGTAGCGTTGCGGCCTTCTTACAAGTCCATCGCTATGCTACGGGAGAATGACTACATCATTACGCCTCAGACTACGATTAGCGTACGCATGGTAGAGGTCAACCTGCCCAACGGAGAGCAGGAGATATTGTTGACGAGTTTGTGTGATGAGACCCTCTATAGCAATGATGAGCTCAAGTACCTATACGGGTTGAGATGGGGCATTGAGACAGCATATGGCAAGCAGAAGGGGCAGGTGCAAATGGAACAGTTTAGCGGACATCGGGTGCTTTGCGTACAGCAGGATTATGCAGCAACCCTCTTTGCCTGCAACCTGCAAAGCCTTATTGAAAAACAATCAGAGGACTACCTCAGGCAAATAAGCCAGCGGCGTAAACATCCTTGCAAGATTAACCGTAATGTAAGCTGGGCATCACTAAAGGGCAATATCGTGTTGCTCTTGCTAACCACAAATGTAGCAGGCATACTCAATCGCCTACAAAAAGCATTTGAAAGCAACCTGGAGCCGGTGAGACCCGGGCGGCAAGTTGAACGACCGGAGAAATCAAGAAGAATGACCGGAAAATTCCAAACCTTTTCTAACTTCAAAAGAGCCATATGATCCTTAACTTAATGACATTGGGCTTCAGCCAACGGTAATTGATGGATGCACACCTTAACTTAATTACAATGCATCGGAAATAGAAATCATCCGTTTAATAATCCGTAAATGGTGCGTCCGGGCACCTGTATCGGAGTTCACAATGCCATCCGTATCAATGGCATCTATCCGCACTTTACCGGATGCATGAAGAATAGAATGATCGTTTAGCAAAATACCGGTATGGATAATGCGGCCTTCTTCATTATCAAAAAAAGCAACATCGCAGGGTTGTGCCTCCTGTAAAAAATGAAGCGTTGTCCCGGTTTCAGCCTGCTGCCAGGCATCCCGTGGCAAACGCAGCATGGCCCGTTTAAATACCTGCTGCACCAATCCGCTGCAATCAATTCCGAAAACGCTTTTACCGCCCCATAAATAAGGGGTATTCAAATACATCCGGGCTATTGCCAGCAGATGTTCGGGTGATTGCTTTTGATGCCGGGAAGCGATGACCCTTTTAAATTCCCATTTATTTTTAGCGGTAGCCAGCACCTCCCCTATTTGCGGAATATGTGCGTTCAGCGGCACGACCATAAAGTTGTGATTCAGTATAATTTCGTTGCTCCACTCATCTGTCAAATAGTAATTCCAATGTGCTGAAAACCCATCAGCAGTAAGGTGGCTGGCAGTAATCCATCCTTCATAACCATCCCAGTCACATTTAATTTTTGCCCAGCCGCCCGGTGCCCGTTCTGTTATTTCAGCGGCTTCGCCAAACAATAGTTGGGATACCATTTCGCTGCGGTGTGAAGGTTCGATGCGCAACGGTGCTACCGGTACGATGCAATAAAAAAACATAGCAGAAATATTGAATTGCTAATGTAGGCGTTATGGATTCAGCGGGTAGCAGGAATCATAGGAGCTTTCGGTTTACAAGTGAGAAGTAACCGTTCCGTATTTACTCACCGGATTGTAAGAGCCGATACAATTTTTCAATAAAAGCCAACCTTGACTTTTAAAAGAATAATTAGCTTTATTTCGCTTCTACTACAAAATTGTTATTACCTATTAGCTGTCAGTTATTCGTTTGAATAGACCTTCATCATACCAACACCTTACCGATCAGCAACTGCTGTCGTTATTTTATGAGTCGAAGGACATGCAACTGATCGGCCACTTATTGCAACGATATACCCTATTACTATTTGGGGTGTGCTTTAAATACCTGAAAAATGAAGAGCTGGCAAAAGATGGGGTGCAGCAAATTTTTCTAAAAGCATTGCAGGAGCTGCCGAAGTACGAAATCACCTATATCAAAAGCTGGCTGTATATGGTGGCAAAAAATTATTGCCTCATGTACCTGCGGGATCATAACAAATACATACCGGATGAACTACAGGAACAGCACAGCAAAGTAGTGCCGGAGGAAGATGACAGGGAACAACGCCGGGAGAAAGAATATTTACTGGAGCGGATAGAGGAAGCCCTGCAAACGATCAACGAAGAACAAAGAAAATGCGTAACATTATTTTACCTTCACAAAAAAAGCTACCAGGAAATAACGGAAGAAACAGGTTTTTCTTTACTGCAGGTAAAAAGCTTTATCCAAAACGGTAAACGGAATATTAAGTTATGGGTGGAAAAGCAAACAATGAGCAATAGAAAATAGACAATAGGCAAATGTGCAAATTAGCAAATGGCTCAATGAATATACAAAAGCAATAGACAACAGACAACAATAACTGACAACAGTCGACCACACCGAATTTAAACCACCATTCACGATTGACGATTCACGATTCACGAAAATCACCAAATGAGCGACCTGCTGAACATATTACAATCGAATGAAGTGCCGATCGAAAATCAGCAAATCATTGATTATTTGCAGGGTCAGTTACAAACGGATGCACAGCATAACCTGGAAAAGCAGGAACAGCATGATCCGATGATGCAGGATGCCCTGGAAGGATTGCGGATGCTGCCCAATGCAAACAATCTTGAAAAAATGACGACTGCTATTAACCTGCATTTGCAGCAACGTATTGCAGGCCAAAAATTGAAACGTAAAGAAACGGCCCGCTGGAAAGATCAGAACTGGATCCTAATGGCAGCCATTACTATCATTCTTTTAATTATTATTTGCTTTGTCGTAGTCAGGCGTTTTAAAAGATTCTGACAATATTTTCTACCATACATTTCCCGGGCATCCTAACTGGTTTCTGTGACCACCATTTCGTCCCCTGAAAAGACCGCCTAAGGAAAAAGCACCTGTCTCGCAATCATTTAATCGTAACCCGAGTGTAATACCCGCAAAATAGTACCAGTCTTTTTCTTTCGGGTTACCACGGGCTACACCTTCATTTGGATAAGGCTTACTATCAATTTCATCACGCCGGTAAGCCACATCAACTGCCAATTGGCCGCGACCATTTCGAAGTGCTTCCTCACCGGCAAATGTTCCGCTCACATCATCCAGGTAATCCGTAAATAATTTCCGGAGACCCAGCTCAATTCCGATGTTCAGATTGCAGGTAGCCTGCCATTTAAATCCGCCGCCATTCACTATACAAAACTGGGTAAGGCTGTACATTTTTTTCTGCGGATACTCCGGTAATCCCTGGCCTTCAGTGCCTAAAGGTTGCAGGTAGATTCTTTTATTTTCGACATAACGGGTATAGGGATTGAAATGATAGATACCACCACCTAAGAAAATATAAGGCGTTACCGCAAATTTATCAGGTTTAAAAAAGTGATATTCCCCGGCCACGTGAAATTCCTTTAGCCCGGAACGAAAGCGTAGGTTCCGTAATTTAAGTTCCGTTTTATTTATTTTATCATCACCTTCCAGGCTTCCGATAGCAATACCGGAACGTACAAAGAATTTTTCGGTAATTTCATATTTTACGATCATCAAGCCCGCCGGTTGCGACTGCGTCAGGGTGATGAAAACAGGTTGCAGATCACCCTGGTAATTGCCGAGGCCGCCAAACAGATCAACCTCTATCCGCTGTGCCTGCAACGCTGCCGTGTGCAAAAGGGTGAAGATGATAGCGTAAAATAATTTTTTCAACAAGGGAAATTAAGGTGCAAATAAATACAATAACAAACGGTTAAGTAGCACCTTTATTTTACGTTATGGCAAGTAGGAGACGGTAATGCAAGGAAGGAACAAAATTGGTAAGTTTCATTTTGTCTGAACGGCAGCTATGTTTATGTTTGCAGCCGGTTTATAAAAATGGTTTCGGGATGTAGCGCAGCCCGGTAGCGTACACCTCTGGGGGGGGTGGGGTCGCAAGTTCGAATCTTGTCATCCCGACAATAAAGGAGTTAAAACGGAAAGCCTGTAAATGATATTGATTTACGGGCTTTTCTATTATACGCCTGAGAATCAGAAAAGTCTTCTACCAGGTGATGGCGACTATTGGTTTTTGTAAAGATTCCGGAACATCTATGCTAATTATATCATCGCTGTAAGAAAATGACTGTTCTTTACTATCGATCAAAATTTTCTTTGGTTTTACTTTACTGTACGCCTTAAATGTTCCGCCTTCATATAATGTTATCTCAACCTTCTTCCCGATCCACTTATCATTTACAATGGTGGCAGGTGCATTGTATTTATTGACCAATCCAAAGGGAGCAAATCCATTGATTACAGGTACTACGTATTGCAGTTGATAACCTGTTCTTGGCAGGCTTACTTTAAATGCATCGTCTCTTTTTGCCAGTTGTAATTTGCTGGAAAAGCTTTCATACAAAGCAAATTGCTCACTCCGCAATCCATGAACATCCGATGGTTTAAAACTGCCACTTACTTCGCTGGTATCTGCTACATTTAATAAAGCTAACAAGCCTGTATTTCTTACCGTTGAACAGGCTTTAAACAACTTCGCATCCTGAACCTGAAACAGACAATCTTCCGTTGGTAATAGCGCCGTTTCTGACCGTATTGATTTTCCGTCTGCAAAGACTATTCTATTTAAAATATCGAAGTTTTGTTCTCCGGGCTTATCCGTTAAATAAATGGGGCCGTTGTTGATGGTACGGGCAATGGCATGTAACACTGCATTCGGATTGTGCGACTGAAACATGTCGAAATCGGGATACACCATCTGAGAAAAATAGAGTGCGTTATATACCGCCTGCAGTACATGTGCCGCCGCATTGCCTTTTTGCAGGTTATAGGTCTCTCCTTTTTCATACGGAAAGTAATCTTCAACCGCCCTTGCCACCGGTGAAGTACCAAAGTTGAGGTAAGCATCAGCAGTCATATCCATACAATTGATGACCGTTCCATTAAAATATTGGTTAATGGATCGATACAATGCCTCATGCATTTTTGATGACAGATTAAAAACAGGATCGTTATTGACGGCCATCCGTTCGGCAACCAGTTGGTTATCTACTTTTACAAAATCGAAACCTTCCTTTCTTAAATACTGATGCCAAGTACTATAAAAATTATATAGGTTATTGCCTTCGGGCTTTAGAAAATAATAGGTTTTATTAGGTGAACTTTCCTTATCAACCTGCTCTCTCTGTGTCCATGAAAACAACTGGTTTTTATACTGCTTTCCAAGTTCTGAATTGGGGTCTATTCCATTCCAGTAACCATTGAAGGCGTGCCATATACCGGCATACTTTATTCCATATTGCTTTTTAAGTTTATCAATCATGGGCTTGAAACCATGAGGGAATTTCTTCGGGTCAGGCAGCAGTGACTGCAGTTGTGAATTTTGATGCTGAAACCACCCATCATCAACCAGCACCCAACCCAACGGAAATTTTTTATCCGTAAATGTTTTAACGCCTTCAATGATGTGTTCCTCGTTCAGGTTCCTGCCCATTTCGGATGCATTCCAGGTGCACCAGCCAATGTATTGAAGCGGTAGCGGTAATTTTTTTTTAGCAATCAGGTTTTCTCCTTTACCCATACCTTCCAATGCTGCTCTATAAATTCGGGCAAACAATTCAAACGGGTCTTTTCCAAACGCTGCTGCCATTGCCGGAACTTGTGTTATGCCTTTATTACTTGCATAGCTGACGGCCTTACTACCCCATTGATTATTGAAACTACCTAAGGTTGTCCGGAAGCCATTGCCACTCAAGGGTAAGGCTGCGCCATACAAACCATCCTCGTACTGCCAATAAAAAAACTGCACATCCCAATCCTGCATGTTGGTAGCGTCTGTAATGGCAACAGGCTTCGTCCAGCTATTCCACGGTTTATAACGCCATAGTGTTACACCCTGCTTTAGGCTTGGAATATTATTGAAAAAAACACCGGCAAACTGTTTCGCTCCTATTGTATCGGAGACAGCTATGCTTAATAACGCAACATTATTTTTGATGGATGTCCTGATCGTTGCTGAATTACCCGATTCAATAACACTTACACCATTTGTAAGCCGTACAACATTAGCATATTGTATATCAAGAACATGTTTCGATGTATCAAAACTAATTTGTGCCTGAGCCGAACAAATGATACTAGAAAGAACAAATACATGGATGATTTTTTTCATTTTGAGAACATTGATAATTGTCTATTTACACCAAGAGCCCTTCATCTTATCAACCCGAAAAATTTAATGAGGAGAAAGATTGGTTATCTTACGTACCGGCTTTGTATGTTGGAATGATTGCTGTGTCGAAAGCAATTCTCATCGTGCATGGTAAACGATTGTCACACCATCAACTTTTTTTCCTGAATAAATGTTCTAAGCTTTTGATCAAAATCAATTTGCAATGTGTCATTGCTTAGCCAACTTAAATTAATAGATGCAATGTCAGGTTCGGTTGCCCCGTGATTGCTATCAACCGTAAACGTATTCCCGATTTCTTTACCTGAAAAGGGTATAACCATCGTTACAAACACGGACACTCCTAATGATAGATCAACTGTACCATTTGCCATCATCCTGCATTAAAATAGCTTTTCAATAACACATTGTCAAAATTGGATGCGGTCTACACAACTGGTTCAGGAATTAGGGGCAACCAACACCGGATAGCATACATTGAAATTAAAATAATTGTCGAGACTAATCGTTTTAAAAAGTTTTCAATTTACACCATGGGTACAATTGGGCTGGAGCCTTCGCTATCTATTTGCAATTTCACGGGTAAGCCTCCATCATGCCGCTACGCCATCTACCCGGTCTAACTGATTTCGCAATTGCATGATTTCCCGCTTTGCATATGCTGCACCTGATTCAGCAAATGCGCAATCGTTTCAATCCCTTCCACATTGATGTGCAGGTCGTAATGAAGGCGGGTATATTTTTCCAGTTCGGGCAACTGTTCCCACGGCACATACATTTTATCTTCAATAATGGTGGTGGATACTAATCCCGATTGTTCCAGCGCCTGTATAAATGAATATTCAATTCCGTAATGCGTACAATACACTTCTGCTGCAATGATAGGTTGCGTTTCCATACATTTTAATTTTTTGGGAACGTTTCAGCCAGTTCGGAAAATAATTTTTTTTGCTGTTCAGTGAGGTTGGTTGGAATTTTCACCTGGTAGGTAACGAACAAGTCGCCAGACTGCCCCTCCTGTTTGTACACAGGAAATCCCTTGCCTTTCAACCGGATTTTTGTATTGCTTTGTGTCTCCGGTTTGATGGTTAGCTTTACTTTTCCGTCTAATGTTTCAAGTATTGTTTCGCCACCCAGTACAGCGGTAAACAGGTCTATGGAAACAGTGGTGTTCAAATCGTTTTCCGAACGGGTAAAAGAAGTGTTATTAGTAATTACAAATGTGATGAACAGGTCGCCATTAGGGCCGCCATTTACACCGGGTGCACCATGTCCTTTCAATTTTATTTCCTGCCCGTTTTCAACACCTGCCGGAATAGTAATGCGAATGTTTTTGCCGTTGACGGTTAATACCCGCTGATGGGTTTTGTACGCATCTGTGAGGTTGAGCCGAAGCTCGGAACGAAAATCCTGCCCACGGTATTTAGCACTACTGCGCTTTTTATTTCCAAACATAGAGGAGAAGAAGTCTGAGAAGTTATCATCATCGCCAAAATCAAAATCTGCCTGCCCGCCGGTACGGTTAGCAGCCTGTTGCCGCCTTGCTTCCTCAAACTGGTCGGCATGTTTCCAGTCAGCCCCATGCTGGTCGTACTTCTTCCGCTTCTCCGGGTCGCTTAGTACTTCATTGGCCTCATTTATTTGCTGAAATAATGTATTGGCTTTTTTATCGTTCGGGTTCAGGTCGGGGTGATACTTACGGGCTAATTTGCGATAAGCTTTCTTGATATCATCCTCACCGGCGCCTTTTTCTATTCCCAGAATTTTGTAATAATCGATATATTCCATAGTTGGTTTGTACCCTATAAATGTAGGTGCAAAATTAAGTTTCCGATCAATTATAGTGATTGAAACTTATGAGCGGGTAACAGCCTAGCAACTTACCGGTTACGCATAAGTGAATAATAGCCAATAAACTTTTTGCATTAAAAATTTCGTTGCATTGCTTCCTTCCTTCCGGCAGTAAATAATTTGCCCTTTGGTATCGCTAAAAAGTAGCAGGCTGCTGTCTTTTACCCAAACCGTTCCCTCTATATGCTGAAAACCCGAACCAATGATTTCGATTTTTGAAGAACGTGGAATTAGCTTTTCTAACCCGGCATCCCGATAGTGAATGGTTCGGGTAGTAAGTGGCGAAATTTTTATTTGTGCCCGGCCTTGTGGCACGAAAATTAAAAGCATCATTAACGCTAAGAACTGAATTACTATTTGTTTCATACCATTATTTTAAACAGGTACTTTTTATAAAAGTCATTTTATGCGGGTAACTTTTCTTCTATTTATTACGATGATGATGTCCGGAACCCTTGCCCTTTCTCAAAACAATTTGCCAGAATCGCCCAACCTGATTATGGTAGCGGAGTTTGGTAAATACCAACCCATCGGCGTTGCCGTTACCAGCAGCGGAAGAATCTTTATTACCTTTCCCCGTAAGGAGATTTACCAGTATGGCGTTGCCGAAATAGTCAATAGCGAACATAGGCCGTACCCCGATGCAGCCTGGAACATTTTTGATTCTACCCATCCGCAAAACCATTTTAATAATGCACAGGCCGCCTGGCCCGATGAGCAGAATAATTTATGGATTTTGGACCCCTCTAATCCCGGTGAAAAGGCAACTATTGCCGCTGGTGTAAAGCTGCTAAAAGTGAACCTGGCAACCAATAAAGTAGAACGTATTTATCGCTTTGAGGATTTGCCCCGTGAAAAAATGGCCCTGAATGATGTGCGGATTGATACCCGGCGGCAACTGGCGTATTTATCGGAACCAAAGACCGCTTCTATCATTGTGTTGAATTTGCAAACGGGAAAAAGCAGGATGGTGCTTACAGGTCATCCCTCAACCAAAGCTGAGAAAGATTTTAAGCTGCACCTGGATGGTAAAGCAGTAGTTGATAAAGATGGCAAGGCCTTTAGCAGTAATGTAAATGGAATAGCCCTCACAAAAGATGGTAAATATTTTTATTACCGGGCTATCAATCAAACAAGATTGTACCGGCTGCCGGTTGAGTATTTAGCCAATCCGGCACTGGATGACAGTACCATTGCCCGGCATGTAGAAATAGTTGGCGAAACCGGTGTAAGCCACGGCATGATTGCCGATGCAATAGACAATATTTTCTTAACAGATTCGCCGGAAAAAGCCATCCGGTATATAACGCCTGATGGCCGCCTTGAAACCCTGGTAAGAGACCCGAGGCTGATATGGCCGGACACTTTTTCTATTGGCCCGGATGGTTATTTGTACCTCACTGTTTCGCAAATAAACCGGGCGCCGAAGTACAATGATGGTGAAGATAAAACCGAATACCCATATAGATTGTACAAGATTAAGCTACCGTAGGCGTGAGTCGTGAATCGTCAATCGTGAATGAGAGCCATGAATGGTAAATGATGCCTCGCAGTTTGTGGTCTGTCGTCCATTGTCTGTTGTCTTTCTGGTCTTTCGCTCTCCCCGCATTTCTATTAACAAAACTATTACCTTTTACATTCCTTCACTACCAACTATCAGCATCCCTTTTTGTTATTATTATCTATGCAAATAGCCCCTGCTCCAACCTTATTTTCTCCTGAAATCATTGCTGAAAAAAGACCTGCAAAATCCACCAAATTGTGGATGCCGAGGCAGGTTTTATTTACACCTGAAGCCTTGGAACAGCCATTTGGCCGTCAGATTTATCAGCGGGTAAATGATTTGAATTTACCTGTTACTGTTTTAAAAAATAATCGCCTCACCGGATTGCAGGGTGCTACCGAAAAAGAAACCTATAAGCTGGCAAAAACCACGCTGGCTATTGTAAATGCACCAGCCGGTGCTATGCGGCTGCAGCCTATTCCACCATCGGCCGATTGGCAGTTCCATTTAGCAAAGGGTTGCCCGGCGCATTGCCAGTATTGTTACTTAGCAGGTAGCCTGAGTGGTGCACCGGTTATCCGTGCATTTGCGAACCTGCCGGAGATATTGCAATCTACCATTCCATATCAGCAGCCCGGTGTTACGACCAGTTTTGAGGCAAGTTGTTATACCGATCCATTAAGCATTGAGCACCTAACCGGCAGCCTTTCCGAAAGCATTTCGTTCTTTGGCCAACAGCAGGGTGCACATTTACGCATCGTAAGCAAGTTTGATGCAGTAGAGCCATTGTTGTCCTTGCAGCACAATTGTCACACCCGTATCCGCCTTAGCCTGAATGCGTATCCCATCAGCCGCCGGATGGAAGGTGGCACTTCAACTGTTGCTGAACGGATAGCAGCATTGCGAAAATTAGCATTGCCCAAAACAGAAGGTGGCGGCGGTTACCCTATTGGTATTGTATTAGCGCCTATTATGCCTATCGAAAACTGGCGGGAACAGTATGGCGAATTATTGAGTGATGTAGCAGCCCAACTGAACTTTGATACTGACCTGACTTTTGAATTAATTACCCACCGGTTTACACCCGGCTCCAAAGAAATATTACAGGGCTGGTACCCCAACACCAGCCTCGAAATGAATGAAGAAACCCGGTCAGTAAAGCGTAATAAATTTGGGGGGTTGAAATATGTTTATACAACAGAAACGATGAAGGAATTACGTAGTTTTTTAGAGGGAGAAATCAGGAGCAAGTTTCCGCAGGCTAAAATTTTATACTGGACGTAGTTTTTGAACCACATAGGAACATAGGAGCACAAAGGTTCACATAGGAATACAAAGAAAATACAGATTAGAATTGACGGCTGATGCGGCTGATGGCTGAATCCAGGGAAGGGCCGTATTTGGATTCGTTCAGCATGAGGGCGAATTTTTTCCAGGGCTTGTAGAATGGCACATGGATTTTGTAGAAAACCTGAATGGTGGTGGAGTCTTTACCTGCATTATGGGAAACTACCCCCTGCCTCACATCATCCAAGAAAAGAACATCCGAAACAAGTGAGTCTGCTTCCGGACTATAGGAAAAAGTTTCGTTTTGCAAATCAATTGCCTTCGAACTTAAACTGACTTTTTGAAATGCAATTTCCAGTATTTCAGGTAACCGATAAGGCAAATGCGTTTTTTGACCTTTCACATTCACGGCCCTGCTCACATATGTAGTAGATGGAAATAATAGCGAAAGGCAAAACAGGATAATGCTAAAAACAATTACACTAATAATAAACAGCTTAAAATACCGCATTAAGTAAAATAATAATTGGAAATAAAGAAATTACTGAGGCTACGCACGTTTATATACTAAAAATCGAAAAAAATAGAATAGCTAATATTTGAAGGGTTCAAATTCAGGGTACCCAAGCTACACAGAGGGAGGCGCTGGCTTGGCCAAACGCCCGGAGGGTTCGGGTTGGCCTTGAATTTTCTTTGTTTCTTTCTTTGTTTCAAGACAAAGAAAGAAAAATATTAGAATGGTGAGTTGTCAACTGCCCTCTGTTAACTGCCGACTACTGACTAAAAATTTTATTCCCACTTAAAAACTTTAATAGCCACTGCATACGCTGCAATTCCCCAGGCGGCTATGATGGCAATCTGAAAACCGCAATCGGTAAGATGAGCACCTTCAAAAGCTATTTTACGCATGGCGTCATTGAAATGCGTAAGTGGCAATACCCGGCAAATAGGTTGCAGCCAGGAAGGGAAATTATCAATGGAGAAGAAGGTTCCCGCCAATAAAAATTGCGGCAGGGTAATGAGGTTGGCAAACGGCGGAATGCTGCTTTCATTTTTGGCTACACTGCTTACAATAAATCCAAAGCCCATGAATACCAGTAATGCCAGAAAGCAGAGTACCATAATTTCCAAAAAAGTCCAGATGCCGTTTACCAATGTAAAACCAAAAAGAAAATGGCCCAAGCCAATAATCACAACAGCGGTGGTCAACTGGAACGTTACCCTGGCAAGCCCCTCCCCCAATACAATATAGGTACGCTTGATAGGGGTAGCATAAAACCGTTTCAGCACCAGCGTTTGCCGCAGGCTAAAAAATAAAAAAGCAACCCCAAAAACACCGGCACTCAGCAGCGAAAATCCTAATTGCCCCGGTAATATAAAATCAATGGTTTTAAAATCCCGCACCTGGGCAATATCCCTTTTATAAACAAAATCTTCTTTGGCGTAGGTGGGGCGGTTTGCATATTTCAGGTTACTGATGGTATCGGAAATGGCTTTCAGAATAGGCCTGAGTTGTGGCCATTTATCACTACCTGCCGTGCTGCTACTAAGGGTATAACGCAGTGCAGGTATAGAGTCTGTGTTTTTTTTAATGAGTAATACGCCGGCAATTCTTCCCTTTTCCTTATTCTCTGAAATCTCTGCGTCTGTTTTATACCGTACAATTCGAATACGGTTACTGGTTTTTATAGAATCAAAAAATGCATTGGTCGTATCACTGTTTTTATCAATGGCAATTTTATACACCGGCACACCGCCATTACCACCAATAAAGCCAAAAACTAAAATAAATATCAGGGGAAATGCCAGGCTGAACACCACGGCCGACGGACTTCGGAAAATGGCCTTGAGTGCACCTTTTGTGATTGCCAACATCGCCTTTACCTGGCTGTATTTTTTTTCTTGCATTTGATCGGTAGCCGTAAAATGGTTTGTGCCCAAAAGTAAAGCCTTGCTCCCAACTACAAGTCCGAAAGTTAGAAAGTCAGGAAGACCGAAAGACGGAGAGTTAGAAAGATGAAAAGTCCGGAAGACTATAGACCACAGACGACAGACAGCGAGGCAATCATTCATTATTCACCATTGACCGTTCACGGTTCTCATGCATGATTGACGATTCACGATATTCGCCATTCAAACTCTTAAAAAATGTGGGCCAGATACTTTCAGCATTAACTGAAGGGTGTGGCAATTCACGACATTCACTATTCACGATGCATTCTGTTTACCTACTTATCGGTAGCAATATGGGGAACCCGGCGGCTATGTTGCAACAGGCAGCGGATGCAATGGTGAAGCAGGGATTGGGAGAAATAATGACCGCTTCATCGCTATATCAAACAGCGGCCTGGGGAAAAACCGACCAGCCCGATTTTTTGAATCAGGCCCTACATTTGAAAACGACACTACCTCCCGAAGTATTACTAACGGAATTGCTGGCTATCGAAATACAAATGGGCCGCCGGCGGTTTCAAAAAAACGATCCCCGCATTATTGATTTGGATATTATTTTTTATGACGACCTGGTGATGAAATCGGAGAGGCTTACCATACCGCATCCGCTGATGCACCTGCGCCGCTTTGTACTGGAACCATTAAATGAAATAGCACCCCACTTTGTTCATCCCATCATGAAAAAAACGGTGGCAGCTTTGCTGAAAGATTGTCCCGATCCGTTAGCTGTGAAAAAGTTTTCTGCGGTGCTGTAGATGCAAAACCTCACATTTGAAGGGCAGAAGAATTGCTTTTCGGGGCGGTTTTTGCTTTGCACCCACCTGCATGAATTATCATTTTATAGCGATCGAAGGAAATATTGGCGCCGGCAAAACCACGTTGACGCACCTGCTGAGCAAACGCCTGAATGCACGCCTGCTGCTGGAGCAGTTTGCCGATAATCCTTTTCTGGAAAAATTTTATGAAAGCCCGAAGCAATATGCTTTTCCCCTGGAGCTGTTTTTTATGGCAGAGCGGTATAAGCAACTAAAAGATGTGCTGCACACAAAGGATATGTTTCAGAGTATTACTATCTCCGATTATCTTTTTGCCAAGTGCCTGTTGTTTGCCAAGGTTAATTTGCCGGAAGAGGAGTTTCGGCTGTACCAGAAATTGTATGACATCATGCAGCCACAATTGTTACAACCCGATATTGTTATTTACCTGCAGGCGCCCATGGAAAAACTACAGCAAAACATCAAAAAGCGCAACCGTAGCTACGAGCAAAAAATTCCGGCCAAATATTTAAGCGATCTTTCTGAAATGTATTCCCAATACATCCGGCAAAGCAATCTGACAACGCTTATTATCAATACTTCTCATACTGATTTTTTATCCAATACGAATGATCTGAATCTTATCCTGGAAGCATTGGAGCAGACCTGGGAACCGGGTCCACATCATATTAATTTATAAAGATGAAAATAGAAATTGAATGGTCATCAAGCACAGGCGTCCGAAACCTTCATAGCGATCAAATGTATTTGTAGGAGCACGCCTTACTGCGTGTTCTGCATTTGGGAAAGGCATAATTTTTTTATGTAACCTGCCTTCCTGCTGAACGTGCCGCAAGGCACGTTTCTACAAAAACCATAATAAAAACAAACTTTTCAACAGGTTTCGAACACCTGTAGTTATCGACCTGTGATTGTGTTATGGCAGTATCGTATTTTCCTGTTTACTATTCTCTGCTCCACCTTATTTTTTCCTGTAACGGCGTATTACGTTTTGCAGGTGGTTGTGTATCTGCATATCCTACATATAATATCCCTAATACATGATCTTCTTCCCGCAGGTTTAAAAAGTTTTTCATAGCTGGTTGCAGGGTTTGCCCACCGGTACTCCAAAAAGTAGCAATACCCGCTGCTGTGGCTGCTACTAATAAGTTTTCAATAGCACAACTAACAGCAGCTATTTCCTCCACCGGCGGAATTTTCGGCAGGTCGCCACGGCGCATAGCCGCTACGATAATGTGCGATACCTGGTTACCCATATTTGCCAGATTGTCGAAGGTGGCTTGCTGGTAATTATCCCCTGCATTTTGCTGGTACATATTAGCGTGTTGTTGGCAAAAGGCCGATACGCCATCATCGGAATACACGAAAAAACGCCATGGTTCCGTACGCCCATGGGTAGGTGCCCAGTCGGCCAGTTCCAATAATTGCTGAATCATCTCATCCGGAATTTTTTGCCCGTTCATTTGAGCGGCTTTAATAGTGCGCCGCTGGCGGATGGCCGTCGCTACTGCTTCAAACTGTTCATTCATAAACAGCGAAGATAAATTGTACCATAGCAAACTGTATTTATTCATCAATAAATCTCCCGATATCGTAATAAAATAGTTGGGGTAACTAAAAACACAAAGTTTTATTGCTCATTTAGTAGTCTTTCAAGCACTCTTATCTTTGCAGCATGAAGCAGTTCAACGTTCCGGTGGCATATCGTAGCCCGTTGATTTCGGCAGTGAAGAAGTTTAGGAAAGCGCAGGATAAAATGAAAAAAGACCTGGCACCTACCCTGCTGGATTTCGGACCGGTGCAAATTTACCTGGCCCGCCATTTCGGATTTTGTTATGGTGTGGAAAATGCCATTGAGATTGCATTTCGTTGCGTGGACGAAAACCCGGGCAAACGTATTTTTTTATTAAGCGAAATGATCCACAACCCGCAGGTGAATGAGGATCTAACCAATAAAGGTATCCGCTTTTTACAGGATACCGGTGGCAAACAATTGATTCCGTTTGAATCTTTAACCCCAAACGACGTAGTCATTATTCCGGCCTTTGGTACTACGTTAAAAATGGAGGCACAACTACGCAATGCCGGCATTGAACCAACTACCTACAATACCACCTGCCCGTTTGTAAAAAAGGTGTGGAATAAAGGAGATGATATTGGCGAAAAAGGTTATACCATCATTATCCACGGCAAGCCAAAGCATGAAGAAACACGGGCTACCTTTAGCCACAGCGCTGCCATAGCGCCAACGGTAGTCGTCAATGACCTAAAGGAAACAATGGCGTTAGCTAAATACATCACCGGCGAAAAACCGGCGACGGATTTTTACCAGGAATTTGCAGGCCGCTACAGTGATGGCTTTGATGCTTCTATACACCTGCGCCGCTTAGGAGTGATTAACCAAACAACCCAACTGGCTACTGATACGCAGGATATTGCTGACTATTTAAAGCAAACTGTAACAGATTATTATGGTTTGACGGATGAAAACCTGCATGAGCATTTTGCCGATACCAGAGATACCCTTTGCTATGCTACCAGCGAAAACCAGGCAGCGGTAAATGGTCTGTTACAAACTGCTGCCGATATGGCCATTGTTGCAGGTGGCTATAACAGCAGTAACACCAGCCACTTAGCTGAGTTATGTGAAGAAAAATTACCAACCTATTACATTGATGCAGCCAGTAAAATATTATCAGAAAATCTTATCTCGCATTACAACTGGCGTACAAAAGAAGAATTGGTAACAGAAAACTTTTTGCCTCCGAAACAACCCTTACAAATATTGATGACCAGTGGCGCCAGTTGCCCGGATGCAGTGGTAGAAGAAATTATTAACCGCATATTGGAATTTTATCCCGAGGCGAAAACGGTGGCCGAAGTTGTAAATACATTGGTATGAATGAGATTGAACAGCTTGTAAGCTATATGATGCACTGATAAACTTTTTCCTTGTCAACGCCATGATCCAGGCTGCTAAAACACAAAGGGCTTATGCCTCTTAAAACTTTTAAACGATGGTACGGACGATTATAACCCCGCAAAACAATACTCTTTCTTCTACTATACCTGACAGTCTGGTAGGGCGTAAATTGGAGGTAATTGCTTTTGCCTTGGAAGACGAACTGGTAAACGAACCGGTTGCTGAGAATAAAGAGAAGCCCTCACAGATGAGGGGATTTTTTAAGTGCTGCTACTGCGGAAGCCATGCAGCAGCATGTGGAACAAAGCCGTAAGGAATGGGATACCTTTTAGACAGCAATGTGCTGATTGATTATGTGGCTGAACGCTTCTCCCAGTCGCAGTTGCAGCGCCTCGATACGATCGTGGATAGTGCCCTGGTGATTTCTGTAATTACCAAAAATAGAAGTGTTGGGCTTTGATGGCGGTGCGGCAGAGATGGCGAAGATGGCGGCCTTTGTGCAGGTGGCTACCGTGCTACCGCTTTCTGATGATATTGTGATGCAGACGATTGCGCTGCGCAAGGCCCGGCGCATGAAAATGCCCGATGCTATTATCGCCTGCTACTACCCTGGTGGCAATGGCTTTCCTCTGCATGTGCAATAACAAATTCCCTGTTGTGGAAGTTAAAATGATCGAAACGGCCTGTAAACGTAACAAGAACTTTATAATGATTTCGTAACACTATTAGAATTATTAATCAATAACCTGCTTAGGTTTATTTTTTTATTATAGCAGCCTACAAATTCTTCTCTAATATTTTTACTTAATTCTTGTACAGAATCATTTAAATATTGATAAATCAAAGGCATAGTATCAATTAATACTTTAATAATCTTTGCCTTCTTCTCAATAGTCGCTCCAAACGCTCGTAGTTTGTCAGCATAAAACCCTTGCTTATTCAAGTCTATAAATTGTGTTTTAAAATAAATAGAATCCGTTTTTAGGTTTTCATATTTAAACTCTTGTGCGAAGCAGTTGAAAATCATAGGAGTAAAAAAAACTGCTAAGAAAAGTTATCAAAATAACTTGAACATTTCATCAATCTGGCCTGGTCGCCCCCAAACCCTCCCGACCTATCTGTACGGGACAGGCTCTAAAGGGGGCTTTTGGACACTTTCAAACTTCATAGAAACTTCAAAATACTCGTAGTTATCACTAATTTTTCAGCTAAAAACGAGTTCCCCCTTTATGGCAATGTCATTAAGTTAAGGATTGGAGTAGCGGCTATGCGCCGTAGGTGCAACCTGTTTGTAGAAGATAGAAATCAATGATGTTGGTGCATGCCACGTAGTGGCTACCTGATCAGAGAAGAGGGGTAGCCACTACGTGGCAATGATTGCCTTTGCCTCTTTGTTTGCTACAAACAGAAAGCCCCGATGGGGCTTATCTTAATGACATTGCCCTAAAGGGGTTAGGGGCAACCAACGCCGAATAAAATCCTGCTTCAATTGTACAAGTTATTTTGACCACTTTACTAAGAAATAAGCTTTACTCAAGCAGCTTTTTATTTTTAAGGACTTTATTATAGTTTTCGACTGTATTGATTGTTGCAGTGTTTTCATATTTTTATTATAAGTTAAAAACATATGATATGTAGGGAGAATTAGTGTAATACACGTAGGTGCTTTGCCAAGGGGGTATTCTCTTTCTTTAGGATCTGAACTAAATATTCTTCCGATTTTTGCATCATAGATTCTCGCTCCAAAAATCATAATCATCTTCCTCAATACGTTGGTCTTTTTCTTTACCGTTAAAAGCATAACGATAAAAAAGCCGGCCTCATTATTTGAGGCCGGCTTTTATATGCTGATAAAATCATAGTTAACTATTGCTGTACAAAAGTTTGCGTCTTTATGATTGTGCCTGTTTCATTGTCAGTAAAGCGTAAGAGGTAAGTTCCGGCAGCAGTTTTGTTTGTAACACCTGCAGGTTGTTATCGCCGGCAGCTACATAATGGGTTGCTGTGCGGATGGTTTGGCCTGCAACGTTTATAAAATCGGCTTGCAAGCGCAACGCTTTACCGGTGCTGATTTTTTACAAAACCATTACTACTAACCGGGTTTGGATACAGGGCACTGATGCTGATGTTGCCGGCTTTGCCGAAACGGACATTAACTGTTTGGCAGATGTAGGTACTGCGGCCATCCACGTCGTACTGGCGAATGCGGTAATAGGCATTCGTCAACCCGTTTATTTTATTGTCAGTCATATTGTAGATACCCCCGTTTTGGGTGTTGGCTGGTACGGTGTTGATTACATTAAAGTTAGTACCATCCGTGCTGCGTTCAATTTCAAAATATTTATTATTTATTTCGGAAGCCACTTTCCATTGCATATCCACCTGACCTGCTTTTTGCGTGGCCGTAAAGTTGGTACAGACCACCGGTAATATCAAAGCCGTTGATGCACCTACTGCAAAGGCAGAAAAACCACTGTTAAAAGTGGCGGTAAATACACCGCCAACCGTGTTACCACTTGCCATAATGGCTGTGTAGGTAGCAGGTAGTTTTTCAGTATTTGCTGCAGTTGCGCCGGTGTAAGACGCTGCCGATGTTTTATACATGAAAAATGCAGAACGGTTTACATTGGAAGAATTTTCAATACCTGCAATTTCGGGTTCGGTAAAATAAAGGGAAACCGTATTCGTGCCGCCTGAATTATTAGTTGTTGGCGTAATCCGTACAACTTTATCACCAACCCGGTTAAAACTGCTACCCTCCTGGTAAAGATTAAAAGCAGTATTGCCTGCTTTTTCAAGCGAGGCGCTTACACAACCATAATTAAATGCTCCCGATTTATTAATACGGGCTATAATATCTCCATCCTGCTGGCTGTAGAAATAGGCATCTTTTGTAGCAACCAGGTTTTCTGAAATGCTGCTGCCAAGTGTTGTTTCGATCTTCTTTGGCAGACCGGTTACGGTAAGATTATCAATCAGTACACTTACCGGCCCTCCTGCATTGGCATCATTGCTCCAGCGGAAAGCCAGGTAAAATTGCTGATTATTGAGTAAGCCGGGAAGTGGTGCATTGATGACACCGGTAGCCGGGGCCGCGGAAGCCAGACGCTGAACACTATCGGTTGCTAATTCTGTATAGTTTACGCCGTCCAGCGAATAAGCCAGCGCTACGTAATCCAGCTTTGGAAAATTCTCAGGATCATTTACATTCAGCGCAGCAGGATCTACTTCACCCTGAACGGTGTAATTAAATGCAATCCGCAAGTTGCTTAACCCTCTGGCATCTAAAGGTGTATTGGTAGCAATACGGGTTTGGCTGGCACTTAAATTATTATAGGTTCCACCAGGCAATGCCAGATTGGTTGTAAACAATTTACCAGTAATAGCAAGCTGATTATTGCTGATAGCCCATTGATTTTTACCGTTTGGTGTTTGGTTAGTAACGGCGTTAAATACGCCTTCCGGTATTTCTAATGTTTCTGTGAAGCCAGGCGGATCAGTAAAGCCATCCGGAGCTGTAAACGTTGAATTTAATAAGGTTACAGGGCTGCTGCCAATCACCGGAAGCACATCATCATCAGTAATGTTGATGGTGTAGGCTGTATTAACAGGATTAATACCTGTATTGGAAACCGTAAGGTTAACGGTAATTGTTTCAGCACTTTCCACGATTGCATCGTTTTTAATACTAATACGTACGGTATCAACTTTAATAGTTGCACCGGTATTGGTAAAGGAAGTGGAAGTAATAGTATAGTCTTCTCCTAAAGTGGCAGTGCCACCTAATACCACATTTGCCGTTCCGGTTGCCGGAATCAGAACAGGCAGGTAAATCATTTTTTGCGATACACAACCAATACCTGTAGCTGCCCCTTCGCTAACTGTAGTTGATGGCTGCATCACAAAACCAAAAGTGGTAACGCAGGGAGATACAAACTGTGCACCTACACCTACAGCATACCAGGCATTGGTAACCGACTGCACCAGGCTGCTACAGGGATTGCCGCTAATAGCTGTTGCTATAGCTATTGATACGCTACGGGCCTCGGCGTAGGTTGCTGTCGCTGTAAGCATCATTTCCATTAGATAGGTTACATTTTCCGACACCTGAAAACCGACACCATTAACATTGTATACCTGGTTATTGTCATTAATGCCATCATCGCCGCCTACACGTACCAGCGCAGCATCGGGTCCGCTGCCGGCGCCACTACCGCAGGTAAGCAGGTAAAACCATTTATTTAATACACCACTATTATTATGCACACCGCACTCATCATTGGCAAGGGTAGGCGTACAATTCACATTTGTCCAGTATTGGCCACCATAGGTATCCGGATTACTGGCGCCTTTGGGATTATCCATATACCGCAGCGGGGCGCCAAAGCCAATCTGCTCACCTATAAAGAAAGGTTTATATATTAATCCCAGTGAGTTATCCACCGAATCAATCGCAAAGTTTTCAATACAGGAAGCCCATATATCGCTCAGCGCTTCATTCATAGCACCGGATTCTTTTTCATAAGCCAGGTTACTGGTGCTGCTGCATACACCATGGCCAATCTCATGGCCACACACATCCAGCGAAGTAAGCGCTTTGAACCCGGTGGCTGCATTGCCGGAACCGTCCCCGTATGTCATCACGCTGCCGTTCCAAAAGGCGTTGTCGTAAGCCGGCCCATAGTGAATGAAACTGCGTATAGATGTATTTTTATTATCATAGCTCAGACGTCCGTGTTTTTTTAGCCAATAATCATATACCTGCTCCGCACCCCAATGGGCATCCCAGGCAATATCATCATTTTCTGCTTCCTGTGCACCGCCTTCCCCCATGCCCCGTTTGTGTTCGGCAAGTGTCCAGTTATTGTCCACATCCGTAAATGATTTTGCCTGGGTGTAAACGCCCGGCAACGAAACGGGTGCACCACCTACCCCATTCAGGTCATAGGTTTCTATACCGCCTCCACGGGTATCATCCAATAAAACATAAGTAGCCGAACCAGGAATATAGGTAGGCTCGGTGGTTGGATGACTACTGATTAACGGTAAACCGGAATTAGGATCGTTGCCACTAATCTGTTTTACCTTAATAACACGGTTACCGGCATAACGGGTAGCTACCGTTGTGTTTACCGAAGCATGATGAATAATCGGGTCCCGTAAAATGATTTTACCGGTCT
>CBDFGC010000024.1:0-305062 GCA_965246935.1 Chitinophagaceae bacterium | reverse complement strand
TGTGGATGAAGTCTATAAGGCTTACCAATACACCTCAATATAGCAGTGACTTAGCCGTAGCAGATGTGAAACAGGGCAGCGACGGCAGCTATTTTATTTTGTATAACTATGGCGTTGCTTTCTTCAATCTCAACAAAACGTACCTGGTCAAACTATCGCCCAACGGAGATTTTTTATGGTCAAAGGTTTACAAATCCACTTATCCGGGTTATTATGACAACACAGCAGTAAGAAGACTGGAGGTGAGCGGTGGCAACGTATACATGATGTGCGTGAATGCTTACAACAGTTATAGTGCTACCATTATGATAAAGGCAACCGAAAACAATGGTAGCCTGGTATGGTGCAAGAAGTATTCTAATGCCTATCAGGATCTCGATCTTTCCCGGTTGCTGCAGGCCGGTACCAGTGAGCTTTATCTGGGGGGCGGTATCAAAAATACCAGTACAGAGAACCAGAGTAACATTTTGGTGAAAATAAATACAGATGGCAACATTACAAGTACTGCTTCTTTTAGAATTCAGGGAACAGCCCTTGCTCCTGTAATGGATTTTCTGCGCCATACCGATGGAAACATTTACATGACGTCTTCTAACTATTACACCCCTCAAAACACCATTGCTGCCCAGATCAATGCGACCGTCAGCAGCACCTTCGATATCATCACAGCAAAACAGCGGGCCGGCGCCTACGTTTACGGCAGAAAATACCTGGCCGTAGGGCCGGGCCAACAATTGTACGAAACAGGTACCTATGCACCCTTTTATAATTCCTGGGGTAGATTATACTTCATAAAATTTGCTCCTGATGGCAGCACCGGCACCTGCCCATCCGATACGGTAGCACTGGAGAAATATATTCCTGCTGCCATTACCGTTACTGATATCAACTGTTCTCAGTCCGACAGCATTTTTATTTTACGAACACCGGTGTACCGTGCCGAACAGAATTTTCTGGCTACTGCCAATATGTTATGCGCTTCAGTACCTGGCTGCAATGCTATACGTATTACTGGGGATAGTTTCATTTGCAATAGAACACTGACTTATACTTACCGGGCCGTACGAAACGCAGGTTGTCTGGCACCGGTACAGTGGATTTATGACAACCGCTTTGTGCAGGTTATTAACGAAACGGACAGCTTCATTACCCTACGGTTTTCATTTGCCAATACCTTTATGCTAAAGGCGAGACTTACCAGTAATTGCACGCCTTATATAGATTCCTTATTAATTCATGTAGTTGGAAATGTGCCAGTTTTAAACATAGGCGCAGATACGAGTTTGTGCAACGGCGCTACTTTGCTTTTACGGGCAAAAAAAGGCTTTAAGACCTACCTCTGGCAGGATGGCTCTACCGATTCTGTTTTCACAGTAACTGCTGCCGGGCTATATCATGTAACCGTAACCGACTCTTGTAACTACATTTACAGCGATAGCATACAGGTGCAAATGACGAACAATGGCCCGGCGCTTAACCTTGGGCCAGACAGGCTTTTCTGCAACTCAGCCCCTATTACTTTCAATGCACATACCGGCTTCTTATCATATCTGTGGCAGGATGGTTCCACTGATTCTGTGTTTACTGCTACTGCACCAGGAGTGTACCATATAAGAGTTACAGATGTATGCAACAATACCTTTAGGGATACGGTAAAAGTGAGTTCTTACCGGAGAGCCTCTTCACTTAATTTAGGAACAGATACTGTTTTTTGTAATGCTGTGGCTTTCCAGTTACATGCCGGAGCAGGCTTTAAAAATTACAAATGGCAGGATGGCTCTACCGATTCCCTTTTTATGGCGCTGAATACCGGCTTGTATCATGTACAAGTAACAGATTCCTGCGGTGCTGTATTTACAGATTCTATCAGGATATCTCCGGATACTTTAATTGTGTTTGACATAGGTACAGATATATCCATTTGTAAAAAAGATTCAATATTGCTAACGGCTACTACAGGCCTTAGCAATTATACCTGGTGGCCACAAGCCAATACAGTGCTACATAGCCCGGCTGCAATAACAGTGTTTCCTGATTATAGCACCGTATATCATGTTTCTGCTGTAAAACAAAATGGTTGTATGGTAATGGATTCTGTAAGGGTAACTGTTTTTGCTACTCCACTTATCAATCTGGGACCCGATAGCAGGCTTTGTGCAGGAGATACACTTCAGTTGAGTGCCGGCCCGGGATTTAATGCATATACATGGTCAACCGGTGAGCACACGGCTTCCATTAAAGCCTATCGGGCAGGGCAATATTATATATCAGCAACTGACAATAATAATTGTACGGCCAGGGATAGTTTATCTATTCTGGCGATCATTCCATTGCCTGTTACCCAACTGCCTGCTGAAATAGCTATCTGCAAAGGACAACCCAGGACACTGCATGCGGGGATAGGTTTTACAAGCTATATCTGGAATACAGGCGCATCAACTGAAGGCATTACGGTTGCTTCCATGGGGCAATATTGGGTTACCGTCACCAATTCTTTTGGTTGCAGAAAAACAGATACCGTTCGTATTTCCAGGGAAGTCGCATTACCAATAAATTTTATACCTTATGCAGATAATACAATATGTATCTATGAAAGCATAACGTTAACACCTTCCCGGAATTATTCATCCTATTTATGGAGCAATGGCTCTATTAACAAATCAATCATTGTGAACAGTGCCGGAAACTACTCGCTGAAGGTTACTGATGCAAATGGCTGTACCGGCATCGACAGTGTCGCCCTTTTACAAAAGGATTGTAATATCGACTTATTCTTTCCTAATAGCTTCACCCCGAATAATGATGGGCTGAATGATTCCTATAAACCAAAACTATATGGCAGGCTAAACACTTATCACATGGTTATCTATAACAGGTACGGCCAAAAAGTATTTGATAGCAGAAGTATCACTGAGGGTTGGAATGGCGAGTATAGAGGAATTAAACAGGAAACAGGTACTTATATATGGCAATGCTGGTATCAACTTACCGGAGAGGATATGCAAAACAAATCCGGATCTGCATTACTGATACGGTAAAAGACCCGCATCTATAACATACAGGTACTGAGGAATGCTTTAAAGATTTAAGAATTGTAAAGTATTGAGTGAATAGAAGCGTTACCACTAACAAGTGCATTCACAAACTGCTATTGACTGGAAAGGCTTATAGTAAATACAAACTACAATGAACAATCCGCTTGCCGCAGGCAGGTAATTAAATCAGGCATCAGGTTTCATACCGTAACACTATTTTGTGTTACAGCGCATTGGATTTCTAATTAGTTGCTGCTGAACGTTGCTGCTGGCTACGTTTAAGTTGTATCAGTTTTGCCTGTAGCAGCAAAATATCATCTTTTGAGTACTGCCGTTTCTCTTTTCTCTTTTGCGATGCATCCGTTCCACGCCATTCAGAGTGTTTGGAAAAGTTTTCAAAGCCCTTTGTAAATACAGATGTAATATCTTCAAATACATCTGAGAACGGTTCCTTTTTTTCTGTCAGGGCCGACAGTGCTGTCTGTAGCATTTCGAATTCCTCATCTGTAAATAAAATTTGCTGCTCCATATAGTATCATTTAAGCGTGAAAATTACGCTTAATTCACTTAATGACCCGTTTAGGGAAAACATTTAACGATGATTATAAAAAGCAAATGTCAAAGGCAATCTTTCTATTTATCTTTTTATTTGCGCAATGATAACCGGCGGTGTATTACTGAATGCAACCAGATTTTTTACCCCATACGCTGCGGCTTTTTTTACGAACCACATATAACCTTTCCGGTTATTCAAGTTATAGGTGCCATCCGGGGCAAGAATGCATTCCACCCGTTTTACCGGGTTGCTGATGCCACTGCTATCGCCCTGCGCTGCTATTCCGCCACCAATATTGAACCGCCAGTTGGAAAAGCCGATTCCGGGAGGGTTGCCGGAGGAATCACAACCGCTACTAAATAGCAGCGCTGCCATCCGCTCCTTTTTAGTATCCGGCCAGTACTTACCAATGCCTTCGGAAAACCAGGCGTCGGAGGAACCAATATTGTCAATCGTCTGGGCTTTTTTCTTTGTATCAATGGTGAACGTAACGGGTTGAGCATTGCCGCCAATAAAAAATAACAGTATTACATTATATAAAATAAATTTCGATAGCATGGAGATGATCGGATAACGGATGGTGAATAATTCGGGTGCATATCTTCACATTAGCTTTCATCCTCATGGCACATACGATTTTTCTACTACCAGCTTATCTCCCGACAGATCCACTTCAAACAAATGCGGTACACGGACATAACGGCCATTGACGCTTTTGTGACTATGAATGGACATGAGCAGTTTGCCATCTAATGTTTTAAACAACATACCATGGCCATAATCAGGCGGTGTAATGGGTTCTTTCTCCTGCACCCACGGGCCATCCAGTGTACCGCTTTGAGAATAGGCAACGCCCTGCGTGTATACATCGTAAACCCAACTAGTCCATATGATGCCGAGGCGGCCAGTTCCTGTTGTAAATAAATAAGGGCCGTCGGTTACTTTATTGGGGCGGTCGTTGCCGTTCTTATCTTTTTCCCGGCTCCACGGTGATTCGCTGGCCCTGAACATTATTTTACCTTTACCAATAGTGCCGCTTAAATCAGGTTTTAATGCTATTTTTTCAATGGTACCATTATCGTTCTGGAGCCATTCCCAGCAATACACCATGTATGGCTTGCTGTCTTTATCTATCCATAAAGTAGCATCCAGCGTAGATTTATCAGCAGGCAGGTAAGTGGAATCTCTCATGGGGACAAAAGGGCCGTCCGGCTGGTTGCTTATCAATACATGACTGGCACGGCGTTCCGTTGTTCCACCGCTTCCATTCGGAATTTTAGTAGCCCGGTTGGTAAAGGTGGCAAAATAATAATATTTGTTTTTATAGGGATGAATTTCAGCAGCCCAGATCATAGGCCGTGGCCCCATCCAGGAGGTAGAATCGGTCACTGCTACGCCGTAAGGGCCATCCCAAAATTTCAGGTCTTTACTTTTCCAAAGCATGCCACCGGTACCAGTCATATAGTACATGTTGGTTTTGGCATCAGCCAATATAAAGGGATCGCTCAGTGTAATGGAATCCAGCGGAATATTGTTTCGGATTGGCCGCAGCCTGCCCTCCTGGGCTTTTACTTTAAATGAAAACAACAAAAAGCTAAACAGAATGAACCAGAAATTTTTCATATGATGCCTGCATTTAAAACTTAAAAATTTAATCTGTTTTTTTATTTACTCACTCACCACCTTCCACACAAAGCAGGCGCCATCCTTCCGGTCGGGCCGGGTGCCGGGTGCATCAGCCGAGGCAAGGCTACGGGCATAGGGATCAGCAAATAAATACCTGTGAGTAGCCAGCGATTGCAACATCAAATCTCCCTTCAGCATGTCCTGCCATTGGAACAAAGACGCTTCGTCGCTTTCTTCTTTTTCAATTCGCACCTGTGCCATGCCTCCTGCACCTTCTGCCGTTACAAAGCCGTTGGTAACAACCGACTGTAAGGCAATACGGCCCTGGCCCCTGTCAAGTACCCGGAACTGTGCCGATTTACCAGCGGCCAACCTGTCGTTAGCGGACACCGGCCGCAGTGTGTTGTTCCAATTTACCAGTACGGTGCTATCGGCCAGCGAGATGAGGGTAATATTTTGGTTGTATGGGATGGGCTGTGTTAGTCCTTTGTTGCGGGGTTCATTTACTATACAATCATTGAAATCAACATAACCGCCCGCTGCTCCGCTAGTATTGAAATTGAATAATGCATAACGGATACCCTGGAAGGTGCGCAACTGGTAAGGCATAATTACGGTATCCCCCAGGGGCAGGAAATCCTTTCCGTTAATGCTGTAACTGAAGAGCGCTTTGTCGTTATCAAAATTGCAATAAGCCCGCAGCCATAACTTTTTATCAAATATTGCGGCGCTGTCTGCATTGCCATTCTGCTGGTTGAAGGTTTTAATCATCATCCTGTCACCACTTTTTCCTACACTGATCCAGGCATATGGAAAATTCAGTAGCGCCAGGCCAGCTATATCGCCGCTTTTAATCCCGGCCACATCAAGTTCCGAAGTGGCATACGATTCCGGCCCCATGGCTCGTTGCGTAAGCGAGTTTCGGGCATTCCAAAAAGACGTAGCTGGCAGAGAATGCAACCGCAGGTATCCTTTACGTTCCGTAAGCGAAAAATGGGTGCTGTCCGGCACGTGGTTCCACTGCCACACGGGTTGGAAAGTACTGGCAGAAAAATCATCTGACCGCCTATACGTTGCCATCGGTTGTGAGGTATTACCGGTGTTAGGTTTTACCCAGGTGCGGGGCGAACGGGTAAGGTTTCCGGGCAGGCCAAAGTAGGGCCATTCGTCTTTCCAGGTAACCGGCGACAGGCACGTAACCCGGCCTACAGAGTTGTAATCCATCATGCTCCAGCCCCACCAGTCGCCGTTGGGTAGCTGCACAATACCACCCTGGTGCATGGGTACACAGCCTACATAGTTTGGTACCGGCGGTATCAGTTGAAATTTTCCATTCCGGGTATCTCCCAATCGCCAGCCGGTGCCTACGCCAAGGTTTTCTTCAGCACTCATTACGTTTACTTCATACGGGCCTTCCGGCTTACCGGCCCGCAGGCATACCTGGTAACAAAGGGGATCGTAGTTGGTATTGGTGATGTAATACTTACCATTTATTTTATAGAAGTGGCAGCCCTCTCCTGCCCCGCTTCCCCGCTGCACAATAATCTTTTCCGTGCCGGGTTTGGCATCCGTAAGGTCGTCGGTTAGTTCTGCCATGTGCAGTTCCTGGTAACCCCATATTACGTATACTTTGCCGTCATCATCAAACAGCACCGACAGGTCATGAAAGGACCGTTTCAACGCTTTTTGTTTCCAGGGGCCTTTGGGATTGGTGGCAGTAAAAAGCTGGGTGGTTTGCCCGTTTATGTTGGTAAAAATGTAAAAAGTGCCATTGTGATAGCGGATGGCCGGCGCCCAGATTCCCTGCCCGTAAATATCTTTCCCCTCCTGCAGGCGGTAACCCGGGCCAAAGTCCAGTTTCGGGCAGGCATACGTAAGAAATTCCCAATTCACCAGGTCTTTGGAATGCAGTACCGGCAGGCCGGGCATGGCGTGCATGGTGGTGCCGGTTAGGTAATAATCTTCTCCTACCCTAATTAAATCGGGGTCGGAAAACTCATCGTAGAAAAGTGGGTTAGTGAACGTGCCATTGCCATTATCGGCTTTCCAGGTGTCACCTGCTACAAATGTTGTTGCATCGGGCTGTTGCTGTTGCTTTTTTCCTTTTTGGGCTGGGGCCGGCAAAAAGAGAGTTAGAAGACATAACAGACAAATTACCTTAAAGCCTACATGTAAAAAGTAGTCAGAGGCTACAGAATACAGGTGCGAAGGCAGAAGCCTTTGCACTACAGATTTTTTAAACAGGTTGATATTCAGATTTTTATCGCATTTCATACATCCGTTCTTAGTTTATTTCTCTTCCACAATTTTAAAATCCCAGGGCGCCAGTTTTACGTTGTTATCATTGCTGATCATTTCTCCACTTAGCAAATCTTTTCCGCTGGTAAACGGGTAATTGAAAGAAACCTCTTTAGCTGAATAGTTGAACAGGTAATGCAGCGCTTTCCCTTGCATATTAGTGCCGCCTTTGGTTATAATTGGAAAAGAAAGCTTTTGTGCATTACTCCATAAACCAGCTTTCTTTACTGCATCTTCCAGCACTTTGCCCGTTACTTCATTACTAATCCAGCAGCCGATATAAGTTGCTACACCTTTTCCATAATTATTTTGGGTAATGGCAGCATATTTACCCCATACGGGATGGTCGTAATAAGCCAACACCTTAGCTGTGGTAGGGGTAATTAGTTCCATCCAGTAAGCAACCCAATTATCCCTGCCGCCTACACCAAAAGGGTCGCCTTTCAGGGATACGTTTTTGGGAATGGTAAACTCATCATAGTAAATGCCACAGGCTTCGCCAATAATGCCTGGCTGTTTGCTGCTTCGCACTTTTACGTTCTGGTCGGAGAAACCGCTTTTAAACGTGTACACAATATGGCCGCCGTTTTTTACAAAACGATTTAGCTTTTCTAATAAACTATCCGGAGCGGCATATAAAGATGGCACTACCAGCAGTTTGTAATTTTCGGTATTGGTACTTGTAGGGTCAACAAAATCAACACCTACATTCATTTTGTATAACGCATCGTAGGTACGGCGCAGCATATCGTTATAATCTTCGCCGCCTGGTTTAAACTGGTTAAAGGCCGTTAGTGCTTCATTGCTAAAAAGGATCGCTGCCTGGTTGGTTTTTTTCAGGTTAATTAAATGAGGACTCAGCTTCTCAAAATCTCTACCGATGGTTGTTACTTCTTTATAAATTTCATTCGGCTCAAAATCGTGGCTCAGCACACCTTTCCAATAGGTTTCTGCCGAATTGTGGATGGAATGCCAGTGCCAGTACTCCACCATATTAGCCCCGGAAGCCAGGTGGCTAAATGCCTGCAGCCGCAACTGGCCCGGATAAGGCACCCACTGCGGAAAACCCTGTGCTTCCGTTTCCATGATAAAGTAATTTTTACCACCCTTCATGCTGCGGGTTATATCACCACCAAAGGAAATTTCTATACCGGTCAGCGCATCCTGCGAAGGATGGTAAATATCGGAACCTGCAATATCCAGCGCTTTGGCTGCCGCAAAATGGTCTACCTCCGGTTGAATGCCATAAGTAAAACCTTTCCAGCCAAAATCGAAGTTTTGGGTGATGAACTGACCAGGCTTCTTGTATTCCCTTACAATTTTTGCTTGCCAGGCCAGGTAATCCGTAACAATCTTACGTTGAAATTTTTCAAACTCCGCCCGCTGGCTGGCGTTGATAGAACCCGTCATAGACGGAAAATCTTCCCAGGCATTGATGCGGTTACTCCAGTAATCCAATCCAAAAGCCCGGTTTATGCTATCCAACGTAACAAATTTATTTTTCATGTACGCCACAAACTGCTTTTGTACTTCCGGGTTAGAAACTCCATATGCTTTTGTTTCGTTATCTACCTGGTAGCCAATAATAGCCGGATGATCTTTGACATGTTCGAGCATTTTACGGATAATGCGTTCGGCATAAAACAGAAAATGTTTGTTGGTAATATCCATATTCTGGCGGGTACCATAACGGTTAGGGCCACGGTCGCCGGTTTCCAGTACATCCGGGTATTTATGTACCAGCCAGGTAGGCACTGCGTAAGTAGGTGTACCAATGATAACGCTGATACCGGCTTTGTGCATGGCGTTCAGTACCCTATCAACATGGCTAAAATCAAAAACGCCATCCCGTGGTTCTTCGGTGCTCCAGGTGCTTTCGGCAATACGAACCACGTTGATGCCTGCTTCCTTCATCATTTGCACATCTTTATCCAGGCGTTCGTAAGGCATGTACTCATCGTAGTAGGCAACACCGTACAAAAGTTTGTTTGGCTGTTGTGAACGCAGGCCTTGCCAACAGGAGCAGCAACAAAGAAGGAAAAGAATCGTACGCATGAAATAAAGAATGTATTTAACTAAGGAAAGTTATCAAAATAACTTAAACATTTCTTCAATCTGGCCTGGTTGCCCCCAAACCCTCCCGACCTATCGGTACGGGACAGGCTCTAAAGGGGGCTTTTGGACACTATCAAACTTTATAGGAACTTCAAAATACTCATAGTTGCCACTAATTTTTCAGGTAAAAACGAGTTCCCCGTTAGGGCAATGTCATTAAGTTAAGCCCCATCGGGGCTTTCTGTTTGTAGCAAACAAAGCGAAAAAGGGAATCATTGCCACGTAGTGGCTACCCCTCTTCTCTGATCAGGTAGCCACTACGTGGCATGCACCAACATCAAGGATGTCTGTTTGCTACAAACAGGTTGCACCTACGGCGCATAACTGATACTACAATCCTTCACTTAATCACATTGCCCTTTAGGGGGTAGGGCTACCAACGCCGGGTAATATCCCGCTTCATTTGTACCAGTTATTTTGACCACTTTACTAAGAAAAGCTGTCGAAATAACTTCCTTAATTTAGACAGCTTTTGCCCGGGGTTGGTTGCCCCCAACCCCTAAAGGGCAATGTCATTAATTTAAGCCCCATCGGGGCTTTCTGTTTGTAGAAAACTAAGAGGCAAAGGCAATCATTGCCACGTAGTGGCTACCCCTATTCTCTGATTAGGTAGCCACTACGTGGCATGCACCAACATCATTGATGTCTGTTTTCTACAAACAGGTTGCACCTACGGCGCATAGCCGCTACTCCAATCCTTAACTTAATGACATTGCCCTAAAGGGGGAGCTTTGTTTGACCTTAAAAATAAATAGTGCGTCCAGGAATCAAGATACTCAAGTCCTGTTTAAAAGGTGTCTTAAAGCCCCCTTTAGGGAGTTTGGGGGCAACCAAAACCAAAGGAAGAAATGTTGAAGTTATTTTGACCACTTTACTAATGTAATTTTCCATGACTATTTAATACAGTGTTAACTAAATAAATTCAAATCAGAGAAACAGAAAACAGAGGGCAAGATGGTCGTTAACCGGCACAAAGCCACACAGAGGAAGGCTGTGCTGCAGCGCAAGCAGGGCCATGTCTGACAGGTGTTTTCCAGCCCACAAAATGTTAGAAGCCAAAAAGGCAGCGTAAAAACAGAACCACAGGGAGGGGCTGGATATGCGGTGGCGGACCGGCCATACTGATGGCAACTGCGGTGCCGCCCGGCATAAACATTAAAATGAACGCAATTTCCGGGCGGCATGCGCCTCAGCACAGCCTTGACTTTTTGTTTCTTTTTTTATCAAGAAAAAAAGAAAATGGAAAAAATTAAATGAACAGCTTTACTTCAGCATAGCAAATGCGTTTGCATAAATTTATAATAAGTCATATGAAAAAAACAAACTTGCTTTTCCTCGTTTTTCAATGTATCATTTTTTCGGTGCCTGCACAGGTAAAAGTGGGTCATCTTCGTACAGAAAACGTAAAAGACCCGGTTGGCATTGACGTGCTGCAACCATATTTCAGTTGGCAGTTGGCTTCCGATCAACGCAATGTGTCGCAGTCTGCCTACGAAATAAGAGTAGCTGCTGATGCTACAGATTTAGCAAAAGAAAAAAGTGGCTGGACGAGTGGAAAGATCAATTCTGACCAATCCATCCATGTGCCTTATAAAGGTGTAGCACTAAAGTCCGGCAAAAAATACTACTGGCGGGTACGCGTATGGGACAACAACGGAAAAGCGTCAGCCTGGAGTACTGTTTCGTTTTGGCAAATGGGCTTGCTGCAGGTTGCCGACTGGAAAGCACAATGGATTGTTCCCGGCTATGCAGAAGACAGTGTTCCTGCTTCGCCACTGTTTCGCAAAGAATTCAACAGTAAGAAAAAAATAAAATCTGCCACAGCGTTCGTCACGGCTCATGGCTTATACGAAGCACAGATCAACGGAGAAAGAGTAGGAGATGCTTACCTGGCCCCCGGCTGGACGAGCTACAACAAGCATCTGCAATACCAGTGTTACGATGTAACCGGCCTGCTGAAACAAGGAGCCAATACGCTGGCAGTAACATTAGGCGATGGATGGTACAGGGGTAATTTTTCGTTTGACAACGGACGAAATCATTATGGCAATGATATAGCCCTGCTCTTTCAACTGGAAATTATATATGCTGACGGGACAACCGCAACTGTTTTTTCTGATAACACCTGGAAATCATCCACTGGTGCCATTGTTTCTGCCGGCATCTATGCCGGGGAAGTAATTGATGCAAGACTGGATAAAAAAGGCTGGACATTAGCCGGATACAATGACGCCGGCTGGAGCAGCGTAAAAACGGCTGATTTCTCAAAAACTGTTTTAACCGCTTCGTACAATGAACCTATAAAAAAACATGAAGTTATCCGGCCTGTAAAAATGATTACCACACCAAAAGGCGAACAGGTAATCGATTTCGGCCAAAATCTTGTGGGTTGGGTGCAGCTAAAAGTAAAAGGTAAGCCCGGCGATAAGATCACCATTTCCCATGCGGAAGTACTGGATAAAAATGGAAATTTTTATACCGAAAATCTCCGGAATGCAAAGGCACAGGATATTTACCTGTTGAAAGGAAATGAAGACGAACTATTTGAACCACATTTCACTTTTCACGGATTCCGCTACATTAAACTGGAAGGTTATCCCGGTGAATTGAAACCAGCAAATTTTACTGCCGTGGTATTGTATTCCGATATGGAACAGACTGGTAGTTTCACCACCTCCAATCTGTTAATTAATCAACTACAGCATAATATTGAATGGGGGCTGAGAGGTAATTTTTTAGACGTACCTACTGATTGCCCGCAAAGGGATGAACGCATGGGCTGGACAGGCGATGCACAGGCATTCTTCCGTACATCAACATTTTTGCGTGGGGTAAATAATTTCTTTGCCAAATGGATGAAAGATCTGGCTGCCGACCAAATAAATACCGGAAGTGTGCCACATGTAATTCCCAATGTTTTAGGCGAGAATGGCTGGGCCGGCGGCGGAAGTGCCGGATGGTCAGATGCCGCCACGATTATTCCATGGGAGATGTACCAGGTATATGGAGATAAACGCATTTTGGAAAATCAATATGCCAGCATGAAAGCATGGGTTGGTTATATGCAAAAAGAGAGTACAGATAACTTGTGGAACAAGGGTAGTCATTTTGGCGACTGGTTGTTTTACAGTGTTATTGATGACAACGATGGAAAATCGGCGATTACGAACAAGTACCTGATTGCACAATGTTTTTATGCGCATTCAACCCAGTTGCTCATCAATGCAGCAACAGCATTGGGCAAAACGGACGATGTAGCAACCTACACTGCTTTATTGCAAAAAGTAAAAGCTGCTTTCATAAAAGAATATACCACGCCCAACGGTGCTATTATGTCCAACACGCAAACCTCGTATGTGCTGGCATTGCATTTCGATCTGCTTCCTGATTCATTGCGCCGGCAGGCAGCACGCAGGTTAGTGGACAACATCAACCAGTATGGAAATCACCTGACGACAGGGTTTTTAGGAACACCTTATTTATGTCATGTGTTGAGCCGATACGGATATTCAGATGTTGCCTATGCTTTGTTGCTTCAGCAAACATATCCTTCGTGGTTGTATCCTGTAACAAAAGGCGCTACAACCATTTGGGAACGTTGGGACGGAATCCGCACAAACGGCGATTTTCAGGCTACGACAATGAACTCCTTTAACCATTATGCGTATGGTGCCATCGGCGATTGGATGTACCGGGTGATGGTGGGACTTGATACAGAAGATGGGGAAGGCATTGGATATAAGAAAATACGTATTCAACCACATATTGGCGGAAAGTTCACCTATGCATCTGCTTCTTATGAAACACCTTATGGTAAACTCAGCTCCGGATGGAAAACAGAAGGCGGACGGTTAACATTGACTGCTCAGATTCCTAGCAATACAACAGCTACTATTTATGTTCCGCTGAGTGGTGAAGCTGAAGTAACGGAGAATGGTCAGCCACTTACTGCATCCAAAAATATGCAGGTAGTTGGGAGGGAAAATGAATACATGGTGGTAAAAGTCGGTTCAGGAAAATATGAATTCAACACTGCGTACATTACGAAGTAAATCAATGGATAATAATCATTTTTTATATAGGTTGTTTTTGTGTTGCATAACCCGTTACTGCGCAGCCGGAAACAGTTGACACGAATTTCATGTATACCTGCTTACATCTAAATCTACTATTTATGGGTGTTCATTACTCTTTTGCCTTCATTTGGCTTGTTATTTCCTGAATGTCTTTCATCAATGATTGTTGAAAGTCAGCTTGGTATTTAGTTGCCATAACAGCCATAATATCTTTTGTAATGTCCGGCATTTGAGAAAGCATTTTTTGGCCGGACTTAGATTTGTAAAAGGCACTGAAGTCATCGATTTCTTCAATGGTAAAGTATTTGTCGTAAATATCCACCATTTCTCCGTTTAATAACTTCAGGGCATTTTCTTTTGATTTCTGCATATTCTTCTCCATGAGCCTTTGTATCATTTGGGAAACGTCTATGCCCGATTTTGTAAAAGATGTATCTCTAAACATTGCCGTCATGCGCTGAACCATAGAACTGTTCATGCCATCAATGGTTTTTATCATTAAAGAGTCCTGGTGCATTAATGCAAACAGGGCTTTTATCTTTTCTTGCTTTACGGAGGTTTGCGATTGTGCTTGTGCTATCAATGCAAGAAAAAGCACTATTAATAATGCGAAGTGTCTCATTTATTTATTTTAAACTGTTACTACTGTTTAATATTGAACGGCTCGATTTAAAATTATTACAAACACCTACGTATTTTCAAAGGTAAAAGGATTAAGCCCTGTCGGTCAAAACATGCAGATATTCCATATTAAAATATCGAATCTAAGATTTTTCTTACATCTTGATAAATTTCTCCACGTACCAGGATAGGGGTAGTGGTGGTTTTGTTTCTCTGCTGTTAATCAGTTAAAAGAGTGTCTGAATTCCAATGGTGAAAGGTTCGTTTTAGTTTTAAATAAACGACTAAAAGACTGCGAATGTTCGAAACCTAATTCATAAGCGATTTCTGAAACTGATAAATCTGAAGCCGATAATTTTTCCTTCGCTTTTTCAATGAGTTTATTATGTATATGCTGCTGTGCGTTTTGTCCTGTCAGGGAACGCAGCATATCACTCAAATAACTTGGTGATATGTTTAAGTGTTCGGAAAGATACTGAACTGTAGGAATGCCTTGTGTCAATGATTTTTCGTTGTTGAAATAACCGTCTAAAATTTCTTCCAGTTTCTGCAGTATATCGCTGTGTACGACTTTTCGTGTAATGAATTGCCGCTTGTAAAAACGATTACTGTAATTCAGCAATGATTCAACTTGTGACATAATCACATCCTGGGTAAAATCGTCAATGGGTAATTTTAATTCCTGTTCAATTATTTTAAAAATGGAAATAATGGTTGACTTTTCGGTGTCGGACAGATGCAAAACCTCATTGGCTGAATACGAAAAAAAACCATATTGCCTGATCTTTTTTGATAAAGGGTACGTCCACAGAAAATTGGGGTGAACAAATAATGTATAACCGGAATGGTCGCCGTTATCATCATAACTTGCAATTACCTGATTCGGAGAAACGAAAAAAAGTCCGCCTTCATCGAAATCATAAAAATGCTGACCATATTTTAATTTTCCACTGAGATTGGTGATGTACGATATTTTATAAAAATTCAGAATAAATGAATGAGGGATTTTGTGTAATCCAATTTTGTTGTCTGTATTATCTACTACACTTATCAACGGGTGCAATGGCTTTGGTAAGCCAAGCACCCGATGTAAGTCGGATAAAGAATCAAATTTACGAGGACTATTTTCTTCTCTTTTCATCTTGTATCTGTAACGGGTTAGAGGTGAATGCGTTATGCACGATCCACCTGGATTATACTTCTTTGTAACTATCGATTTCGAGAATCAATTTTTCAACCGGCTCTCCTTTAATTCTTTTATAGTTTAGTTTAAAAAGCCAAACGGCATGCCCCGCATCTGTCGCCGATTCGATTGGGCTTGTCACCCAGTCGTTTCCATACGGAAATTTCTTTCCAAGCTTATTTTTAATCAGTACTGCTGCTAATTCTTTGCCGGTAGCAAGATGTACTTCTCCGTCTAAATGAATATGACCCAATTCTACCTGCCCGATATAAAAATCAGCCCCATCTGGTGTAGTGCGATCATATAATTCCCAATGTGTTGCCGCAATAATATCCTTCCAGCTTTGAATTTCTTTTGAAACCTGCTGTGGAAATTTACTCAGTTCAGGTGGTGGCATGATCGCCCCTTTTTCTTCTAAAGTCATGACTATTGTTTTAAGTAATAATTAAACAGTTAAAAAAATAACTTGCCCGTTTTGTGTAACAGTTCTTTCCCATACATTTTTACCATGGACTAATCCCTGTTTCCGGTGCGTTGTCATCACTAAAAAATTTCCCTGTTGGGCCGCCGGCATCAATCATTGCACTTTTAACCACACGCCTGGCAGCATCCTCAACTGTGCCAGGTCCACTGTGATGATTAAAATCGGTTGCGGTATAGCCGGGGTCAACTGCGTTTACCTTACACTGCGTATCAAGTAGTTCGTAAGCCAAAGCAATGGTGTACATATTAAGCGCTGCTTTTGATGAGTTGTAGGCGGCAGCTTTAACAGTATAATACTTCCACGAAGGATCATTGTGCAGGGTGAGCGAAGCCAGGCCAGAGGTTACATTCACAATGCGGGGTTGCGCCGACTTTTGCAACAAATCTATAAATGCTTGTGTTACCTGTATCACGCCAAATAAATTCGTGTCAAAAACCTGCCTGAAAACAGCCATATCTGTACCGGTTGCCGTTTGCGGCAAATTACCGCTGACGCCTGCGTTATTGATAAGCACATCCAACACGTCAGTTTTTTTGCCGATTTCGGCACGGGCAACTTTTACCGATTCGGCATCGCTTACATCTATTTGTACTGCTTCCACTTCATTCAATCCTTCTGCTTTAAGCTTTTCAACTGCTTGCTGACCCTTCTCTAAGTTTCGGCTGCCTAAATAAATGTAATAGCCCTTTTGCAGTAGTTGCCGGGCAGTTTCAAAACCAATACTTTTATTAGCTCCCGTAATGAATACTTTCTTCATCTTTTTTTAATTATATTTTGAGATACAAAGGTCTGCAGGTGAAGTTTACCATATGTAACTTAATTGCGGAATCTGATAACCAAAATGAGAAACTCAGAAAAGGGCAAGAGGTAAGTTGGTTTTTTGTATCATTACCGTTAACTGAAAAGTGTTTGGCATTGTCTCAAGAGGCTGTCTAAATTTATTTGATACTTTAATATGTAGTTGATTTTGGAGCGAAACAAGGCGGATTTTGCAGCCATAGCTGGCGTCCTAAGGCGAAAAATCCAACGCAGTTGCAGCCAAAAAGCAGCACAGATTATTTATTAAAATAATTTTAGACAGCCTCTAAACCGGACTTTAGCCATTTGTAAAAAATGGGTTTATATTGAGAGGCAGCGGGGGTAAATTGGTAAAAATTAAATTTTGAATATCATGATTTTACCCCTTTGTTCAAAATTAAAACTAACCTAATCCAAACCGCAGAATGCTTAACCTGATTTTTTTAAAGTCACTACTTACAAATGGCTAAAGTCCAGCTAAATGTATGATGAATTATTTTGGTGCTAATTTATGCTGCTCGGTGTAATCTCTGAATAGGCAGGCATCATCAACGATACTTATTCAAAAGCCCGTATAAAAGAAATTAAAGCAGGGCTAAAGCATACCTGCTTTGCCTGGTATTGGGTTGGCCGGCCCTACATTTGTGCATAGCATAATTGTGCACTCGTAACGAACAAAATCATCCCCAAAAAATATCGTTTCATAATGCTTGATTTTGATAAATTCTACAACCTGGATTTCTTATGCCAAATGGTTTCATTTTATATCCCTGTACTCTTCATCGGTCACTTTTTTCAGCCAAATGGTTTTTCCTTTTTGAGTAGGCGTTACGCCTACATAGGCGAAGCTGCTATTGGGTGCTGCACCATGCCAGTGCTCAACGCCGGGAAGGCATTTGATGACGTCGCCCTTATGCACAATCTGTCTTGGCTTTCCTTTTTCCTGATAATAGCCAGTGCCTTCTGTGATAAGCAAATACTGGCCAGCCGGATGAATATGCCAGTTCAGTTTTGAACCCGGTGCATATACAGCCTGCGCCAGACTGAAAGTAAAAGTGCTATCGGGATGATTTAGTTCGTTGAGCCAGATGGTTCCGGTATAGTCATCTTTGTTGGCGCCTATTTGCCCTTTTGGAAACAGCGTGGAGTCTTGTGCTTTTGCATAATTCAGTAAAGTAGCTGTTACTATCATTACTACAAACGGCGGTTTTCTTAGTGTTTTCATTTCTTATTTTATTTTTAGAAACATAAATTGAACAGGGTTCAAACAGCATAGATTGAACCCTGTATTGGTTTAACGGTTAATCATTTTTTGCCCCTGTTCATTATAACGGTCGCCCTGCACCTGAATGCTTGAAACAGCTTCATCAATCTGTTGCAAATCAGTAGTGCTGAGGGTAATGTCTGCTGCGCCGATGTTTTCTTCCAGGCGGTGCAGTTTGGTGGTGCCGGGGATAGGTACAATCCAGGGCTTTTGCGCCAGCAGCCAGGCAAGGGCTATTTGTGCTGAAGTGGCATCTTTATCTTTTGCCAGCTTGCCCAGCAAATCAACCAGAGTCTGATTGGCTTTTCTGTTTTCTTCTGAAAAGCGAGGTACAGTATTACGAAAATCCGTCTTGTCAAAAGAGGTGGTTTCATCAATCTTACCAGTTAAAAATCCTTTGCCTAATGGACTAAAAGGTACAAAACCGATTCCCAGTTCTTCCAGTGTAGGCAATATCTCCGGTTCGGGTTCTTTCCACCATAGGGAGTACTCACTTTGCAGGGCCGTTACGGGTTGCACGGCATGTGCTTTACGAATAGCCTGCACACCGGCTTCGCTCATGCCAAAGTGCTTTACTTTTCCTTCGATTATTAAATCTTTTATGGTTCCTGCTACTTCCTCAATGGGCACAATCGGATCTACCCGGTGCTGGTAAAATAAGTCGATAACGTCTGTCCGCAGCCTTTGGAGCGATGCTTCTGCAACGGCCCTGATGGTTTCAGGCCGGCTATCCAAGCCGGCTGGTGGTTTACCTTCTTTGAAACCAAATTTGGTGGCTATCACTATTTCCTTACGGAATGGTTCTAATGCTTCGCCCAGCAATTCTTCGTTGGCATACGGGCCGTAGGCTTCTGCCGTATCAAAAAAGGTAACGCCTTTTTCGTAGGCGGCACGGATAAGCTTGATGGCATCCTGCTTATCCGTAGCTGGGCCATAGCCAGAACTCAATCCCATACAGCCCAGGCCCAGGGCCGATACTTCTAACCCGTTGTTACCTAATATTCTCGTTTGCATAATTTTATTTTTTAAAGTGAATTGAGCAGGTATTTTTCTTTCGCCCAACCATTTTACCATTTTAGGATTCCCGTGATCGCAGAAGCTGTTCGCATCTTACGCTACCTATCCGATTTTTTAGCCGAACCAATTAGCGTGACATCAACAAGTTCAAGGGATGTAACCATGCCGGCTACGGTTTGCTTGTATTTCTTGAAGTGAGGTGTTTCTATATGAAATTTATAAGCAGCAGTATCTGCATATATTTCAAGGATTGTGATATTAGAAGGATTGTTTTTATCGGCAACGGCATAATAGGTCAACACCCCTGGCTCAACACGAACAGCAGTAGTCATTTGTTCTTTGAGCGCAGCATTATATTTTTCTAATTGCAATGGGTTAACTTTAATCTTTGCCAATCTGACCATCTGATTTCTTTCTTGTGCTATAACCTTCCTAGTAGAAAAAAGTGTTATCATCAATAGTGCAATCACTATATTTAGCCATCTTGCATAGCCTGATTGCACTATATCCATTGTCTTAATTCTCATGAATAAAAGTTTGAATTTGTTTGATTACCTGACTTACTTATACCGCATCAGGTGTTATATTTTGCATATTGCTCTTCACTTACTTTTTCCATCCATTCTACTACTTTACCATTCAAATTTTCCTGTATAGCAATATGCGTCATGCTGTTTGCAGCTGTAGCTCCGTGCCAGTGCTTTTCATTTGGCTCAAACCAAACAACATCACCCGGATACACTTCTTCAACAGAACCACTTTCCCGCTGTACCCAACCGCAGCCTGATGTGATAATCAGTGTTTGACCTAATGGATGTGTGTGCCATGCAGTTCTTGCACCGGGCTCAAATGTAACGGTCGCTGCTGCGCCACGCCTTACGTCATTAGCCTGAAACAAGGGATCTATACGTACTGCCCCTGTAAACCATTCTTCTGGTCCTTTTAATGAGGGTTGTGTACCAATTTTTGTAATTTTCATCGTAAATAAATTAATTTTATTTTTAAAATGATTTAAGCAGGCATTTTTCTTTCGCCCAGCCATTTTACCATTTTAGGGTCCCGGTGGTCAAAAAAGCTACTCGCTTTTGTATCCAGTTCTTTTATCTGCTCCATGTCTTCGGGACTCAATTCGAAATCGAAAATGTTGATGTTCTCTTCCATCCTTTCTTTACGAACTGATTTTGGAATGGCTACTACGCCTCTTTGCGTAACCCAGCGCAGAATAACCTGTGCAATGGTTTTGTTGTATTTCTTCCCGATAGCAGCGAGCACTTCATTGTGAAAGATGTCGTTTTTACCTTCGGCAAACGGGCCCCAGGCCTCTATCTGTACGCCATTCTCCTGCATGAATTTTTGTTCTTCTACCTGTTGGTGAAAGGGATGTGTTTCTACCTGGTTGACGGCAGGAACTACCTTGTTATTAACGATGAAATCCATTAACCGGTCTGGCTGAAAATTAGAGACACCGATAGCTTTTATTTTGCCCTGTTCGTACAACTCTTCCATGGCCCGCCACTCGCCATATACATCGCCAAAAGGCTGGTGAATCAGGTACAAATCCACATAGTCCAGTTGCAGGCGCTTTAGTGAAGCCTCGAAAGACTGCTGCGCCCCTTCATACCCATCGGCCTGTATCCAAAGCTTGGTAGTAATAAATAGTTCTTCTCTGGGTACACCGCTCCTTTTAATGGCTTTGCCAACAGCTTCTTCATTTTCATACGACCTGGCCGTATCGATGAGCCGGTATCCGGATTGAATGGCATCTACCACACTTCTTTCACATTCATCTAAATCCTTTACCTGAAAAACACCGAATCCCAAAATGGGCATTTCAACACCATTGTTTAGTTTGACTGTTTGCATAATTTCTGTTTCTTCTACAGTAGCAAAGGTCAAACCGATTCGGGCAGGTGATGGTATACCAATTACGGTTTTACTTACCAATATTACTGATTGGGAGCAATCCTGTTGTGTAAGCGATAAGTAATACGGTAATTTTGAAAACAGTAAAACAGGTAAGTATGGACAACATAATACGGTTTGAGACGATCACCAACTACAATGCCTTTAACAATACGGAAACCCTTCATCCATTGGTAAGTGTAATTGATATGTCGAAGGCGGCTCCAAGAAAAGCCGCCAGTGTGTACTTTGGTTTTTATACCATTTTTTTAAAGGAAGTGATGTGCGGCGATTTGCGGTATGGGAAGAATACGTATGACTACCAGGAAGGAACGTTGGTATTCATTGCACCAGGGCAGATAATTACTGTAGAGAACAGCGGAGAATTGTATCAGCCTAAGGGACATGCACTGGTTTTTCATCCGGATTTAATACATGGTACACCGCTTGGCCGGCACATTCAGGACTATACCTTCTTTGGCTATCAATCGAATGAAGCGTTGCACGTATCGGAACGGGAAAGAAAAATTGTGTTGGATTGTTTTACAAAGATTGAATATGAACTGGAACATGCTATTGACAGGCACAGTAAAAGATTGATTGTATCTAACATTGAGCTTTTCCTAAACTACTGTATCCGTTTTTACGACCGCCAGTTTATTACACGTGATGCGGTTCATAAAGGAATTGTAGAACGGTTTGAGCATTTATTGAACGGGTATTTTCAGACAGTGAACCAGCAAACCACTGGTTTTCTTTCGGTGGCTTATTGTGCCAGTGAACTGCATTTATCAGCCGGATACTTTGGCGACCTGATAAAAAAAGAAACAGGTAAAACAGCACAGGAGTACATACAATCGAAAGTAATTGATGTGGCGAAAGAAAGAATCTTTGACCAAAGCAAATCCGTTAGCCAGATTGCCTATGAATTAGGATTTAAATATCCGCAGCATTTTGCCCGTTTGTTTAAACAACGGGTAGGGCAATCACCAAGTGAATACCGGATACTGAATTAAAAGATTGATGCTTATTCCGGTACGGGTACTATTGACTTTTTCATCACAGTTCGTAGCGGATACGAACCAGCTATACGGTTCGTTGCGGAATTAAATTCATTAGTAGCAGCAGGCCGGCCATTTCGATTCGTGGGAGTGCCAATGCTGTTCGGAATAATATATCATCACGGAATGATACCCCGTAGAGGTAGCCTATCTGTAGAAATACGGGGATTTCAGATCGGGCTTTGCTCCAGCTGGAGCAACTTTACAATATTTATGAATAGCGACACATAAGAAATGCCCCATCCGGAGCAGAAAACCTGGTATTAAGGTTGAATTATGCTGCTACAGACAGGCTACCCCCGCTGGGGTAAATAACATTACGATTTAAAAAGAAACAAAATACGTTTCTTCCGAATAGCATTGGTGGGGATACGAACCAGGATAGGAAGTGGACATCCAGATAAGTTGTATATCTAAGTAAAATGTTTTATACTAAGTACATTGTAACTTAAATAACTCAGGTTACTACTTATAGATCTGTGGCAAATTGATAAAAAGTAAAAGCGATAACAAAGAGAGCGAATTTAATACTGCAAAAAAACCATATGAAAACAATACGAAACATGGCAAAAAACCATTTTGACTATCTCATGCAAATGGCAGCAGTTTTACAAGACTAATAAAAAATGATGACCAGGTTTCCTTTATTCTTATTCTAAATATTGTCAGGTTGTAGATTAAAAGAAATCAGGCTCTTCTCTTCATAGTTTGAAGAGCAGAACCTGATAGCGAATTCACTAAAAATTGAACTTATGATTAGCCCTCTTGCATAAGTCGCAGAAAAAGTATGTGACTGAGTCAGGATGTAGGATCTTTGTGAGATGTTTTGGCAAGATATCAAAGATAGGGAAACAGCCTCCTTCAAACGGCTGACGGGTGTTAGCAAGAAGACTTTCCGTTTGATGGTAAGAGCAGTAGTGAGATTTGATGAGAAAATCATAAAGAAAAAAGGAAACCAGCGCAGCCGCCCTTTTACATTAAGCGTGCCAGATCAGGTGCTGCTTACGCTGATGTACTACCGGGAGTACCGTACACAGTTCCACATCGGCGGTACCTATGGCATGAGTGAATCAGCAGTATGCAGGATGATACAGCGTATAGAGGGAGTTTTAGAGAAAATAAAGGAGTTTAAGTTGCCGGGCAAGAAAAAGCTGAGTGGGGTGAGCCAACAGGTGACGGCCATTTTGATAGATGCTACTGAAATGGCGGTAGAACGTCCAAAAAAAACCAAAAGCAGTATTATTCAGGTAAGAAAAAGAAGCATACGCTGAAGGTTCAGTTGGTCGTATCTAAGAAAACAAAGCGCATTATCTGTACACACCACGACAAAGGGAAAGTGCATGATTTCAAAGTGTTTAAGAAGAGCAAGCTTTCCATTCATAAAAAGACGAAAGCCACGTTAGATTTAGGCTATCAGGGCATCGAAAAGCTACATGCCAATAGCAGCTTACCAAAGAAAGGCAGTAAGCATAAGCCGCTTACCGACAAAGATAAGGCAGCCAACAAAAAGTTATCAAAAGAAAGAGTAGCAGTAGAGCACGTCATCGGCAGGATCAAAGTTTTCAGGATCATGACAGAGCGTTACCGCAACAGAAGGCAAAAGCACACCATGAGAGTCAAACTTATATGTGGTATTTATAATTTCGAATTAACTTGACCACTTATGCAAGAGCTCTATTGAATAAAATGAACGCTTATTGAATATTTACTTTTCTGCTTTCATGAACGCCTTCACCAGCTAAACGGATAAAGTATTGTCCCTTTGAAAGGGTAGGTAACTCTACGGTGAATTGTTCACTTGCCGGTGTCAATTGTTTACTGAAAAGTTGTTTACCGTTCAGGCTTAGCAACTGTACAGTTATCGTTTTGCCAGCCAAACCGGTGTACCTGATCAGAACAACATTGGTAGCCGGATTGGGATAGATGCTGAAACCTGTTTTACTGATGCCCGTTTTAATTAACCGGATTCCATATATCGTTGCTTTTCCATCCCTATCGAGTTGCATCAGCCGGTAATAGTTAACGCTTTGCCCTACTGGCTTATCATCAATGAATACATAATTATTTTCACCTGTACCATGCTGTGCAGCAACCGTTCCAATATCGGTATAGCTTCTGCCATCAGCACTTCGCTGAATAATATAATTTTTATTGTTTATTTCTGAAGCCGTACGCCAGGTTAGCTGTACGCTTCCGTTTGGTTGTAGTGTAGCATCGTAAGAAAGTAACGACACTGGTAAAGCGACGGCATTAATGAGCCGTACACTATCAATATCCAGCCAGTTGCCGGCATTGGCATTGGAATAAAAGCCAATCGTAACCTGCCCGTTAGTGACGTTGATATCGGGAATGGTTACCTGCTGCCAGGCATTATTGTACGGAATATTGGTTGTACGGTCAGTATCGCCGTAGTTGGTGGCGTACATCTGGCAGGCATTCTGCCCGTTGCCCCGGACGGCCCATGCAGTAAGCTGGTAATGGCCGTTGGGCACTGACACGGTTTGATACGTCCGAACCTGGTAAGCTGTGGCCGAGTAATGGCCCAGGTAATAGGTTCCGTCAGCATTCCAGCCCCCGCCGGAAGAAGTGTAAGAAGCTGCTACCGTACCGGATTTATTCCAGCCTTGTGGCGTTGCAGTACCCGTATTGTCCATATCGAAGCTGGAGTTCAACAACAGGTTGGTACCTGGGGCAGGTGTATTGTTTTCCAGGAAGGCATTCATGGCTACGGTAGGTTTGCCATACATATCAAAAGCCGTTTTTGTATACCCTTGCCAGCCGTTATAGGCTTCCGGTTCCCAGATAAAAACGCCCAATCCCTTGTTGTTTGGCAGGCTGCGTACTTTGCTAATGAGATCGCTGAGCATCCTTTTGGCAGTTGGTGCCGGGCCTACATCCATTCCTACTTCAGAGATCATGATTTGTTTGCCATACCGGGTAATCATATCGTTCATGTTTGTCAGGCATTGGCTGGTAAGTGTTTGCCAGTTATTGGCCTCCGGGTATAGCGACATTCCTATCACATCCCATTGTGCACCGTTGGCCGTAAGCCCGTCAAACATCCACCGGAATAAACTATTATCATACCCATTGGATATATGCGCAATTACTTTAGAGGTAGGGCTTACTGCTTTTACCGCTGTATAACCTGCAGAAACCAACCGGGCAAAGTTGCTCATGGAAACGGATGCTTTACCATCCTCCCACAGCATACCATTATTGGTTTCGTTGCCCACCTGTACCCAATCCGGTATTACGGCTTTCGATAGTAACGTGTCCATTACATGATAGGTATACCGATTCATGGTGGCAACCAGTGAATCGAATACCAGGCTGCTCCAGGCGGCTGGTTTGGTCTGCTTACCGGGGTCGGCCCAGCTATCACTGTAGTGCAGGTCAATCATTACTTTCATCCCCATATTCTTTGCCCGGATTGCCTGTGTTACTACATCCGGAAGGCCACTCCAGCCCGCAGCCGGATTTACCCATACCCGCAGCCGGATGGCATTGATCCCTTTCCCCGCCAATACCTGGATGCAGTCCTGCTGCACACCGGCATCATTGTAAAATACTTTTCCGGAAGCTTCCATCTGGCTAAGCCAGCCTACATCAGCGCCTTTGGCAAAAAACTGGGCTTTTGCAGGCTCGGTAATCAGTAAAGAACTTATTAAAAAAATACACAGGCAGGCAATCGCACTTTTCATTTTTTTCATTTGGCTATTTTTTAAGGAGAAACTTTTCAATACGGACTTATTTGGCAACCGGCACTTAATAGGATTGAAGATAACTCATACAATTTTAACCTTATAAAAATTAATACAATTGTCTTACAACAAAATTCCCTGAAGTCATCAAATGAGATTACTACACAAGCGGTGTTGGAAGACAGTATAATGGCACAAAACGAATAGCAGAATTTCGGCCGGGCCTACTTCGGTTGGCAGATAACATCGCCCTGTAAATTTATTTACTGCGCAAAAGAGTTCATTAATATTCCATGTAATAAATGTTATCAGGATAGCGCAGGATTGTTCAACCTCTACCGGCATTTACATTTAACCGCTGTTAATGAAGTAGTTGCTTGCTTGTATAAATTTATAATAACCCTTTTCACGGGTACCATCTGCTTGTTAATACAGCCAAACAAGTTTCTTCCATCATCTGTTTAAAATTGCCATCATGAAAAAACTGTACACCGCTGTGTTCATGGGTCTTTTTCTTTCTTTATTTCTCCTGTTTCCATTTACCAATCTACAAGCGCAGCAACTGGCTTTTCCCGGTGCCGAAGGGTTTGGTAAATACGCTACCGGTGGCCGCACCGGAACAGTGTATCATGTTACTAACCTCAACAACAGCGGCGCCGGTTCGCTTCGGGATGCCGTCAGCATTGCCAACCGCATTGTGGTGTTCGATGTAGGCGGTGTTATCAAAATTACCGAACGCATTGTCGTATCTCCTAATATATATATTGCCGGCCAAACGGCGCCCGGCGAAGGCATTACCGTTTATGGCAATGGCTGGTCGTTCTCTAATGCCAACAATAGCATTTGCCGGTATATGAAAATTCGCATGGGTATTGTAGGTACCAGCGGTAAAGATGCCAACGGTATCGCCGATGGCCACGACATGATTTTCGACCATTGCTCCGTTTCCTGGGGACGTGACGAAAACTTTTCCATTAATGGCGACGTGACCAATGTAACCATTCAGAATTGCATGATTACGCAGGGCCTGATGACGCACAGTGCAGGCGGATTGATACAAACCGATGGCGGTGTAACGCTGTACCGCAACCTGTATGCAGATAATGGTACCCGCAACAACAAGATCAAGGGCGTAAACCAGTATGTAAACAACATGGTGTACAACTGGAGTGCCGGCGCCTACATTATGGGTGGCGATTCGGAAGGCGATACCTATGCCAATGCCGTGAGCAACCTCTTTATCCAGGGCCCTGTAGATGGTGTTCATCCTTTCAGTACCGGGAATCTCCGGTATCATTTGTATGAAAACGATAATATACAGGATGGCAACCGCAATGGCATACTGGACCCTACGGTAATCCCACACAGCGAGTTTGGAAATGGTCCTGATTTTCAGGCTGCGCCGTATGCATACCCGATTGTACCTACCATTGCAGCCAATACACTACTGGATAATAATCTGCCCATTGTAGGAGCTTCTTTGCCTTGCAGGGATTACGTAGATTATTATGTAATGAACGAGGTAAAATCATTCGGTAAGCGGGGCGCCCTTATTGCCAACGAAACTTCTTTGCCATTTGGTGCACCGAGCACCTGGTCAATCTGGTCCGGCACGGTACGCCCGGATACAGACAACGACGGCATACCCGATGCATGGGAAATGGCTAACGGTCTAAACCCTAACCTGGTAAGCGATGCGATGATTATCACTGCTGACGGATACACCAATATCGAACATTATATCAATGGTATTAATGCATCTTATACGCAGGATTATCTCCGTGCCCCACTTAACCTCAAGGTAGATTCCTCCACGCAAAACAGTATTTCTTTTTCCTGGTACGATTACACTGAAAAAGAACTGGGCTATATTTTCGAACGGAAAGTAAACGGCGTGTTTGTGGCAATTGACTCTACCGGAATCAATGAGAACTATTTTACGCTTACCGGTTTGCAACCCGAAGAAAAAGACACTTTCCGGGTACGGGCCTATAATGCAACCCTCCTCTCCGGTTATTCAAATGAACTCATCGCCAAATCCAAACCTATTGAAGTACCGGTAATCAATCCCGATGCCTTTGTACCCGATCTTACCTGGACAGGAGCTACTAATTCTAATTGGGATTTGAGTACTAAAAACTGGGTGAACAATGCGGCAACACAAGCTGTATTTACTGACAGCAGCAAATTGTTGTTCCCGACAACAGGCACAGCGCAAACTATCAATGTTACTGCCCAAATGGGTCCGAAGGACTTATTAGTAAATGCCACCAACGATTATACATTCAATGGCACCGGCTTTATTGCCGGTAGCGGTTCCATGAACAAAACTGGTACAGGCAAATTGATTTTGCTGAATAACAATACCTACACAGGCGCCACGGTGCTCCGCAATGGTACTTTAGAATTTAATAAACTGGCCAATGGTGGTTTGCCAAGTTCCATTGGTGCATCTGCTAATTATGCTTTTAACTGGGTATGGAAAGGAGGCAAACTATCTTATACGGGCGCCAATACTTCCACGGACCGGAACGCAACCATTGATGAAAGCACCGAGTTCAGCATCACCGACCCGAATGCAACAGTGACGATGTTGGGTGTGATGTCCGGTGCAGGGGGCCTTACTAAATCCGGCCCCGGCAGGCTTTTGCTCAAGAGTGCCAATCCCTACGAAGGCGAAACCGTTATCAAAGGTGGAATCATTGAAGTGACGCCGATCAGCAGTGCCGTATTAGAAAATAATATCATCAATAATGCCGTTGCAATCGGAAGTTCCGGTATCCTGCGTTTACAAGGCGGCACCTATCGTACTACCGGCGGTTCTCAAACAGATTATGAAAATTATCCATTTACCATGTACGTACAGGATAGCACCGTGAATGGTTTTGAGCCCTATCGCAATGCCAACCTGAATTGTAACGTGGTTGGCAATGGCACACTCAATTATGCAATCCCCTATTTAAGAGAATTGGTACAGGGCGATTGGTCTGGCTTTACCGGCACGCTGGTAGCAAATGGTGTTTATTCAACTGAGCCCAGCCTGCTGATAGCCGACAATGGAACCGGGTGGCCAGGTAACCGGGTAGTGACGGCCGGCAATACGAAAATTGTAAGCTATTCCAATAACCAAACGTTGTATCTCGGCGGCTTGTCCGGACCTTCCGGTACCATGCTTTCCTGCGGAGGTACTAAAACCGCTTCATTTGGTTTTGGTCGCACCACCTGGTCTGTAGGTGCGGCCGGCACGGATGAAACGTTTAATGGTGTCATCAATAACCAATTGTACGGAGCAACTACCAATACGGACGGCGAAACAACCATCGTTAAGGAAGGAAGCGGCATCTGGCGATTAACCGGTACAAATACCTATAGCGGTACAACTACCGTTACAGATGGAGCACTGATTGTAAATGGCAGCAATAACGGCACCGGTAAAACTACCGTAACAGGCGGCATTCTTGCAGGCAAAGGCAGCATTACCGGTGATGTAGAAATACAGAACGGAATCCTGCAACCCGGCGACAGTTCTATCAACACATTCACTTTAAAAGCCAAGCTGACTTTGCAATCCGGCAGCACCGTAAATGTACAGGTCAACAAAACGGCTGGCACTTTTGATAAGATTGCCGTAACGGGTGCATTGGTGTACAATGGCACTTTGCAGATAGATACAACAGGTGTTTTTGCCGCAGGCGACGTATTTAAAATCTTTGTTCCGGGCAGTACGACTTCCGGCAATTTTACCACATTTGTTCCTGCAACGCCGGGTGCTGGTTTGCAATGGAAATTCAAGCCTGCTACCGGTGAACTACTGGCTGTAACACCTGGCTTTGTGGAAGCACCCTCTAACCTTGTTCTAACGGCGGCCACCGATGTACCTTCGGGCACCAGTTCGGTTACAGCTACCTGGACTGACAATTCTGACAACGAGATCAATTTTGTATTGGAACGATCGCTGGATAGCCTCAGCTTTATTGACATTGCGCACCCTGTACCCAATGCAACATTTTACACAGATAATAGCCGTACGCCCAACACAAAATACTATTACCGTATCAAAGCAGTGGGCACTACCAGCGAATCTTTCTACAGTGCTATTAAATCCATTACTACACCGGCTTTGAACACGCCACCTGCTGCGCCCGCTACGCCAAATCCGGCCAATAATCAGCAGGATGTAATCATCTCAGCCGGCAACCTAAACCTTTCCTGGACGGGCAGCAGCAATACCACCACCTATTCGGTTTATCTCGGAACTGCGGCAGGTAGCCTCGTTAAATTGGCTGATATTCCTTACACCGTAACGCCTGCTTACCAGGTAACAGGCCTCACCGATTATACCCAATACTTCTGGCGCATTGACGCCGCTAATGCATCCGGTACCACTACCGGAACAGTGTGGAATTTTCGTACGGCATTTGCAGCCCCGCTTGCAGGTGACTACAGGGCTATTAAGACAGGTAATTACGATGCTACAGATGTATGGGAAACCTTCGATGGAACGGCTTGGGTAGCCACATCGGCAACGCCTTCCGGTTCGGTAAATACAATTACAATTAAAAACGGCTTTACTGTTTCTTTAACGGGTACTACCACTGTAAAAAATCTGGTAATTGAAACGGGTGCAACCCTAAAATCAGGTACTAGTAACCGGAACCTGCGGGTGAGCAATAGCATTGTCAATAATGGAACGTTAGGCTCCAGTTCCACCGCCGCAGAAAAGGTGAATTTTGAAGGGTACCTGACAAACGGAACGATCACCTTAACCGGTAACGGAACGGGCAAATACTACCTGGTGAACTTAACGGTAAACAATATCGCCGTGGTAACCGAGGTAATGATTGATGCCGACCTAAACCTCACCGGTTATATCCGTGGTAATTACTCTAATTCTACTACCGGCGTAAATACCGCCGGGCAGGATGATGACAGCATTACCATTACCATCAACACAGGCCGAACCGTTACCCTGGGCAGTGCTACCACATCCTATTTACAGGAAGGTAGCACGCCAACGACTAACACCATTACCAACTTTGGTAAATACATTTATAATATCAATGGTACCCTGGATATGAGGAGCACCGGTACATCGTGCATCGTAGCCCATTCCACAAAGGCAAATAGTAACATTACCATCAATGTAAATGGTGCCTGGTACACCGGTAATGCCATGCGGCTGGCCAGTACGGCAGCAACAGCAGGCACTATGAATGCGAATATTGGCCCCAACGGCATTGTGGATGCGGGTATCAGGGCAACAGGCTCTACCACCGCTACCAACATGGTATTTTATAATGCGTCGAGTGGCCAGATTTTTTACAACATCAGCGGCAGTGGCGTGTTGAAAAACAAGATAACTACTACAGAAATTCTTTATCCGATTGGCACCAATGGTACCTATAGCCCGGCCAAACTTACCAATACCGGTACAATGGACATTATTGCCGTGGGCGTAAAAAACACAATTGATAACCCGGTTACCAATCCGGTGGTAAACAAGCAATTTACCATTACCCCTGCTACACCTAATGTGGTGAACCTGGCTATTGCGCTGGGTTGGTTACCCGCCGACCAGACGCCTGGTTTCAACACCGCTTCACCTATCGTAATCGGTCATTTTGGTGGTACGACCTACGACGAAACGGCGGCTGTCTTCTCCGGATCCGGAACCATTGCCAGCCCTTACTATGCCAAGGCTAGCGGCTTTACTTCCTTCTCACCGTTTATTATCAGTAACACGGGCATTATCCTGCCTTTGAATCTGCTCACGTTCAGTGGATCTTATAACGGTAAAAAAACAGATCTTTTGTGGAGTACTGCCAATGCTGTGAATATTAGAAATTTCTCCATCGAAAGAAGCAACAACGGAACCGTGTTCACCAGTATCGGATTGGTAGATGCCAGGAACGGCGCAGGCAGGATAGATTATGGATTTGCAGATATTTATCCTTTAGACGGCGTGTCTTACTACCGTCTGAAGATCTTCGAAAAAGATGGTAGTTTCCGGTACAGCAAGATTGTGACTATCAATACCAAGCTGATCCATTCAATAGCGGTGTATCCAAACCCGGCTGTCAGCAATATCACTGTTATGCATAAGTTGATAGCCAAACCTACCACATTACAGATTTATACAATGGATGGTAAATTCGTTAAAACCGTTACGCTTGTTAACGGTACCACCCAAACCGACATTGATGTAAATCAGTTCTCAAAAGGCAATTATCTGGTTACCATCAACGATGGATCTGTTTCCACAGTTGTGTTTTCCAGGCAGTAAGCAGGTCATTGATATATGAATACGTAAAAGGTCTGTGCGATGTCGCACAGACCTTTTACGTATTCACAATAAGAACCGGTTACGCATATACTTTTTTATGAAATTTCCGGCTTTCCTGCGACGGTCTTCCGACTATAAGTATTCGAAACATTTACAATGATCAAATTTTTTGTAGGAACACGCCTTACGACGTGTTCTGAGATGGATGACTGCTACCGGTTATGCTGCTATACTGACTCGTCCTAAAAAAAGTTTACATTTTGTTAGATAATCCTGTTATAGATGTACAGTCAAACTTAGTACTAAAATAGCTTTACATTTACACTTATCAGGCTGAAGCGGAAGCGGGCTCTGCTGAGGAGCAACCCACCAGGAATAAGCCTGTGACCGATGAAGTAATTCATTATGTTGCCTGGTTAATAGCCGGGCATTTTTGTAATTACTTTTGAGGTCTTCATGCCTGAAAAAAACCTTTTCACGGACTGGCCATTTCTACCTCCTTTTTTTTATAATAGTTTTTCCAACGTCTTTTCAATACCCCGCTTTTTTTGTGTGCTTCCATAGGTGTGAGCATATCACAACTGCTGTGCGGCCGGAGTGTATTGTAAATCGCACCTGCCTTTGCAATAGCATTCTCTGCCTGTTCAAAGCTGCTGTATTTTTCTTGCAGCAATTCACACTTCAGTATACCGTTGACCCGTTCGGCAATGGCATTCTCCAAAGGGTCGCCATTCTCTGTCATAGAGATATTTATGCTTTCTGCTGTCAGCAGGTTTACGTACTCATTACAGCAATACTGTACGCCCCGGTCAGAGTGATGGATCAACTTGCTAACATCCTCACAACCTGCCAGTGCCATTTGCAATGCCTTTACTGAACCGCTGGCCGCAAGTGTTTCTGAGAGGTAGTATCCTACGATCTTGCGGCTGTAAGCATCTGTTACTAAACTAAGATAGCCATGCCCATCTGCTACTACGATATAGGTTATATCGCTTACCCACAATAGGTTTGCAGCTAATGGCTCAAAGCCCCGGATGAGGTTTTTATACTTATGGAACCGGTGTCTTGAGAAGGTGGTCTGCACATTGCGCCTACGTTTCCTGATCAATAAACCATGCGCTCTAAGCAGATCAAAAAGGCCATCCCGGCCTATACTAAACTGATGTTGTGCAGCAAAATCCTGCATCAGCACAATAAGTTTTCGGGTGCCAATCTTAGGCTGCTGCTGCCGATGTTTAAGCACTTGCTGCAAGACGAGTTCAGCCTCATACACTTGCTGTAAGTGATGGTTGTTTTTACCATAATATGCCTGTCGGCTGTAACCAAGCAGTGTACATAATGATGACAAGCTTGCTGCACTTTCATTATGCCTTACTCTTTCTACTGCTTGGTGCCATACTTTTTTCTGATCGGTATTTTAAGCTCCTCCTCGGCTATTTCTATCATAGCAGTGAGCAACTTTACCCGCAGCCGCTCCTCGGCTAATTGTTGCTGGAGTTCTTCTAATTCACCTGGCTGTTCAACAGCCTGTTCTGCTTGATTCATACAAGGCAAATTTACGGCCATCTGAGAACCAACCACTGCAACAGCAGGGCGATGATAAGTGGCCATCCAGCGGCAAATTGTACGCACACCGAAACCACTCTTTTTCGATAATTCCGGGAAAGTGATACCGCCTTGTAAATACTCGTTGATGATTTCTTGTTTTATCGTCATTTTTACAGCTTTTACTGTAAACCTATTTTAGGACGTGACATACAGAACATACCTGCCTACCGGACAGGCAGGCCGTAAGGCATGTTCCTACAGAAAACTGTAATTAAAATCAGGTTATTTCTATACGGCTCCCCAACCGGTGCATCATTCTTACTTACCGCAGGTTTTCATGTTGATCGAAAATGAGTAAAAGGTCATGAGACCTGCGCTGGCCGGTACACAGGAAAATGGCACCAAACATTTGCCCGGAAGAAAATGTACATCAGGCTTATTTAGAATGACATTGGTTATTGGCGAATTGTTCTATATTCAATCCTGCAAAATTGCCGCACAAATACTTTCTAAGATACGATCATTATTACCCGGTAATCTTGTACACCATAATACCTGACGACCATGAAGCTGATAAAGCAAATTACCTTGTGGAATAATGATGGCAATGCTGACAAAGTATATGAAATCGATTTGTGTGAAGTGGCGCCTGACAGCTATGTGGTAAATTTCAGGTATGGCCGCCGCGGAGGCACCCTTAAGGATGGTTCAAAAACAGCGCTGCCGGTTGCTTTGCCGCAGGCGGAAATCATTTATAATAAGCTGGCGGAGGAAAAACGCAAAGGAGGATACCGGGATACGGATGTGTATGTAGCACCGGCTAACAATGCTGCTGCCCAAACCATTGCAACTGGCAGTACCGATAATGATAAACAGGCATATGTACTAAGGTGTCTGAAGGAGGCTACCCAACCAACGCCAGGGAAAATAATCGAAAAGTGGCCGCTCAGCCGCATCATCTGGCGGGCAGGCGAATTAGGCATAGCAGCCGCTGCACCCATGATTATTCCACAGCTTACAAAGGGAGATGCCCTGCAACAATATACCGCCTGTTGGAGCCTTGGACGTTGCGGTAATCCGGTTGCGATAGCACCCCTGGAACAAGTGTACGCATCCAAAGCCACGGCCCCTTTTGTAAAACGCATAACGCTGGCTGCTTTGCTGAAATTGAAAAAAGCAAATAACACAGATACCGGGTTGCTACAAACTTTGTTGAATAGCTTGTCCGAAAACTTACAGGTTCACCTGCAGCAAAATGACACAACGAATGTGCAGGCACAACTTACACAGCTAATCTTAAATCCTGCTACACTGGAACAAATAATCACTATGTACTTATTGGCCGAACGGTACGAGGCCGGGGCATCGGCCATTTATGAATGGCTTAAAAGCATCCAATTTGCGCCTAATCATTTTAAAGTGATCCGGCACTTATTTAAGCTGGCAGAGTTTAGGGAAGATGCGCAACTATTTTCATTGCTGGCACATAAGTTTGAAAAAACAAAGGGTCTTTTTGCCTACAACCGATACGACCGGAACGGCTATATTTATTACAAAGGCAAAAGCTTCAGGCATGCCATTGATGAATTAAAGAAAGATGCTGCCGGTATTGCTTATTCCGATTCCACCCACCGGTATTTTAACCGCCGGGTGTGGCGTACCATGCGAACGATGGGCAGGGATGGCAATGAAACGTATATCCGCTATGCGTTTGGCATCTTGCTGCATTACAATGATGGACTTAATGGAACACTAGGCCCGGAAGAAAGCGTGAAATCTTTTTACCGGTACAACGAGGCTGCCCGCAGGTATGAAAACTATACTGTTTCAAAAACATACAGTGCCTATTCAAACAGCTATCTGCTCAATGCCATTCTTTATTCAAATGGTGGCCGCTACTTCCGTAAACGCAGCACATTGGCCTGGCAATTACAACCTGGCAGTACAAATGGGACTACTACAAGAGAAGAAGCCTTCCCCGAACTTTGGGATAAATACCCGCAGGCAATTGTGCAACTGTTGCTTGATTCCAACGTAGAACTCGTACACAACTTTGCGGTAAAAGCGCTGGATGGTCGTACAGATGTTGATCAGTTTTTTGATATAACTGCATTGAAGCTATTACTGCAAAAACCTTTTGCTGCCACTGCTGGGCTTGCTCTAAAGCTGGCAGAAAAAAGGTACAATGCAGCCGACCCCGATGTAGAACTGGTCATTGCTTTATTACTTCATCCGGTGCCGGAAGCAAGAAGGCTGGCTATCAACTGGATTACGGCTCAAACCATTTTCTTTTTTCAAAAAACAGTCATTCCGATACATGTAATTGTTAATCCATATGATGACGTATTCGGAGCCGCCGGCAAGTGGTTGACAGAACAAAAACTGACGGCCGCAGATGCGGAACGCATTTGCAATAAAGTAATTGAACAGCTTTTAGCGCTGCCTGAACAAATGCCTTTGGCAAACGAAACTGCAAACCATGCTGCTCAATTAGTAAGCAATCATTTTCTACCGGTATTAACACAATTACCGTTGGCGGTACCAGCTGATTTGCTCAGGCATCCGCTGGCGACTGTGCAACTGCTGGGGTCTATTATCTTATTGCATCACAGCTTGCAGCCACAACAATTCCCGGAAGGCTTGTTAGCGGGTATGATACAATCCAATAACCCACAAGTTCGGCAGGCCGGTATTACATTATTCGGCAGATTACCGCAACCGGATTTGTTTGATAATATGGAACTCATTGCCACCTTCTGCGTATCGCCTCATACAGAAATTCGTACTAAGATACAACCCATTATTAAAATACTGAACGAAAAAAACAACGTTTTCGGCGAAACACTTTTGCAGAACCTGTTGCCGTATATGCAGCGCAAAGAAACAACCGAAGGCTTGCACGAAAATCTATATGAGTTATTTACCAACGTATTGGCGAAACACCTTGCTGCCATTGATGAAACAACCGCTCTTGCTTTTGTACATTCAAAGTTTCCGGTGCCGCAATTGTTGGGTTTATTTATCCTGAAAACTTTTGGCAAAGCAACAAACTTCTCCATGCGGCAATGGATACGCATGGCCAACCACGAAGTGCTGGACATCAGAAAATTTGCCTGGGAACTGTATAATGAAAATATCAAAAGTGTGCAGGTAGAAGCCGGGGAAGCATTGCGGATACTGGATAGTAAGTGGGCCGATAGCCGGGCTTTTGCTTTTGATTTTTTCCGCCGCTATTTTAACGAAGAAACCTGGACACCGGAATTACTGGTAAGTATTTGCGACAGCACCCGGCCCGATGTGCAGGCTTTTGGCCGGGAAATGATTACCCGGTATTTTAAGGCAGAAAACGGTGAGTTGTACCTGATGCAATTAAGCCAGCACCCGGCGCAACAGGTGCAACATTTTACCACCCATTACCTGGAGCAGTTTGCTGCAGATAAGCCCGTGAATATTGAAAAACTGGAAGCATACTTTATTACAGTACTATCATCGGTTAACAAGGCAGGCATTGCAAAAAAACGCATCTTTCATTTTCTGGAACAGGAGGCTTTAAAAAGTGAAGCCGTTGCAGGAGTCGCGGCGAAGATCATGGCCCGGCAATCAGCTACGATGGCCGTGGCCGATAAGGCTGCCTGCATTGCTATCATGTACAACCTGCAAAAAAAATATTCGGATATCAATATGCCATTGTCTGTTGTTCCGGTTCAGGCATATCATAAAAACTAATGTTACCTCAATTCATACAATATGATTTTTGATTATAAATACAAAGGCCATACGGCGGTAGAAAGCAATGCCGCTGCCACAGCTATGAATTTTGTGCCTGATGCGTTGCGACCGCCTGTGTTCTTTAACGGGCAACTGGCGATGCAGGTAGCTTTCAGGGAAGCTATATCCGCATTAAATGCGGTAGTAGTATCCGACCTCCGTTTTCAGCCAAAAGATAAAACGGAATATAAAGTGTGGGCTGCCCAAAATGAGTTGAGCCTGATTAACGAATTTGGCCAGCAATACCAGCAGGAAATTACCGGACAGATTGAGGTAATCCGAAAGGAGCTTTCAGAAATAGGTAAGACCAGGAATACGGTTATGCAGCCGTTTTACAAGGCACAAAAAAAATATTTTGATTACCTGTACCAAAAGGAAAAAGACTTTTGGTATGTGCTGGACCCGGTGATTACCGTACACCCGGATGAATTATTTTTTGAATGTTTCAGCCAGGATGAAAGCACTTACGGAAAGCTGAGTTGCAATTATGACGTATTTAAAAATGAGGAGGAGTTCTCCTGCGGTACTACCAATATAGATTATTCGGCAGCACTGTATAATGAATTTCAGAAAATCAGGAACTATAAGGATACCCGTTTCACCATTGACCCTGGTGGCTTTGAAGTAACTACGCAAAATGAAGACAGCTATATTGAAGAAAAAATTGATCTGCCGGATAGCTGGGTGCGTGGCTTTTTGCAGGTAAGCAGCGCCATGACCTTACCAGCCAACAGCTTCGACCTGCACCCGATGGACATTTATAATATTTGCCATGTATTGCGCAGGCAAAAAGAGCAGACCGGCCCCCGTTATATCCGTTTTATTCTTACACCTGGCCAGCCGGTTGAAATGGTATTTGAGCCCTGGGGCCACAAGCTGGTATGCCGCCGCAGTATATATACCGGATCAGCAACAGCGGAGATTAAATTGTGGGGACGGCGGCGGCTCCTGACCCTGGAGCGGCTGATTCCTCTGGCACAAAAGTTTACCGTTTATCTGTTGGGCACGGGCCTGCCTTCTTTTTTTGTGGCGCACATGGGCCACCTGCAATTTACGCTGGGCCTCAGTGGCTGGACGGCCAACGACTGGAGCCGTTCCGGCAATTTCGACCTCATGGCGCCCCGCTTTGAAATAGATAATCTCACCAAGCAAAAAGTATTTAATGCCCTGGCAGAAACCTGGGTGGAAACCAGCAGTTCCCTGGCAGCCCGTACCGGTATTCCGCAAAAAACAGTAGAAGGTGTATTAGGCCTGTACACACAAGCCGGCAGGGTTATTTATGATATTAACCTCCGCTCCTACCGGCTGCGGGAACTGAGCCGGGAGCCGCTACCACTGGACAACTTACGCTTTGAAAGCCCGGCAGAAGCAGCGGCTACGCAGTTGATGAACAGCAACAAAATTCAGGTACAAACGGAGGCCCTGGCTGATGGCAAAACCCAACTGACCGGAGCTGTAAAAGATAAAGGTTCCGTTTACACACCGGTGTTAGTGATCGACAAAGATGAACGGATAGTACAGGGAGAATGCCGTTGCCATTATTACTACCAGAATAAAATGTACAAAGGCCCCTGCGAGCACATGCTGGCATTACGCATGGCGCAAAACAAACAGAACTGGTGGGGTAAGTTTTTCTTTAATTAAACATGAATTAAAGTAAGTATGAGTCCGCCATTCATTGTACGGATTATTCCCGTTAAGGTTAGGTTAACCTGACTGCTTCTATACCACGTAATACTGGAAGGATAATTTTTTTATTTGAAATCAAAACAGCAAATTTGTAAACGAGGTGGCAGAACTTTAAAGTCCTTGCAATCCGGCCGGTGTTTCGCCGTCCATGTTCACAGCTTATCATCGCATCACAGGCAGCCTCTTGGCTATAGCATGACCCGCATGGTATACGGCTTGCGGTGCGAATTCGGGAATTCAAGGCCATATACCATGCGGGTCATGACTCGAGTTGAGTCTTCCCGTCCTGAGAATGTACGAAGGTTAGCTGCCACCCATTTTTTCTTTTTTATGCCCGAAACCATTACCGATCCCGAACAACCTCAAAGGCCGGCCAACCGCCAGGAGCTTTACGACACCATCCGCAACTCTTCTAAAGAACAGTTTATTCTGGAAGACATGAAGCGGCTTGGCTTTTGGGAGAAGGATACAGACCAGCCATCGGTTGCCGGGCAACTAATACAGCGTGAAACGCAGCTATACAAAGAACTGAATGCGCTTACCACCGAAAAACGAAGGGTAGAAGACCAGGAAGCACTGCTGAAGCAATTGCGTAAAGAAAGGCTTGCAGAAAGCCGCCGTAAGCGGGAAGAAAACAAACAAAAAAGGCTGGCGCTGGTACAGCAGAAAAAAGAAGCATGGAAAGCTGCGCAAGTTAATTCCATTGGCTATCTCGGTGAAGCTGTTTCAGGTGGGCTTAGCGATATATTATCGGATATAGCTAAGCTACAGCAAAATGGATTGCCTTTGTTCAACACGCCCGCTGATGTGGCTAATGCTATGAACATTTCCGTGAGCCAGCTACGCTTCCTGGCTTTCAACCGCTCCATATCGAAAGTAAACCACTACCGCCGTTTTGCCATTCCTAAAAAAACCGGCGGTACCCGCAAGATATCGGCGCCTATGTACAAGCTGAAAGACGTACAACACTGGGTGCTGCAAAACATATTGAATAAAACAGAAATTCATGAGGCAGCCCACGGTTTTGTAACTGGCCGCTCTATTGTATCCAATGCCACACCGCACGTACAGGCAGCTGTGGTTATCAATTTCGACCTGAAAGATTTTTTTCCGGGTATTGATTTTAAAAGAATAAAAGGCGTTTACAAGCACATGGGCTATTCAGAATCAGTAGCTACCGTACTGGCACTGATCTGTACCGAGGCCGATGTGGATGAGGCAATACTGGATGGTGAAAAATGGTTCATCGGCAACGGCGAAAGGCACTTGCCGCAAGGGGCGCCTACCAGCCCCGCCCTCACCAACATCATCTGCCGCAAACTGGATAAACGCCTCACTGGCCTGGCTGCCAAACTTAGCTTTAAATACACCCGTTATGCCGATGATCTTAGTTTTTCATCCGGTATTGACCATAATATAAATGCCTTGCAACAGTGCCTGCAAAAGATCGTTACGGACGAAGGCTTTACGCTGCATCCGGACAAAACAAGGATCATGCGAACCGGCGCTAAAAAAGAAGTAACTGGTATTACGGTAAACGACAAACCCGGTGTCGACAGAAAGACCTTAAAAAAATTCAGAGCAGCTTTGCACCAACTGGAAACAAAGGGGGCAGTCCATACGCATTGGGGCCAAAGCCCGGATATTGTTGCTTCCATGGAAGGCTACGCCAACTTTGTGCTGATGGTGGATCAGGAGAAAGGAACGAAGTTGAAAGAAAAAGTTGCTACACTGATGCCTGCATTGTTGCAGTTGCATAAAAGAGTTTCTAAGAAACCTTATCCGAAACGTACACCAATTACTTCATCAATATCTATTGAGGACGCAACTGTAACAGATTTGGAAAATACAACAACCGGCAACACAACGGCAAAGAAACCCTGGTGGAAATTATGGGGTCGTTGACAGATGTATTGTGCTGCTTGGATTTACAAAATTTGCTTGTATTATCTTTTTAATTGATTATTTCCCTGGCAAACCTTTGTTAAACGATGGTCTAAAACGGTAATGAACCTTCTCTACAAATAAAAAGTGTCAACTACATCCGTTCGCCTTGTTATAGGCGTATATTTGGTGCAAACCCCTTCCTGTAAATGGGAGTAGAAATATTTTCGAAGCCCTTAGATTGCCTAAAACTGCCAGCTGAAAAGAATTCACCCCTCCAACGAATTTTCAGTTCACTTGCACTTTTCGTATTCGCCGTAGCCGGCACATGTATCAGCGTGCAGGTGAATGCACAAAGCTGCCCGTATAATATTGACTTTGAAACCGGCACTTTCGCTAACTGGACGTGCTATACCGGCACGGTTGCAGCGGCGGGCGGGCAAAATGTAATGACGCTTAACCCTTCTGGCGGCCCGGTTGCCGGTAAGCATACCATGTATTCCGCTTATCCAGGTGACGGAGTTGATCCCTATGGTGGTTTCCCGGTTAATTGTCCCAACGGCAGCGGGCATTCTATCCGGTTAGGAGAAGCCAGAGGCGGAGGCCAGGCGAACGGTGTTTCCTATGATTTTACCATACCCATTAATCAAAACAATTATAACCTTACCTATTATTATGCGGTTGTATTCCAGGATCCAAATCACCTCGAGTATCAGCAACCCCGGCTCGAAATCGAGATAATGAATGTTACTGACAATACGATTATTGGTTGCTCCTCCTTTTCGTTTCATCCATTTGGTTCCGTACTTCCCGGTTTTCTGATCTCCCCTAACCCTGGCGGCAATACACCGGTTTATTATAAGGAATGGTCTCCGGTATCTATCGACTTATCGGGGCTTGCCGGCAAATCAATCAAGCTTTTCTTTAAAGTAGCGGGATGCACTTTCAGTGCACATTTCGGCTACGCGTATATCGATGTTAATACAGACTGCAACGGATCGCTTGCCGGGGCTACCTTTTGTGCCACCGATACCGCAGTTAAGGTTACGGCGCCTTATGGCTTTCAAAGCTATACATGGTACGATAGTACGCTTACCCAGGTTTTGGGAAATCAACAAATACTGACATTAAACCCACCTCCGGTTTCGGGCACTAAGATAGCTGTTAAAGTAGAACCTTATTCCGGTTACGGATGCACACAGATTTATTATGTTCGTTTAATGGATACGTTGAATATTATTGCCAACGCCGGTAACAATATTTTGTCCTGTAATACCGTACCCGTCCGGATCGGGTTGCCACCAAAACCTGGCCTGATATATAGCTGGCAGCCGGTTACCGGTTTATCCGACCCCACCATTGCCAATCCGCTTGCCAATCCAAGCGTACCAACAGAATATATACTTACCGTAAAAAGCGACGGCGGCGGCAGTTGTTCCGCTACAGATACTGTATTAGTAAGAACAGGTTCGCTTGATAGCAGCTTAGTGGTAATCGGGAATCCGGTCATTTGTACAGCTAATGAAAATGCAGCTGTATTGAAGGTTCAGCTTGCTGACAGCATACAATGGTTTAGGGATAATGTGGCCATTCCAGGCGCTCACCAAACAGAACTTACCGCAAATATCAGCGGGGCTTATCATGCCGTTTTGTACAGCAATGGTGGTTGCAATACTTTTACCCGTACACAAGCTATTATCAATTCCTCCGCCGCTCCTCCTGTTGCCAGCTTCGTTCCGGCAGCTGACGTTGCCCAATGTCTTATCGGCAATCGTTTCCTTTTTACAAATACCGGCAATAATACCAGCACTGCAAAATATAAATGGCTAATGGGTGATGGTTCGGAATTAACTATTAAAGACGCCGTTTATGTTTATACCCGCCCAGGCTATTACGAGGTAACGCTGATAACCAGCAACAGTGGTTGTACAGATAGTAGTAAGCTTCCGGTTCGGGTATATCAGAATGCAACGGCTGATTTTACACTAAATCCCATTTGCATTAACCTGCCTGCACAGTTCACCAATAACACCGTTGATACCGGCAGTTCGCCTGTTAATTATATATGGAACTTTGCTAATGGACAGGTTTCTGACCTACGTACGCCGCCACCGCAAACGTATGCAGTGGCAGGTTCCTACCCTATAAGCCTATCAGTTAGTACGGTTCAGTGCCCCTCTCCTTTAATTACGTTGAAACGTACACTGCTGGTATCGGCCCCTCCCCCTGGCATCACTTATCCTTTACAATACGCAGTTGTTAATTTACCACTTCCGTTACATGCAAGGCCATTGGGCAGTACAAATTCGTACCTATGGAACCCGGCTATAAACCTGGATGACCGGACAAGTGCCGGGCCGGTATTTAAAGGTTCGGCCGATCAATTATACACGGTTGAAATTAAAACCAATACCGGTTGCACCACGGTCGATACGCAATTTGTAAAGTCAGTTAAAAATATTGAGATTTATGTTCCTTCGGCTTTTACACCGAATGGCGACGGTCAAAACGATTATTTAAGACCAATAGCCATGGGGCTAAAGGAATTACGTGTATTTAAAGTATACGACCGCTGGGGCCGTACCTTATTTGAAACAAAATCTGATAAACCCGGATGGGATGGCACATTTAAAGGCACACCATTACCTGCTACCACGGTAATTTGGATGGTAGAAGGCCTTGGCGCTGATGGCAATTTATATAAACGACAAGGCACCAGTATTTTAATCAGGTAAACAAGCCCGTATTTTTTAAGTGAAGCAATTGTTTGGTTCAAGCTATCAATTGTTGTTGGCTTTAGCCCAATACCATATTGTTAAGTGGCAAAGTCAATTACCAAGCCCTTTAAGGCGTGGGTTATGCAAAGCTTGTGTATTGGCTTTCGCCCAATGCCACTTAATTAAAGCGGCTAAATGTATCCTATCCCAAAAATCTGTTTGTTTTTTTAATTGCCGTTGGCCCTGCCTACCACAGGTTTAGCCTAATGTTATTAATGTAAGCTCTATCGGGGCTTTCTGTTTGTAGAAAACAAAGAGGAAAAGTAAATCATTGCCACGTAGTGGCTACCCTTGTCGCTGATTAGGTAGCCACTACGTGGCATGTACCAACATCAAGGATGTCTGTTTTCTACAAACAGGTTGCACCTACGGCGCATAGCTGCTGCTACAATCTTTCACTTAATGACGTTGGCCCAAACCTGCCTGCGGCAGGCAGGGCCAACGGAATGAATGTTTATATGTATATTAGTTTCAGTTCTATACCCGCTATAGTTGCGGCTACAAAGAATATTTAATCTTCCCATTGGATTTAGCCAAAGGCAATAAGTGAATCAGTGATATTGGGCTTCAGCCAACGGATAAGTTCTTTATTTTTAAGCGGTGAAAAAAATACTCCGCCGCTTCTTTACTTACCTGGCAAATAAGTTTAGCAGCAATCCTGATGCGCAAAAAGTACACACTTCGCTAACCGAACTGTATGAAAGCATTGTAAAAGCACAGGCGGGAGAAAAGCTTATTTTGAATACCCGTACCGGCCCGGCAATTGCGTTTGATGCCACAGCAGACCGGTTCGTTATTTTTTCCGACCAGCACAAAGGCAATGGCGACCATGCAGATGATTTTGCAGGCGCTAGCTCAAACTACCAGGAGGCACTGGATTACTATTACCAGGAAAATTATACCTACATTAACCTGGGCGACTGCGAGGAACTGTGGGAAAACAAACCGGAACCGGTACTAACCCATTATTCGCACATCATGCAGCAGGAGGCTGCCTTTCACGCTACCGGCCGTTACCACAGAGTATTTGGCAATCATGACCTGCTCTGGTTTAGCAACGATGCCGTTAAACAATACTTATACCCGGTGTTCAATGAAAAACTAAAGGTATATGAAGGTGTTTTATTGCAAACCGCCATTAACAATCAGCCGTTAGAAATATTATTAACGCACGGCCACCAGGGCGATTCCGTTAGTGATAATAATGCTTTTTCCAAATGGTTTGTAGGCCGCATCTGGGTACCCATACAGCGCTGGCTTGATTTTAATGTAAATACTCCGGCTAAAGACTTTCACATGCGTGACCGGCACAACCGGATTATGTACGAATGGACAGAACAAAGATTACATACCATCCTTATCACGGGCCATACGCATAAGCCGATGTTCGAATCGTTGGATCATTTGCAACGTCTGGCCAAACAATTAAATACGGCTGAACAGCAAAATAATATACCTCAAGTCGATTCCATAAAAAAGGAAATCAAAAAAAGGAAGCGGAATACGGAAAGAAAGGAGTTGAAACGCCATCACCCGTTATCAGACCTGCTTATTACAACACAGGGTGTTGTTGCTTTAACGATGGCGATATCACCGGCATTGAAATAGCGGATGGCCAGATGCGGCTGGTGCGCTGGCATACAGATAAGCAAAGCAACCACATTGAACGGCAGGTATGTGAAAAAGCATCGCTGGAAATAATTGCAGCAGCGTTAGCGGTTTTATAATCTGTTTCGAGTTTCTGGATCAGATGATAAAAAAGTACAAAAAAAATTAAAGCAAGCTGCTGCTACAAAGTGTTGTCCTTTTGTGTTTATGGCTACTGATAAAAATAACGTAAAACAAAACAGGCATTTAAAAGCCGTTTAGCATATGCTTCCCAATAAATCTGTTTATTAATCTATAAAAACGGAATGTATTATGTGCACTCCCTTTTTTATTGTAAAAGCTGGCTCGTTCTATTGCCGTTGGCTTTAGCCCAATGTCATTAAGATAAGGATTGTAGTAGCAGCTATGCGCCGTAGGTGCAACCTGTTTGTAGAAAACAGACAACATGGATGTTGGTGCATGCCACGTAGTGGCTACCTAATCAGAGAAGAGGGGTAGCCACTACGTGGCAATGATTCCCTTTGCCTCTTTGTTTTCTACAAACAGAAAGCCCCGATGGGGCTTAACTTAATGACATTGGGATTTAGCCAACGGAATGAATACTTATAAATGTATTGGCTTTAGCCCCATAGCCATTATGCAGCTAAAGCCTTTTCACTTTTAATTCCATTGACCGAAGCCAACGGCAATGGATTAAGGCTAATATCAATAAATGAATACAACCGGCTTATTGCTACCCCATCCATTATTAAGTAAGTCTTAAATAGGAAAATGAAGGCCATCCGCAGGTCAGAAAATGATGTATCACTATCTTGGTTGGTTTGTTCATAGCATAAATTAGCTGAATGGTTTATATGTAACGACGAATGTATAGCTGCTTTTGTTATCCTTGTGCGTTCAACAATAAAAAAAACCAAAAAAATAAGTTTAAAACCGTTCATCTATTTACGCTGCAACAACAATATTTCAGGCTATTATTTTTGTTCTACAATTTAAAATTATGAAAAAGATATTCACTTTTCTGCTGCTCGCCATGACGAGCTTTGCCACCTTTGCTTCCGAAACACCGGATTAGCTTTACAAACACAATGGCGAAACCCTGGACGCCAAAATTATTCGTGTAGGCGAATACAACGTTATCTATTCCTATATTGGTGAAACGGCTGAACAGGTAATTAGTAAATATGCCATTGATAAAATTGTATATAGCGGTGGCCGTACTGAAAAAGTAACGGATAAAATTGATGTAAGAAACGAGAACGACTGGGAAAGTGTCGTCATTCTGGAAGATAAAGCGCAGATTGCCGGTTTATCCAAGAAAGATGAGATCAGCGGTAAAACATCAGGATTATTCAGCATGCAAACATTTGGTTCTGCTGATAAAAAAGCCTTAAAGAAATTAAAGCAGGCTGCTGCTAAAATCGGATGCCCCTTTGTATTGGTAAGTGCTGATAAAAACAACGTTGAGACGACACAGGCCTTAAAGAATGGCTTTGCGTATTCCTACAAATAAACAACTATTTTTAAATCTGTAAAACGATGCCGGGCGGCATCCTTTTTTGTTTTGGCACAATCTGGTAAGTCTTATATTTGACCAAACTGGCAACTATGTATGCTACGCTGTTAACACGTATATCCGAAGGCATATTCACCATTACCATTAACCGGCCGGATAAGCTGAATACCCTGAACAAAGAAGTCATCAATGAACTGTCGGCAGCGCTCGATGAGGTGTATAGCGATCCGGAAATTAAAGCAGCCATTATCACCGGTGCGGGCCCTAAAGCCTTTATAGCCGGGGCCGATATTAGTGAGTTTACTTCCCTGGATGCCACTGGTGGTAGTGCCCTTGCTGAGCACGGGCAACAACAGGTATTCAATAAAATAGAGGCCTGCCCGAAGCCGGTAGTGGCCGCAGTAAACGGCTTTGCGCTGGGTGGTGGTTGCGAACTGGCCATGGCCTGCCATTTCAGACTGGCAGCCGGCAACGCAAAATTTGGCCAGCCCGAAGTGAACCTGGGGCTGATACCCGGCTACGGTGGTACGCAGCGCCTCACCCAATTAGTGGGCAAAGGCAAAGCCATGGAAATGATGATGACGGGCAACCTGATTGATGCTGCCGAAGCCAAACAACTCGGTCTGGTAAATCATGTAATGGAACCCGAAAACTTATTGGCTCAAACGGCTCAGCTTTTACAAACAATCATTGCCAAAGCCCCGCTGGCTATTGCTAAAATTATTTCGCTTACCAACCTGGCCGCCACCGGTGCACCGGACGGATTAGGACAGGAAATAGCCGCTTTTGGCGAACTGTTCGATACGGCTGATGCGAAGGAGGGAGCCGCCGCTTTTCTGGAAAAGAGAAAAGCCGTATTTACGGGCAGGTAGAGACGCAATGCTTGCGTCTCCTATCAAGCAATGCATGCATCTCTTAATAAGCAATACTGTTACATCTTTACCATACATCCATACCGGTTTCCTTTTAACTTTTATTTTTCGCATTCCGTCAAACTTTCAATAGCATTGTGCTATTATTATAGCACTTTTCAGCAGGTAACTTTTGCTTTTGGCCTGTTGCTTTTCTTTCATTAAAATGAATTATTCAATATGAAGTATGTAAGTATGCCGGCTATATTGCTGGCTTTTTGTATGGGTGCAACTGCCCAGCAAATTAAATTTACGGAGTACGATTTACCCAATGGGCTGCACGTAATCCTGCACCAGGATAGTAAGGCACCGGTAGTAGCTGTATCAGTGATGTACCATGTAGGCAGTAAGGATGAAGATACCGCCCGGACGGGCTTTGCTCACTTTTTCGAGCACCTGCTGTTTGAAGGAAGCGATAATATTAAACGGGGGGAATTCATGAAACTGGTAAGCAGCAATGGCGGCCAGAACAATGCCAACACAACACAGGACCGCACCTTCTATTATGAAGTATTCCCAACCAACCAACTGGAATTAGGCCTGTGGCTGGAAAGCGAACGTATGTTTCATCCTAAAATAAATGAGGTAGGCGTAAAAACGCAGAATGAAGTAGTTAAGGAAGAAAAACGTTTGCGTATAGATAATACCCCTTATGGAAAGTTTGCCGAGTATGGGTTTAAAGATTTATTTATAAATCATCCTTACCGCTGGCAAACCATCGGATCAATGGCACATTTGGATGCAGCCAGGTTGGATGAATTCATCGCCTTTTTTAAAAAAAATTATATTCCCAACAATGCAGTGCTCAGTATTGCCGGCGATATTGATATTGAAAAAACCAGAATGTTGGTTGCAAAATATTTTGCAGAAATACCAAAGGGCGCACCTGTTGTAAGGAAGCATTACGAGGAAACTCCAATTACAAAAGAAATAATAGATACTGCCTATGATGCTAACATACAATTACCTGCAATCATTACCGGATATCGGATACCCGGATTTACAGATCCGGATAACCAGGCTTTACAAATGATTTCAACATTATTGTCAGGCGGCGGCAGTTCACGTCTCACAACAAAAATGGTTGATGAAAAGAAGGAAGCGTTACAGGTAGGAGCACTTAATTATGCATTAGAAGATTACGGCGTATATTTCGTATACGCACTGCCAAATGGTACTACGCCGCTTGATACCTTATTAAAAGATGTAGATGTGGAAATAACCAGGCTGAAAACAGATCTGATTAGTGAAAAAGAATATCAGAAACTCCAGAATAAGTTTGAAAATGACTTTGTAAGTGCCAATACCCGTGCTCTTGGCATAGCCCAAAACCTGGCAGGCGGCTATACTTTTTACAACAAGAATACCAACAATGTAAATGAAGAACTCAGTAAAATACGCTCCGTAACCCGTGAGCAAATCAGAGAAGTAGCAAAAAAATACCTCAACAAGAACCAACGGGTTGCTCTATACTATTTACCGAAGCAAGACGATTAAAAACCAATGTACAAATGTGACAATGGCTCAATTTAAACAGTTACTATTCTGGCACCTAAAACGAATAATTGAGCAATTGAGTAATTTTAAAATTTTAAAAGTATTATGAAAAAAATATTTCTTTCAACTGCAGTAGTTGCTTTGTGCGTTTGTGTATTCGCCCAGCCGCTTGACCGTTCAAAAAAACCGGCAGCAGGACCTGCTCCAACAATTAACATTAAAGACCCTGCAACTTTCAAACTTCCCAACGGTATGACGGTGCTGGTATCGGAAAACCATACACTACCTAAGGTAAATGCAAGCCTTAGTATTGATGCCGGCCCCATTACGGAAGGCAACAAAGCCGGTATGTTGGATTTGCTGAGCGGCATGCTGGGCGAAGGTACTACCACAAAAACCAAAGCACAGTTTGATGAAGCAGTAGATCAGTTGGGTGCCGATGTAAACTTAAGCTCAGGAGGTGGCAACGTATCCGCCCTTACCCGATACTTTAACCAGGCATTTAGTCTGTTTGCCGAAGGCTTAAAATCTCCTTCTTTTCCGCAGGCTTCTTTTGATAAGTTGAAGTCGCAAATGATTACGGGAATTAAATCAAACGAAAAAAATGTAAAGGCCATTAGTGCACAAGTAGGTAATGCATTGATTTTTGGAACCAGCCACCCTGCCGGTGAAATGACGACTGTGAAAACTGTTGAAGGAGTAACGTTGTCGGATGTGAAAGAAGCTTACAGGAAATACATTACCCCTTCCCGCAGCTACCTGACATTTGTAGGTGATATTACGCCGGTTGCCGCTAAGGCCCTTGCCCTCAAAATGTTTGGTACATGGAAAGGCAGCCCGCTGATGCTCGAAAATCTTAAACCGGTTAGTAATGTAGCAGCTACCGAAGTTGATGTAATTGATATGCCCAATGCCGTACAATCGGAAATCAGGGTGGCCAACCTGGTGAATATACCTATGAGTAGCCCCGACTATTTCCCTGCATTGCTGGCAAACCAGATTTTAGGCGGAGGTGCCGAATCAAGACTATTTATGAACCTGCGGGAGAAGCATGGTTTTACTTACGGTTCCTACTCTGACCTGGGTACCGGTCGCTTTCAAAGTGCTTTTAACGCTACCGCATCGGTGCGTAATGAGAAAACGGATAGTGCCGTTGCAGAGATTATAAGCGAAGTAAACCGGGTGCGTACTGAACAGGTTAGCAATGAGGAATTGCAGTCAGCAAAAGCTATTTATAATGGAAGATTTGCATTACAGTTAGAAGACCCCGCCCGTTCTGCAACCTTATCAACCAACATTTTACTGAATGGCTTGCCCAAGGATTTTTATGAAACCTATTTGCAAAAAATAAATGCAGTTACTACTGCCGATATTCAGCGGGTAGCGCAGAAATATTTTAGTGCAGGTAATGCAAGATTAATTGTTGGCGGCAAACAATCACAAATTCTTCCCGGCCTTAAAAAATTAGGCTACCCCGTAAAGCTGTACGATAAAAATGCACAGCCGGTAGCAGAGCCGGTAATGATGGGAGCTGCAACAACCGTTGCAAAGCTTTCTGCCACACAAATTATCACTAACTACATTACTGCCATTGGGGGCGAAGCAGAACTGAAGAAAGTAACCAGTGTAATGATGACCGGTGATTTAGAAGTGCAGGGGCAAAAGCTGACCACCACTACTAAAAAGATGGCACCGAATATGAGCATTTCAGAAGTAAGCATGATGGGCCAAACAGTAATGAAACAGTTATTTGATGGCACCACAGGATATGCGATGCAAGGCGGCCAGAAAAAAGATTTTGATGCGGCAGAAATAGCAGAAAAAAAAGCAGCCACCAGTTTGTTCGACCAGTTAAATTACACTACAAACGGAACTAAACTGGAAGTAGCCGGAATAGAAAAGGTAAATGGCACTGATGCTTATAAATTAACGGTAACCTCAGCCGGTGGCAAAATTAAAACTGAATATTATGATGTAAAAAGCGGGTTGCTCGTAAAAGATGAGGAAACTCAAAAAGCAGCGGGACAGGAAGTTGTCACTTCAAAAGAATACAAGGACTACAAAAAGGTTGGCAACACACTGTTCCCTCAAACCATTGTCACCTCAGTTCAAACTCCAATGGGTCCACAGGAAATTACAGTAACGATAAAAGATACAAAAATAAACGAAGGCGTAACGGCTGCTGATTTTAAGTAATATTGCCGGGTTTCGTAAATCATATAAGAGGTTGTTTCGATTAATCGGAACAACCTCTTTGCTTATTACAGAATTAAAAAGGAACCAAGTGCCCATTGATTTATAACTGTTCGAAACCTTAAAAGGAGCAATTATTTTGGGAGTTAGTTCATCGCACCATTGCCGCTGTTAGGGATTCTTCACCAAGAGCTTCATAAACCGCTGATATTACATTTAGTACGCTACAATTTGTAGGGTGAGCACCCTGTTGGCGAGGAACATGCAATAAGCCCATAGGTTTGGCACCTTGATTTCCAGGTCTAATAGCAGACAGCGGCACAGTTTCCTATGTTTCTAATACCTTAGGCCATTGAGCAGGAAAAACGAACCGCTTATGTATTTGAAATGATATTAATGCTACATCTTTTTAATTTTACCCTGGTAATTGATTTTCTGGTATCAGTAAAATCTCCGGATAATGATAAAAAGTAACCTGAAACGTGTAACTTTAGGAATAATTGTCCGTACTATCAAAATAAAATCAACTGTTATGAAACAGCTATTCACTCTTCTGTTCTGCCTGTTTACCACCGTTTTATTTGCCCAACTTGCCCCCAACCAAAACCCAAACTATGAAATCAGCCGTTCCAAATACATGGCGGCTAAAGATAGTTTATTGGTTAGCCAATCAACCACGGTACAAAATACTTACAAAGCATACGACTGGATGCAGCTTCGGCAGGAACGCAAAGATATCCGCTTCGAAAACCGCCAACAGCGCCGCCTGAACCGCAGCATGTATAGCGGCTACTATGATTACAATAACAGCTATTACCCTTACAGCAATTACAACCGGAACTACAGTAGCCGCTACTATAGCAACAGTAATTACCTGAACGGCTATAATCCTTACCGCTCTAATTACAATTACCGGTACAGGGGTTCTTTTGCAGATGTTATCTGGTGGCTGTTTTTTTAAATTAAATTTCCACAGGGATTAATAATCGCTGTTTGTCAACTCATATCTCATCTCTTGCCTCTCCTATTTTCTAAACGCCTAATCATAAATTATATGTTACGCCTCATAAAGCCCTTTACCTTACTACTTTCTATTACTTTACTATCTTCCTGTGCCCATAAGGTTACCCGTGTGGATCCGAATGAGCAGATTGACCTGAGTGGCCGCTGGAACAATACCGATAGCCGGCTGGTATCGGAAGAAATGACCAGCCGTATTGTAAATGCCAACTGGCGGCTGAATCATCAGCAATCAAAAAATAAAAAACCGGTGGTAATTGTAGGAACCGTGTACAATAAAAGCCATGAACATATTGAAGCAGAAACCTTTGTGAAAGACATAGAACGGGAATTTCTGAAATCGGAATTGGTTGGCCTGGTACAAGGTGGTAAAAAACGGGAAGAACTACGTGCCGAAAAAGCCGATCAGCAAACCAATTCATCTCAAAGCACCATGAAAAAATTCGGACTGGAAAATGGCGCCGATTACATCCTTACCGGTTCTATTAATTCAATTGTGGACAGCCAGAAACGTACCAAAGAAGTGTATTACCAGGTTGATCTGGAACTGACGAATATCGAAACCAATGAGGTAGTATGGATTGGCGATAAAAAGATTGCGAAAGTAGTGAAGAACTGATGCTCACTTATACTGGTTATTTTCTATAATAACGAAACATCGTCTTTCAGTCATTGTGTACGCCCGGGCGGATACCCGTGGCAATCCCCAACAAAATCAGGGAGATTGCTTTGCCGGGCACGAACCCGATCTCGCAATGACCAGAGGTTTATTTATCAATCCTATTAGCCTGAAATCCGCATCCGTTAAGACTTTCAGTCAACTTAATTTCAACTGCCTTTTTTTACTCTTTACACATTTTCATCTCTATACCTGCGTTGTGGCCACTATCAAACGATATTATCTTTTAACACCATCTATACTATTACTGTTTTTATATAGTTGCTCAGCTACTTACAACCAGCGGATGCAGCATTATGAAAGCAGCTTATACAATGGCCAGTACGAAAAAGCATTTAACCAGTTAGATGACGTGAAGTTGCTGCAAAAGCCCCGTAACCGTTTTCTATACCTTGCCGAAAAAGGTCGTACCGCTAACCTGCTCGGCTGGTACGATAGCAGTAATACCTTCCTTAACAGCGCAGATTATTTTTTGGAAAGCCATTTTAAAACGGCCGGCGATGTAGTAAGCAGTAACCTGCTGAATCCCATGATGGAAACCTACCTGGGTGAAGATTTCGAGCGGTTTCTGGTGCATTTTTACAAAGCCATTAATTATCTGCAGCTTAACAATACGGAAGATGCCGTAGTGGAAGCCCGCCGCATCAGCCTCGAAAATTACCGGCTGGAAGATGCCAGAGATGGTAAGAAAAACAAATACAATACCGATGCTTTTTCGCTGATTCTGCAGGGAGTAGTATTTGAAAAAGCCGGCCGCTTAAATGATGCCTTTATTTCCTATCGCAATGCTGCCAACCTGTTCCTGGAAAACGACAATCCGCAGCTATACGGTATTAACATGCCCAAACAGTTAGAAAAAGACGTATTGCGAACGGCGGCACAATTAGGATTTACCAGCGATGTTGGCTTTTTTGAAAAAGCATTTAACACAACGTTTGTTCCCGAACCAACCCCGCATGGCGAACTGATTGTTTTTTGGGAGAATGGGAAAGCACCGGTGAAAGGCCAGATGAACCCTGCTTACAATTTAATACAAAGCAACGACCAGTATTATTTTGTAAACCATACCAATCAGCAGCGCTACGATCTGGACCCCACCTACTGTTCAAACTGCTACTCACAAATCAGTGCTGCACCGGGTATATTATCTGATCTGTTCCGGATTACCCTACCCTACTACAATACAACCCGCCCGGCCTATACTACCGCTACTGCTACGCTCAATGGCAAGGCTTACGCTTTTGAAGAAGGCGTAAACGTAAGCGCCCTGGCCAATGCCACTTTACAGGAACGACAGGTAAAGGAAATAGCCAAAGCACTTACCCGCCTATTGACAAAAAAACTAACCGAAATAGCTGCCGGCGCCGTAGCCAAAGCCGCAGCCACACCTGCTGACCAGGAGAAAAAAGGATCGGAAAAAACGGCCGATGAAAAAAAGAACGAACAGGAGAAAAAAGAAAAGGCGGAAGCCATTGGTAAGGGAACAGAATGGCTGGTAAAATTATTTAATATGGCTACCGAAAAAGCCGATACCCGTAACTGGCAAAGTCTGCCGGCTTCTGTACAATATGTTCGCATACCGTTGCAAAAAGGTACGAACGAAATACGGCTAAATTTTGAAGGCAACGGCGGTACCCAAAACCAGGTGCTTGCCGTAGAATCCAATGGTGGTATCGTTGTGCGGCAGATTAGTTTGCTGCGGTGAGGCCTCACTACCTCATCCCCTGCCCTTCTCCACGCAGTGGAGAAAGGTGCCTCTGTAAAGCAAACACTATTATTTGTATCAGCGGGTTCACGCTATTTGAGTTTTATTAATTGCTTTCGGAGTACGTTTTATTGCTGCTCTGTCTTACCAGATTATTTTGCAAGTTTGATTCTCTTGAACCCGCTGCTACATTTTATAATGAACGCTTCACTGGAGTACAGGGGGAAGGGTGCTTCTGTTTAATAATGCTGGCCATATTCTATTAGCGGGTCACTACTATTCAAACTTTATTAATTGCTTTCGGAATACGTTTTATTGCTGCTCTGTCTTACCAGATTATTTTGCAAGTTTGATTCTTTTGAACCCGCCGCTACATTTTATAATGAACGCTTCACTGTGGCACCCTTCTCCACTGCGTGGAGAAGGGACGGGGTTGAGGTGGGGATGAGGTGTATTTGCTTATTTTTACAGGCAATAAACCCAGCCAGGGTTGTCCTTTCATTAAAACAACTTACCGTATGAACTTTCGTATTGAAAAAGATACCATGGGCGAAGTGCAAGTACCCGCAGATGCATTATATGGCGCTCAAACCCAACGCAGTGTTGAGAATTTTAAGATTGCGCAGGATATTAACCGGATGCCTAAAGAAATTATTAAGGCATTTGCCTACCTGAAAAAAGCAGCTGCTATTACCAATCTGGAAGCCGGTATTTTGCCAATAGACAAAATGGAACTGATTGGCCGCGTATGCGACGAAATCCTGGAGGGGAAGTTAGACGATGCCTTCCCCCTGGTAGTGTGGCAAACCGGTAGCGGTACCCAAAGCAATATGAACGTAAACGAAGTAATTGCCTATCGTGGCCATGTAATGCACGGAGGTAACCTGGAAGATAAAACCAAATTTCTGCACCCGAATGATGATGTAAATAAAAGCCAGAGCAGCAACGATACGTTCCCAACGGCCATGCACATTGCCGCTTATAAAATGCTGGTTGATGTAACCATTCCCGGTATTGAAAAACTCCGCGACACGCTGGCCGAAAAAAGCAAAGCTTACATGCACGTCGTAAAAATTGGCCGTACGCATTTTATGGATGCTACGCCGCTTACAGTAGGCCAGGAGCTGAGCGGTTATGTTTCGCAGTTAACCCATGGATTAAAAGCAATTAACAATGCGTTGCCACACCTGAGCGAATTAGCACTTGGCGGCACCGCCGTTGGCACCGGCATTAACACTCCGGAAGGGTATTCGGAAAATGTGGCCCGGGTTATTGCATCCCTCACAGGTTTGCCGTTCATTACCGCCGAAAACAAGTTTGAAGCACTTGCCGCACATGATGCTATTGTGGAGGCACATGGTGCTTTAAAAACCGTAGCCGTAAGCCTCATGAAAATAGCCAACGACATCCGGATGCTGAGCAGTGGCCCACGCAGCGGTATCGGCGAATTGTTTATCCCTGACAATGAACCCGGCAGCAGCATTATGCCGGGTAAGGTAAATCCTACTCAATGCGAAGCCCTGACGATGATTGCCGCTCAGGTATTAGGTAATGATGTAGCCATTAATATCGGCGGCGCTACCGGTCACTTTGAGCTGAACGTATTTAAACCGATGATGATTTATAACTTCCTGCATAGTGCCCGGTTAATTGGGGATGGCTGTGTTTCTTTTAATGATAAATGTGCGGTGGGCCTTGCTCCCATTGAGGCCAACATTAAAAAGCATGTAGACAATTCATTGATGCTGGTGACATCGCTGAACACTAAGATTGGATATTATAAAGCCGCAGAGATAGCCCAGACTGCTCACAAAGAAGGCACAACGCTAAAAGAAATGGCCGTGAAGTTAGGCTACGTGACCCCGGAGGAATTTGATGCCTGGGTAGTGCCGGGAAATATGGTGGGGAAGATGAAGGAGTAAAAAGTTTTATCTCAATGTTATTGAATGGTTTTGAATATCTATTTCCGTTGGCTTCAGCCACATACAACAACATGGGGCTAAAGCCCAATACATTTACAAGTATTTATGTTTTCCATTGGCCAACGCCAATGGATCGGGAAGGGCAGACTGGATATTTATTTAATGATCTGATTACTTCTGGTAATGGATTTAAGGCTTTGTTACTTATCATCTAAGCTGGACTTTAGCCATTTGTAAGTAGTAACTTTAAAAAAATCAGGTTAAGCATTCTGCGGTTTGGATTAGGTTAGTTTTAATTTTGAACAAAGGGGTAAAATCATGATATTCAAAATTTAATTTTTACCAATTTACCCCCGCTGCCTCTCAATATAAACCCATTTTTTACAAATGGCTAAAGTCCGGCTAAGAGTGCTGTTGGCTTTTATCTATTACCGTTGGCTTTAGCCCAATGTCACTAAGTTAAGGATTGTAGTAGCAGCTATGCGCCGTAGGTGCAACCTGTTTGTAGAAAAAGACATCAATGATTTGATGCATGCTACGTAGTGGTTACCTAATCAGAGAAGAGGGGTAGCCACTACGTGGCAATGATTCCCTTTTTCGTTTTTTTTTCTACAAACAGATAGCCCCGATGGGGCTTATCTTAATGACATTGGGCTTTAGCCAACGGAGATAAGCAAAGGCAATTTATTGTATTGGCTTTAGCCACATACATTTGCAATCTTTCATCTATTTCCGGAATAAGAAACTGCTACAAAAACAGGCTGTACTCACGTAAAAAAAGCAATATGAGTTGTGTACGAGTGTACATTCATATGGTCTTCTGTACCGTAAACAGAGACCCCTTTTAAACTCGGAGGCATTAAGAAAAGAAGTATTTCAGCACGTCAAACAAAATGCAGAAGAGAAAGACATCTGGCTGGATTGCATTAACGGTTATCATGAACATACCCATTGCCTGATTGCTTTACAAAAGGAACAAACCATTAGTAAAGTAGCACAGCTCATAAAAGGCGAATCCTCGTTCTGGATCAATCAAAATAAACTCACAGCCAACAAATTCAACTGGCAGGATGACTATTAGGCTGTAGGCATCAGCGAAAGCCATCTTTCATCGGTAAGGGCGCATATTCATAACCAGCAATTACACCATGCAAAACAATCTTTTGCAGATGAAATACAAAGGTTTATGGATAAGTATGAATGGAGTCTTATAAAAGAGAGTAAGTAGGGCTTGCTGAACAACCTAAAAGTCTTAATATATTTGAGATGTATGGAAAAGACTACTGAACAAGTGCAGGTAAAACCAACAAAGGCCGTCAGAAAGCGTGCATCTACCCCTACGTATGTGAGCCCAAACCAGCTAACGCTTTGTGGTTTTGAAACACCTTTTGCACAAAAATTAAACAAGAACAATCGCTGGGTAAAAATGGCACATGCCATTCCCTGGGATAAGCTGGTAAGCGCTTATGATAATTTGTTCAAATCCACAGAGGGCCGCCCGCCCATCAGCGGCAGGGTGGTGCTGGGTGCCATAATGATCAAACATTTAGAAAACCAAACCGACAGAGGCACCATAGCGCATATTCAGGAAAACATGTTTATGCAGTATTTTTTAGGTTACAGCAGTTTCACCAATGAAGCCCCTTTCAGCGACACCCTATTTGTAGAAATCAGAAAGCGGCTAACCCTGGAACTACTTTCCAAACTAAATGATGTCATTGTCCTGCACTGTATAAAAGAAAGCCCCGAGGATCCCCAACAACATTCACCCCCACCCAATGATGTTGCTGAAAGAAAAGAGGAAACACCGCACTTGATCAATACAAACACATCAGAAAATAATATAACACAAGATTGCTCAACGCCAGCGCCACAAACCCTTATAGCGGAAACAAAAAGTGAATCGACTCCCGTAATGCTCAACAAAGGCAAGCTTATAACAGATGCCACCGTAGCCCCACAAAACATTACCTATCCTACTGATTTAAAACTCCTCAATGCCGCAAGAGAAAAAAGTGAGGAATTGATAGATCAACTGCACGACCCGCTCCTTCATGGCAAAAAGGTGAGAACCTACCGGCAAATTGCACGCAAAAACTTTTTACATACAGCCAAAAAGAAAGCCAAAACAAGGAAAGAAATATACAAAGCCGTCGGTAGCCAATTACGCTATGTAAAAAGGAACCTGCACCATATTGATACGTTGTTGGCAGCCTATGATAAATTTCCTTTGAAGGCCAGAGAGCAAAAATATTTAATGGTTTTGTACACGGTTTATCAGCAGCAGGATCAAATGCACCGTAGCAACAGCAACCGCATTGAGGATCGCATCGTAAATCTCCATCAACCGCATGTGCGGCCCATCGTGCGGGGCAAGGAGGGTGCAAAAGTGGAGTTTGGTAGCAAACTTCAAATGGCACTTGTAGCAGGCTTTGCCTTTATTGATTATTTGTCATGGGATGCATTTAATGAGAGTAAATATTTAGTACATACAATAGAAAAATACAAAGAGCGGTTTGGTTTTTATCCGGCAGAGGTGCTGGCCGATCAAATTTATTGCACCCGGGATAACCGAAAGGTACTGAAAGGCAAAGGGATAAAGTTGATAGCAAAGCCCTTAGGGCGACCGTCTTCAACGGCAGTGGCAGTCCACCTAAGACCAGGCGAACGCAATCCAATTGAAGGGAAGTTTGGGCAGGCAAAGATTGCTTATGGATTGGACAACATCAAAGCCAAACTTAAAGAAACCTCTCAATCCTGGATTGCTTCAATAGCTTTAGTGCTAAACCTCGTCCGACTGACGAGGCGGGCACTTTTGTCCCTGATATATAAATATTACCAAATACTATTGGGCCTAATTGAAAATTTTAAAATAAATCGCTCTGGGATATTTCCCTTAATATCCATTCAACCCTGAGTTGTTGAGCAAGCCCTAAGTAGCAGCAGCTATTTTATTAAATAAAATACATGTTTGGTTCAAACTATTCATTGCCGTTGGCTTTAGCCACATGCTTCTGTATCTGGCTAAAGCCAATACAACTTATTTGCTTTCTGGATTCCGTTAGCTAATGCCAACGGCAATGGAAGAAAGCCCTTATCAACCAATGAATGTAACAAACTTAAAGCTGAGCCTTTTATTGCAAAGTTTAGTTCCTACCTCTTCTCCAAAATCACCTTCCCCGTCGGGCAAACGTCATTCAACACACAACCTTTGCAATTTGGATGATAATGAAAGCAAACCTGTTGCCCGTGCTTCATCATTAACTGGTGGCTGTCGTACACATCCTGGGCGGTGAATTCCGGCGGTAACAGGTTTTCCAACACCCGGTTGGCTTTGCCCTCCCCTATTTTTTTATCAATAATGCCAAGCCGCACTGCCACCCGAAAATGGTGCGAATCAACCGGCAGGGCTTTGGCCCGCATCGTACTGAAAGATAGTACGGCAGCACTGGTTTTGGGGCCAACACCCGGCAGTTCTTCTAGCCATTGCCGGGCAGCAGCTACTTCTATACTGGCTAAAAAATCGAGTGACAATCTACCCTGCAAATCCGTTATCTTTCGTAATACTTCCTGCAATCGTGGGGCCTTTTGTTCGGGCCAGGTACAAGGCCGGATAGCCATTTGAACTGCATCGGTAGGTGCATCCCTTACCGCTTCCCAGGTTCCAAATTCGTCTATCAAATTCCGGTATGCTTCAGCAGAGTTGCTATTTTTAGTGCGGTGCGATAACAGCGAAGATACCAGCTCGCTAAGCGGATCCAGATCATGAAAATATTTAATACCATTACCATAGACCACCGCCAGCCGTCGATGCACCTCCAACACAAATTCGGTTTTGTTATCTGATATAGCAAGCATTTTTTTAATAAATTAATTTAATCAATGAATCCTACAACAGACGGGTGCTACTTTTTCGGCATTCCAGGTTTTTAAGTTTCTGATACGTGAAGCTGAATCAATGCCAAACTATTGTTTACTATTATCTACACGCTTTTACGGCGTATGCGGATGTGCAATGGCTGCTTTTAAAAAGTGAAGGAATTCATCATTTTCCAGGCCGCCGTTGTACCTGCTGCCGTTCACAAAAAAAGTAGGTGTACCGTTTACGCCACTCATGATACCACTTTCAAAATCATCTTCTACTTTTTGCTGTTGCACTTTGTCCTCCATATCACGGGCAAATGCCTTTGTATCCAGGTGCAGCGTTGCGGCAAACTTCAACAGGTTATCACCAGATAGCTTTTGCTGGTTTTCAAAAATAATATCGTGCATGGGCCAATACGCATGTTGCTTTGCAGCAGCTTCCGTAGCAATGGCTGCCATCAATGCCTGCGGATGCATTTCGCTCAACGGAAAATTCCGGAATACGAAACGCAGGTCGTCGCCCAGTTTTTCCTGTATTTGCTTAATCAGCGGGTAGGCGTGTCCGCAATGCGGGCACTGGTAATCGCCATATTCAACAAGGGTAACCGGAGCACTGTTGCTGCCACTGGTATGGTCATGTTCGTTTACCGGAGGTTTTAGCATAATGTTGTTGTATTAATTTTTATGATTTGACTGCCTTCATTTCTTCCAGCGCATCCAGTATGCCATCGGCACCGGGGTTAATACCATCGGGAGATAAATAGCTCCATTGAATAATACCCTCTTCATCTATTACAAACAGGGCTCTTTTGCTATGGCCTTCCTCATCGTTGTAGGCGCCGTATTCTTTTGCAATTGCACCTTTAGGCTCAAAATCGGCAAGCAGCGGAAAATGTAGTTTCCGGTCCTGTTCAAATGCGGTATGGCACCATTTACTATCCACCGAAATGCCAATCATTTCCGCATTGTATTTACGGAAAAACTTCAAGGTTTCATTATATAGTGCCATCTGATCGCCACATACCGGGCTCCAATCGGCAGGGTAAAAAGCAAGGATTACCTTTTTACCTTTTAGTTCACTTAATTTCAGTTTCTGATCCGGGGTGGCAAACAGTTGAAAGTCAGGGGCTTTATCGCCTTTTTGCAATAGCATACTTGTAAGATTTATAAACGTAATAATAACCGTTGCTACAGGTAATGGTTTGCTTTCTTGATAATTTCTGTTCGTTTACACCCATTTTTAATACCCTTTCAGCGCTCAGCACGATGTCATCAAGTTAAGCGGAAGCGTATACATGCTTGCGGGCAATAGTTCTTTCTTTGCCGATGGGATTAAGGAATAATGAATGTATTGGCTTTGACCCCATTCTATTTGGCTAAAACCAATAGCAGTGAATGCACACACTTCATCCATTGGCTTCAGGCCAATGTCATTAATTTAAGCCCCATCGGGGCTTTCTGTTTGTAGAAAACAAATAGGCAAAGGGGATCATTGCCACGTAGTGGCTACCCTTTTCTGATCAGGTAGCCGCTACGTGGTATGCACCAACATCAATGATTTCTATCTTCTACAAACAGGTTGCACCTACGGCGCATAACTGCTACATTAATCCTTATCTTAATCACATTGGGTTAAAGCCAACCGCAATTAATAATCACACTAACCCTTCTGCCTTCTTCAGCTATCAACACCAAAAATCGCTGCTATCCTTTTTTGAACACCACGTTGTTCCGGGTAATAGCTATTCACCTTTTTCAATCAAAAAAATAGAAAGCAAACACATCATCAATCGTCCGTATTTTAAACCTATGAAACAATCTGCCGGCCTGCTGTTATACCGCTACAGCAACGATATATTGGAAATACTGCTAGTACATCCGGGCGGGCCTTTCTGGAAAAATAAGGACAGCGGTGCATGGTCCATTCCAAAGGGAGAATTTAATGCAAATGAGGACGGCCTGGCAGCAGCCATCCGGGAAGCAAAGGAAGAAACCGGGAAACTATTTACAGGAAATTTTGTACCGCTCTTCCCCATCAAACAGAAAAATGGGAAAACCGTTTATGCGTGGGCAGCGGAGACAGATTTTGATACAGCTACCTTTACCAGCAATACCTTTTCGCTGGAGTGGCCACCTAAATCGGGCAAAACCATTGACGTGCCCGAAGTGGATCGGGCAGAATGGTTCAATCTTACTAATGCTAAAGAAAAAATCAATAGTGCTCAATGGGCTTTGATTGAGCAATTAGTGAAACTGTGTGCAGGGTGAACGGGTTTGTGTCATAAACAGGCGCTGTTAATTTCAACACTTCCATTTAGTTTTATAAGCAGGAATATTAAACTAACAGGTTGCCCAACCAACATTGGCATCTGTGCTGGCCGGCAGTGCTAAGTCAGGCTTTCACGACTGCTTTAAAAGCGTCAGCTTCATTCTTATTTTTATAGTCTGATTTTTGCAATGATTTGAGTCCGGTTCTATTCTGTCATGATCTCATTATTTAAAAAAATCAACATACCTTTTTATCAAGCAATTAAAACCTCCTTTTGGAAGAAAACGGCCGTGTATACTGCGGTTGCTTGTATTACGCTTGGAACTGCAACTGCCGTTCAGGCACAAAAAACCGATTTTTCAGGCGAGTGGAAGTTAAACGAAGCGAAAAGCAACCTGGGACAATACACCCGGATGGTAGCCCGAAAAATGACGGTGAATAGTCAGAAAGATAGTCTTTCTATTCTGCGGTTTATCACTTCACAAGATGGAAACGAAACGACTTACAATGAAAAACTGGCTTTTGATGGCAAAGAAACAGAAAGCACGGTTTTTGGAAATTCAAAGAAAAAATCCACCCTCAAATGGTCGGACGATGGACAGTCGTTGACCGTGAATTCCAACATCGTTTTTGAACGTGACGGGCAGTCGTTTGAAGTAAAAGTGGTGGAAGTATGGAAGCTGACAGAGGGGGGAAAAGTATTGTCTTTGGAATCTACATCCACTTCGCAAATGGGTACCAACACTATCAGCTTATTGTTTGATAAAGCGGGTTAAACCATTTAATCCGGAGAGCGTTTATTAAAACCTGTACCATTGTTGATGGTACAGGTTTTTTCATAATAAGAATAGCAGTATCTTATAATTTTACCAGCTTAACTATCTTCTGAAAGCATAACCCATGTTTACCTGGATACCGGTGTATGAACAATTAGCCAAACACGTATTAGGATACGAAGACCGGCAGCCGGAGCTGATTGCTATTTTGGAGCAGATAGGTATCACACATTTTAACGACCAGGATACAGATGGCAATACCGTTCCACTAACAGAGATGGACGGTCTTTCCTTTTTTTGTTACCTCAATAAATATGGCGATCAAAAACGGTTACAATTTCTACAGACCCTTTGTCGTAAATGGAATGTTACGCCTCTGCCGGAAGATGTAGCAGGCCTGCCTAATGTAAATGCACAAAAAGTATGGCTGTTCCCGGTGAAACACCTCCGGATCAATAATGAAATACAACGGCTCTGGATTTTTTATAAAGCATTGGTACAGGATACGATTACCAGCCAATTATTTGAGGATGTGCTCCGTATTAACGGCGTAGGCAAGGCGAAACTTACCGAACTGATGTTTATGCTACAACCTAATACCTATTTATGCCTGAACCGTTCCGTGAAATCTTTTCTGCAGGAGGCACACCTGCCCACTCATTTTAGCAACCTCACCGAATACCTGAATAACATCCACATTGCGAAAGAAGTGTTTTCAAAATCGTTTCCCGAACTATCGAAAGAGGCCTACGAATATAATCCGGGATCATCTCCACCCCTGGTAGCAGAAGAGGAAGTCGTCTACCAGGTAACCAAACCCGTAGTTGTGCCCTTTCCCCTAAACATTATTTTATATGGCCCGCCCGGAACCGGTAAAACCTATATGGCGATTGATAAAGCCATTGCCATTGCAGATGCACCATTTTATAAGGAGCATCAAAATAACCGCACTGCCATTACCGGCCGCTTTCAGGAATTATTGATCACAGAACATGACAACAAGAAAGGGCAAATTGCTTTTTGTACCTTTCACCAGAGCATGAGCTACGAAGATTTTGTAGAAGGCATTAAACCACATCTGGAAGACGATAAGGATGCCCGTTTGCAATACCGTATACAGGATGGTATTTTTAAAACAATGGCGGCTTTGGCTACAGCTGCCCAAAAAGCAGCTGGCAAACGGGGGCCTTTGCAATATGTACTCATTATCGACGAAATTAACAGGGGCAATATTTCGCAGGTATTTGGCGAGGTAATTACATTGATGGAAGAAGATAAACGCTTCGGTAATACCGAAGCATTAACGGTTATTCTCCCTTACAGTAAAAGACCGTTCAGCATACCACCCAACTTATATATTATTGGCACCATGAATACGGCCGACCGCAATATTGAAACGTTAGACACTGCCTTACGCAGGCGTTTTGTATTTGAGGAGAGGCTGCCAAAGCCAAGCCTGTTGTCGCCGCAAAAGTTGCTGAACCGTTTATACAATCGATACGCAGATACGCCCTGGGACGATGAAACATTCAGAAAAGCCGCAGACGATTTGTATGATTTACTAGGTACAGATGCGGCCTTTGAATACGGTATAAAAGATAAAAATGAGGATGCCAACACCGGTAAGATTATGGAATTGAAGGATGCGCTGTTTACCGGCGTCAACTTAGAAAAACTCCTCACGGCTATTAACAGCCGGCTGTCTGTTTTGCTCTCTAACGACCATACCATTGGCCATGCCTGGTTCATGGACGTATATAATTTAACTGCCCTTCAAGGCGTTTTCAAAAATAAGATACTACCCTTGCTACAGGAGTATTTTTTTAATAACTATGCAAAGATTGGGTTGGTTTTGGGCAGTCAGTTTGTAAAAGGACACCCCGTTTCAAAAGGCCTTTTTCCTGCTTTCGGTAACACAGAAGATATGGTTGCCGATTACATGGAAAAAATAGTTTACACACTGGTTGATCCTTTTACGCTGACACTAAAAGCGTTCCGTTCTATTTATAATTAATGTCATCTAAAAACACCATACGGGTTTCGGAATTTGAGAAGCTGTATTATGATGAGGATAAGCCTTTCAAACAAAAGCATTGGGAAGCATTGTGCCGCTACCTGGACAATCAAAAGGTGCAGCAGGAAAAAGGAATAGATTATTTCCGTATCCTTAATAAAGGCATTCAGTTCACTCACTATGTAGGCGTAATACAGGCCGGTAACCTTACCATTGAAATAGTGCCCAAAACAAATAAAAAGGTAACGACTGCTGAAAATGAAAGTATCGGTTTGGCAAAAGACGAAAGCAAACAGCAGTGGCACGGAGCATTGCTGCAAATGTTACAGGAATGCAGCTTATTGAAAATAAATGAGGCAGATGTTGCCAACCTTAACCTGCGTCATCAGTCTGTTTTAGCCATTTATTTGGAACTGTTTTTAACAGCTACAGAAAGCCTGCTACATGAAGGCCTCACTAAAAATTATGAGCAACAGGAAGGCAGCCGGCCTGTATTAAAAGGCAGGTTATTATTTCAAAAACAAGTGACGGCCAATTGTACACATGCGGAACGTTTTTATGTTCGGCATACATCGTATCAGTATAATCATATCTACAACCGCATTGTCTGCCAAACCTTACAGTTAATTATTCATATAAGTTTCAATATCAATTTATCTGATCGGGCAAGTCGCCTGCTTTCCCAATTCCCACCAACTGATGCCAGTACTATAACACATGAAACTTTTAACCGGCTCCGATTCGACCGTAAAACCGAAGCCTACCGGGATGCGTTGGGAATTGCTAAATTGCTGCTGCTGAATTACAGGCCCGATATTATTAGTGGCCGGGAAAATGTAATCGCTATTTTATTTGATATGAATAAGCTGTGGGAAGAATGGGTGTACCGTCGGCTACAAAAAGAAGAAGCCCGGTTCGGAATAAGCATACATCGGCAGCAATCAGCAGAGTTTTGGAAGGGCGAGGATTCACCAAACCATAAGACCATCCGCCCGGATATCGTTATTCAAAAAGAGGATGAAATCATTATCGTAGATACCAAATGGAAACTATTGAAAAACAGAACACCGGATGATGAGGATTTAAAACAAATGTTTGTTTACAATCTCTACTGGAAGTGCAATAAAAGTATATTGCTGTATCCGGCCAATCAGTTGACTACGACGATGGGAAGCTATAAAGATTTTTTGAAATTAAAAGAAGTACATAGCAATTGCGTCCTCCTCACCGCAACCATATTTGACGGCAAAAGTATCGATCCGGATTTTGCAACAAAAGTATTGACGGAAATACTCTAAGTAGTTAATTAAAATTAGTTAGTGTTAACTTTAAGCAGGTCATTGCGAGGGTTCTTACCCGTGGCAATCCCCAAGCAAATCGGGGAGATTGCTTCGTTGGGCAAGAACCCAATCTCGCAATGACTGTGAGATGGATGAATCATTATAATTTATTTATAGCCGGGTATTTAACAAGATTGATTCAATATGAAATAAAAATTAAGCCGTCAACATTTCATGCTTCTTTCTGTTTCATAGCGTACAGGTACTGCAACAAAACAATAATCCATGAATATCACTATTGCAAAAGATTCAACTCATCCGCTGGAAGTTTCCCGATTAGGGTACGGCACCATGCGTCTTACCGGGCCTCATGTTTGGGGCGAACCCGCCAACCGCCCCGAAGCATTGGCCATCTTACAGAAAGCGGTGGAGGCCGGTGTCAATTTTATTGATACGGCCGATTACTATGGTGAAGATGTAACCAACCGGCTCATCAAGGAAGCGCTGTATCCATATCCGGAAAACCTGGTGATTTGCACTAAAGTTGGTGGCGCCCGTAAGCCGGATAAAAGCTGGATTCCTTACAACACGCCACAAAACCTGTGGGATAGCATCGACAATAACCTGCGCACTTTAAAGCTGGAGCAAATTACGCTGGTACATTTCAGGGTAATGCCCGGTAGCGGAATACCGTTCGAAGAATCTTTGAAAGCTATGTTTGATATGCAGCAGAAAGGAAAAATAGTACATGTAGGGCTAAGCAATGTTAGTCCTGAGGAATTAGCGATTGGTATGCAAATGGGACCAATAGCTACCGTGGAAAATATGTATGGCTACGGGCAACGTACTACTATGAAATCCATCTATGGCGAAAATCGGGGCGGAGAAGAAGTACTGGCACTTTGTGAACAAAACGAAATTCCACTGATCCCCTATTTTTCGCTGTTCAATTCATTGCCGAAAAAGGAGAATAAAATTGCTGAAATAGCAGCGAAGCATCAGGTTTCGGAAGCACAGATTAACATTGCCTGGCTGCTGCATAAATCTCCATGGATGCTGCCGATACCAGGCACTTCTTCGTTACTACACCTGGAGGAAAATCTTGCAGCTGCAAACATTCGCCTGAGCATAGAGGATATGGAATATTTAGGATAAGGAATATTTATAATGAATGGTAGTAAGATTGACACTCGTGGAAGCGATTCACCATTTTATATCCCAAAATTACTTAATTCATGAGTGATGAAGAGGAACTTGCGTTACCGGTAACTTATAAAGGAAAAGAATACTCTTTTCCGCTTAAGATTGTTCCGCAGGGTTATGTGTACCGGTTTGTTGTTCAAATAGACCATGCAGAAATAATTTTTGAAAAAGATGATGAAGGTGAATACAGGGCTGTTCTCAACAAACCGGACGAACATCAGGGTAAATTGCCCGAAAAAGAATTGTTGGCAGCCATCCATGATGTGATTGTTTCACTAACCAACTAATTTATCCAGGCATATGTTAACCATTGCCTTCCCTCGCCTATCGCTCCATTTATTGCATCTTATCATTCTGTTGAACTATTCGTGTACAATTGATACCAGTGTATCACCGGAAAAGTGAAAACGGGGGACCGGAGTCATTATTTGTTGAAACAAAAATCCAGGCAGGGGATTAGACTTTGAAAAAATTTGAATGTTTATAGGAGATAAATACGGTTAGCAAACGATTTGTGTCTATTTTGCATGTTCAAACATTAATCTAATACATTTAAAACATGGCAACTACAACCTGGAGAGTTGATCCGGCTCACAGCGAAGTTCAGATTAAAGTAAAGCACCTGATGATTACTACGGTAACCGGTTACTTTACGAAATATGATTTGGAAGTTGAAACGGAAGATGAAAACTTTACCAAAGCAACAAAAATTGACTTTTCTGCTGATGTTGAATCGATTAACACCAACAACGAACAGCGGGATACGCATTTAAAATCACCCGACTTTTTTGATGCGGCTACTTATACCAAACTAACTTTTAAAGGCAAAAATTTTGAGCAGAAAGATGATGATTACCTGTTGCATGGCGAACTCACTATCCGGAATATTACAAAACCTTTTACGGTAAAAGTAGATATGGCAGGCGTTGTAGTTGACCCGTATGGGCAAACCAAGGCAGGCTTCACTGTTACCGGAAAACTTAGTCGTAAAGAATTTGGCCTTACCTGGAGTGCGGTTACAGAAGCCGGTCAAATTGTAGTAAGCGATGAAGTGCGGCTACTGGCAGAAATACAACTGGTAAAACAACAGGAAACCCTACAGACCGCATAAACTATTATTTTAATATTATTTACAAGGAAGTTCTGAATAAGGCTTCCTTTTTTATATATTGGCTCCGGATTATTCCAAATGCAATTCGGTTGTGAACTATATTTTAGTTGTCTAACCCTGATTTGCTTGTTGCATGTTGTCCATTGCCTATTTTAATTCTGGTATTATACGCTGACTTTTATTTCCGGTAGTAAAAACATACATACCGACGCAATCAGCATACTGCATCCTCCCATTAGAATCACATAATTTGTTTCACCTGCAAACCAATGCCGGTTTATGTATCCTAACAGAAAGGCTGCGGTAATCTGCGGTATCACTACCGAAAAATTAAACGTAGCAAAATAAGTTGTCATTTTATTCTCAGGTGCCATGTCGCTTACCATGTTATATGGTATGGTAGAAATACTGCTCCATGCAATACCAATAAAAGCAAAAGATATAAACAGCAGGTATTTTTGGGTGATGAAAAAAAGACAGATCAAACCGATACTACCGGCGAGCAGCGAATAAGCATGTAGCTTTTGTTGGGAAACATAACGCATGAATGTAGGGATGAAAAAGGTAAGGGTAGCAGCAAGCAGGCTGTAAAATGCAAAACAAATACCCACCCAAATCGTCCCGTTTTCAAAACTGTTGCTTTCCGCATCCGTTGTTTTAAATACATACCGGGTAATTACAGGCGTGGCATAAATCCACAAAGAAAACAACCCAAGCCAGGTAAAAAACTGCACAACAAACAATGGCAGTAACGATTTTATAATTTTAAACATGAAATATCAGTAAGTTAGTTACAGCAGCAGAAATGGTTAATCAAACGTAGGGACTATCAGAGAATAGCAAGTTGATTTTTATTTTATATCTTACCCCGACAACCATTTTCCAATTTGGTAACAAGAATGGATGTACATTATTTTTCTTTGTTAAAAAAACAGGCTGTATGAGCATTACTGAAGCTACCATTGCTGACATTCCTGCCTTATGCGCCCTTGTAAACAGTGCGTACAGAGGCGACACCTCCCGGAAAGGCTGGACAACAGAGGCCGACCTTTTAAGCGGTACCCGCATAGATGAAGCCATGCTACAGGAATATATGGAAACACCACAATCTATAGTTCTTACCTGCCTTAGTAATGACGGGAAAATAATCGGTTGTGTTCACCTGCAAAAGAAACAAGATCAGCTTTACCTGGGCATGCTGACCGTGGCACCCGAATTACAAACCGATGGCATTGGCAAATCATTGCTGCAGGCATCGGAGAACAGGGCAAAGAAGGAAGGCTGCCAACGGATAATGATGACCGTTATTACCCGCAGGCACGAACTGATTGACTGGTATAAAAGACACGGGTACATTGAAACCGGCGAAAAACAACCTTTTCCAACAAATGAGCGGTTCGGGATGCCAAAAGTGCCGCTTGAATTTTTAGTGCTACAAAAAACCATTAAGAGTGGCTAAACCGCTGTTTGCAGATAACGACTATTATACCAGGTTAGAACAGGAAATGAAATTGAGAATTAGCTGTAGGAAGTCTACGGCTTTCGTACCTGTTATTTTGTCGCCTCCGCCGGCCTGTTAAGTGCAGTCTATGATTGAATGAAAGCTGATATTATCCAACAGCATCATCTGTTTTGATATTACAGGAAGTATTTTTAAAATGTATTTGTTCATCAGCAGATTGGTGAAAAAAATCACCATCGGTTCAGTGGAACTACCGGCTCGTTCTTTACCCCGTGAGCTGTAAACAAAACGGCAATGGTAACCGCTTTCATTCCCTGAACATGGATCGCTAATTTCCTTACTCCTTTATTTTTATCATTCGCTCCCGGGTGTGGCGATGTGGGCAATGGCATGGCCTCCATTATTTCAAAAACGGCATTGGCAGGACTGTAGATTTGCGCTACCAGCTTTTTACCATCCTGCTGCAGTGTTGCCGTTTTCCCGTTTTCAGAAAGGGTAACAGCAGCCCTGGTATGTGAGAACCAATACATATCCATATTATCAACCGCTTTTATCTCATCCTGAATCAGAATGTGGTTACGGTTGATAATAGCAATTCCTCTTCTAACTGAAGAAACATCGCCTTTATAAGCATCTGTCAAATCCATAATGCCGAAAGCCTTTGCACCTGTTGTTTTAAAGCGTTCAAACTTTGTTTTTGCATTAATGTTCTGGTCTTCAATGCTATCAGGATTAACGACCAGGGTATTGTGCCCCTCGGCCCTGGTGCGGTAATAGGTCCAGCGTTTGCCACCTTTACCCACATCGCCAAAATAGCCGGGTACATTGTAGTTCTCAAAACCCAGATCCATAATCCACCGCACACTATCGTAATCCAATACGTAACTGCCAATATCGAGGTGGCCATGATTAACGGTGTTATCACCGGCTTTAAAACCAACAAACCAATCTCCGGTATTCCAGCCGCTCCGAAGTGTTGCTACTTCTGCATCACGGAAATAACTATCCAGCGGTAAATCATCTTTAGTAACCGTATTTTCCTGGCCATACCACAACAATTCCAGCGGCGATTGCGGCCATGCTCCTCTATCCAACTGATCCTGCCCGTAGCGTTTATATATCTCGGTAAGTTTGGGTTGATGAAACCGGTGAGCCAGCCAAAAAAGTTCCGGCGAACGGGTAAGTACAGGCAAAGCATCGGCATAATTAAAGCTGATGGCGTCGGCGCCACCAAGGGCAACAAAAAATTGCCCGGCTTTTGAAAAACCGGCTATGTCCGTCAATCCAAAATCAGTACCCAGCGATGTTACCAGTGAAGAGAGAATCGGTACGGCGGCCCGCATGGCAAACGACCAATAGCCTGGCCCTTCGTTCCAGGCGCCGTCGGGGCCAAAGTGACGGAGCGCTTTTGGAAAGCGGGTTAATGCCTCCCGTAAAACCCGTTCTGCCAACGGTCTTTCTTCATCGGCAATAGCCAAAGCGCCAAGGGCCATGTTGCCGTTACATACCAGGTTCCAGTTGTGTTCTATGGCCGACCAGTCGAACTGTTTTTCATTCACCAGGCCATCGTAATACACCAAACCTTCCAGCAATCCTTTGCTAATGATTTGTTGCTTTAAAATCCGCCGCTGCTCCGGCGTCCACACGTCATAAAGCCAGTCGTAGGCCACGGCAACAGGCTGTGTCATCAGGGCACAATCCAGAAAATGGCGTGGGTTCCAATCGGGAAAATGCGATACGGCTTCCAGATCTTTCCACAACCGGTCTGCATATTTTTTATCACCTGTCAGCCGGTACGCCATGCTTAAATTATAGCAATGTGCATTCACCTTTCTGGTATCCAGCCGAAAAGCATCTATGAAGGAATAGGTAACAACAGGTTCTGCTGAAAGTGAATCTGCATTTCTTAGAATATTGGCAATAGAACGTTTCAAAAATCCGTCGCTGTTGCTACGTTGTTTGATGCTTTCAAACTCCTGTAACGACTGAACAAGCAAGCGGGGATGACCGGTCCTTAACGTCCGTAGGATACTATCCGGCAAGGCTATCTGCGACCAAGCGTTAAAACACAGCAGCCAACCGGTAAAAATGAGGATGGCTGTTTTAGGAAGACCTTTAATCATTCAATATACCTTTCGTAAGGTAGTATATCCAATGCCGGCAAACCCTAACCTGCCGCATCGGATTTCGTCCTGCTTTTTCCATGTCAGTAAGCGAAGTTTGGGTTAGAAAAACTGCCGTGCCACAGTACCATACCATGTGGCAAGGTGTGTTCTTTTAGTGCCACAAAAAACAAAAGAAGTTAGCATTAATATTAATGGTAAGCAACACGGTTAGAACGACACTATAACGGGGCAGCGCCTTGTCGTTACTGGCTATTGTTCTTCGTAGTGATATGTCAATCCGCCATCTATAAAATAAGTACTGCCGGTAATATAGCTGGCATCATCGCTGGCCAGAAAAGCGACCAGGGCGGCTACTTCTTCCGGCTTACCAAGACGCTTCATGGGAATATTTTTCAGGAGCGGGTTTAATAGTTCCGGGGTTTCCAACAGGTGTTTATTGATAGGCGTTGCAATAGCACCAGGCGCTACGTTGTTGATGCGAATATTCAATGGTGAAAGTTCGGTAGCCAGGTCACGGGTAAGCATTTTAAGGCCGCCTTTACTGGCACAATAGGCTGCAAAGTGTGGAAAAATAATTTCCTCATGCACAGAACTCATATTTACCACTACCCCTGATTTATTATTAGCCTTGCAGTATTTTACAAAAGCCTGAATGCCAAAGAAAATTCCTTTTAAATTGGTGTCCATTACAAAATCATATTCCTGTTCGGTTACATCTATAAAGTCGTGATTTTTCTCTACGCCGGCGTTGTTTACCAATACGTCCAGGCTACCGAAAGCCGCAATGGCATTGTTCACCAGGTCAATTACATTTTGCATGGCACTTACATCAGCGGTTACAAATTTGGCTTGCTGGCCCATGGCCGTTATCTGGTCAATCAGCCCTTGTCCCCGCTCGTCGAATGTGCGGCCATTGAGAATAATATTGGCGCCTTCGCTGGCCATCCGCAGGGCGCAGGCAGCACCAATGCCCTGGGAACTTCCGGTTATTAATGCGGTCTTGCCTTCAAAACGTTTCATGTTATTTATTTTATTCTGATAATAAGGAATACTTGGAATTACTACTCCTGATGCTTTTGTGTGTAGGCTCGTTGTGATAACCAACCCATACAGATTTCAAGTGCAGTGGTTTATGCAGCCGCAATGTACGGAAGACCACTACAACAATTGCTGCATCGGGTAAAGGAACTACTATCTGAATTCAGTAGAGACAAGACATGTATTATCTCTACTGACAGCCCGGCCCAATGGGTAACGTCCTGATTGTTTTTTACAGCAACAAAGTAATCAATCCTGTCCAGCCGGTTTGGTGGCTGGCGCCAAGGCCCTTGCCGGTTTCACCGTGGAAGTATTCATAAAACAGCACATAATCTTTGAAATGCGGATCGGTTTGTAATTTTTCATTGTCGCCAAATACAGGCCGGCGACCGGTGGCATCTTTTAGGAAAATAGCGGTGAGCCGCCTGCTAACTTCGTCGGCTGCCTGCTGAATGGTAACAAACTGCCCGGAACCTACCGGCATTTCAATGGTGAAATCATCGCCATAATAAGCATGAAAACGATGCAGCGACTGAATAAGCAAATAGTTAATGGGTATCCAGACAGGGCCCCGCCAGTTGCTGTTGCCACCAAACATCCCCGTTTCGCTTTCGGCAGGCGTGTATTGTACGGCGGCATCTTCGCCTTCCAGCGAATAATGAAATGGGTGCTCCCCATACACCTTGCTGATTGAACGGATACCATAGGAGGAAAAGAATTCTGATTCGTCCAGCATACGCCGCAATAAGCCTTTCATACGGTGGCCACGCAACAGGCTCAACAGGTGCAGGCTACCTTCACCACTGCTACCCTGCCAATTGCTCACCAGTGCTGCCAGGTCGGGCCGTTGTGCCATAAACCAGTTCATATGAATCAACAGCCCGGGCAGCTTTCTCATGTTTTCTTCCTGCAGCACTTCTACGGCTATCAGCGGTATCAGGCCTACCAGGGTGCGCAGTTTCAGGCGGTCCCAGGTTCCATCAGGCATTTTCAGCATGTCGTAATAAAACCCATCTTCCTCGTCCCATAAGCCCGCCCCCGGCGTATTACTCATATTGGCCATGGCTCCGGCAATGTAAAAGAAATGCTCCCCGAACTTGATGGCCATGTCTTCATACACTCCATTGTGCCGGGCCAGTTCTGAAGCAATTGTTAGCATTTGCAGCGAGTAGGCGGCCATCCAACTGGTACCATCAGCCTGCTCCAGTGTGCCACCACCGGGCAGCGGTTTGCTACGGTCGAACACACCAATATTGTCCAACCCTAAAAAGCCGCCTTCAAAAATATTATTACCGGTATTGTCTTTCCGGTTCACCCACCAGGTAAAGTTGAGCAGCAGTTTATGAAACATCTGTTCCAGGAAAAGGAGGTCACTATTGCCTTTTAGTGCTTCATCAGCCTTATACACTTTCCAGGCAGCCAGTGCATGTACCGGTGGGTTCACATCAGTAAAGTTCCATTCGTAGGCAGGCAGTTCGCCATTGGGGTGCATAAACTTTGATTCCAACAGCAGGAGCAATTGCCGTTTGGCAAAATCGGGATCAATGGTGGCAAAGGCAATACAATGGAAAGCCAGATCCCAGGCGGCAAACCAGGGATATTCCCATTTATCGGGCATGGAAATAATATCGGCTGACATGAATTGTTTCCAATCGTTGTTACGGCCTTTTTGGCGGCTGGCAGGAGGTGGCGGTTCGCCTTCGTCGCCGGTAAGCCACTGGTTGACGTTGTAATAATAAAATTGTTTGCTCCACAACATACCTGCCCAGGCCTGCCGCTGCACCATTCCGGCATCTTCGTTTTGGGTGGTTTGCAAGGCAGCATAAAAATGATCTGCTGCCTTTATTTGTGCCGTAATGATGTCGTCGAAATTGTTGAACGGATCCGTTGTTTTGCGATTTGTCAATCGCAGTTTTACCGTTACGCTTCCGCCGGCCGGTACTTGTAGCACATAATGTATGGCTGCTTTCGTACCGCAGCGTTGTGGGTTTACCGCTTTTTCGATACCGTTCACCACATAATCGTTAATGCCATCTTTTACATAGGGTGTGGCATTAGCAACGCCATACAGCCGTTGATTATTAGTTTCGTTTTCGGTAAACAAAAAATCGGGGCTGATCATCGGCATAACAATAATATTCGCCGATGGCTTTTGTTTCCAATAGTCAATTCAGCAGCGTCCGTTTGCGAGAGATGACAGGCCGCTTTTCTAAGTCCTGCCAGGCAGGTGTATGCCGAAACCACAGCGTAGGTAACAGGTGCAGGGTAGCATCTGTCCCGCTACGATTATACACGGTATATTTCGCTAATATATCGTGTTCGCTATTTTTGGCATATTCCACAAACACATCATAATATTTATCCTTATTAAAAATACCGGTGTCCATCAGTTCAAATTCCGGTTCCTGTTTGGTGCGGCGGCGGTTTTCGCTGAGCAACTGCTGGTAAGGAAAGGCCTGCTGCGGGTACTTGTACAGCATTTTCATGTAGCTGTGGCTTGGCACATTGTCCAGGTAATAATAGTTTTCCTTTACATCTTCGCCGTGGTTGCCTTCGCCATTGGTAAGGCCAAACAAACGCTCTTTCAGTATAGCATCCTTACCATTCCACAGTGCCAGTGCCAGGCATATAAACTGCTGATTGTCGCTAATGCCGGCAATGCCTTCTTCGCCCCAGCGCCAGGCTTTGCTGCGGGCTGCGTCGTGAGTGGTATTATTCCAGGCATCACCGTTGAGGCTATAATCTTCTCTTACAGTGCCCCATTGCCTTTCGGAAACATAAGGGCCCCAGGTGCGCCAGTTACGGGGATTTTTGAGTTTATCTTGCTCGGTCATATGGTGAGTGGTTTAGTTATGCTGCCGCTTGCAATATTGTGCCGGAAAAGTATTGATAAGGTTTGCCAAATAAATAAAAGCTACTTCTTATGGTTAGCACCAGGCGCTGTATTGTATTTTATTTTCCTAAAAGGCATTAGCAGTAGTTTGCCAATGGTTAGTTCGTTTTCATCCCGGTAAGGTGCTTCGCCAATTACCACGTCCGTTTGTTTTTTATGTAGAAACAGCGTTTGATGCAGCCGGTCCCAAAACGAAAACACGGTTCCCCAGTTACTATTGCGTTCAGCTATAATTGTGGAATGGTGAATGCCGTGCAGGCGGGGCGTAATGAGCAATTTATTAATGGTGTTTTCTGCCCGCAAAGGCAGGCGCCAGTTGCTGTGATGAAAGTTGGTGCAGGCTTCAAAAACAATCTCATAAATAAGAACGGTAAGCGGTGAGGTTCCCATAAGAATGACTGATGCACCCCGGAAGAAAATAGAGAAAAATAGTTCGCCAAAATGAAAGCGGATAGCAGTGCTTACGTCCATATCCAGATCAGTATGGTGTACCAGGTGAAAGCGCCAAAGCAGTGGTACCCGGTGTGTTAGCCTATGCCAGAGATAGATGAAATAATCCAGCCCCAAAAACGCAATGATTCCCTCAACCGGTGCCGGTAAAGTATAGAGATAGTTTAACCCAAAATGCCAGTGTTGCTTGTTCATAATGGCGAGCCACACCATAACGGGGATAAAAGCAAAACGCAACAGCCCGAACGCCGGAATGGCCATCACTATATTGGTTACTATACGTTGCCAGCGGTTGTGGTAGCGGTTACGGAGTTGCCGCCGGGTTTCCATAACAAAATAAAGTCAATATCAGTACGGCCAGTACCGGAAAGCCATACCCGTTCATGATGGTGTTTACTAACTGAGTAGCTTCTTTCATGACCGTAGTTTTTCACCTTCGCTTTTTTTATAGTTCAGCGTAAAGGGTTCTTTGTTCAGATCTTCTTTTTGTTGTTCTTCAGGAGAAGATCCTTTTGGCGGCTGCTGTATCATTAACCGAAAATGCCGCCAGCCGTTTTTTATTTCATTCCACAAATGTGCCGGGGGCTGATAGCCAAATGCCCGGAATTTACCCGGCAGCACTTTGCCCTTTTGTTGAACAAACGCAGTAAACCGGTTAGTCCAGTCATCAAAAGCAGTCATGGCTTCATTATCTTTTACCATATCTTCTGCCTGTGTATCGCTGTATTTTTTTCCTTTACCAAATAACTGGTACTGCCATAAATCATCCGGCACTTCTATTCCCCCATACCGGCATTGCCACACCAGCGATTGATATGCCAGCCGGTCATTTTCATAAGGCTCATCATCCGGGTTGAAGTAAGCTTGATGGCGCAAAATTTTGGGCCGGCCGGTAACATCCAGTTCATCACCGCCATCATCGCCATAACAGAAAAATGCCGCCGTCCGGCCTTCCAGATGATTGAGCGAAAGCTGCTCCCAATCCTCAGAATGCTCCAGTAACATTGCTTTTTCCGGGTCTTTGTGATCTATTAATTTTTCGTCCGGATTGCCTCCATTCATACACACCAGCCTATCAAACATCAATTTGAGATTGCTGCTGGGAGCGTACCAGTTAACAGGCCCGATAATGACCCAGGCATCGGCTGCATCCAGCCTGGCATACAGGTCTAAGTCCCACATCAGGTCTGGCTCTGCTTTGTCGTTCTTTTTGTAGCAGTTGCAGGGCCACACGCATAGCGCCATAGAAGTGCTTACGCAGGCATTGCAACTTTGGATATGGGCACGACTATACACATTTCCCAAATCTTCATAATCAATTTCCCAATCGGGTGGAAGTTTATCAGCCATACGCAGCATCAGCATCCGGCTTTTGCTATCTACACCAGGGCAATTATACTGCCGCCGGTTACTACCGGAAATAATCAACACTCTAAAAGGTCTTTTTTCCGGCGGAAGCGCAGGTGATTGATCGTTCGGATGCATAGGGTAAAAGTTAGAATTGATGATTGTAAAATGGCAATGATGGTGCCATTAAGAAAGAGCACCGGGGTAATATTTCCGGCAGGTTATTGCGGATAAGATGCATAAGGGAAAAGGGTTAAAATAACTTGTATATTTCTTTATACAGGCTTGGTTTCCCCCAAACCCCCTGAAGGGCAATGTCATTAATTTAAGCCCCATCGGGGTTACCTGTTTGTAGCAAACTACGTGGCATGCACCACATCAAGGATGGCTATTTTCTACAAACAGGTTGCACCTACGGCGCATAGCGTACAAGCCTTAACTATATGACATTGCCCTAAAGGGGTTAGGGGCAACCAAGGCCGGGCAAAACGTTGTTTCAATTGTATAAGTTATTTTGACAGCTTTCCTGGATTGTTGTTATCAGAAAAAGTATATGGCTGCTTCTACAAAAACTTACACCTTGTTTTGCCGTATCAAACGCCGATACGTAGCGACCAATCTTTGCTGGTTGTAGCCTAACTTGTACATTGTCCAGATAACAAAGAAAACCACTGCCTGCATTTTATATACGCCATTATCAATATACTTACGTGCCGATGTTATTACTAATACCATTCATAATTTTGAAGCGCCCATAGCGGCGAATGCGCCGGATGATCTCCTGATCCTCCATTACAATATGGCCTTCATTGAAGCCGCCTGTTTTAAGAAAAACAGCTTTGGTTACAAACAGGCTTTGGTCGCCGAAGCGAACGGCATTTACATCAAACCGGGTGAACCAGGCATTGGCCTGTAAAAACCAATGACGGTAGTCAAATTGCAGGCGATAGCAGCCACTGATAAAGCCCTGCGCTACAGTATTCAAAATATCGTTTACAAAAGTTTCCGGTGGTACAGAATCGGCATGTAGAAAATAGAGAATATCAGCCTTTGCCATTGCTGCACCGGCATTCATTTGGGCAGCCCTGCCTTTGCGGGAGCTAATCAAAACCATGGCACCGGCTGCAGTCGCTTCGGCTACTGTTGCATCGGTACTGCCGCCGTCCACCACAATTATTTCTGCTATTGATTGCACATGTTTTCTGTATTACTTAGCAGCCGGGCCACAGTTGGCCCAATATGCCCTTCTTCATTGTAAGCTGGTATAATGATGCTAATCATCCGGAAGCGTTTTGAATCATTTTTATTTTGCCAAGCAAAGCGTTCTGCAATTCATCCAAAGTAGTACAAACTTTGATGTCAGAAGCACTCAGCAACAAGAAGGGTTTTCCTTTTTCTAAATAGAAAACAGCAGGCAATTGAAATGGTTGGTCATATTGATTTTCAAACTCATTTTTATGTAAAAAAGTTTTACTAGCAGGTAATGTGTCCAAAAAATTTTTCCATTGATGCTTCATAGCCAGGTTGCCATAGGTAAGTTTGCAAAGCCCGCAATTATACGTTTGCGGAGAAACAATTTTATGTACTAAATCCGTAACGGAAGCAAACAGACCGGCATCAGTGTTGTACACAAAAAGTAAATGTAACTGTTTCATCCTTCAAGCAATTGAGTGCCGGCTAAATCCTTTTCTTCATCAATATCGCTTAGTTCCGGTAATAAAAAATAACTGATTTGTAGCTGATTCAGATCACTGATCGTTTGCTGCAATACCGTACTTGTACTCCAGGTTTTATTTTCAAATAATGCTGTATGTAGTTGCTTCATTCCCAGCAAATAATAACCACCATCGAAAGCAGGCCCGATCACTACATCATAATGATTTAGGCGGGTAAATGCTTCTTTAATAATTTCCGCCGTCAGCTCATAGCAGTCACTTCCAATAATGACTGCTTTTTCATAAGCCGGGTCTTCAAAAAGTTGGTTAAATGCATTTTCCATTCTTTCGCCGAGATGAATGCCTGACTGTAACAGGGGTTCACAATCCTTCCATTCATTTATATCATCGAGAAAATCACTGTAATAAACAAATTTATCAACGTCTACTTTTTCACAAATGGCTTGTGTATGTGCTACTAATTTTTGATAAACAGCCAATGCTTTTTCTTCACCGATGGTACGGGCCAGCCGGGTTTTTACTTTACCCGGTACCGGATTTTTAATGAAAATGATGAGTGCATTTTTCACGCCGTGGCTCCTCCGCAACTGGAACCGGAACCTGCTGTGCAGCCATAGCAATGCTGCCCTACAATAATGTTGCGACTCTGTAAAATGTCATTATTAAATTGGGAAATATGTTTAGAGGAACAAGCCAACTTCAGTTCCAGCATCTGGTTGAAATCGCAGTCATACAAAAAGCCATCCCAGCCTACCGAAATAGTATTGCGGCACATTACATTGGCTGCTGCTGTACTATTGTAAGCAACTACGAGTTTCTGCATGTACTTTTCGTAATTACCGCTTTCCAGTAAGTAATTCAGGTAGCGGCTAATGGGCATATTAGTAATGACAAACAAATGATTGAAAAAGATTTCATATTTCTGTTGCAAAGCTTGTTTATATTCCGCTTCCAGCGAGGCCTGCGAGGCCGGTAAAAAAGCCCCGGCGGGGTTATACACCAAATTCAATATCATGTCCGTGTCAGGCTGCCCGTACCCAACTTCGTTTAACATTTTCAGTGCCTGAACAGAATCCTGGAATACCCCGTTTCCCCGCTGCCTGTCCGTACGATCCTGGGTATAAAACGGCAGTGATGAAACTACTTCAACGGCGTGTCGCTTGTAAAAAAGCGGCAGGTCGTAATATTTTTTGTTGGCAAGAATAATGGTGAGGTTGCAACGTACAATTATATGCCGGTTCAGTTTTGTTATTTCCTCCACAAACCACCGGAAATGCGGATTCATTTCCGGGGCGCCACCGGTAATATCAACGGTTGTAAAATCAGTATTCACCTTTAATACATCCAGGCATTGCTGCATGGTTTCGGGTGTCATTATTTCTTTGCGGTCGGGACCGGCATCTACATGGCAATGGCGGCAAACCTGGTTGCACATTTTGCCAATGTTTACCTGGAATATAGCAGCAGGTAAAGGGGTCAATGGATATAGCCCGGATTCTTCCAGCTTTTGCTGAAAAGGCGCCAGTAAAAGATCATCTTCCAGGATGTGCAACTGCTCAGTCGCTTCTGCTAAATGATTCCCTTCTGCTTTTAAAGATTTCATGCGTTCAAATTACGTATTTCCCGAAAGTTAGAGCCAATGCAAATGCAGATTTTCATAGATAATTACGCTTTGTAAGTCTTTGAGTTATCTATTCAAAATTACCAGCATTCATCTGCAGAAAAGCTTATTGCACTGTAACTTATTTTTTTCTTTTCACTAATCCGTTTCGTGAGACACTACAGTTGTTCGAAAGAATGTTTATTAGCCCTGAAAGGGCAGTATAGCTTAGCGTAGGGTGCAGCCCTACGTTGAAAGTAGTACATAATTTTAATTCCTCAAGCCCTGAAAGGGCGGCATATAATCATACAGGTATTTCGCACCTTCAGGGCTTAACAACATTTTGCTACTCTCTATTCGTAGGGCTTCACCCTACGCTAAGTTATTTCGCCCTTTCAGGGCTTTTTATAATGCGTTCTAAAATTTCTTTCGAACAGTTATGGTAAAATACGAAACGGATCAATCTATAAACTTATTAAGCTTCAATGTATTTACATACTTATCTCTTTTACTTTATTCATCATCTGTACGCCGTGCACCAGCGATGCCCCTCCCCTGATGGCACATGCCACATGTACTGCTTCCATCATCTGGCCTTCACTCCAGCCTTTTTCTACCGCATCGGTGCTGTAAGCATCTATGCAGTATGGGCATTGCACCGTATGTGCTACCGCTAATGCAATCAACGACTTTTCACGGGCCGTTAGTTCGCCATCGGCAAATACTTCACCGTAATAAGCAAAAAACTTGTCGGCAAGTGGTTTTTGAAATTCCCCGATATTTCCGAACTTCTGTAAGTCGCCGGAATGGTAATAATGTTCGCTGTTCATGTTATTTGGTTTTAAAGCGCCTGTATGGAAGCGCTGATTAAACTGGATAATTTTTTATCGGCTTCACCGGCCACTGCAATGATCTCCTGAATATTTACGGGTTGCAGGTTATCAGGGTCGCACTCATCGGTAATAACGGAAATAGCGGCACAAGGCAGCCCGGCATGATTAGCCGCAATCACTTCCGGTACAGTGCTCATACCTACCATATCTGCACCAATTATTTTCAGGTAGCGGTACTCGGCACGGGTTTCCAGGTTAGGGCCATTCACGGCTGCATACACACCGGTTTTTAAATCAATAGATAGTTCAGCCGCTTTTTGTTGTAATACCCCATTTAAGCCAGGGTTGTAAGGGCTGCTCATATCGGGGAAGCGGGAGCCGAGTTCATTAATGTTAGCCCCGGTTAGCGGATTAGTTGTTTGCAGGTTGATGTGATCCTCCAGTAATACCAGATCACCTTTTTTTAAATTAGTATTGATGCCTCCGGCAGCATTGGACAACAGCAGGTATTTTATGCCTAACAACTTCATTACCCTGACGCCATACACAATTTGCTGCATGTTATAACCCTCGTACGAATGAAAGCGGCCCTGCATGATAATAACTTTTTTTTCTCCCAGCTTACCATATACCAGATTGCCCTTGTGAAACTCAACTGTTGCAACCGGGAAATGAGGTATGTCAGTATAGGGAACCACCTGAATGATTTCGATATGGCTTAACAAGCTGCCGAGACCTGTACCAAGCACTACCCCAATTTCAGGCTTTTCAATACCTTTTAATTGTAAAAAAGAAAGCGTTTCATGCAGTTGTTCCATCATAGGGTATTACAGTTGAGGGTTAGGGTATCTTATTTATTTGTAAGTAGTAATGCACAATTATATTAGGTTAAACCTGCTGTCATTGCGTCCGCCGCGGCGGATGCCCAACGAAGCAATCTCCCCGGTTTTATTAGGGATTGCCACGGGCAGGAACCCTCGCAATGACCCATCATTAAAATAGTTTTATTCATGTACTTATTAAAATCAGGACAGTGCTACGTCAAAATACACTACTATTTTTTATTCTATTGTAGCAGGTCAGGACAGGTTGTAACAATGTAATTTATTTGATCTACTTTCAGAATTGAATTATTGTATTAATAGTACACCTCTCTTTCCTAAGTGTTCGCAGGCGGAGGGAAAACCGATACAAAATGTTGTTGAAATTATAAAAGCAGAAGAAACAAAAGTAACCGGATGAAGAAAAGGTGGGGAAGTAAGCGCAACCGAAATAGTAGTGTAATGCATGGATTTACGGTTATTGATGTGCGGAAAAAAGGTTGTTACAGCCCGGAAGTAACTATTGGCTGTAAGAAACGAAAAGTTTTTGAAAAAAGAAACGGGTGAGAACAAAAATTTTATGTTTCTCCATCTCAACGGGTTGTTGCCGCCGGATGAATTTTTAAACAATTGAAAAGTTGCATTGCAGAACGTATAATATAAAAAGCGGCCTGCAAAAGTGCTGATAATGAAATATTTGGAAACAGGCCATCGCTCGTATAAAATTGTGTTGGCTGCGACGCTTAAGCCGACCATTTCCTAAAACCCAACCGGAGCAAAAATGTTACCTTCATGCCGACCATATTGACCTGCATGAAAGTTGAAAAGTATAACCTGAAAACTAGTTCTAAAGGAAAGCGATACGAATTTGTTAGCGAAGGCCCAGGAGCTGCGATCCGTAAGCTCATAGAATTTCAGGCTACTCACGACGCCGGACTTTTTAACCTTGCCTTTGGTGATAAAGATCCGCGGACTGGCGAAATGGATGACCTGAGTGTTTCAGACAATGGAGATACTGAGAAAGTTTTAGGAACCGTTGTAGCTGCTGTTTATACATTTTGTGAACAATATCCGGACGCTTACGTGTACGCATCAGGCAGCACAAAGGCAAGGACACGACTTTACCGGATGGGCATTACAAAATACCTTGAGCAAATGCAGCAAGACTTTTACCTGTATGGACAAATTGGCGAGGACTTCATTGACTTTGAACCAGGCGTGGAATACGACGGCTTTTTAGCGCAACGTAAATTTTCTTAACTTGCAGACTATGAAAAATATTCATGAACTCAGCAAACGCAAAGTGCCCATTGTAGCCATAGACCCGGCTTTAGACAAGTATGAGGATAAGATTATGTTTCCGAAGAAACTTGAACAGGCAAACAACATGCTAAAAACGGCCAAACTCCCACCTAAAAAGCCCCGCAGCTAACAATCGGTTTGGCATTACGGCAGCTGGACGTTGGAGCAATCGACAGCATATCGCTATCAACTTTGGTTCAGGTGCAAGGAGCTCTTTTTAGCATCAGAATAAACTTTAATATTTGAATAAGTAATGTCCACTGCGGCGGAACCCTCTGCCCGGTACGTGTCCTCACGAACCGGAATAATTGCATAGTATACGTCTACCCAACAAGTCGTTGCCGCCGGATGAATTTTTTAACAATTGAAAGGTTGTATTGCCGAAGCTACAATACAAAAAGCGTTTTACCATAGTGCTGATAATGAAATATTTGGAAATAGGCTGTGGTTCGTATAATATTGTGTAAGATGCCATATATTTTTGGTTTTTAGTTTGTTGCAGGTTGGAGTGTGTGCAAAAATATACGGCATCTTACAATCGGCTTGACGAAAGGCGGGCAGACACAGCTTATTAAACAGCTGAATAAGTATTTAACAGCATATCTTTGGTTCAGGCTTATGTGCAGCGGCGCCCGCCCTTCGCCAAGCCGTCCAACGTTGTGCGTTATGCTACACGACACACCCTAACAATTTAAAAATTATTTTATGGAGGTGAAATTTTTTACTCTTTTACTAAATTTGAAAAATAAGTATTCAGACAGTTTACTTACCGAAACATTAGAATGTTATAGGAATGAATTTGATATTTTTGATTTTTACCAAGACGAAGAAAAAACAAGAGAATTATTGAACGGACAAAATGAAAACTTCTATGTAGAACTATCATTAGATTTTATAGAAGACTTAAATAATACTCCTGAAATGTATTTTCCTCTATGGGAGCCAACAATATATTTCTTTGACAAACAAACGAAAGCTAATTTTTACAAAACTATAATTGAGCTTTCTAATAATTCAAATGCAACAGATTTTGTCAATGGATTTATTGAATTAGACGACAATGGTAGTCCTGAAATAGCACAATATCATTTTAATAGAATTGAGTATTACGTTTCAAGTTATTTTATGGGACTCTGTTATTTAGAATTAGAGAACTATGAAAATGCAATAAAGAAAAATCAATATTTTCTTGAAAATTTAATTGATACAGCTAAGCATAGTGGGGATGAAGATTTGCTATTAAATGATGAAAGCTTTTTATTGACACAATGGAATGTTTACAATGATTTAGGATACCTATTTAATCGAGTTGAAGATTATACAAATGCTAAAAAATGTTACGAAATTGGACTTGAAATAATTAATTTAGAAGATAACTTTAAGATTAAATATTTTAAATTTGAAAACCAAGAAGTCGACGATTTTACAATTTTCATAAACAATTATCTATTGTCGCTTGAAAAGTTGGGCAACTATAAAAAAGCTATAGAGGTATTGAATTTTGTTATTGAGAAATTGCCATATGATTTATACTACAAGACAAAGAAAGAAAAATTTGAAAAAAAACTTACAAACGCAAATTTTGCAGATGAAATAATACACCAATTATTTAAAACCAAACAACCATTCAACATTGGAAAGTTTGAAAAAACCAAACTAATTGCTAAAGAAAAAGCATTAGAAGATTTAATTGTCGAACAAATAAAGTATGGGTTTCACGTTTTTGGACGACCACTTGAAATTTATCAAGACAACAATATTTTTGGGCGACAATATTATATTTCAAGTGTAAGCGGAATTTTAGACTTGCTACTTATTGACAAATCAGACAATACGCTTTATGTCGTAGAACTAAAACGAAATGATGCAGGAATTGAAGTCGTTGAGCAAATTGAAAAATATATTGGTGGTCTTTCTCAAGAATTGAACAGAGTAATAAAAGGAATTATTTGTTTGCATAAGCCAGACAATTTGTTGAAAGAATTAGTGAAAAGCAAAACCAACATTGAGCTTTATACTTATCACTTCGACTTCAACAAAGAGAGTTAGACAAGCACAAACGCACAGTCGAGTAAGCAAGGGGGATCGCACCCCCTGCTCCTCACAGAACTGGACGTGAACCTCTCGATTCATCCAGCTCTTCAAGATGCCTCGACCCAACCAGTAAACTTGTGCTTACTAATCAATTGAATAAACATGTTAATCATCCCTTTCGGTTGTCTTGTGTTTACTCATTTTTGCATCTTGTGTACCCCTTCGCTACTGCCAACTTTTGGAGGCTATCATCACTACTACGAGTACATCCGCCCCTGTACTGGTTTTTGAAGACGTATTGTACCTTGCGGGTGCTCCGCTTGGTAGTTCCGCCTCTGTGGCTGTTCGTACATCCTGGCGCACCTACAGATGGGTTTACCTATTAGGTCACACTCAACCAGCACAGGTTCTCCAGTTCCGCCCTTGCGCCTGTCTGTAAGTCCCGGCGGCTTTATCCCGGATGCAGCTAACACTTCTGGCAACTCATAACGAATGTTAACTTTGTTGAAACAATCATCCCGGATGAGCCGGGACAAGTAGTGCATCGTTTCTTTTTGCATCGGTAACAATTATCGAGACCTCGCAGCCGCTTCACTATGCGTTCGGCTCTTACAGACGCACCTGTTACATCGTTCACCACCCTCTGACTTATCAGAACGCAGCATGCAACCGGTTTGATGGTGAAGGTTGCTCACTTTTCCCACCGAGAGACCTTCTCTCATCACAATGGCAGCTTAGCTGGACACACACAACAGGTTTGGCAATAGGCTGGCTGACGAAAGAATAATCAGCTACAAATAAATATCAGCAATAGTTCCAGCTTGACCTTATCTATTTAGCTTTTAGTTATTATCCGGAATAGTTGAAACGCTTATATTCACAATTGCGGGCTGCATTGTTGAATATCTCAGGTGGTAAATCATCGTCCTGCTTCTATCATTCTTCCTGCTTTTGCATTCTGGTTCGTGAGACACGAACTAGTGCAGCAGAAGTTGTTTATTATTGTCTTAACTAAAATCTTTATAAAATGACAGTAACTATTGAATTACTTGTGGATGATATCCAAAAGGCTATTCGAAGAGTTAGCAAAAACAATAATCTTATTATTATTAACAATGAAGATAAAGTACTAAGCATTCTTGAACAACTTCGAGATTCATGTGGAAAAGATGATTTTTATATTAAGTTGGAGCCTAAATTCGGATCAGATTGTTTCCATGAAAAAGATGGCTCAAAATACGTAATTGCCCATTTAAGCTCTAGAGCCCACCCAAAGGATAATCCGACTTTGTTTTATGAAAGTGTAAACAAATTTGTTGCTTTTATCAAGACATAGAACTATTATACCTTACATAATTTCCCCGCTCCGTGTCTCACGAAGCGGAATGATCCCGGGGAATATTATTTGAAAATGATTTCAGAGGAATGTTGCTGGAAAGATGATTTTTTAGTGCCGGGTTCTTTTATAGCCGTTGTAATAAACGCAGCATGATGCACATCATCCAGCACAATAGCTGTCCGGTAATCTTTTTTTGTACAGGATAAAACCAGGTTGGAGAACTGTATATTCCGGGCATGGCGAATAAAAATGCCCCAGGCCGGGAGCTCATGGAACGTCGAAAAATCCGGGTATGCTGCCGGTTTTTCCGGGATACTGTCCAAAGCATCCAGTGCCACTTTTGCAAACATAGGATTACCAGCGCCCGGATGTTTTATTACCATATGATCCATCGAAATATTGGTGATCAGGGCACCTGGTAACCCGGCAATAATGATGGCCGGGGAAATATTCCGTGGCATGTCCTCTATCGGCCCTTCATAGTCGTAGCCGGCATCGGCCTTGGTGGCGGCAATTTCGATAGCTACATGATTGATGGTAATATTTTGCAACTTCGCTTTTTTGCCGCTGATACGTTCGCCGATCCGCAGAAAAATACCATGTCCGGTATTGGTGACCTGTAAGCTATCTATCACTACGTTTTCAAGAATCCCTCCATCCACCGCTTCCAGGGCAATGGCCGAACGATACGTATCGAACACCTTATTATTGATGATCCGGATATTACGGAAACCGCCCAGAGAAGCGGTTCCGAATTTAATGGCATTGGCGCTGGAACGAATGGTACAATTCCTGATCAGGATATTCCTGCAAACCATTTTCGGGTCATGAGATTTCAGGCAGATGCCGTCGTCGGCCGCATCAATGTAGGAATTGGTAATTGCCACACTGTCACAATCCACAATATCAATACCGTCATTGTTCCAGAAAGCCCTGCTATCGATGGTAATGCTATCGGCCCGGAGGTTTTTACATTGATCATAGGTCTGCACCCATGCGGCAGCATTTCGAAACGTTACCCCTTTAATTAATATATTTTCACAGGAGCGAAAATAGATTAGCATAGGCCTGATCTCTACCTCGGGCCTGTCGTTGCGAAAAGCATCTTTTATGAGTCCTTTTTGAACCATGGCGGCCACATTCCTGGCTACCTGCCTGCCCTGGCCATCGATAATGCCCTTGCCGGTAATCGCAATGTTCTGCTGATCAAGCCCCAGGATGAACGCCGTAAATCCCTGCCTGTCGTAATCCGGCGGATTCAGTGTCCCCAGCAACACAGCCCCTTCCAGCAGGTGCAATGTCACGTTTGATTTAAGATGAATGGAGCCGGAGAGATACCTGCCTACATCAAACACCAATCTTCCGCCACCCTGCCGGGAAACGTAGTCAATGGCAAATTGTATAGACCGGGTATTCAACGTAACGCCATCAGAATAAATACCGAACAACGAAGCCGGGTAATCCTTTGCCGGACTTTGTATGGCGCATACACACAGCAAAGCAGCGATAAAATATTTTCTTACTGACAAAAGCATGTTTTAATTTTTAATAAAGGGTAACAGGTACTGCCAAATCTACGGACTGAAGTGGCTGAATAGTCCTGCCTTCGTTTGTCTGGTACCGGGCTACCCGGTTGTCGGGCAGGCTTTTCAGATAGTTATACCTGGTGAACATTCGTTAGCACTTCACAACTCATGCGAATCAAGGGTTGCCATTTTTACAAGTATCTTACCATATGTATCGTTGTATTTGTTGGGCATTGCCCAACCCTGTTGGTAGATAAGTAAACCATTTCCAGGCATTCGTTGGGCAGCGCCCAACCCCTTCTATAAGAGATGATAACCCCATAGGGATTGGACGCTGTCCAATAATACACGGACATTGCTTACGTATACTACCAACAGAATTGGGCGCTGCCCAATAATACCCATGAATGCCAGCCCTTGATTCGTATAACTCACCCATTTTTTCCTTTTAAATGGGCTGCCGATGATACCTATTTATTGATCATGGTATAGGCCCCGCCAAAGAGGTAATCGGTTTTATTCATTTCACGGTAGCCGGTGGTGATAAGCAATCCCTGTATTAGAAAAGTTCGTCTTTTCAAAAGCTGTTATTTATCAGGTATATGATAGCGTTTTTCCAGCAGCGATTTCATCCAGCAGATTAGTCTCCATTGTTCTTCAGCAGGTGTACCTTTACGGTTAGCAAAAACCATATAGGGTGGTGGCCCGAATTCGGGGGTAATGGTACAACTGGCCGCACCTTCACTGAGTCTCGCCCGAATGTATTGATCCCAGATTTCCAGGTGTGCTTCCAGTGCTTCCGCATATTCAGGCCCAGCAGGTTCCCAAACCTGTGGCCCCTCGCTATGCCCAACCCTTGCATGAATATGTCGTGTATGGTGAATGGCTTTTTTAACCGCAGCCTGCTGATCTTCCAGGTAACTTTCTGAAACACAAAACCAATGAGATACATCCAGGGTCAGCAACAGTTCAGGATGTTTTTCAAGAACAGGATATACCACATGTGCTGCATAGGCCCACTTGTTACGATGGGTTTCCTGGTAGATGGGAATATTAGTTTGCCGGCTCACTTCGGCACAGCATTCAAGGCATTCTTCAATTTGCTCAATGGTGTAATATTCCCTTCCCGTTTGGGCGGTAATAAACAAAGGTTTACAGTTATTGCTGCGAATAGCGGATAGTTGCAGCAACTGTTTTTTGAGAACGGATACGTATTCTTCAAATTTTTCATAATGCTGCAATACCGCCATTACAATGCAGAAGTCAAGCTGATGTTTTCGCAGGAGCCTGAGTACTTCCTGGTAGTCCGTTTTTTCGGCGAACGGAAACCATTCAATTCCTGTAAAACCCGCGGCTTTAACATCTGCCAGGAAGCGGTCCCATGGAATGTCATTAAATCCCCACCGGGGACAAAAGAAATTTATTTTCATACACTTACTGTAGTTGATGTAAGTAGTGATACACAATTACATTGGATTAATCTTTTAGTCATTGCGTCCGCCTAGGCGGATGCCCGTGGCAATCCCCAAGTAATACCGGGGAGATTGCTTTCCCGGACGAACGGGACAGGCTGTCGGGCAAGAACCCGATCTCGCAATGACTGGGGTTATTAATCTAAACTAATTTTGCCCGTATACTTATGAAAAATGAGCGGGTTTTGATCATCATTGTTCAACCGGTCCCCAATTTTTAAATGTTGTAAACAGGCATCAGGTAAAATATTGGGTTCCCCATTATACACATTGCCATCGGGCATATAGGCACAGGTCATAGCACGGCGGAACCCGCTGGTCATATTTGCATTGGCGCCATGTACCGTTAAGCCGTTGTGAAAAGAACAACTGCCTGCTTTCATAGGCGCAGCCACAGGCGTTGCCTGACGTAACCCAGGATAGATATCAAAAACACCATCCATATTTTTCCCGATCGTTATTTTATCAAAACCGGTTTGCCGGTGCGATCCCGGAATAAAAAACAAACAACCATTTTCCAAAGTGGCATTATCCAAAGCTACCCAGATGGAGATCGCATTTCTATCAGAAAAAGACCAAAACGGGGTATCAAGATGCCATGCTGTGGGATTGGCCCAGGGCCGTTTAATCAGCGCCTGGTCGTGCCAGATCCTGATACCATCCACCCCGGCTAGTTGGGCTGCCATTTTACCGATCCGCTCATCCAGCATTAGTTCCTTTACAGCGTCATCGGTTTGCCAGAGATTGAGCAGCTGGTCAAATACTTTCCCGAAAAAATCTGCATCCTCATTGATGCCATCTGCTTCACCAATTTTTATGTCTTTGCCGGGAATTTTAATCCCTGCCCGTTCCTTAACCGCATTGTCAACAGCATTGCGCCAATGTTCCAATTCACCGGGAATAAGGAAATCGTCGATGACTATGAATCCGTTTTCCTGATACAATTGAATTTGCTCATCGTTTAGCTGATGTTTCATGTGGAAGCTGGTTAGGTATGTAAGATATATTTTTTATGAGAATAAGGTTTACTAATACATGCAGTAGCAATATCGTCATATCCCGGACAAATTACCCAAACGACCTTTAAAGATATTTCTTTTGATCCGCCTTTGTTCTGGCTGGCGGAAATGCTTTTCGGGCCGTGACGCTATCGATACCAGTATGGAAAGTTGAACAGAAAGCAGTAAACAGTTGCCAGGAAAATGCATAGTAAAAGCTTACTGTAGTTGTATTCCTGACTCTACTTTGTAGAGACCGACTGCACAACTTATTTCTACTCATTCTCTTAGCAGCGTTTTTTACTCTTTTCCGATCAATTCCTGTTCTTAAATAGAAAGAAGTTTGATCACCATTTGCCCTGGAGTTTTTTGCGGTGAAATTGACTGAAAAGTTCTTGTTCATAAACCTGTATTTACCAGTTATAAAATTAATTGATAGCAGTTCTTGAAACAAGATATTCATTGGCTGAACCCCTAAAAATACAAAAAGTTTCGCCTCAATCGGGAACAGAAATGCCTTTCACGACTATTCCCGGTTTGTTTCCGGCAACTTTGACTTATTCTGAAGGATTTCGATATTCGGCAAATAAAAAAAGCATTGCCAACCAATCGTTTGCAACGCTTTTTTTGTGGAGCCGCAGAGAGTCGAACCCTGGTTCAAACAAATCCGCCATACGCTTTCTACATGCTTATTTAATTTTGTAACTTGCAGATGACCGATGCAAATTGAAATTCTCAAGTTTAGCTAATTTAAATAACCTGTTAAACATTTGAATCTATAATATATAAGGGGTATTCGCTGGTATGGTTGCTAATAATGTTTTGTATGAAATAGTCTCCATTATCAATATCAAAAGTGATGTAGTAAACTGTTCCTTTATCATGCCTGTACCTGCAATAATATTTACCAAAACGTGGGTTTATTGTGAGCTTTCGTTTCTGTTGAGGAATTGTTATAATAAAATTTAAAATAGCATCGCCATAACTTTTAGCCGTATCTATAAAACCACAATATTCATCCTTGTACAAAACCATTATAATCTCATCAACTTTATCATAAACCAATGGTGTGATGATTATTTTTTCCACAAACTTTCAATTTTTTGGTGCATGTGTTTTCTTAATTCTTCAACAGATGTGCCTTCTTTACGCAATTTATCGAATTTCTTTTTTTCTATTACTTCCAATCGCTCTAAAATGGGTGTAATGGTGTCTTTGTGTTCGCTCATGTCAAAAGTTACATGAGTAATTTCTCCCTGATTATTTGTTTGTGTTGATATGCCGGCAATATTGACCATGGCTCCAGTTTTTGTTTAATACAAATTTATGGAAAATCAGGCAAGTTATCTGTAAAAAAAGGCCGTTCCGGTTAACCGGAACGACCTTTAAAAAGGTGGAGCTGCAGGGAGTCGAACCCTGGTTCAAACAAATCCTCCATACGCTTTCTACATGTTTATTTAATTTTGTAACTTGCAGATGATCGACGAAAATTGAAATTCTCAAGTTTAGCTAATTTGATTAATCTGCTAAACATTTGAATCTATAATATATAAGGGGTATTCGCTGGTATGGTTGCTAATAATGTTTTGTATAAAATAGTCTCCATTATCTATATCAAAAGTGATGTAGTAAACTGTTCCTTTATCGTGCCTGTACCTGCAATAATATTTACCAAAACGTGTGTTTACAGTAAGCCTGTGTTTTTGATCGGGTATGGTACTCATGAAATTATAAATTGCAACTACATAAGCTATTGCATCGTCCATGAAGCCATAATATTCGTCTTCATAAAGCACATCAACCAATTCATCCATCTTTTCATCAACAAGGGATGAAATGATTATTTTCCCCATAATGTTTTTACTCTTGCTATTACACGTGCTTTAGATTCTTCAATGGTGATACCTTCTTCCCGCAATTTATCAAATTTGGTTTTTTCAACCATGCCAAGTTGCTGTAGCAGAGGTTCGATAGTATCCTTATGTTTTTCCATATCAAAAGTTACATGAGTAATTTCTCCCTCTTTATTTGTTTGTGTTGATACGCCGGCAATATTGACCATGGCTCCAGTTTTTGTTTAAAACAAATTTATGGAAAATCAGGCAGGTTATCTGTAAAAAAGGCCGTTCCGGTTAACCGGAACGGCCTTTAAAAAGGTGGAGCTGCAGGGAGTCGAACCCTGGTCCAAACAAATCCGCCATACGCCTTCTACATGCTTATTTGACGATTGATTGTCGGCTACCGGCAGGACCTCAACCTACCAACCGGTAACGTAGCTGTATGGTCTTAAGCCTTGCGCACAGCCTGGCAAGGCAGCAACCTGTTTTTATTTGATGTCGGCGGCGGGGCTTGGAAACAAGCGGCCCAGCCCGGCGGCCCTAATGACTACTTAATTACTAATTAGGCAGCCATGGCATACGAAGTATTGCCATTTAAAAGGTTGAATCTTCAGATTTACGTGCTAATTATCCAACGCACGGCATGCTTATACGTACAAAGAACTTTGCTGTCAAAACCGGTCAGCCCCATTTATCGGGACAGCGAAATTAAGCAAAAAGTGAAAAGCAAAAGTTGCAACTTTTGGAAAGTTCCCAAACTTGCCAAAAGTTTATTAGGGAGGCCAACACTGAAGCAAAAACTAACAAGCAATCAGTCACCCATAATTAACAACCTCGGTCGGTTACCGTCTGCCGCTTTGTCTTCATCGTCCATTGTTCGTCGTCCATTGAATCACTAATCTTTTTCTCAATACATTTAAGCAAAATTGACCTACATGAAATATTTCTTTTTCTGCTGTATGATGATTACCTTATTTGCCTGCAATAACGGACCTGCTAACAAAATTGCTATGAACAAAAACGACAGCCTTGCAACCGTATTCAATAATTATTGGGAAGAACGCATGCAGTTGTTTCCGATAGAAGCTACAGCCAATGGCGACAACCGGTATAACGACCGTCTCAATATTGACTTTACGGAAAGCTTCCGGGATACGCTCCGGCAATTTTATACCCGCTATGCCAATGCTATCAATGGTTTTGATACCAGCAATCTGAATGCTACAGACCGTACCAGCTATGATGTATTTAAACGGGAGATGCAAATGCAACTGGAAGGCCTCAACCTGCATGACAATTATATGCCCTTCAACCAGTTTTACGCACGGCCGCTGGATATTGGCCAGCTTGGCAGCGGTGAAGGCAACCAGCCATTTAAAACAGCAGCCGATTACCACAATTGGATCAGCCGGGTTCAGCGTTTTCCGGCCTGGGCCGATTCGGCCATTTTTTATTTCCGTAAAGGCATGGCCAGTGGCATTGTGTTGCCCAAAGTACTGGTGGTAAAAATGATTCCGCAAATGAATGATCTGGCAAACACCGATACGGCTAAAAGCATCCTCTTTGGCCCGCTTCGCAAATGGCCGGAGGGCATTGCTGCTACCGAAAAAGATTCCATATCCAACCAACTGACCACCATTCTTTCCACACAAATATTCCCTGCTTATAAACGCCTTGCCACTTTTCTTCAAAATGAATATCTGCCAAAAGCCCGTACCAGTACCGGTATCAGCGATATTCCCACCGGTAAGGAAATGTACAATTACCTGGTTCGGTACTGGACAACCACCAACAAAACACCGGATGAGATTTACAATACCGGCCTGGCTGAAGTAGCCCGTATCCGCAACGAAATGGAAAAAACAAAAGCGGCTACCGGCTTTACAGGCGACCTGAAAGCTTTTTTTAATTATATGCGTACCGATGCAAAATTTAAGCCTTACAAGCAACCTAAGGATGTGCTGGCCGCTTTTGAAAATATTCACCGGCGGATGAAACCAAACCTGCAAAAGATGTTTGGCAAAACGCCCAAATCACCTTTTGAAATCCGGCAAACAGAAGCCTTCCGGGCAGCATCGGCCAGTGCAGAATATTACCCCGGCACGCCGGATGGCAGCCGCCCCGGTATTTTTTACGTACCCATTTTAGATGCTACAAAATTTAATACGACTTCCGGCATGGAATCTCTTTTTCTGCACGAAGCTATTCCCGGCCACCACTACCAGATCAGTTTACAGCAGGAAGATGCAACGCTGCCATCCTTTCGCAAGTTTGCCTGGTACGGCGCCTTTGGCGAAGGCTGGGCTTTGTATTGTGAAAGCCTGGGAAAAGAATTAGGCTTATATACCGATCCTTACCAATATATGGGCGCCCTGGGCGATGAAATGCATCGGGCCGTACGCCTGGTGGTAGATGTGGCCATGCATACTAAAGGCATGACCCGTGAACAGGCCATTGCCTACATGATGGAGAACGAAGCCATTGACGAAGCCGGTGCTACAGCCGAAATTGAGCGCTATATGGCCATTCCTGCACAAGCACTTTCTTATAAAATCGGAGCTCTTAAAATCCGGGAGCTACGGGAGAAATACACAAAGCAATTAGGCGACAAATTCAGGCTGTCTGCTTTCCACGATGAATTCCTGAATGGTGGTGTGCTGCCGCTGGATGTTGCCGAAAAGAAGATGGATAAATGGGCGGAAACGCAGAAGTGATGAAAGATAAGAGATGAGTAGCTGCTATTCTATCATTGCGCTTCACTCATCACGGGTAGGTACCTTTTACCGTTTTCATTTGGAGACCGGCAGTAGTATTTCACTAGGCAGCTGCATTAGCAACCTGTCCCGGCTAAGCCGTGGATCGAACTCTTGTACTGTGGTTTCCATGATAGTAATGCAGCTTAATCGTTGTAAAGGTAAATTCAAATGCTAAAATTTTTCTTTCAAAAGACGATGCCTCATTTAGCTATGTTACTGCAGCTAATAGAAGCTTCGGATATTTCTTTTAATATGATAATTTTGTTTGCGTTATTTCACGAAGACAAATCAGCAGACAGGAAAAGAGGTATAAAGTCACATTTTTTCAGAAGCTATATCTTGAATGATGAAAATGAAATCTATGGTATGCGTGTTGGAAGTATGTGCTTCAGTTTAGCCAGATAATTTCCTAATCAACCAATTAATTAATCAGCCACGGCAACTTAGCAACAGGGCTCTGTATGTTTTAATAGCGCTATAGTTTAGCACTATAATAAAACAAAATCAGATCATGAAATGGAGCTTTTTTTATTGCTTTGCCTGGCGGCCATTTTACTGGCGCAGTCATCATCCGAACAAATAACCAAAAGCGTACACCGCTTATCGGCACCTCCACCGCAGATTCAACAGTAACAAAAACATCCGGTAAATCAAGCAACGTTTTCAACGAGTTAAGCACTGCTGTCAGCACTACACCGCTGCAACTGATTTTCCATTTATAATGTAGCTACAGAAGCAAATGTGCAGGATATCTTTTGTAAAATTTAATACTACTATTTAATCCGTAGGCATTCTTCAACTTTTTTAAACGTTTGAATATCACTCCGGTTATTACCCGATTTTTTGATAAGCACTATTGCCAATATGGGCTTTTTATCATTGCATTTGGCAACTGAGGCAATCCATTGGTTTCAATAGTTAGTTTCCATTGCAGCCCTTGCAAAATATAACCTATAGCTGCTTTAGTACTGCCATTAAATTGTAGAATCAACCACTTAATTAATGAGCCCCGCCATGTTCGCAACGGGACTTATTAATAGCTGTGCGTAGCTATAATTTAGCTTTAAAAGTAATTAAACCTAACAATTACCAACAATGAAAAAAACGCTCCTGCTTTTAGCAAATTTAATTATTGGATTGTTGTACAGTTTAGCCCAGAATACCGGTGTTAACACAAACTCCCCCTTAGCCACTTTGGATGTTAATGGCGATATAGCCCTGCGGATCGCTACCATCAACCTTGCCAATGCTACCAATGCCGATGTAAATACCACTGCCAATAAAAAATCGGCTTACCGTATTACTAACGGCAGCCCGTTAGGTTATAGCATCAGCGGTTTTACAGGTGGCGTAGATGGCCGTATTATTACGATTATCAATGCTTCCACATCGCAAATGGCATTGGATAATGACGGGGCAGGAAACGCGTCTGCACCAGCAAACAGGATTTTAACCAGCGATGGAAACAGCCTGTATATCCCGGCTAATGGAGCTGTTACAATCATGTACGATATAACTGCTGCAAGGTGGCGGGTAAGTAGCTTTAGCAAGCCAGCACCTTTTGTACCCGACCCTTTGTGGTACATGGATGGTAGCAGTAATATGTATAATCTCAATAATGGCAAAGTGGGCATTGGCACCGTAGCGCCAGCTAATAAATTAACGGTAAATGGAAATGCGGATGTTAGCGGTAACATGGGTATTGGCAACGCTAATCCACAGGCTAAGCTGGACGTAGCCGGTACCGTAAAAATAACCGATGGCACACAAGGTGCAGGCAAAGTGCTTACCAGCGATGCTAATGGAACTGCCAGTTGGCAGGCGTCGGCCGCCACTTCAAATAATGGTAGTGCAGGCTATGGCAGTTGGGGCGATTGCAGCGTTAATAATATCAGCGAGTTTAATCCGGTGTACAATGCAGGCTTATCTAATTACGGATATAGTGCAGCAGATATGGATGGAAATTATGCAGTTTTAGGAGCATACTTAGATACGGTTGGTACGCAGATAGGAGGTGTCTGTTACCTATACTTTTTTAATGGTAGCAGTTGGGTATTCAATAGAAAAATACCCAACCCCGATCCGGCGAATTACGATTTTTTTGGTAGCACTGTGGCTATTTCCGGAGACAATATTATCATTGGAGCTTATGGGGATGATGGCGTTGTTACTAATCAGGGAGCAGCATACATTTATAAAATTTCCACTAATACAATTACAAAAATCAAAGATCCTGCTAATGCTCCATTTGGCCGAGCCGTAGGTATTTCGGGCAACCTTGCCATTATTGGCTGCCCGTTTCAGAATTACACTTTTGCTGCCACAACTGTTGTAGAATCTGGCGTAGTTTATATCTATAATATAGCGACAGGCATATTTACCAAAGTAAACAACCCTAATAATTTGGCCCAGGATCATTTTGGGGCAACTGTAGCCATTGATGGGAATAAGGCTGTTATTGGTGCACCGGATGCAAACGCGTATGGGTCCACTGATTGTGGCATTGTTTATTATTACAATGTGAGTAACAACACAACCACTTTTTATACCAATGCCAGCCACTTTAATAATGCGCATTACGGTAATAGCGTTTCTATAAGTGGTAATACCATTTTAGCATCATGGGGCAATGCTTTGGGGGGTAGTTCTGGTAAAGTAGATGTACTTACGGTAGACAATGTAGATTTTGCCAAACTGCAACCATTATATTTTTCCGGAACCGGAACTTCAGGTGGCGAAGGCTTTGGGAATACATTAAAAATATCCGGCAACTATGCGCTCATTACAGCCCCTTACGAAGATGGCTTTAAGGGTAGTGCATCCATTTACCAAAACATAAACGGATATTGGATATTGCTACAAAAATTTAAAAACCCCGCTGCCTATGCCCCTGAAAACTTTGGGCTTTTCAGTTCTGTAGATGGCAGCTTAAAGCGCTTTCTGGTAACCGGTGCCAGCCCCGTTGTTTTTTTCGGGAAAGTAAATAATTGATTGCTACTCCTTTTTTCTAAATCGTCACTAATACACCCTGGTATGAAATATCTGTTCTTGACTCTATTACTGTATATCTATATCCCCGCCAGGGCACAAAACATAGGCATTGGTACCACCAGCCCCACAGCCAAACTGGATATTAACGGCGACCTGATACTCAAAAGCAAGGCGATAAGCTTGACCACCAGCGTTACTTATGACCTTGATGTAAACACCAGCAGATTCAACCATTACAGAATAACCGGGCCTGCCGGCAACTTTGTTATTTCGGGCATCCGTACCGGAATGCAAGATCGTATGGTTACACTCTACAACCGCAGCGGAGGTTCTATGCAGTTGTATAATGAAGACATAGTAAACCCAACACCCAACTACCGCATTACAACTGGGATTGGCTCCAATCTTGACATCTACAATGGAGGTAGCGTAACCCTTAAATATGATACTTCCATCATGCGTTGGGAAGTAGTAGGCGGCCATGCAAGCAGCCTTAATTATTACGGTGCTACCTGGGGCCTTTACGGTAATAGTGGTAATAACCTCAATGCGTTTTTAGGAACAAGCGATGCGGAGCCGCTCCGCTTTGGGGTGAATAATGGCAGTGCCGGTATTCTGGATTCGGCCAGGTCTAATACGGCTTTGGGTGTGGCTACGTTGCGCAGCTTATCTAGTGCCGTATATAATGTGAACAATGTGGCGTTGGGGCAATATGCGCTGCAAAATGCCCAGGTATCGAGCGGCACGGTGGCCGTCGGCTTTGAGAGCATGAAAAACTTCACCGGGCAAAACTTTCCCGCTGGTACATTGGGGGCATTTCATAATACTGCCGTTGGGTTTCAATCTTTGTATGCCAATGACGGCATCTCCAACACGGCCATTGGTGGAAGTGCCTTGAGAAACAATATGTCGGGAAGTTGGAATACGGCGCTGGGCGATTGGGCGCTTCTGAACAATAGGACCGGCAGCGCCAACACAGCCTTAGGTAATCAGGCATTATATAGCGATACTTCGGGCTCATCCAATATTGCCGTTGGTATTTACGCGTTAAAAAATAATCTAAAGGGAAATGGTAATGTAGCGATTGGCAATAGTGCACTGGGAAATAATACCAGCATCAGTAATCTCGTGGCTATAGGCGATAGTGCTTTGTTCAGTAATGGTGTAGGGAATAATGCGGGGTTTGCCACCGGCAACACTGCGATAGGTAGTAAAACGCTTTTAAGCAATACCAATGGCTATGAGAATACTGCTATTGGTTTTGAATGTTTGAAAAAAAATAATAGTGGTAACAGCAATACGGGAATTGGCTTCTATGCTTTGAAAAATAATTTCAACGGAATTGGTAATACAGCATTGGGACATTCTTCTTTGTTCAACAATACATCGGGCCAGTCGAACATAGCTATTGGCATCGGCGCTATGTTTAAAAACACGGAAGGAGGAGATAATATAGCCAACGGATATTTTGCACTGAATAATAATAATAGCAGCGGAAATATTGGGATAGGCACACAAACATTGAACAACAATGTCTTTGGATATGAAAATGTAGCGGTAGGCAAAATGTCATTGTTCAGTAGTAATGGAGGAAACCTAAATACCGCAATAGGCGCATATACAAATGTTGCTACACCAGGCCTTTCCAATGCTACAGCAATCGGTGCATTGGCGCAGGTCGGCTGTAGCAATTGCATGGTACTCGGCTCTGCAAATGGAGTAAATAGCGCAACATCCGGCATTAAAGTGGCTATCGGACTCACTACGCCACTGGTTGATTTCCACATCAAACAAACCAACGAAACATACCCGGTAAATGGCGGCGGTATCCGGCTGGAAAGGCTTACCAATACTGACCATTGGGATATTGGTACCGATAATACCAGCGATTTTGACTTTGCCTTAAATGGTTCTGCGAAAGCCTATATCAATCATGTATCAGGCGCCTACACCGTAGCTTCCGATTTTCGTTTGAAGAAAGATATTACAACGATCGGAACCGTTCTGCCTGCTATTATGCAGCTACAACCCAAAACCTACCACTACAAAGACAACCAAAGCAGCGATCCGCTTTCGTACGGTTTTATAGCCCAAGAAGTGGAGCAGTTATTCCCTGCATTTGTTACCACCAAAGGCCCGGATGGTACAAAGGCAATCGCCTATCAGAATTTTGATGTGGTCGCCATAAAAGCAATCCAGGAATTGCAGAACGAGTTAGAAATTCTGCAAAGAATAAACAAAGACTTGTTGAAACGGCTGGAGAAACTTGAGATTAAATAATTATTTATAAACTACATACGATGACACCTATTGAAAAAAAGTACCAGGAAGCCGGTAGTGCGGATGGATTCCTGGGTGCAGGGATTACAAATGAAATTTCAACCTTTAATGGGATTGGTACTTACAGAGAATTTCAGCATGGAATTATTTATTACACTGCTATGTATGGTGCCTGTATTTTAAGAGATCATATCGTTGAGAAATGGAAATCAGATAGCGTTGCAAAATCTGTGGTACTCGATGAGACAACTACCGTTCGTGATTTTATAGGATTCCCTATCACAGATACCGATTTTGGCCCCAACGATTGCCAGTTCTGCTATTTTGAACAGGGGATGATTATTAGCTCAGGTAGCCCGGCCAGCTCATTTGTGGTGATGGGTTCAATATACCAGGTCTACCGAAAAAACAACGACCTGAGCGGCAGGATGGGCTTTCCAACATCGGATGAGTTATTTGCGGCCAACGGCGGCCGGCTGTCTCATTTTACCAATACCGACATTTTTTGGCATAAGAATCTCGGCGCCTTTGAAGTGCATGGTGGTATCCTCGAAAAATACAACCAGTTTGATGGTTGTGCAGGCTTATTAGGCTATCCTCTTTCTGATGAGAACGATGTTGTTTTTGAGGATAAAAAAATAGGTAGGCTTAATAGTTTTGAATCCGGCACGATCTATTGGAGTAGCGACACCGGTGCTTTTGAAATACATGGGTCAATACTTGCGGCCTATACCAATGGATTTAAAGGACCATCCGGCGAATTGGGTTTTCCAACCTCCGACGAACTGAAATCAATTAACGGGAGGTATGCTTACAATAATTTTCAACATGGTATTTTGGTTTGTGACCTTATCAGTGGCATGGTGCAGAAGATAACAAGTCTGAAAGTATTTGTTGTAAAACTGGAGACTGACGAAGACGATGACGATTTGTTTGTGGAATCCAATACCACTATAAGTTTACATGGGAAGCCCGTTATAAGTATCGATAAGAAATTTGGGGAATATAAAGACCAGGGCACCAAAACTTTTCCTGAACCTGATGAAGGATTGATCGGAGTCATTCCTATTGCAGATGGCAGGTATGTGATATCGGTACACATGAAAGCATGGGATATTGATGGCGGAACAAACGGGTCTGATGATTTTATTGCAGAGTTTACGAAAGCATTTGACATTAATACGGTTTGGGATGCTTCAATGGAGGACATGGAAGGAAATACGTTGCTCACTTTTTACAAAGGCCCCGATGGCTTGTTTAAAGCAGAATTATTATTTGAAAAGGATGTGGAAATAAATCTCGATGACAAGGAGAGTTTCAGGAAGAACGTGTTTTGGGATGTCCACAACCCCTCCGTTCCCGAACTGGATTTTAACACCTGTGCAGCTACCTACTCTGATGTGGAAAGCGACGACAGTATCGACTTTCATCCCCTAACGCATGCGTTTTACGATTGGGTGTATAAAGGAGCTGCTGCTACAGGAACTTGTTTCGGCATGTGCTTAGAAGCAGTTTATGCACTCAAACATCGTTCCCCTTCAAGCCAGCCTATCAGTCAGTACAAGGTTTTCGATCCGCAAAAAAGGCGGGTAGTGTTCGATGAACAGCGTATGGAAGATGTGTGTGTAAAATTTGGCTACCAACTCGGCGGCAGCCAGATTTTATTTATGCTCAACATGATGCGGCAGGGGCTATTATGGAATCCAACGAAAACTTTTGAACTGTCGAGAGAACTATTTGCCAGTGGTAATTTCCCCATTTTATGTTTGTCGAAAGGATCGGCCTTAAAGGGCGGTCATGTGGTGTTGCCTTACGATTGGAATACGGATAATGAAAGCGAATGGATTATTAGGGTGGCAAATCCCAACGCCACTATCGATGAGGAGATTGCGAATAAAAAGGTTATGCCAAAGTTTGATAATACCGTAATCAGAATTAATCCTAAAGACAATACTTTTTCTTACCAACATCAACAGAATGAAACCTGGACCGGCGGCAACCTTGAAGAGAAAGGCGGAAGGCTGTTTGCATTTCCCTACACGGAATTGTCAGGTATCCCCTGTTCGCCGGTAGAAGATATATTCTCCATTATAGGCAGCCTGACGCTGACCATTTTTTTCGGAGATGCCGAAATAACGCAGGTAACCGATGCTTCCGGAAATCAATTCTATGATGCAAACGGACAAGAGAAAACCAGCGGTAAGATTGATCAGTTCATGTCGGTAGCTTCTTTGGGTAGCCCTGACGGTCTTTCTTTTTCTAACCTCGATCTGAATATCAACCTGCCCATTGATTTACCAAATATCATATTGCGACCAAAAGACACATCAAAAATATTTGCGCTGAAAAATAGCAGGGTAAAAGAACAGGTATTTGTAGAAGAGCTGGGACCCACCATAAAAGCCACAAAGTTTCAAAACCATTTGCGGCCCCATGTAGCAACCGCAGTCCAATCCGGCGTATTTGCAAAGGATCTTACCCAGGATAACTTCGTTCCACTTTTAAACCTGGATGCTGTTTTTAATAGTGGTGCTACTGCGAATACCGCCACGCACCAGGCAACATCAGGTGTATTGGACAGTGCATTCAATCCGGCAACACAGGCCCTTGAACAACTGGCAGATAAAACTTTGACCTTTGATATTGCCGGTGTTGGGAGTGGTAGTTACACCCATGCTATTATTGCTGGTGCCTCGAAAATTTTAATTACGGCCAATGCAATTTCCGGTACCACCGACCAAGTTATCATCGAAAGCATTGGCAATGCAGGACAGGCAGTAACCTTCAAGGCACATGAGAACGAAGTCGTAAAAAATATTAGCATTTTGGTGATGAGTTTTGATAGCAGCCACATGTACAAATTGACCAACCTTACTATTGCCCCTAGCCAGGCGATCACCTTACAACTCAACAATGCTTGTAGGGAACTAATCCTGCACAATACGGGGCAGCCCCTTCAACTCAACCTGGAACTGTATCTGGACAAGAAGAAGTTGCCGGTACTGTCAAAGACAGGTATCGAAATCGCCGCAAACCAGGTCGTGCACCTTGAGCCAGTGGATTGGGTGGATATTAGTGCGAACAATCCCGCAGCTGCAATTCGAATGGACACCTTTAATCACATTGGCGGTGATGTCCTTAATTCAATTCTTCTATAGATGAGTGATGGATGGTGCATCAGGGCTCATATATATGAAATCAAGATAATTATATAAAAACGATACCCGTAGTTTTACTTTCCTCCTTATTCTCACACAGACCAGCGCTCAAAATGTAGGCGTCGGTACCACTACCCATTTGAGAAAAGCTTCTTATAGTGGCTTTTGAGTTCCCTGGATTTAAGAAATATTCCGATTTCAATGTTGCCTATATTCATTTTGTATAAAGCCAGATACCTATCTACAAGATAACTAAAATATTGCTAGTGTTGATGATGCCTTTGATGTTTATTCAGGCACAGCCATTTCCAAAATTTAGCTTCAACCGCATCACTACCAAAGATGGGCTTCCTAGCACTATTGTTTCATGCATTTTTAAAGACAGCAGAGGGTTTTTATGGTTTGGAACGTTGGAAGGATTGAGCCGGTATGATGGTAAAAACTTTAAAAACTATGCACACGACCCAGGCAATGATAATTCGCTTATTGGCAATAATATTTTCCAGATAGACGAAGATAAGGAGGGGCATATTTGGGCAAATGCCTACATAGATGGTATTAGTTGTCTGGACGTACACACGGATCGTTTTACTAATTATTACCCCAACGATAAGGACAGCCTAGGCATGAAGGGCAGATACGGGATGATATTGGATAGCAATAGCATTGTATACACCAATGCGACACAGTGGCTGGATAAAACCAATGGTACATGGCGTACTATTCTACCGGTTCAGGATTCATTAAACCAAAAAGGTGAAAATCCGGATATTGTAAAACGGGAATTTGTAAAACTGAATGATAAAACGGTTTGGCAATTCGGCTACAATGGCATTTTTAAACTTGATACTGAGCACAAGAAGTTCGTAAGGTGTTTTGGCCCATTAAACGATCCATTGTGTTTTTTTAAAGATCATTCCGGCAGGTACTGGTACGGCGATTGGGTATTGGGCCTGAACGAGGTTTTATTAAAAGAAAAAAAGCTTAAAAATTATATCCCACAAAGCCGTATAAATTACATAAATGAATATAAGGACATCTACGGAAAATATTGGATTATTGCCTGTGAGTCAAAAGGCGGAAAAATAATTATTATGAACCCGGAAACGGGAAAATATAGCGAACAACTTTTTAAACCGGAGAATGAACTAACACCCACCACCTGGCCCGGCAAAAGCTTTATTGATACTGAAAATAAAATATGGATAACCAGCAGCAATGGTGTTTTTGTGTCGGGGCAAACTGCCCAATCATTTAAAAATATTTGGCAATACGACAGAACCAGGGCATTCGACCCATTTTATAATGGCCTTATCCGCACTATATTTAAAGTAAGAGACCAATATGCTGTTGCGTTACTGGCTAATGGCGTTAAATTTTACGACAGCAGCTTCAAAAAGGTTAAATACATCAGAGATTTTAAAGATAGGGCCGGCAATAAAGTGGCATTTGATGTAAGAGCCGCACTGGCACTTACAAATGGCAATTATATATTAAGTGGCCCCACAGGTGCCTTTATCTGGAACCCAAATGGTAGTTATAAATATTTTTGCAAAGTACCCATCGCCGACAGTACACATTATGATTATAATGGCCTTTGGAGAGAGATGCTCCCTATTAATGAAAACGAATACTGGGTTAAGTTTGGGCTGAATTATATGGGTGTTTATAACCTAAAGACTAATTGCTTTATAAAAACATACAAACTGTACAAGACAAAGCCCGAAATAGAGAGTTACAATATTTGTTACGATGCTGATAAAACACTATGGGTATCTACCAACCGGGGCATTTTTCATTACGATAAAAGAAGCGATGCATTCATAAATGAACAACTAAAACCCAGGCAACCCAGGGATGAATATGCTACCAATGACGTTACCTTTGTCAATGCAGCTGATACAGGATATTTATGGATCAGCACTTATGCAGGCTTACTAAAGTACCATATAGCCACCCGCCAAACACAATATATCGATACCGCCGAAAACAAGGTAAAATCGGTATTCAGAACAGCTTTTTCAACTGATGGCAAGCTTTGGATAGCCAATTATCTGGGCCTTTCTGTTTACGATACTGTAAACCACCAAATAAAAAATTTTGGCATTAAAGATGGGTTGCCATTAGGCTCGTATGATAGGGACATTGGTTTTTTAATAAATGAAAAACAAGAATTGCTATTTGGCGGAGAGGGTGTTTTCAGCGTCATCAATTTACAAGGCTTAGGTTCCTTAAAAGAACAGCGGCCTCAGGTTGTAATAATGCACATAAAAGGAAAAGACAGTCTATTGGCTTTTAGCAAGTTTGCAATTAACCAGTACCAGGCAGAAGTTTCTTTCAGAGATTTCCCTGTTCAGGTTTTATTTAATATTGTTAGTTTCAAAGAAGGTGGTGAAAGAAAATATTATTATAAAATGGATGGTGTAGACACAACCTGGCAGCAATTAGAAAATGGTAGCTTTTCGCTCAATACCATTGCCCCTGGCAGCTACCATATAAGGCTTACAGGAAGTGTAAATGGGGTTTGGGCAAATAATCCACAATCAATTATTATTACCATCATACCGCAATGGTACCAAACAAAAGCCTTTAAGCTAACTGCTCTTTTGCTATCCGTTTTCGCTTTGTTCTTGTTTTTTAAATGGCGTTTAAATACCGCCAGAAAAAGTGAACGGCAAAAAACAGAGATTGAAAAATTGTCTGCTGCGCAATATAAAAACCAGTTAGAGCTATCCCGGATTACTAATTATTTTTCCTCTTCTATCATCAATCAAAATGCAATTGACGATGTGCTGTGGGACGTAGCCAAAAACCTGATTGGCCAGTTGGGTTTTGAAGATTGCATGATTTATTTATGGAACAACGATAAAACGACGATGATACAGAAGGCGGGCTACGGGCCCAAAGGATCTATTGAAGAAATTGGCAAACTGCCCTTTGATGTCGTGTATGGCCAGGGCGTGGTGGGCTATGTAATGAGCACCAAACAACCGGTGTTTATTGCCGATACCACCACCGGCACTCGGTACCGGCAAGATGAGATGGCCCGCCTGAGCGAACTCTGTGTACCTATTATGCACAACCAGGAATTAATAGGCATTATTGATAGTGAGCATCATCAGAAAAACTTTTATACGCAACGCCATCTGCAACTGCTACAAACCATAGCCACGCTGATTGCCAATAAAATAAAAGCAATTGAAAGTGAGCAGAACGCACAGCAAGCCACCATAGAAATTATTGAAATGAGGCAGCAGTTAAAATCCGCTCAATTGGATGCTTTGCGAAGCCAGATGGACCCGCATTTTATTTTTAATAGTCTAAATAGTATTGAAAATTTTATATTAAAAAATGAGCGGCTGCTGGCATCAGAATATTTGGGTAAATTTTCAAAGCTGATCCGGAATATTCTCGACAACAGTAAGAACGAAACCATTCCGATTGAACAGGAAATTGATACCCTAAAAATTTATATTGAGTTGGAGCGGCTACGCATGAATCATTGTTTTGAAGTAACGTATGAAATTGAAGAAGATGTGCTGGAAAGCGACATCCGGATTCCACCCATGCTGATGCAGCCTTACATTGAAAATGCCATCCTGCACGGCATCCGGCTTCGCAACGACGGCGATGGAAAGCTGCTGATAAAAATATTCTTATGCCACCCCGATAGTTTATGCTACCTGGTGCAGGATAATGGAGTGGGCCGTGCAAAGGCCGCAGTAATCAATGCTGAAAAAAAGCTGAAACATCAATCGTATGGCATTGCGATTACACAAAGCCGCATTGACATTTACAACCAGTTGAATAAGGTGCAGGTTACCGTAAGCACCACCGATTTATACCATCCGCAAACCGGCCAAAGCAATGGCACACAGGTAGAAATGAATTTGCCTGTTTAAAACTTGTATCATGTTTACTGCATTTTTAATTGACGACGAAATACACTGCACCGAAACGTTACAGGAAAAGCTGAAGCTGTTTTGTCCAACGGTAAATATTACCGGCATCTTCAACGATCCGTTACAGGCGTATGATGCATTAAAACGGCAACCACCGGATGTTATTTTTTTAGATGTGGAAATGCCGCGGCTGAATGGTTTCGGTTTACTGGAAAAACTTGGCGACATTAATTTTGAAATTGTATTTACCACTGCATACGATCAATTTGCGTTACAGGCATTTAAAATGAGTGCTTTTGATTACTTGCTGAAGCCCATTGAAAAGGATGATCTTATTAAATGCATTGAAAAATTGAAGGTCCGGAAAGCAGGAGCCATCAATGGGAGCCAGATGCAGGTACTCATGCAGCACGTGTACCAAAACACTCAAACTGATAAAGCGAAAATAGCCGTGCCAACCGTGGACAGTATTGAATTCTTTTACATCAGGGACATAGTTTACCTGGAGGGGCAAAGTAACTACAGTCGCATGCACCTGAACGATGGCAAAAGCCTTGTGGTATGTAAAACATTAAAAAACTTTGAAGAAACGCTGGGTAATTACCAGTTCTGCCGGATACACCTTTCATACTACATCAATCTGTTATATGTAAAAAAATACATTCGTGGAGAGGGTGGATCGGTAATAATGGAAAATGGTGCAGAACTGGACGTAAGCCGGCGACGCAAAGACGAGTTTCTTAAAGCATTGGCAATATAAGCCTCAAAATTAAAAATTAGTCAAATTGAGCATCCTTACCTAAATTTTACTACAAAAAACTATATATCACAAATCAGCCTCATAAATATTCATTATCAGGTTCAGTATTCAGATCCTGTAAATAGCAAAGTAACTAACCAGTTGTTAACAAAAATGTTGAAGTGGCAGGTACATACTATCACTTAGCAGGAGCTAAGTACTAGTTTACTGCTTTCGTTAAATGCCTCTTATAAGTCAACAACTTCATTTTCTGATTTCTCAATATGCACTATACGATTTATGTATATTGCTATTCATCTCGATGTAAAAAAAGGGCTGTTAGCAGCACCGTAGCCGATAAAAAAATGATGTTGTGATAGGTGTCACCTTAATCAGAATGCCCGCCTACGGAAGCACAAAACTTTGTAGGATGTATTTTCAGAGGTAAACAGAAAACTGTTTTTACCCCCTATAAACTCGAAAGATTGCAAAATGGAGAAACCTTTATTACAAATGAAAAAGGAAACTCAATGGTACCCATATTAAAGTCGGGTCAGGAACACAAACTTGCTCCTGTTAAATGGGAAGATAACAATGATGGTGATACTGTTTATTGTAAAGTGAAAGGTAATTTCTACTCCCATTTAGTAAAGGGTAAAAACATAAATAAAGGGCTGCTTATCGGTAACAACAAAGGTGGCATTAACGGATGGACAAAAAACGTATTTGGCCGGGTAATTGAGGTTCTGTAACTGTAACATCCCCAATAGGCGCAGGACGCTGTCCGTAAGTGTTCGAAACCTTTACAATGATCAAATGTGTTTGTAGGAACACGCCTTACGGCGTGTTCTGAAATGGCAGAAAGGTAGATTTTATAATGAAACCTGCTTCCCTGCTGAACGTGCCTTGCGGCCCGTTCCTACAAAAAACCGTAATAAAAACAGGCCTTTCGGCAGGTTTCGAACATTTATGGACGCTGTCCTGTGTTTATTGCGCAGCAGTATGTGTGTTCCTATATATCGGCAAGTATTTTACAGCACAAAAACAATTTTTAAATCATCTTCCATGCGAAAAATAATCTGCCAGGAATGGCTAACTATTGATGGTTATGCTGCCGGCCTTAACAATGAACTGGACTTTTTTACGAAGCCTGAATTGAATAAATATTCAGATGATGATTTACTCCTGTTTATGGAAGGAATTGACACGATTTTGCTGGGTGCTAATACCTACCGGTTGTTTGTGGATTTTTGGCCAACGGCAACTACGGATACCGAGGTGATTGCTGATAGATTAAATGCCACACCTAAAATTATATTTTCAAAATCATTGGAACAGGCCCCCTGGGGCAAATGGGAAAACGCAACAATTGTAAAAGAGGATACAATTGAAGCAATCAAAAACCTAAAGCAGGAACCAGGTAAAAATATGGTGCTATGGGGGAGCCTTTCACTTGTGCAATCGTTGATGAAAGAAAATGTGATTGATGAATATCATCTCCGGATATGCCCTTCTGTTTTAGGAAAAGGTAAACCGCTTTTCCCTGCTGATCTCACTACGAACGATATGAAATTGTTTGAAACCAAAATTTATGATTCAGGAGTAGTTTTGCTTTGCTATCAAATGCTGACCAATAACAAATAAATCACTTTTCATTACTTCCATCTTTCTAAATCCGGAATCCCTTTGGTTAGCAGATTGGCAAGCATCGCCGGAATACCATACTGCTGCAACTTTTTAATAGCGTAAGCCTGCATATCAGCGGCTGTAAGGTTGGGATTGATGAAGCTGCCCTCTTTATAACAATAGCTGCAAAACATGCTGCTCTTACTTCCATCGGCATTTGTACCGCCACCCTGTGGATCTTTCCCAAAAGGTATCCCGCAGCTTTGGCAACAGTTATATTTCTTTTCCGTTTCGCTCATAAAGCAAAGAAAAGTTTTTGCGCTAAACAGGCAGTATTAAAAACAAAATTTGTTCATACAACTTAGCCAGCTAATTTTAGCTGCATTAAACGCTACAACCATTTTTATGCTCACAAAGCTATACCCGCTTGTAACTGATAAAAGCTGGAGAAGTCTGATGATTCAGAATGGCCGCTTGTATCTGATGAATAATTCCTACAAAACAGAGCAGGAATTTTTAGACAGCTATGAAAAGAAAGGTTTGTTTAAAAAGAAAAAGGAAATTAAAATAAGTAGTATTTCTTCGTTTGCCCACCCGGAAACGAAACCTAAAAGATTACGTATTACTTCTACCTCCGGCAAGTTATGGATGGATTTTGCAAACACGCAGGATTTGGCAGAAGTAGCAGATTACCTGCAGAAAGAACGCCGGTTTACGCCTGAAACAAAAGGGGTAAGTACATTTCGGGCCATTACGCCATCGCTAATTGGGTTAGGCCTTACAATCCTGTTTACATTTATTATTTACGAAGATGCCGTAACGCTGGAAGAAGGTAGCTACGTTGACACAACTGCTGGCTTCAGACCACTAAACAACAAGCTATACGTCTGGCTGGCAAAAAAATTAGGCTCACAGAATACATTGTTCACAGGTGCAGCAATCGCTCTTGTTTGTCTTTATTTTATGTTTAAAGCATTTAAACATCCGCCAAATGAGGTAGTGTATCAGTAGCTTTTAAACAGTACTGAATGCTAAGATACCGCAAACTCCAGCCGCATGTTTTTACGCATTTCCATTCCTGGTTTTTACTTTTACATCCTTAAACTAAAGCTTTACCTGCCCTTGCCATAACCAAACCAATCATTGAAATTGGCATACAGCATCAGTGCTAATAAAAGCACCATACCCACTACCTGGGCATACTCTAAAAATTTAGTGCCGGGCTTACGGCCGGTAATCATTTCGTACAAAGTAAATACTACATGGCCCCCATCTAAAGCCGGTATGGGTAGTAAATTCATAAAAGCCAGTATCACACTGAATAATGCCGTAATCCGCCAGAATGCTTCCCAATCCCACTCGGTACTGGGAAAAATACTGGCCATCGCTTTAAAGCCACCAACCCCTTTAATAGCGCCTGATTTAGGATTAAGAATTTTTTTAAATTGATCAATATACGAACCTAACTGTTCGCCGGCCATTCTTACGCCGCCCGGAAATGCTTCAAAAAAGCCATATTTTTTAAAACTTGATTTCTGAATGCCCATACTATCCAGTGATCTGTCGTCGCCCAGGATCAGGAACCCAAGCTTGCCTTCCGCAGAAACAGGAGCTTCAAACTGAACAGGTTGCCCTTTGCGGATAACGTTTACCTGCACCTGCTTTTTCTTATTGGCGCTTAGCAGTCCCGAAAATTCGTCGTAAAAAACTACCGGCTGGTTATTAATGCCAACAATATGGTCGCCCGAGCGCAGCCCCGCTTTGTAAGCTGTTGAAGTATCAGGAACTTCCTGCACATAAACTGGTTTTCGAACTTCAATCAGATGCTTTTTTGTCTTTACTTTTTCTACCAGTTGCCCGATGAAATTTTCGGGTAAAGCAATGGTCAGTGATTTGCCATCCCTTTCTAATATAACTGTACTGGAAACCAGTATTTTGAGCATTACATCATCAAAGTATTCCACCGGTTTGCCATCTACCGCTACTACTTTGTCGCCATTGCGAAATCCCATTGAAACCAGTAAGCTGTCATTTACTTGGATGCCATATTTTAATGAATTATTATAAGTTTTCTTTTCGCCCCAAACCATTAATATGAATGCATAAATAAGAAATGCCAGCAGTATATTAACAGTAACACCACCCAGCATAATAATCAACCGCTGCCAAGCCGGTTTGCTGCGGAACTCCCAGGGTTGTGGCGGCAAGGCCAACTGGTCTTTGTCCATGCTCTCGTCAATCATCCCGCTTATTTTTACATAACCGCCCAGAGGCAGCCAGCCAATACCGTATACCGTATCGCCCACTTTCTTTTTAAAAAGAGCGAACCAAGGATCAAAAAACAGAAAAAACTTTTCGACACGGCAGCCAAACCAGCGGGCAGTGATATAATGCCCAAATTCGTGGAGTATAACTAGTATTGACAGGGCAAGCAGCAGTTGCGCTACCATCAACCCAACATGTGACCAAACGATTGCTAAAAACATTTAATAAATAATAATGAACAATGAATAATTAACAATGACAATTTGCAAAGATGCATAGTCACAAGCATACCGGCTATCCGGCAAATCTTAAACTTTAGTGTATTTTATATGACGACGGACAACTGACCACGGACGACAGAGCGCTGATGACTAACGACTGCCGGTGAATAACTGCTGACTGCCGGCTGCTGGCTGCTGACTAAGAATTTACAGCTTTATCAGCGAAGCTGCCAGGCTTCGGGCTTCCCCATCGCTTTCAAAAAGATCATCGAGGGTAGGCTTTTCAATGTAAGCTACTTTGTCCATTGCCTGCTCCACTACTGCCATCATGTCTAAAAAACCAATGCGGTTGCGCAAAAAAGCCCATACCGCAATTTCATTTGCGGCATTCATCACGCAGGGCAGGTTCCCTCCTTTTTTCAGTGCTTCTATGGCCAGTGCCAGGTTGCGGAAAGTACGGGTATCCGGTTCCTCAAACGTTAGCGTATCCATCTTCCGGAAGTCGAAACGGGGCAGGCTGTTCTTCAGCCGGGCAGGGAAAGTAAGTGCATACTGAATGGGCAATTTCATATCAGGCAGGCCCATCTGCGCTTTCAGGCTGCCGTCCTCAAACTGCACCATGCTGTGGATAATGCTTTGCGGATGTATGACCACCTGGATCTGTTCCGGCTTTAGATTGAACAGCCACTTGGCCTCAATCATTTCCAGCCCCTTATTCATCAGGGTAGCACTGTCAATTGTTATTTTGGCGCCCATCGTCCAATTGGGGTGTTGCAACGCATGGTCACGCTTTACGTTTACCAGGTAGTTGGGTTTTTTGCCCCGGAAAGGTCCGCCACTGGCAGTCAATACAATCTTCTCTATTTTATTTTGGCCCTCTCCTATCAGGCACTGAAATATGGCAGAATGTTCACTGTCGACAGGAACCATGGCAGCGTTAGAAACAGCCGCCTTTTGCATGATGATATCGCCGGCCACTACCAGTGTTTCCTTATTGGCTATAGCAATTAATTTCCCTTTTTCGATGGCTGTTATGGTAGGGTCCAGGCCGGCATAACCTACAATAGCGGCCAGCATTATATCATACGTGTCAAAAGCTGCAACTTCCTTCAGTGCTTTTTCGCCGGCAAAAACTTTTACGAATGTTTTAGAAAGTGCGTCTTTTACTTTTTGATACTTGCTTTCATCACTAATCACAACGGCATTGGGCTTATGCTCAATGGCTTGCTTTATCAGCAATTCGTCATTGGCATGTGCCGTCAGGATTTCTACTGCAAATTGATCGGGGTAAGCCTTTATTACTTCCAAAGCCTGCGTACCAATAGATCCGGTAGATCCAAAAATAGCAATGCGTTTTTGTTGAGCCATGCGGGGAACTTTTCTTTAGAAATAGCGGTAAATGAGCCGGTAAATGTAAGGAATGTCACACCCAGTGTACTTAACTCTGAAAGAATCTGATTCACACCTTCTAAAATATGAATTCATAAAAACGAAATAGAGGCGACAAATGACAGACAAAAATTGCTAAAATCTGATGATTTGCTTACCGGAAGGTTTGCATATTTACTCATTTGAACGTATGGCTGGTGGGGTGCGATCCACCGGAGTGGATAAAATACATATGAGTGTCTCCCTATTTTACAAATGCTACCAATCCATCGGCAATTTTCCTGTCATTACTTAGTCTTGGCACTTTATTCTGGCCGCCCAATTTGCCAACACTACGCATATAATCAACAAATCCACCGGGCCGCACGGGCCGGATAAGAAGTTTTAGCAATATGTTGCCGGTAATCAGGTCATCATAATACACATTTTTCTGACGCATGTACTGATCTACCAATTCGGCAAAGACTTTTTCATCAGCAGGTGGCTGTGCAAATTCAACAAACCATTCATGATAACTTTTGCCTTTTCCGCCATTCACAAATGGGGCAACAGTAAATTCTGTAACAGCGGCCTGTTGCTCACGGGCAGCTTTTAATAAAGCATATTCTACCTCTTCTCCTATTACATGCTCTCCAAAGGCACTGATAAAATGTTTAATTCTTCCACTCACCATAATGCGATAAGGATTTACCGATACGAATTTCACCGTATCACCAATACTATATCCCCATAAACCGGCATTGCTGTTAATCACCAGCGCATAATTTTCTCCTGCTGCTACATCTTTCAGGCTTAAGCGTTTTGGGTGTTCATTCCCGATTTCTTTTACGGGTATAAATTCGAAGAATATGCCACTGTCCGTATTTAACAGCAACCCTTCTGCCGACTGTGAGTCCTGAAACGCCAGAAATCCCTCTGATGCCGGAAACAACTCAATCGAATCAATCTTTTTTCCAATGCTTTCAAACAGGTGGGTTTTATAAGGCTCAAAATTTACACCACCCTGTACCATCACACTAAAATTCGGAAACAAATCCTTTATTTTTTTTCCGCTTCGTTCCGTTAATCTGTCAAAATACATTTGCATCCACGGTGGTATACCACTTATCAATGTCATATCCTCGCCAATCGTTTCATCTACAATTTTATTCAGTTTGGTTTCCCAGTCTTCAATGCAATTGGTTTCGTAGCCGGGCAATTGATTGCTTCTTAAGTAGTTTGGTACATGATGGTTTACGATACCGCTTAATCTTCCGGTAGGTATACCACCTACCCTTTCCAACTCCGGGCTGCCGCTCAGGAAAATCATTTTTCCGCTGGCAAATGCATAGTTGCCGGTTTCAGCCATATAGCAAAGCAATGCGTTGCGTGCCGTGTTGATGTGATTACCAATTGAATCTTTCGTAATGGGTATATATTTTACCCCACTCGTAGTGCCGCTGGTTTTGGCTAAATAAATAGGTTTGCCCTTCCACAATACATTGTGCTTGCCTTCTTTTATTTTTTCGATATAAGGTTTAAGCTGTTCATAATCCCGTACCGGTACTGCCTGCTGAAAATCCTGGTAAGAGGTTATTGTTTCAAAGCGGTGTTCTTTTCCAAAATCCGTTTGTTTTCCTGATTTTATTAATTCCGTTAATATTTTATCCTGGTCCTCAACGGCCGTATTCATGCCTTTGCGAACCTGCTTATATACATAGGCAGCGAAAGGCTTAGCTAAAAGCGATTTTAGATTCATTATGCAAGCGTAAACGAAATGGCAAATGTAGCAGCATTTTATACCATCGCTATCGGTAAAAATTACGGCAATACATCCCTGTTTTTTACACGAAGCTATTAGTCGGCGGGCCTTTTAGGGAAAAAAGTTCTGATTATCAGTGTCAATTAGTTGTTATGAACCGATATTTTATGTAAATAACATGAAATAAATGTTTTTTTAGTACCTTATTTGCCTACTTTTGCCGACCGAAAAAATTGGATAGTTATGTTAGCAGTTGTAAGAATAGCCGGTCAGCAATTTACGGTTAAAGCCGGACAGCAGTTATTTGTACCACACCTTAGTGGCAAAACAGGCGATAAGCTTGAGTTCTCAGATGTGCTATTACTGAATGCCGATGGCAAATTTTCTGCCGGTAGTGATGCTGCAAATGCATTGGTTAAGGCTGAAATTGTAAATGAATTTGTACAAGGCGATAAAGTAATTGCCTTTAAGATGAAACGCCGGAAAGGCTTCCGTAAAAAAATCGGACACCGTACACAATATACTAAAATTCTGATTGAAAGTATTTCCTGATTACAGGCAATGTTACCGCAACGAAAAACGAAGGGTTGATATCATTTGTCATTCTGTTTTGTTTTTCGTTTTTTATTTTTTAAATCGTTAAATACATATATTGAAATGGCACATAAAAAAGGAGAAGGTTCCGTAAAAAACGGACGTGATTCTCAAAGTAAAAGATTAGGTGTAAAAATTTATGGTGGTCAGCCTGCTGTTGCCGGTAATATTATTATCCGCCAGCGGGGTACACAATACCATCCGGGCCAAAATGTAGGTGTAGGTAAAGATTTTACACTATTTGCATTAACAGATGGATTAGTTGAGTTTAAGAAGGGTAAGGAAAATAGAACATATGTTTCTGTAGCCGGTGCATAATTTGTGAATGCTGTTTTACAGTTGGTGTATAGTTGGTGTATAAGTTGCGTAGTATAAAATGTTTTGCGGACAAAAAAAAGTTTTTATTTTTACGCAACATTTACTAACCATTAAAATTCTACACAATGGCAACTGCAAAAAAAGCAGCACCAGCAAAAAAAGCTGCTCCAAAGAAAGCCGCTGCAAAGAAAGCAGCACCAGCAAAAAAAGCGGCAGCCCCTGAAAAGAAGGCTGCTCCTGCTAAGAAAGCTGCACCAGCAAAAAAAGCCGCTCCTGCTAAGAAAGCTGCTCCTGCTAAGAAAGCTGCTCCTAAAAAAGCCGCAAAAAAATCTGCAATGATGTAGTAGCAGAAGGATTTCTGATAAAGTCCCGTCCCGATTAAATCGTGGCGGGACTTTTTTTATGAAACAAATCCGGCTTAATTTCAGTGCGCAAGTGTATTACTGCATATCCTGCTTTTATTATTAATCCGAAATAAAACTTATTATATGGTCAATTCTAAAATTGCAGACATGTTTTCTCTGCTCGGTAAAATGATTGATGTGCATGGTGAAAGCAGCTTTAAATCAAAAGCGTATGCGAATGCAGCTTTTCAGATTGACAAACTGCCAGATGAACTTGCGGATATGCCGGCCGAAAGAATTGCAGCCCTGAAAGGAATAGGTGATGCCATTGCTGCAAAAATTCAGGAAATAATAAGCGCCGGGCAAATGCAAACACTTAATAAGTATCTTCAAAAAACCCCACCCGGTGTGCTGGAAATGTTATCCATCAAGGGTTTGGGGGCAAAAAAAATTCATACGGTATGGAAAGAAATGGAAATAGAATCGGTAGGAGAATTACTATACGCTTGTAGTGAAAACCGTCTGTCGTTATACAAAGGGTTTGGAAAAAAAACACAGGACAATATAAAAGAAGCAATACAGTTTTATTTGAAAAGCCAGGGTAGCTTTTTGTATCAGCAGGTAGAAGCACTCCATGAACAATTATTGCAAACCCTTCAAAAAGAACTATCCCCGGCACGTGTTTTTGCAGTCGGCGAAGCAGCCATGCACGAAGATGTAATTTCAACATTAGAATATATAACAGATAGTACGCCGGATGCAGTAAGTCGCCTGCTCACTATGCAGGCTATTTCATTTACGGATGAATATAACATTTTTGCTTTCCAATTGGAAGAAGGCGTAAAAGTGGAAATACTAATAGCACCTTCTGCTCAATTAGTCTCAGGTGTTTACACAAAAACCAGTGATACTGCTTTTAGGGAAGCATTTGAAAAAAGTTTTCCGGTTGATGGAATGAATAATTATAAAGACATTGATCAATACTTTGCCTCTGTCAACTTACACGGGCTTACGGCGGATGTTCGCAGGGGAAGTAAAATTATAACTTTATGCCGGGCAGGGCATTTGCCTGAGCTGATTACTACAAAAGATATAAAAGGCATTATACATACACACAGCGATTGGAGCGATGGCAGTTATAGTGTGGAAGACATGGCGGTAGCTGCACAAAAAAAAGGATTTGAATACCTGGTTATCAGCGACCATAGCAAATCGGCCTTTTATGCCAATGGGCTACAGGAAGAAAGGGTAAAAGCACAGCACCTTTATATTGATGAACTAAATAAGAAGTTGGCGCCTTTTAAAATTTTTAAGAGTATTGAATGCGACATTTTAAATGACGGCCAGTTGGATTACAGTAACAACCTGCTTTCAACGTTTGACCTGGTGATTGCCTCCGTACATAGCAACCTGAAGATGACAGAGGAAAAAGCAATGCAGCGTTTGCTTACAGCTATCGAAAATCCCTATACCACTATTTTAGGACATATGACCGGCAGGCTATTGCTGAGCCGTACAGGATACCCGGTAGATCATAAAAAAGTAATTGATGCCTGCGCTGCCAACCACGTTGTGATAGAATTGAATGCCCATCCCCGCCGGCTGGATATGGACTGGCATTGGATTGAATACGCACTGGAAAAAAAGGTGCTTATTTCCATTGACCCGGACTCGCATAGTACGGAGGGATATAAGGATATTCACTATGGTGTGCTGGCAGCACGAAAGGGATTGCTGACCCGGCAGCATAATTTAAGCAGTTTTAAATTGCAGCAGTTTGAGGCCTACTTAGCAGAAATAAAAAAGCAAAAAGGAATTTAATACCAAAATAATAACTGTGTTAACGGTTCACAGCGTTTGATCGTCTGAAATTGCAAATCAAAACTGACTCACCTGGTTCTGTAATTCAGCTTTATCTTTTTCTCTGCTTGTAATTCTTATTCGTTATTACTTCATCGTTAATAGTTGCCATGAGCCGGTTAGTGAAAATTTTTTTTATAGGCATGTTAATCAGTGCACTGGGCACATTACCGCTTGGTACACTCAATATCATTGCCATGCAGTTATCGGTGGCAGAAGGTTATGTTGAAGCCATCTATTTTGCATTGGGCGTAGCCCTGGTAGAAATTATTTATGTGCGTATTTCGTTGGTAGGTATGGATTGGGTTCGCAAACGCAAAAAGTTGTTTAAGTGGCTGGATTGGATTGCAGTACTCATTGTTGCTGCTCTTGCTGTTGCCAATTTCATTGCCGCTTCAAAACCCCATGCTTCTCACAACGCCATTATCAGCAATCATATGAACCGGTTTTTATTTGGCCTTATGCTGAGCGCCATTAATCCGGTACAAATACCCTTTTGGTTTGGATGGAGTACTGTTTTATTTAGCAAAAACGTATTGGAATCCAACAACAGGCATTATAACTTTTATATTGTGGGTATTGGGTTGGGTACATTAATCGGTTTTGCTGTTTTCATTTTTGGTGGTCAGGTATTTGCGAAAACGCTTGAAAAAAATGCCAATATTGTCAACTATGTAATCGGTGGGATATTTACCATTACAGCTATCATACAAGTTTTAAAAATTTTGCAGCATAAGGGAATGGCTGATTCGCTGGAAGTGAAGCCAAAGAAGAATTAGGCAGACAATCCTTACATTTACGTAGCAAAAAATTGTGTATGGCGTTACTGACCAGGGAAGTGCAGATGACGGAGGAAGAGTATATTCAGTTCGAATTAGACTCGGACATAAGGCATGAGTATGTAAATGGAAAACTAATTGATATGCCCGGAGAATCAATTTACAATAATAAAATTGCACTGATTCTGGTTTTTATTTTTATGAGGCAATTAAAAGAACGTGGATATCACTGCTATATGGAGGGGGTTAAACTGAAGTTGTCCGAAGGAAAATATTTTTACCCTGACATATTTGTAACAAAAGAAGCGGAGGCGGAAGGCAATAAATTTATTCGATACCACCCGGAAATAATTGTAGAGGTACTTTCGCAGCGTACCCGCAAATATGATGCTGTTGATAAGTTTATTAATTACCAAAAATTTCAATCGCTAAAATATTACCTGTTGGCAGAACCGGAATTTCCATTAATTACACTTTTTTACAAAGGTGGAGATGGCGAATGGGAAATGGAATCTTTTACAGATAAAAATGCTGGTATACCATTGCCTTTACTCAATTTTTCAATATCACTCAAAGAAGTATATAGTTAAATTCAGCCCTGAGAATACTTTGAAAATTCTTCAATCCTACATATTCCTTATCTCTACCTTGGCAATGGATTCGTCGTGGCTATAATATACCTCTTTAACTGGAAGGCACTTTATAAATGGGCCGGAACGGTGATGTGTGAAACCGCATCCTGATGACACAATGCCGGCAACGCTTCCCTAAAATAATAGCGCTGCTATTAAGACGATTTTCTCTATTCTTTTACTCACGACAATTTTGAAATAATGGAAACAACTTTTGCTGTCCAACAACCAGTTGATACAAACCTTGATTTTTTGCCGTTGCATGGCACCGACTACGTTGAATTTTATGTAGGCAATGCAAAACAGTCGGCTTATTATTATGTAACTGCTTTCGGGTTTCAACCGTTGGCCTACGCCGGTCCCGAAACAGGTTTAAAAGACCGGGCCAGTTATGCCATCCGGCAAAACAAACTAACATTTGTATTTACCACTGCCCTACGCCCGGATCATGAAATTGCCGGCCATGTGCATGAGCACGGTGATGGCGTAAAATGCCTGGCGTTAAAAGTAGATGACGCAAACGATGCCTGGGAACAAACCACCAGCCGCGGCGCAAAAAGCTACCTGGAACCGCAGGTATTTAGTGATGAAAATGGAAATGTAATTGTAAGCGGCATACATACTTACGGCGATACCGTGCATCTTTTTGTGGAAAGAAAAGATTACCGGGGTGCATTTTTACCAGGCTACCGCAGTTGGAAAATACCTTACCTGCAAACAGAAGAAACAGGATTACTGTACGTTGATCATTGTGTGGGAAACGTTGGCTGGAACCAGATGAACAAATGGGTGAAATTTTATGAAGAAGTAATGGGCTTCCGCAACATTCTCACTTTTGATGATACGGATATTTCAACTGAATATTCGGCTTTGATGAGTAAAGTGATGAGTAACGGAAATGGCTATGTAAAATTTCCGATTAATGAACCGGCCGAAGGAAAGAAGAAAAGCCAGGTAGAGGAGTATTTGGAATTTTATCATGGCGAGGGTGTACAGCATATCGCTATTGCCACTGCCGATATTGTAAAAACGGTAACAGCACTACGCAGCCGCGGTATAGAATTTCTACAAGTGCCGGACAGTTATTACAACGAACTGGAACTACGGGTTGGGCATATTGACGAAGACCTGCAACCTTTAAAAGAATTAGGAATACTGGTAGACCGGGATAATGAAGGATACCTGTTACAATTGTTTAGCAAACCCATACAGGACCGCCCCACACTATTCTTTGAAATCATTCAGCGAAAAGGCGCTAAAAGTTTTGGCAAAGGCAATTTTAAAGCTTTGTTTGAAGCCATCGAACGGGAGCAGGAAAAGCGGGGGAACCTGTAATTATTCTATAAAGCATTTTCATTTTCAGAAAAGGTCTTTTTTCATTCGTTACACTGTTTTAGTTTCGCCGGCAGGCGTTCAGCAGGGTAGGATTTACAAAATCTGCAGGATAACTGAATGTCGAAATCAGATGGCCAATCTGTACCTCTCCCTTACTTAATTATTTGTCTCAGCCGAACTATGTACAAAACGCTCTCTCCTGTAAGGCAACAAAAGTTGTTGCTGATGTTCCTACTCATTATTCATTATTTACTATTCACTATTCACTCCTTCGCCCAGCTGCCTCAAAAGGATTTTATTACCCAGCAAAAAAGTATTCGAAAAGTAAGTGATATATTTAAAGCAAAGGAGGATACGTTAAAAAAACAGTTTGCTGAAAAAGGATTGATATGGCCGGCTAAGTACATGTACATCCGTTCATTTAAGTATGACAGCCAACTGGAAGTGTGGCTGAAGAATGACCGTAAAGAACAATTTAAGCTTTTTAAAACATACAAGGTTTGTGCATTGGCCGGCACATTAGGGCCGAAGCGTATTGAGGGTGACTATCAGGTGCCGGAAGGGTTTTATTATATTAACGAATTCAGGCCCAATAGCAATTACCATTTGGCACTTGGGGTAAACTATCCAAACGCTTCGGATCGGGTATTGAGCGACTCGCTAACCCCCGGCAGTGCTATTTATGTGCATGGCAGTTGTGTTACCGTTGGCTGTATTCCCATTACCAACGATCAGATTGAGGATTTATACCTGATTGCCTCTACTGTGCATAATGCAGGGCAGGAGTTTATCCCGATACATGTATTTCCGGTAGCTTTTAAAAACAAAAAAAGCATGGAGTACCTGGATAAATTTATTAAAGTAAGACCGGAATATGAACCGATGATGGAAAAGCTGAAATATGCTTATTACTATTTTAATCAGAAAAAAGTCATCCCTGTTGTAATGATTGACAAAGTTGGAAACTACTTATTTGCAGATGAGCCTACTTTAGCCTATCAGCAATTGCCGGCTCCTAAAAAAGTAGTAGTTGCAAGGCAGGCTACTAAAGTTGATTTTAATGAAAGCGATATTTCAAAATCAATTTACCGGCAGGCAGTATATGCAGGTGGTAATAAAGAATTTCAAGCTTTCATTAATAATCTATCAGTTGAATTAAGCCCCCTGTTGCCGGAAGACCGTAGCCGTGCTTTTGTGCAGGTTGAGTTTGTTGTAACGAAGGAAGGGAAATTGATATTACCTAAAATTATGAGCGGAGCAACCCCGGAAATGAATAACCTGATATTGGACCGGTTTGAAGCTATGCCACTCTGGCAACCTGCCTCTAATGAAAAAGGTCAGCCAATTGCAGTTCGGCTACAGCAAACCATTGAAGTAAATGCTCAGGTTGTTAAGAAATCATAATATGAAATTCAAATTGGCAATAAGCAGGTAACAATAAGCAAATCAATGTAAGCCAGTCAACTATTTCCGCAGTTTGTTTAAATGCGGTAAAAGAATACAAGCTAATTATTCTAGTATTACTTATGCAAAAGCCCTATGGCTATTCAGTCATAGGGCTTTTGCATAAAGTTTATGAATGGGATCAATCTTATTTTAAAATAGGTGATGAAAATTGCTTTGACTGACTCTTATTCATTGCCTGTTGCTAATTGCCCATTTCTTAATTTAATTGGTCCTTATTCACCTACCGGGCTTCTTTTACCGGCATTTAATCGCTGTAATGTCAATTCCACCCGTTGGGATTTCGTTTCTTCTTTACGGGCCGCTCTTATCCAGGTAGTGTATTCTTTTTGATAAGTAAGAGGCAGGTTATCAAAAAAATGCTTTGCCTGTGGATGTTCGCCAAACAAGTTTTGCAACTCGGTAGGGGTTGAAGAAGAATGCGTAACCGTTTTAGCCAATTGATTCATTTCTATTTCAACGGTATCATTACTGTTCAGTACCGGTAGTGGATGCAGCGTTTCAGCTTTTTTAAACCATAACGCACTCCATACGTGGTCTAAATCAATTTGTGAAACACCTTCATAACTGGAAGCAGTCAGGCAATTCCAGCTACAGGCCCGGTTAAGATCACTTGCAATTTTAGAAGCAGCTTTCGGAAAGGCGACCCAGAGTTTCCCTAAAGGATGAAGGGCAGGTAATACGTCTCTTAAAATACTGACCAACTGGTTTTCGTTTACAGCAAATACCAGCGCCCAGTCAATTTTGCGGCTTTTCAGCAGCGGAGTAACATTTTTGGCAAAAGATAACTTTGCAAACTGTTTCTCGATAGAAGAGGGTAATCCCTGAATTAATAAATTCTTTTCGTCTTTCAGGTTCAGCTTCTCCAAAATGCTTAATTGCGACATGCTTTATTAGTTAGGTGAGAAAATATAAGCTGCAAAATTAAAAAATAATACACTTTTTACGCAACTTATTTGCGGCAAACCAGAAATACTATGTATAATTCCGCCAATTGTGAGCAATTTGTGAGCGAAAAGCTATATTTTATGCAAAAAGAGCAACTATTCAGGCGACATATTCGAAATTATGCAACCAAAAATGATACAGCATTGACTTTATTTACCCGTTTGCTTGTAAATTTTCAGCGCTTCAGGCATTAGTGCCTGTAAATCTTTAATCCTGTTTGCATCGGCCGGATGGTCACTTAAAAATTCAGGCGGCGCCTGGCCATTACTTAAAGCCTGCATCCGCTGCCAGAAGGAGATAGCGGCCTGCGGATCATAACCAGCCATTGCACAATACAGTAAACCATAATGATCGGCCTCCGTTTCCTGGCTGCGGCTGTGTGGTAATGCATAACCTACTTGTGAGCCGACATCATAAGCTGATAAAAATATATTACGGGTTTCGGGTGCTTTAGTTGAAAGCGCCACTGATAAAATGGTTCCTAAAGCCTGGCGTTTCATTTCACTGCTCATCCGTTCCCGTCCATGCTCGGCCACCGCATGGGTGATTTCATGCCCTAAAACGACAGCTAAAGCATTTTCATTTTGAGTTAAAGAAAGAATTCCAGTATAAACGACAATTTTGCCACCGGGCATGCACCAGGCGTTCGCTTCTTTACTATCTACCAGATTGTACTCCCATGCAAATCCTTTCAATGCATCTGCCTTTCCCTGTTCCGTATAATATTTGGTAATAGCATTGGAAATACGGCTGCCTACCCTTTTAACCATATCTGAATTAGCAGTACCTGTTATTACCCGACTTGAATCCAGGAAACCTTTATACTCGGTTAACGCCATTTGTTGCATGGAAGCTTCTGAAATAAATCCGGATTGGGCTCGGCCGGTAACTGCATTTTTACCACCATTACAGGACATAAAAATGAATGCGGCAATTACCGGTATGATATACTTCTTCATATAAATTTAATTGAATGATTAAAACCTTACAGGTTTAATGTCGTTAAGACGCTTAGTTACGGCGTTGCTTTCTGCGGTCGCGGTATTTCAAAATGCGTGCCTTGCTTTCATTGCCGTTCAACAACTTGTTGATATTTTTCTGATGGGTAAGAACTACCAGCAGCGCTACAGCAATGGCAAATACCCGGTATAAGGGTACCGGATCTTTAAAAATGAGTAGTATGAAGATGGGGAAGGCAATACTTGCCAGGATGGAACTTAAGGATACAAACCTTGTTAAATATAGAACGGCCAGGAAAATGCCGATGCAGTACACTGCTACCATTGGCTGAATGGCGAGTACCATACCAAAGAGAGTGGCAACTCCTTTACCGCCTTTAAAGCCCGCCCAGAGTGGGAAGATGTGCCCGATTACGGCCGCCAGGCCAAGGCCTATCTGTAGATTCGTACGGTGCAACTCCTGATTATATACTTCACCTGCATAATAAGCCGGCAGCAATAAATATAGCAGGGCAGCCAACAAGCCTTTCAACATGTCAACTACCATTACAAAAGTGCCCCATTGTGCACCTAATACCCGATAAGTATTGGTAGCACCGGCGTTGCCGCTGCCGTATTCTCTTATATCAATCCCAAAAAAATATCTGCTAACCCACACAGAAGTAGGTATGGAACCAATCATGTAAGCAATAACTATCAGCAGCAGTTCTCTCATTATGGATATAAAGGGTTAAAGGGTTACGATACAAAGAATCGCATATTTTGAGTCCTGATAAATGCAGGTATTTTCATAGTAGTGCAATATTAACGAATTGTGAACAATAAACCCTTCAAATAAGGCCAAAGCAAATACAAAGCCAACCATTTCTTTCACTCATGTATTGTTTTTTTAATCCATTTTGGTTAGCAACATCCAAAATATCAAATTCGTCGGCTTGCAAAATACCACTGATTAATAAAATACCGTTTTGCTTACATTTTATTTTCATTAATGGCAGCGAAGTAAGGATAACCTGTTTATTAATGTTGGCAAGTATCACATCTGCCGGAAAGGCTTCCGCTAAACCAGACGCCTGTATCAACTCAATATGCGTACAATTATTGGCTTGTATGTTCTCTCTTCCATTTTCAATGCACCAGTCGTCGTAATCAATGGCCTGCACTGTTGAAGCGCCCAATTTTTCAGCAAGAATAGCAAGAATACTGGTGCCGGAGCCAAAATCGATTACGTGTTTTCTTAAAAAATCAATTTGCTGCATGGCTTGCAGCATCATAAAAGTGGTAGCATGGTGGCCGGTACCAAAGCTCATCTTTGGGGTAATGATAATATCGTATTGCAACCCGACTACCGGTTGATGAAAGGCGGCTCGCACGGCACAAAATTTTTCAACCACAATTGGTTGAAAGCTCTGCTCCCATTGTGCATTCCAGTTTTGTTCTTCAATAATTTCTGACCCGAAATTTACATTGTTTGCTGTCAGAAAATCCTGCACTTCCTCTTCATTAATGGCGGTAACCGGTGCACTTGCCACCACAGATTCATCATTTTGTTCAAACCCGTCAAATCCGAAGTCGGCGAGTTGTGCAATTAAGATTTCCTGTTTTTCAGAATCAGACTCAGTAATCGTGTAATTCCGGTAATATTTCTTTGACATGTATTTCTAATAAAAAAGCCACAAACAATTGCCTGCGGCTTTTTTAAAGGGATTCGAAAAATTTATTCCTGTGGTTCGTTGCCACTCTGTGGTTTTGGCGGATTGTCATTGCTGTTGCGGTCTTCACGAGGCCGGTAATTGCTATTGCTGTCCCGGTTTTGTTGGCCGCCTCCGCCACCACGGTAGCCGCCACCGCCGCCGTCCCGGTCACGGTAGCCACTGCCACCTTCCCGGCGAAAACCGCCACCCTGGTTACCGCCACTATTTCTATCCTGTTGCGGCCTGTCAGTCATTCCCTCGGGCCGTGGCAGTAAAGCTTTACGGCTTAGTTTGTATTTTCCGGTTTTCTGATCTATGCCAATCATCTTCACTTTTACAATATCGCCTTCATTTAATATTCCTTCCAGTGTTTCCAGGTGCTTCCAGCTTACTTCACTAATGTGCATCAGCCCTTGCTTGCCCGGCATAAACTCTACAAATGCGCCAAATGGCATAATTGATTTTACAGGTCCTTCATACACTTCATTTACTTCCGGCATGGCCACAATAGCCCGGATCATGCTTAGTGCTTTGTCAACCGCTTCTTTGTTGGTTCCGAAAATGGACACCTCACCACGTTCGTTTTTTTCCTCCAGGTTAATGGTAGTACCGGTAACTTTCTGCATTTCCTGAATAATTTTTCCGCCAGGCCCGATTACAGCACCTATGAATTCCTTGTCAATAAAAATCTTAGTCATACGTGGAGCATGTGGCTTGTAATCCGGACGGTGTGCCGGGATACATTCGTACATGGCATCCAATATATGCAGGCGGCCACGGCGGGCCTGTTCCAAGGCAGCCCGCATTACATCCATACTCAGGCCATCTACTTTTATATCCATCTGTACGCCACAAATACCATCCCTGGTGCCGGTTACTTTAAAGTCCATATCACCTAAGTGATCTTCATCACCCAAAATATCTGTTAATACCGCAAACCGGCCTTCTTTCGAAATAAGGCCCATAGCCACACCGCTCATGTGTTTAGCTATCGGAACACCACAATCCATCAAGGCTAACGACCCGGCACAAACCGTAGCCATAGACGATGAGCCGTTTGATTCGAGAATATCCGAAACCACCCGCACAGTATAGGCAAAATCCTCTCCCGGCATTAGCTGGCGTAAACTGCGCAGGGCAAGATTGCCATGGCCTACTTCGCGGCGGCTTTGGCCACGCAGCATTTTTACCTCACCGGTGCTGAATGGTGGAAAATTATAATGCAGGTAAAATTTAGAATAGTGCGATTCCTGAGCGCTTTCAACTAATAATTCGTCTAAAGGCGTTCCCAACGTGACAGTGGTAAGCGATTGCGTTTCGCCACGGGTAAACAACGATGAGCCATGGGGTGAAGGCAAGGCTTCTACTTCCATGCTCAGGCCGCGTACGTCTTCCAGGCCCCGGCCGTCCAGCCGAACATTGTCGTTTAGGATCATATCCCGCACCACATGGTATTGCAGTTCGCCAAAGTAATGGCCCAACAGCTTGGCATCGGCAGGTTCCAGTTCTTTAAAATTTTCAACCACTTCGCCTGCTAGTGCCCGAAAGGCATCCGAACGTTCGTGCTTGGAAGAACCGGATTTTGCAATGGCATACATTTTATCTTTTGCAAAAGCAGTTATCTTTTCATTCAGTTCTTCGTTGCGGTAAGGCTTCGTATATTCTCTTTTGGTAGCAGCACCGGCAGCTTCCTGTAATCTTTGCTGGGCTTTTACCTGTTCTTTAATGGCTGCATGACCGGCTTCAATAGCCTCCACCAAATCTTCTTCACTACATTCTTTCGCCTCACCTTCCACCATCATAATATTCTTTTCGGTGGCAGCAATAATGAATTCGTAAGCTGCTTTTTTTAGCTGACTACGGGTAGGGTTGATGACGATTTGTCCGTCAATTTTGGACACCCGAACCTCAGAGATGATTTCCGTAATTGGAATATCAGAAACAGCCAATGCAGCCGAAGCGGCCAGGCAGGCCAATGAATCAGGCATTACTTCTGCATCGCTGGAAACCAGCGTAACCATTACCTGTACATCGCATAAATAATCTTCAGGGAAAAGGGGGCGAAGGGCACGGTCTATCAGTCGGGAAGTGAGAATTTCATAATCGTTCAGGCGGGCTTCTCTCTTAAAAAAAGAGCCGGGAATGCGGCCTGCAGAGCCAAACTTTTCCTGGTAGTCAACGGAAAGAGGGAAAAAGCTCTGGCCTTCTTTCGGTTCTCGGGTGGCACATACAGTAGCCAGGATAATACAATTGCCACAACGTACAGTTACGGCGCCATCGGCTTGCCGGGCTATTTTTCCGGTTTCAATTAAAACCTGTTGGTTTCCAATCTCAAATGTGGATTGGATGGGTTGAGACATCATAAATATATACTCGTTTGAATGTAATCTTAGTTAGTGGGCAGTCGGGCAGAAAACAGTCGGCAGGGAAACCTTGCTCTATAACCCCGCTAAACTTCTGTTACTGACGTTATTTGCTGCCGTCTTATCAAAAACTTTATTGATGATATAAAAACTGTTGCTAATGATTTTATTGCTGCCGACTGCCGACTTTATATTTTGCCACAGCCATAAAAAAGGAAACCCAACCGAGATAATTTCGATTGGGGATAAGCTTTATATCATAGCTGAGATTCTATTTGCGTAATCCCAGTTTTTCAATTAGTTGACGATAACCCTGCAGGTTATGCTTGCTTAAATAAGTAAGAAGGCTTTTACGCTGGCCAACCATTTTCATCAGGCCACGTTGTGTACCAAAATCTTTCTTATTTGTTTGTAAGTGTTGCGAAATACCTAAAATGCGTTCAGTAAGTAAAGCGATCTGACCTTCAATAGAACCGGTATTTTTTTCACTACCGCCATGTTCTGCAAAAATGGCTGCTGTTCTTTCTTGTGTAATGTAAGACATCCGTAAATGATTTCTTCTTTAGATAAATTTAAGTCGGCAAATGTAAGGTAAAATTCAACGTGCTGTTTTGTACTATTAAATAAATTTTCATCCATTTTTGCCCGATGCCTGCAACCATTTACCTGGCGGTCACTAACACGCTTATATACGACCAGCGAATGACCCGCATTTGTACCAGCCTTCAGGCAATGGGGTATGATGTTGTGTTGGTTGGACGAAAGGCTAAATTACTACCGGTATTGCAGCGGCAATCGTATCGGCAGGTCCGGTTGAATATGCGGTTTCAAAAAGGAAAGCTGTTTTACGCCGAATATAACCTGCGGTTGTTTTTTTTTCTGCTCCTCAAAAAAATGAACACAGTTTGTGCTATTGATCTTGATACGATTTTACCTTGTTTATTGATATCGAAACTTAAAAATATTCCACGGGTGTATGATGCCCATGAGCTGTTTACAGAGATGAAAGAAGTGATTAGCCGGCCAGCCATTCATCGTTTCTGGTTGTGGGTGGAGAAAAAATCAGTTCCTGCATTTAAATACGGCTACACCGTTAACGGGTTTATTGCGGATGAAATGAAACGCAGGTATGGCGTTCAGTACAGCGTAATACGAAACCTTCCCTTTGCAAATGTAAAAACCAAAGAACCTACTGTTGAAGATCAGCAACTATTAGCCTCATTACCGCCAACATTTTTTTTGTACCAGGGAGCCGTAAATGAGGGCCGCAGTTTTGAAACGCTGATACCAGCTATGCAGCAGGTTGCCATCCCATTGGTAATTGCCGGCGATGGGAATTTTATGGATACCGTAAAAGAACTGATCCGGCAATATGGTGTTGAAAATAAAGTAATGGTTTTAGGGGCTGTTGCGCCTGGTTTGTTACAACAGCTAACGCCTAAAGCCTGGTATGGGCTTACCTTGTTTGAAAGCACCGGGCTTAATCAATATTACTCCCTGGCCAACCGTTTTTTTGATTACATCCAGGCCGGTATACCTCAGTTATGTGTTAATTACCCGGAATACGAGGCTGTTAACCGGCTATACCGGATTGCTTATCTCATTAACGATCTTTCTCCAGCATCACTTGCAGATACCTTAAACAAATTAGCCGTTGACCGTGTTTTGTATGAAGAATTGCAAAGTGCCTGCGCAATTGCAGCACAGGCACTTTGTTGGGAAAACGAAGAGGAGCGTTTAAAAGATTTCTATAAAAAACTGTCGATATAAAATTTCAGAAAAGCCGGTATCCCAATTAATGGATGAGAAACATTTACATATTATTTGCCTTGACGTTCCATATCCGGTTGATTATGGCGGTGTTTTTGACCTTTTTTACAAAATAAAATATTTACATGCTGAAGGTGTAAAGATTCACTTGCATTGTTTTGATTATGGCCGCGGACAACAACCGGTTTTAAATCAATACTGCGAGGAGGTTAACTATTATTCCCGGTTAAGTGGCCACAAGGGATTTTCCAATTGTGTACCCTACATTGTGGCCAGCCGTGCAAATCCGCAATTATTAAAAAATCTGAGAAAAGATAATTACCCGGTGTTGATGGAAGGAATGCACTGCACCTATTATTTACAGAACGGCGACTTCAATAACCGGCGAACCTACATCCGGCTCCACAATGTAGAATATCAATATTACCGGCAACTGGCCGATACCACCAGTTCCTGGCTCAAGAAAATTTATTTTTTGCGGGAAAGCAGATTGCTGCGCAAATACGAACCGGCCATGCATGCATTTATTACTTCAAGTTGGACGGTAAATAATAAAGACCTCAATGTTTTTAAAAATGAATTCGGCTATAGTAAAATAGATAATCTACCGCCGTTTTTACCGGAATACGAACCTGTGTTCGAAGCCGACCGTGGCCAGTACTGCCTGTACCACGGCAATCTTTCAGTGTCCGAAAATGAAAAAGCAGTGGAATGGCTGGTGGAAAATATTTTTTCCGACTCCGAAATACCATTGGTAGTGGCCGGCAAAAATCCGCCGCCACATATCGTACGGCTGATACATCAAAATAGCAATACCTGCCTGATAGAAAATCCGGATGATAAGCAGATGCAGGACTTAATAAAAAAAGCACAGGTAAACCTGTTACCTTCCTTCAATAGCACCGGCATTAAGTTAAAATTAATCAACGCACTTTTCAACGGAAAACATTGCCTGGTAAATACGGCTGCGGTTGAAGGCACCGGCCTGCAGGACTGCTGTACCATCGCCGACAACCAAGAGGACATGAGGCAGCAATTACAATTGTTATACGATCATCCCTTTACATTTTACCAGTTTCACCAGCGGGAAGAGATTTTACGTAATAGTTTTGATAATATCCGCAATGCAAAGCAAATGGTGAAATGGATCTGGGGAGATAGTCAGCAGTCAGAGAACAAATAAGTAGGCAGTCAGCAGTCAGAGAACTGTAAAAGTTATAACTGCATTCGTAAAGCGGTTGTCCTTATAGTTGGTCTTTTAACTACCTATGATAATTTTTTGACACGCCATAAAATCACAAGCCGGAATTTCTGACCGCCGGCTGTTGGCTGCTGACTGTTGACTGCTGACTGTTGACTCCGGACTGATTATTACTATCCTGCACCTTACCCCGTTCGGTGCGAAGGATGCGGGCCGGGAACTTATTAATCACTACATAATCATGCGTAGCCATAATAATTGCCGTACCGTAATCTTTACAGATGTGAAACAGTAACTGCAGGATTTCATCCGTCGTTTCCGGATCTAAGTTTCCGGTTGGTTCATCCGCCAGAATAAGTTTGGGTCCGTTCAGCAAAGCCCTGGCTATATCAACCCGTTGCTGTTCGCCGCCACTCATTTCAAATGGCATTTTGAATCCTTTGCTGCGAAGGCCTACTTTATCCAGCACATCATTAATTTTAGCTTCTATCAGTTTTTCATCTTTCCAGCCGGTGGCCTTCAGCACAAACTTCAGGTTTTCGTACACGTTGCGGTCGGTGAGCAACTGGAAATCCTGAAACACCACACCGAGGTTACGCCGCAGGAATGGAACTGTTTTCCAGGTAAGGCCACGTAGTTTGTGCCCTACTACCTCTCCCTCTCCTTCCGTAAGGTACAGGTCGCCATACAGCGTTTTCAGCAGGGACGATTTGCCAGTGCCGGTTTTGCCTACGAGATATACAAATTCATTCCGGTTCACTTCCAGGTTCACATCCTGTAGAATAAGTGACTGGCCCTGATATATATTAGCGTGCCTGAGTGACACAATTGGTTCTGTCATAAGAAATTTAATTGTAAAAGGGTTACGGGCAAAAATAGCTTTATCTGCAAAAGGAAACTACTTTTTTCAAGGTTGTAAACGGAGTATGCCAGTTAATATTTCCTATACTTCCAGATGTGGAAAAAAGCAATGGGAGCTTCTACTTATAAACATTTGCTTATGATTCGTTGGGATGGCTTGGCATTAAAAGGTTTTTGTGCACTAATTTTAAGTAGTTGTGTAAGCAATTTTTTACTGGCACAAAAAGCAGGAAACCGAAATTCACGTAACTCATCAGAACAAAATAAAATCGATGAAACTTTTGTTTGTTTATATCCCTCAGCGGCAACATTTCCAGGCGGTTTAGATGCTTGGCGAAAATATCTTTCTAAAAAGATAAATTATCCTGAAATAGCACAGGAGCATGAAACAGAAGGAATTGTGAAAATAAGTATGACTGTTCAGAAAAGTGGTTCAGTTACTGATGTCTACGCATTGATCGATGCAAAAGATAGTTTGAATGAAGAAGCGATCAGGATTATTAAAGCGAGTCCCAAATGGAGACCAGCAACAGACAACGGGCATCCTACTGTTTGCAGATTTGTGCAACGAATTACATTCCAATTGGAAGATGATAAAAAGGGGAAACCGAAAAAGTCAATAGTAAAAACAGAATCAGCACCTCTAAAAACGAACAAGCCGCCTGAGAAAATAAATATGCCGCCTGCAAAAGCAGCAGTTCCATTACTAAAAAAATCTGAAACACCTAAAGCGATCGAGGTGATTGAAATACCAGTATCATGAATGTATCATCTGGTTTATCATACCGGAATTTCGATATGCTTTAGCAGATGAATATGAATACGTTTAATCAACTCCTTATTTTATCAAAAATATATTTATAGTTAATTTTATGGGGGAGCGTTTCTAGCAGAGAATATGTAGAAAAGGAGAATCTCAAAGCAACCAAGCCCAGTATAAATACTCTTCTCCTCCTACATCTATCTGCATGCAACTTGCTTTACACCTATAGACTTCTTATATAAATTTCCCTTTCAAAAAATTTTCTTTACAAAAACTAATAAATTAGTTTGTAAACTAAATATTTAGTTATAAGTTTGGTGCATGAAAAAAAATGAGCCTGTTCAAAAGCAGTTAACGAAAGCAGAGGAGCAGATCATGCAAGTGCTTTGGAAATTGCAAAAATCATTTCTACGGGATATTGTTGACACATTGCCGGAGCCTAAACCGCATCAGAATACCGTAGCAACTATTTTAAAAATACTGGTTGAAAAAGAATTTGCGGCCATTGAAGTTGTTGGCCGCAATCATCAATACTATCCCCTCATTACCAAAGAAGAATACAGTAAAGGCGCCATGCAGCAGGTAGTAAAAGGCTACTTTGAAGGCTCATTCAGCAATATGGTTTCTTTTTTTGTGCAGGAAAAAGACATCAGCATTGCGGAACTGGAAAAAATGCTGGAACAGTTGAAAAGTAAATGAGGTCGGCATCGCTTGTTATGCACATCAAACTTCACTCTGTTAGAGCGATGCCGTCCTTTGTGATACAGGTTGATAACCAATTAGAATACGGAAACAAATCATTAGGCTGAATTAATTATAATCACATCCTGTTATGCTTGCCATACTCTACTATTGCCTTAAAGTAATTATCTGTAGCGGATTGTTGTATGGATATTACTTACTGGCACTTCGTAATAACCGCTTTCACCAATGGAACCGGTTTTATTTATTAGCCATAGTCCTTATTTCATTTACACTGCCATTCATAAAAATTCCATTGCCTTTTTTTCCGGATGATGCACCCGTTATTCAAAGTCTTACTATTCTTTCAGCGCCGGATGTCTATTTTTCAAAAGTATACCAACGCAGTTTTGATTTTACATGGCCAATGATGCTTGGTATTTTGTACATATGTATCGCATTATTTTTAATTACCCTGTTTATCCGGAATGTATTAAAAGTGCAGCGTTTAAAACGAATGTACCCTTACGAAAACCTTAATGGTATTCATTTTTATAATACTATTGAATCCGGAACACCGTTTTCCTTTTTTAAAAATATTTTCTGGAACAGTGGTATCAGCCTGAACAATGAAAAAGGCCAACAAATGCTGCGGCACGAAATAACCCATATACAGGAGAAACATTCCGTTGATAAGGTAGGTATGGAAATATTAATTGCCCTTGCCTGGTGGAACCCGTTTCTATACTATATCCGAAAAGAATTATCTGTTATACATGAATTTATAGCAGACAAAAAAGCTTCAGCCGGCGATGACAACCTACAGTATGCATCGCTGTTGCTGATGAAGGCCATGGGTAGTGAACAATATGCCCTTGGCAATCCATTTTTTCATACCCAATTAAAAAGGAGGCTAACCATGCTTACTACTAACAAAAATCCAAAACTTAGTTACCTGCGCCGGCTGATGGTACTACCCTTAGCTGCATTAGCTATTGTTCTTTTCTCCTTTAAATACAAAGAAGGTCAAAAGGAAAAAATTAAAAATAAAACCGAAGAGTCTTCTATACAGTTGCCTAAAGTAACTGCTGCCGAACCATTAAAGGTGCATGCTTTTTATCAGGATACAACTAAGAATAGAATAATCATTAAAACAGAAAAAAAATACAAAGGAAAATTCATTGAGAGTATTACGCCTACTACAGATAAAAAAGGAATTATTGTAAAAACAACCGACAATAACACCTATTTCCTGAATCGGGAAGAAGCCAAAAAGGAATTAGATATAATCGTTACGGATAAAAGCTTTACAGCGCCACCGGGTTCAAGGGTCGTTATGACAGATGACAATAATGTTCCGGCAGATAATTACTCCCTTGACAGCGACAGCCTGCATTTAAATATAACCAGTTTATCTATTCATAAGTCAGGCGCTCCTGAAGGTTTTGCAGATGCGTTAATTACTATTGACGGAGTTGAAGTGGCAGCTGCCAAAATGCAGGAATTAAATGCTGATAATATTGAATCTGTTGATGTTCTAAAAGGTGAAACAGCTATTGCTAAATATGGTGAAAAAGGCAAAAATGGCGTGATAGTCATTACTACAAAAAAAGCGTTACCCGATAATGTATTATACGTGATTGACGGGAATGTATTTACCAAACTTGCTATGAATCAATTAGACCCTTCATCAATTATTAGTGTAAATGTTTGGAAAGGAGATAAAGCAGTTGAAAAATTTGGTGAAAAAGGGAGAAACGGCGTTATTGAAATATTTACCAAAACGGCAACCATAACAGATAATGCTTTATATATTATTGACGGAGTTGAATCAACCAAAGAAGAATTTAATAAGCTACATGAAGAGGGAAATATCATATCAGTCAATATATTGAAAGATGAAGCAGCTACAAAGGATTACGGAAATAAAGGTAAAAACGGGGTAATTCTTGTTGCTACAAAGAGGAAGGCAAAGGAAATTCTAACACAGCCTTCGAAAGAAGATAAACTTAGAGAAATTGCCGTTACTGGTTATCAATCAAAGAAAGAGGCAGAAGTTGCGGCCCGGCTTGAAAAAAGAGATAAACTTCAGGAAGTAATCGTTACCGGGTATGGCACTAAAAAAGATGCAAGCACTGTAACTCAATCTGCACAAAAGGAAAAGTTGAAAGAAGTGACCGTTGCTGGGTACAAAACAGAACCGGAAATTGTTTTTACCAAAGCCGAAATAATGGCCAGTTTCCCCGGTGGTTTAGACGGATGGAGAAAATATTTACAGACCAACCTGAAATACCCTGAAACTGCACAAAAAAAAGGTACTCAAGGAACCATCAGAGTTCAGATCACGGTAGAAAAAGATGGTAGCTTATCCGAAATAAAAGTGCTAAACAATTTAGGCGACGGCTTGGCTGAAGAAGCAGTACGGGTGTTGAAACAAGGGCCTAAATGGAATCCTGCCGAACAGAACGGACGTAAAGTATCGAGCAGATTTATCCAGACAATTTCATTCAAATTATCGACGCCTGTCTCATAACAATAAATTTTTTTATAAGTCCCGTTCCTGCACTTCAGGAACGGGCTTTTCTTTTCCCCGAACAGCCACATGTTAGTAGCATTACCAACATCAACGATTAGCAATAGCCATTGTCTCTGTGGAAAATCTGTTAATTTAGCTTCATAAAATCATCGTTACATGTTGTCCCGTTTTCTCAAATATCATTTATTATTCCTACTAAGTTTATTCCTTTTCTCATTGAGTGTATCTGCCCAGGAAGATACTTCAAAAAAATCGTTACCGGATAGTGCTTTATATATGATTGATAGTAAGGAAGCTACCAAGCTACAGGTAGAAAAGTTAGACAAGGGCCTGATTAAAAGTGTAGATGTTTGGAAAGGTGAAAAGGCTATTGAAAAATTTGGCGATAAAGGAAGAAACGGCGTTATTGTAGTTACAACAAAAGCTCCTGTTCACATTGATGACGACGACATCGTTTTTACCAAAGTTGAAGTTCCTGCTGCATTTCCGGGTGGTATTGATGGCTGGCGGATGTATCTTGAGCGTAACCTGCGTTATCCCAAAGCTGCTCAAAAGCGGAATACACAGGGAGCAGTACGTGTTCAAATGACGGTGAAAAAAGACGGCAGTGTAACCGATGTGGCAGTTCTGAATGATCCCGGGGATGGATTGGGTGACGAAAGTAAAAGAGTTGTTCTAAAAGGACCAAAGTGGATACCGGCATCGGAAGGCGGCATATCCGTAAATTATAAATTTGTGCAGACGATTACGTTTCAATTGCAATAAATTTTTTAGAAAAAGGCCTCAAATCTTACCCGTTTGCAGGCTTTTTCTTTTTTCGTATCCGCCACATTTGCAGTGCTACCACCAGGGCTATAATAGCAAAGCCATAATAAAAACCGGACGATAAATGCTCATTTTCCTTGTAAATAATAAATGCGAGGATAATGCCATATACCGGTTCCAGATTCAACGTAAGATTTTGGGTAAACGCCGAAATATATTTCAAAGCATTCAGTGATAAATTAACAGCCAATACGGTACAGGCCCAACTAAGGATTAACAGCCATTTCCAGTCCTTTGCCAGGGGCAAAAAAGATGGAGATGGGAAATAATGCAGGTACACCGGTAATAGGAGGGTCCAAACAAGCCAGCCACCACTTAGCTCATAAAAAGAAAGTGTTTTTGCTGAAAATCTTTCAACCAGTTTTTTATTAAAAACGGAAAACAAACAGCTAAGCAATGCGGAAACAATTCCGACGGTAATGCCGGTTTTATACTGCGGATTGAAATGAAAGATAAGACCAATGCCAATAATTGACAGTATTCCCAGCAGCACTTCTATTTTATCTATCGCTCTGTTTAAGATTACTGGTTCCAGAAAGGCTGTAAAAAACCCAAGCGTAGAAAGGCAGGTAAGTGCAATACTAACATTGCTGTATTTGATGCTGCCGTAAAAACAAACCCAATGCAAGGCCACCAGCCCGCCTACCAGTGTTATTTGTACCACATCTTTCCAGCTTATGCGTTCAAATTGTTTTTGCATCAGCCGTAGTACTACCAGCGTTACAACGGTAATCAGCATCCGCCACCAAACCAACAGACCTTCATTTAATTGAATCTCCCGACCCAGCACACCAGTGAAGCCCCATAGGAAAACAGCGGCATGTAGTTGCAGTAATGGTTTCTTCATACTTCGGGGCCGAAGTTAGTTTTTCACCACATAGGCACAATAGTTTTCTCCGTCGTGGCGGTTCACATAGAATACAATAAGATATATCGGCTTATTATGGAACTCCTATATACTGCTGCTGTATTTACCTGGTTTATACTCCGCATTCCTATGTGAACCTTATGTGTATCTAATGTGCCTATGTGGTTAATACCCCTACATTTGCGGCGCAAAAAATAACTGATTATCAATGAGCAACCTAACGTTTACCATGATTAAGCCTGATGCGTTCCGCAACGGGCATACCGGCGCTATTTTACATGATATTATTACGGCCGGTTTTGAAATTGTGGCTATGAAAAAACTGAATTTATCAACAGAAAAAGCCGGTGCGTTTTACGCTGTCCATAAAGAACGGCCTTTTTATGGCGAACTGGTGGAATTTATGAGCAGCGGGCCTATTGTAGCAGCCATCCTGAAAAAAGAAAATGCGGTTGAAGATTTCCGGAAGTTAATTGGTGCTACCAACCCGGCTAATGCAGAAGAAGGGACAATCCGTAAAAAATATGCCGCCTCTGTTGGCGAAAATGCCGTGCATGGCAGCGACAGCAATGAAAATGCAATGATAGAAGGTGCCTTCTTTTTCAGCGGATTAGAGAAGTAATTTCTTTACAGACAACGGATTGAAATCCGTTGTTACAAAACGGATCGTGCCTACGGCACTTTAAGCGGAAAGGCGACTTGTAGTGCCGTAGACACGATCCATTTTATAGCCAGGGATTTTAATCCCTGAGACTTGAATCATGCCTTCTTTGTAGTTGTATTATTTTCCACCGGCTTTATGGTATAGCCCTTTTTCTTTAGCAGGTTTAATACACCTTGTGCACCCGGCAAATGACCGGCGCCTACCGCAAATAAGGTTGACTTTTCTTTTGCGATCGTATCAAACTGTTCTACCCAGTTTCGGTTACGGCTGTATAAAAGTAAATCCAGGTATTTTTCCATACCGCCCTCTTCACTAACGGTAAGAGCATTGATGGAATCCAGGTTTTGCGACTTGTATTCCCTTACTAATTTCTGCATTGATTCCTTCTGGGTTTTTATGCTGTCAAGAGATTCCAATAGTCCTTTAGCCTGCTCCTCATACGGAATACTATCCAGCATACCTGCCTGGAAGGCCATCGTTTCCAAACCCTTGATTTCTATCTTCCGGTCACTGGCTGCATTCATAATCCGCATTTCCATTCCGTCTTTCTCAGGGCAGGTCATCGCATTTTCCTCTATCATAGAGGCTAGTAGCATAGGCTTATATTTTTCGAGCATGGCAAATGGCAACTGGCCATACTTATCAAACCAGGCTTTTACTTTCGCATACTGTTCCGGTGTGTAAAAATCCTTCAGTGTTTTATTACCTGTCATTGCAAGAGAACTGAACCCGCTCATCATGCCCACCAAATCATCCATATCTATCTCCAGGTAAATCTGCCCGACATTGTCGATTACATTTTGCAGCCCAGGGCTGATAGTCGCATCCTCCGAGCAGAGGATGTGCATCGTTCCAAAAAAATAAGAAGGTTTGGTAAGCCCGTTTCCGCTTATCTCCCATAGCAGTGTATTATTATTGGCTGCTTTATTAGCAGCCAAAGCTTTTTTAGAAGCGGCTGGTTGGGAGCAGGAAGTAATGAAAGTTGCCAGTGAAGCCATCAGTAAAGTAAATCGCATGTAACTATATATTTTCGTTGGTGCAAGTTGTGCGAAATATCCGGGCTTTTTCAAAAAAAATCTTAGAAATTTTTACTCCTCTTACACTTTTGGCACCGTATTTGGACATTTAAGGATGTTTTAAGGGTTTAGGGTTTTGAAAACGGAGGCTTTACGGCCTCCTTTTCAATTTTAGGCATATTCCAGATATAATACCGTTTTATTGTCCCTTTTAAACGGGTTATTGCACTACTATCCTACCATTCAATTCCTTTTCTTTTTTATCAGTCGGGTTTACCAGCGTTATAAAATAAATACCTGGTTGCTGCAAGGCCGATCCGTTTATTGTTTCTTTCTGTACTTTTCCGGCAATTGTTAGTTCTTTTTCAATCATTATTCTTCCGGCAGCATCATTGATCTTCATCAAATAATTACCCGTTTTCTTCACCTGGAATAAAATCTGAAAACGCTGGCCGGGTTGTATAGGGTTCGGAAAGATTTTAAGTTGAGGCAATGTATTATCCGGACGAACCATTTTCTGTTTTGTGAAAAGTGTTTTTGAACGAACCATTGAAATGCCGCCAGCTACACCCGTTAGTTTGCTCTCTACTCCATACCCAACTACTACAACGTCCTTTAATTTAGTTTCTGCCTGTCTTAATTCAATGTCCGTTTCAATCAAAATCCGGCCATTTTTTATTTTCAGACCTGAAAGATGATTTGTCTGAAGTGAATCGATAGTAAAGTTTTGCATCGCATAGCCTATCTGGCTGATTGTCAGACTTGCTTTTTCACCAAGCATCATTTTGAATTGTCCCAAACTGTCAGCAATAGCATATTTGCCATCGCTTGCACTAACCGTTGCAAATGGCACTGGTTCTTTTTTATCATTCATAATCCTGCCGTCAATCTCGTATTCCGGTTTTTGAACCTGCTGTGGCATGGCAACCATTCCCATTCGTATTGTTACCGGTTTTTCGTTGACAGGCTTGCATACAGATGTAGCGGCAACCTTACCTCTTTGTTTTGGCTGTGCATCAAGTTTTTGAAAAGCAAAAAAGGCGGGTAGTAATATCTGCCAGAAATATTTCCAGCGGCCGATACCGCTGGTTTTCGGTTTAGTTACTTCTCTGTTTAACTGGTCGGTGCTAAACTGACCACAGGTATTGCCCTGGTAGTTTTTAAAATAATCAAAAACCTGGCGGTCACTCATAGTCGTAAAGTCAATAACTGTTTTCTGACAGCTCAGGCAAAAGCGCCCTTTGTCTTCGGGCAACATGGTGTTCCAGTTTTCGTGGCAGGGCTCGGCAATAGCAAGTTTGATGGAAGCCATTAAATCAATTTTTTATGGATAAATAAACAGGTGAAAGAATTTGTTTTGTTAGTTGTTTTTTAACCGAGTCAGTAGACAGATGCCTGATTATTGGCATTACCGTCTGTATCTGTAATCAATCCGTTTTGGTGCCTTTGGTAATTACAGACGCATATGCAACCGGCTTTCCTTTCTCATCGGTCACTTTACCGGTTACGATATACGATTGGATGTCGAAAAAGGCGAGTGCCGATAAGGCCATTAGCACCAGCGCCGTAACCGGTAATTTTTTCATAACAGGTTTGTTTACCACCTGATGCTGCTGTTTTTTTAATTGCACAAGCCTGCCTGAAATTTTTTACATAAAAAAACCTGCGCCGGTCTGGTGCAGGTTTATCAGATAGAAAGGCTTTTTATTTCGGCTTTTTGTAAGCGTCATTCAGTCCGTTTATCAGGTCGGCGGTAATGTTGTGCAATGAATCTTTATAATAAATAAAATCACCGGGCTGGTGAGAAAAAATATAAGCGTATCCCCTTTGCTCATTATAGGCCTTTAAAAAGGTTTCAATCGTTTTATTAATATCCTGCATGGTTTTGTACTGCTCGTCCTGGTAGCTTTGAGTAAGTACCGCTTCCTTTTGTTGCAAGGTTTGCTGCATCTGGTTTATTTCTGCCTGTGCAGCTTCCCCCTCCTGCTGGCTCATACTTTGTGCTTTTTGCTGTAACGTACTCACCCGACCCATATATGTTTTCTTCAAAGCACCTAATTCGTTTGCGATATTTTGTTCCTGGTTCTTTAGCCTGGTACGTACATCCACAATTTTTCCATACCCCTTTTCCAGTGAATCCATATCGAAATAAGCGATACCTGCACTACTACCCTGTACGGTTGCATTCACTACTTTTCCGGGGGCAGTTCCTCCTGATTTCTTCTCCTTAAAGAACAATACATACAATATGATGACAGCCACCAGTAATACGCCATTTAATACAAGGCTCAGGTTCTTCATAATCAAAAAAAGTTTGCTGCGAATGTAACATTTGGCAAAAAGTCTGTTTTGTTAAAAAAGGATGCACACCTGCCAGGGTAAAAGCTGGAAAGTTTGCCGGATATTTGACTTTCAATTTTTTGGAATGAGGATAGTACTATGGTCTATTGGTAAACAAAACGAAGACTATGTAAATGAAGGCATAGAGGATTTCACAGCACGGATCAATCATTACTTTCCCTGTGAATGGAAGTTGCTGGCGCCATCAAAACATGCTGCTTCGTTAAGCGAAAACGAACTGCGGGAAACGGAAAGCCAGGCTTTGCTTAAAAACCTGGACCCGGTGGATTATATGGTGCTGCTGGATGAAAGGGGCAAAATGCTAAGTAGCCCGCAACTGGCCAAAATCGTAGGCGAACGGGCAGTAAACGGAGCCCGTAAAATTCATTTTGTAATTGGAGGTGCATATGGGGTAACCGAGGCAGTTCGTCAAAAAGCCGATATTGTATGGCAATTGAGCCAGTTGGTTTTCCCACATCAACTGGTGCGGCTGATATTAGCCGAGCAGCTATACCGGGCCTGTACCATTTTAAAAAATGAAAAATACCATCATGAGTAGACCTCCTTTATGCAAAACATGTCTTACAGCGTGTTCTGCATAAACACAAATTTGATACTCATCATACCCTACATTCAGAACACGCCGTGAGGCGTGTTCCTACATAAACCAACTAATTTACATGCAACTTTCGCAAACCCTCATTATCATCATCCTTACCTGTGCTGTTTCCATACCGGCGTTTGCCAATCCTAAAATGAAGAGCGACCTGATGATGTATCCGCCAGCCATTAAGCACGGGCAGTACTACCGTTTTCTGACGAGTGGTTTCTTACACGCAGATTACATGCACCTCCTTTTTAACATGATTACCCTGTGGTCGTTTGGCCGGGTAATGGAGCCTATACTTACCGGAATTGCAGGGCGTTTTGGCTTTTTGATTTTTTATGTATGTGCCGTTATCGTTTCCGATATTCCTTCCTACCTTAAAAACCGGAACAATTCGGCTTATGCCAGTTTGGGTGCATCCGGAGGTGTATCGGCCGTTATGTTTGGTTTTATTCTTTTTGCGCCCTGGGCCTGGTTTTCATTTCCTCCGCTGCCGGCCATTTTATTTGCGGTGGTCTATTTAATTTACAGCACCTATATGAGCAGGCGTGGCGGTACGAACATCAACCATGATGCACATATTTACGGAGGCTTGTTTGGCGTTGCTTTTATATTAATTGCAGCACCTGATGTTGCAAAAATATTTATCGAACAACTGATGCATCCGCAATGGCCCCGATAGCCAGCTTTAAAACGGTGTGAGTCGTCTTTTCAATTTTAAACCGGTCGTCTATCCGGTGGCCAATTACCCAAAGGATTTTTTTTTCGCTTTCAATCACCCATACTTTTTCCCGCTCCGGTTTAGAAAGTTTGCGGTCGGTAAAATAACGGCTGAGCTTTTTTTTCTTACGCATACCCAACGGGTAAAAATAGTCGCCGGCTTTCCAGGGGCGTAGCAGTAAAGGGAATGCAATACCGGCAGTGTCCAGCAAAGCGATGTTTGCATCGTCGGTCAGCTGTACCTTTTGGGCCGGCAGTGTTTGTAACTGAAGTGTTCCGTTCCGGAAATCGATTTGCTGATTGCTTTCTTCAATCAGAATATGCGTTGCTGCTGCTGCTTTTTGCGGTGCTATTATCAGCCAGGCCCGGTTACGAATAATGCGGTGTGATGCAGATGCCACATATTTTCCGGATTCGGCTCCTAATAAATGAAAAGCATCGTCTAACTGTGCAGGTAGAAAGCCGTAGCCGCTAATGATTTCATACAAAATGGTTTTAGCGGCGGGCAGCTTTGCCAGTTTCAGCACCGGGATATGGATTTCATTCCCAACTGTTTCCACCAGTTTCTTTTTGTACCCTGCAATTGCTTCATTGTATATTATTTCTGCATCGGTTAGCAAGGCAATCGTTTTTTCAAAACCGGTATCACTTTGTGTAATAGCCATTTTGATGGCTGGCAATGCCAGATGACGAATCTGGTTACGGGTATATTTATCCGATTTATTGGAACTATCTTCTACCCATTGTAGCTGGTGTTCGTTCGCATACACTAAAATCATTTTCTTTGATGTATGCAAAAGCGGTCTGATGATATTACCCTGTACCGGCAACATTCCCCGAAGTCCTTTAATACCGCTTCCGCGGAATAAGTGCATCAATACGGTTTCAGCATTGTCATCTGCGTGGTGTGCAGTGGCAATAAAACGATAGCCTTCTGTTTCAGATAGTTCCTGAAACCATTGATACCGCAACTCCCTTGCTGCTACCTGAACCGAGCCTCCGGTTTTGGTTATGTAAGCATTTATATCAAAGTCTTTTACATAAAAACAAACGTCCATTGTTACGGCCAAGTTTTCAACAAATTGCCTGTCCCGCAGGCTTTCTTCCGCTCTTAAATTAAAGTTGCAATGCGCAATGGCAAATGGAATTTTAAATTGAACACACAAATGAGCCAACACAACAGAATCTATACCACCACTTACAGCCACCAGCCATTTTTTTTGTTCTGTTTGCGGATGCTGCTGTAAAAATTCTTTAAAAATCTCGGAGAGGTTCAATAGTACTGTTTCTTATTGATAGGTTATACTCAAAAATGAAGGTTCTCAACTTTTGAAAAATTGGTAACCGTTGGAAATCAATACACCAAATCTTCGTAGGCACCCTGCAACTCATTGTAACTATGTTGATCGCCTGTCTGTTTGGCCGCTGCCATCCCCCTTTCATATACTGTTATGGCCTTATCCGTTTTACCGGTGCGTTCTAATAATTTGCCTAAGTGGTAATAGCTGCCGATATATCCGGCATCTCTCATTAAAATAGCGGAGAATAGTTCTTCAGCTTCTTCCTCATTTCCGTCTTTTACATATTCCAGTGCCAGTGCATGTTGCAGAAACGAATCCTGCGGTTGCTGCTCTAAAAATGCTTTTAATCTGCTAATTCTGTCCATGCTGTAAAATTTATTTCGTCTAATTAGAGGCTGCAAATGCCAAAGGGCTATTTTTGCAAATTAGTTGCTTATGCAACAAATTTTTATTCTACTTATCTTTACTTGTGTATGAAAATATTAGTCTGTATCAGTAAAACGCCGGATACAACGGCAAAAATAGCCTTCACTGACAACAACACGAAGTTTGCTGATGCCGGTGTACAATTTATTGTAAACCCTTACGATGAGTGGTACGCTCTTGTGCGGGCATTAGAACTAAAAGAAGCGGGTGTAGCAGCAACCGTTACCCTGGTACATGTTGGCGATGCCAGTTCTGAGCAGGTCATCCGCAAAGCACTGGCCATCGGTGGCGATGATGCCATCCGCATCAATAGTACCAGCAGTGACAGTTTTACGATTGCTTCGCAGATAGCAGCCGTTGCTAAAGAAGGTAACTACGATTTGGTGCTTACCGGTAAAGAAACTATTGACTATAATAGCGGTAGCCTGGGCGGAATGATTGCCGAATTTTTGGATTTTCCTTACATCAGCTTAGCTACCAAAGTGGACATAGCCGGTACCGTAGCAACGGTAGTACGGGAGATTGAAGGTGGCGAAGAAACGGATGAAGTAAGCTTGCCGGTAGTGGTTAGTTGCCAAAAAGGAGTAGCCGAGCAACGCATTCCAAATATGAAGGGTATTATGGGTGCCCGTACTAAACCTTTAACGGTAAAAGAACCGGTTAATACAGATGCTTATACCAGCATCATCCGCTTTGAACTGCCCCCTGCTAAAGCCGGTGTAAAACTGATCCCTGCTGATCAGCCGGAAGAACTGGTGAAGCTGCTGCATGAAAGAGGAATCATTTAGGAAGAAGATATGAGAGATGAGATATAAGAGATGAGTTATGGCTGGTTAGATTCATTTGTAATTTCAATTTCATCAGTTAGTATATATTGAAAGTTGCTTTTAATGTTGAGCTTTAAAATTGATCAACATTTCATATTGTGCAATTGTCACATTTTCAAATTAAATCTATGGTTTTAATTTTTGCGGATGCGGCCGATGGCCAGGTAAAAAAATCAACGTACGAAGTATTAAGCTATGGAGCTGCCGTTGCAAAGCAACTGGGCACAAAAGCCGAAGCAATAGTAGTAGGCGACGTAACCGGTGAAGCGTTGAGCAGCTTTGGTAAATATGGCGTCTCAAAAGTGCACCAGGTAGCTGCAAACGCCGGTAGTGAGTTTGATGCCCAAACCTATACAAAGGTTATAGCGGATATTGCAACCGGCGTAGGGGCTGATGTGATAGTATTTAGTAACAACACAAGTGGCAAGGCCATTGCACCCCGTCTTAGTATTCGTCTGAAGGCTGGCCTTATAGCGGGCGCCATTGCATTGCCCGAAACTACCAATGGTTTTACGGTGAAAAAATCGGTATTCAGTGGTAAGGCTTTTGCTTATGTGGGCATTAATACGCAGGTAAAAATTATCACCTTAAATCAGAATTCTTTTAGGGCGGCAGTTGGTGAAGGCACAGCAGAAGTGGTACAAAGCAATATATCCCTGGAACCATCCAAAATAAAAGTAAGGGCCACGAATAAGGTTATTGGTGAAGTACCATTGAGCGAAGCAGAAAGAGTAGTAAGCGGTGGCCGTGGCCTGAAAGGCCCTGAGAATTGGGCACTGGTTACAGATTTGGCACAACTGCTGGGTGCTGCTACTGCCTGCAGCCGGCCCGTTGCCGATAGCCACTGGCGTCCGCACCACGAACACGTTGGCCAGACCGGTGGATCTATTGCACCTAATCTGTATTTTGCTGTTGGAATTAGTGGCGCTATCCAACACCTGGCCGGTGTAAACCGCAGCAAAGTGATTGTTGTCATTAACAAGGATCCGGAAGCGCCGTTTTTTAAGGCAGCCGACTACGGGATTGTAGGCGATGTGTTTGAAGTGATGCCAAAAATTATTGAAGCAGTAAAAGTGTTAAAAGGTGCTTAATAACTTTTTTGTATAATTTGTGTAGCAGTGTTATATTTAACCTCAAATCTAAACTGTTATGCAAGCTAAATCCACCTTTACTGTAATTGCCGGCCAGGAAATGCCTTTTAGTGACTATTATGGTTGCCCGAAACTTACGCAGGGTAATTTCACGGTTGACTATCAAGGCGATATTGAAGCCCGTAGTATTTTAAAAGAACTGAAAATCCATTTTATAAACAATACTGCCTGCATACAGGGCTTAGAGCATGTAATTGGCCAGGTGGATGGTAAAAATGGAAGTTTTGTGCTGGAACACAATGGCAAATATGAAAATGGCGTTCTCACTTCCAAAAGAACGATTGTGAAAGGATCAGGAACCGGCGATCTGGAAGGTATCCGCGGTGTTATTCAGTATGAATCGGTACCCCAGCAAAAGCACCAGCTGATGCTGGAATATTTCTTTGAATAAAGCCTTTTTTTTGTATTCGGCTCCGGTTAGCTGGTTATCATGCTGCTTGAATCCGGCTAAATAAAAAATTTTTTACCGCCCTGCATTCTATAAATTGCAGGGCATTTTTTTATTTTGCGGTAAGCTAATATCTTTCGCAGCAAAACGGAACGGACGTATTTACATCATGAAGAAGATTGAACTGGAAATAGTAGCATTGTCGCACAGTATTACGCAAACCCACTCCTATGCAGTAGTGCTGGGAGAGGTGAACGGCGTACGCAGGCTGCCCATTGTAATCGGAGGCTTTGAGGCTCAGGCTATTGCTGTAGCGCTGGAAAGGATGCAGCCAAGCCGCCCCCTTACCCATGACCTCATGAAAAATTTTATGCTGGCATTTGAGGTGGACCTGCAGGAAATTATCATTAACGATTTACAGGAAGGCATTTTTTACAGTAAGCTGGTATGCCTTACGGACGCTGACACCGTGGAAATAGACAGCCGTACCAGTGATGCATTGGCGTTGGCCGTGCGTTTTGGCTGTTCCATTTATACGTATGAAAGTATATTGGAAAATGCGGGTATTATGATGGAAGATACGCCTGGTAAAAAAAAGAAATCTTCTGATCCCGAAGCTGTTCCAACAGGAAATGATGATTATAAAAGCATGACAATTGAAGAGTTACAAAGCATGCTGGAGGAAGTGGTAGAGCAGGAAGACTATATAAAAGCCATTGCCATCAAAAAAGAAATTGACCGGAGGAAGTAGGGCAAATTAACAAATTTGACAATGAAGTTGTTTAGTATTTTAACAATACAGGTACGCCGGGCTTTACCAACAAGGTGCAATGGCCTGTTGTGCCGTAGGTACAACCTGTTTGTAGCAATGAAGGCTTTAAAAACGCCATCATGCCACGTAGTGGCTACCTGTTTGATCCTATTAAAGTAAAGAGAATTGTTAGTTGAAATAATAAATCAGGAAGTTGTTTAGCTTCTAAACAAATGCTGTCAAGTCAGATATATAGTGGCTAAACAGATAGCCACTACGTGGCATAAAACACCTGATCACCCATATACCTACAAACAGAATGTGCCTACAGCACATAAAACCGATCTTATAATATTTTGTATCTATTTTCCAACAAGTGTTAAAATACTAAACAGCATCAATTAGAAAATACGCAAATCAATACATAGCTCATATCCAAAGCCGTTTTATTAATTTCAAAATTTTGCAGACAAAGCCTCCTAAAAATACGCTTCAAAATTTATAAATGATTTTGAGGTTTTAAGTCAGGCCATTTGCACATTTGCTAATTGGTACATTTGCACATTTGGCTTATGCTCCTTTTTCCAAATTGTAAAATAAACATCGGGCTGAATATCGTTGGCCGTCGAGCCGATGGCTACCATGACCTGGAAACCGTTTTCTATCCGGTATATAAATTACATGATGCGGTCGAAATTTTGCCGCAGGTAAATAGCCCCCTCTCCGGCAAAGAAAAACAAGTACCGGTTACAGAACAATCTTTAAATAGTAGCGACGATTCACGACTAATCCATTACCAGTTCTCCGGTTTACCGGTAGCAGGTGATGCACAGGGTAATCTTTGCCTGAAAGCATATCATTTATTAAAAAAAGATTTTTCGGATTTACCTCCTGTTGATTTGTGCCTGCACAAAGCTATACCCATGGGCGCCGGGTTAGGCGGTGGCTCTGCCGATGGTGCTTTTACGTTATTATTACTTAACCAAAAGTTTCAGTTAAAGCTACCCACTTCGAAATTATTGGATTATGCCTTGCAACTGGGTAGCGACTGCCCGTTTTTCATCATTAATAAGCCCTGCTTTGCCTGTGGCCGCGGCGAAATGCTGGAAGCCATTTCCCTAAGCCTCACCGGTTATTCCATTATTTTGATTCATCCGGGTATCCATGTTTCTACAGCAGCGGCTTTTGCAGGTATTACACCAAAACAACCTTCCATTCTTTTGCAGGAGGCCATATTGCAACCTATTGAAACCTGGCGGGAAAACATAGTGAATGATTTTGAAAAACCAGTGTTTAAGCAACATTCCTTATTACATAAAATCAAAAACCGCTTATACGAATCCGGTTCTGTATATGCAACTATGAGCGGTAGCGGAAGTACTATTTATGGGATTTATAAGACAACGCAGCTTCCGCAGGAAAAGTTATATCCAAATCTTTTTGAATTACATACAACATTGTAAAAGAATTGCCGGATTAGCCAAAGTAATCAGGCATTATTTGCAGATGCAAATAGATATAATGGGGATTGAGTGCCTGAGGCTTTCACAAACGCACCGCTCCGGTAAAGCCAGTGAAGAAATTTTGCGAAAAATTGAAAGAGAATCAGATCCGGAAGAAACAAGGCTGCAAATGAAAATGTATAGGGGTTAGTAAAATGTAATTGGTAAGCCTTCAAAATTTCATTTACAATTCTTCGTCATTAGGTAAACAAATCTTTGATATTGCAAACATGGACTATTCCGAACTTCAGCTTCGTACTGTAAATATCACCCGCTATGTAACGCCATTGCGGGAAGGCGGCTCCCTGCCTGCTATCGTTGAAGCAGATGACGGTTTTTTATACGCACTTAAATTCAGGGGCGCCGGGCAAGGTATCAAAGCGCTGATTGCAGAACTAATTGGTGGTGAAATAGCCCGTGCACTCCACTTAAAAGTGCCCGAAATCGTTTTTGCTGAGGTAGATCCGGCATTTGGCAAAACGGAACCGGATGAAGAAATTCAGGATTTGCTAAAGAAAAGTGCTGGTCTGAACCTGGCTTTGCATTACCTGCAGGGGGCATTTACATTTGACCCCGTTGTTACTAAAGTTGATGCTACCCTGGCTTCAACGATCATATGGCTTGACTGTCTGATTACGAATGTGGACCGAACCATCCGCAATACCAACATGCTGATGTGGCACCATGAATTATGGCTGATAGATCATGGTGCATCCCTGTACTTTCATCATAGCTGGAATAATTGGGAGGAACAAAGCCGACGACCATTTGTGCAGGTAAAAGATCATGTGCTGCTGCCCCAGGCAACTGAGCTGGAAAGTGTGGATGAAAAGTGCCGTAGTTTGCTTACACCTGCCTTTATTGATGCAATTGTTTCCGCAGTTCCGGATGACTGGCTGTTAATGGATTCGCCACATTTACCTGCTGCCGAAAAACGACTGGTGTATTGCCGGTTTTTAAATACCCGGGTTGCTGATTCTTCCATTTTTTTAAAAGAAGCCCTTCATGCAAGAGAATCACACGTTTGAGTATGCCGTTATCCGCATTGTGCCACGGGTGCAACGGGAAGAGTTCGTAAATGTGGGAGTTATTTTGTATTGCCGGCCATTAAAGTTTTTACAAACCCTCTACTGTATTGACGAAATGCGCCTGCGGGTGCTGTGGGAAGAAGTGGATATTGGAATGATCATACATTATTTAGATGCCTTTAAACGCATTGGCAACGGAACTACAGATAGTGGGCCTATTGGAAGACTGGATGTGGCTTCCCGGTTTCGCTGGCTTACGGCTACCCGCAGTACGGTGGTGCAAACCTCCAGAATACATCCTGGATTTTGCATCAGTCCGCAGGAAACACTGGAACGCCTTTTTGAAGAATTAGTGATGTCATAACTATCCTATATGTATGTTCGAATTGTAGTTCCGAAGTATAAATAAGGCTACAGATTCTACTCTTTTATGATTGTTTTTGAGCTAATTGCTTCCGATATGGGTAGCTATCTATCAATGGATGTTACCCTGTAAAATACTTGCTTTTCGGAATAATTCATAGTAAAAATTTTGCAATGAAATATAAAATGATAATGATATGAAATCCCGTTACCAACATCTTCCTCTTTCATGTGTGTGGATGGTAATGCTTTTTTGTTTAGCAGGCTGTAAGCATACCGTCAGTAAAGAGCGGGCTAAAGATTATGTAAACAGTTACATAGAATACCACAATACGCAATTAGTTGGAGGCAGCATGATGGAGCAGGCGCAGGTAGCAATAAAAGATGTTAACCAATTAAATGATAGTGTTGTTCTAATCCATTACGCCTGGTCAGGTATTGTAAAAGCCCCGCCACTAGCTGTACCACAGCCGGACAGAACGGTAAAAGATGAGCCTGGTTTGTTGGAACTGCATCTTAAAAATGATAAATGGGTATTCACCGATGAATAGTGAAAAATTGACACCCGCGTAAAGCATTTAATCATTGCACTGTATGATGTAAAACGGATGGGGAGTTGCAGATGCCTGAAATACAAGTTGATGATTAAAAGCAGGTTATGGCTGTATAGGTACTCAGCTTTTCGCTGAACAACTTTTATAGTAGGTTGTAATAAACATATTCACCATACATAAACATATATAAACCGTTATGAAAGCAAATATTGGAATTTCGGAAGAACACCTGCAATTGATTGCAAATGAATTACAGAAAGTATTGGCAGATGAAGTGGTATTGTATATAAAAACACGCAATTACCATTGGAATATTGAGGGCGACAATTTTATGGAACTGCATAAGCTATACCAAACGATGTATGAGCAGATGGAAGACTTTATTGACGATACTGCTGAACGCATACGCATGCTGGGTCATTTTGCACAGGGCAGGCTAAAAGATTTTTTACAACAGACGAACCTGCTGGAGGAAGAATATACCAATAACCAGAAAATACAGCTTCAAAATCTTTTGAATGATCATGAAACGATCATACGGAATTTACGGCAAAAGATTGATCTGTTCGCCAATGACTACAAAGATGCCGGTAACGCCGATTATTTAACGGGTCTGATGGAAGAACATGAGAAGATGGCCTGGTTTGTCCGGAACTACTTAAACTGAAAAACCTGTTTTTAATAAAAAGTCATCCCGACATGGTTGAACCATGTCGGGATGACTTTTTTTATCAGGATATACGGAATACTTAAAATTCTGCTATACTATGCTCTCAAATGCTATAAAGTGAACTAGTTGTTTATTCCGGTTGAGAAGTGGAAAACCGTTAATGTGACAATTATATAAGGTTCCGTCTTTACGATAATTAATGATTGTTGTCTCGAAAGGTTGTATATTTTGAATAGCATTCCGAACGTAAGTACGTCTCTCTTCATTCGTTTCTCTTCCCTGAAACATGCGTGGCGTTTGCCCGATTACTTCACCTGGCAGATAACCATTCATAGCATACAGGCTGCTGCTTGCGAATACTATTTTCTGGGCAGGTGTGGTAACCAAAACGGTTTTTTGTAATTGAAAGAGATGATATCTATAATCGAACGTTTGAAGCCATTCCGCTTCCCTCGATATTTTTACCAATGCATTTCTGTCCTCAGCCAATTGCTGAGCATGGTGGTACCCTTGTATAAAAATATCCCAACTTGTCAGAGGGCCTATGGACTTGATGTCTACGCCTGACCTCATACACTTGTTTATTGTACATACATCAAACACCGTGCGTATTTTGATGAATCTCAGACTCTTGTAAGATCAACAAAAACGCAAAACGAAGAAGGTTGTAACAACTTTCTTCGTTTTGCGTTGACAAAAAGGACAGCATTTAATCCTATTACTAAAAAATAGGGTGCTGGATTATTCGTATGAATTTTTGGAAGTATTTTCCAAAAATTCAATTTTATGAACCGCAGATAACACAGCCTTCTTCCATTCTACATACGGCTCCTTCTGTAATCTCTTCAATAGCAGCTTCCTCCGGGGCGGCCGGTACCATGGCATCCATTTGCTTACCACCTTGCTTTTCGATAGTAAACTGTACGGCTTGGGTAGCAGCTTGCGTACGCAGGTAATACATGCCGGTTTTTAATCCCTTTTTCCAGCCATAAAAGTGCATGGATGTAAGCTTGGCAACCGTTGGCGTATCCACAAACATATTCAGGCTCTGGCTTTGGCAAATATATGCGCCACGGTCAGCAGCCATATCTATCAGGTTACGTTGCTTTATTTCCCAAACGGTTTTGTATAGCTCTTTTATATGGGCAGGTATCTCATCAATTTTTTGGATGGATCCATTCGCTGCAATAATCCTGTTCTTCATCGTATTATTCCAAAGGCCTAATTGCAGCAGGTCTTTCAACAAATGCTTATTCACGATAACAAACTCACCACTTAATACGCGGCGGCTGTAAATATTGCTGGTATACGGTTCAAAGCATTCGTTGTTACCTAAAATCTGGGAAGTAGAAGCCGTAGGCATTGGCGCAACCAACAGGGAGTTGCGAACACCATGTTTCATAACTTCCTGCCGCAGGGTATCCCAATCCCAACGATCGCTGGGTGATACATCCCACAAATCGAACTGGAACTTTCCTTTTGAAAGTGGCGAACCTACGAAGCTTTCGTAAGTACCCTGTGTCTTTGCCAGGTCTTTACTGGCCGTCATAGCTGCGAAGTAGATGGTTTCGAAAATATTCTTATTCAACATTTTGGCCAGATCGCTTTCAAAAGGCAGCCGCATCAGGATAAATACATCAGCCAGGCCCTGAACACCCAACCCGATAGGCCGGTGGCGGAAGTTGCTGTTCTGCGCTTCTATTACCGGGTAGTAGTTATTGTCAATAATCTTATTCAGATTTTTTGCAGCTTCATACGTTACCTGGTATAGCTTATCAAAATCGAACTTGCCCTCTATTACAAAACGGGGTAAAGCCAGGGAAGCCAGGTTGCAAACCGCTACTTCATCCGGTGAAGTATATTCCAGAATTTCCGTACACAGGTTACTACTCTTTATGGACCCCAGGTTTTGCTGGTTGCTTTTGCTGTTGGCCGCATCTTTATATAGCATATAAGGTGTACCGGTTTCTATCTGCGATTCCAGGATAGCAAACCATAATTCCTGAGCTGGTATGGTTTTGCGGGCCCTTCCCTCCTGTTCGTATTGGGTATATAATTTTTCAAATTCCGCACCCCAGCAATCTGATAAACCCGGTGCTTCATTGGGGCAGAACAGGCTCCACTGACCATTGCTTTCTACCCGTTTCATAAACAGATCACTAATCCACAATGCATAAAATAAATCTCTTGCACGGTTTTCTTCTTTACCGTGGTTTTTACGCAAGTCTAAAAATTCAAATACATCTGCATGCCAGGGCTCCAGGTAAACGGCAAAGGCGCCTTTGCGCTTGCCACCACCCTGATCCACGTAGCGGGCTGTATCGTTAAATACACGCAGCATCGGAACCAGGCCATTGCTGGTGCCATTGGTGCCGCCAATATAGCTCCCGGTTGCCCGGATGTTATGAATAGCCAAACCAATACCGCCAGCGCTTTGCGAAATTTTAGCGGTTTGTTTCAGTGTATCGTAAATACCATCAATACTGTCTTCTTTCATTGTAAGCAGGAAGCAACTGCTCATCTGTGGCTTGGGCGTACCGGCATTAAACAATGTAGGCGTAGCATGCGTAAACCAGCGTTCGCTCATGAGATTGTAAGTTTTAATAACGCTGTCAATATCCGCTTTATGGATGCCGACTGCCACCCGCATGTACATGTGTTGTGGCCGTTCTACAATTTTACCATTTACCCGCAGCAGGTACGATTTTTCCAGTGTTTTAAAACCAAAGTAGTCAAAAGCAAAATCCCGGTCGTAAATGATGGTGCTGTCCAGCAGCTCTGCATTCTCGTTGATGATGTCCATTACGTCGTCCGCAATCATCGGTGTTTTTTTACCAGACGCTGTATCCACATAATTGTATAGCATCCGCATGGTTTGCGAAAACGACTTGGTCGTATTCTTATGCAGGTTGCTCACCGCAATGCGGGACGCAAGGATGGCATAATCCGGGTGCGTAGTAGTAAGTGATGCGGCTGTTTCGGCAGCCAGGTTATCCAGTTCCGTAGTGGGTACGCCATCAAAAATGCCCTCGATGGTTTTTTTTGCCACTTCGTGAATATTAACCAGCGGGCTCAGGCTGTATGACAGCTTTTCAATACGGGCGGTTACTTTGTCAAATTTCACCGTTTCGGTTTTGCCGTTTCTTTTTATTACGTACATAAGGAAAAGATTTATGATTTAGGAATTGTGATTTATGATTTGTTTAATGAAGGTTTTTTGCGTTAACTGCAGCAGCGTAATAATTGATTTTTTGATTTTTGATTAGGATTTTAAATGTTTCTGTTTTAGTGTTTTCACTGAAGTAACTAGTATGCTTACAAGTTCATTTGCTTCTTTAATTAAAGGCACCGTGTGTTGTGCAATCAGCAGATTTGTTTCTTCACTTATTTCCAACCAGTAAGCTGATTCATCTGCTTCCTCAATTACTATTTCCAACTTATAAATAAAATCTGCCGGTGATTTCGCCCTTAAAGACGCCCGGTAATTAGCCCCCACAGATCCCGCCGAACGAATTAATTGTTTTCCAACTTCAAAACCGGAAGTATCTCTTGGAAGCTGCCTACAGGCATTTATGACGTTTACATGAAAGCCTTTTGTTCTTTTTTGTAGTTCAGACTTTGTTAAGGTCAATTGTTTGCTTGAAACTTTGTAAGAAGAAAATGATTGGTATTTGTGACTTGCTACTTTATTCGGGAATTAAAAAAACTTAAATCACAAATCATAAATCCTAAATCACAAATCCTCTAAAAATCCTCCTCAAGGCTGAATGTTGCCGCTTCCTTACTGCTGTTTAATACACCAGCTTTCTGGTAATCTCCTACCCTCTTTTCAAAGAAGTTTGTTTTGCCCTGCAGGGAAATCATTTCCATAAAGTCGAAAGGATTGGTAGCGCCGAAAATTTTATCATAGCCCAGTTCATCCAGCCAGCGGTCCGCTACGAACTCGATGTATTGCTGCATCAGGCTGGCATTCATTCCAATCAGCCCTACGGGTAGTGCTTCAGTAATAAATTCTTTTTCAATGGCTACCGCATCGCCAATGATGGCATACACTTCTGCCTGACTTAGCCGGGTGTTCAGCATTTTATACAGTAAGCAGGCAAATTCGCAATGCAGACCTTCGTCCCGGCTAATGAGTTCGTTACTAAAGGTGAGGCCCGGCATTAAACCCCGCTTTTTCAGCCAGAAAATGGAGCAGAAGCTACCGCTGAAAAAGATGCCTTCTACGGCTGCAAATGCCACTAAGCGTTCGGCAAAGTTTCCGTTGTTGATCCAGCGCAAGGCCCATTCGGCTTTCTTTTTTACGGCTGGTACGGTGTCAATGGCATGGAAAAGGCGGTTTTTTTCCTGCGGGTCTTTAATATAAGTATCAATCAGCAAGGCATACGTTTCAGAGTGGATGTTCTCCATCATAATCTGGAAACCATAAAAACAGCGGGCTTCTGGCAACTGTACTTCGCTCATGAAGTTCACCGCCAGGTTCTCGTTTACGATGCCGTCACTGGCGGCAAAAAATGCCAGTACATGTGAAATGAAGTGGCGTTCGCCGTCATTCAGACCATTCCAATCCTTTTGATCAGAGCTCAGGTCAATCTCCTCAGCCGTCCAGAAACTGGCTTCGTGCTTTTTATACATTTCCCAAACCTTGGGATAGTTGATGGGAAGAATCACAAACCGGTCTTTATTTTCCCGTAAGAGTACCTCGTTTTCCTGCATGGTAATAAAATGTTTATAATGAAACAGTGCCCTTTTGGCGAAGCCCTGGTTTAAAATGCAGCGAGGAGACGAACTCAATCTCACGTTAATGCTAATGCACCGCTTTTCGCCTGTTCAGCACTGAAAAAAACTGTTTGGGTGATGATGGCTTTTGCCCCTATTTACTCCTTCTGTTTGCTACTTTTCGTGTGGGAACATTCCGCCATTATCGTTACACAAGGTTACTAAAGGAAAACAATGCCGGGGTAAAAGGTTGTACACTGCCTGTGTAAAACGGTTGTTGATAAAATGGGAAAAGCAGTTATGAAGTGTGCAGTGGAAATGGTGAATAACCCATTTGAAAACGAAATAAGGGTTTCAAAAACAATCATTTATAAAAACCAAACGTACAAACTAAAAATGTGAATAACTAAATTTTTTAGCAAGAATTGGTATGGATAAGTTTTCAAAAGGAAGTTTTAGGGCTAAAAAAGCGGGGAAAGCGGGGAAACAAGGGCTATGAGGAGCAAATCGGCCCACTTTCGGAGGATGATTGGCTTAATGGAATCAGCAAAGGAGGATACACGAATTAAAACAGAATGCCCCATGCAACCGGGATTGCCAATTGTACCGGGAACTTGAAAAGTTCGTTTAATCAATTATAGCATTAGCACATTTTTATACGCTTAGGTTTCTTATGTGAAGCTTTGAAATAATCGTTTAATGTAAAAAAGCCAACCCATATATAATTGAGCTGGCTTTTGGTATTGTACCATTTTCTAATTGACCGGTGAGTTGGTTCTTCCTTTGAATTTTTACTTTTCCCCCGCCTGATTGAAGTTGGTATTCAAAGCTCTTATCCTTATTCCTATGATTTTAAAAGATGTATATACCAGGCATAGCCAGCATCGTTTGTATTTACATATAACAGTTTATCATATTGCAGGCCGTCTTTATAGGCCGGTGAATCCAACATGAACAGAAAACTTTGCTCCGGTTTGTTAAAATTCATTGGTTGCTGATCGCTTACCATAGTGCCTGCTACATTTTAGTCCACCGCCTTAGCACGGCTTTAGTAAAGGATACAGTTGAATTGAATTTCAACATATGTCCTGTACCTTTTATTATTTCTACCCATGCGTCTACTTTGTACCTTTTGTTGAGCAGTGATATATTTACCGGAATAATCGACAATAACGGAACACTAAAAGACCTTTAGCTTTGGCAACCAAAAAAAATTTTTTATCCTTAAATCAGCAATCATGGAACAGACAAAAATAACATTGAATCCTTATCTTTTCTTTGGCGGAAATTGTAAAGAAGCAATGGAATTTTATAAGGGCATTTTTGGCGGCGAACTGATGCTTACTACTTATGCCCAAGGCCCGGCGGACGCACATGCCGACCCACAAGCAAATAGTAAAGAAATGGAAAATAAGATTATGCATGCCAGGCTGAACGGAGACGTTGTAATTTTAGCAAGCGATAATCCCCATAACGCTGAACCCAAAAATACAGGCCAATTCAGTTTATCGCTTGAAGGCGCTGACGAGAAGCTACTAAAAAGTTACTTTCGATAAACTTTCTGAAAACGGAAAAATTACAGCACCGCTTATGAAACAATTTTGGGGCAACGTTTTTGGAATGCTGACGGACAGGTTTGGGGTAAACTGGATGGTTAGTATTACGACAGGCAATCAATGATATGGTAAGCAGTAAGCGACAGCCTACATTCCACCAACGTCGTTTTACCGAAACACCTCAGCTTATGAAACAAAAAATAAAAAAATGGGCCTTTCGCTTAACAGTAACAGCATTGATAATTGTAACGCTGTTACTCATTATTGTATTGAACCCGGTATTGACATATGCAAACAAGACCGTACATAACAATTATACCATTTTTCATAACCAACCTATTGATTCAATACTGATAAGTAAACTTGACCAGGCGACAACTCTTTTACAAGGGAGTGAACTTTACAACAATAAGCTCAAACTTCCTATTTGCCTGCACGATGGTTCAACCTATCCACAATTAATGCAAGCTATCCGTGGACAGGCATTTGCGTGGGGTTTTTACAATAAAGTAGTTTTACAGGGCACTGCAAATTACAAAGACAATTATGTGGAGTTAAATGGTTATAAATGGAATTTGACGCAATTACTGGCGCATGAAATAACACATTGCCTGCAATTTTACAAACTGGGCTTTTGGAAAGCAAAACCAATTGCCAACATTCCGGACTGGAAATGGGAAGGGTATGCTGAATATATTGCCAGGAAAGGCGTAGATCAAAATGACCTTTCGAAAAATATCACACGTCTTTTGAAAACCGGGCAAGTACAAAAAAACAGTTGGGCAATTACATTTGCTGACAGTACCATTTCGCCGAGGAAATATTACAATTACTGGATATTGATGCAATATTGTATGGGCATAAAAAAACGGAGTTATCTGCAAATTCTTAAAGATGCCTCAACCGAAGAAGTTGTAAGAAAACAAATGATGCGCTGGTACAGTGGACAGCAGTAAAAGTCAAAGTCACCGGGCAATTAAGTCAATATTTCCAAACAAAAGGAATAGAAGGAATTACTTGTAAAGATGTAAAGGAAATGCTTTCCAAATATAGGTTATTGTAAAAAATTTATATAAGATCAGTCTGCTACAAAGGACCATTAATTACAAAATATGAACTATGCAACGTTAGCATTTTCAGATGCGGCCAAGGCTTTACAAACTGAATTTGGAAGCAGGAAAAACTACGAACGGGTAGAAAAAAATGGGGTTGTGGATGGATTATCTGATAATGAAATAAATTTCATTGAAAGGCAGGATCATTTTTATATGGCAAGTTTTGGCGAAAACGGTTTTCCCTATATTCAGCACCGGGGCGGGCCTGCAGGTTTTGTAAAGATTATAGATCATAAAACATTAGCTTTTGTTGATTTTACCGGCAATAAACAATATATTTCGGCAGGAAATATTGCCACTAATCCAAATGTGGCTTTGATTATGATTTCCTATCCGCACCAGGCCAGGTTAAAGATGTATGCTAAAGCTAAAATTCTAGAGATAGAAGAAGATGCTGCATTATTTAAAAAGATAGATCCGGCAGATTACAAACACCGGCCCGAGTGGATGATGCTGCTGGATATTCAGGCTTATGATTGGAACTGTCCACAGCATATTATACCCCGCTATACAAGTGAAGAAATCGAAGATGTTCTTTTACCACAGCGAAAATATGTCTCCGAACTGGAGGCCGAAAACAATCGACTGAAGGTTGAATTACAAGTATTGAAACAGCGGTAAATGTTACCGCTGCTGAACGTACCTATTGTGGGAACATGTCTTTACAGACACCGCAATTGGCTCCGGTAGTAGCATTGTGTTTATACAACAATGAGCTTTTCAAAGATTTTAGGCTTTGTAGGTGCCTCCCGAGTTGGATGGGTACGCAGCATTTACGGAGCTAAAACCACATTTTAGATAGCCAATAGCTATAAATACCGGGCTCCTACCGGAGTCAAATACTATTTCGAAAAGGTGTGCCCATATGATAACTGAAGGTACAGAAAAGCAAAATTTTTAATTGTCTACTAATTTGGTAGGGATTACCTTATTTTCGCAACTCATTGCAAAATTTGAGACCCAATGAGGACATTACCGTTTTATGCGACAACCAAAAAACGAATACTGCCCGGCTTCCCCACCCGGCGATGTTGTTGACTATTTCCTGCCTAACGATTGATGCTACCATTTGAAATTGACGGGTTATTCTATGCACTGCAGGAATAGAACACCCCACCATGCTCATTTATCAAAACCTGACAAATTCTTCTTTATAATGAAAAAGATATTACCCTTACTGCTTTTCCTGTTACCGGTTTTAGTCCAGGCGCAACTCAACGGCGCCTTAATTTTAAGCGGCCGTGTGGTCGGCGAAAACAACGAAGGCCTGCCTGCTGTAAGCATTAGTATTAAAGGTTCTTCGTCCGGCGCCGTATCGGATTCTACCGGCCGGTTTTCCCTGGTAACCAGTCAGAAACTGCCTTTTAGGTTAATGGTTACGTCTATTGGGTTTGCGCCGCAGGAGTTAGAAATAAAAAACGCAAACTCAAAGCTGGCTATCCAGCTAAATACCCAAACCTTTATTGCCAACCAGGTGGTTGTAACGGCGAGCCGTACATCCGAAAAAATATTAAAATCGCCGGTAAGCATTGACAAGTTAGACATCCGTGCATTAAAAGAAACGCCGTCGGCCTCTTTTTATGATGCATTGGGCAATGTAAAAGGCGTTCAGTTAACCACCTCTTCTATCACTTTTAAAGTACCGAATACCCGAGGGTTTAATATTCCTAACAACTTCCGGTTTATGCAATTGGTAGACGGTATTGATATGCAGGCCGCAACCCTGGGCGTACCGTTGGGTAATGCCATTGGCCCCACAGAATTGGACATCCAGAGTATTGAAATTACGCCCGGTGCAGCATCGGCCTTATATGGTATGAATGCCATTAATGGCCTTGCTAATTTAATTACAAAGAATCCTTTTAAAAATCAGGGATTAAGCATATTTCAGCGTACCGGCGTAAACCATGTTGATGGTACCGACCATGAACCGGCTATATTAACCGAAACGGCTATCCGTTATGCAAAAGCATTCAATAATAAATTTGCGTTTAAAGTAAACGGTAGTTATTTGAAAGCGACCGACTGGATATCGAACACCCGAACAGACCAGAACCAGAATAACAGAAATACGGCGAACCCGGCATTCCCTTCATTGAACGGGGCAAACAATGCTGCTTTTGATGGCTGGAATAAATATGGTGATGATGCACTGGCGGGCAGCAATACCGTATCGGTAACGGGACTAAATATTGATGGAGTAGCCAATCGCACCCTGACGGTGGCTCGTACCGGCTATTGGGAAAAAGACCTGGTAGATCCGGGCGTTGATAACCTGAAATTTGATGCGGCACTACATTACAAAATCACGCCAAATACCGAGCTTTCATACACCTACCGTATTGGTAAGATGGATGGTGTTTTTCAGCGGGGAAATAAAGTAAAACTGGATAATGTGGTGGTACAAAACCATCAGCTTGAGTTGAAAGGCAGCAACTTTACGGTGAAAGCTTATTTCACCAAAGAAAACACCGGCGATAGCTACAATGTGAAACCATTAGCCGATAATATAGACCTCTACACTGGCGGCGATTCCAAAACCTGGGGGTCTAAATATACAGCAGCATTAAAAAAATATGCGCTGGATAATGGCGGATCACTTACTTCGGCTAACCTGGCTGCTGCTACCGCTTATGCCCGCCAGCAGGCTGATGCCGGCCGGGCGGAACCCGGAACCGCAAGATTCAATGCAGTAAAGGACACCATTATTAAAATAAACAACTGGGACATCAAAACGTCTGTTCCTACTGCCCCCGTTACAGGCGGTGCGGCCCTTATTCAAAAAAGCAATCTGTACCATATTGAAGGCCAGTGGGATTTATCAAAACAGGTAAAATATGTTAATTTGTTGATTGGCGCCGATGCACGGATAAATGAATTAATACCCGACGGAAATAATTTCGTTGATTTTAAACGGCCCATTGCCGAAAGAAATCTGCCCCTGCCCGATGGCAGCTTTGGAGAGAATACGTATTACAAAAAATTTGGAAGTTTTGCCCAGGTAACCAAAACTTTTTTCAAAGAAAAACTAAAATTATGGGGATCGTTGCGGGCCGATTATAACCCGGAGTTTTCGGTGAAATTTACGCCCCGTGTAGCGGCAGTGTTCAGCCCGGTAGAAGCCCATAATTTTCGCTTTACTTTTCAGCAGGGCTATCGCTTTCCGGCGCTGTTCGAAGCACTGAGCTATGTAAACAATGGCCGCGTAAAACGGGTGGGCATACTACCGGTAATCAATGAGGGATTAGGCTTCCGGGAAAACAGCTACACCCAATCATCAGTAGCCGCCTTCAACGCAGCTACTAAAGCAGCAGGCAATACGGATGTGGCCGCATTGGCCAACCGCAATTTACTACAGGTGGCTAATTTACCCGACGGCAAACCGGAAGGAATTAATTCTTTTGAGGCTGGTTACAAAAGTGTATTGTTCAATAACAAATTGTTCATTGATTTTGATGTGTACGCTAATATTTATAGTGGCTTTTTAGGGCAGGTACAGGTATATGTGCCCATCGGCGAAACGGTTGGTTCGGACGCAGCAGTATTGTCCATGATAGACCGCAACAGGGACGCCCAGCCTGCCAAAGCTCCTGATCCTGCAACCAATGCACCGGCTACTGCTGCCAGCAAAGGGCAGGACCGCTACCGGGTGTACACGAATGCCAAAAACAAATACACAACGTATGGTTCGTCGCTGGGTGTTACGTATAATTTTTATAAAACATATACGATTTCGGGTAATGTAAATTATAATAAGATAAAAGGTAACACAACACCGGATTTATTTGTAACCGGATTTAATACACCGGATTATACAACTAACATTTCTTTTGGAAACCGGGCCATCGTCCAAAACCTGGGCTTTAATATCGTATGGAAATGGCAGGACAGTTTCCTGTGGGAAAGTCCGCTGGTAACCGGTGATGTGAGTGCCATCAATACCGTAGATGCCCAGGTAACATACCGGGTACCCGCAGCAAAATCAACGATTAAAATAGGGGCTGCCAACGTATTGAACAACCGGCGTATACAGTACGCAGGAGGTCCAACTATCGGCGGCCTGTATTATGTAGCGGTTACATTAGATGGGTTGCTGAGCAATTAATGATAAGCGTTCAGTACCTTACAAGGTTGGCAGTAGCTGATGGCACAGACTACCATTTAGAGAACAAATAAAAAGGAGAATAATAAGTAGATAAAGATTCTGGCAGTAATCGTTAAGCAAAAGGTATTCCCGTAAAAAGGAATGCCTTTTTAATTTAGGTAAACTCCAAAATGCGCTGGCGATATTGGCGCCCTATTTAGCAAGATTGTGCCGTAGGCACTACCTGTTTGTATTAGCGACATCTTGCTGTTTTGCTGCTATTGCCCCGTCAGGGGCTACCTGTATTTACAAGCTGAAGCTACTAACTGGAAATGGCAAACAGGTAGCCCCTGACGGGGCAAAATAACCTTTTATCTAATTTTCTACAAACAGGTTGCCCCGCCGGGGCAGTTCGCCTTTAGTAACATTTTGATATGTATCCCTTTTATTTAGGGTTGTTCGGTAAACGTAGTGGAATTGGTATTTTAGGGTTTTAAACCTTAGTATCAAGTTATTTAATAAAATATGTCTGAACCTTATTACCTTATTAAAGCCTCGCCTCTTTTAATAAGGTTATATCAGGAGTGAGTGTTAGCTTCTTTTACTCAGGTTTAACAGCCGCTTGTAGCGTACTATCTATTCTGAATTCCACTAACTATGCCGAAGAACCATATTTAGCACAAAATTTTCTTTACCGGAAAAAACGATTTTTGCAACCTGCCTTGTATTCACCAAAATATATTACCCTATGTCCTTCGGTCAATGGCAACCCAGATGTGCATTTGTAACAATGATGGTAGCAGTATCCTGTTTCCCGGTTTCAGTGCAGGGGCAAAAATTGACGGAGCAGGTAAGCCAAATCTGGGCAGGCTATTTTAACCAGACCCGCTTCAGCAATAAATGGGGCCTGTGGGCCGAAGCCCAGCTACGAACCAAAGAAGATTTCGTGACTCATTTTTCGCAGGCGATTATCAGGGCAGGCCTTACGTATTATGTAAACAGCGATACCAAACTAACGGTGGGATATGCATTTGTCAATCATTTTCCGGCAGATAATCATCAAAACATTTCGCAGCCTGAACACCGGCCCTGGCAACAACTGCAATGGCATACCAAATATCAAAAATTACGGCTGATGCAGTGGATCAGGCTGGAGGAAAGGTTCCGGCATAAAATTGCGGATAATGATAACCTTGCCAATGGCTACAACTTCAATTGGAGAATACGGTACAACGTGCTGGGTATGTTTCCATTGAACAAAAAAGCATTTGCACCAAACACTATTTCGCTGGTGCTGAATGATGAAATACATGTAAACTTTGGCAAGCAGATCGTGTACAACTACTTCGATCAAAACCGGGCCTGTGCAGGTTTTGCTTATCATACCAATACGCATGATAATTTACAGGTTGGCTATATGAACGTATTTCAGCAGTTGGCCGCCGGCAATAAATACAGGAGTATCCATACCATCCGGATTTCTTATTTCCATAATTTGGATGCCCGGAAAAAATAAAAATTAAATACAATAAGGAGATTGTAATACCACTACCGCCTGATCCTTATTCATTTTCAATAGCACTGTAAACTATTGTCTGAAATTTGGAATGGATTTCTCCATGACTATTTGGATACTGATTCAGGAATAACTGCGCTACTATTTTTTCTTTCGGATCTATCCAATAGGAAGAACTGAACATACCACCCCAGTAATAAGAACCCGGCGATAACAAATTTTTACCCGCATTATTTTCAGGAATAATTTCAAATCCCAATCCGAAGTTATTGCCGTTGTGCGTAAGCTGACCTATTTGTTGCGTATGCATCAGCCGCACCGATGCCGGACTAAGTAAACGCTGACCGTTGTATTGCCCTTCATTCAGCAGCATTTGCATAAAAATAGCATAATCATAAGCGGTGGACGATAAGCCGCCACCACCGGAAAAATAGGTTCCGTCGGTAGCCGGGTAATCGGTAATGGCAGTGCCATTCAGGGTAAATACAGGCGGCGCCTTTATTGCTTTTTTATCCGCACCTTCTGTGTATAATGTTACCAGCCTTCCCCTTTTGGCAGCAGGCAAATAAAAATAAGTATCCTTCATACCGAGTGGTTCAAAAATGCGCTGGCGAAAAAATACATCCAGTGAGTTGCCGCTGATTACTTCAATCAGGTAGCCTAAGTAAATCAGCATTTAATCCATATGTCCATTTTTCGCCGGGCTGATGTACCAGCGGCAGTCCACCTAAAATTTTCATTTTATCAGCAAGCAGTATTTTATCAACCCCAATGCCGCCTACTACACCAGCCTTAGCATAAATAGCCGTCATTTTAGGCGAACCAATTTGTGCATAATCTATTCCGGAAGTATGCGTAAGTAAATCGCGGATGGTGATTTCCCTTTTGGCCGGAACGGTGGTGTAAGTAGTGTCGGCAGCATTATAGGTATCCAACACTTTAGGACTTTTAAACTCCGGAATATATTTCGATACCACATCATCCAGTCCTAATTTCCCTTCTTCATACAGCATCATGATGCCGGTGCTGGTAATGGCTTTTGTTTGGGAAGCAATGCGGAATATATCATCCTTTAGCACCGGCTTCTTTCCGTCACGCATATTATTCCCAAAGCTTTTATAATACACAATTTTACCATCTTTCGCCACAATGGCTACAGCGCCGGCCATCCATTGTTTGCTAATGTATTCCTGCATCAGGTCATCAATACGGGCCAGTCTGGCAGCGCTCATGCGTGCTGCTGCCGGAGGCGCAACCGTAAGCACCTGAGGTTTCAGCGTAGCTGTTTGAGCACAGGCAAAAACGGTTGATAATACAAAAACAAAAGATAAAATCCGTTTCATGTGGCGTTTTAAAAGATGAAAATTAATTATTGCTGACGAAAATACCATCATTTGTTTAGTAAACAAACAGCTATTAGTATGGCTAAAAATTGCATCTTTGAATAAATGAACCCGTTGCTGAAATCCTTTCATAAATCCATACCACTGCTGGTACTGCTTGGCATAGCACCGGCAGTTTCTTCTGCACAGAAAATAAAATCAGAAGATGTTACTTACCAATATGCACACTTGCCGCTACAGCCGCTACCTAAATCAATTAAAAATTACACGGTTACTTTTGAGGCGCCTTACGAAGAAAAAAATCGTGTTCTGACTGATGAATACCAGAATAGCCTGAAGGCAGCGGCATTGAAGTATAAGGAAGAAACAGCCGGTTATCCTGCATTGGTAAAAGCCGCAGAAACCAAATACGAAACGGAACTGGCTGCATATAACAAAAAAACATTCGGTGAAAAGTTTGTAGAGCACAACATTCTTAAAGAAAATAACAAGCCGGTAAAACAGCCTCCTCCTGTTCCTGTTTTGCAGGTGATTCAGAAGCCGGCACTGCAAACGTCTTACGACCTGAAAGTACTGGCAGCTACCTACCTGCACCTCGATGGTTATGAGCAACATGTACAGGATGCAGTCAGAATAATTGTAACGTTATACGGCTATGATTACAGCCAGCCCCGAACGCTGTCCGAACAAAAAGACATGATCAGAACCGGTGGCGGAAACACCACTACCTATAAAGCCACCTATTATCATACGGAATTCTCCTACCGCCACCCCATGGCTGTAAAAATATTGTTGCCGGATGGCAAAGAAATCCTGAACACAACACCAAATGAATTAAGCATTTATAAAATGTATTCATCGGCAGCTTCTGACAATTACACACAATTTAATGCAGAGCCACTGATCAAAATAAATGAAGAAAAAATATTACAGGAAAACCTGACGTTTTTAAACAGCCTGGTAAATGATAAATTCGGATTTGGACTTATGAAGCGAAATACTTCGTTAAGTTATGTAAAGAACCGCAGTGAAGAATACACTGATCTCACCACCGCATTCAATGAGGCCTCAACCGGATTGACTATGTTGGGCCTGGATGCTACAAATGCAAAAGTAAAACTTCAAAAAGCAATCGCCATCTGGAACACTGCTTTACAGGAATCGGATGTTAATAACAAAAAAGCAAGGATTGACAAAGAGGTAACAATAGCTATTTGCTTTAATATGCTGGAAACGTTTTTTGCACTCTCCAATGTTTCTGATGGTATTGGTGTTATCAGCCGCCTGAATGGATTTAATTTATCAGGTTCTGAAAGGCAACGGAAGAATAATTACGAACTACTATTTGCGGACCTTACCAACAGGATCAAAGTAAATCAATGAAAAACAGGTTGCAGCCGAAAATACAACACTACCTGTTTTACAAATATTTAAAATACAAAACCACATATCCTCAAAATTAAAAATGAAAAAAATCACCCTTTTATCTATCTGTCTTACTTGTATAATAGCCACCTCTGATGGTCAGTCTTCACTTACACAGGGAGCGGAAATGCCTTTTACCTTTAAGAAGCAACCACCTGTAACCGCACTGATGAGCGATGGCTCCGCTTATTTTATTTTTAAATCAAGAGATTATACTGCCCCATACCCTACGATGGTAGCTGTAAATGGCAATGGCAACGTAACCCGGGTTGGCGAAATAAAATACCAGCAAGGCACCATGGGCAACATGACCGATTTGCTAAGTGTTTTGTCTGTAGACAATAAGCTGTTGGCTATTTTTGAAAACCGTAATAAAAGCACCAATCAAAACAAACTTACCGCACGGGCGGTGGACAGTAAGGGCGTATTAAGCACTGATGAAAAAGAAATAGGCAGTTTTACCTTCGACAAAATGGGTAAATCCGGGGATTGGTACACCGCTGTAACGCCGGATGGAAAACACCTCGCCGTAATTGGGCAGGTTCCGGGAGAGAAGGAGGAATTGGTGCAATTTAAGTATTACTTTCTGGATGCTGAATTAAAACAAATCAGCGCCGGACAATTCACCTTTCCCGAAACAAATAAACGGGTTTTCATGAATTCGTTTTACGCTTCGGATAAGGGTGATTTTTACTTGGTGAAAGATGAATCGGAGAAGGGATATCGCTACCCGCTTTTGTATAAAAGTAAAACAGGAGATAAAGTTGGTACCGTTATACCGGTAACACCGGAAGATCCAAAACAAAAGGTGATGAATTATATGGCTTCCGTTCATCCGAACGGCGATTTAATCATTGCCGGTTATTTAAAAGAAAAATCAGGTTTTACCATTGGGGATGTACAGGCTACCGGTACCTGGATATATAATACTGCCAAAGCTAAAATGAGCATCAATCTTGTTTAATAAGCCCGTGAGTAATGCCACCGCCGAAGGAATTATTTTTAACGGTGCTACCACTTATTTAATTGGTGAACAAGTGAAAGCAGACCGGGAAACCCCAACCCAGCAACAAGGGCTTGCCTTTGAAGAGAATTACAACTACAAGCACAATGATATAATAGTAACCGCTTTTGATAATGAATCGGTAAAGAAATTTGAATTGGTTCTTTCAAAGAAATTTACAGCACGTAATTTCGACCAGGATCTGTACCCGGCTTATGGAATCATTAATAATAAATTAGCTGTTGTGTACAACGATGTATATGGAAAGTATATTCCAAATACTTCCTATGAAAATTACAAAGTACCGGTGCTTGTGTATATTACAAATGATGGACTGATGGAAGCACCGATTCATTTTGAAAAAGAATTTCAAACCACCCGTACTTCCTATACGTTATATCCTGCTTTTTCGGCAACAAACACCACTTCGGGAATGATTTTACTGGCAGGAAATGGTTCCAGCATAAAAGGGGTAGTCATCAAATAGTGGCAATCATCAGTTGCCGTTTGCTTTAGCTAAAGAAATTCAGTACATAAATAGACGTATCGGCTTTAGCCCCATTGTTTTTATGGGGCTAAAGCCGATATATAATAAGGGGCATCTTTATCCGTTGGCTATAAGCCCAATGTCATTAAGTTAAGAAATAACAGTTAAATTTCAGCCCTGAAGGGGCGAAATACCTGTATGATTTTATGCCGTCCTTTCAAGGCTATTAAGAATGTTGTACTGACCTATAAATAGCAGTAAACTATTATGCACCAGAGATAACTTTGGATGCCTAACACACAACCAAGGCTAATAAATTGCTTTTTTTGCCTGGCAGAAAAGGCAATTTATTTTTTAGAATCGTACCACGTGTTGTATTCGGTTATAATAGCGGCAATATTCAACATTCCGTAGCCTTTTTCTTTCTTTTCAATCTTTGCGACTAATTCAGGATAGTCGCCAACCAATTTTAAGACATTCTTTTTAAAACCCATCAACATAGAGGCGTTGCTTACAGCCGGTTCATCTCCTTTTTGCCAAACGATCTGCTCATTATCCAGGTAGTACACATACGTATTAATCCTGCCGGGTTCTGAAATTAATAAAAAACTCCGGTCCCCTTTTCCAAGGAACCCAATATTGCCACTGTAATCGAGGCTGCGGAAGTGCTGATCTTCTACTGCGTACCCTTTTAATTCAGAAGGCTTGTATATTTTTTTTGTTTTGCTATCATCTGCATTGGTATAAAAAATACATTTCGATTGGTTAGCCTCCCTGCTGCCATATTGTATAAACCCTTGTGCAGTATCGTTTGTAAGGGTAATGATATGCCCCGGATAAATCTGGTTGACGTTATGGGTTTTTCCCGGTTGAGCAGTAGCCGATAATCCAAATGCAACCAGTATTGACAGGTAAATAATTTTATTCATGTATAATGATTTGCTGCAATGTAGCCTATACCCCGATACGAGCAAAACAATACGGTATGCTACACTGCTGTTTTTTAAATAATGTTATTTTAAATCCAGTTTGATCTGTAATTCACTGAATTGCTTTTCATCAATTGGCCCGGGTGCATCTAACATTACATCGCGGCCGCTGTTGTTTTTAGGGAAGGCAATAAAATCGCGGATGATTTCGCTGCCACCGAGCAGGGCACACAAGCGGTCGAAGCCAAATGCAATGCCGCCGTGTGGTGGGGCACCATACTCAAATGCCCCTAACAGGAAACCAAATTTATGCTGTTGTTCTTCCGCATCCATACCCAGTGCAGCAAACATCTTTTCCTGTAGTTCCCGCTGGTGAATACGGATGCTGCCACCACCAATTTCATTACCATTTAATACCATATCATAGGCATTGGCTTTAATGCCGGCATAAGGATGCTCCAAATATTTAGCAGCGTCTGTAATTTTAGGATCATTGCCAATCATAGTAGCAATGTCCGAAGGCTTGGGACTGGTAAACGGATGATGGCGGGCTACCCAGCGGTTGTCTTCTTCTAAATATTCAAACAGGGGGAAATCCAACACCCATAATAATTTAAATTCATCTTCTTTCCGGTAGCCCAGCCGCTTGCCCATTTCCAGCCGCAATTCGCTGGCAGCTTTGCGGGTACGTTCTTCAGGCCCGGCAACAATCAAAATCAAATCGCCTGCCGTTGCACCAGTGGCACTGGCAATGGCCTGTAATTTTTCTTCGGTGTAAAATTTATCTATGCTGCTTTTATATGTGCCGTCAGCATTACAGCGGATGTACACCAATCCTTTCATTCCAATTTGTGGGCGCTTTACCCACTCTGTTAATTCATCTATTTGCTTGCGGGTATATTCGGCACAGCCAGGAATAGCAACCGCTATCACTGTTTCAGCATCATTAAACACACCAAATTCACCGGCAATTAACGAAACTGTATTATCAGAAGCCTCCCGATCATTCGGGAGGTTTGGGGAGGCTTTTCCGGGAAAAGCATGTCCCGGAAATTTCAGGTTGCAAAGCTTCATTCCAAAGCGGATGTCGGGCTTATCATTACCGTATTGCCACATGGCTTCTTCCCAGGTCATGCGTTCTAATGTATCGGTATAATCAATGCCCTTTACTTCTTTAAAAATCCGTTTTACCAACCCTTCAAACATATTCAAAATATCCTCCTGCTCTACAAAAGCCATTTCACAGTCAATCTGCGTAAACTCCGGCTGACGGTCGGCCCGCAGGTCTTCGTCCCTAAAACATTTTACAATCTGGTAGTAGCGGTCGTAGCCGCTTACCATGAGCAGTTGCTTAAAGGTTTGCGGGCTTTGCGGAAGGGCATAAAACTGACCGGCATTCATACGGCTGGGTACTACAAAATCCCTGGCTCCTTCGGGTGTGCTCTTAATCAGGAAAGGCGTTTCAATATCCATGAATCCTTGTTCGTGCAGGTAGTTGCGGGCACTGCGGTTTACGGCGTAGCGTAGCTCCAGGTTGCGGCGCAGCGGGCCACGACGCAAGTCCAGAAAGCGGTATTTCATCCGCAGGTCGTCTCCTCCATCCGTATCGTCCTGTATGGTAAAAGGTGGTACTGCACTTTTGTTTAAAATTTTATAACCGGATACGATGATCTCCACATCGCCGGTTGGGATATTCCGGTTTTTATTACTGCGTTCCGATACGATGCCGGTGGCTTGCAGCACATATTCCCGGCCCGGCGGATTTTCATCCAGCATTGCATTTAGCGATTCGCCCAGCAGCAGTTGGGTAATACCATAGCGGTCCCGCAAATCAATGAAGGTGATTGCTCCAAACTTGCGAACGGTTTGTACCCAGCCGGCCAGGGTCACTTCGGTTTGTATGTGGTGCGTTCTTAATTCTCCACAGGTATGAGTACGAAACATAGCAGTTTTTTGGGCGCAAATATAGGCACCGGCGCCTGCGCATATACAGGCTGGTTCATGGGGATTATCGGTTTTATCGGTTCCCATAAATAGTTAAGAATACACAGGTGATACTTATGGCGGCACAGTACGATTTTTTTCCGTGTAAAGTTTTACCAAAAAAATTTAAACAAAAAACAAAATGGTTGGCATAAAATTTATTTCAGTTCACAATTGTGTCTGTGCAAGTGCCTGTGCTTTGTGCAAAGTATATACAGACCGAATTATTCATTAAAAAATTTTAAACCATGAATTGGAGATTCAACAAAAGCGGGTTGCCGGCTGAGGCAGCGACCATGCCGCAGGTTAGCCGCCGCAAGTTTTTAGGAGTCGCAGGCCTTGCAGCAGGTGCTGTGGCAGTTACTGCTCAGGCATGTAACAAAGACGATGACAATGGTGTAAGCTTCGGCAGCGACATTAATATCGTAATCCTAAATTATGCGTATGCGTTGGAACAACTGGAAGCTGCTTTTTATACCCGTGTAATGGCCAGCCCTTATGCCAGTATGCCGGTTGCAGAAAGCAATTATCTGTCGGACATTATGAAGCATGAAGTGGCGCACCGGGAATTTTTTAAAAATGCTTTAGGCAGCAATGCCATACAAGGGCTGGATGTAGATTTTAGCAGTATTGACTTTACCAGCAGAACAAGCGTATTAGGTGCCGCTAAAACGTTTGAAGACACAGGTGTATCAGCCTATAATGGGGCGGGCCGTTACATTACCAATGTGGATTACCTGGGCCTGGCGGGCAAAATTGTTTCTGTAGAAGCACGCCATGCCGCTATTATCCGCAACCTGGTAAGCTATGGCAGCTTTGCCGACGATAGTATTTTAGAAGCAACGAGCCGCCGGGATGCAGTAGCAAAGCCACGGGATGTAATTAATGCAGTAATGCCTTATGTGAAAACGAAACTGAACGTCAATACTTTACCTTCCTAAAATTTAATTATCATGAACATTTTACATATATTAGACGAAATAGAACAGCGTGATCCGGAAGTGTATGAACGCCTGGATACACGCCGCAGGATAATGAAACAGTTTAAAGGAATTGCTCACCGCCTTTCCCTGGCTGCTCTTCCGCTTGCGTTGGGTGGCATGTTTAAAAAAGCGTATGGTCAAACCAGCAATGCAGTGATTTTGGATGTATTGAATTTTGCACTTACAGCTGAATACCTGGAAGTAGATTTATATACAAAAGCAGTAGCCAGCGCTACCTTAATACCAGCCGGTGCAGAAAAAACATCGTTTCAATTGATTCTAAAAAACGAAACCGGCCATCGTGATTTTGTAAAAACAACCATTACCGCCCTTGGCGGCACGCCTATGGCCATGCCTACTTTTGACCATACCGGCGGCAAAGGTGTTAGTGTGGGTCCTTTCCCGGATGTATTTACCAACTATACTACTTTTTTAGCAGTAGCACAGACTTACGAAACTACCGGTTTGCGGGCTTATAAAGGAAGAGCAGGTGAACTGATCGGTACCGGTGATATTTTAGAAGCAGCGCTAAGACTACACTCGGTTGAAGCCCGGCACGTGGCACATATTGCCCAATTGCGGGCAAGTAAAGGCGTAAACGTTAAACCCTGGTATACCGGCAACAATGGTGGGGTACCGGCTGCCGCACAAGCCAGCTACAATGGTGAAGAAAATACACTTCAGGGTGGCATTCAGATTGTAGGTATCAATGGAATAACAACAATTGACGCAAACGCAGCTACAGAAGCATTTGATGAACCATTGACAAAAACACAGGTATTGGCTATTATTAATCCGTTTATTGTATAAAGACTAAGAAAGATCAGTGATCGAGAAATGGGTGATTGAGTGATAGATGGCTATATTGTAAAAGCCCGGTTGCATGATGCAACCGGGCTTTTTTAATTTTTGTTTGGGTTAGCTAAAATTGAAGTGTGTAAGGATGCCTGCTACAGATTAATTTCCTACCCGGTTCTGTTCTTCACTGGCACTGCCGGCCCTGGCTTTTGGGGCAGTTACTTTTCCTTTGCTAAAACGCCAGGTGAAACCCAGATTTGCTACCCTGCTATCGCCACGTTCCTGGAAAGCCGCATCCACATTGGCATAGCGGCTTACACCCCTGAATTGTTGCGTGTAAAAAATATCCCGGATGTTCAGCCGGAGGGTGCCTTTATTTTTTAGGATCTGTTTGCCAAATCCGATAGACATGCTTCCCATAGGCTTTGCTTTAATGACACCTTCTATCCCTGCTGTACGAAAGAAACCGCTAAGTTCGGCCGACCAGGTTTTAGCAAATGTAAATTGCTGTGATCCGTTGAGGGTAAGGGTGGTGGCGCTTACCGTAATGAAGGAATCATTGATCAGGCCTTCAAACTTATTATTAAATCCATTGATATAGATATTGTTCCGCCACCATTTTGCCATTGGTATGTTTAGGTTTACAGAAAGACCCCACTGACGTTGTTTCGCAATATTTTCTTTAGTCATAAATGTTTCTTTTGTTTCTTCCTTTTGTTGCAGTACGTTCTGTATAATATCGGTGGTACGGGTATAATTAAGCGTAGTCGTCAGGAAGTTTTGATAGCTATGGCTCAACTCGATGTTGTGGCTGAACTGAGGCTTTAAATTCGGATTGCCTTTGGAGTACGTGTACCGGTCTATAAAATTAATAAAGGGGTTCAGGCTTTCATAATTGGGTCTGCGAATCCTTCTTCCGTAATTTAACACATAGGTATTTTTCTGATCGTGTTGGTACTGCAGGTACATTGTGGGAAATAGTTGGGTATAGTGACGGTTGAACTGTTCGCCGGTGATTACCTGAGTTCCGGTGGCATTGGTATTTTCCAGCCGCAAGCCTGCCTGTGCACCCCATTTTTTATTGATTTGCTGGTTGAAGTTCACATAACCGGCATTGATGTTTTCTTTATAAATAAAGTAGTTGCTCCGGTTGAAATCATGCACGATATGGCCGCCTGTAATACTGTCGTACACAGCATTATTATCTGTTTTTACGATACTTGATTTTACGCCGGCTTCAAACCGGGCCCCTTTCTTGAACTTTTTGGTATAGTCTACTTTACCGCTGTATATATGAATATCCTGGGGAAGCCTGCCCATTAACGTGTCACCTTTAAAAGTGGGGTTTTGGTAAGCGTCAAAATAAGAATTAACTAATAGCTGGTTATTCCTGGAATTATACTGGCTGTAATCCAGGTCGGCCGTTAACTCCGAGCCTAAGGTATCCAGTACCCGCCGCAGATTGACATTGGTGTTGAAATTTTTAAATGTGTTATCATTATCCAGTGTAGCCCTGGTCTGGCTTTGGGGCCTGCCGGCGGCATCAGCAACATAAGTGATATTGGTGTTACCGCCATTCCGATCGTTAATAAAACCAGTGAGCACGGCACTAAGGGTTGTATTTTTCGAGGCAAAATAATCCACGCCCAGTTTTGCATTATAACTTTCAGAAATATTTTCATTACGTGCCTGTTGCTCAAAATGCGACGATACCTCATTGGTAAGCTTGCTTCTAAAATTCCGCTGAATAGAAAGGGTGTTGAAGTTGTGCGAATAGTTATGGCTCAGATTGGTAAAGAGATTCAGCTTATTTTTCCGGTAATTGAGGTTGATGCCGTCATTGAATTTTGGATAACGGCCTTGTCCGTAACCCAGGCTGATGGAACCGTTATAACCAACCTGGCGGGTCTTTTTGGTTTTGATGTTAATGATGCCCGAATTGCCGGCTGCATCATATTTGGCAGGCGGGTTGATCATTATTTCGATTTGGTCCATTTGGCCGGCATTTACATTGCGCAGGTAATTAGCCAGATCGGGCCCGCTGAGATAAGTCTGGCGGCCATCCATCAACACAATCACCCCGTCTTTTCCTTTCAGGCTGATGTTTCCATCCTTATCCACCGTTATGCCGGGTGATTTTTCCAACACTTCCAGTGCATTACTGCCAGCATTAGTAATGGCCGCTTCTACATTAATGATGGTGCGGTCGATCTTTTGCTCCACCAGCGGACGGCTGGCGGTTACCGTAACACCGTTCAATTGTTTGGCTTTGGCAACCAGTTGAATGGTGGGTATGGAAACGTTTGGGCTACTTTCGGAAAGTTCGAAAACGGGTGAGCAATTTTTGGCATAACCGGTTGCACTAACACATACCAGGTAACGGCCATATGCCATCTTATCAAAGCTGTAGTCACCATTTTTACCTGATGCATTTACTTTGGCAACAGAAGAATCTTTTGCTTTCAGCAGCGTAATGGTAGCTGCTTCCATCCATTTATCGGGGCCTTCTTTTACGTTGCCGTTAATGGTGCCGATAGTCACTTGTGCCTTGCTCGTAAAAGCGAAAAGGGTGGCGGCAATCATTGTAAGCAGGAAACATTTTTTCATTAGGAATTGTTTTATTTAGTACCTGTTGTTGTTAATTACACTGCTAAAGTAGGTACTTGGTAATACATAGTTCCATGCTTAAAATGCGGAGCGGTTGAAATAAGGGATGAATGGTTGGGATTGGAAAATCAGCAATACCCTTTCTATTTTCTGATAATAGAATAGCTAATAAAATACTGGTTAGGAAAGGTAGGCACGTCAGGGAATGAAAACTGTTGTTTCCATTAAAAGACAACCAGTCGGCAATAGGATGGAAAGGAAAATATGGATTCCTAAGAATAGTAAAGCCCCATATATTGGGGCTTTCGTCATTTTCACCCAGGAACTCCTACCCCTTTTAATGCATAGCAAAAAATAAAAAGGCAATCCTCACTGTTCAGCTATTTACCCGATGTTTATTCCATAGCTGCGGCTATACTACCTGTAAGCTTTTTAAGTTCCGGTTTTTTTGCCGGTATGTCCGGCAATTGAATGGCAGCAATTACCCGCCGCTTTAATTCTGCCTTTTCCTGCCAGCAGACAGCTTCTAATTGTTGTACTGTTTTCAGCTCAGCCTCATCTTGCACGGTACTTTTATCAAACAATTGGATGGATGAGGCCTGAACCACTTTGTCCATAAATGAACCGAGCAAGTCAGTTGCTGTTTTAATTTCTTTGATGTTGGAAATGCCTGCGGGTAAGTGCACATGCTTCCGGATATAAGGCCAGGTGTATTGAAAATCTTTAATCACTTTACGAACGCTATGCAATGTATCATCCGCTTCCAACTGCAATTTATACCGGTTCACATCTTTTAATTTGGCCTTTATAAACCAATGAACGGCTGATTTGGTGAGTTTGCCGGGCAGCTTCTTTTCTATTGTAGCTACCTCATCTGAAAAGTTTGTATCGTCCATTAGCTTCAATGCCTGCTGTTTCCAGAAGGCTTCTTCGGTATCCAGCATTTGCAGATAGGTAGCAGGCATGGCAAGCTGGTGCTCCTGTATAAAATTGCTGGTGTACTGCCTTTGCAGGCGATGATTACGAATCATACCAATACATCCATAGAAAGCTTTTATTTTTTTGGGTATAGAAGGTTGGTAATGGCCGGACTCAAAAGCCAGCAAACGTAGAAAAGCCCGAAGTGTTTTTATTTCCACCCGGAAGTCATGAATGTCTTCGTCATCAAAATCCTTCCCTATCTTTTTGAATAGTCGATGAATCCGTTTGCCGCTTTTCTCAACAGTTTTTACTATTTCTTTTTGCTTCATGGTTTTAACGGTTTCTAAAATGATGCGAGATAAAGCATTATGCTATTCGCTTAGTAGCAGCTTATCTCCAACACAAACCCTTCCAAACTGGTAAAAGATTTTATACAACGTGCCCAATTTGCAATCATGATGATGTATAACCAGTGACGATGATGTTTTGGTCAGGTCATTTTTAAAGAAAATGTGGCAACGCTTCTTACAAAATATGGTCTCAGCTTTTCCATGCTGTATATTGCTGCCTGCTTACCTGCTTTGCAATTAACCCCTGAACCTACACCCGAACAGCTTGCCCGTGATGCCATTGACCGTATGCTGCTTGCAGCAGGCTGGCAGGTGAAATTGTGGAGGGCATATTAAGTAGCTGCAAGTTTAGGTTTAGCTTTTCAAGCGTAAATTGTTAAACGAATTGCTAGCAGTAAAAGAATGTAATTTTTTAGCGACAGGTAGGACTGTAGTTACTTGTCACACGAAGTCCCCAAAATCCCACGAAAAACAAAACACCATGGAACCCGGTAACAACGCTGAAGGCTTTATTCCCAAACACGGCGGCTACCGCAACCTGATAACCTACCAGAAATCGGAAATCATCTATGACGGTACGGTGTACTTTACCAGAAAATTCTTCAAAAAATACGACCGTACTATTGACCAGATGGTGAAGGCTGCTCGTTCGGGAAAACAAAATATTGCTGAAGCCAGCATGGCCTCCGGAACATCAAAGGAAACGGAAATAAAACTAACGAATGTAGCCCGTGCCAGCTTGGAAGAATTGATGATTGACTACCAGGATTTTTTAAGAACGAATAAGCTGCTATGGGGAAAAGACCACCGGCTCACTCAACGTTTCCGGGAGCTGAACCGCACACCAGACGCTACCTACGCCACCTACCAGAAAGCCATTGAGCATGAAAGCCCTGAAATTTGCGCTAATGCCCTCATTTGCCTTATTAATATTGTGAGCTACTTATTAGCACAGCAAATAAAAACGTTGGAAATGGCCTTCATCAATGAAGGAGGATTAAGAGAAAGAATGACAAAAGCCAGAATAGCCAAACGGAACAGCGGATGATTGTAGAAGTAGAACAATTTGATTTCGGTTACTTCGATCAAAACCTATTTAGATCACTTCAATAGTAAAGTAACAGGCGGAGATGGAGGAGGTTCATTCGCCTTTATTTTCAGATAGCCTCCTGAATAATTTTCCGGATTTGCCCGTGCTCTAATATTTATTTTTCTTCCCACTCAATAAATGACAATTAATAACGTTTCACAGGCCACAGCGATAGAACAGGCCATACGTGGATGCCTGTATACCTGCTTACGCTGACGTTACCGGTTTATTTTTTAATCTAATCAATATCTATGAAACAGCGTTTTACCAAACTGCTATTGCTTTCTGCTATTCCTGTCAGCCCACCGTTACTGCAATGGGGCACCTCTCCTCCACCGGAATGATGTTACGATATGCGTTTTCCCATCTACCTACCCGTCTTACGTACCGGAAACCAGCGCTTCTATGGTTTGCATGCTATCGTATGCCCGGAGATTGTTAGTATGGCTTTACCGCTCATTCGCCACAGCGTTTGTTTATCCAAATGCTGTTTCCAAACACTCATACATATACCATTATTTAAACAAATTTAACTTTCAAATTCCGGTCTGCGGACACAAGCCGGGGCAGCTTCTACATTTATTTGGTTGCCACCCGCTATCTCTATTTTTACTATCTAAAAAATCCAATAAATGAAAAACGTTTTCACAGCATTTGCTGTATCTATTATCGCATTCAGTACACAAGCCCAAAACAATATGGGCATTGGCACTTCCAGTCCGCATGCTACTGCTGCGGTGGATGTAACCAGTACCACACAAGGTATGCTGGTACCCCGCATGACCTTTACCCAGCGAAACCAGATCGGAACCAGCAGTACCCCTGCCATAACACCTGCAACCGGCCTGCTTATTTACCAGACAGACAATACGCCCGGTTTCTATTTCTATAATGGTACCACCTGGACGAGCCTGAGCAGCAGCAGTGGAGTGTCCGGCACAGAGAGTTCTTTTGGCGATGCATCAGACGGAGCACTAACGATTTCCGGCAATACGGACTGGTCTGTTAATCCGCCCGCTATTGGTTTTCAATATAGCAGTATTACAATCGCTTCAGGCGCAACGCTAACAGTACCTAGTGGTATGCGGCTACATTGCAAGGGAAATGTTACGGTAAGCGGAACAATTGTGGTTGCAACAGGTGCTATGGTTACCGGAACGTCTCAAACCAGTTTAGGTATCAGCCTTTCGCCGCCGCTTATTACCAATACGGCAGTAGCACAAGGGCTTCCAAGAGCACGTATTTTACCTTATTTAGACATCCCCGTTTATGGTGGCGCTGCAGGTTGTAGAACAAATTACAGTACAGGCGGAGATGGAGGAGGTTCATTCGCCATTTATGCTTCGGGATCTATAACCGTATCTTCAGGAGCTACCATTAATGCCAAAGGAATGGACAATACAAACGTTTCATCCGGTACTACCAATAATGCCGGTGGCGGTGGCGGCGGCGGTGGATTAGTGGTATTAATAAGCAAAACCAGTGTTACGATGGCGGGGACTATTAACGTATCCGGTGGCAATGGCTCATCCGGTTATATTGGCACAAGTACTACCTCTAATTATGCCGGTGGTGGTGGCGGCGGTGGCGGTATTGTATGTATGGCAGCAGCAGTTGCCCCTTCGATAACCGGTACGTTGAATCTGGCAGGGGGCACCGCCGGCACAACTGCTACAGGTTCAACTACAAGTTATGCCAATGGTGGTGGCGGCGGAGCTTCCGGTGGAAACGGAGGGGCGCCTGCATATGGTACCAGCACTGTTTCGCCCCTTGCGGCTACAGCAGGGTCTATCGGTTACTCCGTTTTATTCACTACACCCGCTCCGGAAAACCTGCTAAAATAAAAGCAGATACCTAAATTCACTATCAGACGTGTACCAAATCAAAACAGGCAATCGGCAAATTAAATGCAGGCTGCTATAATGAAGTACACAACCTAATTGAATCTGGTATTAGAAGGAGTATGGGATACAGGAGAAAAAACTTTTCCTGTATGTAATATTTAAAACGAAAAGGAGACTGGCAATCCCTGTATTCTCAAAATGGTTAAATATGTTTTATTAACAATGCACCGGATGCACCTAAAAAATTACTATGAAAAGAATAAAATATCTGTTGCCGGGCCTGTGCTGTATTGCACTTGCATCGCAGGCACAGGTAATATATAATAATGGCGCTACTGTTTTTATCAACACCGGCGCCTCCGTACAAATTAATGGCGACCTGGTGAACAACACCGGCACCTTTACTAACAATGGTACCGTTACTACTACCGGAAATTTCACCAACAACACTACCATAGCTACACCGGTTATCGGCATGCTTCGCTTCAATGGTTCTACAGCACAAACACTTGGTGGCACACTTGCCGTGGCAGCAAAAGATATAGTGGTAAACAATGCGGCCGGTGTAACACTAACTACCACCCTGCGTGTTGATGGTACTGCAACCTTTACCGATGGAATATTAAATGCTACCAACAGTAACTACCCACTGGTGTTCACTTCCAATAGCACGGTAAACGGTACACCTACCAATGCCAGCCATGTAAATGGTTACGTGGTAAAAGAAGGTACCGGCGCCTTTACCTACCCGTTGGGCAATGCTACCAACTACCAGCCCGTAAGCGTAAACCTTACTGCTAATTCCGGTGGATTAATGGCCCGCTACGTTCCGGCTGATGCAGGCGCTGCACCCTATGGAACGGGTGGCACAGAAGCTACCCAACTGGTACAATATAATCCCAATGAATATTGGGACTTAACCCCAGCAGGTACTGCTACCGGCAGTGTAACAGTGTACTACGACAGCTACCGGCCCACGCCTATTTCCACTACCACCGGCCTGCGGGTAGCGCATAAAGTTGGCGGTATGTGGCTGAATGAAGGAAAAGCAATCGGCGTAAGCGGTACCACAGCATCAGGCTCCATTACCAGCAATGCAGTAAGCACCTGGAGTCCGTTTACGTTCGGGGCTGTATCGTCGGTGATACTACCGCTTAGCTGGGTTTCTTTTACCGGCAGCCTCACTGCTCAAAAACAGGCAAGTCTGCAATGGCAGGCGCAGGAAAAAGAGGTACAACGTTACGAAATAGAAAAAAGCAGTGATAGCCGTATCTTCACTACTGTTGGTAGTGTAGGGAGCAAAGGCGATGGCCGGAATAATTACCAGTTTACTGAAAATGCAGTGTTGACCGGTACTGCTTACTATCGTATCCGGCAAACAAACCGCAATGGGCAGGCTACTTACTCTGCCATTGCAAAGCTGAGCAGTGATGCGACTGAAATTACGATAACGGCATATCCCAATCCGGTGAAAGATGCCGTTGTAATTTCCGTGTCCAACCAACTGTTAGGCCATTACCTGAAACTATCCGATGCTACGGGCAAAGCACTACAAGGGCTTACCATCAGCAGTAACGTATTTACACTGGATATGCATATCTACCCCACCGGCACCTACCTGTTGCAATGGGATGATGGTAGCACCCGCAAGATCATCAAGCAGTAATCTGGTTCTATTATTACACTCTTAAGCCGCTCTCTGTGAGCGGCTTTTTTGTTATGGTATCAACGTTCTGTTTCCATGTATCACTTTGCAGAAATGCACATGTTAATTGATCGGAAATTATATTCCGGCAGTAACTGCCGGTATGATGCAGCTATTAAAAACCGGGACCGGTATCTATTGAATGTTAACCATAACCATTTATAAATAATTGTTCGTACTGCAGCTTTGTTAACTTGATGGTTACATTAAAAAAACACCTGCCGCCATCACGGACTTCAACAATGTTTTCCCGCCAATTACCAAACATTGCATCCATTCTGCAAAAACAATTGACATACACTTTCCTTGCCCCTTTTGCATCGGTGTAGGGTACATATTGCCGCTTGTACATTTTTAAATCTATGTATTCAGAAAATCTCTTTGTTGAGTCTTGTTTTGTGTTATGCAGGGCTATGCAATTTGTAAGCAACTGGTCAATTGCCTGTATATCCTGTTGGGTCAGGGTAGCAGGTTTTGCATCTTTGATTACCCAGGATATATTACTTTCAGCTTGTAAAACAGCTATCCTGCTGGTATCGTATAATATTCCCGTGGCCGGCGTGGTATCGGTAGGCTGATGTTCGCCATTAAGCGTATCATTCTTTTTATTGGATGTGCTGCTTTCGCCGCAGGATACGATAATGGTAATGATGGTAAAAAATAAACTGACCGTTTTCATATACATAAAGATAAATGGTAATTAGCTGTTTGTTCGGCTATGGCTGCGGATGTCTGCAATCGGATAACAACATAGCTGTATTGTTTTTGCAGTACCCGGTTACATTTTTTTTTTCGTCAGCACAAATGGGTACATCTTATTTTTCAAAAAATAAAAACCATTTATTTTGCCGGGTAGTGTTTCGTAATTGTCCCTCATTTCTTTTAGCACTATGTAATCAGCGGCTTTAATATCTTTTGATGCATAATGATAAAATTTCAGGTTACCGGCACTATCAACTCCTTCAGTAGCTATGGTAAATTTTATAGTTGACTTTGTATCCGTTGCTTTTATTGTCGAAGCATCTACATAACCGTTTGCAAACGCCAGGTTAATGGAATACCCGTCAGCCTTTCCGGTATAATTGATGATATCGTACGCTTTTTGCGAAAAACAGGTACTGAACAAACAAGCTGTTAGCATTACAGAAAATAATAATTTTAATTTCATAAAAGAGAGTTTTGAGTTTCCCGGATAGAACCAAACGCATTAAAAGTAATAGTTGTTTCAGTATTTTCATAAAATAGATAATGTGCATGCTGCCAGACATTATTCATACCGCTAACCGATTGCCGGGAAGGAGCCAGCAAGATGCCAGGCGAAGCAACCCTGACTAACAAAGCAAACTCCTAAGCTATACTGGATAATTGCCAAGGGAGATTACCACGGCAAGAACCTCGCAATAACGATCTCACAATCATTAAAACATTAATCTAATGTAATGCTGCATTACTATTTATTTACCTGATCGGCTATACAACACACAAAAGGCAAAATGAAATACCTTTTCCTTTTCGGTACGATTTATTTCCAAAACATCATCCATAAATAACGCTGAAAACAGATTGACAAATGAAGAAGCTTACTGGTAAAAATATTTTCCCATATAAGAATGTTAATTTTTAAAATACGGATAGTATTTTTTGTAATTATTCGTGAACTTCCTAATCTTTACTTTTTATCCAATATTCTACAAACCATGAACAAGGTATTACTCCTTTTCGCATCGCTGTGTGCATGCGCTATTTTTAGCTTTTCCCAGTCTCTACGAACGCCAGGTCAGGAAGGTGGTTCATCTCCCCTTACTGAACTCAGAGGTGTATATTTCCCTACCCCTACCCAGGGCTGGGCAGTAGGCGAACACGGAACCATTTCGACTACCGGTAATGGCGGCGCTACCTGGAGTCCACAGGTTTCAGGCACCAACAAATCTTTAACAGGTTGCTATTTTGTATCGGCTACTCAGGGCTGGGCAGTAGGTAGCGCTGGTATGATCCTTTCTACCAACAATGGCGGCACTAACTGGACGCCGCAAACCTCTGGCACCAACAACTTATTGCTGAAAGTGGCCTTTACATCGGCCACCAAAGGCTGGGCAATAGGTATTAATGGAACGATCCTTACCACCGATAATGGTGGTGGCACCTGGACAAATCAAACCGATAGCAGCTTTAGCAACGAACAACTGAATACGTTATCCATGACATCTGCTACGGTTGGTTATATAGGCACCAATTCGGGTACGATATTGAAAACAACGGATGGTGGCGCTAACTGGACTTCATTGGTAACTATTATAAATCCTAATATTGATCCTGTAAGTGGCAGTACAGAAATCTCTATACGGGGAATTCGTTTTGTATCGGCTACAAAGGGTTGGGCCGTGGGCGATGGTGGTACCATTGTTACTACTAATGATGGTGGCACTAACTGGATGTATCAAACTTCCAATACAAATTCATCATTAACGGATGTCAACTTCGTATCGGCCACCAGGGGTTGGGCTACCGGCTATGGCGGTATAATAGTAAGTACTACCGATGGTGGTACTACCTGGACCAGTCAATCATCGGGAACTACGTACAATTTATGGAGCATCAGCCCGGTATCCGAAACCCAGGTAGCCACGGTAGGTACCGGTAAAATGATTGTAACGACTACCAATGGCGGCATTAACTGGACCACCCGTTGCAGCGGCAGGGCCTTTGCTTCTTTGTTTGGATCATCATTCGTTTCTGCAACACAAGGCTGGGCAGTAGGTGATTACGGTACCATCATTAAGACCGCCGATGGCGGGAAAAACTGGTCTTTACAAACTTCCGGTGTTACCGTAATTCTTCTTAAAACTGCTTTTGTTTCTGCTACTACCGGCTGGGCAGTTGGTGCAGCGGGCACTATTCTTTACACGAATAATGGTGGTATTACCTGGACGAAACAAACATCCGGTACAACAGCCGACTTATATGGGGTTAGCTTTATTAATGCCACCACCGGCTATGCAGCTGGTGCTTCCGGTACGATATTAAAAACAACAAATAGCGGTGCTACCTGGAGCACCGTAGCTTCCGGTACTACTTCTTACCTGTATGGCTTAAAGTTTACATCTGCTACTACCGGCTGGGTTATTGGCGGATCAGGCCTTATTAAAAAAACAACGGATGGCGGCACCACCTGGACAACGCAAACGACTAATTCCACCGTTTACTTTAATGATATAGATTTTATAAATGATATGGAAGGTTGGGTGGTTGGAACCTCCGGTACTATTTTAAAAACCAGTAATGGCGGCACTTCGTGGACTGCACAAACTACCGGTATCCCTTCTGCCAGAATTACCGCTGTTAAGTTTTTATCATCTGTTACAGGATGGGCTGTCGATACCAACGGTGATGTATTCGCTACTACCAATGGTGGCACTACCTGGACAAATCAAAGTATTGGATCATATACCAGCTTAACCGCACTTTCGGTTTATACCTCTAATAAAATATGGGTATTCGGCGGCTATGGCGCTATTTTCTCATACGATCCTGCCGCCATTCTGCCACTGAATTTTACCACTATACAAGCTACACAAAACACTGGTATTGTACAGGTGGAATGGACAGTGAGCAACGAAGAAAACGTTCACCATTATGAAGTGGAAAGAAGCTTGGATGGAAGTACTTTCAGCAAACTGGGTTCTACTACTGCTAAGGCAGTAAACGGCATAGCAACTTATCAATGGATAGATATAACGCCGGTAACAGGGGATAATTTTTATCGTATAAAATCGGTAGATAAAGATGGGTCTGTGAAATATAGCAAAATTGTAAAAGTGACATTGGGTAAGCAAAGCAGTATTGCGATCTATCCAAATCCGGCAACGGGCCATTCATTTAACCTGCAAATTGATAACAAGCCTAAAGGGATTTATACAATTGAATTGCTGAATGCAGCCGGTCAGAAATTGTACACTACTCAGTTACTGCAAAACGGAGATGCTTCTACACATAGCCTCACTGTACCCATGCATATACCGAAAGGTTATTATACGGTTGTTATCAGTAATGGTACCATCCACGCTACCCAACAACTACTGCTTGAATAAGCAAACTTTATATTAAAAAAACAAGCCACATATGTACATGTGGCTTGTTTTTTAATACGTTTATTCCTCGCTGTCCAAGGTGTCACCTGAACTTCCTGGCGCACCGGTTTGTGTCGCTACGAATCGGAATGGCCAATCTTAACCCCAGTGGAATGAATTAAGGATTACACCTATAAGTGGCCGGCTGCTTTGAATCCTTGTTTAAATTGTATCGTTCATTCAGTTCGAAAGTTTCGGTTCGTGAAACACGAACCGTGCATAGGAAATTCTACGAAACCTATTATCCTGCGTATAGCAGCAAATAAAAAGAGGCTGACTAATTTGCCTTAGACAAACTCTTTTGTTACTCCAATTTCATTTCAGTTATTAAAACTGCTATCCTCTATTTCACAGGCCCGTCGTATTTCCTGCACCGTTGCAGGCGAATCGAGCCTGAACAGACCGGGCAATCCGCGTTCAATGCGTGAAGAACGGACAGCAGCTTTTACCGCAAAAAAAGCGGTGACGGCCAATACCAGTGGTGGCTCGCCTACTTCTTTAGAAGACAAAACATCCGACGGGTTTTCGGGTACGCTTGCCGCCAGATTACGGGGGAACAGGTGCACATTCAATTCCAATGGAATGCCCGTGGTAGCAGGTGGTTTGTAGGTCCAGGTGTTCAGGGTATTCAGCCTCCCTTCATTTTCACCCTCAGGTTCGAAGATCAGTTTTTCCGACAGTACATACCCCAGGCCTTGTACAAAAGCGCCTTCCACCTGGCCTACGTCGATGGCAGGGTTCATACTCCAGCCAATATCATACACAATATCGGAACTGATGATCTTTGTTTCGCCGGTAAGAATATCTATCTCAGCCACGGTGCAGGCCGCTGAATACGTAAAACCACTGAACGAATCAAACTCACCGGGCATGCCGGCGGGGTCGCTTGTAATGCCGGGTATCACCGGCTGCTGATCGGCTGTTTTAAAGGTAAGGTTGGGTACCGGCGTTTCGCCACCGTGCATCGGTACATTCAAACTGGCGGTCAGGTCTACCCGGTTTTGATAGGCTAAGCCAATCAGGTTCTGCCAGATGAGCGGATGCCTGGTGGTTGTAGAAGTGGGTGCATGGTTCCAGCCGGCCACGCCGTAGTTCCAAAAGTCAACGCCTTGTTGTACGCACCAGTCATTGCCGTTTTCCTTCAACAGGTCGTACCCAAAATCGATCAGCCGGGATCGTAGTTTTTCACATACCCTTTTAACGGCCTCCGCACTGTAGGTAGTGCCCGTGGAGGCGCCGGTACTGGTTGGGTTGGTAATCACGGTTGTTCTGGGTGCTTCAACTTCTATCAACGTCATCGGCACGTTTAATATAAAAGAGGCTACCTGCCTTACAACGGTTAAAAGTCCCTGGCCCATTTCAACACCGCCCTGATGAATGATAATGCTTCCATCGCCCTGGTAAACTGATATAATGGCACTGGCCTGCTCCAACATGGTAAGGTTATAACCCGATCCGTATTTTACCGGTATGATGCTGATGCCGCGTTTGCGCCATTTGTTTTCTTTATTGAAGCGTTGTACTGCTTCGAGTTTTAAATCGTACAGACTTACCTTTTTAATATAAGCCCACACTTCTTTCATATAACAGTACGAAAGCGGTTGTCCGAATGGCGTTACATCTCCCCTGTTATATAGGTTCTTTTCCCTTACCTCTTCGGCGCTCATACCAATTGAAAAGGCCGCATCGTCGATGGCATTCTCCAACATGATCTTGCCTTGTACATCGCCGAAGGCCCTGAAAGCGGTACTGGGTGCAGTATTGGTACGGCATACATCTATCTGCGCCTGAAAATTGCTGATATTGTAGGCATTGTCGGCACGGGTAATAATGCAGTTGGATACGATGAACGAGCAATCGTAAAAAGCACCGCCATCGCCCCACATTTTATTGGATAGCCCCCTGATGATGCCCCGGTTGTCAGGCGTAGTTTCCCCTTTATCGATAGCGATCTGGTATTGCGAATAATAGGCATGGCGTTTACCAATGAGGGCCGTATCCTGCTCTCTCGACAGTGCAAGCCGAACGGGGCGTTTCAATGCCTTTGCTGCTACGGCGGCTGCTGCTGTAACAAAGCGGGTTTGTTCCGTTTTGCCACCAAAACCGCCACCGACCGGCGGTACCCGTAAATCGACCGCATTATGCTGCACACCCAATGCCTGCGCCACGGTTTGGTGGATAGTCATGGGGCTTTGGGTGGAGGAATGGATGATGATGCGGCCGCCATCTGCCGGCTCGGCGATCGCTGCCTGGGTTTCCATATAAAAGTGCGCCTGCCCACCGGTGGCTTGTGTAGCTCCTACGCGTTGGCAACTATTATTATCTATAGCTATGGTGTCGTCGGTAATGGTTTTATCCAGCGGTTGTTTTTCCTGTATCCATTCCAACCGGCTGCCGGGGCGGGTAATACGCCAGATGTGCGAATTAAAATTTGCCGACATCGGCCAGTCAGGAAAAATACTGTTGATGGCAAGTGCCGCATCTATACCTACCACGGGTTTGTTCCAGTAAGGCTGCCCGGCGGGGGCAATATCTACCGGTGAATATCCTACACAATTATCAGACACATACCCGGCGATAGCAATAGCTGCCTGTTCGTTTTTGGCGCCTGTCAAAGCAAGCGTCTGGCCTACATACGCCACCTGCTTCACGGCGAAAATGGGCTGATCAGATCCCATACCCTGGAAGTTCAATGCCCCGTTTTTAAAAGCTTCGGCTGTCACCAGGTCCACGAAATCCAGGAAGGTATCACTGAGATGCGACCGAAGTTGGGCAGTCGTTACTTCCCCCCTACCCGGAACGATGAAAAAATAATTGGCCAGGGCCTTTTTACTTTGCACTAATGCAGCATTCACCGTGTTTACCGGTACGGCGTACTCATGCGTGTAGTGCAACTGACCGGAGGCCTGCTCCATGGCCGTGAACTTTACGTAAGGCTTGCTAACGGGTGCTTTAAAATTCTGGCTCTGGTAAAATTGATGCCCATTACTTACCGGCCACCTGCCCCAGGTAATTTTTCCGCTGGAGCGAATATTGGCCGGCACAGGGCCACCGTTTTCTATCAACGCATTCACTACAGATTTATACAACAGACCGGTTACTAATTGAGTCTTATAGGTATCTGTAAACCCTTCGTCGGGCAGGCCCGCCAGCCGGGGCGCCCACTGTTCAAAAGCAGCCTTTGTTTCCCGGATCAGGCTAACCAGCAAATGCGGAATAATTTCTAACGTCAAGACCTCCCCCTGCATCAGCTTCTCCGTTTCGGCAGCATGCCAAGGATATGGCGCCAGGCCACCAAACACCAGAGCTGCTTTTTGAACCTTCAACGATTCATCGAGCAGGATAGCGCTGCCTGCATTAATGATACTGTGTGCATTTATATCCCGCAGTGCCACTTTTTGCGCCAGCACCACTTCCTTTTTTTCGCCAAAGGGAATGTAGTAAGCTACCAGCAATATCCGTTCGGCCAATGCCGGCTCGTTCACCACTTTATCGCAAAGCGCCTCGATCGTGTCTTCCTGTAGCGTGGGTGCTTTATCCAAATAGGGATCGATGTAGCTAATAATGGTGCGGCAGGCAGCAAGTGCAGTCAGGAGATCCGAAGGAAAAGGCTGGCCTGTACCCTGTGCAATATGCTTTAATACCAACATCGTGTTGCCGCCCAAAGAGGCAGCATTACGAACAATCCTGCCAGCCGTTCGCTTCGCCATAAATAATGCGGCGCCCCAGGGCAGGGTTTCCACATCACGGCCTTGTGGCATATTCTTTTTATAATCCGCCAACGCACCTTCTACCATTTGGATAAAAGAACTGTACGTAGTGCCTGCATATACCTTGATACTGTTTTCATCTATAATAGCCGGTGCATTCAATTCGGGCACCAGGCGGATATCGACAATGACCTTTGCATTCAAAAAATCTTCCTTGTAAATGCCAAAAGCCGTGTTGGCATGGATGATAAAGGGTTTTTGCTCCTTGTATTTTTTTAAGGTATCGATAAGCATTGCCAGGGTATCGGGGCGTATCCATTGATGCGCACCACTATGGATGGAAGCGCTTTGTAAGGGTTTCTTAGCAGCATCGGGAAAGGGGATTACAACATACGATGCAGGCAACTGCGATTTGACGGAATCGTCGCCAATGCACGCCATTCTTTCTTTTTCATCCAGCAAAGTCCAATCGGATGCAAATGTCTTCATGCCCGTTAGGATGGGCCGGTAACCCGTACAGCGACAGATATTGCCATCGAATATATCTTCTATTTGCTTCTGCGTGGCATGGGGGTTATTGGCAATGAATTCGGTCATATTCATCACAAAACCAACGGTGCAGTAGCCACATTGAGTGCCATTGTTCATGGCCAGGCGATGTGCCACAGGATTGACCCCTAACTGGCTAACCTCCGACGGGTGTTCTGCTTTTTCAATATTAGCCAGAAGCCTTATTTGGGCTGGTTCCGTTTCTGCTTTGTTTACGGCTTCAAATACTTCTGTCCGTTTTGTTTGGGCCTCCAGAAAAGCTTTTATAATTAAAGGCGCCAAAGGTGCTGTAGCCGGACTGCCGCCTCTGCTGGATATGGGGGTACTGGTCAGGTACTCGGGGTTGGGCCGCCTTGCTGCACCAGTACCTTCTACAGTGGTCACTACCATACCATCAACTGACACGAGCGGCCGCAAACACGAATTGATGGCCAGGTGTTCTTCTGTTCTTTTTTGGCTGTTCCAACTGGAAAGAATAACAGTGCAACCGCCGCAACCCCCTTGTCCGCAAGGCTTTTTTGGACCACACAAATGTACCTGGGGCGAACGTAGGTAATCGATAAGCAACATGTCGACGGCTGGCTTTTCAATAACGGTTTTTTCACCATTTAAAAAAAAGGATATGGAATTGGGCATAGCTGAATACTGGTTAATAATGAAGCGTTAAAAGTTAAGATGAATGAGCAAGCATTTTATCTCATGTCATTGCGAGGTTCTTGCCGAAGCAATCTCATGATCAACGAGATTGCCTGATAAGTTTGCTTCGTCGGGCAGGAACCCGATCTCGCAATGACGGGATCATTTTATTAAAAGGTTTGTCTCGTTTCAATTTCAGATAAGGAATCGGCCCGTTGTTTCGGACCACCTTTTTTAAGTTTTTCCATCCTTACCGAAGGCATTCCGGCACGCAATGCAATGTGCTCCACACCTGTGTATTGGTGTGCATAATATCCACCCAGCAGGGTATTTTTCCACTGCCAGTAATAGGTAAGTGCCAGCGACACCTGCAACGAAAAGTCAGTAGCAGATGCCCTGGGCGAATCGTAAGCGGAGCCACATTTGAAATTCCGGTAGTATTTTACCCAGGCAGGATCATTTGTTTCTGTCAGGTATTTCATGGATCCATTGGGTTCCTTTTCGCCGATAAATGCCTCGTCGGGCACCAGTTTAGCTATTTGCGGAAACTCGCCGGTGGCATGGCAGGACATACAGGAGGATGTGTTGAGATCCACCGGGCCATCGAGCCGGCCGCCCCAGCCAAGGTGCTGCGGAGGAAGGTCGGAAGAATGATTGATAAACGTTTCTTTCAAACTGTCATTTATGATGGTTTTTGCTACAGGGTAAGGGTTGATCCAGTTGGTCATGTCTTGCGGATCATTACCGAACTGTATGCCGACGGGAACAAGGTTCATCACACGGTCTTTCATGGATTTGCCATTGTTGAGGTTGCCGTTGTAACAAAAGTTGCCAAACACCCAGCCGGTTCCGTACTTGTCGGCCCGCTTGTCTTTCACCATGATGTCCATTTGTACCAGGTTCACTGTTTTAATTACCCGCTTTACACTGTCGTTCCAGGTGGGTGTTATATAAGCCAGCTTTGCATACGGATTTTTGAGATAAGATACATCTGTGGAGTCAAGCTCGGTATACAACAGTTTGAAAATAACGGTGCCTTCAGGAAAGCCACCTTTAGGACCCTGGGTCGCCATCGGATCCGGATCGATGGATGTATTCCACATTTTATATAATGTATGCCCGGCAAAATCGTTGTAGAAACCCAGGGCATATACCTGTCCCGGCTTTTTTTGCTCCGGTGCTAACTGAAAAGGGCTGATAGGCGCTTCCTTGGCAAGACCGCTAAAACCTTCGGCAGCAAGTGGGCCATAGTGCAGCCAAGGCATATGATACCATTCACGTTGCTTATTGTCCTCTGCTACAAAATCCACATCTACCATTCCTTTAAAGCAGTATTCCCTTACCGCCAGCAACCAGTCCATCCATTTGCCTTTATCATCAAAAGGAATGTTGTAGAAAGCCGGCATCTTATCAGGCCCCGGCATCTCTTTCGGATAATCCTGGCTCAACTTAAAAACTTTATGGCCGGGAAAATCCGATAGAAATTCCGTAGCGGGAATCATAGCGCCAAAGTCGGGAAATTCCTGTTTGTTCGATGGTGCGGTTTCCTCTTTTTCCTGCCTGGAAGCGCTGGTGGTATTTGTGCACTTTATTAATATGCAGATGGCAAAAAAAGATAAAATGATCCATAGAATACGTTTGTTGTTCATGTTTTTTGTTTAAATTGGATATAAAAGATGAGGTTTAAAATAGGAGATTGGTACGAATACGATATGGCAAACATTGATCAAAAACAGCAAATGAAAAAAGCCTGTGCGGTAAAGCAAATCCTGTCATTCTATAATTGATTAATGCTACAAACGCAAAAACAGTATATAGCAACAAAAGCTGGCAGCAGGCTTCGCAAACAGACTACGGAAAGTGCTGTTTGAAAAAGATTGCAGCTCAATTATTATATGTGTGCTTGCGACCCGTAATAGTAATACCTATTTTTAAGTATTGCAATAGATCGTAACGTTTTTTTTTGGATGGCAATACGAAGCTTTGTCTTATCGTTTCCGGGATATCAGGGTGACCACCGGCGATAAGCGGCTCGACTTTGTACAGCTTATTAAAAGCATACTTAAAAAGATAGACTCGCTGTTGTGGCGTTGCCAAAATTTTTTCCTGAAGACGGAGCCGGCAAAACGGTAAAAAGAAAATATCAAAAGCAACCGGCCCATATATCATTTTCTGTTTACTAACCCGTATTTGTTAGTAAACAGCCTGTCGTTAATAGCCGACGCTAACACCAATCCGCATGATTGGGAATGCTTTATATTTAACGCATGACAACCAAAAAAGCTTCCGTATCCCTAAGCCTTATTCGTTAATTGGCACTTGGTGTTCTGTTAAGTATGTTATTTACCTACGGGGCTCATGTGTTTGGTAAATGGGAAGTTGAAAATTATCGTCCTGATTCACAAACAACAGGCACCGTACTGCTTCATAATACCTGTGCTGTTTTTGGCGCTACACATACGCTCAGGCCTAACACCGATATATCATTGATGAGCGATGGTATTGACGGGACAAAGCTGAGCGCAAGCTTTATGAACTTTTTTGATGGCCATATTGCTGCCATGGTCATTCTTGCATTGGTATCCGGTCTGGTTATTTTCGCCATTCGTAATATGGTAAAAAAGAAAACCCTTAAACAGCATTCAACTGTTGATACTGTTTGATCAGTTATCCATAGGGTTGGGAAACCTTAGCTTGCGATAGAGCCCTGAGACTTCTCTGTACACAAAATTTCCATACAATTCCCTATCGGAACGATTCTCTTCCACTACCCTGCTCATTGGAGTACATTTGCTGTTCTCATACGTTTACCATATGAACGATACCAGCAAAAAATTAACGGAATTATTTGATCGTATTCCCCGGCGGCATACAGCAGATAATGTAAAGGAAATGTACAGCATATTGGATGCATATGAAGACCTGCTAAAAAGCATGGAGGCAAATAGCCACTACGAAAAGCAGGTGCCCCGCTTTTTTGAGGCACTCGACCCTATCCGGGCCACAATTAAAAAGTCGAATGATAATAAGGCTTCTAAAAAAGCGAAAGATGTACTGTTTGATGAGGCTTCCGGTGCATTAAAAGATACAATGCAGGATTTGATGCAACTGTAAAAGGATAATGAAGCTAACCAACAGTTACAAAGCCACCTATTGCAAATAGAAGGTTTGCCTTTACAGCAGATAATTTGATTGTCCTATCTTTCCTGATTGCCTTGGTTCCCGGTTCTTGTCATTATTTCTATCGTGTAAAGAGTACCAGCCAAAATGCATACAGCTGCCCAAAGATGAGGTATGCCAACGTTCTAACACTTATATTAATGATGAGTTGAGATCGGACATTCCGGTTCATGTTTTATCAATACTGTTCGGAAGAAATTTTATTGCCTTCAAAATAGTTACGATTTTTTACACCAGCGGCGTAACCTATCTGTAGCAACATAGTATTTGTAAAGGCTTTCTGCTCCGGCTGGAGCAGCCCTTACCAATTGCTCATTTATAGCCATTGTAGGGTTGCCCTATCCAGGGCAAGACCCAATTGAAATCTATCCTTATTTCTACAGATAGGCTACCTCTCCGAGGTATAAAACCGTATGGATGGAATCTTCCGAACGGTATTGGTGGAACACAAACCAGTGCGAAAAAAACACCTGAATAATAGGAGTGGCCATGACGATAACAGGGTTGCAACAGGTCAAAGTACTTTAGAAATCAATTTGTAATAGTACCTATGATAAAGCAAGGCAGCAAAATTGCAGTACAACCACTAATTCTATACTTCACCCATTAAACTCCACATTATGGTACTTCAAAAAGATCAGTTCCCAATTACTATCCAGGCATTTGAATTAACGGGTGGTAAAGAGTTATTTATTGCCGAACAGGTCGTCAATACCCAATCAGATGTAGATGCCTTTTCTGCGAAATATGCCGGTAAAATAATAAAGGCAAAGGCAGTAGCTCCTGTCAGTTCCGCTACCGGCGGAACGACTTATAGCACTACCACTACGTACAAACGTAAATCGTCTGCCGGTACTGTTATTCTTGTTATCCTCATTCTTCTTGTTATTCTGGTAGCCATTGGTTTTTACACCGGATGGATACAACGCACATTTGGTATTCACCTCTAACTGCTGTGGATCAGGATGACTGGATAAATAAGATTTTAGGTTATATTTCAATCTGGAAATAAGGTATCATTCTGTTCATCAATTAATCTTGTACAACCTGACATCCGGTAAAGCATGGTCCTGTTAGTTATATAAGATTAAAAAGGCGGCGAAAAATCTCTGGCTGACTTACACTGCTTTGCTCAGTGTCTCTAATAGGGATTAATTGCCTATTTGAATTTGGTTTTATTTCTCCGCATCTTTACAACTATAAAATAAGTTCCCATGTTTTTAAGATTTACCTACTTAAGTTTCCCGCCTGAGAAAACGGACAAAGCAAAAGAAATTTACATGACCGAAGTAGCACCCGTAATCCGAAAGCAAAAAGGGAACAGGCAGGTTTTATTATTAGAGCCTGCTGAAGGCAGCGAGGAATTTATTTCCTTTTCCTTATGGGAGGCTGAATCGGATATCAAAGCATTTGAAGAGGGTACCGAATACCCTGCGGTTATTGGCAGAATTAAAGAGATTGTTTCCAAGCCGCCGGTACAAAAATATTACCTCGTCAACACGTAAGGGAACTGCTTGCTACAGTGTTTTACGTATCGCTTGATATGCCCGCTTCACTCCCTGTTCGCCTACGCAAGCAAAAGCAATTACCTGCTCGCCTGTTTTTCGGGAATTACATTACTGTAGCACCATATATTGATGTATACAAGTAAAAATAGATGCGTATAAATGACGTGGCATTAATGCCGGTGTATTCTTTTGGTTATAAATCTAAAACTTGCGATATAACCCGGCCAATCACGGCTGGTTACACCATTACGCAAAGAACCTTTATAGGCATTTTGCCCCGGTAATATCTCAATTGTAACGATGCCGCCACGTTGCCTGTTGAGTACACCTGCATGAACAGCGGCACTGGCAATGGAACAATCCGTTGTGTAAATACCACTACCCCATACCTGGCCGGTCGTAACAATTCCCGCCGGAAAATAAAATGAATACTGCTGTCCGATATTGCTTATGTACTGGCTGGCAGATGTAACCCAGTTGCCTTGTATCACCGTGGCGGCAATCGGTTCACTATTCCGGTGATGATTAACAAACCGAAAGCTGGCACCAAAGCTTCCCCAATGATAACTGGTAACACCATTGGCTGTTGAACCTTCGTAAGCATTTTGCCCCGGCAGTATTTCAATGGTTACGGTACCGCCATCCTGCGGTGTAATAAGCCCGGCATGTACTGCAGCACTGGCAATGGAACAATCCGTTGTGTAAATACCGCTACCCCACACCGTGCCGGTAGGGGTACCACCCGGCTGAAAATAAAAGGTATATCGCTGGCCGGTAGTGGCGCCGTATTGAGTGGCTTGTGTGGCCCATGTGGCCGGTATCACTTCCTGTGCAATAACAGGGTAATAGACTGTGGTAAAAAACAGAAGAGTAAAGATTACACCGGAACAGATTATCTTTTTCATATCAGCGTGTATGAATGTTTAAAAATTTTATATTATGGATTCCCTCTCTGCTTTCATTCCCGGCTGCGGAACTGCCTGGGAATTATACTTGTTTCATTTATTTCCGGTAAAACTATCTTACCAAAAAGCACGATTTGGTACTACTTCATGCCTGGAAGGTTTCAACAAGTATCCGGTGGAAATCCGGATACAATAGGTGACGCATAAATCTTTTCAGACTTGTATGGCACCGTGCCGGTTTTCGTTTTACTTTATTTGTTTGTACGATCACAATTAATACAAGGGCAGGTAATTAAATGTAGATCAGAGAGATTAGAAATGAAGGGCAGGAAGGTGATAAACGGGAACAAAGATGAGCAGAGGAAGGCTGGTCCGCCGCGGCGGAAGAGGCAGGGCCATGTTTGGCAGGTGTTTTCCAGCCCATGGCATAGCAGCAACGAATGAAAAAGACACAAGAAAATAAGCATCACCAAACGGGTTGGACCCGCCGTGGCGGACCTGCCTTACAAATGGCAACTGCGGTCCCGACATCAATACGAACTATAAATTAAATCAATCTGACGATGTCGGGATGCGCCTCAGCTCAGCCTTGATTTTCGTTGGTTCTTTTTGCATCAAGGCAAAAAGAACATATAAAAAAGATTAGTTGACCGTATACGATGTTGCAAAAGGAGTTCACGCCTGTTACACAATAATAATGTCCTTACTTCTCAGGTAATCAAATATCGATTTGGAAATGTCACTTTTCGCATCGTCTACTTTGGTTACGTCCACACACCAGAACAGAAACGATAGCTGTATACTTTTCGATGTCATCGTATTCACCAGCATGTCTGGCTCCCGGCTTTTTACGACGTTATCACTGGATTTAATCATGAACGATAATATCCTTTTTTACTTCGATTTGATCCGGTAAATTCTCTACCGAAAAATTAATCATCACCCGCATCTGGCTATTGGTCAGTGTCCAGTTCACAATGCTGTGCGAAAGAATATCACCGTTGGGAATAATTACTTCAGCTCCATCCGGCGTTATTAACGTACAGGTCCGGATGCCGATTTCTTTTACCCTTCCTTTTTTATCGCCAAGTTCCACTACATCGCCAATGCGTAGCGGACGGTCGAAAATCAGGATCACTCCCGACACAAAATTGTTGACAATACTTTGCAGGCCCAGGCCGATACCCACACTCAAGGCACCTAATATCACCGTAATCTTATCCACCGGCAAACCCGAAGCCACCACGGCCAGCAGAAAACCACCGATCAGCAGCACAAGCCGGGTAATCAGCAGGCGTGACCGTGATTTTTGAATGTCCATACCAGTATCCTCACCAGTATCACCAAAAAAGTAAGCAATGTATTTCTGTAGCGAATTAGCCACCCAGATGATGCCCATAAATAATACAATACCCCAAAGCGTAAAAGAGAAACTTCCGATTCTCCGGGATTCAGTAAAAACGGTTTGCAGCATATCCATAATGGTATCGTACAGGTTTACATTGGTGGTGAATACGATGAGCCACAGCAACACAGAAAGCATGGTAGCTACTCTGTTCAGATTTTTTTGGATGGGCACGAAATCGAACCCACCGGTATAATTTCTACGAATGCGGGTGGCAAATATTTGCAGGATAAATGCTTCTGTAATGATGCGTACAAAAACGGTAAGACTAATCATTTGTGCAAAACCATACACGGCAGTGCCGCCTAAAATTTTGGTAAGTGTTAATCTTCCAAACAGGTTTGCCAGCACGGCTGCCGCATTAAAAACAGTATAAAATCCTGCTGCGATCAACAGGTTCGGACGGATACGCAGGTCGGCCTTGTAAATATGCCGGAAAAAATAAATGCCAAACAAGCAGGCGGCGGCATCATCTACCAGCATCAGCCAGCGCTGCGCCACAAATGGAATATTTAGTAAAGTGCCGGCCGGCACTACCAGGAATAATGCAAGGATAATGCACCAGCCATAAAATAAATCCTTTGGCCACCGCTTCCGGAACACAACAGTCAGAATCAGCATTAAAACAAACTGCACTGATTCCAGATAAACAGCAGGCGCATTCAAATCCAGCAGCGGCGCCAGCGTAAGCATCACAATGAAAGAGGTGGCAATGGGCACCGGGTTCACAAAAATGAAACGGAATATGGCCGTTGCTGCCAGCTTATTCTTTCTTTTCAGGCTCCGGAAATTATAAAACACCCACCAGAAAAAAACCAATCCACCAGCCAGCAACCACAAACGCTGGCTTCGGGTATTGATAAAATAAAAATGAGCGGCGGCATTGAGGTTGGCGGCCGATTTTTTATAATCGTTAACCAATCCTCCACGACCGCTTTGCCTTTGCTTTATAGGTTCCCACAGATAAGGCACTTCTTTGGTAAAAGCCCTTGGCCCCAGCTTCTGCAGCCGTATATCTGTCTGGTACTGGAGTTCTTTTAAAGTAATATCATTTTCAGATGCCTGCGCCCGCAGATTATTGATGTATAGCGTTGCCCGCCGGACAAGGGAGTCGGTATCTTTCCACTTTTGGCGAATAGGCTTCAATTGCTCCGCAAAGCTTTTACGCAACACGGTATCCCGGAACAGGTGCCGCAGTATTGTGTCTTTCCGTACACCGAGAATTTCTCTTTTCAGGCTGTCCAGGCGTTGATCGTAGGCGGACAGTGCCAGCACATATTTGTTATTGCTTTGCTGTAGGTTGTCGATCAGGGTTTGAAACATCTGTATGTTTCGCAGGCTTAATACCCGGATGTCAAATGATAACCCCTCTTTTATAACGCTGATGGCTGAATCTGCGGCAACCAGGTTTTTTTGTATACCCGCAGCTTTGTCAAACGAAGCCGTCAACAGCGGCACTTCGTTCAGCTTTTCCTGCATTTTCTCAATGGATTGCAGGTAATCGTTTTGGGTAAGCACGTTGGCATCGGCAAACAAACTACTGTCGAAATAGCGGTTGGGGTGCCGGCCCGAATCGGCCCGCCTGCTGGAGTCCATCGTATGCTTTGCGGCATCCTGTGCCTGTAGAAATATTGTGATGCAGCTAAAAATGAAACCTAACCAATAACGCATCTGCAATATTAGGTAAGTTTGGATTGGGCAGTTAGGGGTGCTTGTACAGCAAAAGCGAATACTGAGTTGATTAATATTTCGGTTTTCAATATGTAACTGATAAGGGTTGCTTTATAACCGCACAGTTTGAATAAAATACATTTTACCTGATTAATGCACCACTGCATTTCTCACGTTTCCATTCACTGTACAACTTTCTATTTGCTGTGTCAAACAAACGATAATTAACAGGTAGGCGTATACAATTAAATCCGCTTTGAGCGATTTGTGCTATATCTTTTTCAGTGACAAAGGAACGATAATACGATTCCGGAAATTTTTGATATTCGCTTCCGCCGAGTAGTTGTTGCAGTCTGTTTTTCATGTCCGATTCTTTAGTAAAACCACCGCCCCAGATCCAGCATTCCCAAAACATCCAGCCGCCCGGATTTACGGCATTCAATTGAATTGTTTTACCAGTTGAATCAACCAGTTTATTTTTCTGTAACCTTACAAACTGTTGCCCGAAAAGGGTTGAAAAACAACAGGCAAAACAACAGGCGAAAGAAAAATTTTTCATATACGACGGTTCATCATAAGCAGGAACGTAAAAATGGAGTATATGGTACAGATCTGTGGTTCTTTGGTATAGTTAGTGGAATTCATGTTAGACAGTACGCAACAAGGGGCTGTTAAATCTTAGTAGAAAAACTAACACTTACTCCTCGTCATAACCTTATTAACAGATGCAGGATTTAATAAGGTAATAAGGTTCATACATGTCTTATTAAAACGTTTGCCACTTAGGTTTAAAGTCCTAAAATCCTGCATCCATTATGTTTACCGAAGAACCTAATCTGTTCTTAAAGATGTGTTCATAAAAGCCGGGATACAGAAAAGACAGAGATTGAAATGCAGTAATCAGGATCAAAATCAAATTTTTATAACGTCATTACCTATTTGATTGCCTCTGCAGTAAACGGTTTTCTTCCCAATACGGATAGCCTCTGCACTCTGTAAATGACTCAGAGCCCAAAATACGTCCGCATATAAAAAATCCGTTTATATTCAATTTTATTTTTTCCTTGAAATGATTAATACAAGCCTTATGAAAAAATGGAAATTCTGTTTATGCCTGGTTGTTAGTGCTGCTCTTTTAAGTTTCGGGGTTTCTAACTGCAGCACGGCAAAAAAAGGTACAACCAATACCGGCAGCAAAGAACAGCGAATCAACCGCAATACACGAAAACTTTTGTTGCGGGATGAAGGGCGCTCCCAGCTCGCTTATATTGATCTGGCCGACTCCACAAAAAACTGGTATGTACCTGTTCCGCCAGGCCGGGATATGCAACTGGTTGGCAACGGCCGGGTGCTGATTGGTACCGGAACCGGCTACGAGGAACGGGACATCCGGACAGGTAATAAGCTGTTTGAACTAACCAACTTTAGCGGTACGGTAGCGGCCAGAAGATTGCGGAACGGCAACACGTTATTAACGGGTTTGAACTGGCGGGATAAAAAGGGAATCGTACTGTTGGAAATAGATCAAAACGGAAGTACGCAACGAATGATGAATTATCCCGATTTCACCTATGTAAGGTTGGTACGTGAAACACCTGCAGGTACTTTTTTAATAGCGGCTGATGATACCATCATTGAAGGAAATACAGCAGGTAACATTCTTTGGCAGGCACGGTTAACCGGCCGGGATAAACCGCATGCATGGCAGGCCCTGCGACTGGCAAACGGCCAAACCATGGTAAGCAGCGGATATGACGCCAACTTTCAGCTCTTTGCCGCTGACGGTACTTTTATATCGTCCATCACGGGTCCTGCGGAAGTGAAACCTGTATTTTATGCGGGCTTTCAGGTAATGGAAAATGGTAATTATGTAGTTACCAACTGGCAGGGCCACGGACCTGGTTTTGGTGCCAGTGGCACGCAACTACTAGAGTACAATCCGGCTGGTGAATTGGTTTGGTCTTGGAAACAGTATCCCAACCGATTTTCTTCGCTGCAGGGTGTAATTGTTTTGGATAATCTCGACTTTAAAAAAATGTATACAGAAGATGAAACCGGGGTATTGAAGCCGGTGCGATAACCGTTTTAAGCAAACACTGCCGCACCGGTCTCAATGGTTCGTATCTCAACCCGCCGCACCGGTTCGTGTATCACGAACCGGAATGTGCCAAATCCTAATTCGGGTCCGTTTATTTGATATTACTAATATTTGAACCTGACTTATTTGGATACTGGTATTAAAATTTATTACTCATCATTTCAATCTGTCCGGTTCGTGATACACGAACGAGTGCGGAGAACAATGGGCGATGCAGAAACTGATACTTTTTTAGCAATTAGTGCTCATAAATCTATCATAGTATTCGCTGCTAAAATTTAATGGCAATTTTGAAACGAGCTTAATAAAAGTTTGCCATCGGAGTGAATCCCATTCCCTTGTAACTATTCATCTCTATTCTTACAGCCATGAGAAAACCAATCTTCCATACAATCATTTGTACGCTGCTGTTTTGGTTATTATCTTCTACTGCATATACCCAGGTAGAAATAGAACCATGGGGCAACCTGCGTGGAATAAGAATAGATGGCCAGTTGATGGAAGTGCCGGGCAGCATCGCCGTTGTAAAAGACGGGGGATCTATAACGGCAACCGGTAAAGAAAAACAGCGGCCTAAATACGTTCGCAACGGTACCCGGCAAATAGTGACAACAAATATTGATAGTTTGTATATCACCGAAACCGTGGAAGATCAGGGGATCGGCAAAGCAAAGCTCAATGTTACGTTAACGCCGAGGGACAATATAACCGGTAAAGGAGTGTATCTGTGCCTGGTACTGCCGTACAAGTATTATGCAAAAGGTTCCGGGCGTTTGGATGATACGAAACAATGGAAGTTGTTTACACCTGATGGAAAAGTGCTTCAGGCGCCGGAGAGGCCAACCCGGTCAATCACTTTTCGTTCGCTTCAGCGGCAGTTAATCCTCAGTTTTGAAGAACCAACCACTGTTGTCATCAAGCCTTCATCCTGGGATAAAAACCTGGAAATTTTTATCCCTATCAAAACAGGTAACCTGCAGAACGGAGAATCTGTTATAAAAAACTTTTCCATCCAGGCATCGGGTATGGTTGATAAAAAGCCCGTTACGGTAATTGTCAATACCGCTACAGCCGGAAGACTTTTTGATGGATTAGGTGGTAATTTCCGGTTGCAGAATCCGCGGACCGATCCGCAGGTTATTAATTATAGCCTGGCCAACCTGCGGGTAGCCTGGAGCCGGGTGGAAATGCCCTGGCGTTTCTGGCAGCCAAAGAAGGGCGACAATCCGCTGGATTCAGCCAGGGCCGGAAGACTACACCCGGCGGTAAAGGCTGCAATGGAAATGGCGGAACGCCTGAGCAAAATGAATATCCCGGTAATTCTCTCTGCCTGGTCGGCGCCGGCATGGGCCATCGTAGGGCGACCTCGTTTTCAGCCTGGTCCGGATGGGGTGTGGGGCAATCCATTGAATAGTGACAGCGCTCAGGAAATTTACCGTTCTATTGCCGACTACATTGCTTTCCTGAAAGAACAGTATGACGTAGAAGTAGCGATGTTTTCTTTCAATGAATCTGACCTGGGCATCAACATCCGGCAAACCGGTACGGAACACGCCACCCTCATCAAGGGCTTAGGTGCTTACCTGGAAAGCCGGGGCCTGAAAACAAAATTGCTGCTGGGCGATAATTCGGATGCAACAACGTATGAATTTATTTACCCGGCGATGGCCGACCCGGCAACATACCCCTATATCGGTGCTATTTCCTTTCATTCCTGGCGTGGGTGGGAAAGAGAAACCCTGCAAAAATGGGCCGATGCAGCGACGAAACTAAACAAGCCGTTGTTGGTTGGAGAAGGCAGTATCGATGCACAGGCCTGGGGATATCCCATGATCTTTTTGGAACCTATTTATGCATTGGAAGAAATCAATTTATATATCCGTTTGCTCAATATTTGCCAGCCTGCCGCTATTCTGCAGTGGCAGCTAACAGCCGATTATTCGCCGCTGGCAGGTGGTGGTATTTTTGGCGATACAGGCAGGTTGCGGCCCACGCAACGCTTTTGGAATTTAAAACAGTTGTCAGCTACGCCAAAAGGCTTAAAGGCAATGCCTGTAAGTATTGACGACACAAATATTTCAGTAGCTGCCCTTGGTGATAACAGTTCAGGTGTGTACACCCTGCATTTTGTAAACAATGGCGCTACAAAATCAGTAACCATAAAAGGATTGCCCAAAACAGTTAAGCAATTATCCGTATTTGTTACCGACGCCAAACGCTCCATGCAGGAAGCGAAAGTTGTAACGGTGGCAAACGGGCAGGCAAGTTTTACATTAGATGCAACCAGCTATATGACCTTGATGAGTAAAAGCCTGGCCGAAAAATAGAATGGCTTGTTCGAAGGCGCTGGCTATCTCCTCTATTGTAAAGATAAAACTCGTTGAAACACCTATTTTCATTACGGCTTTATATAGAAACGTGCCTAACGGCAAGTTCAAGCAGGGAGATAATTTTCGTTATGAACATTCGCCTTTCCGCCATTTCAGAACACGCCGTTAAGCATGTTCCTACAAGAAAATTCAATTCTATTGCGCAATTAATTTATATGAAAATAAAAGCAACTCATTCCCTTTCGTTCACCTTTTTCTACCTGTTCATCTGCGTGGTGGCAGGAGCTCAAACAAAGGCTGTTAGCAGCATGAAACTAAACGACCAGGAATACCTGGAATATGGCAGTGTGAACGTAATGCTGGCACATGATTTTTACCCGGAAAGCCACCAGGGTGGTGTTGGCGTGATACAAAACGGCTTAAGGGTTGCTACCAACGGCGATCTGCGGTTGGAGCCTACACCAGGCCAATGGCAGCCGACGCCGAAAGTGGGTAAGCGGGTCATTGACAAAGCCACCGGCGAAGTAAGCGTACGCATGGAGTATCCAAACGAGGAAATCAACCGCAAAGGATTCAACCCCATTGTTTACCCGGATCTGAAATTCAGTTACAACGTTCGGGTACAACCGGCTGGTAAGGCCTTTAAAATTATTGTTGACCTGGATCAGCCTTTGCCGGATGAATGGATTGGAAGAGTGGGTTTTAACTTTGAGCTTTTCCCCGGCATCCTGTTTGGACGGAGCTGGTATCTGGATAATCAATCCGGCATCTTTCCACGGCAAGCCAATGGCCCCATGTACACGGATGCGTGGGGCGAATTACAGATACAACCCATGGGAAGTGGTAAACGGCTGACCATTGCCCCGGAACCGGAACGGCAGACAATGGTGATTGAGAACCTGGCCGGCAATGAGTTGCAGTTATTGGATGGCCGCGGTAAGCACAACAACGGTTGGTTTGTAGTTCGATCCCTTGTTGCAAAAGGAGCCACCAAAAACGCTATAGAATGGCTTATAACACCACATGCCATTGAAGGGTGGAAATCGGATCCGGTGGTGCAGGTATCGCAGGTGGGCTATCATCCGGCGCAACAAAAAACAGCAGTGATTGAACTGGATGCGGCTGATAAAGCGCTCATGCAGGTTTCCCTGCTCCGGCTGAAAGAGACTGGTGGATATGAAACGGTGCTGACAGCAGCCCCAAAAGTGTGGGGCAAATTTTTACGATACAATTATTTGCAATTTGATTTCAGTGCCGTGCAAAAGCCTGGCATGTATGTAGTGAAATATGGAAGATTTCAGACGGAACCTTTTGCCATTAACAAGGACGTTTACACCCGAAACGTGTGGCAGCCAACGCTTGAATATTTTCTGCCGGTGCAGATGTGCCATATGCGGGTGAACGAACGCTACCGGGTTTGGCATGGCTGGTGCCATATGGACGATGCCCGCATGGCCCCGGTTGACTTCAACCATTTTGACGGATATATTCAGGGGCCTGCTACTTTAACCTCGTTTAAAGGCGGCGACCCGGTGCCTGGTTTAAATAAGGGTGCCTGGCACGATGCAGGCGACTTTGACCTGCGGGTAGAGTCGCAGGCAGAAACGGTGATGGGGCTTGCAATGGCATATGAAGAGTTCAATCTGCAATATGATAATACATCCATTGACCAGAAGAGCAGCGTGGTGGAAATACAGGTACCCGACGGCAAGCCGGATGTGTTGCAACAGATTGAACACGGGTTGTTATCCATTGTGGGTGGCTATCGTTCTTTAGGACACCTATACCGGGGCATTATCGAGCCTACCAAGCGGCAATATGTACTGCTTGGCGATCCGGCTAATCTGACGGATAATGTACCGTTTGTCTCAACCGGCAAAACAGTTTCCGAAATAGGATTGCCCGGTTCGCCGGACGACCGTTGGGTTTTTACTGAAAACAATCCGGGCCGCGAATTAAGCGTGGCTGCCTGCCTGGCCGCCGCTTCCAGGGCCATGAAAGGCTATAATGATACGCTTGCTGTGCAAAGCCTGCAGGTAGCAGAAGCCATTTGGGATAAAACGAAGGAGAATAATCCCATTGCCCGCATTGCCCCGGCGGTAGAATTGTATCTCACCACAAAAGATAAAAAGTACAGCGAGTTTTTACTGGCACATACGGAAGACATTGTCAAAAGTTTTGACCGCACCGGCTGGATGGCAGCCCGCTCACTACAAGCAATAACAGACGTTCATTACAAGGAAGGCATTACCGCAGCAGCAAAAACCCATTATGCTAAAGTGCAGGCACAGGGAACAAAAACGCCATATAGTGTGCCTTACGAACCGAACATCTGGGGCGCCGGCTGGGGCATTCAGAATTTTGGTTATCACCAATATTTCCTGCACAAAGCTTTCCCACAAATTATACCTGTAGATGATATGTTGCATGCCATGGATTTTATACTGGGCTGCCATCCCGGCCCCAATACAGCATCCTTTGCTTCCGGTGTAGGCGCCCATTCGCTCACTACTGCTTATGGTTTTAACCGGGCAGACTGGTCTTATATTCCTGGTGGCATCGGTTCCGGCACCGCCCTCATCCGGCCCGATTTTCCGGAACTGCTTACCTGGCCTTTCCTTTGGCAGCAAACCGAATACGTATTGGGTGGCGGCACTACTGATTACCTGTTTTTAGTGCTGGCTGCTAATCATGTATTAAATAAAAAATAGGCGAATGATAAAGCTAATGATTTAATAAGGTTGAGCATTGGCTTAAAATTAAAGTCAGACAGGTAGCCACTACGTGGCATAAACCCATCAAATTTTATCATGTTTTACTACAAACAGGTAGTGCCTACAGCACAAAAAAAATACAGCAATTTGCTTTTGGCTTTTCCCCGGTAACGATTGAAATACTAACAGCTTAATGATAACCTGTAAAAAAGCAGAAATAGAAAAAAATTAACTTATTTAGTATCTTTTGCATGGGTTAAACAGGCTAAATGAATTTTCGAATTGTTTATCCGTATTGATCTACAACAATATTAGTAAAGAACATTATTTCCTGGTTGGTATATTGTGCTATAGGCACAACTTGTTTGCAGAAAGCCGGATAGTAACAGAATGGCTTATGCCATGTAGTGGCTACCTGTTTGGTTGTTAGTTATTTCATTTGCTGACAGATGTTAAAATCTAAAAAGATTCATCATGATAAAGCTTTTGCCCCTATTGTCTCTGCTGTTTTTTAGCATAACAGCAACAGCTCAAAAAATAATAACTGCTGCCGAAAAAAAAGAACGTTTGCAGATCGCCGGGGAAATGGCCAAATCCGTCACTATAGAGTTGCTGGACAAATATTATCCGCAGAATGTAGACAGTTTATATGGCGGTTTTATCAGTACGTATACATTTGATTTTAAGCCGGCCGGCCCGCAGGATAAATTCATTGTAACGCAGGCCCGCCATACCTGGACAACGTCAAAGGCGGCACTCACCTATCCGGAAAAAATCTACTATATCAAATGTGCCCAAAACGGTTTTCGTTTTTTACGGGATGTGATGTGGGACAAAAGATACGGTGGGTTTTACAACCTGATGGATCGTCAGGGGAAGGAGAAAATAAATCCCCGCTCACCGAAGGAAGCGTATGGAAACGCCTTTGCCATTTATGCGTTATCAGCATACTACAAAACCACAAAAGATACAGGCGCTTTAAACCTTGTGAAGAAAGCATTTGCATGGTTGGAAAAAGGCAGTCATGATCCCATTTACAAAGGTTATTACCAGCATCTACGGGAAGATGGTATGCCAATGATAAGTAATGCGTCCAACGCGGAAGGAAGCTATAAGGATCAGAATTCATCTATTCATTTACTGGAAGCCTTCACGGAACTATACAGTGTATGGCCGGATCCATTGGTGCGGGCACGACTGAAGGAAATGCTGTATCTCATCCGGGATAAAATGGTTACGACGAAAGGCTATCTGACGCTTTATTTTACACCCGACCTAAAACCGGTATCTTTCCGTGATTCATCCGAAACTTATATCCGGCAATACAAAAGCCTCGACCATGTATCATTTGGGCATGATGTGGAAACCGCTTACCTGATGCTGGAAGCTTCTCATGCGTTGGGAATAAAGAATGATGAAGCCACGATTACAATTGGTAAAAGAATGGTAGACCATGCCCTGCAAAACGGATGGGACAACACTCTCGGCGGCTTTTATGATGAAGGCTATTATTTTAAAAACAAACCCGGAATTTCTATTTTACTGGATAGCAAAAACTGGTGGGCCCAAGCCGAAGGATTAAATACGCTGCTCCTAATGGCCGACCGATTTCCGAACGACCCGATGCACTATTTCGACAAGTTTAAACAACTTTGGAATTATGTGCAAACTTATTTAATTGATCATGTAAACGGCGACTGGTACGAAGAGGGTCTGGACAAGGAACCGCAACGTAAAACGGCATTGAAGGCACATATCTGGAAGGCAACTTATCATAACTATAGAGCCTTATCTAATTGTATCAGGCGTTTAAAAAATCCCGGTGGTGAATAAGCTATTTTTTGCTATTTGTTGTCGAGCCTAAATAAAAATTCATAAAGTGCAAAAAGAATTAAAGGATAAGATTTATTATTTACTATCAGATGTAGAAAAGAGTGAGCCTATACCAAAAAAGGAATTTGATAAGGTTCTCGAACGTTTTGACTTTAACGTACCTGAGACATACAAAAAGATAATGAGAGATTTTAATGGTGGTGAAGGCGAAGTTGGTATAGACAGTTGGGTGGATCTTTTTCCGGCAGATGAATTGCAGCAAGTCAATGAAGACTACAAAATTTTAATGGAAGATATTCCCGATTACTTTTTATTTGGAAAAGATGCAGCAGATACTGGTTATGCTTTCCATAAAGTAAATGGAACTTTTCATTCCTTCGGATTGATGTCTAATTTTCATACTGATTCAATTGAATTTATGGGTACTGACTTTGTTGAGTTTTTAGAATGGCTAAATAATTACAAATACGAAGATTAAGCCCCTTAGTGAACATCAGCTTTCATCAATTATATCTTGATAGCATATTAAGATAAAACATTGCGTATCGCAATTGTATAAAACTGCCGACGTTACTACGTTGTCAAGTAATTAAATTTAGAATAGGGAAGTAGAAAATGAAGGGCAGGAAGGATATAAACGGGAGCAAAGCTGAGCAGAGGAAGGCTAAGCTGCAGCGCAAGCAGGGCCATGTTTGGCAGGTGTTTTCCAGCCCAGAGCCGGGATGCAAAGATGGAAGAAAACATTTGAATTCAGAAAGAACCCAACGGGCTGGAAAATGTTCCTGCCATACAAATGGCAGCTGCGGTGCCGCCCGACAGGAACATCAACATGAATGAACTACCGGGCGGCATGCACCTCAGCTTAGCCTTGATTTTTTTGGTTCTTTTTGCATCAAGGCAAAAAGAACATTTAAAAAAATTTAGTTGACAATGTAATTAAAATCTTAACATGAGAGCTATATCTATTTTAATCAGCATCTTTCTTTGTCTGCATTCTGTTGCACAACCCTTTGAACCGGTAAACAAAAACGCTACGCCGGAAGTAAAGAATTTGTTGCACTATCTCTATTCTATCAACGGAAAATACATATTGGCTGGACAGCATAATTACAACGAGCAACCGAACCGGTTTTCTGACAGTGCGTATGCTTTTACCGGTAAATACCCGGCCGTGTGGGGTACTGATTTCATTTGGAATGGCACAAAGGACAACGGGCCTGCCATTGTAGCGGAAGCTATCAAAAAAGCAAAGGAGGGTTACCTCATTACCCTGATGTGGCATCAGGGAAGGCCAACGGATAACCCGCCTTTTGGATGGAAAGAAAGCATACAGGGAAAATTGACTGCGGAGCAATGGAAAGAACTCATTACGCCTGGTACTAATTTATATAAGCGATGGCTGGAACAAACAGATGTAACTGCCGGTTACCTGAAGCAGTTGCAGGATGCACACGTACCGGTGCTTTGGCGTCCCTACCACGAAATGAACGGCATTTGGTTTTGGTGGGGAAACAAAGGTGGAAAGGATGGCATTGCTAAACTCTGGCAGATAATGTATGATCGTTATACGAATTACCACCGGTTAAATAATTTGATTTGGGTATGGGGTGCCAACGGTCCACGGGATATACCGGGTGATGAAGCCTACGCCTATAAAGATTTTTACCCTGGCCACCGTTACGTTGATATTCTGGGTACTGACATTTATCATTCCGATTACGAACAAAAAGATTACAACGAACTGGTGAAGCTTGCCGGTGGACGGATCATTGCTTTAACCGAAGTGGGCACGCTACCTGCTGATGCGGTGTTGGCGGCGCAACCAAAATGGGCCTGGTTCCTGGTATGGTCGAGCTGGTTATGGACCGATAATACTAAACAACGGGTGAAAGAAATTTACGGGAGCGACAAAACGCTGACACTTGATAACGTAAAGATGCAGTAGTGAGATCATCTTCTTTGTCGAATTATTTATACCCATTATCTCCATTCATTTTCATCGCAAATACGATCGCCTTGTTCGTTAACGAATGGCAGGGAGCCATCCGGTTTCACCATTAAATAACCTATTTGAAAAGTAAACAGATACAGGCCTGATCACTCATTTGCAGCGTTAAAAAAATTCCCTGCTGTTTAGCTCAGTCCATTTCTTTATATAATCTTTTTGTTCGTTTTCTCAAGCTGTTCGTATGGCCAGGCAACACCTGTTTCTCCAATTAATAACTCATTGGTATCGCCGTTGTTTTGAAAACAGCAAAGCACAACGTAATGGCAAATGATAGTCAGCAATTAGAGGTAATGTATTTGAATAAGTCAAACAGTTTATGTTTCGTGGTACATAGTAGTTAGTAAGCCATATACTGTTTCGATAAATTATTTTCGCAATAATAAAAATAATGGTGACAGAACTGAAATGCTTTCTTCCGAAACGTTCATCTACTAATACCTGCCGGATTCCTACTAAAATGTTCCGGTCATAAAGTATAGCTGAATGATGTTGTTTTGTAAAATAGTTTTAGTAAAAAATAACACATGAAATTATTGTCCGTTTTTACCTGTATCCTGTTTTTACTATCTACGGCTGTAAAGGCTCAGCCATCCATACAACTGAATTATTTTATGAAAGTGCCTGTCAATATTAGTAATTGTGGTGCACTTTACACCTATGACACGGTTGCACTGGCAAAGAAGAAATACATTCTGTTAACTGATTTTCAGAATCTGGGCCTGATAACGATAAGTGGGAAGCAGGTAAAATTACAGTTAACCGATACCAAAACAATTCAGCAAAGCAATATCAGTACGTATAAAGGTGCCGGCTATACGGTTATTTTAACTGCAAATACCACGGCACACAAGGGAAAATTAGATATAGAAACCGGTACCTTGCAAGTAATCACCGGAACAAAGAAACTGATTCTTAAAATTCATGGGCAGTCAGGATGCGATGAATCGAAACAGGAAGGAAATGGATAGGGATTTAAAAGATTGTAAAATTGTGTACAAGTGAAATACATTGATTCTTCAAAGGTTTATTCATCATATTCGTTTTGCAACTATCCATTTCTGTTATCGATTATGGCCTTAGCTCCTACCCTACTTACGCATTAGTATCACTCAAGTTTTACCATCTTTACGCACTACAGCTAACACAATTAATTGACTAATTTTTTACTGTTTCAGCTTCAGCATTTCGGTACCAGCCATCAGGAATGCACCGGAGCCATATTCCTGGTTATCGCTCTCTTTTACGCTTTCGGGTTTTGCGCCAATTTGCTGTACATAGGTGAGCTTGCCATCGGGCATTACGGCGCTGGTTAATGCCTTCCAGCCATTTAGTACGGCGGGTAGATAAGTACCCTTATTCAGCAGGCCCTTATTAACACCCCAGGCCAATGCAAACGTGTAAAAGCCCGAACCGCTGGTTTCTTTAATGGGTACTTCGTTGGGGTCAAGCAAACTAGCCCGCCAGAGTCCGTCCGGTTGTTGCAGCGTTACAAGTTTAGCCGCCATTTTTTTAAATAACGCTACATATTGCGGATAGTATGGATTGCTTTTTGGCAGCCGTTCCAGCACCTGTACCAATCCACCCATCACCCATCCGTTACCCCGGCTCCAAAATACTTTTTTACCATTGGGTGCTTTTTTTGCAAAAAAACTTTTATCCCGGAAGTATAAATTCTCTTCGTCATCAAAAAGAAACGCAGTGGCATCCCACCACATGTTATTGAGGTACTCATTGTATTTTTCATCGCCGGTTGCCTGGGCCAATCGTACCAATACCGGCGGTTCCATAAATAACGCATCACACCACCACCAGTCTTCCCGTCCGGCTTTAGGGGTTGCGATTAATGAATCCACCCGGCCTTTAATACCCGATAACATTTTCGCATCTTTCTTTTGGGCATACACGTCTAAAAAAGACTGGCCTTTTGCCAGATCATCTGCGTGCCGGAATCTTTTGCCGGCCATCCATTGCTGGTTGTTACCATAGGTAACGGTGCCATCCAGATAAGCATCTTCTTTCGTGGCTACGTAAGCCCGCATAACACCCGAATAAAACGCACCCCTTGCCCAGTCGTTCCCATTTTGTTCATTAATTATTACCGGGTTGGTTACCTGCCAGCTATATACCTGTTTCATGATGTTCCTTACATATTTACCGGAATAAATATCAGTAGCCGCCGGGCTTTTTGCCAGTTTGTGCCCGCAGGAAAACAGCGTGAACACGAAACAAAGCCCTAAAAAGGCTTTAAATTTTTTTTGTATATTAAAACCGGACATGTAGATCGTATTTACAGTCGAAAATAGTTGAATACGCCGATTTCCAATAAGTTTATTGGCCATCTTAGATCGCAGGAGGTAACAGCAAAAAAGCGTCGAACTTATCTTTTTAAATGGGCCATGCCTTGGGTGATGCAACGATGGCTTAGATTACTGTAAAAAAGGCTGCGAAAAATAATTGACTGATTGACGTTAATTTGCTTATTGCTATTTATCCATTGCCTGTTTGAACTTGGTATTATAGGTGCTATCATCCAAATAAAAAATCCCGGTCTCTATCGTGTAGAGACCGGGATTTTTAATATTGCAATAAATATTTACGCAATTTCAACGTCAGCGCCAGCTTCTTTCAACTTGTTGGCCATGTCTTCTGCTTCAGCCTTTGCGATACCTTCTTTGATAGCCTTAGGTGCACCGTCAACCAGTTCCTTAGCTTCTTTCAGGCCCAGACCTGTCAGGTCTTTTACAATCTTCACAACGTTCAGCTTACCTGCACCTGCAGATTTCAGAATTACGTTGAAAGCTGTTTTTTCTTCAACAGCAGGGGCAGCAGCAGCGCCACCACCAGCAGCAGGACCAGCAGCAACAGCCGCAGCAGCAGGCTCAATGCCATACTCGTCCTTTAAGATTTTAGCTAATTCGTTTACCTCTTTTACGGTAAGGTTTACCAGTTGGTCTGCAAATGATTTTAAATCTGCCATAATTTCAAATTTTACCGCCTTCATTGCCTGTGCTCCGGCGGAACGTTTAAAAAAGTTGAATATCAGCTCTCAGGCACGGAGCTGAAAAAATTAGTCCGCCGCGGCGGATGACAATTAGCAAACTAGCAAATGGTTCCTGCTACTTGAAATTTATCACACTTGGGTAAATTGTTCCTGTAAGAATGTGAACGGATTAGCAATTAGTAATGTATCTCTGAATTGATTTTCATTTTCAAATTTGCTAATTCTCACATTATGCTACTTGTTCCCTGTCTTCCAGGGCTTTGATTAAACCGGCAAGTTTTGCACCTGCATTCAGGCCGCTGATTACGTTTTTAGCTGGTGACTGCAACAGGCCAATGATTTCGCCCAGCAAATCATTCTTGCTTTTTAACGTCAGCAAGCCTTTCAGCTGGTCATCGCCGGCAAATACATCACCATCAATAAAAGCTGCTTTCAGCGATGGAATTTCGCCTTTTGTGTTTGCCCGGAAGTCGGTAAGAATCATTGCCGGCTCCTTTGCATTTTCGCTGAACATCAACGCTGTTACACCGTTCAAAGACTCATATACATTGGAGAAACGATCATTGTTAAGTGATTCAAGTGCTTTTTTGATAAGTGTATTTTTAGCTACTTTCATTTCAACGTTTTTGTTGAAACAAATACTGCGTAATTTATTTATCTGGGCTACACTAAGCGATTCGGTATTGGTGATATAGAAGTTATTATACTGCGTAAACTTGCCTTTCAGCGCTTCTATGGCTTCGTTTTTTTGTTCTTTGTTCATTGCCAACAAATTTGTATTGAACACCCACCCTAACGGATGGTTTTCAAAAGTTTAGACGGTTAAAGATTTGGTATCTACAATAATGCCCGGACTCATGGTACTGGCCATACTTACACCCTTTACGTATATTCCTTTAGCAGTAGAAGGTTTTAGCCGAACGATAGCTGAAATCAATTCCTGGCTGTTTTGTGCAATTTTTTCCGGTGTAAAAGACACCCGGCCAATACTTGCATGCACAATGCCGGCTTTATCTACCTTGAATGCGATTTTACCGCCCTTTACTTCATTTACAGCAGCGGCTACATCGTTAGTTACCGTACCCGTTTTAGGGTTTGGCATTAGGTTACGCGGACCTAATATTTTACCCAGGCGGCCTATTTTCGGCATTACGGCCGGCGTAGCAATTATTACGTCTACATCTGTCCAGCCGCCATCAATCTTTGCAATAAATTCGTCAAGGCCCACATAATCGGCTCCGGCGGTTCTGGCTGCTTCTTCTTTATCAGGAGTACAAAGCACCAGTACTTTTTTGGTTCGGCCCGTACCATGCGGCAGGCTTACTGTTCCACGTACAGCTTGGTCGGCTTTTTTAGGATCCACACCCAGGCGGATGTGCAGGTCAACAGAACTATCGAATTTAGTTGTATTTATTTCTTTTACTAAGGAGGATGCTTCCGTTAGGGAGTACTGTTTAGCAGCATCAATCCGTGCGTTGGCAACTTTTCTTTTCTTTGTAATCATTGGTAAAAAGTATTTTTCGGTTTGATGATCAATTAATTATTCCAGGGAGCTGCACCATCAATGGTAATTCCCATGCTGCGGGCAGTACCGGCAATCATTTTCATAGCACTTTCCATGGTAAGTGCGTTCAGATCAGCCATCTTGTCTTTGGCAATAGCCTCTACCTGTGCCCAGCTTACTTTACCCACTTTATTGCGGTTCGGTTCCTTGCTGCCGCTGGTTACTTTAGCAGCTTCCTTTAGCTGTACAGCTGCCGGAGGCGTTTTAATAGCAAACTCAAACGATTTGTCGGAAAATACGGTAATTAAAACAGGCAGTACTTTGCCTATTTTATCCTGGGTTCTTGCATTGAATTGTTTGCAGAACTCCATAATGTTCAATCCCTTTGAACCCAGTGCCGGGCCGATGGGAGGTGCAGGGTTGGCCTGGCCACCCTTGCATTGCAGCTTTACAAAGCCGGTTACTTCTTTAGCCATGTGTTATATTTTTTTGGTGATAGCGTCCTCCGCCTTGGCGGAGAACTCCCAAACCAATCCGCCTGTAATGGCGAATGATTAAAAGAACTTTTGGGGCGGCGAAGGTAAGGGCAAAGTTTTGATTTATGAATTGTGATTTATGATTTCTTTTCATCGGTTATGTATGAGTTTATAAACACTTGTTTTCAATATAACTTCCACTGCTTACAATATACGATTGTAAGACCCGGCTTTGAAAACAAGTATTTTATTTTCAGCGTGTTACATCTTTTTCTTAACGATAAAACTGCATTATCAATTAACCTTTGGCATACTTTTTACTTCCACATATTGCACCCTTTTTAAATTTTTATCACCTTCAAAATCAATTAACATGTCAACAGAAAACGCAACAACCGGGGCTCAGGAAGAAGAAAGTTTTTTTGAAAAAGTAAAAGACAAATTTTCTGATCTGAAAGATAAAGCAGGAGATGTATGGGACAAAGTAGAAGACAAAGCCGAAGACCTATGGGACAAGACAAAAGAGAAAGCCGGGGATGCCTGGGATTCTATTACCGGTAAGGCGGATGATGCAAAGGATGAAGCTGGCAATCTGGTTGATAAAGGCGGGGCTGTGGCTACTCATGTAGGCAATCAGGCTGAACATACTGGTGAGAAGTTAGCTGATAAAGCGGAAGATGCAGGCGAGAAATTAGGAGATAAAGCCGAGCATTTTGGCAAAGAGATAAAGCATGATGCAGCGGATGCAGCAGGAACAGTAGCAGATAAAGCAGGTAAAATGGAAGATGATTTGAGAAATTAACTCCAAATGAATACGTAGTACTAAAAAAGCTGCCAGCTTATGATAGCTGGCAGCTTTTTTAATGTTACTTTTTATGTTACTGCATAAAATATGCTTTTACCAACGGCTACCGCTGGTGATGTGGCGATATTTGAAAATCGGCAGCCCGTAACAGTTGCTAAGTTTATAAATAAAAGTTCATCGTTTATTCTTCAGATAGGCTTTATTATTCGGCTTGAACTGAAACTGATTAGCCAACAAAAGTTGAGAATATAATTGTCGCACCTCCATATTGCCAAACCGCCTGTTAGCACCACCTTTTGTCAGAACTTATGCTCTCCAATTAATACTAAACGGTTTAAAGCCTGTCTGAAAATTTTAAGTTTATTAAACTCTTCTAAGTATTCAATATAACCGCCCTCAAAATTATGTCTTTTACCAACTCTTCCCTCAGCTTTTGTAGAATATTCATCAGATGTTGGGAATCCTAAAACCGATAAATTGTTTAAGTGTTTTCTATAATACCACCCGATACCCCACCTTATCAAAAAGAGTCTTCCTTTATCTATGCCGGTTGAATGAAAGACAGCGACCCCTTTTCCATTCGACAAATATTTTTTTTTCCTGTTGTACCAAATGAGGAGAAAGTAAAGTCATCTGGTTTAAAGTTAAAACCCTTTAGTTCCAATCGCCCTTTTTTAAATTGTTTATTAGCTATTGCATTTGCAACTTCAAAATTATCATATTCACCAATTCCAAATAAGCTCTGAATAATTTCCTTTGAGTGTATTATTTTATCAGTTGAGGTTTTTTTAATTATTGAAAACAACTCGCTTCTATCAATTAATCGGTTTTTTCAAGTATCTTAAGTCTATTCTTTATCCTTTCAAGGATAGCTCTATGCTCTGATCTTTCAGCAGATAATTTTTTTAGACTAATAATAGTTTGAATAACTGTTCCAACTTCACTTAATACAGTTAAAATTCCCATGATTATCGGGGTTTGAAAGTTGTTGTTTACCTCTCTACTGTATCCAATTTAAAAACACAAACAGGTAAATCCAAAGCCCATCAACAAAGTGCCAATATGTGGCCATATTTTCAGCGGGTATCACACTATAGTTTCGTCGTTTGCTGCTAAATGCCAGCAACAGCATAATCACTAAAGCAATAACGCCCCCCAGCACGTGGGCAATGTGTAGGGATGTGATAGCAAATAAAAACGAACCTGACACATTACTACGTTCGCCGATCATTTTAATGCCACGCCCATATAAGTTATAAAATCCAACAATTTGAAGGGTCATAAAAATGGCGCCTAAAAGCGCTGTCAGGAGCAATAATTGCCTGTATTGGCTCATACGTCTGGCCTTAAATGCTTTTACCGCAAAGTGCATTGATACACTGCTGGCAACAATAACTGCCGTGCTGTACCAAAAAATCAGCGGCAGGTCAAAGCCTTGCCAGTTCACCTGGTTGCGTTTTACAATATAAGCACTTGTCATGCCGGCAAACATCATTACAATGCTTCCCAATGCAACCCAAAGGGTGAACTTATGTGGGTGGATTCTTTTACGTTGCCCGCTAACCGGGGCATCTGTAAATGCTACATTTTCCATTAATTAAAATTATTACTATAAAACAATTCCTGGCGTTCAAAGTTCACTCTCGACTATGGCCGGAACTTATCAGCATACAAGGCAATTAACACAATAGGTAGGTAAATATAACTGCTGAACATGACCCGCCTTGCTGCCTTTACCGTCATTTCTTTATAAAGACGGAAACATTGCCAGATCATCCCTAGGTTAGCTGCCAAAATGATAACCAAGCTGATACTGCCACTGATTTGAAAAAAGTACGGCATAAAACCGATGGGTATCATGATAACGGCGTAGCCAATTGCCTGAAGTGCAGTATTGCGGGTAGGTTCATTTTGATTAGGTAACAATTTAAACCCGGCTTTCGTATAATCGGCATGTGCTACCCAGGCAATTGCCCAAAAATGCGGAAACTGCCAGAAAAACTGGATAGCAAAAATAATCCAGCCACCAGCGGTAAATGCATCGGCCCCCGCTACCCACCCAATAAGGCAGGGGAAAGCCCCCGGAAATGCACCTACTAAAACCGATATAGCACTAACCTTTTTTAATGGTGTATAAATGAAAGCATAAGCAAACAGGCTTACTGCCGAAACCAAGGAAGCTGCAGCATTAAAAAAATACCACATAATAAACAGTCCGCCAACGGCACAAATAGTGCTAAATGCCCAAGCTTCATTCAGGGAGATTCTTCCCGCTGGCAAGGGCCGGTTTGCAGTCCGCTTCATCAGGGCATCTGTATCCTTCTCCATAATCTGGTTAATAGCATTGGCCGCACCTGTGACCATTAACCCGCCCAACGTAAGCAGCAACACTTCCTTTATTGTAAAGCGGACCCGAGGCGCCAGCAGGTAGCTAATCACACTTGAAAAAACAACGGTGATACTCAGCGTGAATTTCATCAACGCTTTATAATCCTGTAACCTTGAAATTTTTGGCATGTTGCTTCCTAAACCGGGAGCCTGCTGCATTTGATTTGTATGTGGTAAATTCATTCCTGCTTGAAACGGCCTGCAAATGTACCGGCAAAAAAATAGTCCCGGTAAATTACCGGGACTGTTTCTGTTAAAGCTCAACCAAGAACCTATAATAACTTAACAGTGAAAGTTAAATACAATAACTTATATCTTATCTCCGATAACTCATAATTTTCTGTATGAGGTTGGCCCCTTACAGAATTAACTGAATGAGAGTGTTTAATGCTTTGTTTCATGCTCTCCAACCGGCACTGTCTGCGGAATAAAGTCAACACCATCTTTACCATAATCGTAAGCCCAGCGGTGTACTTCCGGTATATCACCAGGCCAGTTTCCATGACCAGGGTTGATAGGAGCAGTCCACTCCAGCGTATTGCTTTTCCACGGATTTTGTTCCTGAACTTTTCTGCCCTTAAAAATAGAATAGAAAAAGTTAAACACAAACGTGAGCTGTAGTATAAATACGACAATTGAGACGATGGTTAAAAACCTGTTTAATCCTTCGAACTGGCCAAAACTTACATACGTACGGTAATCATATAAACGGCGGGCCATACCTGCCAAACCCTGGTAATGCATTGGCCAGAAAATAAGATAAGCCCCGATGATTGTTCCCCAGAAATGAATATACGCTAATGTATTATTCAGGTAGCGCCCAAACATTTTTGGAAACCAGTGGTATACCCCGGCAAACATGCCAAAGAAGGAAGCAACCCCCATTACAATATGGAAGTGAGCTACCACAAAATAGGTATCGTGCAGGTTGGTATCCAGTGTAGAGTTTCCTAAGAAAATACCGGTAAGACCACCACTGATAAACAGGCTCACAAACCCGATAGCGAATAGCATAGCGGGTGTAAACCGGATATTACCACGCCAAAGGGTAGTAAGCCAGTTAAACACTTTAATAGCAGAAGGTACTGCAATTAATAACGTAAGCAATACGAAAATGGAACCCAGGAACGGGTTAAGTCCTGTTACGAACATGTGATGCGCCCATACCAGGAATGCCAGGATAGTAATAGCAAACAAGGAACCTAACATGGCCATATATCCGAATATCGGCTTGCGGCTATTAGTGGAAATAATTTCAGAGGCCATGCCCATTGCTGGTAACAGGATAATATATACTTCGGGATGGCCAAGGAACCAGAATAAGTGTTGAAATAAAATAGGGCTCCCTCCTTCGTTGGGTAGTGGTGCACCGGATCCGCTGATAAAAATATCGCTTAGGTAAAAACTGGTACCCAAGTGTCGGTCGAACAGTAAAAGAATGAAACCACTTAACAGCACCGGGAAGCTTAGTACACCTAACACAGCTGTAAAAAACAGCGCCCAAATCGTCAGTGGCAAACGGGTCATACTCATGCCTTTGGTACGCATATTCAGGATAGTAGCAATATAGTTTAGCCCGCCTAATAAAGAAGAAACTACAAAAAGTGCCATTGCCGTTATCCACATGTCAGCTCCCGTCTTTGACCCCTCTGAAGCACTACCCAAGGCACTTAACGGCGGATAACCCGTCCAGCCACCACTAAAGGGTCCTGTCTGAATAAACAGGGATGAAACCATTATTACACTGGCTGTAAAAAAGAACCAATAGCTAAGCATATTTAGCATAGGAGAGGCCATATCCCTTGCTCCCACCTGTAAAGGAATCAGAAAGTTTGCAAACGTTCCGCTCAACCCGGCCGTCAACACAAAAAACACCAATACGGTTCCGTGCATCGTTACCAATGCATAATAAAATTCCGGCTTTATTTTTCCTTCAGCAGCCCAGTTAGGAAACAAATCCTGTAACCATGAAAAGGACGCATCCGGATAGCCAAGTTGCAGGCGAAATAACACAGAGAAAAGACCACCAATGATAGCCCAGGTGATCCCCGTAATCAGGAATTGCTTGGAAATCGTTTTATGGTCCATACTGAAGATATACTTCGATACGAACGATTGATGATGCCCATGATCATGGTGCACCCCCGCAGCGGCGGCAGTGCCTGTTTGAGAAATTACTGCTTCGTTTGTCATTTGCTTCGTTATTCTGTTCTTATAAAACGGCTGTAGCCTTGTAATTGTTTTAATTTGTACGGGTATTTCCGCTGGCAGTTTTAGGAGCTGTAGTCATCTCTGGCTTAAGGGCCGAAGTGGTGTCTTTTGCTGCCTGGGCTTTAGGATCTAACTTCGGAAAAACAGTATAAAAATTTGATTTTTGCCCTGCCACCCACGCATCAAATTCTTGCTGGGTTACTACTTCTATTGCTCCTTTCATCGCATAATGGCTGGCACCACAAAGCTGGTCACAAACCAATTCATAAGCAAAATCGGCATTATTCGTACGCTCTTTCATCTCTTTGGTAGTGTACTTAGGCGTAAACCATAACGTGGTTGGGATACCTGGCACAGCATCCATTTTTAATCTGAAATGCGGCAGTCCTACATCATGAATTACATCCCGGCTCCCAATTACTAATTTTACCGGTTTATCTTTTACCAGATACATGGTGCTTGGCATAATGTCGTCCTTATTTGCGGAATCGTTCCAATCCTGTCCCAGGTTATTATTGTTTACTTCGCTAATCAGTTTATAATCCTTTTTACCTAAAACCCCATCGTTTCCCGGGTAGCGGTATATCCAGTTAAATTGCTTGCCGGTAACTTCTACAACCATTGCATTATCCGGCGCTTCACCGGTAATTTTGAACCAGTGGCGCAAGCCAAACACAACCAATACGGTCAGTGCAATAGCGGGAATTATCGTCCAGATAATTTCCAGCCGGTTATTATGTGGCAGATAAAAAACTTTACGGCCTTCCTTTTCCTGATAGCGGAAAGAAAACCAAAACAGGCAAATTTGGGTAACCAGGAAAACGAACCCGGTTACATACAAGGTAATCATAAACATCTGATCAATCTTCTCTCCTTCTACCGATGCACTCCCCTGTGGGAAAAGTGTTTTAGAAGCAAAAAAGCTATGACAGATATAAGCACCAATAAGACCGGCAATTAAAAATGCGAGCATCAAAAAACCGTTGATCCGGTTACTCTGCTCCCGGCTCTTTTTTTCACCTTTTAGTATTCCCACATATTCGCTTGCCTTGGCAATCTGAAAAATTACCAGGAATACCATCAACACAATTGCCATTAATATCCAGATGTTCATAATTTTTAGTTGTCAGTCGTCAGTTAATCAGTTGTCAGGAGATAGTTGAACGTTACTTATTTCACTACACTTATTAAAACACTTTATCAGCGCCAGGGTTCTCCATTTAATAATTTTCACATTTTCATACTTGCACATTGATTTTACGTGTGATGTACAATACTTTCTTTCAGGAAAGGATGATGCCTGATTACCAAAGGCCGCCTTGCCAGCGCCCTTCCGGTGAACGTTATTATCAGCCCTACATAACCGATTGCGATTCCGAATTCGTACCAGCCGAGGTGTGCATGGTCTTCGCCAACGGTGCCGGGCATTACCATTTGGTAAAAATCAATCCAGTGTCCGAAGATAATTAAGATAGCTGCAAAAGTAATAATGGTATAGTTGCGCTTGGTAGCCCGTTTCATTAAAATAATGAATGGTGCTACGAAGTTTAAAATCAGGTTCAAAAAGAAGATACCCCTGAAATTACCCAGCAAACGTGGCTGAAAATATTTGGTTTCTTCCGGTTGGTTACTGTACCAGATAAGCATATACTGGCTGAACCACAGGTAAGTCCAGAAAATGGAAAAAGCAAACATAAACTTTCCGACGTCGTGCAGATGTTCATCGGTTACATAATCCATATATCCCTGGTTCTTCATGAATACGATAAAAATGGCAATCAGAGCCACCCCTGATACAAAGGTGCTGGCAAAGGTGTACCAGCTATACATAGTGCTGTACCAATGGGCATCAATACTCATTAGCCAAAGCCACGGAATGGTTGAAGTAACTGTTAATGCAAAAGCGATTAAAAAAAATGCAGCCCGAACAGTTGTGGTCCAGGTGTATGCTTTCGCCTCTTCCAGGCTCATTGCCTTTTCATCGGCACGGTCGCTGATCTGGCGCATTTTTTTACCAAACCACCACCAGGAGGTAACGGTAAGCACACTCCAAATTGTGAAAAATGTCGGATTCAAAAAGCCGCTTTTGCCGGTTAACCCGGTACTATGTGCTACCTTTTCCTTATCAAGCCACAAATAAATTTTTGATCCCTCATGGCTCCCGAAAACAATTGCCAGCAATACTACTAAAGCCATTATACCAAATATGGGAACCAACGTAGAAATAGCCTCCGGTATGCGGCGAAAAGCAATTGTCCAACCCGACCAGGCAAGTGTAGTAGCGGCAATAAAAAACATGGATGCATTACAAATCATCAGGAAATAGGTGCTGTTTTGCAGCAGTACTGCCCAAAACCTTATGCGATCATGTTCATCTTTACTAGTTAATAAAACAAATATTCCAGCCAGTAAAGCCAATGCACCTACAACAGCAAGGCCCAATCCCCACCGCTTCATTCCTGCAGGCACTACGAACTGTTCTCTATTTGAAGCCATTTCTTATTGATTTCTGTTTTAAATTAGTTTACTTGTTTGCTTGTCTATGTTTCATAGGGCGTTGCCCTATGCTGGTATATTGCCGCCCTTTCAGGGCTTTACTGTTGCATATTGTATTTCATTTGTATTAATTGAGCAATTGAGCCATTATCTAATTTGCACATTTGCATATTGCTTATTGCTGATTTGGTTTCTGCCCGGGATTATTTGTTGACTGCTGACTACCAGTATTTTGTGGCTGGTTAGCTACCCCTTTGGGTTTTGCAGTATCCAGACCGGTAGCAGATGTTGCAGATTGTGCCTTAGCTCCACCGGCAGGCACCGTTGCAGCTGCCTGGCCTTTTGCCTGAAAATCTTTAATGTAATGAATAATGGCCCAGCGCTGCTGCGGACTAACCTGGCCTGCGTAACTACCCATCAGATTTTTACCATAGGTAATGCTATAGTACATTTGACCATCCGGCATATCCTTATACCTGGCAACTGTTCCGTTTAATACCGCTGGTTTTGACGGGTATGGGCCTGCGCCATCTTTATACAGCGGGCCATTACCATCCAGTTTCGGTCCATGGCAAATGGCACAATTAATCAGGAACAGCCTTTCTGCTTCTATTTTCTGTATGGTATCTAATGGTTGTAACGGGTTTGGTGTAAGGCGGGATGCCAGGTAATTCGTGCTGTCATCTCCCTTATCCTTTGGAATGTGGTAAACAAAAGTTTCGCTACGGGCAACTGTACCGGGCACAGGCTGATTGTTATAAAATATTTTTACCTGCCCATTACTTTCCCAGTCATTCTGATCTCCTGTAAACTTAGTGCTGTCCCGTTCCATGTAGGTTTCGTAAGCCCGGCTATAGGCCATATCCGGCATGTACACCCGGTTTTGATCCCGTTTTACATCGGTACAGGCAATGGCTGTTACCATTATTGCTGCTATTCCTACTATTACTGCTTTCTTCATGAATCCTTTTTTTAGTTTTTGAGTTGACACACAGGTCAACCCCAACAAAGGTCAAACCCCGACCGTTAACCGGTAACAACTGGTACATCTTGGTATAGCTTCTGATGCTGATCGTAATGGCCCAGCCACCATCCGGCTTCCGCTACCTGCGTATTTACTTCGATGGCACCCGCATCCTTTAACAAGGCTGTTGCAACGTTTTCTGTATCGGGCCCGGTACATTCTATTACCATTACAAATAAATCATCCGTAGCCCGTAAATGAAAATGATGCTTTTTTATAAATGGCGACATCTGGCATAAATAACAAAAGGTAAGTACCATACCTACAGCAGCACACAAGACTGTAAATTCAAACGTAACCGGAACAAAGGCTGGCAGGGGAAAGTTTGGCTTACCACCAATATTCATAGGCCAGTCTGTTGTAAATATCCACCCCATGAAACTCAGGGCCAGTATGGTTCCGGTGATACCATAAATAAAACCGGCGGTATGGAGGCTGGTTTCCCGAAGACCCATTGCCTTATCCAGACCGTGTACCGGGTATGGCGTGTAGACATCATGAATTTTCATTCCATTTTTCCGCACCCTGGTTACGGCCGGAAACAATACCGCTTCATCCGTAAAACTACCGACCACAAATTTTTTCTTTGCCATAGTTCAAATTTCAATAGTTCGCTTGTTCAATCTTATTCTGAATCACGGATTAAACGGATGGATAGATTCCGCAGATAAGCACCATGCCACCTTAAATCCGTTCCATCAGCGTAATCTGAATCACGGATTAAACGGATGAATAGATTCCACAGATTAAGTCCCTGTTGTATTAAATCCGTGCCATCAGCGTAATCTCACTAATCCGTGATTCAGATGTTTAAGTCCTTGCTATCTTAAATCCGTGCCATCAGCGTAATCTCACTAATCTGTGATTCAGACTAATGGGCGTACTCATGTGCAAACTCTTCAACACCCATTTTTTCAATCTTATCATGACCTTCTTTAAAGTTTTCTCCGTTTTTCTTTAAAATACCCTTGATTTCGGCAATGGCTATTACCGGGAACCACTTGGCAAACAGGAAGAAACAGGTAAAGAATAATCCGAATGTACCGAGGTAGAAACCAATTTCCCAAATGGATGGGCTATAATAATAGCTCCAGCTACTGGGCAGGTAATCCCGGTACAAAGAAGTGACGATAATCACAAACCGCTCAAACCACATTCCGATATTTACAATAACGCTCATGAAAAAGGTAAAAACAATATTTCTACGCAGTTTTTTAATCCAGAAAAACTGCGGACTAATAACGTTACAGGCCATCATACCCCAATAGCTCCACCCATATGGGCTGAATAAGTTGGCACGGCTATACCAGAAAGTGTATCCCTCATATTGGTTTTGGCTGTACCAGGCCATAAATAGTTCAGTGAGGTAAGCAATACCTACAATAGAACCGGTTAGTACAATTACTTTATTCATTACTTCAATATGCTCCAGCGTTACATAATCTTCCAGTGCCAGCACCTTTCGGGTAATCAGCATCAGTGATTGTACCATAGCAAAACCGGAGAATACCGCACCGGCTACGAAGTAAGGCGGAAAGATGGTAGTATGCCAGCCGGGAATTACAGACGTAGCGAAGTCGAACGATACAATGGTATGTACCGAAAGTACCAGTGGTGTACTCAATCCGGCTAATACCAGTGACAGGCTTTCATGGCGCTGCCAATGTTTGGTACTACCATTCCAGCCGAAGGAAGCCACTCCATAAAAACGTTTGCGCCATTTGATACGGGCACGGTCCCGTACGGTGGCCAAATCCGGCAGTAAACCGGCATACCAGAACAGAAGCGATACGGTGAAATAAGTAGAGATAGCGAACACATCCCAAAGTAGTGGTGATGTGAAGTTTACCCATAACGCACCACGGGTATTAGGGTAAGGAAGTACAAAAAAGGCATTCCAAACACGGCCCATGTGGAAAATAGGGAACTGGCCGGCGCACATTACAGCAAAAATGGTCATGGCTTCTGCAGCACGGTTTACGCCCGTACGCCAGCCCTGGCGGAACAGTAACAGGATAGCAGAAATAAGCGTACCTGCGTGACCGATACCTACCCACCATACGAAGTTGGTAATGTCCCAGCCCCAGCCAATGGTTTTATTGATATTCCACTGGCCGATGCCATAGGTTACTTCACGATAAACACTATACACGCCAAATAGTAAAAGCGACACGGCGATTCCAAAGCCTATTTTCCACAACAGCGAAGGTGTGGTTTCAATTGGGCGGCAAATATCCTCAGTTATCTGGTGATAATCTTTGTTTCCATCCACCAATGGTGGCCTTACCTGCGATTCGTATCTTAATAATGACATGTGCAGTCTGTATTTTAAAATGCCTGTTTAAAGTTTAAGGTTCAAGGTTTAAAGTTTTATTCTGCGATCTTTAATCCTATTCCCGACTTCGCCTTTGTCTTAATTTCATCTCTTTTTACATTCTAATCCCTATCTGTATCTGCGATCATTTGCATTGCTAACACTCGTTTCGATTGTATTTCATTTGCATATTGTCCCATTGTCAAATTTGCAAATTTTCTGTTACACCTTCGATGGCTCTTCACCTTTTTCATGTTCCACCGGTGTTCCGTGTTCTTCTACCTTCAACAGTTCATCCGTGTTTCGTATTTTGGCCAGGTAGCTCACATTCGGAAGGGTGTGTAGTTGTTCCAAGGTATAAAACAGGCGGTTGGGGCTTTGCTCCCGTATTTTACGTACGGCGCTGTTATGATCATTATAATCGCCAAAAACAAAGCAACCGTTGGCACATGCCTGCTGGCAGGCGGTTTTAATTTCGCCGTCAATTACCGGTCGGTTTGCTTTTTTTGCGTTCAGCTTACCTTCCTGCAGGCGTTGTACACAAAACGAACATTTTTCCATTACCCCACGGGAACGTACCGTTACATCCGGGTTTAGCACCATACGGGTAAGATCGTCGTTCATCATCATCGATGCATCGCTGATGATCCCTTCCTGGTTATCCGGAAAACTATCCGCACCCATGTAATCAGCCCAGTTAAAACGGCGCACTTTGTACGGGCAATTGTTAGCACAATATTTAGTACCGATACAGCGGTTATAAGCCATTTGGTTCAGGCCTTCGCTGCTATGCGTCGTTGCCAATACCGGACAAACGTTTTCGCAGGGAGCATTATCGCAGTGCTGACAAAGCATTGGTTGAAAAACCACGTCCACCAGGTCATCCGGACCACTACCTTTTGCGGTAACAAAATACCGGTCAATACGCAGCCAATGCATTTCGTGGCCCCGCAGTACTTCCGTTTTACCTACTACCGCAATATTGTTTTCCACATTGCAGGCCACTACGCAGGCGCCACAACCCGTACAACTATTAAGGTCAATACTCATGCCCCAGTGCATACCGGGCCTTTCGTTCAGCTTCGGATTGTATAAGGAACCTTCGTCGCGGAAATTTTCTGTTTTGGGAGCGTACTCTTCCTGTAATTCCTTACGCCAGTTTTTGATAAAGTGCGGATGTTCCTTATAAGTAGCCAGACTCGTTTCCCGCACTACTTCTACGCGGTCATTACCCCGGCTGTCGGTATAGGAATGGTAAATCTGATTTTGGGCAACCTGGTATTTATAATTCTGTTTTTCTATAGTAATTGCCGGAACAATATAACTAAAGGTATTGCCGGTAATACCAACCAATGGAAAAGCATTTTGCCCTACGGCCGCCCCGGCTTTTCCTATTTTATCCTGTGCTTTTTTTATTAAATCCGTATTTGTTGATGAGTCCGCATCCTTGAGTGGTGCATTCATGCCACGGCCGTACCCCAGGGCTATGCCGATCGTATTGTTCTGTACACCGGGAACAATGATGGTTGGCAGCGAAATCTCTCTTCCATTTGCTTTAATGGTAACCACCCATTTTTCGGGGTGTGATTCATAGTCATCCAGTTGACCGTTATCTGTCATATTAATGCCCAGTAGTTTTTGAGCAGTAGTGGCAGATATAATAGCATAATTGTCCCAGGTAGCTTTCGTAATAGGATCCGGTAACTCCTGCAACCAGGGGTTGTTGGCTTGCTGGCCGCAACCGATGGAAGCTTTTTCATACAGGAACAGTTCATAATCCGATGTGCCCGGCTTAACCGCATTGATGGCCGCTGTAGCAGTTGCTACAGTACCGGCATTAAAAGAGGCAGAACCAGTAACAATATTGGTAAGGGTTGTATTAGCAGGTGTACCAATAGGTGCGGCAGTGATTCCGGCCGGATTAATTACACCATCCCGCAGGGCCAGGTCCCATTTTTCAACCGAGCCTAATTTAGTAATCCAGAATTTTTGCAGATAAGCCAGGTATTCATTTCCGGCAGCCATTGGCAGGGCCTGGTGCATTTTTGAAGAATCAAGCGCACCATATAAAGTAGAATCCCGGTTAGGCGTTGTTGCCGACGTAGCGGTTGCACCACCGCCCCATTTCAACAGGCTTTCCTGCCAGGAGCGGGTTTTAAACAGTGGGTAAATGGTAGGCTGTATCAGGGAATAGTAACCGGTTTTTGGTTCGGCATCGCCCCAGCTTTCCAGGTAATGATGATTAGGGATAATGTATTGGCATAAATCAGAAGTTTCGTCCTTCTTTTCGCTAAAGGAAATACTCAGCTTTACCTTAGCCAAACCCGATTTAAACTTGTCAGCCATTGGGTGGTTGTACACCGGGTTAGGGCCAGCTATCAATAGTGCGCCAACAGCGCCATTATTCATATCATTTATCAGGCGTACCATATCGGCATCTATACCCTGCCGGTAATTATAAGTCGTGGACCAGTTGATTGTTTTTCCGTTGGCGCCTATCGCTTCGTTAATGGCATTTACAATCGTTTGAACGTTTACATCATTGCTACCACTTACTACTAATGCGGCCCCCTTATTAGTAGTAAGGTCACGGGCAGCTTTTACAATACCAGCCTTTAGTTTGCCATCTGCAATATTTACAGCTTGTCCACTTACTGCACTCAATAAAGCCAGTGCTACCATCCCGGTTTCGGAAGGGCGGTGGGTAAAACGTTCATCAGCATTGGCGCCGGTCATGCTCAGGATACTTTCAAATTGGTAATGCTTGCTCATTACCGGGTTTGTTTCATCAATCTTGCGCCCGGCGGCATATTGTTTTGAGAATTCTGTAGGGCTAAGCCAGGTTCCTAAAAAATCTGCTGCCAGGCTTACCATTACTTTGGCCTGGCCGAAATTATAAGAAGGAATGGCTTTTTTTCCGTAGCATGCTTCGTTGGCCAGTAACATGCCACTGTAGGAAACAGCATCGTACTGTACATGCCGGCGGTTGTTAGGGGCTTTTGCTATAAATTCATCAATCAGTTGGCGGGTAGAAGGAGAGGTAATTGAACTGGTTAGTAGTACAACCGGAGCTGCACCGATACCAGCCATAGCAGCTCCAATCTGCCGGTCCAACGCTTCAAATGTTGAAATTTCTTTCCATCCGCCTCCGTCTCTGCCGCCTTTTACCATAGGGTAGCGCAACCGGGCTGTATCGTATAAATCCAGTACAGAAGCCTGTGCCCGGGCACTGGTGGCACCTGCAGTAACAGGGCTTTGTTCGTTTCCTTCTATTTTAATGGGTCTGCCATCTCTTACTTTGGCAATTACACTCAGTACGTCTCCATCCTGTACGTAAGTGGTAGCATACCAGTTGGCTACCCCAGGTGTAATGCTTTCCGGCTTGTTTACATAAGGGATAGCATGCCGTACAGGTGTTTCGCAACTGGCGGCAAGGGTGGCCGCCGCCGTACTAAAACCCAGGAATTTCAGAAAATCCCGGCGGGGTGTTGTAGCTGCTAACAAGCTTTCGTTTTCGTCAATGGTCAGCTCTTCTTTGAACTCGTCTTTCACCGCATCATCAAATGCTTTGCTCCTGTTCAGTTCGCCGAAATTTTGCCAAATCGTACTATGACCCATGAGTATATTTTAAGTTGTCAGTTTTATTCGTGAATCGTGAATCATCAATCGTGAATGGATTGCTGAGACCCGACGTTTGTTTACTGCTATTTATCTTTACTAATTTCGTAGGGAGTTGCCCTATGCTGGAATATGATTGCCCTCCCGTACGAACGGGACTTCGCTTCAGGGCGTATTGTATCGATTTGTATCTGTTGCCTTATTGCTGATTGTACCTCATTTGTATTCATTAGCACATTATTGCATCAGCACATTAGCACATTGATTAGTAGTGGCATTTCTGGCATTCTGTTCCACCAATCATTTCCACGGTTACGCTGTCGTATTTCTTGTCTTTAATATCCTGGTGAAACTTCTCATAAATGCTATAGAACTTATTACCATTACCCTTATCATCATTGAACTGGACTTTCGTTTCCCGATGGCAGTTAATACACCAGCCCATGCTTAGGTCGGCAAACTGTTTTACTTCGCCATAGGTTTGCATGGGCCCGTGGCAGGTTTGGCATTGCTGTTTACCGGCTACTACGTGCTGGGCATGGTTAAAATATACATGATCCGGTAAATTATGAATGCGGATCCATTCAATGGGTTTCGTTGCCTTTAAGCCGTCCCATTTATTGCTAACGGCAGGATTAAAACCGGCATACCTATATAATTTTTGTATTTCGGCGGTACCATTTACCTCGGTACCATCTTCCCGGTACATTTTTTCGCCGCTATACTCTTTTATAGCCATGTGGCAGTTCATACAAACATTTACCGAAGGAATATTGGCATGTTTACCGATTTGTGCACCGCCATGACAATACAAACAACTGATTTGGTTGGTACCAGCGTGTACTTTATGTGAATAGTAAATAGGTTGTTCAGGCTGATAATCTTTTTGGCGGCCCAGGCCGATGGCGGACTGTGCTAAAAAGTATCCTCCCAATACGAAAAACACCAACGCACCTAACAACAAATACACTTTATTTTTCCAGAAAGCAACCGGTTCGGGAGAGTGAATGCCTTCTTTTTCATCCGTCAGCTTTTTGAGGTTGCTGTTGACCTGCAATAAAATCAATGCTACAATACCTAACAGCACGGTAATAATGCCAAACATTAGGGAACTATCAGCGCCTTCTCCTTTTGCAGCAGGGTCATCTACGGGACCCTTCGGAGGATTTTTAGAGGCGTCATTTGCTGTTTTATTAATATAATCAACAATCGCATCAATGTCTTTCGTAGGCAAAGCAGGAAAAGCCTGCATCATTATGCCATGCTTAGCTTTTAATCCCTGTGTATAGGGGTCTTTTGCCATGTAGCCGGCAGGGTTATGTACCCAGGCATACAACTGTTGCTTATCACCCCAGGGGCCACGGGTTTCCAATCCTGCCAGGGCAGGGCCGGTACCAGCCCGCAATACACCATGGCATTGCGCACAGTTACCTGAGAATAATGCCTGACCGTCCTGGGCGGAAGCGGTTTGAAAAATAAGAATACTTATAATGCCTGTCAGTAAAGCCTTTCTAAACGATCGAATGAGCTGAATCATAAAACAGCGATGAATTATTTTCAAACAGTAACGCTAAAATGGTAGGGTCGTAGCGGGCAAAAATATGACAGCACAGTGACAATAACGGATGAAAAATAATTTTTTTTTAACGGTTATGTACCCTTAAATAAAAGGGCTAAAATTAAAAAAAATTGCGTAAACAAGTTGGGTTCACTGATTGTTTTGCGTAAGACATTTTTCAGCCATCTTCGCGGCATGTTCAAGCGTCTCAGGCAAAAATGGTGTGTGGGCTGGTTACAGTTTACACTTATTTTCATCACGTTTGCCGTGGGTGGAAGTCTTTGCGGGTACACCGGCCGTAAGCTGCTGGCTCTTTTTTCAGTAGATAATAACTGGTTGTGGGTGGTGCTTTACATTATTTTGGTAACGCTGTTGTGGCCGCTGGCCGTCCTGGTAATAAGCATACCGCTGGGCCAGTTTCCTTTTTTCAAACATTTTATCAGCAAACTGTTCCGGCAGATGGCCGGCAGCGAGCAGTTTAAGCAACCAAAATGAATTCTCCCTCACCACTGGCCACATCCACCTCATCCCCTCCCCTTCTCCACGAGGTGGAGAAGGGTGCCTCTATGCAGCTTCAAAAACAACTCTCAGCAGTGGGTTCCTGCTATTCTATCATGCAAACGATAACCCGGATTCTGCTGAATCTATTTTTACAACTTAACCAGGCAATTAAATGAATGCTCCTGCCCGCATTGCTCTGTTTGCTTCCGGTGGCGGCAGTAATGCCCAAAAAATAATAGCGCACTTTGCCGATAAGCAGACCTACATTCAAGTTGTATTGGTAATATGCAATAAGTCAGGCGCAGGTGTCATCAGTTTGGCTGAACAAGCCGGCATACCGGTACTGCTGGTTAATCGTACGCAGTTCTTTAGCCCGAAAAGTTATATAGCCGAATTACAGGAGGCGAAGATTGACTTTATTGTATTAGCGGGTTTTCTATGGAAGATACCGGATGTGTTGATTAAAGCCTGGCCGCAGAAAATCGTAAATATCCACCCGGCCCTGCTACCTAAATATGGTGGTAAAGGGATGTATGGACATTTTGTGCATGAAGCCGTGCTGGCTGCCGGTGATGCTGAAAGTGGCATGACCATTCATCATGTGGATGAACTATACGACCATGGCCGACACTTGTTTCAGGCCCGCTGCCCGGTACTGCCCGATGATACGTCGGAAACCTTAGCCAAACGAGTGCTGGCGCTGGAGCACCGGTATTATGCGGAGGTAGTAGAGAGGGCCATTCGTGAAGCGTCAATCGTGAATGATTGATGCAAGTTGATTTTAAAAATAAATGAGTGCTTCCCAAATCGTCGTAACTTAAACCTATCGGCACTGAAGGTCAGACGGCACCAAAATCCCAAACTACGGTCTGACCTTCAATACCGACCGATAATAGCTTTACTGCCGGAAATTAAATACAAAACGACACTCTGGGATGTATACATTATTTGTTATTGACTTTTCATGTAAAAAGTATTGTGTTTGCAGATATTTGCCTGACAGTTGACACTTATCAATTATTCACCATTGACTATTCACTATGGACATTGACACTACCAAACTCGGCATCGGCACCCGCCTGCAGCATACACAGCATGGGCCCGGCGTAATCGTAGGCGTAAAATATGCCACGTATTTAATTTCTTTTATTCACCAGGGAATAAAAGAAGTTGATAAAACCGATCCGAAACTGGAAGAAATCATTCCGGAAAATGTGACTACGGATGTAGAGACAACGGCCGCCGTAGAAAAATCGTTGCTCAAAATATTGCAGCTTTGGGGCGGTATCACGGAGCATGTTCCGCTTGGTGATAAATGGATAGGTGGAACGGTAAGCATCCAACCGGCTGACAAATCTTTAAAGCCAAAAGAAATACCCATTGAAGACTTTTTTCATAAAGTTGTGATGCTTTGGGACAGGCTACGGGTGTTGGAACAAAATATTAACAGCCATAAAAAGCTAAGTGATGAAGACAAAGTAAATATTCAACAGTATATAACGAGATGCTACGGATCACTTACCACTTTTAATGTATTATTCAAAAACAGTAAACAGGTATTTGTTGGTGACAAAGGTGCAAAGGATGATTAGCACTAAATTTTAGGCGTAACAAAAAGTTCATATATTATTTTGCTTCAGCAAAAACTACTTCTTTGCTCCTACACTATTAACAACTGCCTGCCAGCCTTCATACCAATTTTTAACGTTATCATTATTTAGAGAAGGATTAATAAAATATTTATACGCATTTAATGTTTTCAGGTGTTCTATATCCTTATAAATCCCCACTTTTAAACCAGCCATATAGGCAGCACCTAATGCTGAAACATCAGGCATCCCAATATTCACAATCGTTCTTTCCAACAAGTCTGCTAAGAATTGTAATACGAATTTGTTGGATGTGATACCGCCGTCAACCATTAACTCCTTCAGCTTAATACCCGCATCCTGTTCCATTGCTACGATCACATCTTTTAGCTGGTAGGGTATGGATTCAAGTGCGGCTCTTACTACATGGTTTTTATTACAATCGAAAGTTAAGCCGGTAATAGAAGCTTTGCGATTCATATCCCAATGAGGAGCACCTAATCCGCTAAAAGCAGGGACAAGATATACTCCATTATTATCAGGAACGGATGTAGCCATTGCTTCTGTGGATTTGCTATCATTCATCAACGTCAATTCATTCTTTAGCCATTCTATGGTTGAGCCACAACTTACAATTACACCTTCCAAAGCATAGTCAACCCTGTTATCCACACTCCAGCAAACAGTGGATATCATTCCATTTTCCGAAGACTTCGCTTCGCTTCCAATGTTCATTAAAACAGAGGAACCAGTCCCTAACGTTGCTTTCGCTGTGCCAGGAGAAAAACATCCTTCTCCAAAAGCAGCAGCATGTGAATCACCGATCATTCCGGTAATACGAACAGGCCTTTTCAACAAGCCATTGAAGGTAGTTTCTCCGAAATCATAAGAAGATGGTGTCGGTTGTGCGAAGTTGACAGCAGACAATCCAAACGTCGATAATAATTCCTTATCCCATGTAAGTTCCCGCAAACTGAAGAATAACGTTCTGGATGCATTTGTATAATCGGTACAATAACTTTTGCCGTTGGTCAACTTATATAGCAGCCAGGTATCAACCGTTCCGAAATAAGCATCGCCGCCATCTATGGCGTTACGCACTGTAGTTACATTCTCATATAGCCACAGTAATTTTGTGCCTGAAAAGTAGGGATCGAGTATTAGACCTGTTTTGCTTTTAACCAACTCTTCAACGCCATCATTCTTTAAACGTCCGCAGATTTGTACGGATCGTTTACACTGCCATACAACTGCATTATATAACGCCTTTCCTTCTTTGTTCCATAGTACAAAGGTTTCCCGTTGGTTCGAAATACCGCAGGCCTTAATAGCTGTAACGTCACCGCCATTTGATGTAAACTGATCGATGCATTTCGCAACTGATGCCAGTACATTGTTATAGATATCTTCCGGGTCTTGTTCTACTAATCCACCTTCCAGGAAATAGCTTTTCAAAACTTCTGTCCCTTTTGCAATTGCCTTGCCGTCCGCATCAAACAGGATTGTTTTTGTACTGCTTGTTCCCTGGTCTATGGAAATTATATATTGCATGATGGTGGAAACTCAATGGTAAATTGTGAGTAGTAATTGGCGTTGTTTCATAAATTATTTAGCACTATTCGTGGAGTGTTTTGTTTGCTACCATCGTACTAGTGTTTCTTTTTCTTTTTTTTTTAAAAAATCAAGGCCGGTCTAAGGCGCATGCCGCCCGGTAGTTCATTCATATTATAGTTCGTATAGGGCGGCACCTTAGGCCCCATTTGTAAGGCAGGTCCGCCGCGGCAGATCCAACCCATCTCTACATTTTGCTTGTTCTTGATTGCCTGTTGCTACTTGCATTTTAAGGGCTGGAAAACACCTGCCAAATATGGCCCTGCTGCGCTGTAGACCGGCCATTTCTCTGTGCAACGGTGTTTATTTCCCGTGTGAAACTTTTATCTTTTTAATAAGATCGCTATTGCCCCACCATTTTTTTTTCATGTAACAACGCCGTAGTAAGTTATGTATGTAAAATATTCTATACTTATATTACTCTCCTTTATCATTTGCTTTATCAATAATTACAGCGATAAGTATTACCAACCCCTTCACAACCTGTTGCCAAAACGGCGACACATTCAGCAGTACCAATCCATTGTTTAATACCCCAATGATGATGGCGCCAAGCACGGTACCTAACACGGTTCCTCTACCCCCTGATAATGAAGTACCACCAATAACCACTGCCGCTATTGCATCAAGTTCATAAGAAACGCCGGCATTAGGCTGTGCAGAATCTAACCGGGACGTAACAATGATGCCGCCAATAGCAGCGAGTGCTCCGGCCATAGCATACACTTTTATTTTTACCTTTTTGATATTAATACCTGAAAGTTTTGCTGCGCTTTCATTTCCGCCTATAGCATAGATGTACCGGCCAAGTTTTGTTCTTTGTGTTATAACAACTGCGACTAATACGATGATGCCTGATATCCATACAGGCAGTGGTATTCCGAGAAACCAACCTGTTCCGATAACAGCAAACTTTTGCCCTAATGCTGATATGGGGAAGCCGCCGGTCCACAACATGGTGAGTCCTCTTGCAATGGTTAACATGGCAAGTGTAGCCACAAATGCCGGTACTTTAAATTTTGTGATTGTCCATCCATTAAAAAACCCCAGTAGCGCTCCTGTCAATATTCCTGCGAGTACCCCGCCTAATAATGTAAAACCAATGAATAAATTCGATGATGGTATCTCAATGCCATGTTTTAGTAAGCCGGCAGTTATGGCGCCGCAAAATGCAAGCACGGAGCCTACTGACAGATCGATACCGGCAGTTAATACAACCAGGGTCATCCCGGTTGCAATACAAATGTTTACTGATATTTGTCGCAGTACGTTCCACCCGTTTGTGACGGTTAAAAATTTATCGGACAGCAGGCTGATGACAAGGCATAATATGAATAATGCGATCAGCGATTGAAACCTGGCTAATCGTTGACCGTATTTTTTAATCGATATCGCCTGCCGTCCGTCAGGTTGGCCAATGCCTTTTGTTGCTATTTGTTTTGACACAGACATTTGTATTTCAATTGATCATCGTTGCGCCGCATTTACTTTTCAGCAAATTGCCCGGCAACCGTTTCTTTAAATGGTTTTAGGTATTGCTGCTTTCAAAATATTATCTTCAGTTGCTTCGTCGATCGAAAACGCTGCCGTCAGGCTTCCTTCAGCCATTACTAATACCCTGTCAGATATTGCAAGTATCTCCGGAAGTTCGGAAGACACAACGATGATACCTAACCCTTCATCCGCTAATTGTAATATCAGTTTATATATCTCGTTTTTTGCATTAACATCGATGCCTCTTGTTGGCTCGTCCAGCATCAATACTTTAGGGTTAGTAGCCAGCCATTTTGCCAATACAATTTTTTGTTGATTGCCGCCACTTAAATTTCTTGCTAATTGTTTATCTGATGACGTTTTGATTCGTAAGTCGTCAATGTATCGTTTTGCCAGTTTGGTTTCTTTCTTTTTGTTAAGTATCCCTAATTCTTCCAACTCACCTAATGTAGTAAGGCTGATATTTGTCTTAACATCCAAACCTAATACCAATCCATCTTTCTTCCGGTCTTCAGGCACAAGTGCAAGTCCTGCCTTTACAGCTTCTGCCGGCGCCCTGCATGTTATCAGGCTTCCATCTAAAACGATCTTTCCTGCAGACCGCTTATAATGCATTCCGAAAATTGTTTCAAGCAACTCGGTTCGCCCGGCACCCATCAAACCAAAAATACCAACGATCTCTCCCTTGTCTACTTTAAAACTAATATTTTTAAGAAAGTGCTCATTCGATTTTCCTGCATGTTTCAGGTAAAGGTTTTCAACCTTCAATAATGCTGTTTTATTGACGGTTACTTCCTTTTTACGCATCATGTTTATTTCCCTGCCCACCATCTTTTGAATTAGTGAATCATGCGTCATTTCCTTCATGTCTCCGATTTCTATTGTTTTTCCATCTCTTAAAACAATATACCGGTCAGCTATTCTAAATAGCTCATCAAGTTTATGCGATATATAAACAATGGCTTTCCCCTCTTTTTTCAGATTGTCAATTATACCAAACAAGACTTCTACTTCGCTTTCACTGATGGCGGATGTAGGCTCATCCATAATAATTACATCTGAACGAACCAACAGTGCTTTTGCTATCTCAACTACCTGTTGCTGCCCCACTTTTAATTCAGAAATAAGGGTATCGGGTTGTACGGCTAACTTTAATTTTTGAAGCAATTGTTTTGTCTTCAAACGCATGGCTTTTTTATCCAGCATTCCCCAGCTATTAATTAATTCCCGCCCAAGGAAAATGTTTTCCGCAATGGTTAGATATGGAATAAGATTCAGTTCTTGGTGAATGATGGCGATTCCTTTTTCCTGTGCTTCTTTTGGGTTGGCAAATCTTACCTTTTCGCCTTTGAACATAATGTTTCCCTCAAAATCATGGTAAACACCCGAAAGGATTTTCATCAGGGTAGACTTACCTGCACCGTTCTCCCCAATTAATGCAGTGACGGCTCCGGCTTCGATTGTAAGACATACATGATCGAGGGCAATTACCCCTGGAAATTTTTTGGTTATGTTCTCAACGATTAACAAATTGATGACGGATTAAAAGTTTCAGCTTGGAATGGCCTGCGTTTGGCCATAACTATTCACTCTAAGTTAATGAAGTAATGACTCAATTACCTATTGACTCTGTGATTTAATGATCTTCAACTGCACCGGGATCACTTCTATATTTTCTATATTCAAATGTTCTTTATTCAATTCAATAGCACCGGCAAATTGAACAATATCTCCCTTCTTTACATTTGATTTAAACGGTGGCAAAATATCCATTCTTACGGTCTTATTTATCTCCGATGATACATTATTGAAATCCATTGTGTTGGAAAACGCATTAATATCAATTTGCCCGGAAGCATCCCTTAACGCATTTCCAAAAACGAACTCGGTAGCTATCGTAAAAACCTTTTGTGTTGTAGCTGTTTTAGTAGATATGGATACATCATTTTCATTAACAGCTATTATTTCTCCTTCTCCTTTCACTAAAAAATACCGGATGTTACCAATACCGAGTGCATGAGAATAATTAGCGAACGTTTGTTCTTTATTAGTTGTAAGTAACGCTAATAATTGATTCAATTCAAGAGCATTATTTACAGCAGGCACAAGCTTGTCAGTGATGTATTTTCTTGCAAAAGATTTGGCATCAAAATTTGTTGCCGATGCTTTTACTTCGTTCAGCTTCTTGAAGTAAACGGAGTAGTAGGCTACCACAAACAATACCAGTATGGCAACACTATATTTCAATCCTTTTTTCATTATTACTCTTTTTTGCCATAGGCAGTGTAATCTTCAATATTTTCCTTTGTAACCATTTCAACAGCTACCGGCATTTTTTTGGGAAAGTCACGCTTGCCTTTAAAATACTGGTCGGCAAATGTTGCCGCTGTGTAAGCCATCACTTTTGGAAATTGCATACCCGTTGCTGAAATCTTTTTTTCTGCGATCGCTTTTATAACATCCTCTGCGCCGTCAAAGCCAAATACTTTTACGTCTTTTGCCTTGCCTGCCGCCACAAGTGCCTGGTAGGCGCCGCTGGCCATCGCATCATTTCCGCAAAAAACAGCCTTGATATCACCATGTGCCTGCAGAATAGATTCAAGTACTTCCATTGCTTTGTTCCTGTCGAAATCAGCACTTTGTTGTGCGACCATTTTTAGTTCCGGGTAGTTGTCAACGACTTCATGAAAACCTTTCGAACGGTTCCAGGTGTTATTATCACCTACAAGGCCAAGCAATTCCACATAAGTACCCTTCTTGTTCAACTCCTGAACGAAGTATTTACCCAACGCCACACAACCTGAATAACTATCTGACAGAATTTGGGAAGTAGCCGCATCCGCAGCATTGACTTCCCGGTCCATACAAAAAACAGGAACGCCGGCAGCCTTTGCTTTTAATACGTTTGCAACAGATCCGTCGGCATCAGTGGGATTAAATAAGATGGCACTGTAGCCGGAAGCCAATGCATTTTCAAAGTGGTCGGCTTCTAAAGCGGTATTGTTTTGAGAGTCGAATATTTTTGTTTCGTAACCTAATTCTTTAGCTTTTGCAGCTGCATTTTCCGCCAGTACTACAAACCATGGATTGTTTAAGGTAGATACAACTATGGCAATCTTTTTAGGGCCTGTATTCGTTTTGCTTTTGCATCCCTGTAAGATAACAAGCGTAAATAACGCCAGCAACAATAACACATTTGTAGGTCGTACTTTACTCATAAATCATATAGCTTAAACAAATCGTATGAAAAATAACTAACTATTCAGGAGGCAGGTTTCCCCAAATTTACAACAGTCTGTTCTATCGTTTCTTTTGCAATAACCTCCATGCTGTTGCTGCCAATCCATCCTTTGAAATTCCGTAATGATTAAATATTTCCGCCTGCGACCCCGTTACCGTATATTCATCCGGAATGCCAACTATCTTAAATTTATTGTGGTATCCATTTTCTAAAAGAAAAGACGCACAGGCTTCACCAAGGCCGCCATATACACTATGTTCTTCAACAGTAATGATAGCGGCTCCGGTTGCAGCAATGTTTGCGATCAGTTCGTAATCCAAAGGCTTTATGGTGTGCATACTTACTACCATTACACTAATATTATTTGCTGTTTGTTCTAACATTCCGGCAGCCAATAGTGCCGGATAAACGGTTTCGCCGGTTGCGATAAATGCTACGTCAGCTCCTTTTTTAATAATTCTGCCTTTACCAAATTCAAACGCCTGGTTGTCCTCATTCAACGCAGGCATTGCCTTCTTTCCAAACCTGATATAAAAAGGCCGGTTTGTCTGGGATGCCATTCGTATGGTCTGTTCTGTTTCAAAATTATCAGCAGGTGCTACAACGGTGATATTATTAATGGCACGCATAACCGCATAATCGTGAAGGCTATGATGGGTGGAACCCAGGGCGCCATAACTAACACCGGCACTGATACCGATAACGTTTACAGGATTATCTGAATAAGCTACATCGTTTTTTATTTGCTCCAAAGAACGGGCTGTAAGAAAGCAGGCAGGTGATACGGCAAAAACCTTCTTACCTGCAGAAGCAAGCCCGGCAGCCACTCCAACCAGGTTCTGTTCAGCAATGCCTACTTCAATATGTTGCTCCGGGAATTTTTGTCCGAATGGCCCCAACTTCCCCGATCCTCTTGAATCACTCGTAACAACAACAATATTCCTGTCGTTCTCTGCCAACTCCTGAAGGGTTGCGGAAAAGACATCTACGTTTGCTTTTGTTGCAGCTTTAATAGTTTCTACAATTGCTTCCAAAATCTTTTACTTTTTAAATTGTTGAAACGTATGGTTAAAAATCGTCTGGTATTGTCACCATGGCATTGTCCAATTCGTTCAAAGCGGCTGCGTATTGTTTTTCATCAGGAACGCCATGGTGCCATTTGAATGAATGCTCCATATAGCTGACACCTTTCCCTTTTACGGTATGTGCAATTATGAGGCTTGGTTTGCCTTCAACAAAGGGAAGTGAATCAAATGTTTCTTTCAGTGCATGTATATCGTGGCCATCCACTTCACGTACAGCCCATCCAAAGCTTTCAAACTTTGCATCAATCGGGTTCGTATTACAAACTTCTGTTGTAGGGCCGGTTATCTGCAATTTGTTATGATCAATAATAGCACAGAGGTTATCAAGCTTATAATGGGATGCAGAAAGTGCAGCTTCCCAGTTGGAGCCTTCAGGTAGTTCACCATCACCCAAGAGTGTAAACACTTTATAATTCTTCTTATCAAGTTTACCTGCTATTGCCGTGCCTACACATATGGGCAAACCGTGGCCCAGTGCACCTGTATTTTGCTCCACACCATGCACCTTTCTGGTTGGGTGGCCTATGTAGTGTGATTTGTATTTACACAAGGTTTCCAGGTCACTTTCAGGAAAAAACCCTTTACCTGCCAACACAACAAATAATGCTTCCACCGAATGTCCTTTGCTTTGGATATACCTGTCACGGTCAGTGGATTTAAAATTTTCAGGGTTAACATTTAATACGTGATTGTAAAGCACATTCAGTATATCGATGCAGGACAGGCTGCCGCCGGTATGGCCTGCATTTGCGTTGAAGATATATTTCAAAATCTTCTTCCGATATTCTATTGACTTTCGCTCAAGAACCTTATCTGTCATACATCCAGCTATTATACTCATTTAAAATTTCGGTAATCCTATGTCCGGATCGAACTACACAAGCACATTAGAAAGTACTTGAAAAAATTAATAAAAAACCGGTATAAACTATCCGCCATGGTGGTAAACATCCCAACCCATATAGTTTTCAAAAGCTTCTTTTAATATGGGTGCCGTTTTGGAAGCATTCATCACTACATGATGTTCAAAGCCTGTTTTGCACACATATTTCATTAAGCCTTGCAGGTCATTGATCTTTGCTACAGCTCTTGTACCAAACGTGTTGAGTTCATCGTCGGTTAGGTGGCCTTCACCTACATAGGCTTTGATCATTCCTTTTGTATCATCGGTTGTAATTCTGCCATAAGTAAGGGGCGATGCAGGTGTGCGGCCAGCCAATGCACCATAGGTATTTTCTTCACCTACGGTTGTTCCTAAAATAGGCGCCGTGCTTATTTCGATATTTGGGAGAAAAGATTTTGCCCAGTTGCCACAATGGAACAACACGCATTTTTCTTCATCGGTTGCATAGTTATTATTCCAGTCAACAAGGGCACTTGGCGTACCGGATGCCAGCCCCATTGCATACATGGTAAGGGTTCCGGTAACATCCACTTCACAGGCACTCGGCAACATGTTTTCACTCATCATGCTCATGCTGGTGCACACATTACATCCGTAATTTTGTTGCAAAGAGGTCCAGCACTGAATGGCGGTGGCATCAAGCGCATGCTCCTGCATAAAATCATTCAAAACCACATCCAGTTTGGCTATCTGTATCAATTTATCATCGGGCGTACGGCCGGTTGACGTATAATCTTTGATCTTTTGCAAACGTTCCTGAACACTTATATCATCTTTGGTTAATTTATTAGCGCTTCCTAATATATGTGAGAGATCAATCGTTACCACGGAGATGCCGGAACTTTGCAAAATCTTTTCGCTATACCGTACCGTTTGAAAAGCGCCGGGCCTTGCCCCAACAGCACCAATGCGAACATTACGCAGGCCTTTCACTACCCGGCAAACCGCTAAAAAGTCGTGAAGGTCTTTTTCAAAAGTTGAATCGGTGGGATGAACAACGTGTTTATTAGTTAGGGTATATTTTATACCATATTGATACAGATTATTGCAAACAGATATCTTTCCGCACCAGGCGTCTCTTCTTCTTGCAACATCCATTTTGTCAAGGTCATCAGGATATGCCTGTACCAGCACAGGAACATTCAGATTAGCTAACTTAAGCGTTTCAGCTATTCCTTTTTCGTCGCCGAAGTTGGGCAACACAACAAGAACACCTATAATTTTGTCGGCATTTCTTTTAAAAAGATCAGCACATTTCTGCGCTTCCTGAAATGTTTCAACGCCACCCAGTTTTGTTTGATCTTCTGCCAGCATAATAGGGTTTATGCCTGCTTTATCAAAGGCTTCATACAGATCTGACCTGCACTCTCCTACCAGCTTGTCAGGGAAAAAATCACGGTTACCTACAATAACACCCAGGCTAAGTTTCTCGTTCATATATTTTTATTCTGCTATAATCAATTCAATTTCATTTTGCCTGAATACATCTTTATGTTTATCCTCAACTCCTGCGTCCGTAATGATGTAATCAATAAGCGATAAGGCACCCAGACTTGCAAATGCACTCTTCCCGAATTTCGTAGAATCTGCCACTAAGTAAGTTGTATCTGCTGCATCAATCATTGCTTTCTTTACCACGATATCACTAATGCTCGGATAGGTCAGGCCTGCTTTCAATGATAACCCTGCAGTGGCTAAAAAAAGTTTTTGTACATTGATTCCTTTAAAAAAATCGGCGGCTTTCTGACCCGTAAGGGATAAGGTCGGCGGTTTAAACTCTCCACCCGTCATTACCACCTCAATTCCTGGTTCTGCGCCTAATAGTAACGCAATGTTTAAAGCATTCGTAATAATCGTCAGGCCCTTTATCTTACTATCTTTTAATTTCTTGGCGATCTCGGTGGTTGTTGAACCCGAATCTAAAATAATAGTGTCTCCGGTTTCTATGACCTCTAAACATTTCTTTGCGATGAGTTCCTTCTTATCGATGTTTTGTTGATTGGAAAGAGAAAAAGACCGCACCTGATCTTCCACATTTTTCAAAAATGCCCCGCCGTGATCACGAAATGCCAACCCATCTTTTTCAAGTTTCTCAAGATCCTGCCTGATGGTTACTTCTGTTACTTTGAAAATTTTGGCCAGGTTAATCACCTTCGCCGAACCATCTTCCTTTAATAGTTCCAATATTTTTTCTCGTCGCTGGTGCGCAAGCATGCTGTATTTGATTAATTAACGAAAATAAAAAGATACAACCGTTAACAGTTTGAACTTCAATAATAGGAAATATGAATTGAAAAACAAAAATAAGAAGATTTTCGAAACAAAAACAAAGAAAACGAAGAATTTTGCAAAAAAGAGTTTAGGATAAGAAGCATTGGTTTATAAACGGTAACAAATCAATAAGGACGCTTAGTAAGACAAAAGAATTCAGTTCATTTGGCGAAAGACGGAAATTGCTGCATTACACCCGATTAAACATATATTTAATGCGTATGCTATTGCTTACTGTTCTGCGTCAGCCTGCTTTTCGCCAGATTAATTGTAAGGCACAACCTTTTCAAAAGAACCATATTTTTAAAAGCCGGTTCAATATTAATTTGTCCATCTCCAACGCAATCAGCAAAAGGTTACGATTTACCATGATAAAAGGTGCATACATCCTGGGGCTGCTTTTGGGTAGTTTAGCTTGTAGCGGCCAGGCCGGCAATTATCACTTCCGCATTATGGATTTGCCGGAAAACTTCAAGAACCAGCTAATAACAATGGTAGATAAGGATTCCGCCGGTGTACTTTGGTTTGTAACCAATAGCGGCCTGCACCGCTACGATGGCAATCAGGTAATTACTTTCGACATGCAGAGTAAGCCGGCGCTGCTCGATATCAATATCCTCTTTTTACTGGCCGATAGCCACAGCAATATTTGGGTAGCCACCCGCAAAGGCCTGGTACAGTTTCATCTTAAAACCTGGGATATGCAGGTTATTCCCATGCAACAGAACCAATTTTCTACCACCCGTGACCGGCTTATAACAGCAATGGTCGAAGGAAAAGATGGAAGCATTTATGCAGGTTCAGCAAACGGAAAACTGTTTGTGTACAAGAATGGCAGCTTACAATGCGTGGCCCGGCTTCAGCCGCCGGCAAACGATAGCTCCAAAACACTACCCGGAATCAGGGCTATCGTAGCAACCACAAATAATGCATTATGGCTCACCACCGACAAAGGCCAGATAGTAAAGTTGACCCGCAATGAGTTGCAAAAGCAACCGGTATATTATGAGCCACTCCTGCTTCGTCAGGCATATATTGATTTTCTAACTTTTGGGCAGTCGGGCCAATGCCTGGTGAATGTAGCCGAAACCGGCCTTTTTCTGTTTGACACCAGTACCGGGGTTGCAAAGCCGGTTCTCAATCTGGCAGCTTTATCTTCCTTTGGAAAAGACCTTAACTCTCTGGCGGTGGTAAGAAATGATAAGATTGTTTTTTTCTTTGCAGGCCATAGCCTACAGGAGGGTAAACTGGGGGTGTATGATTTCAACAATAACCTTTTTAAAAGTTCGGATACCGCATATACCTACCCCTTCAAAGGCAGTTTATTCAGAAAAGTGCTATACAATAACGGCCAGATATACACACCTACTCATAAAGGAATTGGTGTTATCAGCTATCTCGATAATCCCTTTCAGATTTCGCAATCCAATCTGCAAAATATCAATAGCATTCGAACCATTTATAAAGCAGAAAACGGGTTGTTATATATCGGATCGTACAAAGAAAAATTTCTGCGGCTCAACGAAGCTACCAGTGAGAAAAAACAACTTTCAAATGAGTTGATTTCATGCCTCATTCCCTGGCGGGACGATACATTACTGGCGGGTATCGAATTGGGTTTTCCCCAATGGTATATTCCTGCTACCAACCAATTAGTTCCGGTTTTCAAAAGCGATCTGCCACCCAAAAATGCCAACATTAATAAGAACATTTTATGCCTGCGGCAAGAAAACGATACCCTGGTATGGGCAGGGGTGTATGGCGGGTGTTACCTGTTTAACCCGGTAAAAGGCACCATAGTAAAAACGATACGAACAAATGAAGACAGCCTGCTGCAACAGTTGAATGTAGATGATATACTGAAGGTGAACAATAACCGTTTTTTTGCTACTACCGAAGGTATTTTCAAATACAATATTTCCAGCGGCCTTATGTACAAACTATTTACAAATACCGACAACAGCTACACCAATGGATGGTATAGCTGCCTGCGGCTGGTAGGTAGCCAGATATGGGCTGGTTCGCATGGCAATGGCATCGTTGTTTTTGATACGTCGGGCGCCCTTCGCAAAAAGATAACAACCAATGAAGGGCTTGCAGGCAATATTGTTTTTTCGCTGCCTGCCAGCGGGCCCTTTGTGCTGGCAGGCACCATCAATGGGCTTAGTGTTATTGATACGCGGTCAGGCGCCATTCGTAATTACTCTTCCAGCTATAACCTGCCTGCAAACGAGTTTAACCGTTCGGCCTGGTTTGTAAATGGTGATACGGTGTACATGGGTACCGTAAATGGCATTATCCGTTTTTGTGTATCGCAACTGCAACAGTACACTGCACAGAGCGGTCCGTTGATTAAGTTTCTGAGTTTTAGCATCAATAATGGCAGCCACACGTTTTACGATTACACAGTAGGATATTCCCCGCATCCATTGCTGGCAATACCAGCCGGTACAAAATCATTTTCCTTCAGCTTCGGTGGGTTGGATGATGTGGTTTCCGAACTGGATTTGTTTTACCGGTTTGGCAACGACGGCACCTGGCAGCAGATGGGACAGCGACGGGAGATAACCTTTGTAAATATGGAACCTGGTAATTATACGTTACAGATAGCTGCCCGACTGCCTGATGGGCAATGGACAGGTAATTTGCTAACGATACCGCTGGATGTGCAACCGTTATTTTACCAGACAATCTGGTTCAAACTTATACTTGCAGTTTTGAGTTCTGGGCTAATAGGGCTTGGAATTAAATACCGGGAACGCAACCTGCGTAAGGAGCAACAATTGCGTAGCCGCATAGCCGGCGACCTGCACGATGAGGTTGGAAGCGCCCTTACCCGCATTTATTTTCAGGCTGGTATGTTATCGGCCAGGGAAGATGCGGTTACCGGTGTACCAACTTCGGCCCTGCAAAAAATTGCCGATAGCAGTCAGGAGGCACTTTCCTCTATGAGCGATATGGTATGGTCAATAGATTCGCATTACGATAACGCCGCTGATATGATCGGCCGGATGAAGGATTATATAGCCCGGTTACAGGAGGAAATGGAATGCCGCTGCCAGTTTGAAGTAACCGGCAATACCGAAAAAAAACCGCTGACTCAGACAGCCCGGCAAAATATTTTCCTGATATTTAAAGAAGCCGTTAATAATGCCATCAAATACGGGACGGATAAGAAAATAATAGTGCAGGTAAATATTACCGACCGGTTATTTATTCTTATCGTAAAAAATACCCTCCCACAGCAATTAGGGGCTACACTTGCACAGGGTGGTCACGGGTTACAGGGTATGAAGCTTCGTGCCGGAAAAGTAAAGGCAACCTTTTCAGCCATTGCTTCGGCAGGTGAATTCATTGTTTGCCTGAAAGTAAATAACGGGTGAACGCCTCCCCCAAATGAGGGATTTTAACTACATCATAAATTCATCACTTTTACACCATGATACGCCTTGGCATTATAGAAGACGATACCCAGATACGCAATATGCTATTTGATTTTTTTGCTGACCAGCCCGGCTTTAGCTGCCAGTTGGCTGCCGGTTCCGTAGAAAGTTTTTTTGAACAATGGTATGAGGATATATATTTAGATATTATCCTATCTGACATTGGCCTGCCGGGTGAATCGGGTATACAAGGCGTGGGCCGCATCAAAAAGCGGTGCCCTAAATGCAGCATCCTGATGCTAACGGTATATAATGACAGCAACCACATTTTCCAGGCCCTGTGCGCCGGTGCTACCGGTTACTTGCTGAAGCAAACGCCATTGCAAAAAATTAGAGAGGCCGTTACCACCTTATATGAAGGAGGCGCCCCTATGAGCCCCGGCATTGCACGCAAAGTGGTGGAATACTTTAATCCCCGCAGTAGCCACGACCTGCACGAAAAACTCACCAGCCGGGAGGCCCAGATTGTACAGACCATTGAAGAAGGGCTAACCAATAAAGAAGTAGCTATCCGCCTCGACATTTCGCTGGAAACAGTAAAGTCTCATATTAAAAATATTTACCAGAAGCTGGAGGTAAACAGCCGCCATGCGATTATTAAGGGAACATACCGGTAATCAGAATACCGTAGCATAATGCAGAAGCTACGCCGATTTATATATTGGATTGATAATGAAGCAACAAAAAAGAATGGTTGGCTGAGAATTGTAAAAATTCTTAAAGGCCGTCTTCTAAACGTCCAAATGACTTACTTTTAAATCTATAAAACATAAAGTATGCTAAGCAAAACACAAGTACTTCAATCTATAGAGGAATTACCCGAGGAATTTTCCGCAAATGAACTGATTGATCAGATTATTCTGCTACAAAAGATAGCGCAGGCACAGCAGGAAATACAAGAAGGAAAAGGTATTACAACCGCTCAGGTAGAAAAAGAACTGGAAGAATGGCTACAATAATATGGTCACGTTCTGCCTCCGGCGATTTAAAGAAGATTGCTGTTTATATTGCTAATGACTCTGCCAAAGCTGCCAAAGCACAGGTAGCAACGTTAATTAAACGGGCTAAAATTTTAGAAAAATTCCCTGAAATTGGCCGGCCTGTTCCTGAGTTAAAAGATATACATTTCAGGCAAATTCTGGAAGGCCGTTACCGGATTATTTATCAACTTTTAAATGATGAAGTACATATCCTGGCGGTTCATCATCAATCTATGCTGCTACACAACAATCCGGTTTTTAAATCAAAATTGGAATAGGCTAACCAATAAAGAAGTAGCTATCCGCCTTGACATTTCGCTGGAAACAGTAAAGTCTCACATTAAAAATGTTTACCAGAAGCTGGAAGTGAACAGCAGGCATGCAATTATTAAGGGAACATACCGGTAATATAGTTGACAAAAGGCAATTATTAAAAAGGGGGGTATAAATGTAGCTATTGCGTATTCTGTTAATAACTAATCGCAACAATTAACAAAAAATCTTTACCAACCCTTATATTTGAAATTGGATAGTCAAATTTTATAACCTTTAAACAATTAATTATGAGAGGTCTTGGCATTCTGCTATTGATTATGGGCATTGGCTCATTTATTCTTCATTCCATGAATATGGAATTCAGATTGTTGCAATGGGTTGATAACTGGGGAACAGATACCGGCAATATAATAAGGATTGGCGCCGCAGTACTTGGTGCTGTTTTGATAGCGCTTAGTTTTCGGAAAAAAACAGTGGTTGTTGAGAAACGTACAACAACACAGGAATAAAGCGAAAAAAGCCACGTAGTAAAGTGGCTTTTTTAATTTCAATAGTCTAAAAATATTACGTCTAACAGTGATCTATTAATGCAACACCCTATAATTACTACTTTCTCAAACCGCTCCGGTAGCACTCCTGCAAACTTTTGGTTTAGTTGTCAAAAGCAGTAATTTTTATTTTTTTACCATTTACTTTCAGGCAGCGGCCATTGTCTTTGAGGATATTATCCTGCTTTGCCTCATCTGCCAGCAATTCATCTAAGTAGGGCTTGCTGAACAACCTAAAAGTCTTAATATATTTGAGATGTATGGAAAAGACTACTGAACAAGTGCAGGTAAAACCAACAAAGGCCGTCAGAAAGCGTGCATCTACCCCTACGTATGTGAGCCCAAACCAGCTAACGCTTTGTGGTTTTGAAACACCTTTTGCACAAAAATTAAACAAGAACAATCGCTGGGTAAAAATGGCACATGCCATTCCCTGGGATAAGCTGGTAAGCGCTTATGATAATTTGTTCAAATCCACAGAGGGCCGCCCGCCCATCAGCGGCAGGGTGGTGCTGGGTGCCATAATGATCAAACATTTAGAAAACCAAACCGACAGAGGCACCATAGCGCATATTCAGGAAAACATGTTTATGCAGTATTTTTTAGGTTACAGCAGTTTCACCAATGAAGCCCCTTTCAGCGACACCCTATTTGTAGAAATCAGAAAGCGGCTAACCCTGGAACTACTTTCCAAACTAAATGATGTCATTGTCCTGCACTGTATAAAAGAAAGCCCCGAGGATCCCCAACAACATTCACCCCCACCCAATGATGTTGCTGAAAGAAAAGAGGAAACACCGCACTTGATCAATACAAACACATCAGAAAATAATATAACACAAGATTGCTCAACGCCAGCGCCACAAACCCTTATAGCGGAAACAAAAAGTGAATCGACTCCCGTAATGCTCAACAAAGGCAAGCTTATAACAGATGCCACCGTAGCCCCACAAAACATTACCTATCCTACTGATTTAAAACTCCTCAATGCCGCAAGAGAAAAAAGTGAGGAATTGATAGATCAACTGCACGACCCGCTCCTTCATGGCAAAAAGGTGAGAACCTACCGGCAAATTGCACGCAAAAACTTTTTACATACAGCCAAAAAGAAAGCCAAAACAAGGAAAGAAATATACAAAGCCGTCGGTAGCCAATTACGCTATGTAAAAAGGAACCTGCACCATATTGATACGTTGTTGGCAGCCTATGATAAATTTCCTTTGAAGGCCAGAGAGCAAAAATATTTAATGGTTTTGTACACGGTTTATCAGCAGCAGGATCAAATGCACCGTAGCAACAGCAACCGCATTGAGGATCGCATCGTAAATCTCCATCAACCGCATGTGCGGCCCATCGTGCGGGGCAAGGAGGGTGCAAAAGTGGAGTTTGGTAGCAAACTTCAAATGGCACTTGTAGCAGGCTTTGCCTTTATTGATTATTTGTCATGGGATGCATTTAATGAGAGTAAATATTTAGTACATACAATAGAAAAATACAAAGAGCGGTTTGGTTTTTATCCGGCAGAGGTGCTGGCCGATCAAATTTATTGCACCCGGGATAACCGAAAGGTACTGAAAGGCAAAGGGATAAAGTTGATAGCAAAGCCCTTAGGGCGACCGTCTTCAACGGCAGTGGCAGTCCACCTAAGACCAGGCGAACGCAATCCAATTGAAGGGAAGTTTGGGCAGGCAAAGATTGCTTATGGATTGGACAACATCAAAGCCAAACTTAAAGAAACCTCTCAATCCTGGATTGCTTCAATAGCTTTAGTGCTAAACCTCGTCCGACTGACGAGGCGGGCACTTTTGTCCCTGATATATAAATATTACCATACTATTGGGCCTAATTGAAAATTTTAAAATAAATCGCTCTGGGATATTTCCCTTAATATCCATTCAACCCTGAGTTGTTGAGCAAGCCCTAAGTACCTGGCTACTTCGGCATCGGTAATGGTTACTACCGCTCCTGTACCCACGGCTTCGGAAATATACGAATTGAGGAGGTTGGCAGCATTGCTCCGGAACAATTGCGGCGATGCATAAATATCACATCCAATGATCCGGTTACCGGTTACGGCTAACAGGCCTGTAATAGTAGTATCGGCAGCCATAGCTTTCTTAAAAGCATCTTTATATTCCTTTACTTCACTGTTATAAGTGGCAGATTGTGTAACCGCCGTGTATGTACCTGTACTGGTAGCAGTACCGTTGTGGTTATTGATCTCAGCTACTTTATCCCAAACCCTTCCCTGGTTTTTTTCTTTTACAATGCTTTTTCGTACGGCATTGTTGATGTTGCTGTGATAAACTGCAAAGGAAGCCACCCCTAATGAACCCCGGTTATCATCCAGGGGATTACTGGTGAAAGCCACGCCCCACCGGCCATGCTCCACACAATATACTGGTATCGTAAGTTTCTGATAGGCGTATATCAGCGTATCTTTTTCAATTACCCGATCCTGCTTACCTCCCTTAACAATATCACCCATACCAATCAATATGGTATCTTTTGATACGTTTTTAAAAACCAGATTATTTACCGAGCCTCCGGATGATACCTCTTCGATTTTTATTTTAGCAGCAAGCATGGCTTTTTCAAGGGTGGTGTAGGCGCCTATGTTCTTAAAGGCATTGTATAGTGATGGTTTTGCCTTGATGTAGTATAGTTTAATTTTTTTGTGCTCGCTTACATAATCCGGCTTTGCAATTTGCGTAACTCCGGTAAAAGGCGTGTACAGGTTATCTTTTTGCAACTGGGCGTTGACGCGAAGTGCAGATATAAGCATCCAAACGAAACACAAGGCGGTAATTTTTTTCATCATTGTATGTTTTAGAAACATGAAAATCGTACGCACAGAAATGTTTTATCTTTCACACTTGGTGAAACCCTGCTTTTCACTTGGTGAACAAAGGCGTATGACGAATAGGATACTATTATTTTGCATGTAAGAAAGAACCCAACATGGCTGATCCGGCATTAATTAAAAGAATGGTTGTACTGCTGCTTTTTTACAGCAGTTGCTTTACTGTTTCCTTTGCCCAGACAGCAGAGAGTTTCAATCTTCGGAAAGCATCCAAAAAAATAGCAAAGGGTTTTGAGAAAAACAATACCGACACCCTGGCACAGGGATATTTCGATTTGGGCGACAGTTATTATCAAAAAGGAGAACTGACCAAAAGCGAAAACAATTATCAAAAGTCGAAAACCATGTATGAAAAGCTGGCAGATGCAGAAGGCATTGCTAAAAGCAGCCGGGCATTAGCCAAAGTACAGGAAGACCTGCATAAGAACAAAGAAGCGATCAGCAACTACAATACAGCGCTGGTAAATAATTCAAAAACAGGTGACCTTGTTTCCAATATCTTTAATACAAATGATATCAGCAGGCTTTTGAAACCTGATTCCATAACAGTGCAACAAAAGTGCTTACAGGACAATATTAACCTGGGTTTACAAAATAAAGACAGTAATGAAATAGCAGCCAACTATTCAAGAATGGCCGAAATAAATTTACGGAACAAAGGAATAAGTGCTGCTATTTTGGATTACAGTAATGCATACCGTTTTTCCCGGAATAAACCCGAACAGGCATTACGATTCAACCAGCTTATTACCGATGCGTACCTGAAAGATAAAAACTTCGATAAAGCAATCGAAACAAAAAAACAAGGATTGAATGAAGCCTTTGTACAGAACTCTTCCAGAACAACAGTTAGTGAAATAAATTCATTGGCCAATATCTATCTGCAAAAACAGGATGATACAACGGCCATTCGTTTGTTGATGGAAGCATATATATTGTCGGTACGATATGGCCACACCCTCGAAGCAATAAAGAGCATCGAAAAGCTGGACAGTATTTATCAAAGAAAAGGAAATGAAAAAAAGAGTCATGATTTATATAAACAATTTTTGGCAGGATTACCAAACATGCTTGCAAAAGACAGCTCCATTGCAGACAACAAAAGCATATTGGAAACGGAAGAGACCATAAAAAAGCTGGAAACAGAAAAAGTTTTGAAAGATGAATTGATCCGGGAAAAAAACAGGCTTAACCATTGGCTTACCGGATCAATACTCATACTGGTCATTTTTATAATAATAATTTTATACACGCTCAAAAAGATAAAAATAAAAAACAAGAAAATAGCCCTGCAATCGCTCCGGCGGGAAATGAACCCTCATTTTATTTTCAATAGTCTGAATAGCATTAACCAGTTTATTTCCAACAACAACGAACTGGAGGCGAACCGTTATCTTACAAAATTTTCTATGCTGATGCGGGGTGTATTGGAAAATTCCAAAGAAGATTTTGTATTGTTCTCAAAAGAAAGTGAGTTATTGCAAAACTATCTCGATCTGGAAAGAAGCCGGTTTCCTGATAAATTTAATTACCAGATACATGTTGACGATTCCATTTTTATTTCTGAAACGCTGTATATACCCGGTATGCTCATTCAGCCTTATTTGGAAAACGCCATCTGGCACGGCTTACGGTATATAGATAAGACTGGATTATTACAACTCAGTTTTATCAAAAAAGAAAATACGATGGAGATTACCATAGAAGACAACGGCATCGGCATTGCAGAAAGTAAAAAAAACAAAACGGCTCATCAAAAAAATCATTCAGGTAGGGGCATTTCTAACACATTGGAACGCATCAATATACTGAATGAATTATACCATCAACGTATTACCTGCCAGGTAGCAGACAAGCCTTATCCGGCAAATGGCGTTGTTGTAAAACTAACCGTTCCCCTACTAAATAAAAGGCAGCATGAAGATTAAAAGCATCATTATAGATGATGAGCTGATAGCCCGCAATGTGCTGGAGAATTACCTTAAAAAATATTGCCCCATCGTAGAAGTGATCGGGCAGGCGCAACATATTAAAGAAGCAGTACCGCTGATCAAATTACTGCAACCGCAGCTTTTGTTCCTCGATGTTGAAATGCCGTTTGGGAATGCCTTCGATATTCTGGATGCATGTGCCGGTCAGGAGTTTCAAACCATCTTTATTACTGCCTATTCCGAATATTCGTTGAAAGCATTGAATAAAAGTGCTGCCTATTATATTCTTAAACCGATTGACATAACAGAACTTGTAGCTGCTGTGAATAAAGTGCAGCTTAGCATCCTAAAGGCAGATAATTTTCATCATACCCGGATTCTGTTGCAAAACCTAAAACTAAAGCCGGAACAGCAACAGGTTATTTTGCCAACGCTGCAGGGGTTTGATGTGATTAAAACAGCCGACATCATTAAGTTACAGGCTAATGGAAACTTTACGGATGTATATCTGAGCAATGGCACCAGCAAAATGATTTGTAAGTTCCTGAAACATTTCGACGAACTGCTCGATGAACCATTCGTAAGAGTACACCGCTCTTCTATTGTGAATATGCACTATATAAAATCGTACAGTAAAAGTAGCGGCGGTTTCATCACCCTGCTCAATGGTACCGATGTGGAAGTTTCACCTGCTTATAAAGAACAGTTGCTTAAAATGCTGGGAGCCTGAACAGCATTAGGAAGTTTTATTTTAAAGAAATTAATAAAAGCATGAGCCTGCTTAGCTATAGTTTATACCCGGTTAAATTAAATAGCAGACAATTAAGGCAGTATGGGTGCATTACAAATTTTCGCATCTCCAACCCGGTCGGCACCGAAGGTCAGACCGCCTGAACCTGTACTCTCAACCAACGGTCTGACCTTCGGTGCCGACCGATTTAAGCCCTGGCTCTCTGAACAGCGGAGAGCCAGAGTAAGCGAAAATTTGTAGTGCACCCGGCAGTATTCCATCCGCTCTACAAAGTTTCTGACTTTGTCTCTACATTGTAGAAATGTTCTTTAGAGGCATAAACCCAGGTTTGGAATTAAATGACCAATACTGTCCATGGCCTGTTTTAAACCGGACCGTAATCTGTCATGTGCTTTAGTCAACAGGCCTTCTGCAATTTGGTCTACCGGTCAAGGCTTCTTACTTTATTTCTAACTGTCTACTTCTGTCCTATCGGCTTTTATGTACCTGCAACGCCCTTTCCTATAACTTCAGAAGAGAGCAACTTACGACTGCTGACTGTTTTGTTTCCTGACTTTTCGGTTGGCGGTTACCTGTTTTTTCTTCTCCCCCAAAGTAGGGATAGGAACCCCTTTGCCGCTCCCTTTATTTTACCGCCGTAACAGCAACCCTCCATTATACACTGCAACGGTTGCTTCCAGAAATCCTTGATCCGGTGTTTGCACGAAAACAAATTCTGAAACAAAACGAAAATTATTCCCGATGAAACTTTTTAAACAATTACAAATGCAAAGTTTTACCAGAAAAAGAACTGTACTTCCAACCACATACCGCTTGCTGCTAACCACCTGCATATGCTTTTTGATATTAACCGCTAATGCCACTGTACGCCGGGTAGACGCCGGCTTAAGTGGCGGTTCACAAAATGGCTCTTCCTGGAGCAATGCCTATTCAAGGTTGCAAGATGCCATTAATGCCTCAGCCTCCGGTGATGAAGTATGGATAAAAGCCGGGACGTACATACCCCTTGGACCCCTTTTTGGCAATACTTCATTCAATATGAAAAACGGCGTTAAAATTTACGGAGGTTTCAATGGAACAGAAACAGCATTGGGCCAGCAGAATTGGATTACCAACCGGGTATTTTTAAAACAGTTCTTCAATGGTAGTAATTATTACCCCATTATATTAAATAATAACGTAAACGGCACAGCGCTGCTGGATGGAGTAAACATTAACGACGGATTTTTCAGTCCTACCGATCCTTATGGAGTTGGCATGTGTAATTATGGCAGCTCTTTCCCCACCATTTCAAACGTCGAATTCAGAAATAATTATGGAATCTACGGGGCGGCCCTTTATATAGAGGGAGGTAACAGTGCCATTACCAACGTGTTTTTCGCCAGTAACCATGCTACTTTAGGCGGTGCGGCTTACTTTAAAAACTGCACCCCGGTGCTTACCAACGTAGTATTTAATGACAACTATGTAAACGGAACCGGCAATGGCGGCGCTGTGTATAGCGAAGAGTCGGCTCCTGTTTATAATAATGTAGTGTTTTATAATAACAGAGCCCCTGGCAATGGCGCTGGTGTATACAACGTAAATTCCGGTAGCATGGATACCCGCAGGCCCAGCTTTACCAATGTGCTGTTCTTAGATTGCCGATCCAGTGGCGGATACGGTGGCGGTATGTACAACGACCGCTCGAAACCTTACCTTATCAACTGCACGTTCGCAGGAAATTATTGTGGCATTGCCAGTGGCGGTGGTGGTGTTTATACCACCAGTCCTTCCGGCACAGGCAGCGGAGACTACCCCACCGCAACTATTACCAACTGCATTTTCAGCAGCAATGGATATGCAGTAAATGGCAATCTTAATGCAGCTAATGACGTTGACCAGCAACGGGGTAACAGCGCCGTTAGCTACAGCAGCCTAAACGAAGCAGGCAGCTATGCCAGTTTCCCCGGCAATGTTCCATCCATAACGTCGCCTTTCACTAATACAAGTAATCCGTTGGGAAATGATGGCAAATTTTTTACGGCTGATGATGGCTATCGTCTATCGGTATGCCGGGCTGCCAACGCTATTGACAAAGGAAACAACGGTGCTACCGGCATTGCCACCGATATGAGCGGCCTGCCCCGCAAAGTAGCAGTTGACCTGATTCCTGACGGCGGCTCAGGCACTTCGCCCATTATTGATATGGGCGCCTACGAAGACCAGACCAGTGCAACGCTGCTTTCACTTACCGGCTCCATTGGTAACGGGCATACCGTGCCTTACCCCCAGGAGTTGTCGCCGGACCTGATTACTAATGTACAAAGCCCTGGTTCTGGTACTTCCATTACCTGGCAGCAAAGCGACGATAGTACTACCTGGGTAACGATTCCTGGCGCCAATTCGGTAACCTATGCCATTCCTTCTATTAACCAGACCACCTACTACCGGCGGGGAGCGGCTTCGGCTTCACTTTGCAATGCACCTTTTTATAGCAATGTTATTAAAATAAAAGTGGTTCAATCCAATGGCGCCATTAGCGGTAAAGTCATCAGCAATAATGGTACGGGCGTACAAGGTATAACTGTAAATGTAGCCCGGCAGGCGGGCATTTCCGGCAGCCCGGCAGGCTACACCTATACCACCGTTACAGACGCTTCCGGCGATTACAGCATCAGCCCTATTTATTATGGCGACCCAAATTTGGGCAACGTAAGTGCCACTTTCAGAATTACACCGGTAAAAGCAAATCATGGTTTCAACCAGCCATATCTCGATAAAACATTGTCAGCCAATATACCACAATTACAAAATGTAACCTTTACCGACACTACCGTACTGAGCATTACCGGCCGCATCTATCAGCAGTGCACAACCTGCAACAGTGCTGCTGGAATCACCGAAACACAAAACTGCCCCATAGACAGCATCACCATTTATAAGGATGGTGTTTACAATACCGTTAGTGGATTTATTGATACGGCGTATGGCCGTTATGCTGTTACCGTAAGTGACCCGGTGCAGGTAAAAATTGAGCCCCGCTACACCGGTCATAGCTTTAGCCCGGCATTTACCAATATTACCCCAACTACCAATATACCGAATGTTGATTTTAAAGATATAACCACCCACACCATCAGCGGGAAACTAACTGCCGGTTGCGGCGCCTATATTGGTACGGCGGTATTAGAATTTACTGATGCGCTACCTAATGATGCGAATGGGAACCCACGAAACTCCTGCTTTCGGAAACGGGTAACCACCAACACCAATTCAGGATTTTATTCCATTACCCTGCCAGCCCGCAAGTACAAAGTACAAATCATCAGCTTTACGCCATCCGTACCTTCCGGCAATGTGGCTTATGTGGATGCAGCCACACTGATCAACTTTATCAATACCAAAGTTTCTAAAGATTCACTTACGAGGGATGTAACAAAAGCAGATACCACGCTGAATATAGAATACCAGCGGCCTCCTGAAATTGGTATTACCGGGCTACCTATCGTATGCACAACGCCAACACCTTTTTCCCTTATCAAACAGGCAGCTACGGACAGCTTTAGGGTATTTGTGTACCAGGGTGCGCCTTCCTTCGGGTGCCCGGTTTCGGATACCAATCAGCTAAAAATTATCACTAATGTTCAGAACGAAGACCAGACCGAAGAAATCCGGTTTGCACTGTCCGATACCGGCAGGCAGATAAAACTTAAAGGCGGCATACCCAATATTACCGGTGACCACCTGAAAGATCTGTTTGTTTATTTTACCGATAAATACGGCCGTATTGCAGCTAGTTTTAACCGTAAAGTGTTAGTAACCGGTATTAAACCGGATGCTGCTACTTTTACCACCGTTTCACCACAGATACCGTTGCTGGTACTACACGACCCTCCCGGTGATGCCAGCTACAGCACCTGGCAAAGCAACAAATCGGTAACGAATACCATGCGTTTTTATGCAGCCGGCGGTGTAGGTGTTGATGCCTGGATTGAGGCGAAAGTAGGGGCAAAAGCTCAGATAGGTCTTGTCGTTAGCACTGAAGTTAGTGCCTGGGGTACTATTAACGCCAGCATTGGAGTTGCTTCAAAAGTTACTTCCACCGACGAAGCAGTTATTACAACTACCACCAGCCAGAATTTTTCTACCGCCGGTAATCCTGATGTGATCGGGGGCAGCGGTGATGTGTATATCGGAGCGGCGCTGAACCTGATTTATGCCAACTCAACTGAAATCAAGTTTAGTGGCTGCAGCATTACTACCGGCCATAAACTGGTAGTAGCGAATACCGGCCTTAGTACTACTTACATTTATAGTGAAGACCATATTCTCAACACCATTATCCCCAACCTGGAGATGCTGGCCCAGCAAAGCAACACCGCTGATGCTGCCCGCTACCGGGACCAGATACGTATCTGGCAACAGGTAGTGGATAATAATGCAGCCAATAAAACAGTGGCAGGTTTTGCGGAAAACTACTCCTTTGATGGCGCTGCCGGGCCTTATACCAACAGCACTACTACCAGTTCCAGCAAAACCAACACCATCGAATTTATGCTCGAAATAAATGCGGGCATCGCAGCTACGCTGGGCTTTGAAGTAGCAGGCAGCGGCGTAAGCGGCGGGGTAGCCGTGAACTTTAAGTTTGAAACCGGCCGCAGCGAAAGCAACACGGTAACGGACGAAACCACGATTGCCTATACACTCGACGATGACGATGCAGGTGATTTCTTTTCAGTAAATGTAAAGAAAGACCCGGTGTACAATACGCCAATGTTTGAGCTGGCCGCAGGTACCGCAAGCTGCCCTGCCGAGCCGGGTGCACAACCACGGGACGATATGTTTTTTACCGCTGCCAACCCGGTAATGCAAAATGTACCCAATACGGATTATGCTAATTTCACCCTTAAAATTGTAAACACCAGCCAGAGCCACCAGACCCGTACCTACCGGCTGGCCTACGACCAGGGTACCAATATTGCCAACGAAAGTATCCGCATTGCCGGCACAGATTATACAGGCATTCCCATCACCCTTAGTCCACTGGCTTACCTCGATTCGGCCATTGTAGTAGTGAGTATTAAAAGGCTGCCCGGCTCCAGCGTATTTTCCTACGAAGGCGAACGGTTCGTTGTAGAAGATAACTGCGATGGCAGTGTAAGCAAATCGTTGCTGGTATCCGCTTATTATGTAACCAGTTGCAGCAACATCAGCCTTTCGCAGCCACAAAATGGCTGGCTGATTACTTCCACAACCCCCAACAGCTTATTTATTAAACCTGGCAGTTATGTACTGGCCAATCTTACGAGTGTAAACCTGGAGTACTCCGTTGGTAACAGCAGCAACTGGAACCAGGGGCCATTCCTTACTACCACTCAACTGGCCAACGGTTTCAACTGGAGCACCCTGGGATTGCCGGACGGCACTTACAATCTGCGGCTACGGCTGGATTGCAGCAGTGGTGTGGTATACTCCCAAAGGGTTACCGGCATTATTGACCGCACACCGCCAGCGTTATTTGGCCGCCCTACCCCTACCGATGATAATTATGTAAACGGGGATGTAATTGCCTTTACCTACAATGAAAACCTGAATACCGTTCCGGACAGCCTGCAGATAACGGTACGCCGCCTGAGCAACGGAACCTTGCTGCCTGCTACCGCCAGCATTGCGGATAACAAGATACTGATAACTCCCAACAGCCCGATTACCGGCTTTACCGGCGACAGTATCCGGGTGATAGTAGGGCGGGCAGGCGACGAATATGGCAACCGGAAAGTAAAACCCGATACCATCCGCTTTACCGTAGGCACCACCGTAGTAGGAACCGGCAACCAGGCATTAAGCCTTGCCATTACCAACCAAACAGTGTATAAAAACGGTGACAGCGCTATTAATGTATTTTTTAAACTGCCGGTAAATGCAACCAAAGAAACCCGTGTGAATTATGCCATTTCCGGTACGGCCCGCTACGGCATTGATTACACCGTTACCTATACCGGGGCCGATGCGTTGTACGCAGATTTCAACGGAGCGCAGGGTGTTATTAAAATTTCGAACAACAGCAAACAGGCCATTCTCAGCATCAGGCCCATTGGCGATACCGGTTTTACGGCCGATAAAACAGTCATCATCAGCCTCACCGAAGGCGGAGATTATTCGATAGGGGCGCCAGGCACCATCACCGGCACCATCTCCAGCGAAGACGGCATCAGTGTGTACACTTTTAACGGCGATGGCAATTGGAACATCAGGAGCAATTGGCTGAATGGCAAGATGCCGCTGACGACATTAATGGCGCCCAAAGAAATCATTGTGAACCCAAGTGGCATAGCCAGGCTAAATGTGAAACAAACCATTAAGCCGGGGGCAAAACTAACAGTGAAGCAATTCCGTCAGTTGGTGATTCAGGGAAGTTTAAAGCAACAATAAAAAAAGAAAATGACCACCGCCCGTATGCCGGGCGGTGGTTTTATGCCAAATTCATCGTTACACTTACATTAAAAAGAAAAATATGCAACCTACAATAGCAAACAAAAGTTCAGCAAGCACCTACCGCCTGCCATTAGCCGATAAAAAAGGAACGCATTATTTTTTGCCGGAAGAAATCATTCGATTAGAAGCGAACAATGTTTACACCACGTTATATTTTGAAAAGCACCCTCCTTTTATGGTTTCGAAAGTGTTGAAAATTTATGAGGAATTATTAAAGCCATTTGGCTTTGTTCGAACGCACCGCAGCCACCTGGTGAACCGGCAATTTATTCGATGCGTAACCAGCGATGCTGTTATCATGCAGGATGCTTCGGTGGCAAAAGTTTCCCGCAATAAACGGTCGGATTGCATGAGGCAACTGAAAAATTAGTGAATAATAAAGTAGATAGGGTGAGATTGAATTTGGAAGGGTAAGGGATAGAAGTGGAAAGGTATGAGCCCGTAAAGCCCACAAAATGAATGAAAGATTGAATGCAATAGTGAATGCTCAAAAGTGTTGGGATCAGCGGGATGCGGATCCCGACCAGAGGTACGGGACAGGCATTGCAACGGATAGTCCGGCCCTTTATGCCGCCTACTGCAAAGGCCATCGTTTTGGAACTTCCGGCGGCGCAATGGGATACCCCATTATTGTATTCATTCCCATTAACCCTTGTGTAGTATAGCTTTCACGGAGTTTCCATCGAAGCATATTCGCTTGGCGTAACGCCATATACACTTTTAAACAACGTGCTGAAATAAGCCGGTGATTCATAGCCTATCATATAGGTGGTTTCAGCTACGCCCATGCCCTGCTTCAAAAATTCAGTCGCTTTTTTTAGCCGGTATTGTTTGATGACTTCTACGGGTGACAAGCCTATTAAGGTGGCCAGTTTACGTTGCAGCGTACGTTCGCTTACGGCAGCTTTTGTGGCAAGTTTATCTACCGAAAATCCTTCATCGTCCAGATTTGCATCCACAATAGCATACAGTTTTTCGAGGAACGGGTGGGTGGCAGGAACTTCCTTTACAGTAATGTTTTCGGCGGGCTTTACTATTAATTTCGACTGAAAATATTGCCGTAGCTGCTGCTGGCGGCTCAGCATATTAGCCACTCTTAACTGTAGCTCTTCTGCAATAAAAGGTTTGGTTAAATAATCATCTGCGCCACTTTGCAATCCTTCAATCTTTTTATCAGGGGCTGCCCTGCCCGTAAGCAATAAAAAAGCAATATGATTGGTGGCTGCATTGTTTTTAATGACTTTACAAAAAGCATAACCATCCATTTCCGGCATCATCAAATCACTGATGATGATGTCGGGCAGTTCTTCATTTGCTATACGTAATCCCTCCAAACCATTTACGGCAGTTATTACGCGGTAATACCGCCGGAATGTTTGTGCAATAAATTCATTTAGTTCCTTATTATCTTCTACAATCAACAGCATTGCCTGGCTAAGCGGTTCATCCGTTAGGTTGTTTTCTACAGGCATTATGGCTGCTTCTGCCTGTTTCATCATATACGCCGGCACGGCTGTATCTTTTGCTTTGGTAAGCGTTACGGTTAATGTGAAAGTAGTACCCTTATTTAATTCACTGGTGGCAGTAAGCGTAGCCTGCATCAGTTCGGTAAGCTCTTTGGCCAGCGCCAGACCAATGCCGGTGCCCTGGTAGTTGCGGGTGCGGCTGTCATCTGCCTGGTAAAACCGGTTGAAGATAAACGGTAATTTATCTGCAGGTATGCCAATACCGGAGTCCTGTACGGTGAACGTAAAAGTGCCGGATACATCGTCTGCTTCCTGCTGATAGACAGATATATCAATCGAACCATCGTCAGGGGTAAATTTTATGGCATTAGATACTAAGTTGGATAAAATGGTATGCAGCTTATCGGCATCAAAAAGGTATTCTTCACCATCATTATTACCCGTTACCCTCAGGTTAATTTTTTTTTCGGCAGCCGCACTGGTAAAGGATTGTAGCTGTAGTTGCACAAACTGATAAATGCTGCCTCTGAACAGGGAGATTTTCATACTTGCCGCTTCCAGTTTAGCCATATCCAGCAACTGATTAATGACATGCAGTAATTGCTGGGCATTCCGCTGAATGGTGCCTACCTGCTTTTGGTGTTCAGGCAGCATGTTCTGTTTTTGTAATTGTTCCGCAGGTGCTATTATCAGCGAAAGCGGCGTACGGAACTCATGGGTAATGTTGCTAAAAAACCGGCTTTTCATTTCATCCAATGCTTTCAGTTGTTCCGCTTCTTTTTGCTGCAAAATAATTTTCTGCCTGGCTTTTACCTGCTGTAGCCAGTCCCGATAAAGCAAAAAGCCTATAACAGCGGCGGCCAATACGTACTGCGTGTATGCCCACCAGGTACGCCACCACGGTGGCAAAATACGGATGGCCAGGCTTCGTGTATGGTTGCTCCATTGGCCGGTAGTGTTGGTGCAGTTAATTTTTAAATGATACAGCCCGGCAGATAATTTTGTATAGGCCACTACCGGGTTATCCGTCATTACCCATTTATCGTCGTAGCCTTCCAATTGGTATCGGTATTTCAGCAGGCCGGGCTGGTTGTATTCCAATCCGGCAAATTCAAACGTCAGCGTATTCTGGTCGTAGGGCAGTACCAGGTTTTCTACATCGTTTAATGGCCGGGGCAGTAGTTTATTGCCAGGTGCATAATTAACTGGTTCGTTGTAAATTTTTAGGCCGGTAAAGGCAATCTTGGGCTGAAACGTATCCGGCTTTATAACGCCCGGATTAAAAGCCACCCAGCCATCCACGCCACCAAAAGCCAGGCGGTTGTCTTTCAACTTTAAATATTGAAGCGTATTAAATTCATTGCCCGGCAAACCGTCCTGTGCTGTAAAAAGCCGTAACTCATGCGTTACCGGGTGGAAGCGACAAAGACCTTTGTTAGTACTCAACCAAAGAAAACCGTTCTTATCTGTTTGCACAGCATAAACAACATTGTCGGGCAGGCCTTGTTTTGTCGTAAATATCTCCGACGTAAGTGTTCTTTTATTCAGGCAAACCAGCCCCTCCCTGGTGCCGATCCAAAGAAGATGGGGCCGGGTAGGGTCGGGTTCTAATCCAAGCAACTGGTCTGCCGGCAGCAGGCCCGGTTTTGTTTGCTTATTAAATATATCAATATGCCTGGTGGCTATATCCATACTCAATAAATCACTGCCACGGGTTATCCAAAGCTTATGCGTATCCGCCTTTATAGCATTGGAATTGAAAAGCAGGGTCGTATCTGTTTTATCTGAAGCTGTATTGATAAAAGATTTCCATGCCTGCTTTGCCGGGTCAAAAAAGTAAACAGAATGATCATTCATTACCCAAAGCTTTCCGTCCTGCGCTATGTCCATACTTCTCAGACTGGCGGTAGCGTTTGGATAGCCCGGAATAGGTGGTAGCATTTGCCACTGATGGTTTACAGGATTGAAACGGGCAACCTTGTCTTTAAACCCAGCCCAAAATCCGTTGCTTCTATCCCACACGGAGCGGAACAAATAGTTTGGCCTGCCAGATGATGTACCAACCGCATATTCCGGAAATACCTCGTTTAGGAAAGGCGCTATGCTTTCACCGAAATCTCTTGCCAGCACGGCCCGGTGAAAGGAACCAGCATTGGGGTACACCTCAAAGGTGATAGCTGCAAAATCGAACTGGGCAACGCCATCTATATTTAAACCAAGCCATAACAATCCAGAACGGTCAATCAAAAACGCAATAGGTGACCAAACAGAATAGTCGGGAATGTTTAGCAACGCTATCAGACCATGCCGGTCATCGTAACGGTACAGGGTTGTCCGTGTTTCCAGGTAATCGCTGCCGTCCGGCCCCGTTTGCATCCGTATTACCCCGCCCGAAACAGGATGTGGCAATGCAACACTTCGGTAGCTGCTCTTTGCCGGGTTAAAAATTACAACTTTTCCTGTATCGCCAAATATCAATTCACCATTACTTCTTTCATGCAATCCTATCTGGCTCGATTTACCAAATTTAATGGGGAAGGGTGCGGGGAACGGTTGAAAACGCCCGGCTCCGGGTTGATAAACGCTGAGGCCGGATGTGGTCATCACCCATGTTCTGTCCTGCCGGTCCTCCTGCATTGCCAGAATGGTATCAGAAATTAGCTGGCCTGTTTTGGCCGAAAAATAAGCAGTACGGGCTGTTTTAAAATTATGGAGGTACAAGCCATCACCATAGTTAGCCCAGATATTGCCCTCATGCGTAACCAGGTAATAATGGCTTAATGGTTTTTGCTGCACAAAAGCGGTGATGTGTGTTACTTTTTCTGCTACCGGGTCGAAGAAATCTATCTCATTGTTTTCGTAAAATATCCAGATACGGTTCTGCCGGTCTAACTGCAGCCGTAAAATAGCATTAGAGGCCATAGTGGTAGTATCACTGCTGTTGTGCTGAAACAGCTTTACATGCAGGCCATCGTAGCGGGCCAGGCCATTAGGTGTGCCCAGCCACACAAAACCATCTTTATCCTGCACCATATCAGAAACAAATGCCTGGGGCAGGCCATCCCTGGTAGTTATGAAACGCAATGGTTTATGCAAAGGCTGCCCGGTAGAAGCAGTTGTTATTAAAAAAGTCAACAGGGCAAAGCAGCCGGCCCATCTGTCATGCCGCCTCATTCACAAAGATTAGGAGTTAAAAATAGCGGACGCTAATATCAGGCAAATGGTGTTATGCCAAATCGGATCAGGTGGACGAAGTCAAAAGGAAAAATCAAAAGGCAAAAAGAGAATTAGTCTGTAGCCCGTTTAATCCGGTGGTCTCAACCGTTTCTGCTGTTTTATTCTAATGGAAAAAAATCAGGATATAAGCATCTATCAACAATGATATACGCCGAAAAACAAATAGGGTTTGTAACCCCGGTTTTTAAATGAAAATGTTGCTGCTACCGCCCTAAACCACAACCTTAAAACCAGAAATAGGGCAAAAACCGCTGAAAAACATGCATTTGGCGGAAAAACGAAAGCATTTGGCGGGAAAAAGAACATAGCTATTTCCGGAATGAGCAAGTTTTGTTGAACAGAAAAATGGCTGCTTATTCCGGCAGTTGAATACCATATCCGGCGTTTCCGGAAACTTAAAAATCTCCTCAGATGAAACAATTACAACCCTTGCAAATGAGAAAATGTACCCAACAAATGGGGCCTTTATCTAAAAGCCCACGCTGGCTGCTAACCCTTTTTGTAAGTCTGCTAATGCTGCAAGCTGCTGCTGTGGTGCGCCGGGTAGATGCAGGCGTAAGCGGCGGCAACGGAAGCGGATCCAGCTGGGCCAATGCTTATAACAATCTGCAGAATGCGATAGATGCCAGCTCTTCCGGCGACCAAATCTGGATAAAAGCAGGTGTATATAGGGCGAATTTTAACCGGTTCGGTACAAACTCCTTTAGTATGAAAAGTGGGGTAAAAATATATGGGGGGTTTGATGGAGGTGAATCTTCGCTAAGCCAAAGGGACATTATTGCCAACCTTGTGCAGTTAAAACCAATTCAGTCTGCAAATTATCCTATTGTAGATAATAATAGTGTAGATAGTACGGCATTGCTGGATGGAGCAACACTTAGTTCTTTTGAAAACGGAATACAGACTACCGGGGGCGCTATGCGAAACTTTGGATCCGCTTTTCCTTCTATTTCCAATGTAGCATTTCTTTCAAATACTGCCAGTTATCCTACCGGTGGCGGAACACTACCTGGTGGTGGGGCATTATATATTGAGGGTGGAAACGCCCCAATAACAAATGTAATTTTTAAAGGTAACGATTGCGTTGGTAATGGTGGAGCGGTGTATATGAAAAACTGTACCTCTACGCTTACGAATGTTGTGTTCGCCATTAACCGGGCTACCAGTGGCGTAAACAGCTATGGGGGAGCTTTATACTGTGAAGAAAGTGCGCCGAAACTGGTAAACGTGGTATTCGATGGCAACTATACCGGCTCATATGGTGGGGCTGTGTGGTGTATCAACACAAACAGCATCAGTTCCAAAAAACCTTCTTTTACGAATTGTGTTTTTTATAATAATTCCGCTACATCCGGCAGGGGTGGTGCCATCTATGCCAAAGAATCGAGGCCGATAGTAACCAACTGCACTTTTGCCCTTAACTGGTGCGGTACCGGCACCTCTCAGGAAGGAGGAGCCATTTATACCGAAGAACAGGAAATGACCATCACCAACTGCCTGTTTAAGCAGAATACCTATGGCAACTCTTCCTCCTCTACCTCTTTTACCGATATTGCCTATAAAACAATCTTCAATCAAAACTTCGTTACCTATAGCAGTTTTTACAACGACCCGAATAATCAGATAAATGGTACAGGCAACGTAGCACCGGTAGCTGCCCCTTTTGTAAATATAAGCGACGGCGATGGCGGCGATAATACCTGGATGACGGCTGATGATGGCCTGCGGCTGGCTTACTGCAATGCCTTTAGTGTAATTGATAAGGGAGATAACCACCCTATTACGCTTGCCACCGATATAAGAGGCGGCATTTTTGACAGAAAAGTAAATGTGGATTTTATACCCGACGGCGGCTCGGGTGCAGCACCTGTTATAGATATGGGGGCCTACGAAGACCAGACCGATGGTATAACACTGCTTTCCATTACCGGCACCATTGGCACTTCGCACACGGTTCCTTACCCGAAGGAATCAGTATCAGATGTGCTTGCCAACGTGCAAAGCCCTACCCTAAGTCCAGCACCCACCTATCAGTGGCAAAGCAGTACCGATAGTACCAACTGGACTAACCTTTCCGGTGCTACCGCAGCAACGTATTCGCTTCCTTCTATTAGCCAGACCACTTACTACCGGCGGGGTGCTACCAGCACTGCGGTCTGTGGCCTGCCTTTTTACAGCAATGTGGTGAAGATAAAAATCGTAACCCCTAACGGTGTCATCAGTGGCACTATCAAAAACGGCAATGGTAATCCGGTACAGGGCATTAAGGTATATGCTACCCGGCAACAGGCTATATCCGGCGGCCTGGCGGGGCATAAGGATAGTGCTACCACGGGTAATGACGGTACCTACACTATCAGCCCGGTTTATTATGGCGATCCTTCCCTGGCCTCCTCTACCAATAGCTTTACTGTTGCTCCCACTCTATCGGGCCATACCTTCAACCCGGCATCCGTCAGCAAAACGTTGACTAATAATACCCCGTCTGCCACCACCGTTGATTTTACTGATAATACGGCCATCGTTATAGCGGGTACCACTTACCAGAGATGCGATAGCTGCACCGATATCAATGGTGCCATCAGTCCGAAAACCTGCCCTATAGATAGTGTACAGATTTACAAAGACGGTAACTTCAGCGGGGTGTATTCCGGTATTGTCAACAGCCAGCACGGCCGCTATGCCACCAGCGTAACGGTACAGGGAATGGTAAAGATTGAACCCCGGCTTACCGGCCACATCTTCAGCCCGGCATTCTCTACTATATCGCCTGTGGCCGATATTACCAACCTGGATTTTAAAGACAGCACCTACCATACCATCAGCGGTAAACTAACTGCCGGTTGCAGCAATTATATTGGTACGGCGGTGCTGGAATTTACCGATGTATTGCCTCCTAACCCCGATGGCAGTGTGCAGGCCAGTTGCTTCAGCAGGCGGGTAACCACCATTACAGGCACAGGTGCCTTTAGCATCCGGCTACCGGCACGTAAGTACAAGGTCAGGGTGGTCAACTTTAGTCCCGCCACCGGTGCTAATGCGGTTGTAGCAACTGACGTAACAGATTTCTTCAACACCCGTATCCCGGCCGATTCGCTGACCCGTGAAATTGGCACCCGTGATACAACGCTGAACCTGGTATATGTACGGCCACCGGTAATAGATATCAGTGGGGGGTTACTTATTAAATGCACTACGCCGTCACCGGGATTTGCCCTTATCCGGCAAACCGAATCGGACAGCTTCAAAGTGAAGATATACCAGGGGCCTGCTTCTTTAGGCTGCCCGCTGGCTGCTGATACCGGTAAAATACGAATCGTAACGAATGTACAGAACGAAGACCAGACCGAAGAGCTACGCTTTGCAGTAGCTGATACCGGCCAGAAAGTAAAACTGACGGGTGGCGTGCCCAACATTACCGGCGATTACCTGAAAAATGTATTCATTTATTTTACCGATCAGTACAATCGCACAGCCCCGGCTTTTAACCGCAAGGTGCTGGTAACCGGGGTAAAATCAGATGCTGCTACGTTTACCACCGTATCGCCACAAGTACCACTGATGGTGCTGCACGACCCACCCGGCGATGCCAGCTACAGCAACTGGCAAAGCGGCCAGAGTATGCAAAATACCTTACGCTTTTATGGTGCAGCCAGTGTGGGAGCAGAGGCATGGGTACAAGCCAAGGTTGGTTTTAAGGGGCAGTTCGGGCTTATTGTTAGTACCGAAGAATCGGTGTGGGGCACCGTAAATGCCAGCATTGGCGTAACGGCCAAAGTGGGCTACGCCAATGAAGCGGTGATTACCACTACTACTACCCAGGATTTTTCCACCGCTAATAACCCGAATGTGATTGGTGCCAACGGCGATGTATATATTGGGGCAGCCCTGAACCTGATATATGCCGTAGCCACCGAAATAGGGTATAACAACTGTGCTGTAACCAGCAAGCGGCGGCTGATGATAGCCGATAACGGCTTCAACACTACCTACATTTACAGTGAGGATTACATCCGCAATACGCTGATACCTAACCTGCAAAGCCTGGCACAATTACAGCCTGATTCGGCTGCCCGCTACCTGAACCAGGCCAGGGTATGGCAGCAGGTGGTGAACAATAATACGGCAAACAAAGCCAAGGCTGCTTTTGTACAAAACTATTCCTTCGATGGCTCGGCCGGGCCTTACACCAATACTACTACCACCGCTTCATCCAAAACAAACACAGTAGAGTTTAACCTGGAACTGGATGCATCTGTAGCAACTGAAGTGGGGTATGAGGATGCGGGAAGCGGCATTAGCGGTGGTACCACTGTAAAATTTAAACTGGAAACAGGCATAAGTGATGTCAGTACGCAAACAGAATCTACTACTATTGGCTATACACTGGATGATAATGACCCCGGTGATTATTTTTCGGTAAATGTGAAGAAAGACCCGGTGTATAATACGCCTGTGTTTGAACTGGCTGCAGGTACGGCAAGCTGCCCGCCAGAACCGGCTGCACAACCACGGGATGCCGTGTTCTTTACCGCTCAAAACCCGGTACTGCAAAACGTGAACCCGTCCAGTCCAGCTACCTTCAACCTGAAAATTATAAATACCAGCCCCAGTACAAGCACCAACCCCAACGACAAACGTACCTACAAACTGAACTACGTGCAGAGCAGTAATGTAGCCAACGAAACCATCACTATTGCCGGTTCGCCCTACCAAAGCACCGCACCGTATGTAACGGCCCCGCTGGGTTATCTCGATTCGGCCGTCATCCCGGTGTCCATTACACGGCAAGCCAATTCCTCCGTGTATAGCTACGAAGGCGAACGCTTCAGCGTATCCAGCAACTGCGGCGACGACCTCGGTAAAACCGTAGCCGTATCGGCTTATTTTACTTCGCCGTGCAGCCCTATCACCCTAACGCAACCGGCCGACGGCTGGGTACTCTCTAAAGCTAATAACAATCAAATCTTTATCAAACCGGCAGGCTATACTCTCTCGGGGCTTACCAGTGTGAATGTGCAATACTCCGTTGGCAACAATAGTAGCTGGAACGACGGGCCGTTCATTACCACTGCCCAGTTGGCCGGCGGCTTCAATTTCGATGTATCGTCCCTGCCGGAAGGGGCCACCGGCATCCGGCTACGGCTGGATTGCAGTACCGGTACCGTATATTCCCAGCGGGCCACCGGCATCATAGACCGCTTAGCTCCGCAACTGTTTGGCAATGCCGACCCTACCGATGACAACTATGTGGCAGGAGACATCATCGGCTTTACCTACAACGAAAACCTGAGCACTACTTCCAATAGCCTGATGGTAACAGTGCGCCGCCTTAGCAACAATACGCTGATACCCGCTACTGTCAGTATTTACAACAATAAGCTCATCATCACCCCCAACAGCCCTATTGCCGGCCTCACCGGCGACAGCATCCGGGTGATTTTAAGCGGCATCAGCGATGTATATGGCAATGTGAAGTTGAGGGCCGATACGACTAAATTCACCGTGGGCACCACCGTACCAGCCACTGGTAGCCGGGCCTTATTTGTAACCATCAGCAACCCTTCGGTGTACAAGAACAACGATACCGGGGCCATCAAAGTACTCTTTACCCTGCCTGCCCCTGCCACCAATGATACCCGGGTGAACTACACCATCGGCGGTACGGCCCGCTACGGAGTTGACTACACTGTCAGCTATACCGGCAGCGATGCGCTGTATGCCAGCTTCAACGGCTCAACGGGCAGCATTAAAATACCCACCGGCTCCAGCACGGCTACCCTTACGCTGCGGCCCATTGCCGGCGATACGGCGTACAGCCCCGATAAAACCATCGTCATCAGTGCATCGGACGGTGGCGACTACTCATTGGGAACGCCTACTTCGGTAACCGGCTACATTACCAGCGAAGACGGGATTATCCAGTACATCTTTACAGGCGATGGCAACTGGAACATTCGTAATAACTGGCAGAATAATAACATGCCGCTGACAACGCTGGTAGCACCCAAAGAAATCATCATTAACCCAAGTGGTACGTGTTTGCTGAACATAGCACAAACTATTAAGCCCGGGGCTAAAATAACAGTAAAGCAAAACCGCCGGTTTGTGATACAAGGTAGTTTGAAGCAACAGTAAAACATAACAACCACCGCCTGTAATCCGGGCGGTGGCTGTATACCAAATTCATCGTTACCATTTAACATTAAAAAGAAAAATATGCAACCCCTAATAGCAAACAAAAGTTCTGCAGGCACCTACCGCCTTCCATTGGCCGATAAAAAAGGAACGCACTATTTTTTGCCGGAAGAAATCATTCGATTAGAAGCAAACAATGTTTACACCACGTTATATTTTGAAATGCGCCCTCCTTTTATCGTATCCAAAGTGCTGAAAATTTATGAGGAATTGTTGAAGCCATTTGGCTTTGTGCGAACCCACCGCAGCCACCTGGTAAATAAACAATTTATCAGATGCGTTACAGGAGATGCCATTATTATGCAGGATGCATCGGTAGCAAAAATAGCCCGTGGCAAACGGTCGGATTGCATGCGGCAATTAAGAGCAGCAAGCTAAAATTATCTGAAAAAGGTTTTTTCCAGTTAAATGTATCTCCTGTAAACTTGTTGTTTTGTTGCCTGTTTTTAACTTCCCTAAAAAGGACGGCATCGCTCTATCTGTATGAATAGCTGAGTTCCAAAATAAGCGATGCCGACTTCTGTTGCGTGTTGTTTATTCGCATTGGTTTTCATTTGCAGATTGCGCAATTGTCAAATTTGCTAATTTGTATCTACCCCCTCCTGCACAACTTAATATACGGGCAATAGCGGCATTTCTCCTCATCGTCCGTTTGGCTGAAGGGTACAAATATATCAAACAACTCTTCCAGTGTTTTCCGCAGGTAGCCTTCCATTTCATCCAGCGTATCGTTAATGTTATAGGCTGAAATTTTCTTCAGTTCGCCCCGGGTTTTGCTAACAAGTTGGTGGCTGAATGCTTCACCCTTTTCCTGCATTTTACGCAGCGGTAACAGTGCTGGTTCAAACAATTCTTTTTCAGGAAATTGTTTTCTGAAATTCCAGGCATAAATCAGCGTTTGTAAGGCTGCTTTATTCCTTATTTTGAGGTTACGGTCAAATAATCCTTCAACTGTTCCGAATACCGTATCGTCTGCACCTGTCTTATAATCCACCATCCGGTAAGTGCCTTGGACATGATCAACCCGGTCAATATAACCGCCAAAATGAATGGGCCTTTTATAATCGCCCACCTGGATATAAAAAGGCTCCCTGAAAGTGGTTTCCAGCGACTCAATAGCAAACGGTGTTTGTAATTTATCATAGGCTAAATATTCCTGTGCATATTGCTTTACTACTTCGGCCACAATTAGTAATCGCCCGGTAAATTCAACCGGTGTCTTACTCTTTTCCCGCCAGCCCTGCCGGAATGCTTCAGGTAGCAACACTTCAATTTGTTGTTGCATCCAATCCACATCTGCTGTCATTACCTGCCAGTGTCCATTGCGTTTATGCAGGGCCTGATATAGTAACTCCATTAGCTTATGCACTACTTTGCCAAATACTGCTGCATCTACCTCGTCCAACATTTCTTCAGGCTCCTTTAACCCGGCTATGTACCGATAGTAAAATTGCAGCCGGCAGGTGAGATAGGTATTGATAGCAGAAGGCGATAAATACTTAGGATTCACTTTAGAAAAATACGCATTACAATACTTCATTACCTCCGGACTTTTGGCAATGCTGATGGGCAGGGGTGCTGTTGTTTTTAAATTAAACCGCAGACCGGTACGTGAAATGGTAAACTTTGTTTCATATTCTAATTGCGGCACAAAACGGGTGAGTTCGCCGGTGCTTTGCTCCGTAATATTGGTATTGTAGGCCAGTGTAACCGACTGGCAACGCTGTAATAACCGGTAAAAATGATAAGCCGAAATGGCATCCTGGTGTTCCGGCAGGCTCAGTTTAAATGCCCTGCGGATACTGTCTGGTAAAAAGGAAACAGGCCGTTTGGTATAAGGCAGTATTCCCTCATTAGCACCTAAAATTAACAGGTGATCAAAATCCAATCCCCGGCTTTCCAGCAGTCCCATAATTTGCATACCATGCAGCGGTTCGCCTTCAAACGGAACAATGGTAGTACTGATATGCCGGCGAATGCTATTGGCCAAAAAGCCAATACTCATTTGCTCTGAAGGCAATGTATCAAACAATTGTTCCAACTGTTGTAGCAATTGCCATATCTGTACAAAAAAGCCTTGCAGTAATGTATCTTCTTTAAAATTCCGGTGCCGGTGCAAAGCACCTACCAAATGCAGCAACCGGTCAAATACTTCTGTTGTTTTAAATACCGGCAGAAAAATATAATCGCCAATATCACTATGATGTTTTAATTCAGCCACCGGAATATGCAGCCAGATATCTTTTATCATTTTTCCCTGCAACCGCTGCCGGGTATCATCAGGCCAGTCGCACAACGCATGTTGTAAAAACTGCTGCACCAGTTGATGGTTTACCGTTGTGCCCCTGTGAGAAAAAAGATGCTGCTGCACTTCGAAAAACAATTCAATAAAAGAGAACAGTGCCGTTTGCTGCAGCGGGTAGCCCATGGTTACATTTACCGTTCCGATGCCGGCTGGTAAGGATTGCAACACCGGCAATAACAGGGCTTCGTCTGCCAGTACTACCGCTAGTTTCATATTACTATTATTTCCTAATTGTGATAACCATTGTGGCAACAGCTTTGCCTGCATGATGCTGCCTTGTGTGGCAACAATATTCAATGGCGTTTGTGCTACGGATAATTGATGCAGCAGTGGCAATTCGTTTCGTAGTTTTAGGCTACTCAGGTTGCGCCGGATAAAGTGCCCTGCCTCATGAATCGGATTGTTTACGTAGTGCGCATCAACATCCAACCACAACGAACATTTACCTTCTTTTTGCCAGCGTTGCAGCCAGCTTTCTTCTGCTTTATTAAAAGCATTAAATCCTACAAAAGCTATGTGCTGCCAGCCATCGGCAAAGGCTTTTCGGGAAGGCTTGTTGGCGGCCAGGTTGCGGTATGCTATCCCCTGTGTGCAAAGCTGCCGTTCCTCCATCCGCTGGTGAAATAAGGAATAAATAAGGGGTAGGTTTTCCCATAATTCCAGGAACCGTTCCTGCTGGCTACTTTTTTTGTTGTTGGAAAACGACGACCAGAAAGTAGAAAGGAATTCTTTCTGTTCATCACTCAACGTATCAAAACTTTTTTCGATAGCTTCAATGTCCTTTAACTGGCTATACACCTGCTCAATATTGGCGCTGTAGGCATCCAGTTCATCAAAATCCCGGAGTATTATATCGGCCAGCGGTGCAAACTTTTCATAGCCCGGCAAATCCTTTATTACCCGTTGCATGACCTCCCGGTACACTTCGTACAAAACAAAACTTTGCGCTACCCGGCTGGCAATGGTGAGCAGGGATGACCGCTGCACCATTTCCTCAATGGTAAACTGCTCCGGCATCAGGGCTGGCGGTGCTACGATCTGCGAGAGGTAATGGCTAAAGAACACGCACTGCCGCCGGTTGGGAAAAACAAGGGCAACCCGGTACAATTCGTTTTGATAACGGTTGTAGAGTTCGGTAGCTACGGTATGGAGGAAAGGCTGCATCAGATATGCTCAAATATCGGTGATGATAAGGAAATGGCAGCGGTTAATAAAGTGGAGAAGAGTGAAGATGACGGAATCGCTTATTTCAGATCTTGTATTTGAACAATGATACAGCGATGCCGTCCTTGAAGTTACAAAGTGCCGGAGATTTTTTTGTATGATAGCAACGAGGATAGCGGAGACTGGAACGATCTACCAAGGCAGATAAAATACAGTAAAACCCTGGGATAAGAAGTTATATAAATATTCATGCTATATTTTCTGTTCAAACTGATAATAGGATCTCAAAAAGGTTACAATTGCTACAGCAAAAAGGAACAGGTATAAAACGGTGAGTCCGAACGAGGGAAGAAAAATACATACCACAAAAAACAATAGTATTAAAATTTTTACAAACTCCTTTGTGCTGAAGTTCTGAATGAATGTGATACTATTCATCAACAACAATAAGCTATAACCACATAGTGCAAAGCGAATGGCCTGAGCATCATCCAAGTGAACAGGGATAAGTTTACCGGCTGTAATAAATTCCGGTACTAAAAGGACACAATAAAAAAAAGCATACTGAAGAAATCGTTTTATCAATGAAACAGGTGCTCCGCGGTAAAACGTTAAGTAAGTTTCCTCAAATTCCCTGATTCTGTAAACCAGTATACCGTTAGATAGTATGCCAAAATTAAAAAATAAAAATGCAGGAACAATATCGGTGTCATGTACAGAATTGTTCCGGGCAATCATGTACAGTATGCCACAGGTATATACTTTAATGCCGGCCCAAATAATTATTTGTTTACGGGCAACAAAACGGAGTAATACCATCAGGTACGATGCCGAAAGCGTAGGGAATAATTGTACCTTTTGCCAGAATAAAATCTTTTTTTGCTGCAGGTTATGTAACAGGTAAACGTGCCAGGCATCCGCAGCTATACAAAGTAACAGCAGGTATAAAGTGATATAAATCAGCGGTACATAACGATGCTGCCAATAGCCGATAAAATAGATGATTACCGTATACAAAAGTACCGGCAGCATTAACCAAAGCTGAACTTTAAAAAATAATGTATATTGTTGTACCTTACTTAGGCAATTGAAAATATGCATAAAAGCATATTGAGGTTTATGCATAGTAACCGAAACAAATACAGCATACTTCCGGGCATATAAAAACCAGGTAAAGAAAACAAATAACAGAAATTTCCAATTTGACAGTATTCCGGTAATCAGCGAATAATGGTATTCAATTAATCCTGCCCCATCTACTACGCCCACTATGCAAAACATCATGGTATATACAAACACGAACAGGCCCGTATTTTCCTTGTAGAACGGCTTTACAAATGATTGAAATAATATGTTGGAAGGGTAGCTCATTAATTAAAATACGTTTTTGTTTTTTACAGTTAGCTCTATTCCGGAAAGCAACAAATTTGTATTTAATTCCTGGTGTGAGCTGAGCAAAAAAGTAGTTCCGTTAGTATTGTGCTTTTGGAGAATAAAGTTGCATACGGTGGTAAGGGCATCCGGGTCTAACGTAATCAGCGGTTCATCCAATATTATCAACGGTGTATTGCCAAGAAATGCCAGTACGAGAGATAGCTTTTTCGTCATTCCTGCTGAGTAAGTCCCCACAGCATGGTTCACATATTCCGTCATCTTGAATAGCCCGATCAGTTCGTCTACTACTGACTGTGGCGCCTTCCGAATACTACGGTATAGCCTGATTAAATCCATGCCCGTCATAAAATCCGGAAATAATGGCTCTGCCTCTGCCCAGCTTACCATTTGCCGGTACATTAACGCTTTGTTTTTTAAACTAATCTCCTTCCATAAAATATCTCCTTCAAAAGGAATAAGCCCGGCGATCATTTTTAATAGCGTCGTTTTTCCAGAGCCATTCGCACCTTTTATCCAGTAAATACCGCTTTCCAGTTGAAGAAAAGGAATGTCCAATATTGCTTCTGTGTTGTAAGATTTATGAATATTCTTTAACAGGAGCATTGGCTAAAATAATTAGGGTAATGATTCATCAGCAATTTGTCGGTTAGTTACAGAAGATGCCGGCATTATTGCAGATCTTTGCTATACATTTTTCCTGTTCATCTTTTCTGCATCTGGTCTTTTATCCCAGCACTTTGCTCCACCTGTAATCCGGTTACATTTTTCAGCACGATGTTTCCTTTTTCATTGACGGCGGCCATAGCTTTTACCCGGTACAGGGTTGCGTTTTGTACATCATCCAGCCAGAAAGCCGGGCGGGTTTCGGCACCCATAAAACCAACCTGTACATTATTGAATTCAATGTTAGCCGCATGGCGGATAAAAAAACCGTATGCAGGCATTACGCCCATTTTTGCCGGCTCCGGATAAATGGAATCGCTCTCGGGAACAACGGTTGGGATACGGGTTGCCGGTGAATCAATGGGCCGGTAATAAATGCGGATATTGTTCAGTTGCACATCTTCTACATTGTGCCCCGGCACCCCGCTGATGATGGAGGCAAAATGTGAGTCGGCATTATAGGCCGTTATATTACTGATAATTACCCGGTGTAATGTACCAACGGGCACGCCAGCCGGCCCACGCATCCGCCTGCCCAGCCGCAGAAACAACGGTGAATTCGTAACATCCTGCATGGTAATGTTTGTAATCGTTACATCTTCCAGCAAGGCGCCGTCCACTGTTTCCAGTGCCAGGCCGCGGCAGTGCTCAAATACACAGTTGGAGATCGTGATGTTTTTAAAACCGCCGTTGCCTTCCGTGCCAAACTTAATGCGGCCGGTTGGGCCTTCATGGTCAGGCACCCGGTTCCACTCGGCGGTACGGTACGTACCATCGTACAAGCTGCCTACATCGTAGCCGCTTACCTGGCAATTGGTAATGGTTACATTTTGCGTAGCCCTTGCGTAGCCGAGGCCAAAGGAGCTTTTCAGGCAAATGGCATCGTCCCACGGGCTGTTAACGGTGCAATCGCTGATGCGTACGTTCTGACAGCAGTCGATATCCATGCCATCCCGGTTGGTATCCATTTTCAGGTTGCTGACCGTGAAGTTGTCCACGCCGGTAGCCAGTATGCCGAAATGACCACCGTTCAGGATGGTAAAATCTTTTAATATTACATTCCGGCACAATTTCAAGGCAATGGCTTTATTACCAATCCCCGTGCGGCGGGGCGTATTACGGGTCAATCCTTTTCCGTTAATAATGCCCGGCCCGGTAATGGCAATATCGTGCAGATTTTCACCCCAGATGAGGCTGTTGTGCCAGTGGCTGTGGCCAAAATCCTGATAGTTGTTGCCGGGGCCGGGTTCTGCTTCGTCGTACCCGTTGGCGCCTGCGCTGGCACTGTCGGCGGCCAATAGCATACAGCCGGCATCGAAGTACAAATTAATATTACTGGCCAGATGAATGGAGAAACTAAGATAGGTACCCGCCGGGAAATACACCGTGCCACCACCTGCTTTTACGGCTGCCTCAATGGTATTGTTAATGGCTTTTGTATCCAGTGTTTTGCTATCACCTGTGGCGCCAAAATCCCTGATGTTGAAAGGGGCTGCATGCATTTCAGCAGCAACGCAGTTAAGTATCATTGATAGCACTATTAGCTTTTTCATGTGGCAACTATTTGGCTTTACAGCAAAAGAAAATCATTTTGAAGATATGCCAGTTATTCAGATTGTGGTGACCTGCCCTACTGCTCTACGAATTTTCCCAACTTCGTAGCATTACTCTTCGTAATTGGTTACTACCACCGTAAAAGGTAATAACCTCTAAAGGTAATAAGCTCTATGTTCTTCGTAGTTTCCGACTACAAACTTTCAAAATCAATCATCTCTTTAAAAAAATGAAGGCTGCCAACCGCCAAACGCTACATTTGAGCATCAACCACCCATTGACTGCCCATATGAAAAAACACCTTTTTGTAATTGCCTGCCTTACCCTATTACTGAATACCTGCCTGTTTGCCCAGTCGCCTTCCCGCTTTTTTCCAAAAAAGGATTTAATGACCATCGGCACGTATTACTACCCCGAACAATGGCCCCATGCATATTGGGAACGGGATTTTAAAAAGATGGCAGAAACCGGCTTTGAGTTTACGCATATGGGCGAATTTGCCTGGGCCTTTATTGAACCGGAAGAAGGCAAATTTGATTTTGACTGGTTGGATGAAGCCGTTACGCTGGCTCATCAAAACGGCATTAAAGTAATCCTCTGCACCTCATCTCCTACCCCACCGGCCTGGCTCAGCCAAAAGCATCCGGAAATACTGATGGTAAATGATGCCGGCGTTACAATGCAACATGGCAGCCGTCAGCACATTTCGTGGAGCAGTCCCGTGTACCAGCAATATGTAACGAAGATGGTGGAAGCGGTGGCTAAACATTATGCGAAAGATGACCGGGTATGGGGCTGGCAGTTGGATAACGAGCCATCGCACTATGGTCAATACGATTACAGCCCGGCAGCGCAGGCAAGTTTTCAGCGCTGGCTGCAAAAAAAATATAGTACGGTTGATTCGCTCAACAGCGCCTGGGGTACCGCTTTCTGGAGCATCCGTTATAACAATTTCAACCAGGTACGTTGCCCCAATCCTAAAGAACTGATTGCCCAACCCAATCCCCATGCCGTGCTCGATTTCAGGCGTTTTAGTTCGGACGAGGTAACGGATTTTATGAACCTGCAGTATGACATTCTCCGCAAATACATACCGGCCAACCAATGGATTACCACGAACCTGATGCCCGACCATGCACCGGTTGACCCTACCCGTATGACGCATCTGGATTTTGTAACCTATACCAAGTACTTAGTGGCCGGATATGATAAGGGGCTTGGGCCCCAGGGCTTCCGGATGGGTTCGCCGGGCAGTATTGGCTATGCGAATGATTTGTTCCGCAGCATCAACGGCACTACGGGTGTTATGGAATTGCAACCCGGCCAGGTAAACTGGGGTAAGTTCAACCCACAGCCATTGCCCGGTACGGTACGTATGTGGATTTACCATGCTTTTGCCGGCGGTAACCAGTTTGTTTGTAATTACCGGTTTAAACAACCTCTCAGCGGCGGCGAGCAGTACCACTATGGCATTATTGGTCCGGATGGCGTTACACCCAGCACCAGCGGTATTGAATACATCAACGTGATTAAGGAAATGAAGGAGTTACGTAAATCATATGACGCTACGGCAACAGTGCCACCTGCATATACCGCACGGCAGGCAGCTATTTTACTAAATGCCGATAACCGATGGGAAACCGACAACCAGCCGCAAACATACCAGTGGGATTTCATGCGACATTTTACGCATTATTATGATGCCTTAAAAAGCTTAGGAGCACCGGTAGATATTATTGCCGAAGACAAGGATTTTACAAAATACCCGGTACTTATAGCACCCTGCTACGAAGTGCTGGACCGGCAGTTGGTTGCCCGCTGGAAAGCGTACGTGGAAGGTGGCGGCCATCTGATACTTACCACCCGCAGCGGCCAAAAAGAACGTACCGGAAAACTATGGGAGGCACAATGGGCGCAGCCAATCCACGAACTGATAGGTGCAAAAGTTCCATTTTATGATTTACTGCCCGATACCGTGATCGGTACAATTAAAATGGGCGCCCAAACTTTTAGCTGGAACAACTGGGCCGACGTGCTGGAGCCTTTTGCCGGTACCGAAATTTGGGCTACTTACACGAACCAGTTTTACGCCGGCAGGGCAGCCGTTATCCATCATAAAATGGGAAAAGGAACGGTTACGTACGTTGGCCCCGACACAGATGAAGGGTATTTAGAAAAAGCAGTATTGGCTAAAGTGTATGCACAGGCCGGGGTTGCTACCATGAATTTGCCGGAAGGCGTAGTACTGAACTGGCGGGACGGCTTTTGGGTAGCGGTAAATTATAGTGGCAAACCTTATACGCTAAGCATTCCTGCTACTTCAAAAATATTGCAGGGTGGCAAGGTATTGTCTTCGCCAGGTGTTACAGTATGGAAATAGTTTTTTAATACAATGGGTTAATACCCGTTGCATTTGATCAGGACAACGGATTGAAATCCGTTGCTACAAAATGGATCGTGCCTACGGCACTACACGTTGTCTTTCTACTTAAAGTGCCGTAGGCACGATCCATATTGTAGCGCAGGGTTTCAACCCTGGGCCTGTTATAATAAACCCGGCACAATTCTTTTCATCACCATTTATCATCATTTAAATAACATGAATTCCACTACCCAACAATTAATTGCTCAACAACATTTAAAAGCTAAAACCATTGTAATTACCGGTGCCAGTAGTGGTGTAGGCCGTGCTGCTGCAGTAGCTTTTGCCCGCAATCAACCCAAACTGATATTAGCAGCCCGCCGCTTGGAGGCACTGGAAGAAGTAGCAGCCGAATGCAGGGAACTGGGAGCTTCGGTACTGGTAGTGGAAACGGATGTAACTGATGCGGATGAAGTACAGCAATTAGCCAGAGCAGCGAAGGATTTTGGTGGCCGCATTGACGTATGGATTAACAATGCCGGTGTGCTGGCAGCCGGCGCCTTTGACCAGACGCCTATTGATATTCATGATCAGGTAATCCGCACCAACCTGATGGGCTATGTACACGGGGCCTACGCTGCCATTCCTTATTTCAAACAACAAAAAGCCGGTATCCTCATCAACAATATTTCCGTTGGCGGCTGGATGCCTGTACCCTATGGCGCTGCTTACTCTGCCAGCAAATTCGGCCTGCGGGGATTTTCCGAAGCGCTGAATGGCGAGTTGATCCGTTGGCCTAATATCCATGTGTGTGAGTTGTACCCTGCGTTTTTAGATACCCCTGGTATACAGCATGCTGCTAATTATACAGGCCGTAATATAAAGCCTGCTCCCCCTGTTTACGACCCGGTGAAAGTGGCGAATGCTATGGTACAGTTAGCCATCTACCCTAAGCGAAAAAAAATAGTGGGCGCAGCCGCAACAGCCTTACGAATCGGCCATCTTTTATTTCCTGGTTGGATGGTTAGTATGACGGCAAAAGTGATGGAAGCTTATTTTAAGAAAGCTGAACCGATAACGGTTACTTCCGGCAATGTATTAGTGCCGGTGGATTACGGTACCAGTATACACGGAGGCTGGGGGCTGGCTACGGCGTCGCCTGCAAAAAAAACTGCGCTGACAGGATTGCTGGTAGCCGGTGTTGCGGCAGGGCTGTTCGCATTAGCAAGGCGCAAGTAAAATGTAATTTATACGTTATAAGCCATCGTAAAAACCCTTCTGATTGAAGATTATAACTATTTCAGATACCCACAACAAGCACCATGAACTGGCACTCCCTTCCGGCGATATTCTCATCCATGCCGGTGACATTTCCATGAACGGAGAAGAAGCTGAAATCATAAATTTTTTGAGTTGGTTTGGCAAGCAAGACTTTTCTTACAAAATCTTCATTGCAGGCAACCATGACTTTTTCTTTGAAAGAGAAAGCGAAGACACTATTCAAAAGGTAATACCACCTGGTGTTAGCTACCTGAAAGACAGCGGAATGACTGTTGAAGGGTTGAAGATCTGGGGATCGCCGGTTACGCCCTGGTTTTTCAACTGGGCGTTCAACCGTTTCAGAGGTGAGCAAATAAACAGGCATTGGGATTTAATTCCTCTTGATACTGATATTGTAGTAACACACGGCCCTGTTTTCCGTAGGCTTGATACTAATAAAGAAGGCCAGCACACCGGATGTAAAGATTTATTTTTAAAACTACAGGATATTAACCCCAAAATTCATATCTGCGGACATATCCATGAATCTTACGGAATGATTACAATGAATAACACGACGTTTATCAACGCAAGTGTTGTCACTTCAAACTATGAAATAAAAAATCATCCGATTGTGATTGAGTTGTGACAGAAACTAAAATATCCTATAACATCATATTTGTAAAAAGTAGCGACAGCATTGCCTTTCATTCCGGCAGAATTCAGCCGGGCTTGCACATACAATATTTTTGTTGGAACCGATTTCTGAACCAAACTGATTGTTCCCTATATATTTACATTCATCCGCCTCTTTATAAATCTAACCCTGCTTTTGCTGTATGAAAAAACGCCACTGCCTTACCTGGATTATTTTTTTTATTGCCCCGCTTCTTATGTATGGGCAAAACAATTCAACAAATATTTCCAAGGTTTGGGTGGCTGACAATGGTGATGGCACCTACACGAATCCGGTTATCCATGCCGATTACTCCGACCCCGATGCTATAAGAGTTGGCGATGATTATTACCTGGTTTCCTCCAGTTTTAACAGCGTACCTGGCCTGCCCATTTTACATTCCAAAGACCTGGTAAACTGGACCATTATCGGCCATGTATTTAACCGGCAACCGCCTTACACCCGGTACGATACCGTACAGCATGGTGGTGGGGTTTGGGCCCCTGCCATCCGCTACCATAATGGTGAGTTTTACCTGTATTACCCCGACCCGGATATTGGTATTTACGTGGTGAAAGCTAAAAACGCAGCAGGCCCCTGGACGGAACCATTACTCATCAAAAATTCCATTGGCTGGATAGACCCCTGCCCTCTTTGGGACGACAATGGCAATGCGTACCTGGTAAACGGCTTAGCTGCCAGCCGGAGCAGTATGAAAAGCATTTTGATTATTAGTCGCATGAGTGCCGATGGAACCAAATTGCTGGATGATGGCGTACTGGTTTTTGACGGACATAAAAAACACCCAACACTTGAAGGTCCTAAACTATATAAACGGGCCGGTTATTACTACATTTTAGCACCCGCCGGTGGCGTGGGAAACGGTTGGCAACTGGCACTACGTAGTAAAAATATTTATGGGCCTTATGAAGAAAAAGTGGTACTGGAACAAGGCACTTCGGTTACCAACGGCCCACACCAGGGTGGATTGGTGGATACACAAACAGGTGAAAGCTGGTTCCTGCATTTTCAGGATAAAGATGCGTATGGCCGCATTGTGCACCTGGAGCCGGTGAAGTGGGTGGCCGGCTGGCCCATGATGGGCATTGATAAAGATGGCAACGGCATTGGCGAACCCGTGCTTCGTTTTAAGAAGCCTAACGTAGGTAAAACTTTCCCGGTTCAAACCCCGCAGGAGTCTGACGAATTTAATGCAAATGAATTAGGCCCGCAATGGCAATGGGCAGCTAACCCGAAAAGCAACTGGGCATTCCCGGCAGGTGGGGCTTACGGCGTTTTACGGCTGTTTTGTGTACCGGCACCAGATAACTTAAAAAACAGATGGAACATTCCTAATATCTTAACGCAAAAATTTCCGGCGCCGGATTTTATCGTTACAACAAAATTTACGCTTACGGCCCGTATGCCGGAGGAAGAAGCCGGGCTGATCATTACCGGAATTGATTATGCCTATATAGCCCTTAAAAAAACAGCAAAAGGGTTTAGTTTGTACCAGGCAATTTGTAAAGATGCAGAGGGAGGTAAACCCGAAAAAAGGAGCGATGAAATTACGATAGCTGACAGCACGGTTTATTGCAAGGTAGAAGTAAAAAATATTGCACCTACCGACCCGGATTATAAAATGATGAATACGACCAGTTCCAGCCAGTGGGGCAATGCAGCCTGCACTTTTAGCTATAGTACCGATGGAATAAACTATACAAAACTGGGTGACGTTTTTCCTGCCAGAAAAGGAAAATGGATTGGCTCACAGATGGGCATTTTTGCTACCCGCAAAGGCAAAATTTATGAAATGGGGAATGCCGATTTCGACTGGTTCAGGATCACCCGGTAGGAACACGTTATTCAGAACACGCCGTTAGGCGTGTTCCTACAGAAAAACGTAATACTTCACGCATATGTTTCACCTCCTACCTTCTTGCAGTTCTGTTTCTTCCTGTAACCCGTTTACTATCAGGATATTTTATAAACAAGAAACTGGACAAAATTGATAAAAGGAATGCATTTTAGGTTTATCTATGCGTACAGGATCAAAAGGCCGGATAAAGCACTTGTAAACCAATCAGATATACTAAGGTATAGCCAGACTCCCGTTTCATTTCATCGATAATTGAATTGCAATGCCAGCACTTACCAGTAAAAAATACCGCTTTGCGTTTATTTTAATTACCTCCCTGTTTTTTTTGTGGGGCTTTGCACACAACTTAGATCCGGTATTAATTCCGCACCTTAAAAAATCTTTTACCCTAACGGTTACCCAATCCACGCTGGTAGATTCCTCTGTTTTTATTGCTTACTTCCTGATGGCTTTACCAGCAGGGTTTATCATGAAAAAGTTTGGATATAAGGTAGGCATCATTACCGGATTACTTTTTTTTGCCATTGGTTGTTTTCTATTTATTCCGGCAGCCAACACTCAGCAGTACCTGTTTTTTTTAATAGCGTTATTTATTATTGCCTGCGGCCTAACCATATTAGAAACTGCTGCAAACCCTTACGCGGCTTCTTTAGGAGATGCTGAAACATCAACGCAAAGACTTAATCTTTCCCAATCGTTTAATGGCCTGGCCGCTGCCCTGGCACCCGTAATTGGGGTAAGAGTCATATTAACCAAAAACTTTACAACTGAGCAGTTAAATAGCATGACGGACGCTGCACGCAAAGTAGCGTTGGCTTCGGAAGCATCTTCTGTAAAGATGCCTTATTTTATTTTAGGCGCAGTGCTGTTATTTATAGCGATCATTTTTGCATTTACCAAATTGCCTGCTATTCAAAACAACCAGGAACAGGCCGGCAGCAAAAGTGTTTTTCATGCATTCAGGCACCAGCACTTATCGTGGGCGGTAGCAGCACAGTTTTTTTATGTAGGCGCACAAGTTTGTGTATTTAGCCTATTCCTGTTATATGCTCCTAAATCTGCCGGTGTTACAGAAAAACAAGCAGGCGATTACCTCGGAGCATGTGGAATTGCCTTTTTGATCGGGCGGTTTTTAGGTACTTTTCTGATGCGGTACATAAAACCCCAAATCCTGCTGGCGATATATGCCGCCATTAATATTTTACTTTGTATCATAGCGATTGAAGCTCATGGAATGATAACGGTGTACACGGTTATTGGTATCTGTTTCTTTATGTCCATTATGTTTCCGACCATTTTTTCGCTGGGCATCCAAAACCTGGGCGGCGATACGGAGTATGGTAGTAGCCTGCTGATTATGTCCATTGTAGGTGGCGCTATATTGCCTCGTATTTTTGGGTACATCAGCGATAAGACGGGAAATATTCAGTATGGCTATATCGTACCACTGCTTTGCTTTATAGTGATTACTTATTTTGGTTTGAAAGGGCACCGGGTAAAACGAGACACAACGTTGAATGACGTTCTAAAAGCACCTGTTACACCATTATAATTCAAATTCATTTCATACATTAATCATTCGGTTTACATGAGCCATCAGCCACCCATACAACTACCGCCGGTTATTTTCGGCACTGCCGGCTTAGGTAATATTTACGAAATAGTTCCATACGATATTAAACTGCAAATTGTAAGGGAATGTGTGGCCCATGCACCCGGCATACCCATGTTTGATACGGCCGGCAAGTACGGCGCAGGCCTGGCTTTAGAAATACTGGGTAAATGCCTGAAAGAATTAAGTGTACCAAAAGACAACGTATTGATCAGCAACAAATTAGGCTGGTACCAAACCGAACTTACCACACCGGAACCTACGTTCGAGCGGGACATCTGGAAGGGTTTGAAACATGATGCCGTACAAAAAATAAGTTATGATGGCATACTGCAATGTTTTGAGCAGGGCAATGAACTATTGGGTGATTACGATTCGCAGATGGTCTCGATTCACGATCCCGATGAATACCTGGCTGCTGCAAGAGATGATGCCGATGAACAGAAACGCTACCAGGATATTCTGGATGCGTACCGGGCTTTATATGATTTAAAAGCGCAGGGCAAAGTAACCTCCGTAGGCGTAGGTGCTAAAAATTGGAAATCTATTGAACGTATTTCTAAAGACATTCAGTTGGATTGGGTAATGATCGCCAATAGCCTCACCGTACATTCGCATCCTGCCGACATACTGGCTTTTGTGGATCGGCTGCACCGGCAGGGAACAGTCATTATTAACTCAGCCGTATTTAACGGTGGCTTTTTAGTAGGGCGCAATTATTACAATTATGTATTGGTAGAAGAATCCACACCTGAAGGCAAAGCGTTGTACGAATGGCGGGATGCTTTTTTTAATATCTGTGAAGCGTTTAATATACAACCGGCCGAAGCCTGCTTTAATTATGGTTTCAGTATACCGGGCATCAGCAGCGTGGCATTAAGTACCACCAACCCCGATAAAGTAAAAAGCAATATAGAAATGGCTACCCGTAACATACCAGCGACTTTTTGGGATGCCATGAAGGAGCAGGGGCTGCTTTAGTGAATGGTCAATGGTGAATGGTGAATAATCCCTGCTACTCCTACTTTGTTCAGTTAGTCATCACGGGTAGCCTGGGTCAGGTAATTTTTATGAGCCAGGCAATGGAATAAGAAAGAGGCAACATTGGCGTTGGCACCGTTCAAGGACAGAATATTTATTGACCACTCATCATTTTGAAATCTCTGATAAATTTTATCATAAAAATTAGGCAGAGACTCTTTCCACAAGCTAATTTCACACAGGTTTGAATTATATCAATAGACGATTACTTTAGGATATAATAACTGCAGGAACCCACTGTCAATAACTATTTTAAATTTGCACAGAGGCACCCCTCTCCACCTGTGGAGAGGGGCCGGGGGTGAGGGCACTGCACAAGTTTTTAAATTAAAAATAATCACAATCGAAAAGTGTGGGCCAGATCCTCCGCGGCGGATAAAGTATATGGGTGTGACTAAATACGACTGAATTATGAAAGCATTAATCTGTACAACGCCGCACCTGTTTGATTATGCCGAAGTGGCGGACATACAAAATACACCCGGTAACACATTATTAAAAATAGAAAGAACGGGCATTTGCGGTACGGATCTTCATGCGTTTGAAGGTACACAGCCATTTTTTAGTTACCCCCGGATTTTAGGCCACGAACTGGCTGCCACCATTGTAGAAACAGCAGCACCAGGCTTTATTATAGGCGAAGCGGTAACTTTCATTCCTTACTTTAACTGCGGTACCTGTATTGCCTGCCGCATGGGCAAGCCGAACTGCTGCGTACACATAAAAGTGTTTGGCGTACACATAGATGGTGGAATGCAGGAATATGTTACCGTGCCCGATTACTCGCTGGTGCACGGCAATGGCCTCCATTTTGACGAACTGGCGCTGGTAGAGCCGCTGGCCATTGGCGCCCATGGGATCTGGCGGGCCGGTATAACCCCAAACGAATATGTGCTGGTAGCAGGTGCCGGGCCCATTGGCTTAGGCACAATGGAAATGGCACGCATTGCCGGCGGCAACGTAATAGCGATGGACATTAACGAAAGCCGCCTTAACTTTTGTAAAGAAAAATTACAGGTAGCCTATACCGTAAACCCGGCCACCGAAGATGTAATGGAGAAACTGCGACAAATTACCGCAGGTGATATGCCCACAGTAATTGTAGATGCTACCGGCAGCCTCAAAGCCATCACCAATGCCTTCCCATATTTAGGGCATGGCGGCAGGTATGTGCTGGTTGGTTTACAAAAAGGAGATATTAGTTTTAATCATCCGGAATTCCACAAACGGGAAAGCACCCTGATGAGCAGCCGCAATGCTACCCGTGCCGATTTTGAACACGTAATCAGCAGCATGAAAAAAGGACTGGTAAACCCGGCAACTTATATTACACACCGGGTATCGTTTGATGAAATAAAGGATAACTTTGAAAGCTGGCTGAATCCTGCAACAGGTGTAATAAAGGCAATGGTAGAGATGTAATGCTTCAGTAATCAGTTAAGAATATAGGCCCTGCTGTACAAACCGGGCCATACAAAGCCGTGAGCCATGAACTGTGAGCGTTAGCAACTGTAGAGAAAGCGTATTACTGTATTTTTTTATTCATCCATAATACCATCTCATGCCTAACTACACATCCCTGCAAGGAGGTGCTTTTGCACTGAACCGCAATTTTGTAATCGACAAATTGTTAGCCCTTAAAGCCGCTTTACAACAGCAAATTCCCAAAAAAGCAGTTGACAATAATTTTTTGCTGGCTACCTGGAATATCCGGGAGTTTGAAAGAGGCAGTTTTGGAGCCCGGCTACCGGAAACGTATCTGTATTTAGCGGAAATCGTTAGCAGTTTCGACCTGGTAGCCATACAGGAAGTAAGGGAAGACCTTACCGCTTTAAGAAGATTGATGCACCTGCTCGGACCGCATTGGGAATATTTGGTTTCCGATGTTACGGAAGGCTCAGGCGGAAATGGTGAACGCATGGCTTTTGTATATGACAGCCGGAAAGTAAAGTTCTCCAATATGGCAGGTGAAATTGTTCTGCCCCAAAAGCAATTGCCCCCAATAAACCCGGCTGACGAAAATGAAAAACCCCGTTTCGAACAGACACTTCAGTTTTCTCGTACGCCTTATCTTGTTTCCTTCTCTTCGGGATGGTTCAATTTTAATCTTTGCACGGTACATATTTATTATGGTGATGCTACCGACACCGCAAAAAGGGTAAAAGAAATTCAGGAAGTAGCGCTGTTTTTTAAGAACAGGATTATCCGGGAAAACAAGGCGCTGCCCAATGAAGATTACTGGGACCGCATCAACTACATTTTATTGGGCGACTTTAATATTCTTAGCCGTACAGATAAAACGTTTTTAGCTCTCACTACAAATACGGGATTTAAGCTACCAAAAGGAATTGAAAAAGATGTGCTGACCGGTAGCAATGTTTCCAAAGATAAATTTTACGACCAGATTGTGCTGAATGTGGACGAAGGGAATGCCTCTATTACAAAAGCAGGCATTTTTGACTATTATGAGCAGGTTTACAAGCTCACCGATTTTGAACAATACAAAAAAGATATGAATGAAGCACTTAAAAGCAGTGCTTCAGCATCCAAAGAAGCTACCGAAGCTTATTACGCTAAATGGCGCACTTACCAGATGAGCGATCATTTACCGATGTGGGTAGAATTCGATATTGATTTCTCGAAGCGGTATTTGAATGATAAAAAGGATAAGTGATGTAGCGAGATGCTGTTTAATTACTTTTTGCTTTACGTTTTGATCTAATAAACCAGATTTTAATTACCCTGCATTAAACAAGTGATAATGAAAGCGGTTGGCTGTTCGCTATACGAAGGCTCGGCCTTCGTATCCTTATTATGCCGCCTCCTGGCGGCTTATCAGCAGCAGTCTGCTCCCTATTTTAATGGAGGTTGTTGTATGAATCATTGTCTGCTACCAGCTTGCTGTTAATCGTTATACTTTTTTTTTGCCAAAAAGAAAGTATCAAAGAAAATGCATTGGCTGGTCTAAGGCGCATGCCGCCCGGTAGTTGCTTTCATATTGATGTTCGTGTTGGGCGGCACCACAGTTGCCATTTGTAAGGCAGTTCCGCCGCGGCGGATTCAGCCCGTCTCTACATTTTGTTTGTTGTTAATTGCCTGTTACCTCTATTACCCTATCATCTTCCTCGCATGCAACAACGCCGAATAAATCTGGCATGGCTCCCTTTAGAAATTGATTGCTTCTTTAAAATCCTATGGGTTTTCGTCCGCCTTCATTTCTTATCTTGCGTTACCTGTTGTTTTAAGGGCCTGCCAGGGATTTGTAGTATGCACTGACTACTTCTTTTTGGCTGTTTTTTCTGCCAATTGTTTCACCCTGAACTTTACTATTTTGGTTATCAGGCTTAACGGCATGGGTTGGTCAAGGGGAAACTGAATGGATCCTTTTCCTTGTTTATAAACAGACAGCGCTGCTTGAAACGCTTCAACCCCGGTTGGTGCAGGATAAAATCCGATATAGTTTTTAAAAGCGGCAAAATGAACCAGATTTCCGTTCAGCATAAAAGTAGGCATGGCATATTTAATTACCTCTTCGGCATCAGGTGCCGCTTCTTTAATGGTAGCCCGAATTTGTTCTAACATTTTTTGAACGTTGTCCGGAAAGCCGGCTATATATCCATCAATGTCGTCCGGTTTTGTTGTGGTCATAAGTGTATCTTTATAGGTGTAGATTTTTGTAATAGATAGGAAGTTCATTGTAGATGCTGCGTCTCGCAACATTCAATTTATTGGCATTGTATTTCGTTTATGATTGATATAGCACTTCATTCAAAAACCTTTAATCACCCTTAATTTATTTACCATGAAACTATCTGCCGCATTAGCCGGAGGATTAGCTGGAACCCTTACGGTGGCTTCAATACATGAAGCCTTGATAAGAGTAACGCCCGATGCACCCCGCATGGATCTGCTTGATATGGAACTGATCCGAAAAGGCTTACAAATTATGAATAAAGAAGTGCCGGGAGAAGCCGAACTTCAGCGGTGGGCGGTAAGCGGTGAACTTGTTTGCGATACCGCCTATTACGGTCTTGCAGCCATAGGAGGTAAAAAAGGGGTATGGCTCCGTGGGACTTTATTAGGATTGATAGCTGGGGTAACGGCTGTTGTTTTACCTAAGCCACTCGGCCTTCCGGAAGCAGCAAGCAATAAAACAGTCGGTACAAAACTCATGACGATAGGATTATATTTAATGGGCGGACTGGTGGCAGCTGCAACAACGCAACTGGTAGATAAAGCTCAAAGTAAATAAGTAGCGAAAGACGCACAAACTATAGCTTAAGGTAAAATGTAATCTTCGAGATTGTTGAAATACGGCGTATATAGGTTTATTTGGGATTTGCATATCCAAAATCCTTAAATTTCGCCCGCTAAACTTACTTACCCATTTTATGGAGCGACTACATGCCATGTTTGAGGCTCAGGAAGATGAATCCTGGAGCTTTGCCGATACCCGGACTAATGATTACCTGACACATGGGTATCATCGCTATCCTGCCAAGTTTGTACCGCAGCTGGTGGGTAAGCTTATCAATACCTATACGCAACCTGGTGATAGAATAGCAGACGTGTTTGCGGGTTGCGGTACTACCCTTGTGGAAAGTAAAGTACATGGCCGCCGATCAACGGGAGTTGATATTAACCCCGTAGCTCAGTTTATTACCAGGGTAAAAACACAACCCATACGCCCTGCCATACTTGTAAAAGCTTTTGAGCAGCTTTCAGGCTCTTTTATAAAATACAATCCCGAAAAAAGCTATTGCAAAGTCGACCACCATGCAAAAATCGATTACTGGTTCGAACCAGAAAACAAGAACAAAATTGCTTTCCTGTATGGGCTTATAAAAAAGCAATGTGCTAATAAAAAAGCAGCAGAGTTCTTTTTGTGCGCTATGAGCCACATTTTAAAAAACTGCAGCCGCTGGCTGCAGGATAGCACAAAGCCGCAAATAGATCCTAAAAAAACTTTGCACGATGTTTTTGCATGTTTCAATGTGCAATCGAAAAGGATGATTGAGAAAAATGAGGAGTTTTATACGCTGCTAAAAAAAGAGGGAAGAATCAAAACTACCTGTAACATAAAACTGGCCGATGCCCGGCGTACAAGTATTCACGCTGGTACTGTAAATACCATCATTACTTCGCCCCCCTACGTTACATCGTACGAGTATGCCGAAATACACCAGCTTACGGCTTATTGGTTTGAATACATGACCGACATTGCTACGTTTCGTAAAAACTTTATTGGCAGCTTTTACTCTTACAATCAAAACACAACTGTAGAACACAGTACTACAGGGCAGGACATAGTAAACCAGCTTAAACCTACACATGACCGTATAGCCAAGGAAGTAGCTAACTATTTTGAAGATATGTATCAGGTAGCCAGAGAAATGATGCGGATATTGGTCGTTGGCGGCCGGGCCTGTGTGGTAATTGGAAATACGGAATTAAGGAAAGTAAAAATCAAATCTGCCGAATCATTTGCCGAGATACTAATGGCAGTAGGTTTTGAAATTGAAAATGTAATAAAACGTAGCATACCTAACAAACATATGCCCAGTATCAGGGATAAAGAAAGTGGCCGTTTTACAAAAATGGAAACCTCTACAAGCAAGCTAGTTTATCCCAATGAATATATCATTATAGCTAAGAAGCCATCATGAACATAGAAACTGCCGGCAATAAAGTTGACACCATACCTGTAGAAATTAGTTATCGAATTATTGAACTTTTTTCTGCAGGTCTATACTCTAGTCCCAATAAAGCTTTTGAGGAATTGGTGACAAATGCATATGATGCAAACGCAACCAAAGTATGTGTTTATGTTCCTCTGGAAAAAACTTTGCCTAATTCAGTATTGTGGGTATGCGATAATGGTGATTCAATGGGCAAAGAAGGCCTTAAAGATTTTTGGAAGATTGGTACTTCCAAAAAGCGTACGGGTGTTCAAGGCGAAAGGATGGCCATCGGCAGATTTGGTATTGGCAAACTAGCAACATACATTCTTACAGTAAAGCTTACAATGATTTGTAAAGCTTCAGATAGTAAATACTATGCTGTAACCATGAATTACTCTACTATTGATCAACATTCAAATACTGGTGTAACACTCGATGAAAGAGAATTAACAACAAAGGAAGTTCAACTAATTTTGGAGCCTTTAATAAAGCAATCTGAAAATGAATTATTAAGTTTTAAACTATGGGGGAAGGATGCTGAGAAAACTTGGACTATGGCTATTATGTCTGAATTAAAAGCAAAAGCGGAACAAATTCAAGATGGCAGATTAAAATGGATACTTAGCACAGCATTACCGTTGAACCCTAAATTTAGCTTGCTTTTTAATGGAGATGAAATTAAACCAAGTAAATCCAAAATTTCAATAAAGAAATCATATGTATTTGGTGAAAATGATCTTACTGCCTCCAAATTCAAGTACAGTGTAGATTCATATAGAGGTGAACCCTGTGTTAATTTAACACACATAAAGAATGTTACTGGCAGAGTTGACTTGTACGAAGATTCGCTTTTACAAGGTAATTCCGCAGCACAAGGTAGAAGCCATGGCATATTCTTAATGGTAAGAGGGCGGTTGATTAACTTGGATGAACCTCTACTACCAGGCATGCCAGCTATGTTTCATGGTGTATTTAATAGAGTAAGGATTGTTGTCAATGCGGATGAACTTGATGATTATATAACATCCACTAGAGAAGCAATAAAAGAATCCGAAGCGTTGAGCGATTTAAAGCAATATTTAAATAGAAAATTTGATGAAATAAAAAAGGAGTATCTGGATGAGATGGAAGCGGAGGAAAGGAAAAGCAGAGCGTCGCACAAAATTGCTTATGCCGCAGCAAGTTTATCAAGAAGGCCATTGATTGTCGCTGCAAAAAAATATTTTGATGGCGAGATTTCTGATTTAGTTTTAACAGACTTTCCCAAGCAATTTTCGGAAGGTGAAAAAGAGATATTTTTAAAAGAACTTGAAGAAAATTTAACAAGTGAAAAAGGAATAATTCAAAATGTCGAATGGGTAGGTTTAAGTTCAGAAGATGCGATGGCAAAGTTCGATTTGATTACAGGGACTGCAAAAATCAATTTAATGCATCCTTTTTTTGCAAACTTTATCGAAGAAGTTAAATCGCCACTTCCTTTTCAATTGATTGCGCTAACAGAAATTCTCACAGAGTGTTATTTAATTGAAGAGGGAATTGTTCAAGATCAGGTCAGGGATATTATGTGGAAACGAGATAGGATTTTGAGAGAGTTGACATATAGTGATAGGCCTAATGCTCCCTTTGTAGCTCAATTACTCCAAGCTGCATTAGGAGATTCCACAGGTTTAGAAAAAGCCGTTAATGATTCTTTTAATTCTCTCGGTTTTAGATCTATAACAATAGGAGGAAAAAAACAGCCTGATGGACTAGCATCAGCGAATCTTGCCCAAATAGGATCTGACGACAACTACTCAGTTACTTTTGATGCAAAAAGTACAGGAAGTTCGAAAATTCAAGCTACTACTGCACACATCTCTGGAGTGGACCGCCATCGTGATGATCATAAAGCTAATTATGCATGTGTAATCGCCATTGGCTTTGAAGGAGCAAATGATGAGAAAAGCGCTGTAAATACCGAAGCAAAGAAGCACAAAATTAATTTAATACAAGCTAAAGATTTAATGGCTTTGGTATTATTATCAAGTCCCAAACAAGTAGGCTTAAGAGAACTTAGATCATTGTTCGAAAATTGTCATACTGTCATTGAAACATCTGCGTGGATTCAAAATCTAAAAAATAAAGTTGTTGACAGGGGTCCTATTAAGGAACTTTTAGAAACAGCTTTTGAACATTGCAAATCAGATACAGAAGCTCCTGATTTAAAAGCACTAAGGATGTTGCATCCTGAATTGAAAAAGTGTTCTCTTGTACAATTAAAAAATTTAGTGTCAAGTTTGGTTCAGATAGTCCCTGGATTTATTAGTTTACAAAATGACGTTGTTAGCTTACAAGCAACCCCTGATAAAATTTTAAAGGAAATCAATATAGTTTTTGCGACTGATGTTCCCTTAGAGTTTAAAGAAGTTTACTTTAAAGCCTTCGGTATTTAAATTCTTCTCACCAGTTGATATCTTACAAACCGAAATGATTACCAGAAATAAATACTTCGTGAAGTAATAAACTGGATATAAAAACATAAACTAAACTGTAAAATCTCAGCAAGTATGTCACATCTAACACAAATTTCTTTTGAAAATTTTCGCGTTTTCGATGCTAAAACAACTTTCGATTTAGCACCAATAACGTTTTTGACTGGCCCCAATTCATCAGGGAAAAGTTCTGTGCTGAAAGCATTACTACTTCTCAAAAGTAATTATAATAGTGACTTACAAGTATTAGACTTTTCAGGGCCAAAGCATAATTTAGGAACATTCGATAATACATTGAACACTACATCAAAAGACAAAAATGATTCAATAATTATTGGTTTACAAACTATAATTGGATCAGACCAGCCTTTCGGAATAAACCAAAGTACTTTTTATAAACAACCAGTTACTACAAGAAGAAGTGTTTATACGGTACTTAAGGAGTATGATGATTCTGCAAAAACAGCCATAACTATTGAACTCACTTACAAAAAAAATGAGCGTAGTGGTAAATTGAAAAAAATACAACTGTATTTTAAAGATGATCTTGAAGCTTTCATGAAACTAGAAATAGGAGATTCTACTGCAAATAGTGTTCACAAATTATTTGTTGATGGTGAGAAATTAAGTAAGCACAAAGCGTTGGGCGGCATCTTTCACGATCTTTTAAGATTCGACAAAGGAGAAATATCTAAAAACCCGAAGGTAAAAACTTATTATAGTTCTACTTATTTCTCACCCAAAGAAAATCTAAAAGATGTTTATATCGATGAACCAGTAGCTGTTTTTAGGAGACTATATGAAATGTATGTGCTAGAAAATTTTGATATAAAAAACAGAGAAAGAGTTCACCCCTTTTTCTTATCAGCACCGATAAAAAGAATTTTAAGAGACTTTTCTGAAGTAACCGATAATCTAGAATATTTAGAAGCTGTTAGAGCTAATACCAAAAGAATTTACACAAATGATTCTCAGGGCACTTCATTCAATGATTTAATATTAGAGTACCGTTCCCGAGATATACCTGATGAGTCTCTACAGTTTACTAATAAATGGTTGAGAAAATTTGAAATTGCAGATGAAATAATCTTTGAAAATATTGAAGGGGTTGCAACGACTATTTTTCTCAAAAAAAATGGCGAACAAATTGCTTTAGCTGATTTAGGGTACGGCATTACTCAATTTTTGCCTATTTTACTGAAAATAGCACTTGAAGAACCAATCAAACCGAAGAGTGAGAGTGAATTAGTTGTCGTTAAGAAAATAATATTACTGGAAGAACCTGAAACAAATCTTCATCCTAAGTTGCAATCTTTGATTGCGAACTTTTTATTAGATGCTATCAAAACATTTGAAATAAGGTTCATAATTGAAACTCATAGCGAATATATTATTAGAAAGATGCAGATATTAACAGCAGAAAAGAAATTGAAACAAACTGATATTTTAATTTATTATTTTAATGAAATTCGAAAGGAGAAGGAACAAAGGATCATTAAGATTGAAATAAAGCCTAATGGATCTTTATCAAGGGAATTCGGAAATGGTTTTTTTGATGAAGCAACGAATCTTAAAATTGAATTACTAAAATCAAAAGTATCAAATTAAGTATGCCCACTCTCACAGCTACAAAAGATTTTATGGATACTCTGTTTATAGAAGCCGATAACGATGAAAATTGTTTAGACTTAATACAGTTTCTCAAAAAAGAAATTTTTGGTGTTACTTTGATATGTGACTTTTCATCAATAACAGAATATCAAGCAGCTTTAATTGAAAACCCTTTATGGGAAATGTTGATGGACAAATACGACAAAATAAAGTTCAAACCTGACCTAAATGCAGAAATACAGACTCATGAATTTTATAAAAGCTTAAATGAACGCAACCTATTTCTGACATCATTAGATGAAATTACTTGTAAAAAACTTTCTGAAGAAAGAGGCTACTTATATATTTCATCATTTGATATTTCACAATCTTGGAGGCCTCTTAAAGTTATTAGAAGTAAAACTACTTTTAAAGTTACTAATGATGAAAATTTTCCTGAATCACATAAATTCGATAGCTGGTCAAAACTTGATGACTATTGTCTTCCTTTAACCTCAATCGTAATCTTTGACAGGTACATTTTAGCTGATAAATCGAATCAAAAATTAAAGGATAATCTATTTGAGATTTTGAAAAAGCTTTGTCGAAACAATTTGTCAAAGCCTATAAATCTCTCAATCATTTCTGAATTTGAACGAGATGATCAAATTATGAGTTCCTACGAAAAAATAGAATCATTTTTACAAGAAAATTCGATATCAAACATCAAATTGAACATCTTACGCCATGACAAAAATTATTACCCTCCTAATTTTGAAGGATTGCATTCCAGGTTAATTCTAACCAATAATTTGCGTATTAAGTGTGATGACAGTTTCAATTTTTTTAAGTCTAATCATAAAATAAATAATGACGCAGATCTCCATTTCACATTCCATATGTGTAAATCATTTAAATGCTTTTTTGACAAAGAAATAAATGATATTAAACGGTACATTTCAAGATTGGAAAATAAGGAAGCCGAAACTGGATTAGCCAATAAAATCTATTATTACAAAGACAAGGATAACTACTTATTTAATTAATATTTGTGACTCTTAAGTCATTAGGATTAATTTAGCTAAATTTGACCAACTAAAATTCGGGAGTATCTATTTCAAATATTTATTTGGTTTTCTCAATACCTCCTCACTATTTTTATAGTCCCCAGAACAAATTATAAAGCTATGGCGCCAGTGCTGCCAGCTACCTTCGATTTCTGTCTTCCCCCTGCCTTTTATTCTCTGCCCTCCAACCCTATCTTTGCCTTATGTTCACGGACGCTAAAAAGACGGTGGCTTTTCATACATTAGGGTGCAAGCTTAATTTTTCGGAAACATCTACCCTTAGCCGCTTATTGGAAAAAGATGGTTTCGAAAAAAAAGAGTTTGAAGAACAGGCTGATGTGTATGTCATTAATACCTGCAGTGTAACGAATAATGCGGATAAGGAATGCCGGTACCTGGTGCGCCGCATACAACGCAAAGCCCCGGAAAGCCTGGTGGTAATTACCGGCTGCTATGCCCAGTTGAAACCAACAGAAATTGCAGCCATTCCTGGTGTGGACTTGGTGCTGGGTGCTGCCGAAAAATTTAATCTCGGCCATCATTTACAGGAATTAGCCAAAGGGAACTCCGCCAAAATAAGCAGTTGTGATATTGATGAAGTAAATGGGTTTACTGCTTCTTGGAGCCTGAACGACCGTACCCGTACCTTTTTAAAAGTGCAGGACGGCTGCGATTATAGCTGTTCGTTTTGCACCATCCCCCTGGCACGGGGTAAGAGCCGCAGCGATACGGTTGCAAATGTGGTTGCCAATGCAACCGAACTGGCCAGCCAGGGTGTAAAAGAAATCGTGCTGACCGGCGTAAACCTGGGTGATTTCAGAAATGTAGCGAACAGGATTAATGAAGATGGGAACATCATTAAAAAAGAGGAAAACTTTTTCGACCTGTTACAGGCATTGGACGAAGTGGAGGGTATTGAACGGTTCCGTATTTCTTCCATTGAGCCTAATTTATTAAGCCCGCAGATCATTGAGTTGGTAGCGCAGAGCAAAAGAATGATGCCGCACTTTCACATTCCGTTACAAAGCGGCAGTAATAAAATTCTGGGTATGATGCGCCGCCGCTACAAAAGAGAGTTGTATGCCGAACGGGTAGCAGCTATTAAGCAGTTAATGCCGCACTGCTGTATTGGTGTGGATGTAATTGCCGGATTCCCCGGCGAAACGGATGCAGATTTTAAAGACAGTTTTGATTTCTTACACCAATTGGATATAAGCTATCTGCACGTATTTACTTATAGCGAAAGAGATGATACCCATGCGCTGACCATACAGCCCGTTGTGCCGGTACATACCCGGCATGAAAGAAATAAAATGCTCCGCAGTTTATCTTACAATAAAATGCAGCATTTTACGGCACAGCATCAGGGAACAATACGCAAAGTGCTCTTTGAAAAATGTGAAAACAGCGGGATGATGGATGGCTACACGGATAACTATATCAAAATTTCAGCACCCTACAATGCTGAAATGGTGAATACAATAACGAACTGGAAAATTTAAAAAATTTTTAAGTACAACCGAAAATTGGTTTTATTAATAAGTTGCTGTAGTTTTATTTTACAGTAATGGCATCAGAAATATACCAATTAGGCCCCCAACTCAACAAGTACCAGGTGACCATTTCATTTGAGATGGATGAGGAATTTATGAACCTGATCCCTGCCCACCGTACCTACATTAATTACCTGATTAACAAAGGCATTATTGATTACTACACCGTAAGCCTCGAAACGCAGCGTTGCTGGATTATTATTAATGCCGAAGGAAAAAAGAAGGCGGATGAGTATTTAAAAAAATCACCCATTTTTAAATACTGGCGTTATGAAATTGATGAGTTATACCTGTACGATGGCCAGGGTTACCGGATGCCGGCCGTTCAGCTTAATTAAGCTTTCCTTTTTTTCTGTAATCTTTCATTTTGCTGTTAATGTAGTCCAGCATGTCATCGTCAGTCTGGTGTTTGCGAGCCCATTCATAAGTAGGCCGGTAGCCGTTTAAAAACCGATTAGCTTTTCATCTTTCAGACCTGTAATGGTGGCCACTTTTTCCGGCGAAAACCGGGAACTGATAAAAGCCTCCTGTTCCATTAATTCGAAACCGGTTTTAAATTTACGCTCCTCTTTTTCTTTTTTTGAACGCCGGCCCAGGTTCACGGTGATGCCAAAGCCACTGCCTTCTGCCGGACCACCGATGGTTGGTATGCCGGTTTTATCTAATACATCCGCATGTAGCATCCGCCGGTTCATACTATCAAGCTGGTATTGCGTATAGCGGCTTTTTGCAGTAATAATTGCCTCCGGTAATAAATTTTCGAGAAAGTGCATTTGAATCAGCAACGTATCATTCATATTTTCGGATATGCGTAGGGTATCCAGATCGTAGCCGGTAAAAGAGGCAACCAGCAAATTGCCAGGTTCAGCGAGGATGGCAAACCGCCCCTCATAATCCGTAACGCTGTTGCGGCCTTTGTTCAGATTAGTAATCGTAGCCAGCGCTACCGGCTTTTTTGTTATTCCATCAATAGCTTTTCCGTAAACCACTATCTGTGCGGTAATCAATTTTGAGCCCACACAAAGCACTAAAAGAAGCATCCATTTTTGCATACTGCCAATGCAGCAGATATGAAGCCAAAAAAAGATAGCACATCGTAAAAAAAATTTTGTCAGGGAATATTTGCACCTATTTTTGCAGCCCTCAAATGAGAAAAGGGAGCATAGCTCAGTTGGTTTAGAGCATCTGCCTTACAAGCAGAGGGTCCGCGGTT
>CBDFGC010000023.1:0-79583 GCA_965246935.1 Chitinophagaceae bacterium | reverse complement strand
TTTAAAACCATTGATGAAAATGCACCACTCATTGTTGCGGAAAGTCTCTGGCAATATAGCCATCATGTGCTAGCCGGATTAACCACGCATAAAGGCCCCATACTAACCGTTGCCAACTGGAGCGGCCAGTGGCCGGGATTAGTAGGTTTGTTGAACCTGAATGGTTCGTTAACCAAAGCAGATGTGCAATACAGTTCCATCTGGAGTGAGAGTTTTGATGACGTTTTTTTTGAAAACGGTTTAAAACAATGGTTGGAAACCGGTACGATCAACCATGATGAGAGCCATGTGAAGTCTTTTAACGAGGTAACCATTTCGCCGGAAGAGGATGAGAAAGGACGCTGGTTTGCAAAAGCATTCCGGGAAAATAAAGCCATCATGGGTGTATTTGACGAAGGCTGTATGGGCATGTACAATGCGATTATTCCTGATGATACATTGCACCAAACCGGCCTGTTTAAAGAGCGGTTAAGTCAGTCTGCTTTATATGCCGCTATGCTGGAAGTTAACGATGAAGAAGCAAAGGCCGTATTAGACTGGTTGGTGCAAAAAGGAATGCAGTTTAACTGGGGCACTAATGGCAAAGAAGAGTTGACAAAGGAGCAGACATTAGAGCAATGCAAAATGTACATCGCCGCTTTACGAATGGCAGACGATTTTGGCTGTGCCACTATTGGTATTCAATACCAGCAGGGATTAAAAGACCTTTGCGCTGCCAGCGATCTGGTGGAAGGCTTGCTCAACAATACAGACCGTCCACCCGCCTTTTCAAAAGATGGAAGAGAATTGTATGCCGGTAAGGCATTACCGCATTTTAATGAAGTAGATGAATGTGCAGGGCTGGATGCCTTACTTACCTACCAGCTTTGGAATCAGTTAGGCATGAGTGGCGAAAACACCCTGCATGACCTTCGCTGGGGACAGCACTACAAAGGTGATGGGGTAGATGATTTTGTATGGGTATTTTTAATTTCCGGTGCTGCACCGCCTGCCCATTTTACTGACGGTTATAAAGGAGCATCCAGCGAACGTCAGCCTGCCATGTTCTTTCCAAAAGGCGGTGGCACACTAAAAGGAATCAGCAAACCGGGTGCTATTGTCTGGAGCAGGGTATATGTTATTAAAAATAAATTGTATGCTGATGTAGGCGTTGGTGAAGTAGTAGCTTTACCGGAAGAAGAAACACAACGGAGATGGAAGGAAACCACGCCGCAATGGCCCATTATGCACGGGGTACTGAAGGGTGTTTCAAGAGACCAGATGATGGCAAAGCACAAAGCCAATCATATACAGGTGGTGTATGCGGATGATGAACAAATGGCTCATAAAGCGTGCAGGATTAAAGCGGCTGCATTGGCAGAATTAGGAATAGCCGTAAACTTTTGCGGGGATATAGATTTAAGTAGTAAATAGTAAAATAGTACATCTTAAAAATAGATTCCTACATTTCCTGAAAGCAGAGAATAGCTGAACTTTCAAACTTTAAATGAATAGCGATAACCCATATGGATAAGAAATTCGTTCCGGTGATGATTACGCCTTTTAACCTGAAAGCAAAAGTTGATTTTGATGCCGTATCCCGGTTGATTGATTTTTATCTCGCTGCCGGTGTAAAAGGGTTTTTCGCCAACTGCCTCAGCAGCGAAATGTATAGCATCAGCGAAGATGAGCGGCTGGAATTAACGAGCCACATCGTGAAGTACGTTCGTGGACGGGTACCGATTGTGGCCACAGGTTCCTTCGGACTAACCATCGAAGACAAAGCCACTTTTACCAAACAGATTTACGCCACCGGCATTGATGCCGTTATTTTAATTACCGGACATTTTGCCAATGTAGATGACAGTGATGAAGTGCTATTGAAGAATTTCAATAAAATGCTTGCCTTAACACCGGGCATACCCATGGGCATGTATGAATGCCCGGCTCCTTATAAAAGAATTCTATCTGCAGAAGTCTTTAAAACCCTGTTAGAAACAGGAAGATTTGTGTATCATAAGGACACTTCCATTGACAAAGAACAGGTAAAAGCAAAACTGGGAATCCTGAAAGCGAGTGAAAATATAGCTATGGAATTTTATGATGCCCATAGTCCCAATGCCTCTTTCTCTCTGCGGCATGGAGCTAAAGGCATGAGTTCTATTTCCGGAAATTTTTACCCCGAAGTATTGGTGTGGATGTGTAACAATGCTGCCAACCCTGACATGGCGGATAAAGTGGATTGGTTGCAACAGGAAATCATTAAGGTAGATCCGTTGATTCATATTGCGTATCCGATGAGTGCCAAATATTTCCTGGCTAAAAGAGGCTTGCCCGTACGCACCATCAGCCGGGCACATGCGTTGGAATTAACACCGCAACAAAAGCAGACATTGGATGAAGTGTATAAAACTTTTCTGGGCTGGTGCGATGAGTTGGGAATTAAAAAAGTGAATGTGGAAGAAGTGATGCGGCCAAAGGTTTTGCTGGATTCCCCGATTTGATTTTCCGTCATTGCGAGGGTTCTTGCCCGTGGCAATCCCCACGCAGTTCGGGGAGAGATTGATTCATTGTCCGCCACGGCGGATTACCCATTCGCCCGGGAACCCCAATCTCACAATTACATAGAAATATTCTAAAATCAATCAATTAGCTGACATTTTAAAGACCGACATTAGTACGCATACAATTTGACCCAACATACAATTATGGTGACACAGACTTGACCAATGACAACAACCTTGTACGTTGGCAATTCGGAGAATTAATAAAGAATCTGGTTACACTTACAAGTGACGCTAAGAGACAAACTGAAATCATTGGAATTGGTGCGATTTGCGATGAGATGGTTGAAGATTTTCATACATATTTCACTTCATCTTATCGTACTTATCTTGACAGCAATTTGCTGACACCAAACCAGGTTGACAGATTACAAGAGCTTGACACTTTCATTGATGAACGTAACGGAAACAAATCTCCAGACTTTTGGGACGACTTTTTATTGGAAACAAATTTTGATTGGGAAATTGTCAGACAAAAAGCTTTATACATTTTAACGTCGTTGGAAATGCAAGACCTGACACTTGAATTTGACAGAGACGAGAAATACGAAATAACTGGCAAAGGAAAGCAACTAACTTTACAGACTACTAAAGCACGGCTGGTCAGACAAAACGCCAGCTAACATATGGTTTTGTATTATGGCGGTTGACGAATCACAGATGTTCACCACAAATGCAAAGCCGGCTGGCGGAAGACGAATATTTAGCCGCAGTAAAGTTGCACAGAGGAATGGACGGTCCGCCGTGGCGGAAAAAGCATCGCCTTGATTTGCACGGCGTTCGGTGGCCCATGGAAAAGCAATAAGCAAGGGGTAATAAGCAAAATAGAACAATTCACAAATGGGCCGGCGAACAGGCCTGCAATTCAAAAGGCTATGCGGTTCCGCCCAACACGCACACCAACTATCATGTAACCTGCGGGCGGTCCGCCACGGCGGAAGCCCATCCTTGATTTTTCTGTTTCTTTTTTCATCAAGGAAAAAAGAAAAATAACAACGATGCTTCCACCACTACAGATTTATTTTCCGGGTAAACTTGTTTTTGCAAACGGTTGCCTGGAGAACCTTGCCGAAGAAGTAATTCAACTGAATGCAGCATCTGTATTCATCGTAACGATTGCACCCCTACTTCCCAAACTTCAACCCATCATTGAAAAATTAAAAAATAATGGCATTCGTGTAGCTACAGATACGGGCATCATACAGGAACCATCATTTGCTGATTTTGAAAAATTAATACTGAAAGTTACACCCCTACATCCTGATGTGGTGATTGGTATTGGTGGCGGAAGTGTATTGGATATCGCAAAGTTGGTAGCTGCTCAGTTAGGCAATAAACAGCAGCTAAGGGATTATGTAGGTATTGGGTTATTGAAAGGCCGACAAACAAAGTTAATTTGTGTGCCTGCCACTTCCGGTACGGGCAGTGAGGTATCGCCAAATGCCATTTTGGTTGATGATGCCGACAATCAGAAGAAAGGAATCATCAGTCCCTTTTTAGTTCCGGATATTGTGTATGTTGATCCGTTATTGACAGTAAGTGTTCCGCCTGCTATTACTGCTGCAACCGGCTTAGATGCATTGACGCATTGCCTGGAAGCCTATACCAATAAGTTTGCACAACCTTTTATTGATCTATATGCTTTTGAGGGTATACGTTTAATTGCAGCGCATATCGTTACGGCTGTACGGGATGGTGGCAATATAGAAGCAAGGGAAAAAGTGGCGATGGGAAGTTTGTTAGGAGGCTTTTGCCTGGGGCCTGTCAATACAGCAGGTGTTCATGCGCTGTCCTATCCTTTGGGAAGTATGTTTCACCTGGCGCATGGATTATCGAATGCTTTATTGTTGCCTTATGTAATGCAATATAATATTCCTGCTGCGCCGGCCCGCTATGCAGATGTGGCTGTGGCATTGGGTTGCAACCGGGAAGCCGATGATTTGCAAACAGCACAAAATGGTGTAGAAAAGATTAAACAATTAATCCGTGATTGCGGCATCCCGGCAAGATTGAGTGATGTTAATATCTCCGAAAGTGCTATTCCGCAAATGGCCATTGATGCAATAAAAATTCAGCGTTTATTGAAGAATAATCCGAGAGCAATAACCGAACAGGATACAATAGATATTTATAAAGCCGCTTATTAAAGCAATCAAAAATTATGTAAAGTGCTGTAGGCACGATCCATATTGTAGCCCCGGAATTTATTCCGGGGAATTATTAATCAATTATAAATGAGTACAAAAAAGAAATATTCAGGTATTGTTATTCCGGCCGTAACACCGCTTACTTCCACCTATCAACTGGATGAAGAAGCCGTTGAAAAGATGTTTGAAAACTTTTATACAAGCGGTGTGTCTCCCTTCATTCTGGGCACAACCGGTGAATCAGCTTCCTTATCGGATAGTATTAAACTGGCCTACATTAAAGCAGCGGCGAAACTGAAACGAGCCGATACGGTTTTGTATGCAGGTATTTCATCTAATTGTTTGGAAGAGTCTGTTGCCATTGCCAAAGATTGTTTTAATGCTGGCGTAGATGTAGTAGCTGCCACCTTGCCTACGTATTACCTGCTTTCGGAAAATGGAATGAAAACCTGGTTTGAACAACTGGCTGATGCGGTTCCAGGCCCACTGATCATTTATAATATTCCGGCTACCACGCATATGTCCATACCCCTGCAGGTGATTGAAGAACTAAGCTACCACGCAAACATCGTAGGTACCAAAGATTCGGAACGCAGCGATGAACGCTTGAACGAATCCATTGTATTATGGAAGGAAAGAACTGATTTTAGTCATTTCTTAGGATGGGCTGTCCGTTCAGCACAGGCATTAATCAATGGAAGTGATGGGTTGATACCCAGTACGGGTAACCTGTACCCAAAACTGTATGATGATATGGTGCAGGCAGTAACAGCTAACGATAATGACAAAGCGTTGAAATTGCAAAGATTATCGGATGATCTGGGAAATGTTTACCAGGGTGGAAAGTTATTGAGCGAATCATTATCGGCATTGAAAGTGCTGATGAAGGAAGCCGGATTATGCCAGTCGTATGTAATGCCGCCATTACAACCGCAATCTTTAAAGGAAGAAAAAAGATTAATTGAAAACCTACATACTCTTTGCCAAAAAGAAAATATTAAACTGTAAAGACTTCACATGAGCTATAAACCCATTATCGCTATTACCATGGGCGACCCGGCCAGCATTGGTCCTGAGATTGCCATCAAAGCATTACTGGAAGAAAATACCTATGCCATCTGCCGGCCCATCCTTGTTGGTGATGCAGGCGTATTTAACCAGATTATTTCATCACTGAATTTGAAAGCAGTTATTAATGTGATCCGTAATGTAACAGAAGCAAAATTTGAATTGGATAAACCGGATGTGTTGGATTTACAGAACGTGGAGATTGATAAATTAGTATTTGGAGAGATATCTGCTATGTGTGGCGAAGCAGCTTTTCAATCCGTAAAAAAAGTAATTGAATTAGCCATCGCCGGGCAGGTAGATGCCACTGTTACCGGCCCTATTAATAAGAAGTCCATTAATGAAGCAGGCCATCATTTTGCCGGGCACACCGAAATTTATGCGCATTATACCAATACTAAAAAATATGCGATGCTGTTGGTGGAAGATAAGATGAAAGTGATTCATGTATCCACGCATGTATCACTACGGCAGGCTTGCGACCTGGTAAAAAAAGACCGGATTGTTGAAGTAACCCAATTACTTCATGGCGGTATGCTATCGTTAGGCGAGAAGAATTTGAAGATTGGTATTGCAGGGTTAAATCCGCATGCCGGAGATAGCGGTTTATTCGGAACCGAAGATGATCTGGAAATTTTACCTGCTGTTGAGGAAGCACGTCGTTTGGGATATGACGTGGAGGGCCCGGTGCCGCCTGATACGATGTTTGCAAAAGCGGCAACCGGCTATTACGGCGGTGTGGTGGCCATGTATCATGACCAGGGCCATATTCCTTTTAAACTGACAGGCTTTAAATGGAATGCAGAAAAGAACCAGATGGACAGCGTAAAAGGCGTGAATATTACGATGGGCCTGCCCATTATCCGAACGTCTGTTGACCATGGTACCGCTTTTGAAATTGCAGGCAAAGGCATTGCCAGCGCCGATGCCATGATTTTAGCCATTGAAAGTGCCGTGCAATTAAGCCGGTACAGCGCCACCGAAAAACAAAATTAATGATAGCGGTTATCGCAGACGATTTAACGGGGGCTGCCGAGATAAGCGGCATTGGTCTGCGTTACGGACTTTCCGTGAAAGTAGTTTCGTCTCTCAATGGAAATGGTGATTGCGATTTACTGATCATTAATGCGGATACCCGGTCTGTTTCCCTGCAAAAAGCAAAAGCGATTACCCATACCATAATGGAGCAACTGTTGCTGCTGCAACCTGCTTTTATTTTTAAAAAAATTGATTCGGTTTTACGGGGACACATATTAGCTGAAATACGGATAATGATGAAAATGAGTTCACAAAAACAAGCATTCATCATCGCCGGAAACCCTTCACTGGGCCGCATCGTCCGGGATGGCTTATATTTTGTGCATGGTTTGCCGGTGCATCATACCGGTTTTGCACAGGATCCTGAATTCCCGGTTTCTTATTATGATGTAGGAAGTATGCTGCGGGCAGGTGGCATTCGCATCAGCATTTTACCGGTAGGCGGACCGCTGCCCCTTGGCGGCATAACGGTTGGTGATGTAGAAAAAGTAGAAGACTTTGATATGTGGGCTTTTATCATGCAATCTCACCCCGAAATTTTGCTTGCCGGCACCTCTTTATTTTTCGCAGCTCTGCTACAGAGTAAAGGCTTTACCCCGCAGCTTTTATTGCAGCCCGAAAATGTTATACCTGCATTGCCGGCGCTCTATATTTCGGGTACTGCTTTTAGCGAACGGGTAGCAGCCATCCGGAAATTAGCCGATGACGGCGGGCCGGTTTGTTATGCGCCACCTGATTTGTTTGGCTTCAAAAAGCCTTCACTTAAAAGCTTACAGGCCTGGACAAATAAAACGGTTGAGATGCTGGAAAAAGAAGGAAAGGCAATAATGGCTTTTGATAATATTATCCTGCCGGAAAACAGCATTGCGGCAGTGCTTCGGAAAACAAAAGCACAGGTAGTACAAATGATTTTTGAAAAAACGGCCATCCGGGAATTAGTAATAGAAGGAGGTGCTACATCTGCCGCTATTCTCAACCGGATGAATTTTAACCGGTTTATTCCCACACACGAATGGCTGCCCGGTGTTATCCGGATGCAGCCGGAAGAAAAAAGGGATTGCTTTATTACCATTAAGCCGGGCAGTTATCCCTGGCCACCCGGTCTCTGGAATTTCGAGGTTACCAGGGTGGATAAAGTAAAAAGTGAAAAGTAAAAAACCAAAAGAATAACCAGTCCGCTATCAGGCTTAAAAAAGGTATAATTATAATTTGGAAAACATAAATGTGTGACTGATAAAATAGTATTGAATGATTGATTTTGGAAGGGCAAGGGATAGTAGTGGAAAGCCCGTAAAGGCCCGCCTAAATGGACGAAAGATTGATAGTAATAGTAAACGCTTAAAGTGTTAGGACTGGCGGCCTGCGGACTTGGAACGGATAGCCTGGCCCCGGCCTGTATTTTGCCGGGGTGCCCCAAATTGTATTTACTTTTTTAACCATAATAAAGTATTAATAATATCGGATTAAAATGGTTTTTTAATTTGTTGTCCTTTTGATTTTTTACTTTTTCCTTTTGACTTTGCCATATGAATCATTCCCTACATTTTGTTGATTATACCATTATCCTTTTCTTTTTGGGGTTAACCCTGTTTTTAGGATTCCGGTTTGCACGTAAGAAAACATCTACTCAAAATTATTTTCTGGCGAAAGGCAAAGTGCCATCCTGGGCAATTGGTATATCGTTATTAGCCACCCTCATCAGCAGTGTTACATTTTTAGGTTATCCCAGCGAAGGCTTCAGCAATAACTGGATTTTGTTGGTGCAGGGCCTCATGGTTCCCATTGTGTTGTTAGGAACGATCTGGTTTATTGTGCCGATGTTTCGCCGGGTAATTGGCCTTAGTACGTATGAATATTTTGAGCAACGTTTCGGCGTGTTTGCCCGCTACTATAGTTCCTCTTCTTTTATTTTGCGGCAATTTGCATCTATGGGTACGGTGCTTTTTTTAATGGCCGTTGCACTTAATAAACTCACCGGTATTCATGCGGTGATTGTGTTGCTCATTATTGGTTCCATCATCACGGTCGTCAATTTAAAAGGCGGTATCGAAGCCGTTATCTGGCTGGATGTATTTCAGGGGTTTATGTTGTTTGCCAGTGGGATTGTTTGTTTATTTATGTTGATTTTTTCTATCAGAGGCGGCTTGCCGGAAGCCTGGCATATTGCATCTGCCAACCATCGTACCGGCTTTGGTCCATACGATATTGATTTCACCCGGCTTACCCTGATAGTGATGGTCATCAATGGTTCGTTTTATGCGATTCAGAAATATGGGACCGACCAAACCGTGGTGCAACGATACCTGACTGCAACAACCGATAAAGGCGCTATCCGGGCATCCCTGTTAGGTATCTTTTTAACAGTTCCAATCTGGGCTATGTTTATGTTCATTGGTACGTTGCTGTTTGTATTCTTCAAACAAAACCCTTTACCTGCCGATGTAAACGCCAGTTCTGTGTTTCCTTACTTTATGATGACACAACTGCCGACAGGTGTTGTGGGTTTCATTTTAGCAGCACTTATTTGTGCCGCTATTTGTAGCCTCAGCGCCGATCTTAATTCAATGGCTGCTGTTGGGGTGGAAGACTATTATAAAAAATTCCGTCCTGGTAAACCCGATACGCATTATTTAAAAATGAGTAAAGCAGCGGTCGTATGGTCGGGCGTTATTTCGATGCTTATTGGTGCATTGTATATAGGTGCCGGCAGCGAAGGGGTATTGGGAATTGTCTTTACTTTATATGCTATTTTTTCCGGAGGTATTGTTGGTATTTTTTTACTGGGATTGTTTAGTGCCAGGGCCAACCGGCAGGGCGTAAATATTGGAATCATCACCTGTATTGTTTTTACAGCGTATGCTTTTCTTACCTCTACCAAAATCGGGTTAGAGGGGCATCAGAAACTATTGCTTGATTTTGGCTCCTGGAATTTTACACATCATAAATTAATGCTGGGCGTATATAGCCATTTAATTGTAATCGTTGTTGGGTATATCGCAAGCCTTTTCTTCCCCAGGCCGGTACTCAATAAAAATCTCTTGTTCAGCGGATGGATAGAAAGCAGGAGATTGCTAAAAGTAGAAACAACACCGGGATAAGTTTTTGTTAACCAGCTAATAATCCTGATGAAACTTCGGTGGCGGCGCTCCGTTGAAAAGTAGATTACAATGAAGCTGCAGGCTGCAAATCAAACTCACTAACTAAACGGTATTTTCATTATAAATGATTATTGGTGGTGCAATATTTAAAACTGGTTAATATTCAGCCGCAGCAAAGCAGCACAGAGGAAGGGAAGGGTTACAGCAAAAGCATAGCCTTGATTGGCACGGCGTTCGGTGGCCCATGGGATTACAAGAATTGAAATTTGAAGTTTGTAAATTAAAACTGACGAGATGGGCCAGCGAACAGGCCTGCCATTCATGAGGCTATGCGGTTCCGCCCGGCACGCACTTCAAACATAACGTAACTTACGGGCGGAATTTGCCTTAACCCGTCCTTGACTTTTTTGGTTCTTTTTGCGTCAAGGCAAAAAGAATAAGTTAACCTTACCTTACAGGACAATTTCCATCAAAACGCTAAACAAGCGATGTTGTAATCAATACTTCAAAAGAAATAAAAGCTATGAAATTAAAAAATATCGCTGTCGGTATATGCTGTGTACTGTTAGCACAACTAACTATTGCACAGGACTCCGATGACAATTACCGCAAACCGCTGAAAGAAGTACTGACACAAATAGAAAAGCAGTATGGGGTAACCATTAAAACCGATACCAGCCTCGTAAAAGATCGCTGGGTGAACTATGCAGACTGGCGTTTCCGGCCCAATGTTGACAGCACCCTGGATAATGTGCTGAAGCCGCTGGACCTGAAAGTGAATAAGGAAAAAGACAAGGTATACAAGTTGAAAACATATGAGTATTATCGCTGGAATGTAAACGAGGGCTGGGCAGAGCTGGACCGAATTGCAGCCCAATACCATACCGTAGCCGAATGGGAAAAGAGAAAGCAGCAAATAAAACCCTGCCTGTTGCAGGCCCTGCAGTTATCACCATTACCAGCAGCGTCATTCTCAAAGCCCATCATCACCAATAAACGAAGTTTTGACGGCTATACCGTTGAAAATATTGCATTAGAAATTTTACCGGGTGTTTATATCAACGGCTCTTTATATAAGCCATCAGTGTATAAAGGGAAAATACCCGTGATCTTAAACCCTGATGGCCATTGGGAAAAGCAACGGTACCGGCCCGACTGCCAATACCGTTGTGCAGCATTTGCCAGAATGGGTGCTATGGCTTTTAGTTATGATTTGTTTGCCTGGGGCGAATCTGGATTGCAATTTAAGTATGAAGATCACCGGAGAAGTTTGTCGATGACGATTCAGGTGTTGGGCAGTATCCGCATTTTAGATTACCTATTGTCGTTAAAAGAAGCTGACGCAGCCCGTGTGGCCATCACTGGTGGCTCCGGCGCAGGCAGTCATACGGTGTTAATGACGGCTATTGACGACCGGATAAAAGTAAGTGCGCCGGTGGTTGCCGTTAGTTCATATTTCTATGGTGGCTGCCCTTGTGAAAGTGGGATGCCCATACATGATTGTGGCAGCCGTACCGATAATGTGGAGATTGCTGCCATGGCTGCTCCACGGCCACAATTACTGGTGAGCGATGGTGGCGACTGGACAGATAAAACACCGGAGCATGATTTCCCTTACCTGCAAAAAATATACAGTTGGTACGGCAAAAAAGACAATGTCTCAAATGTGCATTTACCGGATGAAAAGCATGACTTTGGAATTAATAAAAGAGTGGCCGTTTATAACTTCATGGCGAAGTATTTAGGGTTGAATCTAACCGCTATACAGGATAAAACAGGAAAGATAGATGAATCCAAAATCACCATTGAAAAGGAACAGGCGATGTATGTGTTTGGCGAAAAAGGGGAGCTGCTTCCCAAAAATGCCGTCATGGGATTTGAGCAATTAGAGAAAGTATTTGCCAGTGCAACCAAACAATAAATTGACACCCTAACGATAGAAATGACAGACAAACTTTACATATTATTTTGTGAAAGCCCTTTTGAGACAAATAAAGTTGACGAAGATTATGAGGACCAATTTTCGTCTGCAAAACAAAATGGATTTGCGACACTTTTATACAACTACGAAGACTTGATAAATGCCGACAGATTTTAATTGCCACAAAACGAATTAAACCAAGCGACAAATTAGAAAAAGTAATTTATAGAGGTTGGATGTTGACACCAACACAGTATTTAATTCTTTACAATCAGTTATTATCAAAAAACTACAAGTTAATTAATTCGGTTAAGGAATATCAAAACTGTCATTACCTGCCAGACAGCCTAAAATTTATTAGTGCCAAGACACCAAAGACTATTTTTGAAAAATTAGACAACGAAAATAGTATTAATACACTAATTGAAAAATCAAAAGTCTTTGGGCAGAAATCTGTAATTCTGAAAGATTATGTAAAGTCCGAAAAACACGATTGGGAAACGGCTTTTTTTGTAGAGAATGCTTCAAATGAGGACAAGTTAAAACAGACAATTGAAAACCTGATAAGACTTCGCGGCAAGTATCTAAACGAAGGTATTGTTATCAGGGAGTTTGTTGAACTAAACGATTTGACAATTCATTCAAAAAGTGGAATGCCTTTGACAGAAGAATACCGTTTGTTTTTTTATGATAATAAACTTATCGGAATTTACGACTATTGGGAAGAAGGCGAATATCAATTGATAAAACCCAGTACAACCGAATTTGAAGAAATAGCAAAACAAATTGAAAGCAATTTTTTTAGTATGGACATTGCAAGACAGAAAAGTGGAGAACTAATAATTGTAGAACTTGGAGATGGACAAGTTGCTGGACTTCCTGATAAGACAGACAGAAATGATTTTTACAAACAACTAAAAAATTGTTACTGATAACAAGCTATTGCCAAGAACGAGGCTAAAGGAAATCTAATTTACTTTAGTGAAAAAATCCTCACCTTCAATAATCCCAAAATGTTACCTACCCGATGGCTAACCCTGCATCACAGAGCAACATTTAAAAGGCCAAAGCATATAGATACTTTTATGATTCAGCCGCAAAAAAAACGGGTCGTTGTTTTTTTATTCATGCTTATTCAAATCGTAACCGCAGCATCTGCACAAGTAGATACTCAACATTACAAGATTGGCTTAATAGATTTGATGCTGTTGAAACGGCAAAAGCTGGGCGCTATCACCCTTACCAAACAACTTGGTGCCGATGGCGTAGAAGTAGATATGGGTGGTTTGGGAAATCGTCCCACTTTTGACAACCAGTTACTCATTGATTCGGTAAGAACGCAATTTCTGGATAAAGCTAAAGAACTAAACCTGCAGATATTTTCGTTGGCAATGACCGGCTATTATGCCCAATCGTTCTGCAACCGGCCAGAATACCAAAAATCAATTGAAGATTGCATTGCCACCATGAAATTAATGAATGTGAAAGTGGCATTTCTTCCATTAGGTGTACAATGCGATTTGCGAAAGAATCCTGCGGTAAGAGATTCAGTTATTGCCCGTTTGAAAGTAGCTGGTAAAATGGCCGAAGATGCAGGCGTGGTCATTGGTATTGAAACGGCATTGGATGCAAAAGGAGAAATAAAATTGCTAAAAGAAATTAATTCACCTGGTATTAAAATTTATTTCAATTTTTCTAACCCACTTAAAGAAGGCAGGGATTTGTTGAAAGAAATCAAAATTCTGGGTAGGGACAGAATATGTATGATCCATTGTACCAACAAGGATTCTGTGTGGTTGCAAAACGATCCACAGATTGATCTATACAAAGTAAAAAAAGTGCTGGATAAAATGAAATGGCATGGCTGGCTGGTGATGGAACGCAGCCGGGATGCTACCAAGCCACAGGATGTAAAAGGTAACTATGGTGCTAATACGGTATATCTTAAGAAAGTATTTCAGGGTATCCAATCCCTTGAATAAATTTTAAGTAAACAAATAAAAAGATAGAAGTCGGATTTATAGGCATCTAAAAAAAATATAAGTACCTGAACACAATTAATTTAGGTAAATACTGCCGTCATTGCGAGATTGGGTTCGTGTCCCAATTGCGAAGCAAACTCCCAGCAAACAAAGTTGTAGTGGAGATTAGGTAGCCACGGGCATCCGCCGCACCTACGGCGGACACAATGACGTACCCTTACTCGAGGAAAATAGTTACGTGAATACGAATAGTAAAATATTCCATCATTATAATTTATAGATACATTGTTGCCTGTTACTGCAACTCCTACATTTAACGCTTATTAGACACATGTTCTGTAAACGCCATTGATGAATATACGATTGCCTGTAATTACCTTATTACTGCTCCTTCCATTTCTTGCCGTGGCACAGTTACAGGTATGGGTGGCACCGGGTGGAAATGATACACTCGCCGGTACCTTTAATCAACCCTTTGCAACCATAGCAAAGGCATTGCAATCAGTCCGGGAAAGGAGAAGATTAGGGGATGCAGGAATTCGTGATGGGGTACATATTATTCTCAAAAGAGGCACTTACCCCTTGTATGAGCCAATATTCATCCGTCCCGAAGATGCAGGCACGCAACAAAGCCCAACAATAATTGAAGGAGTACCAGATGAGGAGCCGATACTGAGCGGCGGTATACAAATTACCGGGTGGAAAAAATTAGGACTATCAGTTGCAAATCTTCCTATGGTAGCGAAAGGAAAAGTATGGGTGGCAGATATGCCCATGACAGGTGGAAGATTATTTGAGTTCCGGCAATTATGGATTAATAACATAAAAGCAGTTCGTGCAAAAGATGCCAATGGCGATACGATGAACCGGATATTGAGCTGGAACAAAAAAGAAGAAACCTGTTGGATACCTGCGCCAAAATTTACATCTGTTCAAAATGCCCCCGGGGTTGAAATGTTCATTCATCAATGGTGGGCGGTGGCAACATTGCGGGTAAAAAAAATGGAAATACATGGAGATAGTGCCGAACTGTTTTTTCAGCAGCCGGAAAGCAAAATCCAAAGCGAACACCCCTGGCCTGCTCCCTGGATTTCGGCAGAAACCGGCAACTCCCCCTTTTACTTAACCAATGCCATACAGTTTTTAGATGAACCCGGTGAGTGGTTTCTGGATATAGCAAACAGAAAACTCTATTACTGGCCGAGGGTTAATGAAAATTTATTAACAGCATCCGTTATTGCACCCTCACTGGAAACGTTAGTGAAGATGGAAGGAACGATTGATCATCCTGTTTCAAATATTTTCTTTAAAGGAATTTCTTTTGAACATACGGGTTGGTTACGCCCTTCAGAAAAGGGGCATGTGCCGCACCAGGCGGGTATGTACATGCTGGATGCGTACAAACTAAGACCATCGGGCACACCTGATAAAAAAACATTGGAAAACCAGGCCTGGGTAGGCAGGCCTGCTGCGGCTGTTGAAGTCTCTTACGCAGACAACACCGGCTTCGAAAATTGCCGCTTTGAGCACCTGGCATCCACCGGGCTTGATTATGGCAAAGGCGCACATGATAATATTATCAGGGGTAATTTATTAAAAGATATTGGCGGCACGGCGATACTTGCCGGTGTATTTTCCGATGAGGCAACAGAAGTTCACTTGCCTTATCACCCCAAAGATGAAAGAGAAGTTTGCAGTGGTATGCAGATTAGTAATAACCTGATTACGGATGCCACCAACGAAGACTGGGGGTGTGTAGGTATTGGTGCCGGTTATGTTCAGCATACAACCATTGATCATAATGAAGTAGAAGATGTTTCATACACCGGCATTAGTATGGGCTGGGGGTGGAGCCCGGCTGTAAACGCCATGAAGAATAATAACATCACCGGCAATAAAATTCATCACTACGGAAAACATAATTACGATTGTGCCGGTATTTATACATTAAGTGCACAGCCAAATTCTTTTATTACAGAAAATAATATTGACAGTATTTATAAAGCATCCTATGCACATTTGCCAAGCCACTGGTTTTATTTGTATACAGATGAAGGCTCTTCTTATTTCACTATAAAAGATAACTGGACGCCATCACAGAAATATTTGCAAAATGCTAATGGCCCCGGCAACGTTTGGAGTAATAATGGTCCGCAAGTGGCTGAAAAAATAAAGGGAGCTGCCGGCCTTCAACCTGCTTATCAGTTTTTGCAGAAAGAGAAATCACCCAATCTAAATCGGCTACCGGTAAATGAAGAACATAGTGAAGTAATTGAACTGGTGGTAAATGAAAATGCAACATTGGATATTCATAAACTTAAGAATATTCTGCAACAAAATAACATGGATACGGCTGCTATTTACCAGTGGCAAAACCATTACGTAATTTTCGATAAAGTGAGGGATCTCGGAGCGATGCAGGGAAGATTACAAAACAATTTTCCGCAGGTACAGGTAAAGGTATATTACGACCTGTTTTACAATTTCAACCGCAAACACTGCGATGATCAGCACATCGCCAGAGAATGGGATCATATTATACTAACGGCTAATTTGGTGGCAGATAAAAAATTACAGCAGGAGTATTTAAATTATCATGCTACCCAGTTTCAAAAATGGCCCGAGGTAGCCAAAGGCTTTTGTAATGCACAGTTTCAGCAACTGCTGGTGTTTAGAAACAGAAGGCAATTGATACTGATCATAAGTATACCAAAAGGAGAAAGCCTCGACAAGCTCAATCCCAAAACATCGGAAAATAATTCACGGGTAGATGACTGGAATAAACTAATGAAAAAGTATCAGGAAGGAATTGAAGGAACAAAAAAGGGCGAGGTATGGGTGTTTTTGAAGCAAGTCTGAAAGTCTGTAAGTCCGTAAGTCGGAAAGATCAAAGGCAAAAAACATGACGCAGGTCGGCATCGCTGTTTTTGAACATCATATTTAAAAAATGCCCGGGCGATGCCGTCCTTATTTTAGAAGCAACAAGTAATAAACAACAGACAAGCACTAAAACGAGCGATTAAAATAAATAGCGTAAAAACATAATTTTTAATTAAGAAATACTGAACAAGACATTCAATTCATTATTAATTATCCGTTATCAATTATATAAATGCTTACACTTGGAATAGTAGGTTTAGGAGAAGGGAGAAGTACCATTTCGGCTGCTTTGCAAAGCAATAAGCTACTGCTTAAAATGATTTGTGACAGGGACCCGGAACTGTGCCGGAAAAGAGCAGATGAGTTTAAAATGTATGATTACACAACGGATTACCAGGATATGCTGGATGATGCATCCATCGATATTATTGCTATTTATACACCCGATCACTTGCACGCTGAACACGTAAAGCAGGCATTGCTGCACAATAAACATGTAGTATGCACTAAACCTTTCATTGACGATCTCAGTAAAGCAAAGGAATTAACGGAGCTGCAAAAGCAAACCGGTAAAAAAGTATTTATTGGCCAAAGCTCCCGTTTCTTTGAACCGTATAAAAGACAGCGAACTGATTTTTTAGAAGGTGTAATTGGAGAGTTAATAACTGTTGAATCACATTATAATGCTGACCATCGCTGGTTCCTGGAAAAAAAATGGGCTTTGGAAAAATCATTTAAATGGTTATATGGCGGATTAAGCCACCCCGTTGATTTTATCAGGTATTATTTGCCCAATATTGAAGAAGTAATGGGATATGGAATGATTAGCGCCAATGGAAAAAAGGCCGGTTTAAAAAATGTAGACACGATGCACTTTATTTTTAAAGCTACGGATGGCAGAATCGCCAGCGTAAGTGGCAGTTATACCGGGCCTGTGCAGCCAACCAGTAGGGATAGCGGAATGACCTGTATATTAAGAGGAACAGTTGGAGCCAGCCAGGCGGATTACCATGAATTGCGTTATGCCCTAACAACGAATACCGGTGAGGAGAAAATCATAACCTGGGGCGATGCTACATTGAAATATTATTTCCGCTTCGAAGGGCAGAGCCACCACGCAGGAGAATACCAGAATTACCTGGAATATTTTGTGGATTCGATAGAGCAAAATTTTACAGCTTACCCTGATTTGCAGGAAGGCATTGGCACCATTGCTTTGCTGCAGGCAATGGATAAAAGTTTACAAACCGGTATGCCCGTTAAGGTAAAAGATATACTGGATGAACATGGATTGGCTGATGCTATAACAATAAATCAGGCTACCGTATGAATGATATTTATAGCAAGCTACAGCCGGTTGATTTTATTATTGTTGCCGTGTATCTGCTGCTACTCATGATCATTGGATACCGTGCAAGTTTTGGGAAAAAGAAAAAAGAAGAAACACTTTTTTTGGCAGGCAATTCACTGAACTGGTATAACATTGGATTTAATATGTGGGGTACCAATGTAGGCCCTTCGTCATTGCTGGCATTCGCCAGTGTTGGTTACACGACCGGTATTGTGGCAGGCAATTTTGAGTGGTATGCATTTCTTTTTTTATTGTTACTGGCAATGGTGTTTGCACCCCGTTACATCGCATCCAAAGTTGCCACCATGCCGGAGTACATGGGGAAGCGTTATGGCGACAGTACACAAAGTATCCTGGCCTGGTACGCGTTAATTAAAATTTTAATTTCGTGGCTGTCACTCGGCTTGTTTTCCGGTGGCTTACTGGTACGTCAGATTTTGGGCATACCCATGTGGCAATCGGTGATTGTATTAGTAGCTTTTGCAGGTATTTTTACATTTGCAGGCGGTTTAAAAGCCATTGCCAAAGTGAATGTCTTTCAGATGATCCTGTTGATTTTTGTTTCACTTACGCTATCTTATTTAGGATTACATAAAGTGGGAGGTATTCATGCACTCATTGCCAAAGTGCCATCCGGTTTCTGGAATTTAATCCGGCCTGCAAATGATAAACACTATCCCTGGCCTGCTATACTGTTAGGTTATCCGGTTTCGGCTGTTGCATTTTTTTGCACTGATCAAAGCATGGTTCAAAGTGTGCTGGGAGCCCGTAACTTAAAGCAAGGGCAGTTGGGTGTCAATTTCATAGGCTGGTTAAAAGTGCTGGCATTACCTATGTTTATTTTGCCGGGCATTATTTGCTATGCCCTTTATCCAAATATAGGTGATGATAAATTAGCATACATGACTATGGTTACTAATCTTTTCCCAACAGGTTTAAATGGCTTGATTATATGTGTATTGATTGCAGTGCTCGTGGCAACCATTGGTTCATCATTAAATGCTTTAAGTACGGTATTCACAAAAGATATTTATGTAAAAAGTTTCAGGAAGGATGCAACAGTTAAGCAGCAAATTAACGTAGGTAGGATGGTGATTGTAGCAGGATGTGTTTTGGCTGTATTAATGGCCATTGCTTTGGACAACGTAAAAGGCAAAACACTGTTCGATATTTTCCAATCTATCTTGGGGTATCTCGCCCCACCATTGGCAGTAACTTTTCTATTAACCGTTTTTTGGAAAGGAACCACCAAACTTGCAGTTAATTTAATCTTATCGCTCGGCTCAGCTATCAGCTTATCTGTGGGGATACTCAATTTGTGGATCCTGCCACCCAACAGTATAACAGGGGAAAACGACTGGTGGCCTCATTATTTTTTGATTTCGTTTTACCTGTTTGCTTTCCTTTTTATAGCAGCAATTTTTATCTCTCTGATAGATAAGAAAAAAACCAAGGCATCTATCCAGGAGGGTGCATTGCCAAAAACAGATAAACAGGTAAAAATTCTCTTTGCATTGCTTGGCTTAGTAATCCTTGTCCTGTATATTATCTTTAATGGACATTAACTAAGTAAAAATGTCTGAATCACGGATTTGTGGGATGAAAAGATGGACAGGATTAAATACAGAATGATTGAAGCAAAAGATAGATAAAAAATTAAAAAGTACACAGCCCGAAATCAATAATGTATTAATCAATATTAATGAATAGGGTAAGTATGAAATGGTAAACAATGGACGCATAAATGAAGATCAGCACCCAATCCTCATTACTCAATACTCACACAGCCGAGCCTGGCCAGCCGCCCGGTCCGCCGTGGCGGATGAATTTTCTTTGGTGATTTTCTTTTTTTCAAGAAAAAGAAAGTCACATACAAAAAATAACACGATGCTGAAAAATTATTTTAAAAACAACATGATTAAGCGTTTACAGAAATGGACAATCCTGTTGCTCCTGGTATTTTTATCACAGCAAGCTTTTGCCCAAACCACTGCTACCTGGATTTGGTACCCCGGCGATTTCGAAATCTGGCTCAGCAACCAGATGCAAAACCGCCGTACCGACCGTGGTAGTTTCTTCCCCGTATTCTGGAAAGTCAGCAGCCATTATCCGCTAATAGATTTTCATCAGGATTACAACCTGACGCAGCCCGAAGAAGTAACAATTTATGCCGAAGGCAAATACAATATAAAACTGGACGGGCAACTATTTGAAGGAACACCTAAAAGCATCAGGATACCCGCAGGTAAGCATCGCATTAATGTAAAAGTATTTAACCAGGCAAGCCCACCTGCCATTTATATATCAGGTAAAACGATCTTTTCTGATAGTAGCTGGCTGGTAACTTTTGAAGACAAAGAATGGATTGATGAAACAGGCAAAACTTCCGATATATCAGCTACCAAATGGCTGAATGCCGGAAGCTGGAATTTTAATGATGTAAGCAAACCGCCATCCCTTTTTAAACTACCGGTTACAAAGCAAAGCGCTGTCAGCTTTACAAAAAATGAAAATGCAAGGCTTATTGATTTTGGGAAAGAAACTTTTGGCTTTATCAAATTGTACGGCATTAAAGGGAAGGGAAATATTACCTTATATTATGGCGAAAGCAAAGAGGAAGCGCTAAGCTCAGCAGGAGCGGTAACGCTTGACAGGCTTTCCTTTCAGCAAGTTGCCAAGAAAGATTCTGTTATGCCGCTGTCAAAAGCTTTCCGTTACGTAAATATGATTATGGATGGAACAGTATCCGTGGATTCAGTGTCTATGCTATACGAATATGCAGATGTAAAAGAGCCGGGTTCTTTTACCTGTTCCGATGAAGAAATTAATAAAATTTACGAGGTAGCCAAATACACTTTCCGGTTAAATACAAGAGAGTTTTTTATTGATGGCATTAAACGGGATAGGTGGGTATGGAGCGGCGATGCTTACCAAAGCTACCTGATGAACTACTATTTGTATTTCGACAAGCAAACCGTATCCAGAACCTTGCTTGCATTAAGAGGTAAAGATCCCGTAACAGGCCATATCAATACCATTATGGATTACACCTTTTACTGGTTCCTGGGGATTTATGATTACTATCTCTATACCGGCGACAAAACGTTTATCACCCAGTTTTATCCACGGATGCAAAGCCTCATGGAGTATTGCCTGGGCAGAAGAAATAAGGATGGCTTAATGGAAGGCTTGCCAGGTGACTGGGTCTTTATTGACTGGGCAGATAAACTCAGTAAAAAAGGAGAAGTAAGTTTTGAACAATTACTTTTATGTCGTAGCCTTGAAACGATGGGCCTATGTGCGGATATTGCGAATGAAAAAGCGGATGCTGTAAAATATAAACAATATGCTACCGACCTGAAAACAAAACTATTTTCCATTTACTGGAACGAGAGCAAACAGGCCCTGGTGCATAGCCGGGTAGACGGGAAACAAACCGACAACGTAACACGCTACTCCAATATGTTTGCAATCTTCTTTGATTACTTTACGCAGCAGCAAAAAGAAGCGGTTAAGAAATCTGTTTTATTAAATAACAACATACAAAAAATTACAACGCCGTATATGCGGTTTTACGAGTTGGAAGCTTTATGTGCGATGGGCGAGCAGAGCTATGTATTAAATGAAATGAAAGACTATTGGGGCGGCATGTTAAAACTGGGTGCAACCAGCTTTTGGGAAGAATATAATCCAACCAAAAAAGGTGCAGAGCATTTGGCAATGTATGGACGGGAGTTTGGTAAAAGCCTGTGCCATGCCTGGGGGGCAAGTCCCATTTATTTATTAGGTAAATATTACATTGGTGTAAAACCAACGTCCCCCGGTTATGCTACGTATACAATAGAGCCGAACCTGGGAGGTTTGCAGTGGATGGAAGGAAGGGTTCCTACACCCGGTGGAATTATTGTTGTGAAATGCAGTACAAATGAAATGAACATTGCTACTGCAACGGGTGTCGGAATACTACGGTTTAAAAGTGACATAAAGCCTGAATGTGAACAGGCAAATATTGAAAATAGAGGAGGTAATCTGTATGAACTATCCATACAGCCAAATAAAAAGTATAGAATAAATTACCGGTCATTAAAATAAGTAACGAATGTGTGTGATAACGAGATGCCGTGGTTGTTTGGATAAAATAAAATTCAAAAGTATTGTCACGGCGGTTGTTTGTGCAGTTGCCGCAATGAACGCAACTGCACAAAATAGTTTGGTAAATACCGACAATAGTAAGTATGCCAAACTTAGCAGTGTTGGCATGAGTGATGTGAAATGGACAAAAGGTTTCTGGGCAGAACGCTTTGCTGTATGCCGGGATTCAATGGTACCGCATCTGTGGGCTACTTACACCAGCAAAGATTTCTGTTTTGCTTTTCAGAATTTTAAAGTGGCTGCTGGTTTGGATACCGGCAGGTTTCGGGGGCCTTCTTTTCATGACGGAGATTTCTATAAAACGCTGGAAGCCGTAGCCGGTATGTACGCTGCTACGAAAGATAAAAAGCTGGATGCTATGATGGACAGCGCCATCTACGTGATTGGTAAAGCACAAAAAGCGGATGGGTATATTTATACCAAATCCATTATTGAGCAAAAGAAAAATGGAAAGAGCGAAATGTTTGATGATAAATTAAGTTTTGAGGCTTACAATTTTGGCCATCTGATGACCGCCGCTTGTGTGCATTACCGGGCTACCGGTAAAACAACACTTTTAAATATTGCAAAAAAAGCAACTGATTTTTTAATCCGTTTTTATAACAATGCTTCACCGGCGCAGGCACGCAATGCCATTTGCCCCTCGCACTATATGGGCATTACGGAAATGTACCGTACCACCGGCGAAAAAAAATACCTGGACCTTGCTAAAAAACTAATTGATATCAGGGGAATGTCCGAAGGCACGGATGATAATTCGGACAGGTTGCCGTTCCGGCAAATGACGGAAGTAAACGGGCATGCAGTACGGGCTAATTATTTATTCGCCGGCGTTGCCGATGTATATGCGGAGACCGGCGATACGACATTGCTCTTAACGCTTGACCGGATGTGGGATAACGTCGTAAACGAAAAAATGTATGTGACTGGTGGTTGTGGTGCTTTGTATGATGGCTTGGCAGGAGAAGGCATTTCCTACAAGCCGGATTCTATTCAAAAAATTCAGCAGGCATATGGAAAAAATTATCAATTGCCCAACATGACAGCGCACAATGAAACCTGTGCCAATGTTGGCAATGTATTATGGAATTGGCGTATGTTACAATTAACCGGTAACGCTAAATATGCCGATGTAATGGAACTCTCTTTATACAATAGTGTGCTGAGTGGCATTAGTATGGATGGCAATAAATTCTTTTATACCAATCCGCTGGCGGCATCCAAAGATTATCCGTACGATATGCGCTGGAGCGGTGGCCGGTCAAGGTACATCAGCAAGAGTAACTGCTGCCCGCCAAATGCCATTAGAACGGTTGCAGAGGTGAGTGATTATTTATACAGTATTGCAGATAATGGATTGTATTTTAATTTATACGGTGGCAATACCTTATCAACCAAATTAAAAGATGGATCAATAATTAAACTGGAAGAAGTAACCAGTTATCCGTGGGATGGGAGCATCAATATCACCATTAAAGAGGCGCCCGTAAATACTGTAGGTATTCATTTACGGATACCTGAGTGGTGTAAGAAGTATCAGGTAAAAATAAATGGTAAGGGTCAACTTGATAATGTTATTAAAGATGGATACAATGTTTGCAATAGGTTATGGAAACCCGGTGATAAAATAGAATTAATATTGGATATGCCTGCCACCCTGCTGGAATCAAATCCATTGGTGGAAGAAACAAGAAATCAGGTAACCGTAAAACGTGGGCCTATTGTATATTGTCTGGAGTCTGCGGATCTGCCGCAGCAAAGTGTGTTTGATGTGGTAATTCCTTCCAATATTAAACTGGAACCGGTGCCCATGAAAATTGATATTGGTAACGTAATGGCACTAACAGGTGAAGCAAAGTTGCTGCAAAATAGTAGCTGGAAAAGCACTTTGTACAAAGAAGTAAATACAACTACTCAACCTATTAAAATAAAATTGATACCGTACTATGCATGGGCCAATCGGGGGCAGACGGATATGACGGTTTGGATGCCGCTGATGCGGTAGAAAGCCCCCTAAATCCCCCACTGGGAAACTCGGAAAATTTAAAATGAATGAACGAAAATAAATATAGTAGTGATTTCAGTAGCCCCTCTTTTGGAGAGCCTGTCCCGTTCGTCCGGGAGGTTGGGGAGGCTATTACCGCAACATATTTTATTGAAACACCATTTGCTCCTGAAGTGGCAGCAGCGGTATTGGCCGGGGAACAATCGTCCGGAACTTTTGTAGCGGTACCTGGTGAAACGGAGGAATTAAAAGCACGGTTTGCAGCAAAAGTAGAAAGCGTGGAGCATCTCGAAACAATGGATACACCTGCTATTCCCGGCGCTATCAGCAGCACCGGAAAATATCACCGGGCCATAGTGAAAGTTTCCTGGAGCATCGAAAATTTCGGTTATAATCTCCCGGTATTGGTGTCAACATTACAGGGTAATTTGTATGAAATAAAACAGTTCACCGGGCTGAAATTGATGGACATTGATTTGCCTGTATCATTTGGTAATCAGTACAAAGGCCCGGCATTTGGCGTTGAGGGTTGCCGGAAGCTAACCGGTGTAGATGACGGCCCGCTCATTGGAACGATTATCAAACCATCTATCGGGCTTAGCACACAGCAAACGGCGGATACGGTAAAAACGTTAGCCGACGCAGGAATCGATTTTATTAAAGATGATGAACTATTGTCTTCATCAGCCAATTCTAATTTTAATGACCGGGTGGATGCAGTGATGAACGTGATTAACAGCCATGCAGACAAAACCGGAAAAAAAATAATGTATGCATTTAACATCAGCGGCGAAGTGGATGAAATGCTGCAACGGTATGAAAAGATTGTAAATAGTGGGGGAACCTGTGCCATGATAAGTGTGAACAGTGTAGGTTTAGCTGCTACTAAAAAAATCTGCGATCAGCGGCAACTAACTATTCATGGCCACCGCAATGGCTGGGGCATGCTTACCCGCCATCCATTGCTGGGCATTGATTTCAGGGCGTATCAGAAATTGTGGCGGTTGGCCGGTGTTGATCAGTTGCATGTAAATGGTATTCAGAATAAATTCTGGGAAACGGATGATAGCGTGGTGAATTCAATAGATGCCTGCCTGACGCCTATGTATCATCACAAAAAGGCGTTGCCGGTAGTATCCAGCGGCCAGTGGGGCGGCCAGGCATTTGAAACGTATCGGCGTACGAAAACAGTGGATTTGCTGTACATGGCAGGCGGCGGTATTATGGCCCATCCGATGGGGCCGGGAGCCGGTGTTACAGCCTTGCAACAGGCATGGAAAGCCGCAGTAGACGGGTTAACACTGGAAGAAGCGGCAAAGCAATACAGGGAGTTTGGAAAATCGGTAGAAAAATTCGGAACTAAATAATAGCGTGAATAACCATCAGAACATATTACTCGCTTTTTACGGGGATGACTTTACCGGCTCAACAGATGCACTGGAAAGCATTTGCCGTGCAGGTGCTAAAGCTGTATTATTTCTTGATCCGCCAACACCCGCACAATTAGCTGCCTACCCGGATTTAGATGCTTTTGGTGTAGCCGGAAAAACACGTTCCTTACCGCCGGAAGAAATGGAAGAAATACTGATACCGGCTTTTGAGCTATTGAAATTAACCCGTGTACGGCATATGCATTATAAAGTCTGTTCCACGTTCGATTCATCTGCTACCGTTGGAAGTATTGGTAAAGCGATTGATTGCGGAGCAACTGTATTTAAGAATGAATTGATTCCGGTGATTGGTGGTACGCCGGCTTTGGGCCGCTACTGCATATTCGGAAATTTATTTGCCCGTATGGGCATCGGTAGTAATGGGGCTATTCATCGGGTAGACCATCATCCATCGATGAGCATACATCCGGTAACGCCGGTTGATGAAAGTGATCTGCGACTACATATCAACAGGCAAACAGATAAGAAAATTGGATTAATTGATATACTGCAATTAGATAAACCGGTACAAACATGGAAAGAGAATCTGAATGATGAACAAGTGGTTTTAATAGATGCTTTGTATGATGAGCAATTGCTACAGATTGGCTCATGGCTGGATGAACAGCAGAATGGAAATGAGGCGTTGTTTTCTGTTGGTGGATCTTCTGTTGAAATGGCTTTGAGTAAGTGTTGGAATAGTAAGAAAATCCTACAGCACATCAATGAATGGAAGCACCCGGGAAAAGCAGAACCGCTGCTGGTTATTTCAGGTAGTTGTTCGCCCATAACAGCATCACAAATAGTTTGGGCAATAAAGAATGGCTTTGAAGAAGTGATTGTAGATGTTGTAAAAATTTGTAATGGTGATAAAATAGAAGATAGGATTTTTGATTATGTAAATGAATTATTGAAAGAGCAAAAAAATGTAATTGTTCATACGGGAGAGAAAAGAGTGCAAAATGTATCCTCTCAAAAGTTAGGAACAGTATTAGGAACCATCGCAAAGAAAGCAGCCGAAAAATCATTGATTAAAAGAATTGTAATATCCGGTGGTGATACGAGCAGTTATGCCGCAAGAGCCATGCACATAGAAGCTGTGGAAATGATAACACCTTTGGTAACCGGAGCGCCGCTGTGCAGGGCAATTTCCGCAAATAAAGCTATGAATGGATTAGAGGTAAACTTTAAAGGCGGCCAGGTAGGAAGTGAGAATTATTTTGGTGTACTGATGAATGGAGAATTGTGAGATGGTTTGAATGAATTGCAGAATAGAAATAATTCAAGCTAATATTTACGTCATCATAACGATTTTTTGCCCCAGCGGGGCTGCCTGTTTGTAGCTATCGTATTGCAAGTTTGTATATCATGCCCCAGCGGGGCTACCTTATTCTCGTGCTTCTTGTCAGGTAGCCCTTCCAGGGCATAAACGACTTGGTGTAATACGCTTTTATCTACAAACAGGTAGCTTCTCCGGAGCAAAAAAGTTAATGTGTTTTCCGAACAGTATTAGTGAAGAACACCAACTGAGGCGAGGGTTTGACATGCTCGCTTCCAAAAAAGAAAAAACATAATTAAAATAATGCAACAAAAAACAATAGGATTAATTCACACATCTGCAACGCTGGTACCGGTATTTGCGGAATTGTGCAGTAAATATTTGCCCCATATAAAAGTTTTCAACATTGTTGATGACAGCCTGATTAAAAATGTAATCAGTTGTGGCGAACTTACACCGGCAACGGCGAGAAGAGTAATGAATTATGTCGGCTCTGCCGAAGTAGCCGGTGCGGATTTTATTTTGGTAACCTGTTCATCCATTGGTGCAGCCGTGGAAGCATCCGCTGCATTTATTAACGTACCTGTATTGCGGGTTGATCAGCCAATGGCAGACCAGGCAGTACAAACAGGAAGCAGGATTGGCGTAATTGCTACGTTGCCAACCACGCTTGGCCCAACCGGAGATCTGGTAAAACGCAGGGCAGCGGCAGCGGGAAAAGAAATTGAGTTGGTAGCAGTGTTGTGTGAAGGTGCATTTGAAGCACTGATGAGCGGTGATGCTGCCACACATGATGCCATGGTGGCAAAAGCATTAAAGGAACTGGTAACGAAAGTGGATGTAATTGTATTGGCACAGGCTTCCATGGCAAGAGTAGTAGCTGCATTGGACGACTCAGATAAAAAAGTACCCATATTAGCAAGCCCGGAAATAGCTATTCAACACTTGGCTCCTGTACTATAAATAATGAAAAAACTGAATCGGATATGTTTGGTGATGAGTGCTGTGGCAGTAGTGATATTGCTAATAGGTATTATCCTGCAGAAGTCTGCTATTTATAAACCGCTTGCAGTAATTACAGCAATTGGTTTGGCAATTGGTTTAGGAGCAGTGTCTTCATTAAAGGGGTATCGATACACGGCCTGGATCATTGTGGCAGTGGTTACCGGTATGATGTTTCCCCAGGCATTTACCAGGTGGGGTTCGTTCGATTTACGCAACAAATGGCTGATACTTGTCATCATTCAAATGGTCATGTTCGGCATGGGTATACAAATGAGTTTAAAGGATTTTTCGGGATTAGCACAAACGGGCAAAGGTGTGGCAATCGGTCTGCTCTGCCATTTTTCTATTATGCCGTTAATGGGATTATTGCTTACCAAAATTTTTCATTTCGAACCGGAGATTGCAGCAGGCGTCATCCTGATTGGTTCCTGTTCCAGCGGATTAGCGTCGAACGTAATGGTTTACCTGGCAAGAGCCAACCTGGTATTATCAGTTATTGTAACGGCTATGGCTACGATGGCGGCACCGTTTTTTACGCCCTTATTGATGAAACTGCTGGCTGGCACATTAGTTAAAATCGATTTCGTAAACATGATGATGGAAATAATTAAAATTGTAATTGTTCCCATTTTCGCCGCCCTGTTACATGATTATTTAAAAAACGCATCGCCACAAAGAAGAAAAGTAGTTGCTGTGATATTTATAGTGGCTTTGTTATGGCTAACTGCTTTACCGTTTGGCTGGTGGAATTATTTCCAGGCAAACATTGCATCCCCTCAACTGCTGCAATCCATAGAAATCCTAAATTTCCTTTTGGGCGCCGTAGTGGTTGGTGTGATCTATCATTTATTGGCCATGCGGTATAAAAAACTGGATAATATGATGCCTTATTTTTCCATGTTTGGAATTATCTATTTCACTACCGTTACGACAGCAGCAGGCCATGATCATTTAATGGAAATTGGATTTTTATTATTCCTTACTTCTGTTATTCACAATGCGGCTGGATACTTTTTTGGTTATTGGCTAAGCCGGTTGTTTAAACTGGATGTCAATTCTGCCCGTACCGTTGCCTTTGAAGTGGGATTGCAAAATGGAGGAATGGCCAGCGGATTGGCTGGCAGTATGGGAAAGTTAGGCACAGTAGGGCTTCCGGCCGCTGTATTCAGCCCATGGATGAATATCAGCGGAAGTATATTAGCCAACTACTGGAGAAAAAGACCGGCCCCCGGTTTTGCGAAAGAAGAACCAAGTTCGAACACTGCTATATTAAACAAACCAATCCTATGAATATATTTAAAATGATTTTTTGAAATAGATTTTATCTTTTGAATAATAGTAATCAGAACAAGAACCGAGGTGTAAAAACAAAAAATATGTTGGGAACTTCACACGAAAGAAACCTAACCCAAGACTTATTTTGAACAGAAAATAAAAGGTCATGAGGCTAAAAAGTAAATCTTCATATAGATGCACTTTGGAGAGGCGTTGGCCAGAAAAAGCCACCCGGTCCGCCGCGGCGGATGAATTTTCTTTGGTCACTTTTTTTTTTAAGAAAAAGAAAGTGACAATTAAGATTGGAACGATGCTAAAAGTAGTCATAGACTACAAAGAACATAGGCCTACGAAGTCAGGAGACTTCGTAGAGCAAAATCAGAAAATCTTTCGAACACCTTTGGTAAGACACACACCGATACAACAGCGTAAAACGGTAAATAATGCAAAAGTTTTTTTTATTAGCAGCAATCTTGATAAGCCATATTTTTTCTATGGCACAACTGGTTGATAAAACACCGGCCGCTGTTCCTGTTGCACCCGCTATTTATCACACGGAACCTTATGAAGATCCGCTGGTAAGCGGTATCAACAGAGATGCCTCAAGAGTAACGGCTTACTCTTACGCCACGGTACATGATGCACTGCAAAATGACCGGGAAAAGAGTGGCCGTTTTTTATCGTTAAATGGTGACTGGGATTTTTCGTTTGCGCTAAAACCGGGTGATGAGCCTGCTGATTTTTATAAAAGCAAAGTGAGCGGCTGGAAGAAAATTCCAGTGCCCTCTAACTGGGAAATGCAGGGATATGATAAACCAATTTATAAAAGTGCCGTGTATCCTTTCCGGCCTGTCAATCCGCCGCATGTGCCAAAAGATTATAACGGTGTTGGTTGTTATCAAAAATCATTTACCACACCTGCAGGTTGGAAGAATATGAATGTTACCCTGCATTTCGGGGGCGTTAGTTCTGCCTACAAATTATGGATTAATGGAAAGTTTGCCGGTTATGCCGAAGATAGTTTTCTGCCCAGTGAATTCAATATCACGCCGTATTTACAGGACGGTGAAAACATTATTTCTGTATGGGTGATCCGCTGGAGCGATGGTAGTTTTCTGGAAGACCAGGATCAGTGGCGGATGAGCGGTATTCACCGGGAAGTGTATCTGATGTCAGAACCCACATTGCGGATTGCTGATTTTTTTTACCAGGTTAAATTGGATAAACAATATGCCGATGCTGTGTTGAGCCTTCGTCCACGCATTGAAAATTTAACAGGTAAGGAAACCCCGGGTTACCAGCTCAAGGTACAATTGTATGATGCGGATGACAAGCCGGTGCTGGAAAACCCTTTACAGAAGTCTACCGATGATATTATCAATGAAATTCATCCGAGGTTAGACCAGGTTAAATTTGGTTTGATGGAAACAACGGTCAGCAATCCGAGAAAGTGGAGTACGGAAGAACCGAATTTATATAAGCTGGTATTGAGTTTGGAAGATAGTACCGGAAAAATTTTAGAAGTGAAAACGTGCAGGTTGGGATTTCGTTCTATTGGATTCCGGAAGGATGATAGCAAACTGCTTATCAATGGTAAGCTCACGTATTTATATGGGGTCAACCGTCCCGATCATCATCCCACAAAAGGCAAAGCATTATCCAGAGAAGATATATTGCAGGATGTAAAAACCATCAAGCAATTCAATTTTAACTGTATCCGGTTGAGCCATTATCCCAGCGATCCTTACCTGTTGGATTTGTGTGATGAATTTGGCCTCATGGTGATTGACGAAGCAAATTTGGAAACACATGGGTTAGGCGGAAAACTGGATCATGAAGCGGCCTGGACAGGCGCCTACCTGGAACGTATCAGCCGCATGGCATTACGTGATAAAAATCACCCATCTATTATTTTCTGGAGTCTGGGAAATGAAGCCGGCAGCGGGCCTAATCATGCCGCCATGGCCGCCTGGATACATGATTTCGACATCACAAGGCCATTGCACTATGAGCCTGCCATGGGTAGCCCAAAAGAGGAAGGATACATTGACCCCTCAGACCCCCGGTATTTAAAAAGCAACGACCATTCGCATCGTATCCAAAATCCGCTCGACCAGTATTATGTGGATATGATTAGCAGGATGTACCCAGCCATCTATACGGCGCCGCTATTGGCCAATCAACCTAATGGTGATAACCGTCCCATTTTCTTTTGTGAGTACGCCCATGCCATGGGTAACAGTGTTGGAAATATTAAAGAATTCTGGGATCAGTGGAGAGTGACAAAACGAATTATCGGCGGTTGCGTCTGGGAATTTAAAGACCAGGGGTTATTGAAAAAGGATTCTGCCGGTGTAGCATACTACGCATATGGGGGTGATTTTGGCGAAAAATATTTCGACAATTTTACCATTAAAGGATTGGTAGCGGCTGACGGAAGGCCGAAAGCTGCGATGTATGAATGCAAGCGGGTATTCCAGCCTATCGAATGTGAGTGGACTGATGCAAAAAAAGGGTTGATGAGTATTATCAACCGCAGCGTAATTAAGAATGTAAATGACTTTACCGTCACGCTATCAATAAGGGAAGATGGGAAATTAATTGTAACCAAAGTGCTGCCTGCCATCAACCTGGCGGCCGGCGAAAAAACAGTAATTGATATTACGCCTTACCTGCCAAAAATGAAAGCCGGATCGGAATACCATGCAGAGATTCATTTTGAGTTGAGTAAGCCTGAAAGCTGGGCGGAGAAAGGGTTTGAGATAGCAGGTAACCAGTTGCGTTTTTCATTTACGAAAAATACGAAATCTTTATTCTCTGCTTTAGCATTTACGGAAACATCTGAAAGATTTACGGCAAAAGGAAAAGATTTTGCGATACATATCGGTAAAAAAACGGGTGCTTTGGAATCCTATATCTGGAAACGAAAAGAGCAGGTATTTGCACCATTGCTGCCACACTTTACCAGGCCGCAAACAGATAATGATAAACGTGGCTGGAAAACCCACCGGTTATTGAAAGCCTGGTACGAAAACAGCCCGGTATTACGACAAATAAATGCCTCAGCCAATAACGGTAATGCAATGGTTACTGCTTTGTATTCAATCGCAAAGGATAGTGCGATTGCAAAGGTAGTTTACCAGATAAATAAGGAAGGTGTATTGAAAGTAAATGTTTCCATTGATGCACTGGCAAAACCCGGCTTACCCAATTTGCCTAAAGTGGGTATGCAAATGGGCATTGAGAAAAGCTACAATGACATTGAATATTTTGGCCGTGGACCTTTAGAAAATTATGTGGACAGAAGATATGGTTCTGATGCCGGTATTTACAATCAGAACATAGCAAACTTCATGGAGCCTTATGTGGTGCCGCAGGAAAATGGTAATCGTACAGATGTTCGGTGGATGTACCTGAACAATAGGAATACAAATGAAGGATTGATGATTGTTGCGGATAGTTTATTAAGCATGAGTGCCTGGCCTTACACAGAAGAAAATATTGCAACCGCAAAGCATACCAACAAATTGAAAGATGCATGCTTTATTACGTTAAATATTGATTTGATGCAAATGGGTGTTGGCGGAAATGATAGCTGGAGCGATGTGGCGGCGCCAATGGAACAATATCAGATTAAACCCGGTAAGTATCAATATTCATTTTACCTGGTGCCGGTAAGTAGTAAAAATAAAACGGCTGCACAGGTAGCTAAAACGATACGATAGTGATGCTTCAAAAATTATCAGGCTTATTATTGCTACTCCATTGTTTTGCATTGCAGGCACAACCTGTTCCGCCAAAGCGGAAACAAAAAGAAGTGCCGCAATCGTTGATGCAACAAATGTATGAGGAAGTAAAAACGCCTTTTAAATATGGCCTGGTAATCACACCTGCCGATGAATCTAAAAAAGTGGATTGCCCTTCCGTGTTTCGGGAAGGGAAGAATTGGTACATGACATATATTGTTTTTAATGGCAGAGGTTATGAAACCTGGCTGGCAAAAAGTATTAATTTGTTAGATTGGAAGACACTTGGCCGCATCCTGTCATTTTCGGATTCAACTGACTGGGACAGGAATCAGAAAGCAGGGTATATTGCTTTGCAGGATACCAAATGGGGTGGGAATTACCAATGGCAAAAATTCAGTGGAAAATACTGGATGTCCTACTTCGGTGGCAGGGATAGCGGTTATGAAGCCGGCCCGCTTTCCATCGGTATTGCCAACACTATGGGCAGCATTACAGCACCGCACGAATGGAGCAGGTTACCAAAGCCGGTGCTTACTGCAACCGATAGCACTACGAGGTGGTGGGAGAACAAAAAGCTTTTTAAAAGCGCCGTCATCTGGGACAAAGAGAAGACAACCGGTTATCCCTTTGTAATGTACTACAATGCCAATGGCGATAGTAGTGGTAATATACCTAAATGGCGTTGGTTTGAAAGAATCGGAATGGCCGTGTCAAATGATATGCTGAACTGGAAACGGCTGGGTGCTGATCCGGTAATGCACCACAAGATTGGTATAACAGGAGATGCAGTGATTCAAAAAATAAATAATTTGTGGGTCATGTTTTATTTCGGTGCCTTTTGGGAAGGGAGAAAAGATGCATTCAACCGCTTTGCCTGTAGTTATGATTTAGTACACTGGACAGATTGGACCGGCGATGACCTGATAAAATCTTCTGAACCATACGATGCAAAGTATGCACACAAAAGTTTTGTGCTAAAATATAATGGCGTGGTATATCATTTTTATAATGCGGTTGATAATAAAGATCATCGGGGTATTGCAGTGGCTACTTCGGTAGATAAAGGAAAGAGTAAACTGGTGTTTTAAGTAATAAAAGCTCCGTCATTGCGAGATCGGGTTCCCGCCCGACGAAGCAATCTCCCCGGTATTGTTGGAGATTGCCACGGGCAGGAACCCTCGCAATGACTTATCTTGTAGAAGTTTTAAGAGAATCATTTGAAGATTAATTCAGATGCTAAAATAGCAGAGACCTGCTCTTGAAACTTTGTTCAGAAATTACAAAGAGGAACCCCTCTCTACGCCTTGGCGTGGAGAGGGGCCGGGGGTGAGGGCATTGACAGGGTAGCAGCGGAATAGATAAGCAAACCCCTGCAAGATTTGCCCAATGACGGAGAAGGTTATGCTAATTGTATCATTTTTCTCAGTGTTTAATAACAATGAAATTATTATTCAGACATATTACGCTCGGCTTTTTACTGGCCTGTATTCAGGTACAGGTTTCAGCACAATCAAATAACGAATTAGAAAAGAATTTTTTAAATCCGCCCGCATCTGCAAAACCCTGGGTATTCTGGTACTGGATGCATGCTGCTGTTTCCAAAGAAGGTATCACTGCCGATTTGGAAGCTATGAAAGCAGTAGGCATTGGCGGTGCCTACCTGATGCCCATACAGGATACCCTGCCTACAATTCCTTTCCAGCCAACCGTGCGGCAGTTAACGCCTGAATGGTGGGCAATGGTAAAGTTTTCCATGCAGGAAGCGAAAAGGTTAGGCCTGCAATTAGCCATGCACGTAAGCGATGGTTTTGCATTGGCCGGCGGGCCGTGGATAACACCGGAGTTATCGATGCAAAAATTAGTCTGGACAAAAGCCTATATTAAAAGCCGGGGCAACAATATAAAATTAGCGCAGCCGGAAACAAATGGAAATTATTATAAAGATGTAGCCGTGTATGCTTACCCTGCCCATTCAGCCGGTGCGTTTAGCAGTGCACCAGTCTTTCCGCAGGTAACCAGCAGTAATGGAGAGAAGCCACAGTTTTTAGCTACTCCCAATAAAACAAATAAACAAAGTTTTAGAAGTGATACTACCTGCTGGATACAATATCAATACCCCGAATCATTTACCTGCCATTCTATCTGTGTGCATACGGGTGGCAACAATTATCAGGCACAACGATTGATCATACAGGCAGGTGATGATGGCCAGCATTTCAAAACCATCACCCGGTTGCAGCCACCCCGGCACGGCTGGCAGGATACAGATGAAGATTATACCTATGCTATTCCTGCTACCAAAGCAAAATATTTTCGATTTATTTACGACAAGACAGGGACGGAACCAGGTGCTGAAGATCTGGATGCTGCCAAGTGGAAGCCTACTTTTAAAGTGATGGGTATTTACCTGAATGATGAACCGGTAATTAATAACTATGAGGGGAAAAATGGAAGTGTATGGAGGATAGCCGCCAATACTACAACGCAACAGGTAAATGACAGTGATGCCGTTTCGCTGAAAGATATCGTAATTCTCACAGATAAGATGGACAGCGAAGGAAACCTGGCCTGGTCTTTACCTGCCGGTTGGGTAATTGTAAGAATAGGCCATACATCCACGGGCCATACCAATGCTACAGGTGGCGCCGGTGCAGGGCTGGAATGTGATAAATTTAATGAAGCCGCCATCAAACTACAATTCGATAACTGGTTTGCACAGGCATTTGAAAAAGGGGGTGCTTCCCTGGCAAAAGAAGTATTAAAAGTTTTTCATGTGGATAGCTGGGAATGTGGCAGCCAAAACTGGAGCCGCAATTTTACAGCAGAATTTCAAAAAAGGAGAGGCTACGATTTGATGCCTTACCTGTTAGTAATGACGGGTGTTCCGGTACAGGATGCAGCTACCTCAGAAAAAGTATTGCATGATGTGCGGCAAACGATTGCAGAATTGGTAAACGATATTTTTTATACAACACTGAATGGCCTGGCCCATGAAAAGGGCTGTATTGTTAGTGCCGAAAGTGTAGCACCCACTATGGTGAGTGATGGATTGTTGCATTATAAAAATGCCGATTTGCCAATGGGTGAATTTTGGTTAAACAGTCCTACGCATGACAAGCCAAACGATATGCTGGATGCCATCAGTGGTGCTCATATATACGGAAAAAATATTATTCAGGCAGAAGCCTTTACTTCGGTAAGGATGAACTGGGGCGAACATCCGGGAAACCTGAAAACATTGGGAGATCGGAATTTTGCTTTGGGAATCAATAAGCTGGTTTTGCATGTATTTACCCACAACCCCTGGATGGATAAAAAACCCGGTATGACCTTAGACGGTGTGGGTTTGTATTATCAAAGAGACCAGACCTGGTTTAAGCAAAGCAAGGTCTGGATTGATTATTTAACCCGGTGCCAGGCCCTGTTGCAATTGGGTAAACCGGTAGTGGACATTGCTGTTTTTACCGGTGAAGAAGTACCACGCCGCTCTATATTGCCAGATAGATTAGTGAATACATTACCGGGCATTTTTGGAAAAGAAAAAGTAGCCGAAGAAAAAAAGCGATTGACGAATACCGGGCAACCGTTACGTAATAAACCGGATGGCGTTATCCAATCGGCAAATATGGCTGATCCGGAAGATTGGGTGGATGCACTGAATGGATATGCTTACGATTCATTTAATCCGGATGCGCTGATGCAAATGGAGGTACAAAATAGCAAGGTTGTTTTACCTGGTGGCGCCAGCTATGCGCTGCTGGTTTTTCCCGATCAGCATGCGATGAATCCGAATGACAGTTTAATATCCTCCGTAGCAGTAGCAAAAAAAATAATGCAATTGGTAACAGATGGTGCCACCATTATGATAAGCAAAAAATACTTTTATGGAACAGGTTTAAAAGATAATGACGACAGTATCAGGCTCATCATGAAACAACTGCTTGATACAAAGAATAAGAAGGGAAAAGTGATTTTTACGCCATATATAGATTCTTCTTTTTCAAAATATGGTGTTCAAAAAGATGTGGAGGTTATAAATAATCATCACTCCATTGCATGGGCCCATCGGAAAGCAGATAGTGCGGATATTTATTTTATTTCCAATCAGGCTGATAGCGGACAAACAGTAACAATGTCTTTTCCAATAATAGATAAAATCCCTGAGATATGGGATGCTGTGAATGAAACAATGACTCAATTTTCTACGTGGAAAACAGACAAAGACAGATCAGCCATTACTTTAAAACTGTCACCCAATCAATCTTTATTTGTTATATTTAGAAAAAGGGGGATGGCTCAAAAATTAAATCGAAAAGTTACAAGTGTTAGTGTTTTTCCATTAGCAAGTAAATGGCAGGTGCAATTTGACAAAAATTATGGAGGGCCTGGGACTTCGATTATTTTTAATGAATTAAAAAGCTGGACGCAGCAAGATGATTCATCTGTAAAATATTACTCAGGCACGGCTGTTTACCGCAATACGTTTGTGCTAAATACGCAAAGGCAATTAAGTTCTGCAAGGATCGAATTTGATTCTATTTACAATATGGCAACGATACGGATAAACAGCATTGACTGCGGCACTTTATGGACGCCTCCTTTTTCGTTAGACATTTCCAAAGCAGTTAAACCCGGTCATAATACTATTGAAATTGATGCAACCAACACCTGGCATAACCGGTTAATCGGCGATAATATGTTGCCCGTTGAAAAAAGAATTACCTGGACAACAGCACCGTTTCGTTTAAAAGATAAGCCTTTGCTGCCTGCCGGGATTATCGGGAACATCCGATTGAAGTTGGGGTATAAATAGGTAAGCAAACTGGATATAGCCTGATCCCAAGGCAAACGCAGCTGTTTTTTTGCTGACCTTATTTTCACAACTTCATTTAAGTCTGTTTTGAATCCGGTGTAAGTGGAAGCCCGAAAAAATCTTTTAGGTTCGTTTATGTTCTATTAGTCCACCCGCTTCAATACAATCTTCTCATTCATATCAGCCTGTATCGCTTTTTTAAATAATAAAAGTTGTGGGTAGCTGGCAGCCTTTATTTCGTGTTGCGTTATTTCCAGGCTGGCTAATACCGTAAGCGTTTTAGCATCGGCATTGTACGTGTAGCTGCTGTTGTATTTGCCAAAAGGATAGCTAATTGTTTTTTCTTTGGGTAGGTTATCCATCCCTAAACCATCTGGTAAATGGAATATCGTGGTGTCTTTTACCTGGTATGGATATGAGAAAAAATAGTTTTGTATCCGCTTATCGGTTTCAGGAACCACTTCGTTGAAAAGAGGGTAGAGCCGTGGCGCCAGGAACATTTTACTGCCTGCTTTAAAAGATGGCAATTGGCTGTAGCTCATACTTGCCTGCAAACGGTAAGGCGTTTCGGAGCGGTCGCCATTGGTAATCGTTACTTCATCAGGATGTTTCCACTCCACTACTTTTAACAGGTATTTGCGTTTATCGTCGTCAGTTTGCTGATAGGTATAAGCCACCTGCTCCTGCTTACATTCTCCGGTACCTGCAATAGCGGTTTCCGCCTTGCCTGTTCCGTCGGCATTTAAATGAATGTGGGTAGTGCTGGTGAAAACATTGCTGCTTGCCTTACTGGCAGGAGTGTTTACCAGTACGCCACCTTTTTCCGTAACCAGCAACGCTTTTCTGTTTTCGGTAAAATCGCCGAGTTCGCCAAAGTCGCTGTTGCGGCTGGTACACTCCAGCCAGATAGAATCTTTAGGCTGTGGTATGCACAGGATAATATGGTTGAACCGGGAAGCAGGAAAATCTTCCCTCGCAGGCTCGCCATTGGCGCCCGCATTTACAATGGCATAATAGCTTTTTACGTGTACGGCATCTAAGGCTGCCTGCATATAATTACTGAGTGCTTTACAGTCGCCGTATTTTTTCTCCTGTACAAAATCAGCGGGAAAAGGACGCCAGCCGCCAATGCCCAACTGGATGCTTACATACCGCATATTTTTCTGCAAATAGTTATAAATAAGCCGGGCCTTTTGTTCGTCGGTTATAGCATCTTTCACCAGGGTATTCATAAAATTCCGGCCTGCATCGTTCAGTTTATTATTATTGCCAATTAGTTTATAACTCCATTCGCCAAAGTTTTTCCAGGTGCTCATATCACCTTCGTAGTCGTCCAGTTTAAACTTGTTGGGCGCTACAAGAATGGCTGAGGCATATCTTGAAGAGCCGCCATTGTACGGTTCCGATTTTTGGGATACCAGGTTGTTGGCTTCCCAGGTATAGGTAGTAGCCTCATTACCGGCAGCTACCTGTGTTTTTACATTGCTGTTTATTACCTTATACCGCAGGCCCAGGCTATTAGGCACTTCTACCGAATACAAAAAATGTTCTACCCCGGTATTGGCCCCTTGTATGTTATCGTCCGGATAGTCAAGTATGCCCTTATACCGGACGGTGTATTTCGTTTCAACCGTTATCGGATACGATGGCGCCGTCACTTCAAAATAGGTGGTTTTTCCATCTTCTACAAGCCCACTGCCGTAGGCAGTCGTTTGCATTTCTTTTTTAGTATATGTATTTAGCTTTTTGCCAAAGGAACTATACACATTTATTTCAGCATCATCCAGGTAATCAAACTTATCAGAAGTGTAACTAAATTGTAAATGATGACGGCCTTCCTCGTTTAACACCGTTACAATTTCATGTACGTCCATCACGGCGCTGTTTACATCTTTTACCCGAAAATGCATCACATCTTCCCGTATTACCGCATTGGCATCTTTTAGCAGGGAGTCGGGGATGGTAATAGCAGCATATTTATTGGCTGATACAGCGCCTGCTATTTGCGCCTGGCCTGCCGGTACAAAGCAGAGGGCTACGATGATAAATAAGAAAGTTTTTTTAAAAGCGGGGTTTGGTAAAGACATATAAAGGGTTGTTATTTGAAGGGGTTATTATTTCTTTTTGATGACGATCTGCTCATTGAGCATAGCGTATAGTTTCAGGTAAAATTCTTTTATGACAGGGTATTCTTCGGCAGCATATTGGGGACGGCTGCATTCCAGGGTTATCTTATACATCACTGTGTTATCCTGTTTTTGTGTAATACGTTTTACGATGATGCTGGTATCGGGCATTATCATGGTTATATTTTTTGGTAATTCTTCCAACGTATAATTGGCTGGCAGGGTATAGCTGCCGCTGATGATATACTGTTGGGTATAACCAAAGTCAATATCGGTTTGGCGGTTGTTGGCTACAAAAGGGCTTTGGCCAAACCCCGAAAACATGGTGTAAGGCAGAAATGTGTAGTCGCCGCTTTGTTGTAAAACCCCGGTAAAATCGAAGTTGGCATCTAATGGCCTTGCATCCTCTGTATCGCCGGTAGTCATTACACTGTCAACGACTATTTGTACAGCGGGATTATCGGTAAGGCGTTCCTTTAGCCGGCTGGTCGTAAACAGACTTCGGTTATAGATTTTTGCATAGTCGTAACTGGTGATGGTTCCACTGCCGGCAACACTGCTGTTTTCCGCCACCTCCATACGTATATTACTAATTTGCATGTATTTTTTATCATAGCTGCTTAGCGATATAAAGCCGCCCTTTTTTTCATCTACCACAAAGCCCTGCGTAAACTGTACCTCTGCCGGTATTAAATGCGGCGGATTGTGCTTGCCGGCAGCGTTTAAAATATACGGTGTTCCATCAGCCGGTACATACACGTATAAGGCATTAAACTGATCTAAGAAAGGATAGGCCGTATTTATTTTGCCATGGTTGCGGGTACTTACCAGGCAGGGATACGCCGTAATGCCGGCTTCCCGAAGCAGGCTAAGCAGTATCAGGTTAATATCGCCTGTATTACCGCTCCGCTTATCCCAGGCTTTCTTGATCCCATCTTCTGAATACTTTCCATAATAGCCATTCCAGTCCATATTTTTTTGCACATAGCTGTAAATCATTTCTGTTTTTTCGGGGTTGTTTTTTGCACCGGCAAGTTTTACTTTCAGGTCATCGGCGGGTATGGTTTTCTTTATCTGGAAACCTAAAAATTCGTCATCTAACACTTTTTCGGTAAGTGCCTGCCAGGTAGTTACATAGGAATGCTTAAAGCCGCCCGTTTCTATATACCCGGATAACTGAAAATCAACCCGCTGTAGGTAATCCTGCAAACCTGCAGCATACGGTTCATGTCTGAGGCCCGGTATATTTTTCATGATAAATGTATAGCCATCTCCTTCTCTTACCGGCCTGGTGGCTTCCACCGTTTGCCGGTTGATGACCTGCAGCCTAAATATGAGCGAAGTTGGTATCGTTACATGATAGGAGCTATACCGCACCGCCTCGGCCCGCTGAAAATACCAATCTTCAATATCTGCATAGCCCTGGTGTTTTACGAGGCGGTATTTGTACTCTATTACACTGCCCGCTTTTACTTTGGGAAAAGCAAAGGATACTTCAGAATAACGGCTGTTCACCTTTTTATCGAATATCAGTTTTTGTTCCAGTGGCATCATCTCTATGTTGCCTGCATCATCCAGGTTGTAAGTAAAGCCATTTACTGCCTCTATTTGTTCGTACTGGTCTTTGCTGTAGTAGGGTAGCTTAATATTGGCGTCAGAAACACCGGCCTCTTTTAATATTTTGATACGGATGCGTCTTTCGGTAATTGCTTCGACAGCGGTAGACATGATGGCTTCGCCCTCATCTATCAGGTACATAACGTCGGTATCGGGATCAAAATCGCAGGTCTTTAGTTGCAGATCTGCCTTATCAATGGTACCAAATTCGGGTAGTTTGTCCTTACCGGCGGCGCTTAGCCAAAGCCCCAGGCAAATGAAAGTGATGAATTTTTTCACAGAAGAAAAGCAGGTTTGGTAGGGTAGGGCTAATGTACAGCCGTAACGAATAGCACTGCGAAAATAATCAGGTTAATAATAATAAAATCGGAGCGGAAAGACTTTAGCAATTTACGGAGGCGATTGTAAACCGGAAATAAAGCGTGGATAGTCGCTTGTATGATTGTTGATGAGATTGCGGACAATATACCGGTCGCCATTTATATCAAACAGAATGTACCAGGTAGTGCGGCGGTTGGCTTTGTAGGTAGCGTAATAGTTTCCGTAGCCGGAATCTTTCGTTTTTGGGCTGTTTGCCGGGGCAGTGTATTAATGAAATCACTGATTGCGTCCGCATAAGCAAAAGCTGCTGCTTCCGTAGCAAAATAACCTTTAGACAAAAGTACCTCTATCAACGCTACCTGCTTTTGCGTAACCAGTGGCTCAATGATGATTTGCATAGTGTTCTTTGATGGCGGTGTGAAGTGCCTGCCGGAACTGTTCTACGGAGTGACCATTCTCAAAATCAATATCAAATTGTGACTTGGGTAACAGGCCTAATTCTTTCAGCGCTGGTATAGCTTCGGGGTGTTGGCGCAAATCAATGGTTACCTGCGAAAGTTCGCCGATTGTATCATTCAGGATTTGTACGCCAGGTATGGGGGCTACGGACATCGTTTTTTGTTTTTTGCAGATGGGTAAATATACCAACGAAATCAATTCCGGGGCCATGAGCAAGTGCAATGATGAATGGCTTTCGTTTGGGCTATTTTACCGGCCCCGGCAGAAAAAGACCGTAGCTAAACTCTGCATATTCTGTAGCCCATAAGGCAGAAGGAATTTCATTGGCTAAACCATGCGATGTTCTTAAATAATTTTGTCATCTCTTTGATGCGGCATTCCGGTTCGGAGAGACATCTAACGTATATACACAAGGATTTTCATAGTAATATGAAGTAAAAATGAGTAATAAAAGTCACCTTTAAACCTGTTTTGGCAGCGCTTTCTTTAGTTTGCCTGCTAATATTTTCCTTTTAGTACATGTGTATATACTTTAGGTGGAGACATGATCTGGTGCAATTGAGTAAGGGCTACCTGCAGATAAAAGCAAATTAAAACCGGTGAATACGAATAAGTGCTTTTCCCAGGTATCTGCTAATGTTTTGGCATAATAATTTTGTTACTCAAAAGGTATAGAGCAATATTCTTTATGGTATCTTTATCAAACACGAAACTCAGAACATTTATGAAACTACGTTCCACTTTATCTGCTGTAGCCTTATGCCTGACACTGGCATCCTGTGGTGGCTTTTTTTCAAAGCCAAATGAAAAAGGCACGCCGGTAACGCTGGCTGATAAAACCGCCGGCGATGCACTGAGAGTAAAGGAAAATAAAGGCAAACGATTTGCAGCAACCGGCTATCTGACTTATATTCCGCCAATGAACGTGTATGTAAACCGGCCACAGGCGGTATATCTACAAAATACGCCAGATAGCCCGACTGTAGTAGTTGTAGATATGCCCTGGGGGCAGGATGCTAATAACGTGTTTATGCCGGAAGGCGCTAGCAGAGATAAGGAAAATGTAGTGGTGTACGACAATGACAAAAAGCCACACAAGCTGAGCGAAAAACTCCTGGTGTCGTTTGAATACGATCCAGACGAAGTATGGTTTCAAAAGCCACGCGTAGACCCGGCACCTTAAGAGCCTTTCTATAGGGCATTACTGAAAAGTCTCAAAAATCTCTTCGTGGCTCCGTTCCCGGAGAACAAGTTGATAAATAGGAGATGCGCCTTTATGGAACAAGTGCTGAAAGGGGGTGTTGGCGTAAATCAATGATTACCTGCGAAAGTTCACCGGTTGTATCGTTCATGATTTTTACACCGGGTATTGGTCTACGGTCATCGTTTTTTATTTTTGCAGATGGGTAAATATACCAACGAAATCAATTCCGGGGCTATGAGCGAGTGCAATTATGGAAGGCTTTGGTTCGGGCTATTTCGGGCTTCGCAGCCCCGGATTTCTATGACAAAAAAAAATGAATTTTCAAGTATTTCAAGCAGCTTTATTCACATACTCTTTGTTGTTATTCACACAGGCTAATACCCTGGCCAACAGTTTATTTTTTACGGCGTTTAGTACACTCATTTTGTTTTTCCCCTCTGCTACTTTTCTTTCATAATACGCTTTTAAATCTACATCCAGTTTCACCGCTGTCAGCGATGCCATGTGTAGGTTGCATTTCAGCTTTTTATTGGCCATCGAATGTACTTTTGTTTTGCCCCGGACACTGCTGCCGGATGAATATTCAAACGGCGCTACCCCACAATAACAAGCTAGTTTTCGGCTATCGTTTAATATGGTAAAACCGTTCGTATGAATGATCAGGTTGACGGCCGTAACAAAGCCAATCCCTACCACTGATGTTGTAAATTTATACACCTCTTTGAGCTTCTCATCTGCATTTACCGCCTCCGTGATCTTTGCTTCCACGGCCTTCAAATCTTTTTCAATAGCATCTATTGATTTCCTGATTGTTTTGCCAAGCAGTTTTGCCATTTCGGGGTTGCCTGATTCTTCAAACTCCTGGATAGGGGTAATCAATCTTTTTTGTGTTTCTACCAGCCTTTCCCTTAAAGCTGCTAAATGCTTAATCTTATCAACCGTAGTATGCATGGGCTTCCACAGCCGTAAGCAGTCCAGGTTTTTGGAACAGTAAAGGGCAATGCGTTTAGAATCTACCTTGTCATTTTTACCTCTTTGCAATGCCGTTGCTTTCTTGATCCTGGCAGCATGTTCCACCCAGGTATCAATGGCATTGGCAGTAAGGAACTGAGTAAGGGTAAAACAGTATAGCCCTGTGGCTTCCATGCAAAACAATGCCTCATTAAAATTAATGTGAAGCTCTTTGAGCCATTGCAAAAGCGCTTTCATTCCTGCGCTGTCATTAGTAAACTGCTGATGCGTAATTTGTTGGAAGTGCAGCAGCGAAATGTCTACTGTTTTTTTGGATATATCTACTCCAAAAAAGTAGTTGTACTGTTTCATGGTTTTAAGTTTAAAACAATCATAGATATAAGCTTCTTTGAAACCTTAATAATAGCCCATAACGGCTGAATTTCTATTTGAAGCATCTTATATCAAAAAAGAGCCTGTCTTAATCCAGGGATGTACCTTTAAGTACGGTCGTGTCCATAGTGCACAGGCTCTTTTTGATTGCGGTTATTAACAAATTTAAGTTATCAACAAAGAAAAAAAGAAGCAAAAAAAGAAAGGTAATAGTAGTAGTAATACATTTATAAAATTGATCAGTACAAACCTAAAGGTTCGTGTCTCACGAACCGGAATGTTCACGTGCTTTGGGGCCAGAAACATTTGCAGCAATATTCAGCTTTGGTTCGGGCTACTCCGGGCTCCGCTTCGCTGCGGCCCCGGCAGAAAACCCAGCTGTGGCTAAACCCTGCATATCCCGCAGCCCGTCAGTAGAAGAAATTCTATTCAGCTACGCCATTCGGTGTTCTTAATTAATTCAGTTATGTTTATTGTGCATCATTCCGGTTCGTGTCTCACGAACCGGTGCGGAGGAGGAAACTAGCTAAACTTTCAGAAATCTCGTCTTCTTATTTCTTGAATAACTTTCGGTATAAAATCAATTTGATATTCATCCAATAAATTGTTCTCTTGTAAATAGGCTTCTATTTTATTAAAAATCATTTGAGGATATGGAGCATCAATGAATTGAAAAACACATATTGCAAGTTTTGATTCAGGACGTGTAAACTCAGTACGTCTTTTTACTTCGTAAAGTCCACAAACAAACGCCTCTGAATCTTTTAGGCATTCTGAATAGTGTTCTGGAAGTTTCTTTTTTTGTTCTAAAATCGACTCTTTGTAGTAGCTTAGATTATCCTGAAGAAAAATTCTAATTTTTTTGTCATCAATTTGTTTCATGTTAAAATGGTATTTAAATATTAAAGATAAGGATATTTAATGTTTAAACATCATTTTAGACGTCTTCGTTAAATTTTTAAGTGAATCAAAATAATAGCTTGTTGAAGTAAAACTTTTGAAAACTCAAATCTGTTCGATTTGTATTTTCACTAATAATACAACGAGTAAAATGGAAATTGCAGGTATAAGATAAGTTCCTTTTCTTGCTGTGCTATGGCGAAAGTTGTTTGCATTGCTCTTCATCACATTAAATACTATTGCATCAACAATAAAAATGCAATAAGATTCATGACAAACATTGGAATAAAACTCCACCATTTTGTCAAATACGAGTAATATATTAAAGTAATTGTTCCAACAACTGTTGCAATATTAAAAAGGGTTATGAAGATATTCCCATTTCCTGCAATCGATTTTAAGTCTTTGCCATATTGAAGACAATATTGGCTAAATACACCGAGCAAACAATATAGTAAGGTGATTTTAGAAAAAATGATTGCGAGCATAAAGTTTTAGGTTGAAATGATTAGATTTCGATAAAAGCGAACATACAGAATCATAAGGTTATGTGGAGTTCGGCTTTCTACATTTTATGTTCAATTAGGGGTTTATGATTTGAATCATTTCATCCCATTGTTTAAAGCGGTCAAAGCTTACGTGAGGGATTGCAGTGAAAATCCTTTTTGCCGGTTTTCGCAAAAAGATTGGAACGGAAAGCCCGGCCCCTTGCGTAGCTTGGAGACACGTCCAAAAGGCTACATCCTCAAAGTCCTTCTTCCCGATACGCTTCGCTATCGGGACAGGCTCTCACGGAGAAGGACTTTGAGGGTGTGAGTCAAATCCGCCGCGGATACATTACATGGGTGTGGCAGACAGCTTCTCAGCGAAATCTCCCAAATCCGAATATCTTAAATACCGCTTTGCATAATATTCCACTTTATCCGCTTCGGGGAAATACTCTATTTCAAAACCCTGGCCCATAGCCTGCATGGCATCTTCTACTTTCGGGTAAATGCCGGCAACCGTAGCAGCAAACATAGCGGCACCTAATGCACAGGTCTGTTCGCTTTTATGGATACGGATGGGCATGTTCATCACGTTGGCCATTACCTGCATGATGTACGCCGATTTTTTTGCTACGCCGCCCAAACCAATCAGGCCCTGTATGGGTACACCTTCGTTATTAAAGCGGTCTACAATTTTTTTAGCACCAAAGCAGGTAGCTTCTACCAACGCTTTAAACAAACGCGGTGCATTACTACCTAAGCCCAAACCGGTAAAAGCACCTTTTAAAGCCTGGTTGGCGTCCGGTGTGCGGCGGCCGTTGAGCCAGTCGATGGCTATTTCATCATCATCGGCAAGGGGCAACTTTGCAGCTTCGGCACTTAGTGTTCGGATGATATTATCACCTAATTCTTTTTGCAGTTTTTGTACCTGCTCAACCGTAATAATGGTTGTTTCCGGGAGCAGGGCTTCCAGCGGCCAACTGATTAAATTTTTAAACCAGGCGTAGGCATCGCCGAAAGCACTTTGCCCGGCTTCCATCCCCATCATACCAGGGATCACAGAACCTGGCACCTGCCCGCAAATACCTTTAATGAGTTTGTCGCCTACCTCTGTAACAGGCGCCACCAGCATATCGCAGGTACTGGTTCCCATTACTTTACTTAAATGATACGGTTCAATCTGCCCGCCAACGGCACCCATGTGGGCATCGAAAGCGCCTACCCCAACCATTACCTCTTTTGGTAAACCCAGTTTCTCCGCCCATTCTGCTGAAATAGTTCCTGCACTTTCATCAGCGGCGTAGGTATCGGTAAACAAACGTTGTGTAAAACCATCCAGCAAGGGATCCCATTTTGCAAAGAATTCATTAGGTGGTAATCCGCCGTATTCCTTTGCCCATAAGGCTTTGTGACCGGCGGCGCATACACTGCGTTTCATCTGGTGCACGTCTGTGCCACCGGTTAGCAGGTAAGGGATCCAGTCGCAATGCTCCACCCAACTATAGCAGGCGGTCCGTACTGATTCATCGGTGCGAAGGGTACGTAATAGTTTGGCCCAAAACCATTCCGACGAATAAATGCCACCCACAAATTGCAGGTAATTGATATCGAACTTAGTGGCATGTTCATTTAATTCGGCGGCTTCATCAATACCGGTATGGTCTTTCCATAATACGAACATGGCGTGTGGATTTTCGGCAAATTCCGGAAGCAGCGCTAATGGGGTACCATCTGCATTTACCGCAACGGGGGTGCTGCCGGTTGTATCCACTGAAATACCTTTTACGGCTTTGGCCACTTTTGGCCCTGCCTGTTGCAGGCAATCTTTAATGGTGTATTCCAGGCCTTCTATATAATCCAGCGGATGCTGCCGCCACTGGTTTTCCTGTGCATTGCAGTACAGGCCGGCTTTCCAGCGGGGATAGTAAAAAGTAGAAGCAGCGATTTCGTTTCCGTTTGCTGCATCTACCAGCAGGCTGCGTACGGAATCGGAGCCGTAATCGACCCCTATAACATAAGATGGTTCTTTCATTGTATGAGTTTGGAAAGCGTTTTCAGATAGGAACAAATGTAACGGGCCTGTGCATTCGTTTTGGGGGAATCTGAAATGCCGGCGACCCTTGAAGGGTTCTCAAATCCCTTTAAGGGTTGTTTGGGGAAACTAATAAGCTTATATGGTTTTGATACTTTTATGGTTGCATACTTTTAACTCTTCAAGGGATTTGGGAACCCTTGAAGGGAGTCAGCTTTTCTTTGCCGCTAAAACATATACCATCGGGAACCTATTATCAAAATGGGCGATGCGGAATTTGCCCGGTTCCAATTCTACTGTGTGCCGGAAACAATTGTAGGGAGAATAATTATACTCATTAAAAAGCTGAAGCTGAAGGCCGTTGCTGATCAGGCTGTTCAGCACTTCACTAATAGGATAATTACAGGTAACATATTCCTGCTGAATGGCTGCAAAGCTGCTGTTAATTTTGCCATTTATAGGAACACGCTAAAAGGCGTGTTCCTATAAAATGATTAATGTCAATCTGCAAACAGTTCCTGCAACTGCTCATCCGTGTAGTCATTCACATACATCAGCACATTGGGTAAATGGCTGAATTCCTCCTTTGTATGATAGGTAAGAATAACTACTGCATCCATACCGGCTTTATGCGCTGCTTCCACGCCTTTGGGTGAATCTTCGAATACAACACAGGTAGGATAATCTACTTTCAATATGTCGGCGCAACGGGTAAACACTTCCGGATGTGGTTTGCTCGTCGTTACGTCATCAGCCGTTACAATGGCTTCGAAGTAATCCCGCAGGTTCAGGTTGTCCAGTACAAAATCAACATTAAAAGGAATAGCCGCTGTGCCAATGGCCATCATTACTTTCTGCGCTTTTGCTTTTTCTAAAAAAATATTCAACCCATCTATTAGTTTCAGGTCTGGTTTAAAGGCTTCCTGGTAGGCCCGTTCTTTCTGCATACTCCATTTGTCCATTTCTGCTTTGGTAAACCGGTCTTTACCAAATATGCGGACAAACAACTCGTCATTTTTACCATACATATGGCTTTTTACTGCTGAGGCGCTAAGGCCGGCTCCCAAATCATTGTTCAAAATGTCGGACCAGGCATCAGCGTGGTAGTGCATATCATCAATCATGGTTCCATTCATGTCGAACAGGAAAGCTTTATATTTCATGGAATGTAAAATAAAGGCAGCAGGTTGGAATTAAGGCATTCCACATCTTAAAACATTTGTTTAAAAACCTGGTTGTCAAAACATTCAATTCAGGTAGCTGGCTTTACACATAGAAGGTGAAGTTGCCGGTGACGGTGCCAATTCTTTATGGAACAATAGCATTTTTGCTACCATTAAACTAAAACGCCTGCCGAAAGAAAACTGCGAATCATTACAGTCAGTTCAATTTATGTGGTCTTCCCCTGCCTGATTTCCTCAATAGCCTTCCATAGTTTTTCAATTTCACGACTGCTTTCCTGTCGGTATTTATGTAAATCACTGCTATGCACCTGCTGTACTTTAAACAGCATTTCAATGCGTTGTACGTGCCGGTTATAGGGTTTGTAATCATTGTTATCGGAGACCATTTGGAACTGATCGTCACCGGCCCGATAAATGCGCCTGCAAATAATACCATCGTCTTTGTCGAGTGCTACGTAAATATGACCCTCACGAAGGCCTGCAGGGCCTTCCGGCACCCGTGTAGCGATAACGATATCCTTATCTTTTATCCGGGGGTGCATGGAATCCCCTGTAATCTGTATGCGTATATGCTGGCCTGGTCCCAGGTTAGGGAGGTACAGATTTGGAACATTTCGCAGCTTATCTGCTTTTTGTAGTACTTGCAGTATCTCCGCCGTTGCTTTGCCTTCTACATCCAGCACATTTGGTGCATAAGAAACCGGTGCGTCGTTGGCAATCGTCAATATATCATTCTCAGTGTAGTTTTTTGCCGTACTCCCAACAGTTTTACCCGCAATTACCTCCTCGATAAAAGAGCTATCCTCTGCATTTTCAAAATCTTTATTCATAAAATCCTCAAATGAAACACCAAATAAGTTGGTTATTATAAGGAGTTGGCCTAAATCCGGTGTGCCTATTGGGTTTGTTTTACTTTCCCAATTGCCAATAACCTGTTGAGTGGTAGCTAAAGCCGAAGCAATATTAGATTGTGTTTTACTAAATTTTTTTCGTAGTACTCTTAAATTTTTTCTCCAAAGATGCCTTTGCATAAATAAAATTTTTACAGAAAATTTGGTTTTACCATTTTGTATGGTTTATATTTATGGCTGCATATGAGGGATAACATATAAGCCCTGAAATTATGCCGAAAAGAAAAACAGAAGCTAAATAAAAGCTGCAAGTGTGCAGCATCATTTGAAGAAAGCAAGAAATAAAAATAAAAAGCAGGAAACGAAACATAATATTTTATCCTGGGAAGAAAAGGAATAAGAATTGCAATTAGAAGAGAGATACTGAACAATAAAGTACATAGAAAGTATTAATTATAAATGCTATCCAGGCTTTGATGTCGGAAGTTCGATTGCGGGTGGCCGGAAACTGCTAACTATTATTTTTTTGTTTTGCGCTCTCTTCTGATTTCAGCTTCCATAAACAATCCTATTATTTATGGCACAATTAGCCGGCACTCAAATCACCATCGGCGGCAATGCGGTGATGCAGTACTCCTCCTTTCAGCTCTCCCAGGGTATCTTCGCTCACCATACCTTCCGCCTTGTTTGCCCCGCCGAATCCATCGACGGCACCACCGGCAATCTCTTCAACCAATCCAAAAACCTGATGGGTGCCAATCTCACTGCCCAAATCAACTCGGTTGGCACAGAGGGCATCCTCAAGTTCAGCGGTATCGTTACACAGGTAGAAACAGCCCGCTTCAGCGGCCACTCCGGCGACGTCATCCTTACCGGCTACAGCCCCACCATCATCCTGGATAATGGACCCCACTGCAAAAGCTGGGAAAAGAAAGCCGTCAAGAACATCGCACAGGATGTGCTCAAACATTTCCCACAAAATCTGCTCAACCCAAAAGTAAGCACCACCTACCCGGAAACCCTTGCCTACACCGTACAGTACAAAGAAACGGCCTGGCAGTTCCTCAGCCGGCTGTGTGCCACCTACGGAGAATGGCTCTGCTACGATGGACAATCCCTCATCGCAGGGCCACCCGCCGCTGCACAGCCCGTACCCCTCACCTTCGGCAGCAACCTCAGCCGTTTCAACATGGCTTTGGAAGTGCGACCGGCAAGGAGCCAGAGCATGGCGTATGATTACCTCAACCACGATGTGTACAAAAGTGAACCCAGCAACATAGAAGGCAAGGCCGGGCTGAATGAGTTAGGCAAGCATGCCCTGCAGGCCAGCAACACCGTCTACGGTACGCAGCCCAAACTGTGGAACAACAACTTTGTCACCAACAAAAAGCAGTTGGATGATGTGGTGAATATGCGTGCGGCCATGCAAAGCAGCAACGGGGTACGCTTCAACGGCAGCAGCGGCCACCCCGGTGTAAAGGTAGGCGGAGGGGTAAGTGTGCAGGGCCAGAATGTGTTCAGCCTTGCGGAAGAAAGCTACGGAGATTACACGGTGATAGCGGTCAATCATTTCTGCGATGGGCAGGGCAACTACAACAACGACTTTGTAGCCGTACCTGCCAGCATCAAAGTGCCGCCGGTGAATGGCATCACCGAACCCAACAGTGAAACACAAAGTGCGTTGGTAACGGATAATCATGATCCCAAAGGGCTGGGCCGGATACGGGTAAAGTTTCATTGGATGAACGGGGCAGAGAAGACGCCGTGGATACGGGTAACGAGTCCGCATGGCGGCGGAGGCAAGGGGATGTTTTTTATACCGGAGATAGGTGAGGAGGTGATTGTAGGTTTTGAGGGAGATAGTGCCATCAAGCCATATGTGATAGGGACGGTGTACCATGGCAAGGCCAGCAACACCTACAGTAATGCGGGCAACGATGTAAAGGCTCTACAGACAAGGAGTGGCAATAAGCTGGTGCTGAACGATGCAGAGGGCAGCGTACACTTAACTGACAAAGGACCAGCTGAGTTGAAATTTAATGGTGCAGGAAATGCGGATCTGAATGCCACCAAAATAATAACAATTAAAGGCGATGAGGAGATTCATTTACTCTGCGGTGAATCTTCCATTCACCTTTATAAAGACGGTACTATCGTTATTAATGGTAAAGAAATTTTCACCGATGGCTCAACCAGTGTCTCCGTTACTTCAGGTGAAAACTCAGGTATCGTTATCCAACCTGCTACGTTAGAAGCCGGTAGCAACAGCATAACAGTTACAGGCAAATCTGAGGTTTCCGTTGGGGGGGCAAAAATTGGTATTGGCGGTGGCGCAGAGGTAAATGTTTCATCAGGAACGATCCGTATGAACTAAGGTAATTATGAATGCTGTATATCTTGAAATGGTGAAATTGGGTAAAAGGTGGCGCCAGGAAATCAAAAACGATCCTGATGCGATCACTTATGTTCTACTAGGCCAAAAAGTAGAAAACCAGCTTTTTGAAACTTATTTTAAATATCAATTATCTGATGAGAGCAATACAGACGATACTTACTTAATATATTACCAGCCGTTTGAGGACGGAAATAGTTATAGCAATGCTTTGATTACAGAAATGGAAGCCACATACAACGAATGGCAAAAAGAAGAAAAGTTGCTGGCAGACTGGCAAACTGAAAAAGACAAGCATGGGGCAGGGAATTATATTACTTCACTTATAAATCTCATACAGTTATACCCGGCACTAAGGGAAAATAAGCTGTTTATTCATCTGGCTCCCACATCCATTTCCGACCGTGTAGCATTTGAAAATTGGATTACAGATTGCGGAGCGTTCATTGAAAAAAATAACGCTGGCTCCTACCTTAAGCTGGTATTTACAGATCATGAGCATTACAGAACAGTATCCAACTATTACAAACCGCATTTCTGGAAGTATGCTGTTGACATCAGTAACCTGATGGAAAAAACGGCTGAAAGCACCAACAAAAACAAGGGCGCAAAAGAAAACAATTTTCAGCTGCTGATTTTAAAAGCGGGTAATGCGTTAAGCAGGCAAAAATTTAACGATGCCGATATATTATTAACCCAGGCTGCTCACCTTTCCACTAAAAATAAATTTACGCAGGGGACGGTGTTGGCCAAGCTTGTAAAAGCACAAAGCAAAACGGCACAGTCGAAGCCTGCAGACGCAGAAACTTTGTACCTTGAAGCATTGAAGGAAGCCGGGGATAACAATGATCTGTTGGTTCAGGTATATTTCTCTTATGGCTCTTTTTTAATGAGCCGTAAAGAAAAGAAAAGAGCGTTGGGCATATTTGAAAATATTGCCACCATCGGTGAAGAGAAAGGAGACCTGGTTTTGCAAATAGAGGCTAACCGGCTCATTGGCCAGTTGCTCGATACTGCTATGTTTTCAAAAGCATCCGTGCCTTATTATGAACGATGTATTGCTTTATGTGAAAAAATGAAGCCGGAGTTGCGTAAAGAAACAAGCACCCCTTACATAGCAACGCTTTTACTAAAAAAATATGGCAGGAGTTCAAGCAACGCAGCAACCATTAGGGATAAAATGGTACTATTTTTTGGCGAAAACTGGGAAGGGATGGCTGAAGTACCTGACCTGAAAAAACTTAAAAAATCTGAACATGGCGGAGCTTAGAAAACATAAGCCGGTATTTACTAAGCCTGTCATTTCCAATATGGCGTTTCAGCATGCAGGAAAGCATTTTGATTTTGTACTGGGTATTGATTTTCACTGGACAGTAACGCCGCTTAACTGGATTCCCCTCCCATTGCCCCACCCCTTTGTAGGTGTCATTTTCGACATCATGGATTATCTCCATTTTTCCATACCCGTTTTTTCTTTTCTTCAAGGTGTAGTAGGCGCTACCAGCATTCCGATGGGCGGCTCGGTCTATGTTCATGGCAGGCACAAAGCCACTACCACTACCAGTGTAATGGGTATTGCTATCCCCTTCGAGCACCTATCGGGTATGTTCCCGGTTTATTTTATTGTGGATAAACCAATGGCGCCTCATGAGGGCGAAGTATATTATGGCTCACCTACTGTACATGCGCAGGGAAGCGAAATGGGCGGAAATCAGCCGCAGCATGTGTTAACCTGTTGGTCGCCTCCAATGGGGTTAACACCGCTGCCTGCCATGCCCAATAAGATCAAAAAAAATCCGTTAGCATATTTTGCATTTTACAGCAGGTTTTTAAAAATGTATGTGCAAATTAATACCGGACCCCCGGTGCTTGTGGGGGGTACCTTTCAGCCACATCACTACACCCTTGGCGAATATGCAATGCGGTTTGCCGGCATGGCACTCATGCGTACCCTGACCAAGGCTATCGGAAAAGGGTTTAGCAAAGGATTAAAAACGCTGAACAACAAGGTGCTCAAAAAGCTTTTTGGTGATTCCAATAAATTATCAAAAGGCTTGTGCCGCCATGGCCTGGAGCCCGTAAATTTCGTTACCGGCGAAATGTTGTTTGAATGGGATGATTTTGAACTGGCGGGTAGTACGGTTTTAAAATGTGCTAACTCCTGGCAAAGCCAAAGTCCTTTCCCAAATATGTTTGGCAGAGGTGTTTTTAATAGCCTTGATCTGAGCATTATACCGGCGGAAGATAAAACCTTTGCCGTATGGAAACACCCTGAAGAACTCATACCCGTTCACATACCCTTTATGGAAGTGGGCGAAGAGCCCTGCTATTACCGGGCACAAAAAATCTGGGTGGAACGCACCTCATCCACTACCTGGGTCATCCTTCACCACCAAAACCGGTACAGCTATCAATATTTTAATGATGCGGAACTGGGTGATATATACCGGGTTTCTGCGGTGCAATTCAGTGATGGCTCCCAATGGGAGTTTACGTATCACCAGGGCAGGCACAACGTACTTTCCCAGGTTATAAACAAAAGCGGCCGTACGCTGCATATTGAATTGCATGAGAATAAAAAAAATGCGGGTAAAATTTATTATCAGTACAAAGAAGAATTTGACCTGCTGGTAAAATACGATTACGACGATAGTGGCAACCTCACCCATGTGTACGACCGTAATGAGAAAGCCATTCAGTTTGTGTATGATAGCAACAACCGGGTAGAAAAAAGAATCAACCGGAACGGCCTGGCGTATTGGTGGGTGTATGATGAGCAAGGGCGAGTGGTGGAAACTTCCGGTGCCGATGGTTTTCAGCATGGCCAAATTGTATATCACCCACAGGAAGGCTACAATGAAATTTTGTATCTCCAAACGCCTGGCAAAATAGAAAAGATTTATTACGATGAAAACGGTTTAATAGATTACGAAGTAGATGCGCTTGGCGGAGAAACATGGTATGAGCACAACCGTTTTAATGAACGAAAAATGAAAGCCTCGCCGGAAGGCCGTACAATGGGCTTTGAATACGATGAATGGGGAAATGTTTCGGTGTACCACACTACCGATGGCGAACAGATAAGCTATGTGTACAATGCCGTAGGCCAGTTGCTGAAACGCACCGATGCAGGCGGCGCTACTGAAGCTTGGACGTATGATGACGAGCAACGTCTCCTCTCTTACACAGCAAAAAATAAGGTAACAGTAAAATATGATTATAACGGGGAGCAACGGCTCCCTGCCCGTGCTGCCGACAGTAATGGTTTTGAAATAGCCTGGCAATACAATGAATTTGGCCAGCCGGTAGTAATGACAAACAGCGAAGGCACGGTGAGCCGGTGGGACTATGATACTTATGGAAGGCTTATTCGCCAAACCGGGGACACCGGTAAACAAATGCACTGGAAACGGGATGAAATGGGTAGGGTAAAAGCCATTTATGAGTCGGGGCAAAAACCACTAAAAGTGCAGTATGATGCTTACGAGCTGCCGGTGCATGCAACAGATGGCCGGGAAGAGTGGTGGATGGAGTACACACCGATGGGCAGCCTGCGCAGGCAGGTACGCCAGTCGGTCACCGATCAGTCTGAACGGGGTACCCTTCATTTTTATTACGATGAATACGAAAACCTGAAAGCCATAGAAAACGAAAAAGGCGAGGCGTACCGTTTTATCCGCAACGAAAAAGATGAGGTGATAGAAGAAATTGGTTTCGACGGGCAGCGGAAAGGCTACCAACACAATAGGGATGGCTTTGTTACGACGGCCACCCAACACAATGGCAGCGCCATTTTTTATGACTACGATTTGGCAGGCCGGCTGGTATATACACATTACGAAGATGGTTTTTGGGAATCGTACGAATACGATAAAGCCGGGCTGTTGGCAGAAGCCGCCAATGCTGTGAGTACGGTGAAGTTTACCCGTAATGAGCTGGGCCAGATCATAAAAGAAGAGGAGGAACATGGTCATAGCGTAGCCTACCAATATGATGCACAAGGCCGATTACAGGGGCTTGGCAGCAGCCTGGGTGCAAAAGTGGAATACAGTTATGATAATGTGGGATACTTAGAGCAGGTAATAGCCCGTGCCGGCGATGGGGAACAACCCTGGCAAATGGGCTGGCAGCGCAAAGAAAGAGGCAGCCTGCAGTTTAAAAACTATAGCGGCGGCGTACGATCCATAATGGAGTACGACCCTACCGGTACACCCATTAGCCAGCAGGTAACGGCCAACGGCCAAACCACCCTAAACCGGCAGTACAGGTGGAAGGAAGGGGCCCGGCTTGCCAGTACCCTGAACGTATTAACCAAAGAAAAGATCCGGTACGATTACGATAGTTTTGGCAGCCTGGTATTAGCTAAGTACAACGAAAAGGAAACCATTTTTAAAAATCCGGATGCCGTAGGCAACCTATATCGTACCAAAGACAGAAGTGATAAAAAGTATGGCTCCGGCGGAAAATTGTTGAAAGATAAAGACTGGTTTTACCATTACGACGCATTGGGCAACCTCATCTTAAAAACGAAATTTATTACAGATGAGGTAGTATGGCAAAGCGGCGATTGGGCCTACCGTTGGCTGGCCAATGGCATGCTGCAACAGGTAAAACGGCCGGATGGAGGTGTAGTGGAATTTGAATACGATGCACTGAGCCGCAGAATAGTTAAGATAGCGGATGGAAAAGTGAACCGGTACGTATGGGATGGCAATTTGTTACTGCACGAATGGAGCTACAACGCAACAAACAGGCCCCGGCTGGTGGTACAGGAAGATGGGCAACTCCGGTACGACAGAAAAGAACCTGTTGAAAACATCGTAACGTGGGTGTATGATAACAGCAGTTTTACACCCAATGCAAAATTGGTAGACGGAAAGCAGTACAGCATTATTGCCGACTACCTCGGTACACCTGTTGAAGCTTACAATGAAAGGGGCAACAAAGTGTGGTATAGAGAACTCAATTGCTACGGGCAGGTTCGAAAAGGCGATAATAAGTTTGTGCCGTTCTTATACCAGGGTCAGTATTGGGATGAGGAGACGGGATTGGCATATAACAGGTTTAGGTATTACGCACCAGAAGAGGGCTTGTATATAAGTAAGGATCCAATTGGGTTGGCGGGGGGAAAGGAGTTGTATAGGTATGTGAGTGATGTGAATGCGTGGGTAGATGTGTTTGGACTTTGGCCATACTACAGAGGAGCAAAGCCTGGTGAAGAGGTGGCTTTTAAACCAACTGATCCTTATATAGATTCAAAAGGTAAACCCAGGGGAGATTATAAAATTGATCCTGTGACTGGTGATGTTAAGACAACTCATGGAGTTTCAGTATTTGACAATAAAACAAGTGTTGAAAATGGAGGTAGAATTCCTTATGAAATCAATAAAGAATCCTTTCCTGAAACTTTAGATATTATTCAAAGGGGAACGGATCCACATCATTTCGAAGTTGTTCCTAAAAAGCCAATGAAACCTGATGTATACAAAGCAGAACTCGGCAAAATAGAATGTAAATAATGACAATTTATAAAGAGGGCTATATAATTGAAACTGTAAACGAATACGATGATGTTTATATTCAGTTTGAAACTGAAAGCAAAGGCTATTTTTATGGTATTACTATCAAAATCGATAATGGGCTAACTTATCAAATTAATTTTTACGATCCTGTTAGACTTAAACAGGATGTTGATTCAGAATTTGAATCGAATACAATTTTTTTCTATGAAGAAAATGTCGTGATAATACCACGTATAAACATTGATTATATGGTAGCAGCGATTGAGGAATTGTGGAAGCGACACTTGTTTGATAAAATGATTCCCTTCACTCCTCCAAATGATCTAAATGTATAAATAAATGGATTAATATATTTGTTTTAGCGGCGATTGGACTTACCATTGGTTGGCCAATGGCACACTGCAACAGGTAAAACGGCCCGATGGAAGTGTAGTGGAATTTGAGTACGATGCATTGGGCAGAAGAATAGCTAAGATGGCGGATGGGAAAGTAAACCGTTATGTGTGGGATGGAAATCTTTTGCTACACGAATGGAGCTACAACGCAACAGACAGGCCCCGGCTGGTGGTACAGGAACATGGACAACTCCGGTACGACAGAAAGGAACGGGTTGAAAACATCGTAACATGGGTGTATGATAATAATAGCTTTACACCCAGTGCAAAACTGGTAGGCGGAAAGCAATACAGTATTATTACCGATTACCTCGGTACACCTGTTGAAGCGTATGATGAAAGGGGTAACAAAGTATGGTATAGAGAACTCAATTGTTACGGGCAGGTTCGAAAAGGTGACAATGAGTTCGTGCCGTTCTTGTATCAGGGTCAGTATTGGGATGAGGAGACGGGATTAGCGTATAACAGGTTTAGATATTACTCACCTAATGAGGGTATGTATATCAGTAAGGATCCGATTGGGTTGGCAGGAGGTAAGGAGTTGTATGGGTATGTGAGAGATGTTAATGCGTGGGTGGATGTGTTGGGATTGGCACCTGGTATTGGAGGTATAGTTTTAGCAGGCAACGCAACAAGTCCCTCCACAGTAAGACCAGGTAGAGATGTAATAGTAGATGAAAACGGTATAATTAAATCTCAAGCAGGCGTTGAAAGGCCAATGGGTAAGTCCGCATTTGATACTCCTGAAAATATGGGAAATGTTCTATCAGATACCCATGTCCATCAAGTTAATCCAACTGCCACTTTACCAGAAGGATTAGCTATTAAATTTGATGGTAAAGATGTTGAAGGCGGATATATGAGTAAAGGACACCGTACAATATATAATACTCGAGATATGACTCCGGAAGAATTTGATAATAAAACGAAGGGTATGGAGTCTGAACGTATTGGAAAATTAGATAAAAATGGAAAATTTAAATATAAATAATGCAGTCTAAAAAATATTCTAAGCAATGGCTTGATTTTAAAGAAGCTGAAGATACTTTTTACAAAAGTAAAATGGAATTTATTTCGTCAGATGTTGATAAACAAATTTCAGATTTTGAATTAGCTCTAACTAGTAATAGAAATGAAGCTTTGCTAGCATTAAGTATGTTGGAAAACTTAGAGGCCAAACATATCCCTTTAATAAAAGTATTGGTTGAAGTAGCAATAGATGGTAATGAAATCGTAGCTTCTGATGCAAGAAAAGTCGTTTTAAAATACAGGGATATTGCAAAAGATCAAATTACAGGCTATATAAATAAATTTTTAAAAAATAGTAAAGAGGATTATTTTAATTATGGTAATATCGCACAACTACTATATAAATTGGACTACAAAGATGAGTTGATATTTTTTTTAGATTCTTACTGCAAAAATAGCCAAGATAATGATATTCAGGAATTGTGGGAAGATTACAGTAACGAATAATGTATTAAATTCCTGAGTAAGATCAATAGTCAGCATTTGTAACCCCGTCCTTTAAGGAAATGGAATCTTGTTTCGAACGATAAGTAATTTTTACTTCTCCCTTTTTATAATTGGCCACAAAATTTTTAGTATTATCATAAGCAAATTTGGTTCAGCGAAGCGCCGCCCATTTACCCATATTGACACCAGCGACAAAATCTTACGCTGAACCCGCCGCCTGATTTTTACAAAGCTTTGTAACGGGTAATTGCTTTTGAGATGTAAATAGTGTCTGCTAAACAAACACTTTCCCTTTTTCAGTAACTCCTTATTGATAGTGATCGTTCAAAGGATAATGAGTGTGCAATGGTTGCCAACTGTTTTTTGAAAATGGCCAGCAAGTTTATAGTCAGTGCAATTGTATTTCATTTCACCGGGCAGTGCTACTGCTTGTAATAACCATTCTTTACAGGTTGGTCGGGTGGCTCCATCGCAATATTTATAAGGTTAATTAGCAAGTTATAAAATACGAAATTATATCCTGGAATCCTGCTATATCACTAGTTTGCTTTATTGTGTTGGTTGGGTTGTATGTGTTGATACGGTGGAAGTAATTAATCAGGCTTAGTGCTAAGGATAGATTTCGTAGTTTATTTTATTTTATAAATATAAGAATACCATATTTTTGGCGATTTTTTAAATGCAACATGATAATTAAAATATCCGGGATACCTACTATCATCATCAGCATGCGTATGGAGAAAATTTAATTTATCATCATTATTTAAATGCATAATGGCAAAAAAGTTATTACTATCAATATAATTTAACTGAAGGTGAACAAAGCTAGGGTCTTTGAGATCTGGATTCGGAAAAAGAGGAGTAATAGTTAACAGACCATTCGATACATTATAATTACCATTAAATATAGCATTTGAAAAATCAAATAATACTAATACTGAGCATACCCCATTTTTTTGAAATGTAATATTGGTCCAAGGGATGGTACATTGATTTGGCAATACCAATTGCCGATCGTCGCATATGCCCCAGGTGCCTTGCAGTAATGCTGGAGTAATAATTGGGGGCGGCATGGATAGTGGGTCTATAAGAGTATCTTGAGGTGGTTGCGGTGGTAAAGCTTTATAAATTTGAGGGTATTGCTCAATGATATTGAATGATGCTTCAATCGAATCCTGTGCGTTACTAAGTTTTTTATTTATATTTACTAGCGCTGTATCCTGCTTTTTGTACTCCATCGAGATTTTATGAATGATAATGTTATTACGGCTATACATATATGTAATTACTCCAATATTGATTGCTATTGTGCCTACAGTTAGTAAGAGTGAGGAATATTTTAGAACAAACTGCTTCATTTTTTTTTGTCGTTTTTTTCTTCCGTATGGGGTTGAAAAATATTTGTCAACATGGTTCGAAAGGAACTTACTTCCCCGGTTAGCTCATTAATAGTACTGACCTGGCTATTCAATCTGGTTTCTATATTCGCACGAAAGTCATCTAAATCCTTTAGCTTATCCCTTGTTGAAGCATAAAAATAATATCCTAAGGCACAATTAACAATTATACCAATGATCCAGATGATTATATTTGGTAAGTGTTTAATACGTACAGAAAGACTTCTGTTTCCCAAACTATCAACGATGTCTTCGGATCGTGTTGTTGGCGGTGAGACAGATGAATTAGGAAGCGGATTATTAAGTGGTGGATTGTTACTGATAGACATATTTTTGGTTGGGTCGTAATTTTTGCCCTTTCGGGCGGGTTATGGATTATAAAAATTGTCCATTCCAATTGAATTGATGCAGGGTAGGTTGGAAAAAAATCAATATGACATTCAAACCAACTCTTCAAAATGCTTAACTTTTCTTTTAAGACATCTGCCTGCTTAGTAGCCTTCGCCAAACGCCTTGCCTGTGTGAGTATAGATTATTATGCCCTACGTACCAACACGAAGTAAAGGATAAAAATTGGCTTTGATATAATAAAGCTGCGTAACTTGTCGCTACGCAGTACTACCTATTAAATGTCTGTTTTTGCCGGTGGTGTTTCCGAACCTGCGCCAGCACCACGGCCACCGTGGTCAATTACGTGGCGGGCATTGTAGTAATCCCGTACAAATACGGGGTCGGTTTTTTCCATGTTTTTTACCAGCTTATCCAATATGGCAAAGGCCGTGCGCATACTGCTCATGTACTGCGGTATGGTTTGGTTGTGGCCTTTGCGGGCGGCAATTGCCAGCCGGGGCGCCGATTTCATGCTTTCAAAAGCCGCTATGCTTTTGTGAAACTCGTCCAGGGCTGCCGGGGTTACGTCAAATTCCTCCAGCGGCTGCCCTACTTCCTGTATGTGCTGGTGCAGGCTATACAAACGCCGGGTTAAGTGTTTCATCCGGTAGTTCGTCCAGCATGGTGTGGTTTACTTTCACCTGGTCGAACAGCGTGTTATTGCTTTTTTCCATCGCATACGCCTGCGTAAGTTGCGATAGCTTAATGGCCTTCTCAATGGCAGCATCGGCAGCGGCATATTTATCACTGGTTAGGCCGGTGCTTTTAGTGTCCGAGTTTTGCTGTGAGGTGTTTAAGGCAGCATAGCTGTTGCGGATGGTGGTTACCTGCCGGGTAGCAGGTTTACTTTCTGTCCAGTGGCTTTCATTATTGGATAATACTTTTTAAGTTGCACTCGCCATGGTTACGTAAGCCGTGTCTTTTTGTGTCATGTCGGATATTAGATTTGAAGGTAAAAAAAATAAGTTCAAGTATCTGAGGTAGGGCAATTGTTTTTACTTGAAAAAATTGTTAGTGGGGTTGAATTTAGCGTATTTTGAAATGAACCGCTCCTTAATTTCTGATGATACAAAGTAGTTGATAAGCTGTAGAAGCCTTTCAGCAGCCGTCAGCGTGGCATAAGTGTTCGAAACCTGTTGGAGGGACTGATTTTATTACGGTTTTTTGTAGGAACGTGCCTTGCGGCACGTTCAACGGGGAGGCAGGTTTCATTATAAATGTCACGTCCTAAAATAGGTTTACAGTAAAAGCTGTAAAAATGACGATAAAACAAGAAATCATCAACGAGTATTTACAAGGCGGTATCACTTTCCCGGAATTATCGAAAAAGAGTGGTTTCGGTGTGCGTACAATTTGCCGCTGGATGGCCACTTATCATCGCCCTGCTGTTGCAGTGGTTGGTTCTCAGATGGCCGTAAATTTGCCTTGTATGAATCAAGCAGAACAGGCTGTTGAACAGCCAGGCGAATTAGAAGAACTCCAGCAACAATTAGCCGAGGAGCGGCTGCGGGTAAAGTTGCTCACTGCTATGATAGAAATAGCCGAGGAGGAGCTTAAAATACCGATCAGAAAAAAGTATGGCACCAAGCAGTAGAAAGAGTAAGGCATAATGAAAGTGCAGCAAGCTTGTCATCATTATGTACACTGCTTGGTTACAGCCGACAGGCATATTATGGTAAAAACAACCATCACTTACAGCAAGTGTATGAGGCTGAACTCGTCTTGCAGCAAGTGCTTAAACATCGGCAGCAGCAGCCTAAGATTGGCACCCGAAAACTTATTGTGCTGATGCAGGATTTTGCTGCACAACATCAGTTTAGTATAGGCCGGGATGGCCTTTTTGATCTGCTTAGAGCGCATGGTTTATTGATCAGGAAACGTAGGCGCAATGTGCAGACCACCTTCTCAAGACACCGGTTCCATAAGTATAAAAACCTCATCCGGGGCTTTGAGCCATTAGCTGCAAACCTATTGTGGGTAAGCGATATAACCTATATCGTAGTAGCAGATGGGCATGGCTATCTTAGTTTAGTAACAGATGCTTACAGCCGCAAGATCGTAGGATACTACCTCTCAGAAACACTTGCGGCCAGCGGTTCAGTAAAGGCATTGCAAATGGCACTGGCAGGTTGTGAGGATGTTAGCAAGTTGATCCATCACTCTGACCGGGGCGTACAGTATTGCTGTAATGAGTACGTAAACCTGCTGACAGCAGAAAGCATAAATATCTCTATGACAGAGAATGGCGACCCTTTGGAGAATGCCATTGCCGAACGGGTCAACGGTATACTGAAGTGTGAATTGCTGCAAGAAAAATACAGCAGCTTTGAACAGGCAGAGAATGCTATTGCAAAGGCAGGTGCGATTTACAATACACTCCGGCCGCACAGCAGTTGTGATATGCTCACACCTATGGAAGCACACAAAAAAAGCGGGGTATTGAAAAGGCGTTGGAAAAACTATTATAAAAAAAAGGAGGTAGAAATGGCCAGTCCGTGAAAAGGTTTTTTTCAGGCATGAAGACCTCAAAAGTAATTACAAAAATGCCCGGCTATTAACCAGGCAACATAATGAATTACTTCATCGGTCACAGGCTTATTCCTGGTGGGTTGCTCCTCAGCAGAGCCCGCTTCCGCTTCAGCCTGATAAGTGTAAATGTAAAGCTATTTTAGTACTAAGTTTGACTGTACATCTATAACAGGATTATCTAACAAAATGTAAACTTTTTTTAGGACGAGTCAGATTACAAAATTTGCCTCCCTGCCATTTCAGAACACGCCATAAGGCGTATCCTACAGAAGCATTTGATCGTTGTAAAGGTTTCGAACACTTATGTTCAGACTAATTCCGGCGGTGTTCAGACTCGTTCCGGTAGTCGCCAGAAACGTTCCTGCAATATTCAGATTGCTTCCGGCAGCCGACAGAGTGGTTCCGGCAACATTCCGCATCGTTCCGGCAGTGTTCTAACTCATTCCGGCAGTGTTCAGAAACGGTTTAGTAGTTGTCAGAGCGGTTCCAGTGGTTGTCAGGGAAGTTCCAACAGTTGTCAGGGGCTTTCATCAATTGTCGTTGGCTTTAGCCAACGGAATGAAAAAAAGTAAAAAAAATGTATTGGCTTTAGCCACATGATTTTGTATGTGGCTAAAGCCAATACCTAAAAACATTCACTGTTATCCGTTGGCTGAAGCCAACGGCAATTGATAGGGAACATAACTCATAACTTTCATCCTCTTTTCCCTCCTTTTTTCGCTTGCTTCCTGTTTCAAAACAGTAGGATTAGCCAAATGCTGTTTGCATAAAAAAAGCGGCCTTTTTCGTTGGAAGTGAAAATTATTTGTTCCGGTGATATAGAAAGAAATCAATTCATTCCGGTGCTGCCTAATTGTTTAATGACGTTCTTTTTATTTCGCCGGGAAAGCTCCGCTACCGATGCATCCTGCATAATCACGCTGTCGCTTTGTATGCAACGTACAAATTGCTTGTTCACCAGGTGGCTGCGGTGCGTACGTACAAACCCGTGCGGCTTTAGTAATTCCTCATAAATCTTCAACACTTTCGATACGGTAAAAGGTGGTTGGCCATCATCAAAATAAATTAGTGTGTACACATTTTTGGCTTCTAACCGGATAATCTGGCTGGCCGTAAAATAATAGGTTCCTTTATTATCGGCCAATGCCAGCCGGTAATTAGAATGATTTCCATTTTGAATATGATATTGCATAAGAAATATTTTAAAGATGAAACATTGGTTATTCCTGTTACTGCCGCCCATTGTAAAAGGCAGCAGTAACAGGATATTGCATGAATAATTTATCTGATCCGAAGGGAGCCCGGTACAATCAATTCTTTGTTTTGCTTTACCCGCAGTATTGCTCCTGGTTTAATAGTTAACGGCACATTTAGCCGGCACACACCGGAGGGGTCAATAAAAATGGTTTTGCCTGGCATCAGCGTGGTTAGCGGCATCTTATTATTCAACCAGTTGCTTCTTACATTAAAGTAACCATCACCGGTAAATGTATACGTGGCAATGCTATCCTCGCTGGTAATTTTTCCGGTTACCCTGGTGGTATCGCCCAGTGCATAGTCGCCACCCTCACTCAGGCTGATGATGATTGTTTTATCCGGTGTCCAACCCGTATCGGCAATGGCTTTGAACCGCAGCACGGTGCTCAATGAATCTTTGGCAATGCTGATGGAACCCTGCGATCCATTAAAATACGTATAGGAGGGTTGAATACGTCCGTACCCGGCCGTATCGTAATCAATGCCCAGCCTTGCTGTGCCGGATACAGTATAGTTCACCCGGGTGTCGCCGTTGTGCCTAACTACCGGTAGTTTAAAAATCACATTGATGGTGCTGTCAGAATTCTTATAGATCACCGGAACCGTAACAGCCAGTTTCATGGCATTGGTACCGGTAGCTACGATGGTACTACCCACCAGGAAGTAGCTTGTATCGGGTGTTGTTTTTACATTTCCGTACAGGTCGCTGATGCCAGTCACAATTACCTGGATGGTTTCGCCGGTGTAGCCGCTAATGCTGATAACCGGAACAATCACTATTCTGTTTTCATAACCGCTTACCGTTACGGGCAAAGTAGTGTGGTTGCTGAGGCGGTTCATGATTACCTGTCCGTTATTCAGGTTGTTTATATTCAGCTTTTCGTTGTAGCTAAAAGCAATTACGTCTCCATTTACATAATTACCATCGGTAGGTTCCGGATTGCCCAGCAGTAAGGGTGCCCGGCGGTCTATAAGGCCGGTAGCCCGTTGTGAATAAATATTAGTAGCGCCGCAGCTCAGTTGCAGCCGCAGGTCGTACACACTATCCTGCACAAACGTAATGTCCCACGGTACGGCAGTGCCGGAAACGCCATCAGGGTTTAGCTGGACAGCACTACGGGAAAAAGCGGTTACCCAACTGCCCGTGCCGGCTTTTGCATATTGAAGCGATACATTATTAACCCCGGCTACATTGTAGCCCGTAAGCTGTATGGGCAGCGTATTACCACTGGCAGCGTTGGCATACCAGCCATTTTCCGGTGAGGCCAGGGTAATGCCGCTGCAGGCATTGGCGAAGTTGGCTGTTATCAGGGTGCTTTTGCTTACACTGCCGCCACAGGCATCAGTAGCTATAAACCGCAGCCCTTCAAAAGAGTAGCCCGACAGCCGTTTTACGCCAATAAGGATAGGCGTTTGTGCCAGGTACCCTACGTTAAATGGTACCGGAGAGCCTGATTGTGCCTGGCTGCCATTAATACTGATAGCTGCCCCGGAATTACTGGACTGGTCTAAAGAAAGCAGGTATGTGCGTGCTTCGCCGCTTTCGCTCAGGTTAGCCAGGTACAGGTAAAAATAAGCCGTATCGTTCGCAGGTATATTATTCTGAACCGGGTTCAGTGAGTACAATTCTATTTCGTCACGGGGCTGAGCGCCGGGTTCAGCCGGGCAACTGGCCGTACCTGCCACCAGGTCGAACACAGGCGTGGCATATACCGGGTCTTTTTTAATGTTGATGGTAAAATAATCACCCGGATCATCGTCCGTAATGGTGTAACCGATAGTCGTTTCCTTTGTTACACTGCCGGAAGTGCTTTGACCGGTTTCCGTTTTAAAAGCCACATCCACACCACCACTCAATCCGCTGCCTGCTATTTCAAAACCCAGTTCGGCCGCCAGTCCCCCATTAATATTCATATTGAATTCAATAGTGCTGGTTTTGGTACTACTGCTGGTAACGGAGCTCGAAATAGGTCCCACACTGCCGTCGAACGTAACGTTTTCTACAAATGCTGCCCTTGCTTTATTGGCGGCATTATTATCCAGTACCTGCTGCCAGATATTTGCCTGGTTGATATAATAGGAGGGTGGCCTGGCTGAATTTTGATTAGCACTTCGGGACAATGCCAGTTGGGTTGGTATTACTACATCCCGTATCTGGCTTTCGCTGTAAATGTACTTGGTATCAAAACCCTGGTCGGCCACTATTAGTTTACGCACTGTATCCAGCTTACAGTTCGCATACCGCAGTTCAGTGGCACCGGCGTATATCAGGTTCAGTGCTGCACCAATATATACATCGCCGCTCTGGCCTATTACGTTCGGGTTGCCCGATGTGCTAAAGGTTTGACTGGTGGTATAGGTGTTTATGGTTTCATCGGAAGTAGTGTTGGAAGATGATACACCGATGTTTCCCTTTAATGTACCCCATACCGATGATTCGGTACTTACGCCCAGCCCGGTAATCAGGTCGGTACCTATTTTGGCCTGTAACCATACATTTACATCGGTACCACTGGCCGCATAAAAACGCATGGCATTGGTAATAGATTTGGTGCTTTGCCAGTAGCTGCTGCTGCCATCGCCGGGCGGGTCGTGCAGTACCAGCAATGGAATTTCCGGCGATACAGTGGTAAAGGTGGCGGTGTCGGCTTTTACGCCGGTTACTACCACTTTCCGGGTTAGCTCTGCGTCCACCCCCCGGTGATACTTATCACTATATTGTATGGTGAAGCCTTTAAGGTATGGGCTTACGATATAGGGTGCACCTCCTCTGAGTCTTACCGTTACACCGGTATCGGCAGGGTTGTAAGTGTGCAGGCGGGAATTGTTATCAAGCGTATCTACGCTGGTGTACAGCCTTATTTTTTGCGTGGTATCCGTAATGGGGCAATTTAATGTAGATGGGCCCTGAAATATTTTTACCCGGAAACTATCTACTACCCCCTGCCGGAATAGTGCAAAGCTGCGTGACTGGCCGTTGCAAAAAGTATCCAGGCCCTGGGTTATGCTGATGAACGGTTTACGCAGATACGTCAGGTTCATCACTGTATCCTTTTTGGTAATATCCCTCGATACAGAATCTGCGGGTAGCAGGTTGTTGAAAAAAGTTTGCAGATCGTTTATGGAAACATATGCCGGGTCGGTTTGGCTGGCTATGGCAGGATTCAGCAGATCAACAACGGTTACCCTGTATTTGCGGGCCGGCAATCTTGTACTGTAAAATCCTGAAACGGTAGTTGTATCTCTTTTATTGAAGCAGGAACTGCGGGGATTACCGTTATAGGCAGGCAGCACATCGGCAAACTCCAGTATTACCCGGCCCAGGTTATTGGCACAACCAGCTTTTACAAGACCCGAAATAACGTGGGTGGTGGTATCCACAAAATCGGCATTAGGGTAATTATCCGTTACGTTGATGGTGCGGAAACCGGGTGAAAACTGATGGCTATTGAAATCGGGTGTCAGGGTTATCTGGCCCGGATCACTCAGGGTAATACCATAGCGGCCAAAATTGCCATTCAGGTTTTGGGAAAAAGTTTGGTAACTGCCATTTTTGTAAATTTTTACACTATCCAGCGGGCAGGTTTGCGTTTGCACCGTATTGCTTCCCGGTACGGTACAGGTAGTGCAGACCTGCGTAATGCCGCCGGTAACGGCAATCACAGTTGTATCGGTGAAATCAATCCCATCAACGAAATAGTTATTGTAATTCAGCACTATATCTCGGTAAGGGGGATTGAAAAGGTGGTTGGGGCGGGAAGGTGTAACCCGGAAGGTAGCCGTATTAGTGGTGCTGGCCGGATCCCCATAGTACAGCGGTGTAGCTGTATAGCCAATATCGGTTGTAGAAAGCGTAACGGTACGGTTGGGCTGGCCACCCTCAACCGGTGTTGCCCGCTGGATGGTCATAGTAATGTTTGCCACACCTGTGCCGTTCCTGCTTTTTACCAGACCTTGTATTTTGCCATTGGGCAGCACTACTTTTATTTGTACAATATTAGAGGGATAAGGAGTATTGCAATAAGTAGCCGACGATACGGTGCGCCGGAACTGGGTTGTGGAAGTGAGTGCCGGAATGATATAAAAGGGAGCAGAAGTGTTGGGCGTAGCCGGTACCCAGCCATTGCCATCCAGTGCATTCTTTTCCCACCCGATTGACATGCCTATGTTCTGGGTTATTACGTTGGTGATGGAATCAATAGCAAGTTCCTGCGGACTGGGTACCATGTGGGCATTGCCGATGCTGCCAACCAACGAGGCAGCAGTGGCAGTGGTTTGGTTTTCGTAGGCACCCATATCTACAATGGGTGCAGTTCCGTTGCCGCCATCGGTTACCAACGGCATATCTATTCGCCGGAGCTGGCCCGTAATATCGGTAGCAGTTACCCCGGTATTGTCGCCTTTGTCTATTACAAGCGGGTTGCAATTGGTGAGCCGGTACCCATCATCGGCCGTCAGCCAGGTATTATCCTGCCCGTCCGGATCGCCGGTATTTACAAAAGGTACACTGCCGGATGGTGCCACATTGCCTCCGGTGGCTGGTGGCGAAAGCAGCATGGAGTAGGTAGCATTTGTAGTAGCATAAGTATTATTGGATACATCTGAAGGTACATTATTCGAGCTGATAAAATTGCCCCAGAACAGGCAGTTTTTCACTTGTGATGTAGAAGTGGTACCGGAGGTGGAAGTGCCGTAATTGTGCAAAGCGCCGCCGCATCCTGCCAGGTAGCAGTAATTGGTAGCAAAAGTGCAGTTGGTAAAAATGTAAGAGGTAGCATATCCGAATACTGCTCCGCCGGCTCCGCTGCCAGCTTCGTTAAATGCAAACAATGTATTAGTAATTACCGGTTTGCGGGTATTGGTGTAGCTAACAGAATAGGTGTATATAGCACCTCCGTCCCTGGTGGCGTAGTTATAGTAAAATACCACGTTATTGAGTATAGGATAAGACTCATCGTTATAGAGGCCACCGCCGTTGCCCTCGGTATTTGATCCGTCGCCTGCCGCATTGCTCATAAAAACAACGTTGGTAAGGGTAGGGCTGCCATCGTAACCATAAAAGCCACCCCCACCGCTGTTGGCAAAATTATTTTTTATGATGAGGTTTGAAAAACTGGGTGAAGAACCGGCGCAGTCGATACCTCCTCCATAGGAAGTATTCCCGCCGGTGATGGTAAAGCCATCCAGTAAGGCCGAGCTGGTAAGGTTATCTACAGCACATCTTACCACGCTATTGTTGTTGCCTTGCAGTATGGTTACATTCGTTGTAATGTTGCGGTTAGCTAACGCCGCTTCTGAACCTGCAAAGCCACCGTAAATTTTTACACCTGCTTTCATCTGGTAGGCAACGCCGCTTGCCGGCTGGTATTTCGCCGTACCGATAGGCACAGCTACCCATACCTCATCGCCGGAAGCAGAAGCATCAATGGCCGATTGCAGATTGCTGTAAGCGGCTGCCCAGGTGCCGCCGGTGCCCGGCGTAGTATTGCCAGCCCGTACCCGCCTTACCGTTGCCTGCGCTTGCAACAACAGCAGCAGGCAGATGAATGTGTAAACGAATTTCATAAATGGTGGTTTTAAAAACTGAAAGTAGAAACCACCGATGCCGTTTGGCAGAGAATGTATGTGAACAGCAGGAGTTTGTATGCAGACAACCGGAATTTGTATGTGAACGATTGGACGATATACATCGGAGAACGAATAGTAAAACCCGCCGATAAAAAAAGCCTGTTTGCACACACAAACAAGCTTTTTGATCATTACAATTCAGCAGCAGTTTACTCCACAAAATTTACTTCTATACTTGCCACATATACCTGGGCGGCACGTTTTACTACTTTGGGGTTATTGCTTATAAATTCTCCGTCACCCAAAAGCGTGGTATCGTTTTTACCATTCCAATCCAGGGTAAACCGCACTTTACTTTTTGTAAGCATTCCCTTATGAAAATCTGTTATTAATCCACCATAATCCCAGCCAAATCCATAGAAACTAATAATGGCTTTATTTATTTTGACAAGCTTGCTGAGGTTGCTTCCTATTTTAATACTGTCTTTTGTATAATAGGGACTTTTAGGTTGTGTACATTCTACACTGGCAATGGTTTTATGCCATTTGTTCTCCACCCAGCCGATGGTCATTTCCAGTGGCGTGTTTTTGTAGACTACGGTTACTTTATACGTTCCTTCGCCTTCGGCACCGGTACGGGTTTCGTCTTTCAGTTTTTCTTTTCCAAACAAATTGATCAGGTCCAGGTAGGTGGTGGTTTTGGTGATAACACCAAACTGGTCAGCTGTCACCAGGTACATCCAGTCGGTAGGCCTGGCATAACCGGTTGTAAAAGCTGAGATCAGAAGAAGTAAAGCAATTATTCTTTTCATACAGAGTAGGTGATTAATTACGAACAGAGAGTCCGGAACAAAATAAAGTATTTGTACGCTATAAATGATGAAGCGGGAAACAGAATGTATTTGCTATTGGTTATTTGCACAGGCCTTTTGCATGTATACTGCTCTCTACTTTATAGAGACCAATTGCATACCTACAACATTCCACCGGCCATTTAATCGCAGCTGCTTAAAAATAATTGCTGTATTAATTTAGCATGCCCGATGGCTTCTGCGGGTATGTCAGCCTTATCCCTTGGATATTCGTTATGGCCACCTGCTTTCAGATCATACTTTAATACTTTTCCTTTATTAAAATATAGCCGGTGCTCATCTTTTTGTACAATGCCGTTATAATGATAAAAATCGAAGAAGCAGTAAAAAATGAGTTCACCATCGGCAAAAAGATACTCTTCGGTGTATTTGTTACCGGCACTTTCAGCTATGACGTTTACTTTATCTAATAATTTCACCGGCTTTTCTTCCTCAGATGCTTCAGGAGCATCTGAGTACCACATGCTGATTTTTTTTTGATAATTACCAACTGCAGGCCAGCTTGATTTGTATGCGTTCACCATTACTTCGTTGCAGTATTCGCCGGTTTTTGTTTTAATGGCTTCATTGATGTCCTGGTTAACTTCTGTATAGTAAGCCCTTATTTTTTCGACAGTATTGTATTGGGCATTACTGATAAAGCCAAGCAGCAGTAAGCTGAGCAACAGTATTTGTTTTTTCATCATTTAAAAATTTTTACGTGTAATTTATATGTCACTTTATACCGATTGCGTTGTAGGGAAGCAGCAATAACGAATAATAAAAAATAATAACTGATCGTGAATAACAATATCATTTTCACCGCTGGAGGGTAGATGATATTTCTAAAAATGGGTCATAAAAAAGTGCCCTGCTTTTCAGAGCAGAACACTATCCTGTTTACTGCAGAAGTGTGAGTGCATGTGCTGTTTGTTTTCAGGTCGGATGCTTAGTAAACTATTTCATTTGTTTAGCGTAGTACAAGGCAACAGCGGTAACAGCAGCGGAGATAAGAAAGGCAATCGTTACACCCCACACACCATAAGCCAGCATCACTACCTGGCTTACTACAAAAAGACCTGCATACAGGTAAGCACCCTTCTTTTTCATTTGCCACATCCAGATAATAGATAAGAGATTACCTGCAACTGCTACAATTGTGTACATTAAAAGCGGGGTTCCTATGGCCGCAATTAGCTGCCAGCCTATAAGCAATCCTATAGCCGAGAGGCCAAAGCCCCCTGCTCCCAAAATACAGATAACGGTAACAGGCAGGGGCACTTTTGTTTTGCCGGTTACTAAGTTATCCGTGTAGCGTTTAGCAGTGGCTGCATTGTTTTCGGTGGCAGCATTTGTTACGTTTGCATTGCTGATGAATTGTTCAGCGGTTGCCTGATTTGTTTGCATGATTCATTTTTCCGCAGGTACCGCTGCGTCGGTTTGATTGGTTGTTTTATTTAAAACTTTTTACGGATCAGCATAATTTGTTGCAGGCTATCAGCTTCCCTTTTTGAAAGCCCTGTTGCTTTTTGGCCTGCCGGACTGCCCAGCGATGTATAGGCACTTTGAAAATTGTACTTTTCGGCTGCTGCTTTTTTAGAATGGTCAGCGTCATTAGCTACAATTGTGTCATTCTTTGAAAACCCAGGCAGTATTAACTGTTGTAAGGTTTGCGCCTGAAGCAGCATAAAGGTCCAAAGGAGCAAAGCGGTAGCTAATGCAACAGTAAAAGTTCGCATAACAGTGGTTTAAATATGGGTGGTGAAATAAAGCAGCAGCACTATGCCGGAAAGATTACTGTTGCCTTTCGAAGCTCATTACCAGGTCTTTTTTACCAGGTTCGTGGCTAATGAGTTGTAACTGGTCTGCAATAGGCATATTTATTTCGAAACTCATTTTTTGACCGGTAGGCTTGTCGTTTATTCGTAAGCCGGTAAAGTCAATCTGTCGATTGCTGATAGCGTAATTGCCTCTAATAGGCAGGGGATTTTCCAGATCGGCCTGGTTAGCAAAGTGGCTGGTAAAAGTGCCATCCTGACTCATATTAAAATCAAAATTGGTTTGTAGTATTTCAACGTCGTGGGCTTGTTTGGCAGCATCCGAATCGCCACCGGTGATGTTGGAGCAAAGCCAGTAACCTGCTATAAATTGAAACTCCTCCGGTGTGCCCGTTTCTGATGCAGGCGTTGCATCTGCAATGCCGGTATTGGTAGTAGCCATTGCTGTGGCATCTCCTTTTATTTTCTTTTTTGGCTTCATATACTCGTCGCAATAATTCACTTCTACCGTGTTGCCTTTAAATACATTTTGTTCCAGTTCCTGCACAAAGGCTGCACCCATGGTTTGGTATTCGGCCGAGTTGGCTAAGGTGTCATTTAAAACCATGGAGAATTGAATGATGCCATTCTCTTTATCTAACTGCACGGTTTTAGGATCGCCATTATAAAATTTATTTTCAACCAGGTAATTACCTAATGCTTTGGCCTGTGCTTCGGTTACGGAATCGGTGTATAATAATTCGCCACCGTCAAAAGTAAGTTTCGTTGTTTTTTTACTGGAGGAAACTGAGCAGGAAATAGTTGCCATTGATAAGAGCAGAAAAGGGAAAAGAATTGTTTTCATAATAATAAAATTGAAAAGACTGTAATTATTTTTATTTAATAAGTAAGTCATTGCGAGGGTTGTGCCCGTGGCAATCTCCGTGTTGTCCGGGCAGATTGCTATACTTAACGTTCCATTTCCAAATCAACTCGTTGAAGACTGCTTCGTTGGGCATCCGCCGTGGCGGACAATCCCGCAATGACTGTAATGTGATCCGATGACTGTAATGCAATCCAGGGATATTTTATTTTACATTTTCGCAGGCAATGCGTTCGTCAGGCATTCCGGTAGGGTACATAACTAATTCTCCGTAACCACCGCCACCGGTAGCTTTTTTCCCAAACTGAGCTATAAAGTGCATGTAGCAATTGCCATCTTTTGCTTTGTACACGTATTGTGTAAAGTGGTTGGTTGCCTTGCCCAGAATGGTACCATATTCATTGCGGTCGTATCCCCAGTCATCCACTCTGTTCTCTTCTTTTACGGTTACCAGTTTTAAAATCTGTACTACGTTGGGATCGCTGGCCATAATGGCTTTTTTCAGGTTGGCAACAGACAGTGCAGGGTCTTTGAACAGGTAATTAGGTTTGCTAAATACAGGGTTTAACTGTACGGTTTTGGCGTAATTAGTTTGGGCTTTAGCTACTGCTACTTTAGCATCGGCCTTCATTTTTTCGCCATCGCCATTTGTCCAGTCCAGCTTCAGTTCGCCTTCAGCAAGCAGGTCCCCGGCACCCCCTAAACCAATTCTAACGATATGCTTCCGTGGCGAAAATTCGGCGAAGCGTTCTGCAAAATAAGTAGCATCAATACCGTGTATAGCTTTGGTGGGGTCGGGCCGCACTTCTATCAGGAAATAGCTGTTTTTACGATCTTCCTGATTATGTTTAAAATCCTGCGGGAACAAGGGTTGGATGCTTCCATCCAGGCTCATACGGTATTGGCCAGGTACAGTGTTATCGCCTGCCCGTATATTATTTACTTCGTCAATTGTGCCATGGAGGTAAGCAATTAGCATATATATAATCATTGGGGCCAAAGCTGTTAGTAAACTGGGCCGGGTTTTCTTTACCGGGCACAATGGGTTCTTTTGAGAAAAGGATTTTACCGGCATTCTTTTTATGAAAATCGGAGGTAAAGACTTTTGCATGTTCGGCGCCAATGGTGGTAAGGGCTTTGCTTAATTCGCCCCGCAGTTCAAGGGCACTTTTTAAATCGGGTACTATCAGCAGGCAGGCTTCATTAAGATGGTTAGCTACTTCTAAATTAGCTACCGCAAGGGCCCGGTTTGTTTTCATTACCTGGTAAGCACCATCAAGGGTCTGATTAATAGCCTGCCTGAATTTTGTTTCATATATCTCAGGATATTCTTTATAAAGCCTCATCAGGCTTTCATAATCGCTTACGCCATCAAAGCCTGAGGGTTTTCCTTTCTTTAGCATAACGGGGTAAAAATTAGCCAGGTCTACTGCTGCTGCATGGGTGTAGTAACCATCAATAGCCTCTGCATTGCCGCCGAATAAATCCCGTAATGCCATAGCTGTATTCTCTTTTTTACCCAATACTTTCACGTAAGCTGCATTGTTAAGTCCACTGTAATCAGTTGTAGAGGTAGTGGTGGTTTGTTCTTCAGTCATGGTTTCGTTTGTTGAGGTGGTTTCGTTTGAGTTGTTTTTATCTTCCTTTTTGTTGCCTTTTGTAAACGCCTTTTCAGCTTCCTGCCGGGCTTTTTCCTCAGCTTTTTGTTTGGCTTTCTCTTTTGCTTTGTTTAAAAGATTACCGGTAGAAAACTGAGCCTGTGTACCTGACATGGCAAATAAAATAGCAGCAGAGAAGATGATCTTTTTCATAATAATTATTGATAATGGGTTTTGAATTAATTTTTTGAAGCCGTGTTTTCCAATAATAATTCCAGCTCTTTTACTGCATCAACCGGCAACAGGTTTTGTGCAGCGTTTCTTTTCATTTTGCTTATTTCGGAAGATGCACAAGCGATCATTACATTAGTTGTGATATAATTTTTTGATTGGTAATACATGGTCGTAATTTTTAAAAAGTTGTTTTTTTGATTTGTTTGATAGGGCAAAACTATATGGGCACATAGCGGTTAAGAAGGCATAAGCGGCCAAATGGGAAAAGGGTGGCGTGAAACCGGACAGGGATGGTGTGGGATGGTTGTCTTAAGATGGGATTTTTGGGATGGGTGGGATAGGAATGGGATGAATACAGATAGATGGGGTTGCCAACCACCATAGAGTTAACAATCCAAAAAGGACGAAAGCAAGAGATTATTTTAAACCGGGATAAGATGGATGATTGGGATAGGATTGGGATAAATACAGATAAATGGTCGCTTATAAATGGCGACGTTAATAAGGATGTAGCTACCTGCCAATGTCTTTTCTCTTAGCCCTGAAAGGGCGGCAATATATCAGCATGGGGTAACGCCCTATGAAATACGGATAGGCAACGTGATTTGATGAGAGATCGTTATATGATATAAAAGGCGAAACCGATTATAAGAAATTTAGCTTGTATATAATAGGTACAGGAATCGAATCTTAATTATACTTGTTGTAAATTAATAGCTGGTTTCCTGCTATAAGGGTTGCTAACTCTCCCGGAGTGGCAACCCTTTTCATATAGTTTCATCTGTACTCACCTTTGTATTTATCCCATTCCTATCCCGCCCATCCATCTTATCCCGGTTTAAGATAATCTCTTGCTTTCGTCCTTTTTGGATTGTTAACTCTATGGTGTTTGGCAACCCCATCTATCTGTATTTATCCCATTCCTATCCCACCCATCCCAAAAATCCCATTTTAAGACAACCATCCCACACCATCCCTGTCCGGTTTCACACCATCCCTGTCCGGTTTCGTCGGGGTAATTACCTGTAATCAACAGGATTTATTTAGTTTGCAGCTTATCTTATGTTTAACTCACGGCTTAGTAAAACACAGTTGTACTGGCTCCTGCAATTTAGCGGGTGGACGGCCTGGTTTACCATAAGTGGTCTTATTTATATACAACGGGGAAACACCAATTACAAACTTTGGATCAATCTCATTGTCAATGTACTCCTGTTTATTATACTTACCCACATTTACAGATTTATACTGCTGCGGTTTAACTGGTTTAAGATGCCGTTGCTGAAGTTATTAATCGTTTCGTTTTTAATAGCCTGGTTACTTGCTATCCCACCTGCCCTCATTAATATTCCTTTTGATAACTGGTCTTTTGGCTCAGCCGCCGGAATTAATTTTGTATCCATGTACGACTACTGCGTACATATCGTACGTGCCCTTGTACCATGGATGACAATTTATATTTTTTATACACATGCAGAAAAATGGAAAACAATTGAGGTAGAGAAATACCAGTTGCAGGCAAGCCTGAAAGAAGACCAGCTCCGTTATTTAAAAAACCAGGTGAACCCGCATTTTCTGTTTAATTCGCTCAACAGTATCCGCACATTGGTGGATATCGATCCGGAAGAAAGCAAACGGACCATTACCAACCTTAGCAAATTCCTGCGGAATACACTGGTGAAAAGCGAAAGCAGCACCATTCATTTAGAAGAAGAGTTACAAATTGTGCAGGATTACCTGAGCCTGGAAAAAGTACGCTTTGATGACCGCCTGCAGATACAATATAACATCGGGGAAGACACGCTGGATTACAATATTCCACCTATGGCGGTACAAACCCTGGTGGAAAATGCCATTAAGCACGGCATCAGCAAATTGAAGCGGGGCGGTATCATTATCATCCGTTCCTACATTCAGGAAAAACAATTAATTATCAGTATTGAAAACAGCGGGCATTACAATCCGCCTGAGCAAAAATCGGATGGCGTGGGCATGAAAAATGCCGAGCAGCGTCTGCGGCTAATCTTTGGAAATGATACTTCCGTAACGATCAATAATACAGACCGTAATACAGTAATGACCTGCTTAAAGCTCCCGATATGAAAGCAATTATAATTGATGATGAAAAGCTGGCCCGGATGGGGCTACGGCATTTGCTAAAGCTAATTCCGGACATACAAATAGTTGCAGAAGCCACTAATGGCGATGAAGGTATTGAAGCAATTGTAGCACATCAGCCCGACCTTATTTTCCTGGACATTAATATGCCGGAAATGACTGGTTTTGAAATGCTGGCTCAGTTGGAACAAAAGCCGTATATCATCTTCACCACAGCACACAGCGAATATGCACTGGAGGCTATCCAGATGGATGCGGTAGATTATTTGCTGAAGCCGGTGGATGCTGCTGATTTATTAAATGCTATAGATAAAGTGCGGAAACTGAGTGCGCCGCCACAATACGATATGGTCAGCCTGATGAAAATGCTGCAGCCGCAACAACAGTTCCGGGAAAAGTTTTTGATGAAGACAGGTCAGAAATTCATTCCCGTGAACCTGGAGGATATTGCTTACTTTTTTGCAGAAGATAAAAGAGTATTTACGATACTGCACGACGGTCGCAAATTTATCTGGGACGAAAGCCTGGATAAGCTGGAACCGCAACTGGATCCCAAAAAAATGTACCGGGCCAACCGGCAATTTATTATCAGTCACCGCAGTGTGGAAGTGGTGCATGCCTGGTTTAAAGGAAAATTGAAACTAATGCTGAAACCTGTATCGGCAGAAGAGGTAATTGTAAGTACAGAAAAGGCGAATTTATTTAAGGCCTGGATGGGGAGTTAGCGAAAATATTATGTAACGTCTTTCTGAAAAGTTAGAATCAGGCAGTCAGTATCCGTTTTAACTCATCCATTAACACCTGAACTTTTTTCGCTTTGCCAATTTTGCTAAATAATGTTACCTGCTGAATGGATGTTCCGTTATCAATCTCAATCCGTATATCAGTTGGATTGTCAAGACCGTTTACACGCCGTAATGTGTTAAATCCAATTATGCGTTTATACATAAACGT
>CBDFGC010000022.1:0-190902 GCA_965246935.1 Chitinophagaceae bacterium | reverse complement strand
GACGGCATTTACATATCAAAAAATAATGTGCTGGATAGCACGGCCACATTGCTGGGCATAAAAGTGAATAACCTTTCTCTTTCGCCGCTCGAAAAAGATACGCTTACCAGTGCGCCACTACTACAAGGCGTTACAGAAGGTATCTATTACGCATTGGTAAAAACAGATATTTTAAATAACATTGTTGAAACCGATAAAAGTAATAACACCGGGCTATCTGTAAAACCAATCTATGTGCGGGTAAAAGAGTTGCCGCTGGGTGTACCACTACCGGATCAGTTGCCCAATACCAGCCGGTATTATAAATTAATCATACCGGATTCGTTACGCGGCGCCACTATCTTATTGACGCTCAACTCAACGGATTCGCTGGCAGCCAATAACCGGTTGTATGTAGGCTTAGGGTATGTTCCGTCTTCTGCACAATTTGATTATGCATTTGGTACGCCCAACTATGGCAATCAGGAAATACTGATGCCATCTGTTGAAGATTCGGTGTATTACATTACCGTAAATAATGCCAATAACAGGCCGGCACAAAACATTAGATTGCTGGCTGTAAGATTGCCATTTGCTATTGTACGTACGCAGGCTAACCAGGGCGGTAACAGCGGAAATGTTACGACAAAAATCACCGGCTCCTTATTCAGTAATAATATGGTAGCTGCTTTAAAAAGAGGTAGTACAACGATTACGGCATCGGCAGTATATTATGTAAACAGTACGGTTGTGTATGCCACTTTTAATCTGCTGGGTGCCACACTAGGCCAGTACGATTTAATACTGACAAAGCCTGATACCAGCACAGCTATACTGGCACAGGGTTTTAGCGTAGTGGCGCCTAATAACGGCGGGCTCATCACCGGCACCGGCATTAATACGGGCCAAACCGGTACCGGCAATGCACCGGGTTGTGCGCCGGGTACACCAAGTGGCCTGAATGCACAACTGCAAACCGAGATTGTGATTCCGCCAAAAGTGTTTGCCGGCTGGCCTTTTACCATCCAAATACATTATAGTAATCCTACGAATGTTGATATACCGGTGCAAACAAGAATTATGTATAGTCTGGATGGCCTGCCGCTTTCGCTTACACAATCTAACGTTGACAATGGCACTACCTCATTATACCTGGAGTTTAGCGAACCGGGCGGGCCACCGAATATTATACGGGCAGGGGGCAGCGGCACCATCAATGTGTACTCCAAACCAGCGGCAAATTACCCAGGTCATAAACTGGCTAATTACATTTTGAGGTAATTTTTACCACATAGGAGCGTTAGACTCACATAGGTTCACATAGAAATACAAACATAGGAATACAATAACGGGAATGAATTATTAAGTTGAGAAAATAAAAGTATATGAAATTAAGCATATAAATTATAAATTTCTTACAATTGCGGTATCAAAACCTGTGTGCTTGCGATTTTGTGTATGGGTTAACATGGCCTTGCTCTCTGCGCAAAATATCAACAAGCCTAACAAAACAGGACCACTGGGTACGGAGGTAAATACCTTTAGCGGTAACCTTTATATTTCCCGCAACGATTTTTCTGTTTCTGCAAGAGGTATGGACATGAACATGCTGTTTTCGTATAATAGTTTTAATTACGATTACAATACCGGTTATGGAAATGGCTGGTCATTTAAATATGGCATGATGTATAAAGCAGATAGTACCGGCGCCATCACAGTTACCTGGGGTGATGGCCGGGAAGATAAATACACACCTTCCGGCAGCGGCTTTACTGCAATAACGGGTAATTTCGATGTGTTCACGCAGTACCAGCCCGGTAAGTACCTGCTTCGCAGCAAGTATGGCCTTCAGTATTTTTTTGATAACAGTGCACACAGGCGTCTTACCAAAGTAACTGACCCAAACAGTAATGGCGTTACCATTACTTACAATGATTCGCTGATTAACGCCATTTCATCAACAGCCGGGCAAACACTCACCTTTAGTTATACAGGCGGCAGGCTTTCTGCTATTACGGATGCGCTGGCCTCTCCGGCACGAACATTCAATTATCAATATGACAATGCCGGAAACCTGATAAAAGTTACCGATCCGCTGGGAGGGCTAACGCAGTACCGCTATCTTACCAACGGGCCAATGAGCGGTATAGCCGACCAGAATATGAATGAGGCAGATATTATTTATTTCCCGGATTTTAGTGTAAGTGAGTTAATCGGGTGCAACAGCCGCAAAAGCTTTTCGTACGATACGGCGCAAAACAAAACAGTCGTTACAGATTATGTACCTACAGCTACCAATCAGGTAACCACCTACACCTATAAACGATACAACAATCAGGTATGGCTTACCCAGATAACCGGTAACTGCTGCGGATTCAACTCAACAAATGATTATGATGAAAACGGTAACATCGTAAAGCAAACGGATGCCAGCGGAAATATATATACTTATACTTATGATAGCCGGGGTAACCTGCTTACAGTTACCGACCCGCTGAATCATACGGTGAGTTATACCTATTCCACTACTTACAACCAGGTAACCGGCTTTACAGATGCTAACGGTAATGTATATACCGTATCATACGACAGCCAGGGCAATCCGCTGCAATCGTCTATTCCGGGCAACATATCTACCCAGGCTGCTTATTCTGCGAAGGGTGATTTAATAAGCCTGACCGATGCAAAAGGCAACACGTATAATTTTACGTATGATACTTATGGCAACCCGGTGCAGGCTACCGGACCGCTCAATGCAACACTGGCATTTGCTTTTAATGCCCGTGGCCACCTGCTTTCCGTAACCGACCCACGGGGCAATACCTATGCTGCACAGTATGATGCGCTGGACCGGGTAACAGCTATCACCGATCCGCTGAACCACAACACAACACTTGTATATGATAAAAACAGTAACCTGACCGCTTTTACGGATGTAAATAACCGGGTGCGTACCCTGGCTTACGATGCCTCAGACAGGTTGGTAACGTATACCGACCCTACAGGAAAAAAAAGAAGTTTTGTATATGATGCCATGGATAATATTATCCGATACCAGGATAAGTTAGGCAATACCTCGTTTTTTAATTTTGACAACCGCAACCGCATTACCCGTTTTACTGATGCAGCAGGTAATATACACAGCTATGCGTATGATGCCAATGGCAATATGACCACTATGAACTATCCAAATGGCAACATCATCAACATTACGTACGATAAACTGGACCGGCCTGTAAGTGGTACCGATGCCAGCGGTACCACCGGCGCAATGAGCTACGATAACAATGGGAATATTGTAAGTATGACCAATGCTACCGGCGCCGTTGTTACCGCTACTTACAACAACCGCAACCTGCTGACCCGCATTGCCGACCCGTTGGGTAACTACCGCACATTTACCTATGATAATAACGGTAGCCTGCTTACGGCAACTGACCGTAATAACCATGTAAAGCAATACACCTATGATACCCGGAACAGGCTTACTGCCTTCACCGATAACAATGGCTACACTATACATGCCACCTATGATGCTGCAAACAATGTTGTTTCACTCACCGACCAGAACAATAACCTGACTACGTATACCTACGACGCCCTTGACCGTACTACCAAAGTAACATTTACTGATGGCAAATACATAGATTATACATTTGATAATATCCGTAACCCGCTCAGCAGCCGGCTACCTGATGGGTCGGTTATTAACTACCAGTACGATTCACTGGCAAGGCTGGTGAAGAAAACACTGCCGGGCAATACGGTATATAATTTTTCGTACGATGCCAAAGGCCGCCTGACCGGTGCATCCAACAATTCGGGGATCAGCGCATTCGGGTATGACGCTATCAACCGGCTGGCGTTGGAAAACTTCAACGGACATATCACCGCATACAGCTATAATGTACCGGCCCGTACGCAAACCATTACATACCCAGACAGCAGTAACATTACCCGCAGGTTTGATACCCGGAACAGGCTGATCGGATTAAATAAAGGCAATGCCCCGGTTGCCACAATGCAGTACAACAATGCCGGCCAGCTAATGCAAACCAGCTTTGCCAATGGTGTAAATACCACAATGCAGTACAATTACGCCAACCAGCTCAGCAATCTTTCCACCACCGGTGTAAGCCTGCAAAATCTTTCTTTTACGTATGACAAGGAAATGAACGTAACATCTGTAGCCAGGCCGCAGCAGGCAGAACAATACAACTACGATGCGGGTAACCGCCTTACCAGTTACACCAAAGGTGCATCAACCAATACTTATGTGTACGATGGCGTTGGCAACAGGACAACGGCTAACCTCAATGGCCTTAACACAACCTATCTTGCCAATAACATCAACCAGTACACTTCCCTCGACAATAGCAGCCAGCATATTAATTTCACCTATGACAACAATGGCAACGTTACTTATGATGGCAGGTTTTACAAAACCTACGATGCTGAGGGAAGGTTGATGAGCGATTCTGCCGCCACCGGTAAAATCACGTACCAGTATGATGCCCTGGGCAGGAGGGTGCAGAAGACAATTAATGGACGGGCTTTGCGATATTATTATGCCGGTGTTTCGCAAATTGAGCAACGGGATGCTGCAACCGATACAGTAATAAATGAAACCGTATTTGGCGAAGCTATGATGCCGGTAATGGCAGCCAGTGTGCATGGTAACTATTACTATCATCCCAATCACCTGAACTCTGTTGAAGCAGTTACCAATGCACAGGGAGCACTTGCAGAGCAATACCGGTATGATGATTTTGGCAATACCAATGTGTACGATGCCAACGGGAATCTGATAAGTGCTTCTGTTATTGGCAACCGCTTTGGCTTTACGGGCCAGGAATACGATGCCGAAACCCGTAGTTATCATTTTCATTTCAGAAATTACAATCCTGCCACCGGTAGTTTTTACCAGAAAGACCCGCTGGGTTATGGTGATGGAATGGGCATTTACCAATACGTTCATAATAACCCCGGAACGTTTATGGACCCTTTTGGGCTAAGACCCTGCCCGCCGGGACCACCTGAGCAGCCTAAATCAACCGTTGACGTTGTAATAGATGGTACCCTTTATCATGGCGGCAATTATAGCAACGTTACTTCCATATTAACTGGTTTAGAAACCACGACCCTGGAAGCAACCGTGGTAACAACATCTGTAAAAGTATCCAAAAATGTATTTAACAACCCGGCATTGGCAATACCGCTGCTTCCGGTAAATGCAGTAAATACCTACCGTTCGGCCAGAGACCTGGCTAATAATTACCAGACAAATTCAGTAGGTCAAAATATAGATGGCGCTCTCAGCGTTACCTCCGGGTCTATATCTACCGGGTTGGGTACCGCCACCGCCACGGCTTTTGTTCATGGGGCTGTTACTACCGGCACAGTTGCCGGAGGCACGACAGCAGCAAGTAGTATATTGGGTACCCTTACTACCGCAGCAGGCGGCATCACCGCAGTGGGTGGCCTGGTTGCTACTGCGGGCGGACTGGCTATATATGGTACCGTAAATGAAATATGGAAAGCCGGCACGGGTCAGTCGTTGCACGAATCTGCGGGGCAGGATTATTTCAAAGTCCCACTGTTTACAGATTTTGTAGAAAAATCTACCAGCGGTGAATACACCAAATTTGACGATTATACGGAGGAATACATTTACCACCAGAACGTGGGCAACCTGGAGCAATGGCTGGAAGCCCGGAGGCGGCTACAGGAAAGAAAATACAATCCGCGGCCACGCCCTACTAACCAACCCTGCCCCGACAACCCGAATGGCACCCAAAAGCCTAACCCCCGCCGCAACCCCGATGGCACCCCTATTCATACAGAAGTCATCAACTCCAAAGATCCCAACGAAATCATTGGCCCGGATGGCTCCGGCATTCCTAAATGGGTTTCGGTAAAAGATAATTTGCCCTACAACATCAATTACGAAAACAGCAAATCGGCCAGCGCCCCGGCTAAAAAGGTACGCATCAATTACCCGATTGATCCAAAGCAGGATAAAAATACGTTTGCCCTGGGCAGTTTTGGTTTTAATAACCTTACCTTTTCCGTACCACCGGCTACTGCGTCATACTATCAGCGCCTGAATACATTAGATTCTTTGGGAATATATGTAGATGTAACCGCCGGGCTGGATGTGGTAAACAACCAGGCTTTCTGGATTTTTGAATCCATTGACCGTAACACCTTGCTGCCGGTTACCAATCCGTTGCAGGGCTTTCTACAGTTGCAGGATACGGCTTCAATCAATAAGGGACATGGCTTTGTAAACTTTACCATTAAGCCGTTTACAACCGACGTTACCGGCGACACCATGCATGCAACCGCTGCTATTGTTTTTGATGGCAATGACACCATTCCAACCAACTATGCAAAAAATACCATTGATGCGGTAGCGCCTTCCAGCCACATGAATGCAACGCCAACTGTAAGCTATACCAATACCTTTCCGCTAAGCTGGGGCGGCGTAGATGATCCCGGCGGAAGCGGCGTAAGAAGTTATGGATTGTACTATTCCGTAAATGGCGGTATGTATTCGCTGCTCGCTAATGGCATTAAACGGCTCGATACTACTTTTACTGGCAGCAATGGCAATACCTACCGGTTTTTTGTACTGGCTACCGATACCGCCGGGAATGTAGAAGCATTAAAAAGCGGCGCAGAAGTAACAGTACTGATAAATTCCGGCGTCATACTACCGGTTACCTGGCTATCATTTACCGCTTCGCTTAGGGGTAAAGATGGCGTACTGAACTGGGCTACGGCAACAGAGATCAATTCAAAAATGTATGTAATTGAGCGATCAGTAAACGGAAGAGCCTTTGTACAAATCGGCACATTAAACGCTGTTGTAAATAGCACGGTACGCACGAACTACGCATTTACCGATTCCAATGTGGTGGCATTAAATATTCCGTTGGTTTATTACCGACTGAAGCAACTGGATAAGAACGGTAATTATACCTATAGTGCCATTGTAGCAGTACCACTGCCCACCGTGAACCTGGCCCCAAGCGTACAGGTATATCCGAATCCGTTTAAGCAGGCGCTGAACCTGATGCTGGCCAACATGCCGGCTACTACTACCGGCGATCAGGTTTCTTTATACACGCTGGATGGAAAAATGGTGTACAGTAAAACGACCGTTTCCCATGGCGCTAATGCTACCATCACTTTGGATGATATGCCATCGCTTACACCGGGCATCTATATGCTGAAACTGATTTCCGGTAAACAAACCTATACGTTTAAGCTAATGAAAGAGTAGAATGCAGACAACAAACCATGGACGACAGGCTGAAAATCTGCTATCAAAACTGTCACATCACGGGTTAGCGTTATTTTTAGCGATTATTATGAGCCGGACAATTGAATAAGAAAGTAACAGCGGTTGCGTTGGCACCGTTCAGGTAAGCATATCTATTGAGCACCCATAGTTTTGAACCCGCTGGTGAATTCTATGCTGGCTATTATGCAGAGGCTCCCCGCTCCACTTGTGGAGAGGGGCCGGGGGCAAGGGTACCGTTGAAAAGTAGAATATTTATTAAACTATTTCCGTTGTTCGTTTTGGGTTGTCAACTCTCCCTGAGTTGGCAACCCTTTTTTTTAAACTCAAACTTGGTATTGTAACTGCTAACCTGCATCTTTAACCGGTAAAAAGAAAAGGAACAAGTCAACAAGGAAAAACAAGGAAACAAGCATATCAGTAGGCAAAACTTAATTGACCATTCCCATCCACTAAACTTTAAACTGCACCTTATGCAAAGACAACTTTTCGGCTGGCACAGCCCGGCACTTAATAAACATATGCCTATTGCTACCTACGGCCATTATGGTTTTGCCCTGCTGATGGTGCCCACTGCTGCTGCCGATTACCTGGAGTACGAACGTTTTAACCTGATAGAGAGTTTGCAGCCTTTTATCGATGGCGGCAAGTGCAAGGTGTACAGCATTGATAGTATTAATAACGATAGCTGGATGAACAACAGCATGTGGCCCGAGCACAAAGCAATTAAGCACAATCAATTCAACGAATATGTATATAATGAAGTGGTACCGTACATCCGCAACACCAGTTCGCCGGATACCCTGATCTTTATTTGCGGTGCCTCGTTCGGCGCCCTGCACAGTATGAACCTTTTTTTAAAACGCCCCGATTTGCTGAACGGGGTAATTGCCATGAGCGGCGTGTACAACCTGATGGAATACACCAAAGGTTATTATGATGAACAGGTGTACTACAACAGCCCGGTGATGTATATGCCTCAGCTTACTGACCATTGGCAACTGGAAAACATTCGCAAGAGCCACCATATACACATTGTTACAGGCAGCGGCCCCTACGAAGACCCGAATGGCAGCCGGGAACTGGCTGGTGTACTTTATAGCAAAGGCGTTAATTACGAATTGGATGTGTGGGGCGAAGAATGGCGGCATGACTGGCCTACCTGGCGGGCTATGCTGCCACATTATATCGGTAGCCGGTTTTAAGGGAAAACAGGTAAAAAGGGAATCATTAAATTTTGTTTTTGTAATTTAAATGGTATGAAAACTTGTTGTTTTAAAATTAGAATAGCATGTTTCCTTTTGATGATTGGAGCAAAAGCCTGGTCGCAGGATACAACACTTAGAATAAATTTTTCCCGGTTGAAATTAGACAGCGCCTTTCTTTCATCTTCTTTTATTAAATATTATCCATCCTTTAATTTTATCTATCATTCACCTCAAAAGCAGGATCATAAACGGTATAAAAAATCACATCAAATATTATCAGCTGGCTTGTTCTCTTTGGGAATTAGAAAAATTGAAGGATGCTGAAAAACTATTTGTTGCTATCGCCGACTCTGGATATTCATTTTATTCAAATAAAGTAAGATACAGTTCTGACATTCCGGGTGATACTACTATAAATACTTACGGTTATGGTAGTTTTACATCTGATGATAGAAACACAGCATGCGTTTACCTTACTAAAATATACATTGAACAAAGAAAGTTTAGCAAGGCCCTTGATTATTTAAACAAGGCAGTTAATGAGTATCAGGTTGAATATACCTGCGGAACAGGGTATAAATATCAGCAGGATAAATACAACTTTCTATATGCTACCTGTTATGAAGGGCTTGGCAGGTACACCTAAGTAATGGATTTACTGCTACCTGAATGCTTATACCGAAGTGATGATATTATTATTCGGTCCATTAAAAATGCTTATTCTAAAAAAGAAATAGAGGTCTATCTGGCTAAAGCAGAAGAGTCAATTAGTTGTTTAACAGACACATTTCCTTCCTTTACTTATACAGCTCATAGTGTAAATGTAATGGACGAACAAACAGATTCGGTTCAATACTATTCAGGAGAAGGATTAATGTTACTTTTTAATAAAAAAATACTGTTCGAAAGACCTTATGATTTAAAGGAAGGGGAAGTGTTGACAAGAGATTATTTTACTGATTTGTTCAGAAAGTCAGATTTCTATACAAAACTGAAAAAAGAAGATCAATGACTAATATCAAAAACTAAATTATGCCCAACGACAACCTTATATATCATATAACCACGCCTGCTCTTTGGCAGCAGTTTGCTACATTGCCTTTTTACGAAGCGCCTTCTTTGCAAACGGAAGGGTTTATCCATGCCAGCAAAGCCCACCAGGTGCAGGAAACGGCCAACCACTATTATAAAAACGAACCGGAAATTTTGCTGCTCACCATCGATACTTCCTTATTAGTCATTCCCCTGCTATACGAAGAAGCCCCCAACCGGAAAGAAGAATTTCCGCACCTGTATGGCAAATTAAATAAAGATGCCATTGTTGGGCATACCACGATTGCCCGCCGTGAAGATGGTAGTTATCATATTGGTGTGTAAATGAATTTGCCCGTGAATTTTATCTACCTGGAAGCCTCCGAGCCGGCGCATTATGAAGCTGCAGTTGTGCTGATAAAAGCTTATATGGCATTTTTAAATGAGGACCTTTGCTTTCAATCGGTGGATGCCGAATTACAAAACCTACCTGCTATGTATAGTGGTGAAAAGGGAAATCTGCTGCTATGCCAAACCGAAGATGGGAAATATGCAGGTATGGTCGCTATCAGACAAAAAGCACCAACTATTTGCGAAATGAAGCGGCTGTATGTATTGCCTGCGTATCAGGGATATGGTATTGGTAAAAAACTATGCGAACGAATTTTGGAAAAAGCAATTCATCAGGGTTATCAAACCATGGTACTGGATACATTGGAACGGCTGCAACCAGCCCTGAAGTTATACACTCAATTAGGTTTTACCCCCACAGAAGCCTATTATCAAAATCCACTACCAGGGGTTGTGTATATGAAGAAAAGCCTCCCCAACCCCTCCAAAGGAGGGGCTTAGATCAAACTGAGTAGCTTCGCTATTTCAAATGATTGTATTAAATGTTGGTTGAAAAATTTAATGTTTAATAATTTAAATATTCGTTTGTGCCTCCGCATAAAGGAGCCCCTCTTTTGGAGGGGTTGGGGAGGCCTCTAATACTCCGCTAACTCTTTGGCCTGCTGCTGCATCAGGCTTTTAATAAATTCATCCTGTATTTCGCCTTCGGTAAAGTTCTTTTTCATCGTAGGTATTCTTACCAGCATAGGCAACACATGGCAGCCTAAATAATGAAATACATCGGTAAGGTGGCTGATGGCATGGGCGCCACCAAGTACGCCGTCACTAATACCCACCAGTGCTGCTATTTTCTTCTGCATTGGATTAGGCCAGCCCAGCCCGTCAATAAAAGTTTTCAACACGCCGGGAAAGGAGCCGTTGTACTCCGGTACGATAAACACATATTTATCTGCCAGTTGCATTTGCTCCTGCAGGCGGTTAAACTCCTCATTTTTGCCGGCATTCTCATACAAAGCGCTGAAGGTAAAATCAGGTGGGAGATTTTCCAGACTTAGTATTTCTGTTTCGGCAGCTTCATAGGCCAGCAGCTTTTCATAGTATTCGGCTATTTTGTACGTCTTGGAATTACGCCGGTTGGTAGTGGCTACAATCAGTATCATGGTTAGTGCTTATCAGGTTGTGCAGGCTAAAGTATTTCATTTCCCAACCCTCAGGGCTACTTTCTACAAATTGAGGAATCGGTTATGGAAATGTAAACGGGCAGGCGTCTTCTTTGTTTCAATAACAAAACTTTATGGCAGAACAATTATCACCGGAATCCGGCAAAAAAACAAAAGGTAGTCGCCGGCACCGTAAAACGTTTTCAACCCGTGTAGATCTTACGCCTATGGTAGATCTGGGCTTTTTGCTGATTACCTTTTTTGTTTTCACAACTACACTTAGCCAGCCAACAGCTATGCGGTTGTATATACCTGCCGATGCTGATCCAACAAAAATCGTTAGTTCAGGTGCCCTGACGTTAATAGCCGACGAAGGAAAAGTGTGGTATTACCAGGGTGAACTTTCTAAGAATCAATCCTTTTCCGTTGCTGCATACAATGGAACCCAAAGCGTCCGGCAGGTAATTATGGATTTAAAAAGAACGTTGATAGCCCGCAATGGAAATGATGAGAAAATGATGGTACAGATAAAAGGTCTGCCGGGCAGCAATTTTAAAAACCTGGTAGACCTGTTGGATGAAATGACCATCAATGATGTAAAAAGGTATGCACTAACCGAGGTTAACCCTGACGAACTAACGTTAGTTAGTAAAAGATAACTTTCATGCAGCGAATTTGGATTGGTTTTTGACTGTGAAAATGTATCTCCTTTTCTGTCTAAAACCTTTAACCATGTTTGTACAAAATTTACAACCCCTTGTTATCGAAAGCCAGGCCGTCCTAAACCTGATGGTACAAAGCGCCGGGCGCCTTGTCGTAAAAGTACTGGATATGAGAGGGATGGTAGCCAAAACATTTCAAACTACAGTAAATGAAGAAAGTACAGAATGTGAGATTGATGTAAAAGATTTACCAACCGGGAAGTACGTACTCAATGCTTTCAACGGAGATTCCTTTTTGAAATGCATCCGCTTTATTAAGCAATAATTTATAGTCATATGAAATGAAGGCAGCTGTTCCGTAATTGCGGAACAGCTGTTTTTGTATCACAGATGAATCAGATTGCGCAGATTACACGGATGATATCTGAATCACAGATTAAATGGATGACACAGTTTACACGGATTAAATTACAATAAATGGGATATAATCAATTGTTTTATCTGCGAAATCCTTTCATCCGTCAAATCTGTAATTCAGAACTTCATCAGCGGAATCCTTCCATCCGCTAAATCTGCGATTCAGAACTTAGTCCGTGATTCAGAATCAACTCCCCGTTTTTATATACCGGTAACACATTGGCAGCGTCAATGGTTATACAATACTTCATATCCTCTTCCAGGCCATATGTGGATAGCCGGTGGTAATGGGTGGTTTGCTGAATAAATCCCCAGAGCTGGTCTTTTTGCTGATGATATAGTGTTTCGGCAGCCAGGCTGCTATCGCAATGAATAGTAAAATAGGGCCGCACCTTTTCTATAACAGCGCCGGCAAACAGGGTGTCCTCCAGGTTCACCCGATCCTTCCAGGCAGCGCATGCCAGCAGTACATTTTTAGTTGAAGCAATTAAAAAATCAACAACGGCATTCAGGTTGGCAAACGATCCGGTAACGATGATACCGGCACCCTGGGCTACTGCCTTGTATAACAGTTTGGTACCATTGGTGGTGGTAAGGACCAGCGTTTTGTTTTCAATAAATGCACGGGGATATTCCAGCGGTGAATTACCATACTGCAGCCCTTCGGCAATTTTACCGTCCCGTTCGCCTGCGGTAATGCCGCCAGTTTCCTGCCCCAATTGTATACAGCGTTGTACACTATCAACCGGTAATATTTTGGTGGCGCCATTGTACAGCGCCGTTGCAATGGTGCTGGTAGCTCTGAATACATCGATAATTACAACCACTGTATCCTGTACATCATACAATTGCAGCAGGGAAGGGGAGAGGCAGGTAAATAAAGTTGGTTTTACATCACTCATAGACTATAAATTACATCATTCAAAATAGGACGGCGTCGCTCCCGGCAGCCTGTCCCGAAACATCGGGAACACCGTCCTTACGATTCATCTTCGCAAAAAAGGACAGCGTTGCCGGGAGCGACTCTTCCTGAAATTCAGACTCCATTCTTACATAAGTCAATTAGTTGTTTTGCATTTTCGGTAGCATAGCCGTGTATATCATTATTAAAAAATGCCCAGATGGTATGCCCTTCCTGCCGCCACCGGTGAAACTTTTCGGCATAGACTTGTAACATTTCAGGGCTATAGTTAGATGCGTACAAAGCTTCCGGCCCATGAAACCGTACGTAAATGGTAGTAGCAGTAGGTATTTCGGCATAGGGGAATCTGCCATCCGATTGTGATATAACAAGCCCGATATTATATTGAGCCATCAGCGTAAGGGCATCGGTATGCAGCCACGACAGATGCCTTGCTTCCAGCACAAACGTATTTGCTCTGTAATCTGTTTGCAGTAAATGAAAAAAGTGTTCTGCTACCTCATAATTAAATGAACCGGAAGGAGGAAGCTGTACCAGTACAGGCCCCATTTTGCCTTGTAAGGGTGCAAATGCTTCAAAAAATTGTGCTAATGATTCTTCAGGTTCCCGCAGCTTTTTGTACTGGGTAAGCGTCCGGCTCATTTTAGGGCAGAACAAAAAACCTTCCGGTGCTTTTTGTGCCCAGCCTTCTACGGTTTTTAATGTTGGCAGACGGTAAAAACTACTGTTCAATTCCACTGTATGGAAATGAATAGCATAATATTGAAACCAGTTAGCCGGCTTTACATCCTGCGGATAAAACAGGTTGCGCCAATGTTTATAACTCCATCCTGATGTGCCGATATGAATGTCGCTCATTGGTTTGTTAAGAGTAATAATAAGTTCCCCGTTTACCTGTGTACTTGTTCATCCGTTCAGTATGTTGAATAATAAAATGAAATGTCAATTACAGTAATACTGTTGCAGGCAAAACCAATTCACAAACTTTACATAAGGTTCCGGGTAAGGAGTAGCTTTTAAAAAACGCTTTCCTAATAAACAATCAGGCCGGGAATGGCTATTTTATGGATATACATCATGCTTATAAATTAATATGATTTTCATGAATGATGATTGACGATAAAGCCATTCACTGTGGCAATATTTTTTTCCAGTCATCTCCTTCCGCATATTGCCGGATGGTTTCATTCCGTTCTTCCAGAAAACGGGTAAGGTAGCTTTTCATAAATACCTTATCTACCAGTTTGCCTAATATGCCGTAAGGCGATTTAAAATCCAAAATATCGGTCATTAGCGTACTGTCGTTGCTTTGCGGATTAAAATGATGCTGGTGTTTGAAATGTCTAAAATCGCCATGTAGCATTTGATCTTCAAAAAAGTGAGGTGGTTGCATAGCGGTAATGATGGACGTATGCCGCCGGATTTTACCTAAGTGCCTTGCCTGCCAGGTAACCTGTTCCTGTAGCCCGATTAAGCCCTTCATACGCCCGGCAACTGCTTTTTCGCCGGTACGTTTTGTACTAAGCGTATGCAGATCAATACTTCGGCACAGGTTGAATACCCTTTCTATCGGCGCAAGTATAGTAGTATGTAAGGTAATGATCAATTTCGTGAATGGTCGGTTTCGTGAATCGTTCCGCCGCGGCGGATGAATGATTGATGCGTTTTGAAATTAAAAAATAGCAGCAAAAGTTACAGTTATTCAGAGAAGCCTAATATTACGCATTCACGATTAACGATAAATTTTATACTTCCTCACTTGCACTAAACGGCATTTTTACTACCCTGGCTTTCAGCAGCCGGCCACGGATGTCAATAAAAATTTCTGAATCAATGGAACTATTGCTGGTGCTTACGTAACCCATGCCAATGGCTTTATTAAGGGATGGCGCCTGTGTGCCGCTGGTTACTACGCCCAATGTAGCGCCGTCTGTATCTTTTATTTCGTAGCCATGGCGGGGAATTCCTTTATCAATCATTTCAAAACCCACCAGCCTGCGTTGTACGCCTTCTGCTTTTTGTTTTTCCAATGCAGGACGGGCCGTAAAATCTTTTGTGAATTTAGTAATCCAGCCAAGGCCGCCTTCTAATGGCGACGTGGTATCATCAATATCATTTCCATACAGGCAATAACCCATCTCCAGCCGCAACGTATCTCTTGCGCCCAGGCCAATCGGTTTAAGACCTTGTGGTATACCGGTTTCAAAAATAGCGTCCCATATTTTGCCGGCATCATCGCCTTTGTCTTCAAAATAAATTTCAACACCGCCACTGCCGGTATAGCCTGTAGCGCTGATGATCACGTTATCAACCCCGGCAAACCTGCCCCGTACAAATGTGTAATATTTTAAATTTAAAATATCAACGTCGGTAAGTGGTTGTAATATTTTACAGGCATTCGGGCCTTGTATAGCAAGGAGACAGGTCTTAGGACTAATATTGTGCATCTCCACCTGCTTATTATTAAAACTACTGATCCAGTCCCAGTCTTTTTGAATATTACTGGCATTTACCACCAGCATATAACTTTTGTTTTCTTCGAGGCAGTAAACAATCAGGTCATCGACAATACCACTTTCTGTATTGGTCAGGCAACTATATTGTGCCTTGCCAGGTGTAAGTTTTGAAGCATCATTAGTGGTAGTCCGTTGTATCAGGTCTAATGCATCAGGCCCTTTCAATATGAATTCACCCATATGGCTTACATCAAACACACCAGCATTATTACGAACGGCTGCATGTTCATCGTTAATACCGGTGTAACTGATAGGCATATTATAGCCGGCAAATGCCGCCATTTTAGCGCCTGATGCAATGTGTTTTCGGGTAAAAGGCGTATTGAGCATACATGAATTTTATGTGCGCAAATGTAAACGGTTTGCTTTACCGGATAACAGCCATGTGAATACCTGTAAAAACCAATTAAATAAGCCGCTGTGACGATTCTTCTGCGGCCGGGAAAAGGATTTTATTAAGAAGTTATTAGCAATGCCAGAATAATATCTGTGTAATAAAACCGTTTATTATTTTTCCCACTTCGCTTGTTTATTTCACAAACTGCCCCTATTTTTACTCACCGCACTCACTTGTACAGACTTATTTATTACTTATTTTTTTACAAAAAGTTTGTTTTTCAAGGTATGATGATATTAAGACAAGGTCTGGCGGCCGCTTTTTTTTGCTTATTCACAGCTGCCTATGCGGGTAGTAATCCGGTAACTACCGACGCAAATAACACGCTTAACAGCAGTAATTATCCATCCTTACCAGATGATGTGCGCTGGAAAGCGGATGATATGTATGAAAGCCTGAAGCTAAATTGCATCGGGCTTGAAAGGGAGGTTTTTTACAAAGCTTACAAAGGGTACACCTATCTTTTGTACAAGGGTGCAGTCAATAATCCAAATGTGCTGACGATAGCTGACTTTAGCCAAAGTAGTAAAAACAAGCGGCTGTATGTAATTGATCTGGCCAACCGTAAGATTGCTTTTAACACCTTTGTAAGCCACGGCAAAAATAGTGGTAGTGAAATGGCTACCAGCTTCAGTAACCTGAAGGATTCGTACAAAAGCACAGTAGGTTTTATGCTTACGGATGACACGTATAAAGGCAGTTGCGGGTATTCATTACGCTTTAATGGGATGGAACCGGGCATTAACGACCGCATCCGTAACCGGGATATTATTGTGCATGGCAGCCGGTATGTAAATGAATACAAAGCAGATGAAGATGGCAGGGTAGGTAACAGCTTAGGATGCCCGGCCGTACCAATGAGTGAGTGCGGCGAGATTATAGATTATATAAAAGGCGGAACTGTTTACTTTATTTACACCCCGGATGAATTTTACAATGCTGCTTCATCTATCATTAATGGCACACTCGTTGCACCACTTCCATTGATTAACACTTCTATCTTACCGCCCTATGCAATTGGGCCACCTTCACTCACTGTTATTCCAACATCCCTCCAACGGTAAGAGCGGCTTTCACACAATATAATCAGCTGTAAAATATAAACCTGCCTTAAGAAGGCATGGAGATATGATCAGCGGTTTTACACACTAATATTCTTGTTGATAACTGATTTCCAATATTCTTATCCAACTTTTTATGAATTCTAAAAAACCGGTTTTATCAAGTGTTTTTTTTATTGGCTTATTATTTAGTGCCATTTTTATTTCCTTTTTTTTATTGACATTTATTGATAATAGCAGGTTGTTATTAGCAATAGCAGAAACAGCAGTTGCTGTAATTGGCTCAATGGCCATATTTTTTGGAGTTATCTATTTAATAATGAAAAAACAATATCATCCCCATGATGAAATAGAGGATAGTATGTTTAACCATTCAGGTTCCATTACTAAGCTACCCACAAATCGAACCGAGGCAATTGTAATTGTCATGACCCGGGCAAATTAGTGCTTCCTTTTATTTATTTTGGATAGCAGTACGGGAATATACGATTTGCTATACTATAAAGTAACAATAGCTGTATTTATTTTGCTGCAGCTACTTATTATTAAATAGCCCGGAATAATACTGGTTAATACTTTTTCATAATTTTCACCACTATTTTTGCGATCATGTCAAAGCCTTTATCTGAAGGGTGCAGCCCATCATAGGTTACATTCATAGCACCCGGCGGGTAAGGATATTCATCTGTTTCGGGATTGAAAGGAATATCAATAAAATCCGGGTAAGAATAGTTTTTATAGTTGCCGGTTTGCGGATCTTTTAAGCGCTTGTATTTAACCAGGTGCTTCACATCCATTCCTTTTGTATGAAACAAATCCACTACGGTAAAACCCTCATACTTACCAATGCTGTCAATCGCAACCGCAAACTGTTCTAATAGCTGACCGCTCTTTTCCTTGTAACTCCCATAGGCATTGTTCTTAGGATTATTGATGTACACAAAATCAGCCCGCTGCATCGGTGTAATCAGGATAATTTTCGCTTCGTTGTTCAGGTTACGCAGCTTATTAATAATAATTCGAAACGAGCCATATACCGTGTTGTTACCACTATTGCTTTGGTAATCGGTAAACGTACCCAACGGACGGTCATGCCACCAGTCGTTGGTGCCTAAAAAAACAGAATACACATCGGCCTTTTGCAAACCCAGCTTTTCAATGGATTGTGCTATGGCACCGGAAGTCCAGCCATTATGGCCCTGGTTGGTAAAGTGGATGTTCGGCAGTTTTTCTACTACCCTTGTCATGTACCCTTTGGTAATACGGTTGCCCGTTTCATTAGGGTGGTCATTAAGATAAGTGATGGAATCACCAATGGCTACCCAGGTGAGTTCTTTTTTGGTGAAAGAGGCGAAGAGGAAAAGGATGGATAATAGTAGTGATAATTTTTTCATAGATAGTTTTAAAATATGCTTATATATAATGGGGTTTCTGCCTGCTATTCTTCTTGTGAAAATATAGCCGTAATTTATTACCTCTAAGCTTTGATATGAAAGTTTTACAGACAGTAGGAACTATAAATGAGTAAGATGAAAAATTGTGATTTTGTAAGAGGCCTTACAGTAGAATACTTTTCATTTTTAGTAGTATTAAATTAAATTTTAATGTATATAAATTATAATAATTATATTTATACTATATGATAGAGACAGGACATTCAATACGGGAGAAAACAATTACTTCACCACTATTTGTTTCGTCACCACCATGCTGCCCGAAGTAACTGTCAGGAAGTAAATTCCCGGCTGTACCTCCGGCATAAATGCTTGTAACGAGGCATTTAGTGTTAGCTGCCGGTTGCCTATCAACCTGCCCGAAGCATCCGTTAATTTTAATGTGGCAGATACTGTATTGGTGTTCAGCAAGCGGATTTTCATATTGTTCAGGTGGCCTGGGTTGGGTATTACCTGCACATCTATATCAACCTTATTGCCGTTAAGTTTTACAGCTACTACTGGTGAATATTGGTAATGCCCGTTGTCATCTACCTGCTTAATACGGTAATAGTAAATAGTGATATTCGTATTTATATTCTTATCCGTAAAGTTGTAGCTAACAGCCGCATTGCTATTTCCAATACCCGCTACTTTGCCGGCGTAGCTAAAGTTGCTGCCATCTGTGGAGCGTTCTATTTTAAAATAGTTGTTTCCTGTTTCGGTTAGTGTTTGCCATTGCAATTGTACCGCCTTGTTACTTTTTTCGTACCAGCCTTTTATATTACCCCAGGTAATGGGAAGAATAGACGAAACTTTTACATTAAATGTATCCGCAATACAAGCAAAGTTGTCTTTTACGATGTAAATAGTTGTGCCTGGTGCAGGTGATACGGTAATGGAGCGGGTAGTTTGGTTGCCCGGCTGCCAGGTGTAATTACCGATGTACGATGCGGTTAATGTAATACTGCTACCCGCATTAATCGTTGTATCTCTTTTTTGTTTTACGTTTTTCATCATGGTAAAATGGTCACGAATTGCACCATCCGCATTAATCCATTTTGCATCCAGGCGGTTGCCCTGTACTTCCAGTATCATAGCCCCGCCGTTGGTGGCATCGGCGTACTGCATGGCTTTGTGCGGAAAGCTTGCCTGTGTTCCGCCCAACTGGCCTGCTGAGCCGCTAACTACATATACTGTTCCCTGCTTATGGGTAACCGAATCTTTGGTGTATGGGCAGGAGTTGCTACTGCCATCATACAACCCGCTGGATGTGCTTACATTATGAATAGTTGGGTCGAAAGTGGTATCCACATCGTAGTGGCCCGATTGCAGTTTGCTGCGTTCGTAGTCGTGGCTATGGCCGCAAAGAATTAAATCCACGCCCATACGTTCCAGTATCTTAATAAAATTGGTGCGAATGCTTACTAAATCACTTTCGGTATCGGAGTCGTGTGAGCCCTTGGTGAACGGCGGATGATGCCAATAGGATACTATCCATGTTTTATTGGTGTTAGCAGCTAAATCAGCTTTTATCCATTGCACTTGCCTGCCTAGTGTATCGTACAGGCGGGTGGCACTGTCTTCTCTTCCATAACTATCCAACGAAAGAAAATGCACATTGCCCACATTAAAGGAATACCAGGCTTTGTTGTTGGATGCAAACCCGCCGGCTTCGGCATTGGTGGGCATACTGAATATGGAATAATAAGGCATCATATGATTATCCTGTAAAATACTGTTGTTGCCATAATCATGGTTACCGGGCGCCGGGTAAAGCGGGTTTTGTTTTAGAAAATGATCTCCGTACGTATTAAAAAATTCTGCCTGGAACTCTGCATCCGTGCCATCATTGTAGGCATTGTCGCCCAGCAAAATCCAGGCATTCATATAATTGCCGCCTAAGTAATTCTGAAACTGATCTCTAACCTGTATCTGGTTCGTACTGTTGTTGCCGCAATCGCCAAATACACCAATACGCATCAGGCCGGTTGATCTTTGTGCGGGTAACGTAAAGAAATAGTTATTAGCATCACCTTGCAGCATTACGGTACTACTGCCAATGCTGTAATAATATTTGGTAAGCGGAAGTAAGCCACTAATTTTAATCTCATGTTCCGTCACTAATGCTATACTGTCAATAATATTCGTTAACGAGGCAGGGCTGGTGCCATACCGTACCCGGCTGTTAGAAAGGGTATCCGTACGCCAGCGGATATTGATGCTGGCAGGCGTGCCCACCATCAGGTAAGGGCCACGGGTTAGTTGCTGTGAGAAAGCAGGTATAGTTGCCAGTAACAGGAACTGCATTAGCACTAAGCGTAATCTATTTTGCATGTCAATTTTTTTATAGGCATTATTCGGGGCTCTAAAGATATATTTTCAATAACGGATTAAAATCCGTTGCTACAAAATGGGCCGCCTCTACGAGGCTATAGGTGTGAAATACAGGTACGGGTGTGAAGCCCTAACTTAAAGTGCCATAGGCACGATGCATATTGTAGCGCAGGGTTTCAACCCTGGGAATGTAGGTACAACCCATGGGTGTTATAGCATGTTTCAATCTGCCGGTTCATCCGTTAATGCTTCTAAAAAATGAATAATGTTATTTATCTCCTTTTGAGTAAGGTACAGCGGTTTTGAAGAAAGTGTTTGATTGGAATTATGAAGGCCCATACCGTTTCCACCGCCTTTATTGTAAAAATTCAGTACCTGCAGCAGCGTGGCAAAAGCGCCGTTGTGCATATAAGGTGCGGTACGGGCCACATTGCGTACGGTAGGCGTTTTAAAGCTGCCGATGTAAAATGAAACAGGAAAAAATTTGTACCGGCCACTGTCAGTATCGGCAACGGGCTTTTTAAAATCCGTATTGCGGGTAAGGCCCAGCGATTCTACTTCGGTAGTGGCATAAGCCGGCGGCAGCAGGCCATTGAATAAGGGTGCAAAGTGGCAGGTGGCGCACATGCCTTTTCCCATAAACAAATTAAAACCCTGTAATTGGTTGTTGGTTAAAGCTTTCCTGTTGCCATTCATATACCGGTCAAATGCCGATGACCTCACCTGGAACGATTGCTCGTAACTACTAATAGCAGCAGCTATTTTCTTAACAGTAACAATGCTATCATTTTCAGATGCCCGGAAAGCATTTTTAAAAAGCTGCCGGTAAGTGGGATCGCTATTTATTTTTTTAATGACTGCTGTTGGTTCCGCATTCATTTCCAGCGGGCTGGTAAGTACAGCCAGCATTTGTGCTGGTAGATTTGCAGCCCGGCCATCTAAAAACTGATTGTGCTGGTAGGCGGTGTATAGCAGGGATGGGGCATTGCGCTGCACCCGGTCTTTTCCGTTAAATGCTACGCTGGTAACCTGCCCATCGGTGAAATAGTTTGTCGGGTTGTGGCAGGTGGCACAACTGCGCAGGCCGTTGCCGCTAAGCAGGGGTTCACCAAATAGCTTTTTTCCTAATGCAACCAATTCTTTAGTAGATGTATCTGCTGTATTGATTATGCGGATACTGCCCCTGCTGAAAAGATGGGGTGCGTCATCTGCTAAAATTGCTTCGCCTTTTTTTCGGAGGTGTAAATTTTGAATAAGACCACCCAACTGTTGTTGTAGCGGCAAGGCTACTTTGGTAAAGAAATCTGCCCGGTTAAATGAATTAAAATCTGTATTGGATGAAAGCTGGCTGAGGCAATATTGCAGGTAATGACGAATGCTGTCGGCAATGGGGCTTTCCTGATAAGCAAGATAGGGTTGCAGGTTTTGCTGTACGGCCTGCATTGCTTCGTAAGCTTCGGAAATACCGGTCTTTAATTCGGGTGCATCGTAACCGGTAATCCCAAGTGTATAAATCCGAACCAGTTCCAGCCGCAAGGCATCCAGTATGTCTGTATCCGTAATTTCTTTACCATACAGGTACTGCATCAGTCCACCGGCTGTAGTATGTATTACTTCTGCCTGGGATATCAGGTCTGCTTTTTTACTAAGTACGCTATCATCAAACAGTATGGCTTCCATCGCTTGCATGCCTATGGGCTGCTGAAACTCCATGTATGGTTCTTCCACTTCGTATACCGGCGCTTTATTAAAAATTTTTATGCGGCTCTCCAGGAAATATTCAACAAAAAATTCAATCTTTTTATAGCTTTTGCGGCAGGCTGCCAGTTGTGTTCTTGCTGCTACCACTGTAAGGCTATCGCTGGTGATGGCTGCTACCGCTTGTTGCAGGGCTTTTGTTTCGCCGGTAAATTCAGCGGAAGCCTGTTTGTAATATTGAAGGCAAAATGGTACGCCGATAGTTTCCCTTTTGACAGGTTGCCGAAGTGCCAGGCAAATAGCCAGATCAAATATTATTACTACGGCTGCCACCACTTTCTTCATAGGGCAAAACTAATTTTTAGTGGCGTTTACGAGTGCATATACTTGAAAATTAATGAGATAAGATAGGTAAAGGCAATGAGTGCAAATTTGATTTTACCTGACTATAGAAAAAAAAAGTTTTACAGCAATTTTTTTTGGTATTCAATATAAAAATATTATATCTTTCCGGCAGATGTACAACCACACCGTATCTGCGGATCAATTGTACTCCTATGGAAAACTCCAGACAGTGGAGCGTCTTCAATGGCGCTCCATTATTATGTAAAAAACGGCGTTATCCTATTAAAATTGGAAGCAAGTATATTTAAAGCAAGGCTATATTGAAGCAAACTTATTTCTAAAAATAGAAAACGAATACATATACACGAAGCTAATAGGAATGTAAATTGCTCACTTTACAAAAGCTGATCTCAAAAAAATAGCCCGCCTGAAAAATTCCGGATGGGCATTTGTAGAATGGAGTAAAGAATATTATCCGTTTTTACGGGCCATCACTTTTTCGGCGGCAGCTACAATATCCGGCGTATCCAGGCCGTATTTTTTCAGCAGGTCGGTGGGTTTACCACTTTCGCCAAATGTGTCTTTTGTGCCGATATACTCAATAGGGATGGGATGGTTGCGGGCTGCTACCTGTGCTATGCAATCGCCAAGGCCACCAAAAATATTATGCTCTTCTGCCGTAACGGCACAACCGGTTTTTTGAATGCTTTTAAGAATAGTATCTACATCCAGCGGCTTAATGGTATGCACATTGATCATCTCCACGCTCAAGCCACGCTCTTCCAGTATTTTACCGGCTTCAATACATTTCCATACCAGGTGGCCGCAGGCAAACAGCGTAATGTCAGTGCCTTCGCTCATGATTTGCGCTTCACCAATTACAAAGTCGCTGCCATCTTCTTTCGTCCAGTTGGGCCATTTAGGGCGGCCAAAACGCAGGTACACCGGCCCGATATAATCGGCGATGGCCATGGTAGCAGCTTTGGTCTGGTTAAAATCGCAGGGGTTGATGACCGTCATGCCGGGCAGCATCCGCATCAGGCCCAGGTCTTCTAAAATCTGGTGGGTGGCACCGTCTTCGCCCAGGGTGAGGCCGGCATGGCTGGCGCAAATTTTTACGTTCTTATTGCTGTAGGCAATGCTTTGGCGGATCTGGTCGTAAACCCTGCCGGTGCTAAAGTTGGCGAAAGTGGTGGTGTAGGGGATATGCCCGCCAATGGTAAGCCCGGCAGCAATACCCATCATATTGGCTTCGGCAATGCCTACCTGTATAAAGCGATCGGCCATTTCTTTTTTATATGGGCCTAATTTAAAAGAGCCGGCCAAATCAGCAGTTAGTACAATTACTTTGGGATTCTTTTTACCCACTTCATAAATACCTTCACCAAAACCACCGCGGGTTTCTTTTTCGTTTTGTACCTGTATATCCTTTAGCATAGGTGGGCTTTTTTGTATGGATGCGAAGTAACTATAATGAAGCCAAATTGCAGGAGGGATTTTTGGGATGGATGTTTAGGATTGACAGCTTCGGAGACGCTGAAGAATTCCATGAATAAATACAGACGACGGACAAAGGATTACAGACAACAAGCAACCAGAATTCGAAATTTGTGAATAGGCCAGCATCGCTTATCTGCAGCTATGAATAAATGAATGTTATAGCGATGCCGCCCTTTGCAGGCGGGTAGTGATTTTAAAATTTTGAACAAAAATTGATCTGATGAATGCTGATAGTTGATAATGAACGCAGGTAATAGCCTCATAGTAGTACCTCATTTCAACGGTACCAATCCCGAGCAACGGGACAGGCTGCCACTAGTGTCCTAATCTCATTCAATTGTTTGGCCCAAAAAAACATCATTGAACCCGGTAACCCGTGATGACTAACAAAGCAATGTTAAGTAATGGGCGCTCATATCTCATCTCTTATATCTCATAACTTTTTGTGTCAGTCACCGCCTCTTTCCGCTCGCCAATCTGCTGCCGCCACATGGCATAATACAATCCCTTTTGCTGCAACAATTCTTCATGGGTACCGGTTTCGGCCATGCGGCCCCGTTCCAGTACATAAATAACGTCGGCGTGCATAATGGTGCTGAGGCGGTGGGCAATCAATATCGTAATTTGTTCCCGCCGGGCCGATACATCCCGGATGGTATTGGTAATATCCTGTTCGGTAATAGAATCCAGCGCCGAAGTTGCTTCATCAAAAATGAGCAGCCGCGGATGCCGCAGCAATGCCCTGGCAATGGAAATACGTTGCTTTTCGCCACCGGAAAGCTTCATGCCACCTTCTCCCAACACACTATCAATGCCCCGCTCTGTACGGGCAAGCAGACCATCGCAGGAGGCTTTGTGCAAGGCTTCCAGTATGTCGGCCTCTGTAGCGTCCGGCTGCACAAACAACAGGTTCTCCCGGATGGTGCCGGCAAACAATTGGGTATCCTGCGTTACAAAACCAATCTGCCGCCGCAACTGGTTATAGCGAATATCCGTACTATGTTCTTCATTAAAATAAATGTCGCCACTAACCGGCTGGTACAGGCCTACCAGCAATTTTACAAGCGTACTTTTTCCGGAGCCGGATGGCCCCACAAATGCAATGGTTTCGCCGGTTTTTACTTCGAAAGATATGCCATCAATAGCATTGCCGGAACCGGTTTTGTGTCGAAAAATGACATCCTGAAACCGGAGGTTTTGAAGGCTGCCAATTTCTACCGGGTCGGGTGGCCGCTGTTCCACTGGCTTGTGCATTAATATGTCAAAAGTATTGATACTCGCTTCTACCTCCCGGTATTGGAGAATGATACTGCCCAGATCCTGCAACGGACCGAAAATAGAAGTGGAAATAAATTGCATGGAAATCAGTTCGCCGGTACTCAGCCGGTTGCGGAAAATGAGCCATAATAGCGTAAACAGGATGGATTGTTTTAAGATATTGAGCGTAGTACCCTGCAAAAAAGAAAGTGTACGCACTTTGCGCACTTTCACCATTTCCAGGTCGAAGATTTTTTGCGTTTGCAGCCGCAGCCGCCGGATTTCCGGAAAGGTGAGGCCCAGGCTTTTTACCAGTTCAATATTGCGCAGGCTTTCGGTAATGACACCGCTCATTTTATTGGTTTCCCGGTTGATGCTGCGCTGCACGGTTTTCATTTTTTTACTAAGCATACCCGTAAGCGAACCCAATACCAGGATACCAATGATAAAAACCGGGATGAGCAATCCATTTTTTGTAATGGAATACCAAAGCAAAAAGCCTATTCCGACAATGGAAGAAAATAGAATATTGATGAAGGAATTGATAAAACGTTCTGTATCTGTCTTTACTTTTTGCAGTACGGACAAGGTTTCGCCACTGCGGCTTTCCTCAAATTCCTGAAACGACAACCGGAGCGTTTGTTTAAGCCCGTCATTAAAAATCTGCATACCAAAGCGCTGCACCGCCAGCCGGGTAGTGTAATCCTGAAAGGCTTTGGCAATGCGGGCCAACAACGCTACTGCAATGGCAATACCCAGCCATTGTAATACGCCCTGCACCAGTTGTTGCTCCGTACGCCCGCCTTTATTAACGGCATAGCCATCAATGATTTTTCCAAAAATGAGTGGGTCAATTAAGCTCAGCAGTTGCGCCACGCCTGCCAGCAACAGCGACAAAAAAACCATATTCCGCTGCGGCTGCAGGTACTTCCACAAAGTTTTCATGCACAGCGCTTAGCAAAAACTGAACCTTTTGCGAAATGGTAAGCGGAGGATTTCAGAAAGGGTATTCCTGTTTACGAGCGGTAGAGACGTTGAAGAATTGTTATATAGTATAGACAAAGGCAGGCGACCCTCTCAATAGGGAGATTCGAAAGCTTTGTGGTAAAGTCACTATTGTATGAAACTTTTGCGGTGGGCTGCTTAACGCTGTAAATCACCTGCTAATCCCATAAGGAAATATCTTTATTTCAAGAGAGGGAAATGCATATGTTTGTCTACCTAACAATTATACGATGATTACTTACATTGAATTATGGAAAGCGAAACAAGCGTGGATGGATTTATCAAAAGAAGAAAGGGGAAACTACATGACTGCCCTGGGGCCTGCCATCCAGCAGCTTATGGAAAATGGTGTACAAATTGTAAGTTGGGGCACCAATGATGCTTCCACTTTCAGCAAAGCTGATTATGACTATTTCGCTGTATGGACTTTCCCGAATAGTGAAGCTGCCCAGGGTTTCGAAAAATTAGTGGAAGGTGCAGGATGGTATAATTACTTTGATCAAATTAATTTGATGGGAAATGCCGGTGGCCCTCAGGAAATAATTGAAAAGATGATAGCGTTATAAAATCAGGCATCCCGATTCCCTGTATTGTTTATTTAATGAGGGTAGATAATACAGGCACTCAACTATTGCATACTACTGTTGTCGGGAAACTTTGGAGAGCAGACAAATTTATTGAGGTGCATTAAAGCCGGGTATATCCATCAACACAATCCGCCAGCCATCCGGATCTTCGATGGTGATACCGTGTTTTTGCCAGTAAGGGTTTTCCGGTGCTACTGCCGGATAACCCATTTCTAATAACCCTTGTGCAATACGATCCCGTTGACTGATATCCGGCAAATAGAAAACCAACAGGTTGTCTTTCGTTGGCGATGGGCAGGGAGCGCCATTTACATGAAAAGTAAACTCTAAGTGATACTGGCTATCGGGCATTCCTAACATAACACCACTGATGCCGTCATGATTGGAAAAGTTTCCGATTTCGGTAAGCCCAAGGCCGTTGGTATAAAAATCAATTACCTTTTGGAAGTGGTTGGTAGGCCGGGCAATTCTTATTTGTGTATAAAGGAATGCTTTATGAAAAGAGTAGTCTGTAGTAAACATGTAATAAAAAATAATTTGTTTGAGGGGAAAGATAATCCTAACCTGTACATGATTAATCCGATACGGGCCTTAACAAATTGAAAGAGGGAAGATAATTATTGAATACCGGCTTTTTTCTTTTCCTGCCTGCATCGCTCACTGCAATATTTTACTTCGTGCCATACCTTTTCCCATTTTTTACGCCAGGTAAAAGGGCGGCTGCAGGTGAGGCAGGTTTTTGCAGGAAGGTGAGGCTTTTTGTGGGACATCCATGATTATTTAAATATTGCGCCGGCTTAACGGGAACATACAATAGCATACAATACCAAACAGATGTTGAGAAGAATGGTTTGGAAATGAATCGGCTATCGGCTTACTGATTTTGATACATTTGGTTTTTAATTACCGTTATGCTGTTCAACTTATTCAGGAAAAAAGAGGTGAAACCGGTACAACAGTTCGAAGATATTGTTTTTATATCGCCACCTGCAAAACAAGCTGCGGTAATAGCGTTTGCCAAACAGCAGCCGGATTATATTTTTATTGCCTGGTTTGAAAACACCGCTTTACTGTTTCAGGAACTATTTGCATTGTATAATCTGGATGAAGCCCGGATTGAGGAAGCTAAATACTTTACGGCAGCCAAATACACCGGCAGGCAAATCGCTTTTTTAGAACATCATCCGTTACGTGCAAAAGAAGAAGCACTCGTACAAAATTGTTTGCAGCAACGTTTCACTGTATATAATTCGTCAACGGAGCCACTGTTTACTCAGTTTGGTGGCGAACGAATAATTGAACTGATGAGAAGAATGGGCATGGATGAGAATGAATCGATACAGCATAAGATGATCAGCCGTTCATTAGAAAAAGCGCAGTCAAAAATTGCTAAAAAAATAAACCTTGAACAAACGGCTGGTTCGCAGGAAGAGTGGATGCGAAGAAATGTAAACTTCAAAAAAGGTGGCTCCTGATTCAGGCACCTGCCCGAACCGGATACCTACTGAAATGCACCCCGCTTTATACCTGCCAGTTATTTTGTAATGCCTGTTCTATTGGCACTATGCAGGATTTTGTTTCGTCTTTTACCGATACGAATATTTTAATAGCATCCCCTGGTTTTTTACTGCTGACAGTCCCGGCATTGATGGCCCTGGAACTTCCCTGTATTTTTGTACCGGTAATGGTTGTATAGGAGTAATCAACATCAATAATTTTTCTGCTTATGTTGGTTCTGGTATACACCCGGTCGGTGATGGCCATAATGGTAGCTTCCTGCGTATTTCCGTATTTATACAAACTGATTTCTTTGAACAACCGGGTAGAGAGGTATATGCCAAATCCGATGCCTGTTAATAGTAAAGGGATAGGGATGAAATAAAACACGAAAAAGGGAAAATGAAAAGGCTTCAGGTTTACGATCTCAGATTCATTGTTCAGCACTTTGATAGCTATTGAATCTCCCGCCTTTATTTGCTGTGCTTTTTCCGGCGCCAGCGTTTTAAATTCAGATGTTGTTTCCTTTCCATTCATCAGGTACGTATAGCTGATTATGGAAGGATGCCGGTTATTAATCCGGGTGTCAGCGTCTGTTCTAACATTCGTAATGCGGCCTTTTAATGGCGTTCCTTCTTTATCAATTTTGGCATAATCATACTTTTCATAAGGAGATTGGCTGATCCTGTTAATTAAAAAAATGACCGGCAACATAATGAATAGCGGCAGCAGTATAAATATAATGGACAGGCGAAAAGGTACCGGGTACTTGTGCAATACGGAAAAATAAGTTGCTATACGTACAGGCCTGGGTTTGGTTTCCATCGTTAATTATTTTGTTGGTTAAAGTAAATTTAGCTACGGCATAAGTGCCCCGGTTATGATTATTCGTTATTAAACAAAAGCTATCTTTTACATCATACCATTCCCGATGTTATCATAAAAGGTATAATATTAATGCCATCAATGAAATTTTGAATACTACCGGAAATCAGAGATGCAATCATAGCTTACTCTTTTAAAAAAATAACCCGGACAATCCACATAATTGATCCATTTTCAGTACAAATGCACTTGCTTACTTTCACCGGTTATCAGTTGCAAAAACAAAAGTAAGCAGGGCTGTTTGGGTACGCATTACCAGCTATGAACCGGGAGCAGCCACTTGCTAAAAAGTATGCTACTGTTTGCTGAATGAATATTTTATAAATACGGCAAAACCACAAACAAATTGTGATAAAACATCAGCAGGTGGAATAACCGCTGAATTTGGAAGCCTGCCCTTCATCTCTGTTGTTTACTACCTGAATATTTGCGGATATGAGTTTAGCAACACATCAGCAGCCATTAGCATTTATGTATTGAGATCTTACCTGGTTTTAAATTCCGGTATTTTGGATGTTTTATACATTGCTTTAACAATTAATAGAAGGGTTACCAATTACCCCCCGGCTGTATCAAAAATCACCTGTAAAAAAGCAGTGTGCACCGGCTTTTTTATAAATATTATCTGCCTGGTGTGCAGCGGGTAATGGCTAGCTCATTTTTATTTATCTTTTAAAAAATTGCCATGAAATATTTACCGCTCCTGACAGGGCTTAGCTTTGCTATGCTTGCCTGTAATAATAATCAATCGCCGGAAGATGATAAAAAACAAATGGTAGCTGATAGTGCCATCTCTTTATCTGGTTCATCATCGGCGGCCGTAGAAAATAATAACGACACTATTCATAAATTTATCAGAACAGCTGAGCTGAAATTTAAAGTAGGTAACGTAGAAAAAGTTACTTACAAAATTGAGAACATCATTACCAGCCATGGTGGTTATGTAACACTTACGCAGCTAAAAAGTAATATTGACAATGCGTTGACAGCGGCGGTAAGTGCTGATTCTTCTGTAGAAACGACCAGCTTTACCGTTACCAATACAATGACTGTTCGGGTGCCAAATACAATGCTGGATACAACACTGAAAGATATTGCAGGATTGGTAGATTACCTGGATTACCGGGTTATAAAAGCAGATGATATTTCGCTACAATTACAGGCAAACAATAATGCACAAAAAAGAGGAAGCCAACATGTTGTAAGGCTGGTACATGCAATTGATAAACAGGGAAAAAAATTAAGTGAAACGGCATCAGCAGAGGAACTGTTGCAAAACGAACAGGTACAAACGGATGATGCACTGTTATCAAACAGGCAGCTAAATGATCAGGTAAACTTTAGCACCCTGCAACTTTCGCTGTACCAACGGCAGGCAATCAAAACAGAACTTCTTCCGAATCCTAAAAATATAACTGCCTATGAACCGGGCTTTGGAACAAAAGTGTTGAATTCCCTGCAATCCGGGCTACGGATACTGGAAGACCTGTTTGTAGGGCTGTTACAATTATGGCCCCTTTTTCTGTTACCTCTCATTGGTATGTCAGTTTACAAAAAATATCGTTATCTGTTTAAAAAGTGAACTCGCAGGATGTTAAAAAATAGGATCATCAGCAGTACTGCTGAGCAAATAATAAAGTAGCCGTTCAATAACCTCAGCGCCATGTTAACAATAATGATTTTATATAACTGATGTAAGGAAACCCACCTCTCAGAATACTGCAGCATAGTTGCTATATTTGGAAAGTATTACCCTAAATATCCGGAAGTGTTAGAAATAAACCTAAATCCACAATTTGCTGATTTTTTACGACACCACGGCGTCAACGTTTCTACCGACGAGGAATTTATTCATACTAACCTGCCGGATAATATAAAATTCAAAGCAAGGACGGTTTGTCAGGAGGTTAACGGAAGCATTAATTCCAGACTTGATGTGATGGTTTTAACCGGCAAAGGTGAACAAATCATTGAATGTTGCAGTGACTTCGGCGCAACAATAGAAGAAACTATAAATAGAAATTTTCAAAACTTTTCGACCGGTAGTTTACACCCATTGCTTGCTGTATTGGGATGTAATGACCCACATACTTACGACCAGATAACAATAGAAGAGTGGAAAATAAATGATATAAGCTGGACAGCTTATATTGGAAATCTTACTCCGAAAATGACGGACAATGGACAATGTGGAGTAATACCTCCTATACAATTTTTTGAATCGATTGAGAGGGGAATTCAGGCACAAAAACTGATGAATAGAATTCATTGGTTTCGGAGTTATTATGCTCAGTGGAACAATGAGATTATAGAAAGAGAATTCTTAATGGATAATGAACCGTTAAACGATGCTGAACAAGTTTTTAGTACGTTACCAATTATTCCTGGCGTTAAATTCTATAGTTGTAGAAATTTTATTATTTTAAAGAATATGGATTTAATATAATTGGTCATTAGATGGCGCAACTAACCAAGTCTCTGGTTAATTCTTCAATCTGTCTGTAGCTAATTTAAGAGAATAAAAGTTTTATTTATTTTATCGTCATTTTTTTCCTCATGAAATATAAAATCTGCTTTATCCTGATTGCCATTTGCCGGATGAATTTTGCCTATGCCCAATTGCCCGCATTCCCCGGCGCAGAAGGATTTGGCGCCGCTGCTACCGGTGGCCGTGGCGGTAGTGTATATCATGTAAACAATGTAAACGACGACGGTCCGGGCTCATTCAGGGAAGCGGTAAGTATGCCGGGCCGTACCGTCGTATTTGATGTAAGCGGTGTTATCAAAATCAGTAGCCGGATACAGGTTGCTTCTGATATTACCATTGCCGGGCAGTCGGCGCCGGGTGCAGGTATTGTTATTTACGGAAATGGCTTATCGTTTTCCGGCGAGAAAAATATTATTGTCCGATACCTGCGGATGCGGGGAAGCATCGATATGCCACGTGGCAAATGCGTACTAACTGCCGACAGCGCCGATAATATGATTTTTGACCATGTATCGGTGCAGTGGGGCCGGTGGGATAATTTACACATTAAACAGAGTACCCATATTACACTGCAATATTGCCTTATTGGCGAGTCTGTTGATCCGCAACGATTTGGTGCTTTACTGGAACGACCCAGAATGCTTACGATCCATCATTGCCTCTGGATCGATAACCAGAGCCGTAATCCAAAAGCCAAAGCAGATATCGAATACATCAACAACATCATTTACAACTGGGGTACCAGCGGCTTTGTAGGTGGCCATTCTGCCGAGCATTATCACCAAGATATTATCAACAATTATTTTATTGCCGGCCCCAATTCCACCGATTCGTTCCTGAGTATGTTCACCGCTACCGATCACGTATTTCAGAGTGGCAATTATACCGACCTGAACAAAGATGGTGTGTTGAACGGGCGGTTGGTGGCCGATTCGGATTTTATAAACCGTGGCGCCGACCTGCTGCATCAGCGGCAAAACAAAGCCGCCATACCTGTTACCGCCGAATCAGCAGCAACTGCCTTTGAAAAAATAATAAAAAGCGCAGGAGCTAGTTTGAAGCGGGATTCTGTAGATATCCGACTGATAGGTTACGTAAAAACGTTGGGCAAAGCGGGCAGGATTTATAAAACAGAAGCAGATGCGGGGGGCCAGCCGGCAATAACCACTCTCAAAGCTGCACCCGATACCGATGGCGACGGCATACCCGATGAATGGGAAAACAAGAATCACCTCAATCCAAAAGATGGTAAAGATGGTACTACCATCAAAGGAACTACCGGCTACACCTGGCTGGAAATATACCTCAACAGCCTTGCTGACTAACCACCGTTGGCTTTAGCCCAATGTCATTAAGATAAGCTCCAGCGGGGCTTTCTGTTTGTAGCAAACAAAGAGGCAAAGGCAATCATTGCCACGTAGTGGCTACCCCTTCTCTGATCAGGTAGCCACTACGTGGCATGCACCAACATCAATGATTTCTATCTTCTACAAACAGGTTGCACCTACGGCACATAGCTGCTACTACAATCCTTAACTTAATGACATTGGGCTAAAACCTGCGGCAAGAAATATAAGGCTAAAGACAATGGTTAGTCAGTAAGGCTTCTTACTAAATAAAATTGCTCAACCAGCATTAGGAAACCTTAAAATTAATATACCAACCATATACTTTTTGCCGTCCTTTACCGTTAGGTATGGGTTCTTGTAATACGGGGTGGTTGGCCATGCAGCGTTTTAGGTGCAATGGGGCACTTTACAGATGAAATTGGCCGTGACGTATAACCGTCTTTTACTGTAAATTTGAACCCTTCTATTACTTTATTTTCCAGACGCCTAACCTAACTAACTGCCGGATGCCTTTTTTGCAATCCTTTCGTCCATCACATGCCGTTCGATTTGCCTGCCTTTGTTGCCTTTTGGTGGCTGGTACCCAATCTTTCAGCCAGTTTCGCAAATACTCCAACGAGTTTTTAAATATTGGCGCCGGTGCACGGGCTATGGGAATGGGCGGGGCACAGGTTGCCAGTGTAAAAGACGCCACCGCCGGGTACTGGAACCCTGCCGCACTTACTGCCATTCAGGATCATCCAACCGTTTCGCTGATGCACGCCGAGTATTTTGCAGGTATTGGCAAATACGATTTTGGGGCCGTTGCTATTCCACTGGCCGAAAATAAACGCACACTGGGTCTTTCCCTGTTGCGGTTTGCAGTAGATGATATTCCAAATACCTTATACCTGGTGGAGCCCGACGGATCGGTGAACTACAATAACATTGAGACCTTTTCCTCTGCCGATTACGCATTTTTAGTGTCGCTGGCGCAAACCATCCGGCAGCCGGATGAAGATCATCGCTTATCGTTTGGCGGCAATGTAAAAATCATTTACCGCAGAGTGGGCTCTTTTGCCAGGGCCTGGGGCTTTGGTGTTGATGCTGCCCTGCATTATACCAGCCCTGCGTACAGTTTGGGAGCCGTACTGCGGGATGGCACCACCACTTACAATGCCTGGTCATTCTCTTTTACCGAAAGGGAAAAAGAAGCATTGTACCTCACGAATAATGATATTCCGGTTAAGTCAACGGAACTAACAGCGCCACGGCTTTCGCTGGGAGGTGTTTATCATTTCCCGATAGGGCAAAAAAATCTGCTGAATACTGAACTGGCTGCTGATGTTACGTTTGATGGCAAACGCAATACCCTTATCAGTAGCAACCCGGTAAGCGTAGATCCGCGGCTGGGCCTGGAACTGGACGTGAACAACGTATTCTTTGTGCGGGGTGGTATTTATAATTTTCAGCGGGCTTTAAAAGATGGCGATACCACTAATCAAAAGAAAGTATGGATATACCAGCCCTGTATTGGAGCTGGTTTTAAAGTTGGCAACGTAAGTATTGATTATGCCTATAATAACCTGGCCAATCAAAACTCACCACTTTATACCCATATTATCTCCCTGCGGGTTGATCTTATCAAAAAAGAAAACTAACTGATTTTATGTATTTATCTTTTGGCGCACACCTGCTTAAAAAGCTGTTGCCTGTTTGCCTGCTGTTGCTATTCATAGCCGGGCATGCCCAGTCGCCGTTGAACAATGAGTGGATCGACTATGGTAAAACCTATTATAAATTTAAAGTAGGCCGCAATGGCCTGTATCGCATTAGCCAGCCGGTACTACAGGCTGCCGGCCTGGGCAACGTGAATGCCCAAAATTTTCAGTTGTGGCGCAATGGCGAGCAGGTACCGGTTTTTACATCGGCAGCCACGGGCCCGATGGGTGGAGCAGATTTTATTGAATTTTACGGAATTATGAACGATGGTAAGCCGGATAAGGTTTTATATGAAGTAGCCGCTAACCAACTGAATGACCGGGTGAGCCTGGAAACCGATTCTTCTACCTATTTTCTTACGTATAGCCCGGAGCAAACCGGCCTGCGCTACAGCACAGCGGCCAACAATGTAGCAGGCAATACCCTGGCGCCACAGCCTTACCTGACGTACACGGAAAAATTTGATTTTAAGGAACAGGTAAACAGGGGGCTTGCCGACCCCAGCCCCGGAGAGTATATTTATTCATCTTCCTATGATGTTGGCGAAATGGTTGGCAGCTCCGAAATTTATTCATTTAACAATCCCAATTATGTGCCTCCGTTTGTTTACACCCAGCAGTTTTATCCTTACGCTGCAGGTGGCAATGCAACTGTGAAAGTGGCAGCTATGGGGACAGCTCCAAATTTGAGGACGGTAGACTTTCTATTAAATAATACTACGCTGGGCAGTATAAGCCTGCTCACTTTTGAGGCCAAAAGCCAGACGTATAATAATGTGCCTATCAGTTCCATTCCCAACGGAGCCGGAACTTATAAGGTAAAAAATTTATGTGCTAATGAAAATGACCGGGTGGTCGTAAGCTATATTGATATTACTTACCCCCGGCTTTTTAAATTTAATAACCAGCGTTTATTTGAATTTGAAATGCCTGCCAATGGCGCCGGCCAGTATATTGAAATTACAGATTTTAATCGTGGCAGTGCGCTGCCTGTTTTATATGATCTCACCAACCGTCGCCGCTATGTAGCTGATGTAAACGGTGCGGGTACCATCCGGTTTGCATTGCCTCCGTCATCTGCCACTACCGGCTATGTATTGCTAAGCCAGGATGCAACTGCAATTGTACCGGTGGCCAGTATGCAATCACGCATTTTTGCCAATTATGGTAGCAGTGCGCTGCAAGGAGATTACCTGATTATTTCCAACAATATTTTAGCTACCCCGGTAAACGGCATCAATCCATTGGAGCAGTACCGGGTGTACCGCAGTTCTGCCGTAGGTGGCAGCTTTAATTCAAAAATTTATGATATTGACCAACTGGAAGACCAGTTTGCCTTTGGTATCAAAAAAGACCCGCTTTCCGTTAAGAATTTTTTGCGCTATGCCAGGCAGAGTTTTTCAGTACAGCCTAAAAATGTTTTCCTGATAGGCAAAGGCGTTTCTTACCAGGACTACCGGTTTACCCAAAACCTGCCTGCTGCCGACAGGCTGAACCTGGTACCTACTTTTGGTTATCCGGGCTCCGATATTTTATTATCAGCCACTGGTTTGCTGCCTTATCCGGCTACGCCCATCGGGAGGCTCAGCGTAATTAGCGGCCAGGAAATCCTTGATTATTTAGATAAGGTAAAAACGTACGAAACTACACAGGCGGGTACCTCACAAAGCCAGCAGGATAAATTGTGGATGAAAAATGTAGTACATGTAGTGGGGGCCAGCGACGCCGGTACGGCATCGCTGATAGCACCACCGATGGACCGGTATAAAAGTATTATCGAAGACACCCTTTTTGGCGCAAAAGTTACGACCCTCAATAAGTTCAATACCGGCACAGCTACCAGCATCAACAGCCAGATTATCGGAAACCTGTTTCAGACGGGTATGACCCTGCTTACTTATTTTGGCCATTCCTCAGCTACCGCATTGGATTATAACCTCGAAGATCCTGCTAACTATAACAATCCCGGTAAGTTCCCGATGTTTTTGCTGAACGGCTGTAATGCGGGTAACTTTTTTACGCTTGATACACCCCGGCTTACACTAAAAAGTACCATTTCGGAAAAATATGTACTGGCGCCAAACCGGGGTTCTATTGGCCTTATTGCCAGTACTTCTTTTGGGTTAATTAATGAACTGGATATTTATTCAACCGGTTTTTATAACTCTGTTGGCAAGCAATCGTATGGGCAATCCGTTGGTAAAAATGTGCAGGATGCCACCCAATATATTCTGAGTGCTACCGGCAATAGCTTTCATGGCCGCAACCATGCTGCCCAGCAAACATTGCATGGCGATCCTGCCATCAAACTGAATACGGCAGCAAAGCCTGATTACTCCGTGGAGGAACCTAATATATTTATCAACCCAACGGTCGTTTCCATAGCCGAAAGCCAGTTTAAGGTAAAAGTGTATCATTATAACTTAGGCAAAGCCGTTAACGATTCAATGGTAATACAGGTGAAACGGCAGTACCCACCATCGGCTATTAACCCGAATGGCCTTACCGAAATTGTGTACAATCAAAAAGTGAAAACTACCCGCTACGTTGATTCGCTGGAATTATTACTGCCCATCATCGCTAACCGGGATAAAGGCACCAACAAAATAACCGTAAGCCTGGAAACAGAAAATCGTATAGCCGAATTAAGCGAACTGAATAATACCACCAGTCGGGATGTAGTGATTTTTGAAGACGAAATGCGGCCCATCTACCCATACAATTTTGCCATTGTCAATAAGCAGAATATAAAGCTGACAGCTTCTACCTCCAGTCCTGTTTCTGCCACCGCAAAGCCTTATCGCATGGAACTGGATACCACGGAATTTTTTAACTCGCCGCTAAAGGTTACCCGCAACGTAAATATAACTGGTGGTATCGCAGAGTTTGACCCGGGCATTACTTTTACCGACAGTACCGTGTATTACTGGCGCCTGGCAACTGTACCGGCCTCAGGTAGTCCCGACCGTTGGAATACCGCTTCCTTTGTGTACCTGGCCGGTAGCACTAGTACCGGCTTTAACCAAAGCCATGTATATCAGCATTTAAAAAGTGGCGTGGACCGGATATATATTGACAGTAATAGCCGCAAATGGCAGTTTAACACCCGGAATAATAACCTGTTTTTTACACATAGTGTGTACGGTATAAGCGGTTCGGAAGATGGCGATTTTAGCATATCGGTTAATAATGATACCTATATTAAAAGTGCCTGTGTGGGCCATTCCCTGATATTCAGTGTGTTTGATCCAATTACTTTTAAACCCTGGGCAAACCCTGGCGGGCTGTATGGCAGCGGCCCTTATTGTACACCAAATGGCAGTACTTCCAGGCATTACAATTTTGAATGGGACGACCGGGATACGGCCAACCGGCGCAAGATTATCCAATTTATGGATGCTATTCCCAACGGAACCTATGTAGCAGTCCGTAATAACCTGGATCCACCTTATGACCAGGAAGCATTTGCTGCTGCTTTTAAAAGCGATGAACTGCGGCTGGGTGCAGGTAATAGTGTGTATCATCGGTTAAAGGCAGCCGGGTTTACCGACATCGATTCCTTTAACCGGCCCCGTATTTTTACGCTGATATACCGGAAAGGCGATCCATCATTTACCAAATGGAAATTCAGCGATAACCTGGAACGTATTCAAATGAACGCCTACTGCCCGACGCCGGATACATTAGGGTTTGTAACCTCGCCGCAATTTGGCCCGGCCAAAGCCTGGAAACAGGTTAAATGGCGTGGCAATAGCCAGGATATACAAGCCGGCGACAACCCGGTTGTAAGCGTGGTAGGCGTAAATGCTTCCGGTACTGAAACGTTGTTGTACAACCTTACGCAAGTGCAGCAGGACTTTGATATTAGTAGTGTAAATGCTACCCAATACCCTTACATCCGGTTGAAGTTGCGTAATTCCGACTCTATCAACGGAACGGCTTATAACCTGCGCTACTGGCGCCTGCTGTACGATCCGGTACCGGAAGGTGCATTGGCATCCAATATTCAATTCCGTACAAAAGATACGCTGGATATTGGCGAAACCCTGGATTTTGCCATCGGATTTAAAAATATTAGTGAAGCGAAGTTCCGCGATAGCATCCGGGTAAAAGTGATTGTGCTGGATCAAAGCAATGTGCCCCATATTATACCGGTAAGCAAGAAGAAAGACCTGCTGCCCGGCGATACAACTTCTATCAGCGTAAAACTGGATACCAAAGATTATCCCGGCACTAATAATTTATATATTGATGTAAACCCCGATGACGACCAGCCGGAACAATTTCATTTCAACAACTTTATTTACCGGGACTTTTTTGTGAAACCCGATAAGTACAACCCGCTGCTGGACGTAACTTTTGATGGCATGCATATCCTGAATAAGGATATTGTAAGTGCCAGGCCACATATACAAATAAAACTGAAGGACGAAAGCCGCTTCCTGCTGCTGAATGATACCTCCGTGCTACGGCTTACGCTACAGTATCCGGATGGCAGTATCCGTACTTACCGGTTTGGAACGGATACGTTGCGCTTTACACCGGCAACTGCCGGAAGTACCGATAACACGGCTACCATTGATTTTTTCCCGGCACTGAATCAGGATTCAGAAGATCGTTACTACGAGTTGACCATCACCGGTAAAGACCGGGCACAGAATGCGGCTGGCCCGGATGCGTACCGTGTTAGCTTCCAGGTATTTAATAAGCCGATGATCAGTAATATGTTCAACTATCCGAATCCGTTTACTACTTCCACCGCATTTGTATTCACCATTACCGGTAAGGAAATACCGCAGGAGTTTAAAATTCAGATACTGACTATTACCGGTAAAATAGTACGGGAAGTGACCAAAGCCGAATTAGGCCCGCTGAATATTGGCCGTAATATTTCCGAATTTAAATGGGATGGCACAGACCAGTTTGGCAGCAAACTGGCCAATGGCGTGTATCTGTTCCGGGTAGTTACCGGCCTTAACGGCGCTAAGTTGGAACAGTTCCGCATTAACGACAATTTCAACCAGAAAGCCCAGGACCAGACAGATAAGTTCTTCAATAAAGGCTATGGTAAAATGTACCTGATGCGATAGCCGGATAAGCGGTTTATAAAATTGAAGCTCTTTGTGCTTAAAGTTGCCAACTCTTCCGGAGTTGGCAACTTTGGTATTGAGGAATGCCTATGGTCTTTTTTGAAGTTGGTAACTTTAAAGCCCGGAGGCATTCCTGATCCTGATCCAGAGCCACAGCTATTAGAGTTGCCAACCCTGGGAGGGTTGGCAACTCACTAACCCGGCTCATCGCCAACTTGTCTGCATTCATTCCATGAACAATCATCAGTGAAACAATTTTTATTTTTCTGCTACCTGTTACAACCTGATTTCTGTCAACTGCGGACTATGTGTTTTCTTTGTGTGCTTCATTAAAGTAAACAACTACATACGCATGGGCAAAATAGCCATTAATATAGCCACAGGCAGCCTGCAAAAGCCGGAAATGATTGTAGGCATTGATTTAGGAACTACGAATAGTTTGGTAGCCATTATTCATCCGGAAAGCCGGCAACCTGTTGCATTAAAGGAACATGATAGTAGTAGCCTGGTACCAAGTGTGGTGCATTTAAATGAAAGGGGGGAAGCTACCGTAGGGGAGGCAGCCAAAGCGTTCCTGGTAACCGAGCCGCAGAATACCATTTTCAGTGCCAAGCGGTTAATGGGTAAAAGCTATAATGATATTCAGGAACATGCCGGGTTTTTTACTTATAAAATTATCGACGACAATACTGAAAGCCTGGTGAAAGTGCAGGCTGGTAACCGCTTTTACTCCCCTATTGATTTGTCGGCTTTTATTTTAAAAGAGTTAAAACACCGGGCCGAGCACATTTTAAAAACCCCGGTCACGAAGGCCGTTATTACCGTGCCAGCCTATTTTAACGATGCCCAGCGGCAGGCCACCCGTGATGCCGGCAAACTGGCCGGGCTGGACGTGCTGCGGATCATCAACGAACCTACGGCTGCCAGCCTGGCTTATGGCTTAGGCTTGCAAAGAGCGGAAGTAAAGACCATTGCCGTGTACGATTTAGGTGGTGGCACTTTCGATGTTTCCATTTTGCGCATTGCAAACGGCATTTTTGAGGTGCTGAGCACTAATGGTGATACCTACCTGGGCGGCGATGATTTTGACCGGGCCATTACCCGTCATTTTCAGCAGCAGTTAGGCAATACGGATGATAATGTGCAATTGGGAATACTACGGCTAAAAGCTGAAGAGGCCAAAAAATGGCTCTCTGTAAACGATCATTTTGAAGAAGTGCTGGATGGTAAAACGATCCATATTACCAAATCGGAATTTGAAAATACTATCCGGCCATTGATTGATAAAACCATAGACAGTTGCCGCAAAGCATTAAAAGATGCAGTGTTGCAGCAGGCAGATATTGACGTGATTGTAATGGTAGGGGGTAGTACCCGTGTGCCGGCAGTAAAAGAGGCGGTAAGTAAATTTTTTGGCAAGGCAGTAAACGATAGTGTAAACCCGGATGAAGTAGTGGCACTTGGCGCTGCCGTGCAGGCCGATGTGCTGGCAGGTAACAACAAAGATGTATTGCTGTTGGATATAACTCCGCTTAGCCTGGGAATAGAAACCATGGGCGGGCTAATGGATGTACTGATACCCCGCAACAGTAAGATACCCACCAGTGCTGCCCGCCAGTACACCACCCAAAAAGACGGGCAAGGTAGTATGCGTATCTCTGTTTTCCAGGGCGAAAGGGATTTGGTGCAGCATAACCGCAAGCTGGCAGAATTTAACCTGGCGAACATACCGGGTATGCCAGCCGGCCTTCCCAAAGTGGAAGTGAAATTTCTGATAAACGCAGATGGAATTTTACAGGTAAGGGCTAAAGAATTACGTAGTGGTGTGGAGCAAACCATTGAAGTAAAGCCACAATATGGGATCACAGATGCTGATGTAGAGAAAATGTTACAGGAGAGCATTACCTATGCCAGGGACGATATAGCAAGCCGTGCGTTGACCGAAGCCCGTACTGAAGGCGAACAACTGCTCAGTACTACCGAAAAATTTGTAGGTAAAAATGCAGCCCGGTTATCACTGCAGGAATTGAACGAAACAGCTGCGGCTATGCAGGCTTTGCAGCTAAGCCTTACCATGAATGATAAAGACCTGATCCATACTAAAATAGAAACGCTGAATGAAATAAGCCGGCCTTATGCAGAACGGCAGATGGATGAAGCGGTAAGTGTAGCGTTGAAGGGAAAGACGGCCTCCCCAACCGGCCTCCCCAACCTCCCGGACGAACGGGACAGGCTCTCCAAAGGAGGGGCTCAGACCGAACATTAAAACTTCGCTATTTGGAATAGTTATATTCGTGGTTGGTTGAAAAGATCGATTTGCAAGTTGACCGCTATTACTTTAAACCTCCGCATAAACGAGCTCCCCTTTTGGGGGAGTTGAGGGGGCCGGGGTTGGGGAGCTATATATATTGCTTCACCCGCTCTGTAAGTACATCAATATCAAAGGGCTTTTCTAAAAAATCATTGGCGCCGCTTTGTTTGGCAACAGAACTACCGTCACGACTGGCCGAAATAATAATAACCGGTGTATCACAGGTTTCAGGGTTTGTTTTTATCGCCTCCAGCAACTGTTCACCATTGATACCCGGCATCCATAAATCCAATATTACAAGGTCGGGATTTTCTATATGTACTGTATCTAATACTTTCAGGCTGTTAATAATTGGAACGACCCTATAACCGAAGCTTTCGAGTACCATCGCTGTCACATCCAATATACCCTCGTCATCATCGCAAATTAGTATGCACTTTTTCATTCGTTTTCAATTCTGGTGTGTTAGCAGCTTCCGCAAAAGGGAAAGTAAAACTAAAGGTGATGCCTTTACCTGATTCACTTTCTACCCATAAGGTGCCGCCGTGTTGTTTTATGATTTGTTCACATACATACAAACCAATTCTCATGCCCGGATATTTTTTTTGTATGTTATGCAGCAGGTAGAAGCCAATCCGGCTAATTGGAAATCTGACCAATTTTTTACAGATTCGTCGTAGAGACACACAACTGCGGGTCTTTTGCAGGGATATGGGCGGGTGTTGGATTTAGCTGTTGAGGTTAGATTTGGGTGTGAGATGCACGACCGTGTGTCTTTACAAATTCAGACCACTGCCTGAATACGTATCTACCTACCGGAATATGCTCCATTCATTGGTAATCATATATGCCCGGTTAATAAATAAATGAGCGTAACTAAAATGAGTGTTATCGCTACAAGTGCCATAATGGAAAGCGGGTTGGCAAAGTTGATTGTCCAGCCAAGTTTGCTTCTTTTGGGTGGAAAAATCCGTTTATCATTTTTGTTATAATAAAGGATTCCCCATTTCCAGTTGGCAGGGTCTTTATGCCATTGCTTAAATGTTTCTCTATTTGGCTGCTGGTTATTGGTCATGATTCAATTTTTTATTAGTCATCGTTTTTTTAACTGCGGAGCCGGCGTCTGCATCCGTGGTAATGGTTTGCTTTTGCCGGGACCTCCTGTATGATGATTAGTCGCAGAAAAGAACAACAGGTAAACATCCATACGTACGCCCCGTAAAATTAGTAAGCAGTTAGTAATTGCATAAATGCCGGTTTCTTAAAGCCGTGTATTGAGTCAGCATTTGGCACGTTTGTATAAGAATGTTGGCGGGAAACAGCAGCATGCCCCACCGGATTTATTTCTACGAAAAAAAGAATAGATGATAAACACTTAAAATGGTTGTTAAGTTGCTACAGATACCGGCTCAAACAAGTTTTTGTTATTATGCAACAGCTTTCCTAAAGGATAGACATTCCGGTTTGTAAAGACACAAAACAGGGTAACAAAACTACTGCTGTCATTTCTTTAAAAGAGATCTCAATGATCTCAATGACCTATGGCGCTTTGTAAACAAGCAGCTTGAAATTGGTGCAAATTGAATAAAGGGATAAACTTGTATAAGAGCCGCAGCTGGCTAAACAGTTTGTACAAAATGCATCCCGGCATGTTTGCTCATTGGAGTATATGTGCTGCTTATTAATTGAGAATATCATCTTGAAGAGCCGTATGAATCGGGAGGTTCACAGCTTGTCCCGATAGCAGAGCATATCGGGATACGGTTTTGTGAGGAGCAGGGGGCGCAATCCCCGTTGCTTACTCGACTAGTTGCAGTTTTTCTATTTGTCATTTTGGGATTAAATTATAAATATAGATGCCCTGTTTGTTGATTTCTACAATCCCAAACGTGTTGTTTGTTTTGAATTTTAATATTTGACTTCCGTCCTTTTGAATTTTGTTTCTGTCTGAATAATGCCAGTCAAAAAAAGAAATCTTTGCGCCAATTCGTTGAGTTGTTATCATCTGTCCATTAATAAGTTCTGCAACAAATGTTCTTGTACTGTCAACACATAAATGATAAAGCTTACTATTTTTTATAAATGATGTCGCAATAAGAATTTTAGGTTCTTTCTGTTCCCAATACGAAAAAGTGGTGTTATTAAAAATGATTTTAGCACCTTTCAATGAACTTGTTCCTTCTGCGTGTTCCTTCTTATTAATGACTTCATATAAATAATCATTATTAGATTTTTTCATTTTCGTCGGGTCATCAATTTTCAAAATCCTCAAGCCAGAGGTAATGTAATACACCCTGTAAATTTTATTAATTCTTGTTCCTGACGATGCAAGTTCATATTCTTTTTTCGTCTTTTTGTCTTTGCACCAAGTTGTAGCACCCCATTCACCAAAGTTTAAATAAGTAAAGTAGAATCTGTCGTCTTCAAATATCAAATCGTCAATATCCTCTGTCTTTACCCATTTGGATATTTTACTGTCAAAGTAGAATGTTTTACTTTTCATGTAAGTTTTCACAAAGATGGTGTCATTCTTTATGAATAAGTCGTAGTAATAAGTATTTTGAATGTCATCTGGAACTTCAATTTTTTTGATAATATTGTCTTTGTCTGAAAAGATGAAACAGAATTTTATGTCCCGTCTCAAATTGTCCTTTTTTACTTCATTAAAAAAGCAGTAAAATTTATTATTGTACTTTACAGCGTGTGTCAACTCAACATTTGTTGCTGGTTTAATTAATTCTTTTATTTCAATAGCAACATTTTTTGTTATAACGTTAAATGTTTGTCCGAAGATGAAACCAAATTGAAATATTATAATTATAGTCAGTAATATTTTCATTCTTTTGGACTCTTGTAAAATTGCCGCTAACTCAAAAATAGCTAACCATCCTAAATAAAAGCGAATGCAATAGCTTTGATTTCTAAGAAGTTACTATTCGTTTTCCGGTATAGGAGAAAAACAGCTATCTAATTGGAATGAAAATTAAATACCCGTTTATTTTTTGTTACAAGTGTTTAAAGATCGGAAAACTGTATTTGCCATTCATTGATAATTCAATTTTCTATATACCATCAGTAAGCTCACTCACACATTCAGCATCTCCCGTGCATTCTGCAATACCGTTCCCGATGGATTATCGCCGGCCAGCATATTAGCAATTACTTCTACCCGTTCGTCCCTGCTTAGTTCCCGAACCCCTGTCTGGATACTGTTTTTCTTTTCGTGTTTATATACAAAAAAATGGGCATCGGCACGGGCAGCAATTTGCGGCTGGTGCGTAATGGAAATTACCTGGTGGCGGCGGGCCAGGTCTTTCATAATAATGCCTACCTGCCGGGCAGCTTCACCACTAATACCCGTATCTATTTCATCAAAAATAAGCGTCGGCAATTGGATACTGCCTGCTACAATGGATTTAATGCTCAGCATCAGGCGGCTTAGTTCGCCCCCGCTGGCTACCTTGCGCAAAAGTTCAAAACGGCCGCTGCGATTGGCATCAAATAAGTACTCGATAGTGTCCTGCCCGTTGGCCATTAGCCCGGCATCTGTTACCCGTACTTTTATTAGCGCATTTGGCATACCTACCTGTTTCAGCAGGGCTGCCACTTTTGCTTCAAACGGGGGTATCACTTTTTTACGGTTCGCAGAAATAACATCCGCCAGCTCCTGCGCCGCTTTCTTGAATCCTTGTAACTGCTTTTCTTTTTCTACTATTTCCTCATCAATATTCAGGACCTGCTGCAGTTTGCCACCCAGTTCTTTCTGAATGGAGAGCAGTTCGGCAGTGGTAAGCACATTATGCTTTTTCAACAGCTTGTAGCCTGTATTCAGCCGGTCGTTCAGTTCCTGTAATCGTTTCGGGTTCAGGCTTATTTTATCGTTGGTGGTTTCCAGTTCGTCCGCTATATCACTTAGTTCAATCTGTACACTTTGCAGCCTTGTTACCAGCCCATTTACCTCTGTATGAACCCCTTTGAGTGTTTGCAATTGTTGTATCAGAATCTTCAACTGCTGCACCATCGGTTCATCGCTTTCTTTTAAAGCAAACGATGCCGCCGTTAGAACAGATTTGATGCTTTCGGCATTATTGAGCACACTTAACTCCGCATCAATGTTCTCCAGCTCTTCTTCCTGAAAAGCAGCTTCATCCAGTTCGTTGAACAGGTAGCGGTAATAATCCAGCTCCTTGCCGGCATTGGCCTGCTGCTCCTTTAATTGCTGCAAGGTTCGTAGCGTAGTAGTGTACTCTCGGTAAGCGGTCTGGTACTGCTGCAATTTACCGGCATGTGCAGCCAGTGCATCAATTACTTCCCGCTGAAACGCATCATCGCCAATTTCCAGGGTGTCAAACTGCTGATGCAGGTCAACCAGCATCGAGGTAAGCTCTTTTAACTGGGCCAGCGTAACCGGTGTATCGTTAATAAAGCTGCGGCTTTTACCACTGGGCGCTATCTCCCTGCGGATAATAATGGTTTCATCGGCATCCAGTTCCTCCTCTAAGAAAAACTGCCGGATTTCCTTGCTGATTTCCGAGCGGAAAGTAGCTTCTACAATGCACTTGGTAGTATTGTCCCGCAGTACATTTATATCGGCCCGCTGGCCTAATACCAGGCCAAGGGCTCCAATCAGGATACTTTTTCCGGCGCCGGTTTCACCGGTAATAATTACAAAATGCGGATGAAAGTTGATACTCAGCTCTTCTATGATAGCGTAATTCTGTATAAAAAGTCGGGAAAGCATAGCGTAAAGTTAGGGACAAGCGAGCTTGAAATTCGTTGAAAAAAATGAAAATTAATCAGCCGTTTAACAGCGAATAACCTGTATGCAAAACGGAGCTATACAATCTGCATCCTGAAGTTGTTCAGCGAGTCGATCACTCCATCCTCGTATGATGGACATTAGTTATTAGCAATGCAGCTTTTACATATCATTTTTTCTGCTTTGTTAAAATCAGTAGTGATCTATTAAGAACAAATTTGTTGCAGTACATCCCTATATATTTATACCTGTATTCTTTTATTCCTTAAAAACCAATTTCTATGAAAGCAAACTTATGCCTTGCAGGCATGCTCCTGCTATGTGCCATTTCCTGTACGAAAAGTAAAATTGAACCGGTATCGGAAAAAGCAACCACTTCGTCCGTTCCAACAGCTACTACCGCAGCTATCCTTACTGACCCGGTTAATTGCCCTGTAACTTTGTACCAGTCCAATGCCAATGCATTCCAACTGAACTATACCCGAATGAAACTAATAAGAGGTATGAGTGGACAGTTGAAAAACATTTCGCCCACTGTATTAGAAAGTAATACAATACATGTTTATCTGCGTAGTGCCAGTGGAAAATATTATCATTTACCGGCTACCACGGATGCGAATGTGTCGTATAATTATTCGCTTACATCCTCTTCTCCGCAATCTTCTATTACTATCAGCAGGGGAGCCGGCCCGGAAGAAATTTTTGAGACAATTATTGTAGTAGGCACTAAAACTTCTTACCTGTCCTGCTTAACGCCACAATTGAATTTTGCAGATTATGGTACCGTGAAAATGAAGCTGGGCTTTTAATTACTATCCCGTCATATATATAAATCTGCCAGTTTAAATTGTACATTGATAGCTGGCAGATTTATTATTTCGTCTGCTACATTGTAACATTGCCGGGACCATTCATTTTGTTCATTCTTCGAAAACAGGATAACTGCTTTTTTTAAAGGCGCTATCAGCAAGTAATATTGCAGTTCCGGAATTTTCCGGTACACAAAAAACTTATCGAATTGATCTAAAGACCGGGTACCGGCTGAAAGTACCTCTGCTACAAGGATAGCAGAGTAATGAATATATTTGTTGGCATTCACGGCTTCTGTACTTACAAAAAGATCCGGGTAATAATATCTTTCCTCTATTTTTAGTCTGGCATCATGGGTGAAAATTTTGTAATCCGTATGATGTAAGATCATTTTAAAAAAGAAAAGCAGGTTTGTTGCCAGTAAACTATTCAATCCGCTTTTGCCGGGTGTATCAATGAACCCATCATTTGCATATTCACAGCTGTTGTCTGATTTTAATTCAAACTGAATGTATTCTTCTTCTGTGATGCTTACAACTACAGCGGTAGTTTGCATACTGGTCTGTTTAACTAAAATGTAATGATTAAAAGAAAAGATGCCCTGATTGAAGGTAGTTGTCTATGAACGTGTTTAGCATTTTAACAACTGAACTTTAATGAAGAAAAGCCGATTCTCTACGGTTCCCTTACGAACCCTTTGTTAAACGTAGTGCCTCCTGTTTTTGTATTTCTATGTGTCCTATGTGCCTATGTAGTTCCAATTGGTAAAATACTAAACAGGCAATATGTAATAAACGATGAATAGTAATGTTATTTCAGTTTGCTGAGATTATTTGTACAAGTCAGACAACCTGAAGTTTACATTAAGTGCAGGCAATTTAATTATTTCGTCCGGTTCTCCATAATCTTCTATTTGCCATTCGTCCTGATCGTCTTTCAAATGGAGAGTAACCGTTTTTTTAAAAGGTTCAATCATCAGGCAATATTGTAATTGCGGTATTTTTTTATATTTTATCAATTTGTCAAAAACATCGTAAGCCCGTGTGCTTTTTGAAAGTACTTCGGTTACCAAAATAGCAGAATAGGCGATGTATTGTTCTTCATCTAATACTTCGTCCGTAACAAACAAATCCGGATAGAAATAAGATTTTTCATTCGGTATCTTCAATTTCGCATCATGCGTGAAGATGTTATAAACAGCATCGTTCAAAGCGAGGCTAAGAATGACACTTAGTCTTCGTGCAATCCTGTTGTTTTTAAGGTACTCTCCGGGCATATCAATTAATTGACCGTTTACATATTCATGCCTGATGTCTGATTGTAATTCAAACTGAATGTATTCTTCCTCCGTCATGCTCACGGCTGCAGCGGTAGTTTGCATACTGGTTTGTTTTACTCAAATGTAATGATTTGGTGCGTATCCGAAAAGTAGCCGGAGGCTACAGAATAATAATACGATCCGCCGCGGCGGATTCGTAAAGCGATTTCGTCATAGCCAACTTTATTTTTCGGATAGTCTGTAACTTAAAAAGCTGCCCTACATAGGGCAGCTTTTTAAGCGAATTAAGAATTTTAAATCACAAATGCTAATTCAAAAATCATAAATCTTTTCCGTGGCACTGTTTAAATTTTTTACCACTGCCGCATGGGCAGGGATCGTTCCGGCCAATTTTCGGGCCCACTTTTATGGGTTCCTGTTTTACATTTTCCGAAGGATCATGATAGTCGTTTCCCTGGCTGATCATTGCAGGTTCCCGTTCGCCGGCAGGTACTAAATTTTCCTTACGCTGCTTCATCCGGCTCATGTCGGTACGTTGTTCACGGCCCTGGCGAATGTCCTGTTCCTGTTCCACCGGTATGCCGCTGTGGCAGAGGAACTGAACAATCTGCTTGTTCAGACCCGTTTGCATGCCTTCGAACAATTTATAGGCTTCAATTTTGTAAATCACCAATGGATCTTTTTGCTCATACGATGCCGTTTGTACACTTTGCTTCAGGTCGTCCATATTACGCAGGTGCTCTTTCCATTCGTCATCTATCAGGCCCAGGGTAATGTTGCGTTCCATGGCATTCACCAGTTCATGTCCGCTGGTTGCAATGGTTTTATCCAGATTGGCCAATACCTGCATAGCCTTGCGGCCATCGGTAAAGGGCACTACCACATTTTCAATATGGGCGCCCTGGTGCTGGCGGATATTCTGAAAAACAGGTATTGCCTGTTTGGCTAACTCTTCATTTTTAGCATTGTAACTATTCAATGCTTCTTCATACAACGATTGTGCAAGGTCTGCTTCCTTCTTTCCCTCAAAATCTTCCTTTGGTATTTTACTGTCAATACCCAGGTTTACAATGGCGCCCAGCTTAAAGGCTTCAAAATCGTTCTGGTCTTTGGTATTCTGGATCAGGTCGGAAGCCGATGAATAAAAAGCATTGTCCAAATCCAGTGCCAGGCGTTCGCCAAACAAGGCATGGCGGCGGCGGGTATAAATTACATTGCGCTGCTTATTCATTACATCATCATATTCCAGCAGGCGCTTACGGATACCAAAGTTATTTTCCTCTACTTTCTTTTGGGCACGTTCAATACTTTTGGTAATCATGCTATGCTGTATTACCTCACCCTCTTTATAACCCATACGGTCCATCAGGCCGGCTATCCGGTCGCTGCCAAACATCCGCATAAGGTCATCTTCCAGGCTGCTGAAAAACTGTGAAGAACCCGGATCACCCTGGCGGCCTGCACGGCCCCGCAACTGCCTGTCTACCCGGCGGCTTTCGTGGCGTTCGGTGCCGATAATGGCTAACCCGCCTGCATCCTTTACGCCGGGGCCCAGCTTAATATCCGTACCGCGGCCGGCCATATTAGTAGCAATGGTCACCGCACCAGCTAAACCCGCTTCAGCAACAATTTGTGCTTCATGGGCATGTTGCTTGGCGTTCAGTACTTTATGTGTAATTTTTTTACCTTGTAGCATCTTGCCCAGCAATTCACTTACTTCTACAGAGGTGGTACCTACCAGCACCGGGCGGCCTGCTGTACGCAAGGCTTCTATCTCGTCAATCACCGCTTTGTACTTTTCCCGCTTGGTTTTGTACACCAGGTCGTGGTTATCCTTGCGGATCATTTGCATATTGGTAGGTACTTTCACCACATCCAATTTATAGATGTCCCATAGCTCAGCGGCTTCCGTTTCTGCCGTACCGGTCATACCACAAAGCTTATGATACATGCGGAAATAATTCTGCAACGTAATGGTAGCATAGGTTTGAGTAGCCGCTTCAATCTTTACATCTTCCTTGGCTTCCAGTGCCTGATGCAGCCCGTCGCTGTAACGGCGGCCTTCCATAATACGGCCTGTTTGTTCATCCACAATTTTTACTTCGCCTTCAATAATTACATATTCCACATCTTTATCAAACAGCGTATAAGCTTTCAACAGTTGCTGTACAGTATGGATGCGGTCGGCTTTCAGGCTGTACTCATTCAGCAGTGCCTCCTTCTGATGCAGCTTGTCATTATCCGGCAAATCGCTTTTTTCAATTTCATTGAGCTTTATGCTGATGTCCGGCAACACAAAAAAGTCGGGGTCTTCACCGCTTTTGGTAATCATTTGCAAACCCCGCTCCGTCAGGTCCACCTGGTTGTTCTTTTCATCTATATAGAAATACAGTTCCTCATCCACCTTCGGCATTTCTTTCTGCTGGTCGCTCAGGTAGTAATTTTCTGTTTTCTGCAGTTTCACTTTAATGCCCGGCTCGCTCATAAACTTAATAAGCGCACTGCTTTTAGGAAGGCCCCGGTAAGCCCGCATCAGGGCCAAGCCGCCGTCTTTTGCATCATCATTGCCTTCGGCGAATTTCTTTTTCGCTTCAATTAAAAAGCTGTTGGTTACCCGGCGCTGGGCCTCAAATAACTGTAGTACGCGGGGCTTTAAAATATGATATTGCTGATCGTCGCCACGGGGTACCGGACCGCTGATGATGAGCGGGGTACGGGCATCGTCAATCAGTACGCTGTCTACTTCATCCACCATGGCAAAATGGTGCTTGCGCTGTACCATTTCCTCCGGGCTGTTTACCATATTATCCCGCAGGTAATCGAAGCCAAATTCATTATTGGTGCCATAGGTAATATCGGCCAGGTAAGCCTGCCGGCGGGCATCGCTGTTGGGTTGGTGCTTATCAATGCAATCAATCGTTACGCCCAGCCATTCAAAAATGGGCCCGTTCCACTCGCTATCCCGGCGGGCCAGGTAGTCGTTTACCGTTACAAGGTGTACGCCTTCGCCGGTAAGTGCATTCAGGTAGGCCGGCAGGGTACTTACCAGGGTTTTACCTTCACCGGTAGCCATTTCGGCTATTTTGCCGCTGTGCAACACGGAGCCACCAATCAGCTGAACATCATAATGCACCATATTCCAGGTAATCTGTCCGCCACCTGCCGTCCAGGTATTTTTAAAAACGGACTGGTCGCCGTTGATGGTTACATAATCTTTGCGAACGCTCAGGTTTCTATCCAGTTCGGTAGCGGTGGCAATAATTTCTGATTGGGTACTAAAGCGCCGGGCGGTTTCCTTCATCACAGCAAAAGCTTCCGGTAAAATTTCGTCAAGGGCATCTTCCAGCACTTTATCCCGCTGTTTAATCAGCTTATCTACATCCTTGTAAATCGCATCTTTTTCCTGAAGTTGTTCGGCGGTAAGCGTTTCTGCTTCCCCCTTGCGGGTAGCTATTTCAGCATTAATATCCTGTACATGCTCCTGGATACGGCTACGGAATTCAACAGACTTTGCCCGTAACTCATCGTTGGTTAGTTGCTGGTAAGCAGCAAAATACTCATTGGTTTTAGCAACCGAAGGACGAATTTTCAGAACGTCCTTTTCACTTTTGTTACCACCAAAAAGTTTACTAAAAAAACCTGTCATAGTATAATAGGTATTGAAAAATCTGGTTTATAAATTAGTTTTCAAGCGTTGTCAATAATCGGGCAGTTTATCCGTGCGGGCCAAAATGACAGCCGTCAAAGGTAAGTAATGGTTTATGGAATTTAGGTTAACGGAATGTTGGTAATGCTACGATCTCTTTTTATAACCACATAGGCACATAGGAGAAAGTAATTGCCTAATAAGCGTCTTATACCTACAACTAACACACTACAGGTCAAACACGTTGAAAAACTGTATAAAACATAAGCTTACTATTTACTCTTTGTGTATTCTATGGGTTCTATGTGCTTAGGTGGTTATATTTCCTGGAGAAAGCCAACGGCTGGTGCCGGGAAATAACAGGTTGCGAAATGTTTGTTTACTTTATGTTCGTTTTTTGCAAAAGGCAAACATTTTGCTGTACACATGGGTTATCTTCACTGTAAACAACCGAACATGAAAAAGATAGTATCAGGCATCTTGCTTTCCATTGCGTTATTTGCCTTTAAGCCGGCTGGCGAGTTGGCTATTGGTGCTGCCCTGCCCAAAGCCGATATTACTTTGAAAGATATATCCGGTAAGGACGTAACACTAAAAAGTATAATGAAGTCAAAAGGATTGCTGGTAATGTTTAGCTGCAATACCTGCCCTTATGTAATAAAAAACCAGGCCCGCACCAAAGAAATATGCACCTATGCCGAGCAAAATGGCCTGGGTGTGATTCTGTTAAATTCCAATGAAGCCCAACGCACTGCGGATGAAAGCCTTGCCGATATGCAGGCTTATGCCAAAGCGCAGGGATACAACTGGAGCTATGCGGTAGATGCTAACAGTGAATTGGCCGATGCTTTTGGCGCCAGCCGTACCCCGGAGTGCTACCTGTTTGATAAAGATGCCAAACTGGAGTACCATGGTGCTATTGATGACAGCCCAAGTGATGCAGCATCTGTAAAAAGCCAGCATTTAAAAAATGCCATCGACGAAATCAATGCCGGTAAAGAAGTTTCGGTAAAAACATCGAGAAGCGTAGGATGTGCGATTAAACGGAAAGGGTAACCTCAATCTCCTGCCCCTTCTCTCCCGTACGTACGGGAGAGAAGGGGTGCCTTTACATCTTTGCTGATTAAAATTTGTCAATGGGTTCACAAAAGTAAAAGTATCCTTCCGCCATTTATTTAGCAGAAGGATTTTTATAGAATTATACCAGTATGAATTAGGTTTGTGGAAATCTCAATAGGATCAATAGGCGCAGGACTCTGTCCTGTGCCTATGCGTTACTTGTTTCACTTCAACAACCATATTTGTCGTAATGTAGTAGTTGCCAAAATAGTTGACCATAACCAGACATATAGGTAACCTTAATCTATATCAATCAAAAGTAACGATAGAGCACAGGACAGAGTCCTGCGCCTATGGATCGGTGGGCATTACCCTATAAAATATACAGGTAACGCCCTATGATCTTTAATTCGACAAAGCCTCACCCCAAACTGGCAATCAGCAAATTCAAATCGGTGTATTTGAGATCAAACCGTTCGCTCAGGTGGAAATTCGTTAGTGAACCTTTGTACAGGTAAATACCACTGCGGGCATTAAAATTATTCCAGGCATAATCATCAAAACCGCCGGCATCGGCAATATCCCGTAACAGCGGCATAATTACGTTGCTGATGGCATGGCTGGCCGTGCGGCTAAAGCCCGATGGTATATTCGGAACACAGTAATGGATTACACCGTATTTTACATAAGTAGGTTTTTCAAACGTAGTAATTTCACTTGTTTCAAAGCAACCACCACGGTCGATGCTTACATCAATAATAACGCTTCCATTGCGCATAGCAGCTACCATTTCCTCCGAGGCAACAACAGGTGTACGTCCATTCTGACTGCTAAGGGCGCCAATGGCTACTTCGCAGGTTTTTAATTGCTTGGCCAAAATACGAGGCTCCATTACACTGGTCCAAACGCGGTGGCCCATGGTATCCTGTAAGCGTTTTAAGCGATAAACACTATTGTCGAAAACTTTTACGGATGAACCCATGGCCAATGCAGCCCGTGCGGCAAATTCACCCACTACGCCGGCGCCTAAAATAATGACTTTAGTAGGCGGAATACCGCTGATACCACCCAGCAGTACTCCTTTGCCATCACCGGCGGCACTCAAATACTGGCCAGCAATGAGCATAGAGGCACTGCCTGCTATCTCACTCATGCTGCGTACAATCGGGTACGTACCGCTGTCGTCCTTCAGGTTTTCGAAGCTCAGGCCGGTCACTTTTTTTTCCATCATGTGCTCCAGTATTTCACTGCGCATGGCACTCAGGTGAATGGGCGAAATAACCGTATGGTTCAGCTTCAGCATGGGCAAATCATCCTCCATGATCGGGGCGCTTTTTACCAATATATCGCAGTCAAATATTTCCTTTTTGCTGTATTTGATTTTAGCACCCGCTTCGCTGTATTCCTTGTCAGTATAGCCGCTGCCTTCGCCGGCTTTGCTTTCTATCCATACATCATGGCCATTATTTACCAGCACACTCACCGCTTCCGGAATCAGGGCAATGCGGTTTTCCTGAAACGAGGTTTCCTTTGGGATGCCAATAAATAATTCAGCTTCACGGGCTTTTATGTCCAGGGTTTCTTCTAACGTTTCATAGCTGAACGATCCGCTGATAACGGGCTTGGTAGCTGGCGACGACATAACTTGATGGTATTAGAAAGTACAAAATAAAGAAAATGGATGATGTGCCCCTTACAAAATGGGATTTTGTTTTAAACGTAATAACGTCGGGCACTGTGCCAAAGATGGGATGAAACAATCCGGTTAACTCCGCTTCACCAGTTGTGCCAGCATATCGGCCTCTGTGCATACCTTATCGCCAACATACACGGTACCATGCATTTCGCACAAGCCGCGGCGGATGGGTGATATCAGTTCCATTCGTAGCAACATGGTATCGCCGGGGCCAACTTTTAGTTTGAACTTGGCATTATCAATCTTTAAAAAATAGGTGTCGTACTGGCCGGGTGGCATGGCATTAATACAAAGAATGCCGCCTGTTTGCGCCAGTGCTTCAATCTGAAGTACGCCAGGCATTACCGGGTTACCGGGAAAATGCCCCTGAAAAAACCACTCATTAAACGTTACATTTTTTACGCCTACAATCCTTTTATCCGACAGTTCAATAATTTTATCTACCAGCAAAAAAGGATACCGGTGGGGGAGGGTCTTTTCAATTTTATGATGATCGTAAATAGGTGGTAAAGCAGGGTTATAAACAGGTGCTCCCTGCACGCTGCGACGGCCCTTTATATGTTGCTTTATTTTTTTTGCAAACTCTACATTAGTACTATGCCCCGGCCGGTTGGCTATAATATGCGTTTTTACGGCATAACCGGTTAGCGCAAGGTCGCCTACGATATCCAACAGTTTATGCCGGGCCGGCTCGTTCGGAAAGCGTAGTTCCAGGTTGTTCAGGTAACCTTCGCTTTTTACTTCTACGTTTTCGCGGTTAAAGGCTTTTGCCAGGCGTTTTTTTTCTGCATCGCCAATGGGCCTGTCCACCACAACGATAGCATTGTTGATATCACCACCTTTTATCAGGTTGTTGTCTAGTAAAGCTTCTAATTCATGCAAAAAGCAAAATGTGCGGCAGGGTGCAATGTCTGTTTTGAAATCGGTTATATGTTTTAGCTGTGCATGCTGCGTGCCCAGTACCGGGCTGTTAAAATCAATCAGTGTGGTGATTTTATATTCGGTAGCAGGCAGGGCCGTCATTTCTACCCGTTTTTCTTCATTGTAATAACTGATATTTTCTTCCAGCGTGTACCAGATTTTGGCGGCATCCTGTTCAGCTATGCCGGCTTCGGCTATGATTTCGGTAAAAGGTTCGCTGCTGCCGTCAATAATAGGTATCTCCGGGCCATTGATTTCAATGAGGCAATTATCTACACCCATACCGGCAAGCGCTGCCAGTACGTGTTCCACCGTACTTATTTTTACCTCATTCACTTCCAGCGTAGTGCCGCGGCTGGTATCGGTTACCAGGTCGCAATCTGCTTTTATAACGGGCATTCCCGGCAAATCCACCCGCTGAAACTGAAAGCCATAACCCGGATTTGCCGGCTTCAACGTCATGTTTACAAAAATGCCGGTATGCAGGCCCGTACCGGCAATGGTAGCTTCAGCAGCCAGTGTATGTTGCTTATCGGGATTAAAACTGGTATCCATTCAATACATCATCAGGGGTGAACGAACAAATGTAAAAGAAAGTAGGGGAAAGGCAGAAGGCAAATAGCCGACAGGCCAACAGGCAACAGGCATACCGGCAATAGACAATAAGAAACCGGCAACAGCAGTAAGCAAATCTGCAATCGAATTGCTCATTGCCTATTGTTTTTTTGCCTATTGCTCTTTGTTTTTCATCCATCTAAAATCGCCGTTCATCCAAACATAACTTTCATGTCTGTAACCTTCGGATACATTTGTGCGTTCAAACCATCGCCCAAAAACGGAACCAGGCTTATTTTGATAAAACTTCTTATTATTTTATCAAAATAATGACCACTTACCAAAACTGCCACCTTCAAAATTTACAGATAATGAAACAACACTTCTCTTTCCCATTCATAAAAACACTTTCTGCCCTTTTGCTCCTTATCATTAGTAACAGTTTTGCTTTTGCCGGGCAAACTACTACTACCGTAAGAGGTATGGTACAGGATGATAAAGGCAAGCCGCAGGTAGCCGCTACTGTTACCCTGCAACGGGCTAAAGACAGCGCCCTGGTAAAAACCGATGTAACAGATGCTAATGGTAAATATGAGTTTAGCAATTTAAAAGCCGGTGAATATTTTATCCGGATTTCCTCAACCGGACGAGCTTCTTATAACACAACCGTATTTACACTTACTACAGGCGAAAGCAAAGAATTGCCTGCTGCTGTACTTACGATAGCAGCTGCTAAAGACCTGGGCAGCGTAGTAGTGAGTGGTAAAAAGCCAATGATAGAAGTAAAAGCCGATAAAACGATTTTTAATGTAGAAGCCAGTATTAATGCTACCGGCAGCAATGCTATGGAACTACTGCAAAAAAGCCCGGGCGTAGTGGTTGACAAGGACGATAACATTAGCCTGAAGGGCAAAAACGGCGTACAGGTATTTATTGACGGACGCCCCAGCCAGATGGGAAGTACTGACCTTGCCGCCCTGCTGCGCAGTATGAACAGCGCCGATATTGAAGCCATTGAAATGATCAGCAACCCATCAGCGAAGTACGAAGCCAGCGGTAATGCGGGTATTATCAACATCCGCCTTAAAAAAGACAAACGCTACGGTACAAATGGCAATATAAGCCTGGGCCTTGCACAAGGGGTTACCTTAAAAACAAATAACTCCCTCAGCCTGAATTACCGCAACAAAAAAACCAACTGGTTTGGTAACTACAGCAACAGTTTCGGACAAAACCAAAATATTTTTTCCCTGTATCGTAAACAGGCCGACAGCTTGTTCGATCAGAAAAGTGTGATGACGAATGATAACAATACGCATAATTTTAAGGGAGGTGTGGATTTATTCCTGAACAAGAAAAGCACCTTAGGCTTTATCGTAACGGGTAATCTGGGCAATGGTACTAATAGCACTGGCAGTTCTACGCTTATCAGCCCGTTAAGCACAGGAGTTGTAAGCCGCATACTTAATGCTACTAATAATACGCCCGGCAAAAGGAACAGATTTAATTTTAATACCAATTACCGGTTTGCCGATACCAGCGGTCATGAACTGAATGTAGATGTGGACTACAGCCGGTTTCGGAAAACCGGACAGAGTTATCAGCCTAATTTTTACTATTACCCGAATGGCACTGTGCAAAGCTTTTTTATTTACAAAAACAACACACCTACTGATATTGACATTGTTACCGCAAAGGTGGATTACGAAGAGAATTTTAAGAAAGGAAGATTAGGCATAGGTGGAAAATTCAGTTATGTAAAAACGGCCAATACGTTTCAATTCTGGGATGTAATTAATAAACAGGATATTCTGAATATGAACCGTAGCAACACATTTGATTACACCGAAAATGTAAATGCTGCTTATGTAAATTATAATCGTCCACTGAATGCAAAATGGGCCTTGCAGGCGGGTGTACGTATGGAACAAACGCATAGTGTAGGCAAATTACAAAGTGCCCGCCAACAAACCGATGCCAACGTAAAAAGGGATTATGTAGACCTCTTTCCCAGTGCTGCCCTTACGTATACACCAGCCCAAAAACACCAGTTTACTTTTACGTATAGCCGCCGCATAGACAGGCCCAGCTATCAGGACTTAAACCCTTTTGAAAACAAAATTGATGAACTGACCTATCAGAAAGGAAACGCATTTTTACAGCCGCAATACACTAATAGTTTTTCGGTAACGCATCTATACAAGTACCGTTTAGCCACCACATTGGGCTACAGCCATATTACCGATCTGTTTGCACAGATTACCGATACAGCAGAAGGCAACCGTACTTTTTTAACCACCCGCAACCTGGCTACGCAAAACATTATTAACCTCAACATCGGTACCCCGTTTACGCTGGCTAAAATATGGAGCGGTTACCTGAACCTTAGCACCAACTACAGCATGTATAACGCTGATCTGGGTAAAGGCAGAACCATAGACCTGAATGTTTTGAATTACAACCTATATGTACAAAATACATTTGCCATCAATCCTAAAAAAGGCTGGACAGCTGAGTTAAGCGGTTTTTACAATGGCCCTACTGTTTGGGGCGGCACCTTTAAAAGCAGACCACTGGGCAATATTGATATAGGCGTGCAAAAGGTGATCATGCACAAAAATGGAACCCTGAAACTTACCTTTACCGATGTAGCTCATACCTTGCAGTTCAAAGGGGTAAGCGAATTTAGCGGTGCTTATCTGCGGGTAAGTGGTCGTTGGGAAGCACAGCAGGTTCGCCTGAACTTCAGTTACCGCTTTGGTAACAGCAATGTAAAAGCGGCCCGCCAGCGCAAATCGGCATCAGAAGAAGAAAGCAAACGCCTGAATGGCGGTACCGGTACCCCGGGAGGTAATTAATACAGGGATATTGTCCTGAACTGGGATTTTTGGGATGATTGGGATAGTACATGGGATAAATACAATACTGAAAATGCAATGATAAAAAGTTGCCAACTCTCCCGGAGTTGGCAACTTTTATTTTAGGCGATAATATCAATAATAGAATTGTAAAATGAATTCTGTTCTAATACGATACCATATTTGCATCTTTTAATTGAACATCACAGGTAACATCAAATTGGAAAGAATACTAACATTCCGAATTGCAGAACCTTAAACTTTAAACTTTGAACCTTAAACGGTTTTAATCTCCCGGCTGATAATCGGCAGGCAGCATTTCAGCGGTTTTTTCCCAGGCCCAGTATTCTTCTGTAAAAATATTCAGCGGATTAAAATATAGACCGGTTTCTTCAATAGTTACAGGTGTTTTGGTTACAAAATAAATGATGGATTGCTGTCGTTTCGGCTTTGCATACATACCTGCATATTCCGGTTTTTCTAATTCATTTTTATAACGCACCATCAGCTCATTCTGAAAATACAGCGTTACTTTTTTTTGTAACCTATCGTATCTGCGGATGCTGTCAACCGACAAAATTTGTTTGCCAATAATATAAACAATGGGTGGCTGCAGGCTACCGGACGGTTTCATTAATTGTACCGAATAGCGGGCTGTATCAATAGCATTTACATGGCCGTGCATAATGGAATCATATAATGCACGGGTAGCGGTGTCTGCTTTATATAAACGCTGCAACGTACGTAACTCAAAGCAATCAGCCATAATGGTATTTTTATACAGGCTTCGCATAAAGTGCATCAGTGAACCATTATACGCTTCCAGCCTTTCCCGCTTCCGGTTTTCGTTTTTACGCTTATTGGACGATTGCATGGGTATAAATGAACTATAGCCTACATAGCTGACCATGCCTTCACGGCGATTATATATAAATTCCTCCAACTGGTAATGAATGACATATCCCAGTTTTTTATTTTCGATGATTAATTTATCTGTACCAATTACCCTTAATCCGGTAGTTGAACTATTGTAGTAAAACTTTAATACTTCAGGATTTTTGATGGTACAATTTTGTGCCAGATCAGATGTGCCGATAAAGCTACTGGTAAATTGCCGGCCCCATTTTTCCCAGCCACGTTTGTCTGCAACGCCAACGATTACTTCCTGTAATTCAGCCTGCTTAGGCGCCAACTGCATTTTAAAACGCCGTGCAATATTTTCAGGCGTAATGGGTACTACCAGCGTTTCAAAAGAAACATGTGAGATTACTAATTCGAACTTATTGAAAGGAATATTTTGTAATACGAAACTACCATCACTGCCGGTAACCGTGCCACCGGAAGCATTATTGATGAATACGCTTGCCCCTTCCACCGGTTGTCCATTTTCGCCGTTTACAACAGTGCCGCTTAGCTGGAAAGGCTGGGCAGAAAGGTTGATTGAACAAAAAAATAAAATAAGCAGTATTAAGCGGCACATCATACAAAAGTAGCTGCCCGGTAACCGTAGCTAACAAAACTTGTTGGGAAGATTAAAAAAGTATATTTGTAAGGTAAAAACAAAACATGACAGCGACCATCAGCACCATAGACATGTACAACCTACTTCGTGAAAAAATTGGCGACCAGCAAGCAAAAGCGCTTACAGATTATGTTACGCAGCAGGTAGAAACTACTTTTGAAAAGCAGAAAAATCTGTTGGCAACAAAAGCGGATATTGCTGATTTGAAAGCTTCAACAAAAGAAGATGTTGCCGATTTGAAGGTCAGAATTGCCGAAGCAAAATCAGACACCATCAAATGGGTTTTTACTTTTTTTGTTACAATAGCTTTGATGATTGTTGGTCTTTATATTAGAAGATAGTTTTTATAAAACAACTAAAAGCAAGTTCTTCATTTTCCTTACAAAATTACCTGCCTGCTTTCTGTTATTTATATTTTCCCACTGTCTGCTGCTTTCTACCTGCTGATCTTTACATCACTGCTTCCGCAAACCGTTCCATTTCCTCCAGTTGCGGGCTGCATTGCAGTAGAAAAAAATCAACGCCTACTTTTTCGAATGCTGCAATCCGATCCTGCAATTGCGAAGGTGTACCGGTAAGGCCGGTACGCAGGCCACGGTTGCTTACCGAATAATCTTCCAGCGATACGGTTTGTTCCATTTGTGTGCCGGCCAGCCACTGCTGAAAATTATTGTAACCTGCGCTACCCTCCTGCACGTTGGTAATACGTTCCAGTTCCTGCTTTACTTCGGTTTCCGTATTGCGCACAATGCTATAAGCCGCTACGCCAAATTTCATTGGCGGCTGGCCTTTCTTTTCCCGGCGTTGTTTGATATCACTGATACGGTTGCCAATAGTTTCGGGCGTATCGCCGTGCATTACGTAGCCGTCGCAGGTAGTGGTAATTAAATCCTTTGCTGCTTCCGATTCGCCGCCGGCATAGATAAACGGACGGGGCTGCTGAACTGGTTTGGGTTGCAATACATTATCTGTTACGGTGTAATAATTCCCCTTGAAACTGTAATGATCTTTCTTCCACACATTATCCAAAACCGTCATCCATTCTGCCGTACGGGCATAACGGTTATCGTGCTGCTCAAACTGTACGCCATATTTTTCCGCTTCATCTTTCCACCAGCTGCTTACGACATTGAGGCTAATGCGGCCACCGCTAATATGGTCAATATTGGCAGCCTGTTTGGCCAGTAATGCCGGGTTGTGAAACGTGGGGCGAACAGCCGCCATTAATTCAATTTTGCTGGTAACTGCAGCTAATGCAGCGGTGGTGCTCCAGGCATCCAGCGATGGCTCTTCTACGCCTTTAATATCATTCAGGTTCAGCTCCGCAATTAAGGCTACGGCGTATCCTAAATCCTCGCTGCGCAGCGCCAGCTTTTTTACGTAATCCCAATTGGCCTGCATGTTTTCATTTTCCACATTGCGCAGCCATCCGCCAAAAACAGGAAGCCAGTAGCCGTATTGCATATTTATGATTTAGGAATTGTGATTTGTGAGTTGGACAAAAAGAAATTCAAAATAATTATCAGACATTATAAAATTCAGGTACCCGCATATCAATTTAATCCATTAGGCGCCGGACTCCGTCCGGTATCTGCCCGTTACTATTATTTAACATTTAAGTTATTTGAAATAAGTAACGTGTAAACACCGGACAGAGTCCGGCGCTTACATTTGTGGTTACGTTATATTTTAAAAAGTAAAACTTTCCACGGCTTCTGTAACATTAGCTGCCTGTTCTTCCAGAAAATCAACCAGCCTTTCATGTGGGTTGAAACCAATTACATTCACGGCATCTGCTACAAAATTGCTTAGGGCATTCACGTCGTAATATACCAGTGTTCCGTCCCGGTCGTCAATCATGTATTCAATACCACCTACATCAATACCGCATCCTTGTATGATGGTTTCAATAGCCGTAATTACTTCCGGTGGCGGCGTATATGCTTCCACCTTTAAGCCATTTTTAGGTGCATCCAACGCACAGGCATTACGCACCAGTTCCTGGCCGGTGCTGGTCTGGCAAATATCCGCCGGGCATAGGTTGAACGTTTCGCCGGTAGTGTACACTTTTATGCCATACAGGTATTTGCCACCGATGGTTTCCACACGGGTAATGTAGCCGCCACGGGCAGGGATAAACTCCTGCACCAGTGCCGTATAATCAATTCCTAAATCAATCTGGTTAGCTGCAACAACTGCTTTAATTTCCTCCACCGAATTAAATTTGGTAATACCGGCGCCACTGCCGCCGATATTTGCTTTTACCACTACCGGGAAACGCAAACCATCCAGTGCGGCAATTATCTGGTCGGGGTGATTGATAGCCCGTGATTTAGGATACGCATAACCCAAAGAATGAATGAGTGTAAGTTGCTGCGCCTTACTGGTTTCGTAGGTAAACGCTTTAAAACCATTGATGGTGCGGATGTTCAGTGTTTCCAGGTGCTTTAAATAACTGAGCGTATAAAAAATGCCTTGTACACCATCCCGCAAATAAGCAGAGGGGCTCATGCGGTTGAAGAATAAATCGTAGTCCGGGGCTTTTTCTTCTATAGCAAAATGATGATGGGCAGGGTTGAGTTGCACATAAGGGATTTGGCGGGCTTCCAGTTCTTTAAACAAGGGCTTGAACCAGTCGGGGTGCTCATGATAAATAGCGAACATGGTGAATTTATAATTTGTGATTTATGACTTATGATTTTGCCGGATGTGTTTACAGACAACATTCGGGTAGATGAATACTTTATTTTTTAACGAACGCCGAAAATAGTTCAATAGCAGCACTAATTTGAACGGTGCCAATTCCGAATAACGGAACAGGCTGCCACTACAGTCCTTTTTTTATTCAATTGCCGGGCCCCATAAAAATAACTCCGAACCTGGCCACCCGGGATGACAAACACAATCATGCCACAGCCGCAGCGATCATTCATCCGCCGCGGCGGAACGATTCACGACCATTATCCCATTTCCGGCTCCGTTCCGTGCAGGCTTTTATTATCGGGATTTTTGGTCAGTTTTACGGGCTTACCATCCCTGGCCGATTGGTAAATAGCTTCCATTAATATATGATCCTGTAATCCTTCTTCACCTGGCGTAAACGGCTTCTTGTTGTTGATGACACAGTCGGAAAAGTGATCCATTTCGGCAGCAAACTGGTTATTTTCTTCCATTTTAATTTCTTCCTGCCGTCTTAGTTTCCCTTCGGCCCTGGATGTCTGAAGCTTCTGGCCTTTGTAGGTGTAGGCATTATCGAGGTTCATCCAGCCGGTTTCGCTCATCACCCGATAGCGGCGGCTTTCGTGCACATTATAATCACAGGTGCAACTGGCGATTACACCACTTGGAAATTTCATTTGCCAGCTTACCAGTTCCTCTACTTCTTTAAACAGCGGATTGCCGGGTGTGCTGTACTGGTAGGCAAACACTTCAGTAGGTTCTTCACCTAAAATAAAGCGGTTGGTATTGAGGCAATACAGGCCAATATCCGGCAAGGATCCACCGCCAGCCAATGCTAATTTGTGTCGCCAGTGTTCGGGATTAGCGCTGCTCTGGCTATTGCAGGCTTCAATGAGTTTCGGAACTCCGAATGTTCTTTTCTGTAGTTGTTCCCGGATGTAGCGATTGTGCGGCTGGTATTGAATGCGGTAAGCAATCATTAATTTTATGTTGGCCTTATTGCAGGCATCGATCATTTCCCGGCACTCAGCTGATGACGTAGCCATTGGCTTTTCGCACAGGATATGTTTTCCCGTTTTTGCACCCCGTACTACATATTCTTTATGCAAGCCGTTGGGCAATACAATGTAAATCACATCCACCTCAGCGTTATCTTTTAGCTTTTCATAGTTTTCATAACTGTAACAGCTTTCGGGCTTTACACCATATTGTTCGGCCACTCTTTTCATTTTATCCGGGCTACCGCTTACTAATGCCGCCAACTTCGATTTTTTGCTCTGGCCCATCGCCGGTAATATTTCTTCCAACGCTAAATGCCCTAACCCTACCACTGCATACCCTACCCGCTGATCCGGCGGCATGGGTGTAGGCGTAGGCCCCGACTGCTGATCGGCATCAGACTTCCATTTTTCTAATTCAATCGGTTTCTGCGGGTCGGCTGGTACCCGTGCCGGTGGAGATACTGTTTTTTTATTGGTTTGCGCCAATACTTCGCCACCTGCAAGGCCGGTAGCGATCATGCTGCCTACTGCAATGGATTTGCCGGTAAGCGTTAAAAAATCTTTACGGGTAAGCACATCCGTTGCTGTTGATTCTGTTTGAAATTGTTCCTTCATCATAGCCATTCTTTTGTTTAAATATGATTCGAATACGTTGCATCATGTCATTGAGAGACGTTGCCATGCAACATCTCTACCGTTGAATCTTTTTGTATTTGGATTCAACAACTTTATATTTTGAATAGCCTATAAAAACTGTGCCGTACTAAGGATAAAGGACTGTAGCAGCCTATTATATGCAACGATATTTAACCTTCAGCATTGCCTCTGTTTGTACCGGATAACTTACTATTGTGTACTGTAAAAATATAAACCTGTTGTAAGATGAAAACATTCGTATTGATAGCTGCCGGGCTGCAACTATTGCTGCTAACATCATGCAGCGGGCAAAGCGATAAGCAGCATTCTTTGCAAAACATACAAACTGCGGATAGCATTGTGATTGGTTTCAAAGATGCATCTGTGCCGCCGGCATACCACAGAAGCTACCAGCTATTTTTTACACCTGCAAAAGCCCAATACCGGTTGTACGCTTACGACAGTACATTAGTAGTAGAAGAAATCCCCTTTTCAAAAACTCAGTTTGATAAACTGACGGCGCTCTTTTTGCAATACGGGGTAAAATCCGGAAAGCCCAACGGATTGACAAAAGGATGTACCGGTGGCACCAGCAGGTATGTTCAGGGTTTTACCATGGGCAAGAAACAGTTGAATGGCAGTGTATATTACTGCGGCGGTAAAACGGATGGGAATATAGTAGGCAACCTGCCGGAGTTGTGCCGGGAAGCCAGAAAATATTTCCCGAAAGCCGTAGATACAGATAGGGATCAATAATAATCTATTGCATTAGTATACTTACTGCACACCCGCCACCCGGCGCCAGTTTTAAATTCAATACTGTTTTATTATCTACCGTTTGGCGGGTAATAATGTAGGCCTCCGGATTGGTTTGCCAATGCGCATTGGCACCATCGGCATATATGGTAGCGGTGTACTTTTTGCCGGCATCTAAAAAATCCAATTGGATGTTGGTGTTGCGGCCATTTTCATCGGTGATGGCGCCAATGAACCAGTTGTTTTTTCCTTTTGCTTTCCGGGCTACCGTAATGTAATCGCCAGGCTCTGCCTCCAGATAGCGGCTATCGTCCCAGTCTACCGGCACTTCTTTTATAAATTGAAAAGCATCCATTTTCGGTTGATAATTTTCAATCATATCAGCCGCCATCTGCAACGGGCTGTACATGGTTACATATAGCGCTAACTGCTTGCATAGGGTGGTGTGTACCTGCCGGCCCGGTGTACCATATTTATCCAGTTTGATATTAAAAATACCTGGTGTATAATCCATAGGGCCGCCCATTAACCGGGTAAATGGCAGGATGGTTTCATGCTCCGGCATATTGCCTTTACTGAATGCGTTGAATTCATTTCCCCGTGCTGCCTCGTTGGCCAGCCAGTTCGGGTAGGTACGTTGCAAACCGGTAGGCCGAACCGGTTCGTGCATGTCTATCATAATGTGGTAACCGGCTGTTTTTTTCGCTGCATACACATAATGGTTATTCATCCATTGTCCGTCGTGGTGCTCACCCCTGGGAATAATCTTGCCTACATAACCCGTCTTTACGGCATCATAGCCATATTTTTTCATGAAGCGGTAAGCCGTATCCATATAGCGTTCATAGTTGGTGGCACTACCGCTGGTTTCGTGGTGCATGATTATTTTTACACCTTTCTTTTTTGCATAATCTGTTACGGCTTTCACATCATAATCCGGGTAGGGTGTAATAAAGTCGAATACATTTTCCTTCCACTTGCCAAACCAGTCTTCCCAGCCAATATTCCAGCCTTCTACCAGCACCGCATCCATTCCGTTTGCTGCTGCAAAATCAATGTATTGTTTAGTTCGTTCGGTAGTAGCACCGTGGTGGCCGTGGGGCTTCATAGTTGCCAGGTCATCGGTATAGCTCCAGGAATAAGTGCCCACCTGCATACCCCACCAGATACCGACAAATTTGGATGGATGAATCCAGGAAACATCTTTAATTACCGATGGCTCGTTCAGATTAAATATCATTTTGCTGGCTAATATATCCGTGGCTTTATCGCTAACAATAATGGTACGCCAGGGAGTGGCAAAAGGCGCCTGTAAATAGGCTTTGTTGCCTAACGCATCCGGCACCAGGCGGCTGCTTAGGTCATAATTGCTTTTATCGACATGTAATTGCATGGCCGGGTAATTCACCAGTGCTGCTTCGTGAATATTAATGTACAGGCCATCCGCGGTTTTCAGCATTAGCGGTGTTTGTACAATATCCTTTCCCGCCAGTACCCTTGTACCTATTTCCGGGTTGGCAGCCCGCACTGTTTCGTTATCCACTTCACTCAGGTTGGTAGTGCTGGGCGGATACTCATTGGTATCATAATCGCCGGGTATCCAAAACGTTTTATGATTACCGGTGAGGTGAAAACTGGTTTGTTCCTCCTGCACCGTAAAATAGCTAAGGTTTGCCTGCTGCGGAAACTGGTAACGGAAACCCACACCATCATCAAATATTTTAAAAATAATATTCATCAAAATGGGCTTTGTTCCCTTTTGCGACAGGCTGATAATGGCCTGGTTATAATGATCCTGTATTATTTTTACTTCGCCCCATACAGGCTGCCATTGATTATTAACTGTTGTTTGCTTTACCGATACAATTACCAGGCTATCGGCCAGGGTAGGCAATAAGTCATTCCCCTCAATGCCGGTTTCCCTGATGCTGAAACCCAATGCCGATGATAATATCACCGGTTTGCTTTTGTAGCTTACTTCATACGTCGGAACACCACTTGTTGTGAGCATAAATTCCAGACGTATCTGCTGGTTAGGTGATGTTACCGTAATTTTTTGCTGTGCCTGTAACAGTAAAACAACACCTGTAAAAATAACTGTAATAAAAAAGCGTACCGGCATAACCACCTGTTTTTTGAAGGAGTGAATATAAGCGTGGATGGTTTTACCTGCAGTTGTTTGTATGTATTCCGGATTTTCATATTTTAAAAATTAATTTTTTTTTGAAAATAAAACAGCAGGAATCCGCTGCCCTAATTCACTTTAAAATTTACGTAGCGGCGCCCCTTTTCCACCTGCAGAGCTAATCTTGTAATGATTTGTTACACCGCTATGGAGGGCCTCATCCCCGGCCTCCCGACTGAGGGTGAGGCTTATACCCTTCTATACCAACTTTATAAAAGCCTTCCATCCATTACGTCAGAAAACAGAATCCTTACTGATATTTGCTACTATCACTATTTAACCGGCCACCCCACATGACCAACGATTTGCTGTACCAGATTGCCCTTACACAAGTGCCGCTGATTGGTTATGTACACGCCAAGGTGTTGGCAGAGCAACTGGGTTCGGCAGAAGCTATTTTTAAGGCAAAGCAGCAAACGCTGGAAAAGATAGATGGCATCGGGCCGCAGAAAGCCGAAAGTATTAAAGCTTTTCAACATTTTAGCGAAGCGGAAAAGGAACTCCTTTTTATTGAGAAGTACAAAATACAACCGCTGTTCCTGACTGACGAGGCTTATCCCAAACGGTTGCTGAATTGCTACGACAGCCCAACCCTGCTATATTATCGCGGCACGGCCAATTTAAATGAAGCCCGCATAGCCGCTATCATTGGCACCCGTAGCCATACCGATTATGGCAAATCAATTACCGAAAAACTGGTGCAGGAACTGGCAGCCGAAAAAGTAATGATTGTAAGTGGGCTGGCCTACGGCATTGATACCCTGGCACACAAAGCAGCCTTGCAAAACGGACTGACAACCGTGGGCGTTTTGGGGCATGGACTGGATACCTTGTATCCACCGGCTAATGCACGGCTGGCAAAAGAGATGGTAGCTGCGGGCGGTGGTTTACTTACCGAATTTCGCAGTGGTACCAAACCCGATAAGCATAATTTCCCAACCCGCAACCGCATTGTGGCAGGCCTGGCGGATGCCACCATTGTTATTGAAACCGACCTGAAAGGCGGCAGCATGATTACTGCCGAACTGGCCAATAGTTACAACCGGGATGTGTTTGCCCTGCCCGGAAAATTAACCGATATCAAAAGCCGGGGCTGCAATCATTTAATTAAAACCAATAAGGCTGCCCTGCTTACCAGCGGCGCCGATTTGCTGGAACTGATGAACTGGTTGCCGCAGCCTGCTACAAAAACAAGGGTGCAGCGGCAATTGTTTGTAGAACTGACAGCGGATGAACGCACCATTGTAGACCTGTTGACCGAAAATGAAACCCTACCCATTGACGGACTGTATTTACAAAGCGGCCTTAGTACCAGTACGGTAGCAGGTGCCTTGCTTAGCCTGGAATTACAGGGTTTGGTGCAAAGCATGCCAGGTAAGATGTATAAGCTGGCGTAGGGCCTGGGTTAGTTAGGCTGTTGGAAAGGCTTGTTTGGTGGTGGCCTTTTCCTTTCTTACATTCACCCCTAAATACTATACTGCATGGCAACCACTAAACTGACTGTAAACAGCAACGGCTCCTTAAAGGTAGAAGGCGATTTTGAAATCGTAGATAAAAGCGGAACGGTATATAATCTGCAGGGAAGAGAAATTGTATCCATCTGCCGTTGCGGCCTTAGCAAAAACAAGCCCTTTTGCGATGGCAGCCACAAGGGCCATTTTGAACATGAAGCATTAGCTTTTGATTTGCCACCAAAAAAGCCGGTTGATCCGCCGAGTAACCCGGCGTAACAATACCTGCCTGCAGCAAGCGTTTTGTTACAGCAGAAAAGAACTTAAAAAGGTAATAATTGAAAGGGGACTGAGACAACTACCGTTTGTTTGATCAGCCCTTTTTTTATTTGCCGATAGCTAATGCGTTTACCGGTTTGGGGACCCCGGTAAATAAGCTACCCCCTGTGAATAGCTGGCGTCAGGCAGACCGGAGGATTGTTTAATAGCCAAACTTCCTTTATATTCTTAAAAGCAACGCTGGGCAGGGCTGGCAGCACCGGTTTGTTGTGCAGGTAAAAAAGTGAAGGTTCGGGTGGTTAGTTCGCAGAAAGCAGCAGGCATGGATGGCCTGGAGTACCCTTTTATTATCCACCTGCCGACATCATCAGCCCGCCGGACGATCTTATAAGAAAAAACAAGGCTTGGATTGTAGCAGAAAGCGAAAAACAGCGGGTATATCAAAAACGTATTGTACTAACTACAATACGAAATGTATAACGTTAAGTGGTTGAAAATCAGTGTTAATTTTTTTTTGGAAGTACGTCTAATAACATCAATATTTTTGTTATCGGATATAGTGAGACCGAGCGTCACAGACACGAACCGAACTAAAAATAGCAGTGAAATACATAGCACTTATATTGACAACAGTTTTAATATCTTGTTCATACTATACTGACATTTCTTATCGTTTGGACAAAGACGACCAGTATATAAGAGAAGACGGGTTTATGATAAGTTGCAGGAAGGACGGAAACTTTCTAACGGTTGGAACTTATACACCAAACTCTTGGGGAAAAGAATTTTATTATGGCTATTTAACAGGAAAGAAAACAGACAGACAATTAAAAATAACATCGCTTGACTTACTATTCCTTGAAACTTCGGACACTTTAACGCTGCACGAAATTCAAAAAGAAAGAGATTATTTTTATACTTCACCGAACTTGGAAAACATAATAGACACTAATAAAAAATTGAAGATTACAGTTTACCTAACAGACATTGCAACCGGCAGGAACGAAAAAAAAGAATTCATTTTGACACGAACCAAACACACATATCACACAGGAACAGCGCCACATACATAAAGGAAGTAGTAAAGTAACAATGAAATGATTGAAAACACAAGACACGAAAGAAGAACGACATCCGATAACATTGGTATTGCTAAAAGCAGGGCTGACGTGCATTTCATCAGCATTAGTTCTTTAGTCATCTTGCGTTTGGGCAGAAGGAATTCTTATCAGCTTTTGTACTTAACTTCATCAATAAATTATAAATCATCGGTAGCTCCGGGCAGAACGTTCATTGAATATCCTGCCATCAGCAATACCTATTGTTAGCTGTTATTTTAACCGACCACTCTGCAACCATCAACTGACAAAAAAAATATTTCCAACATTCTGTCCAGTTTTGAAAAAGTCAATCGTCATTAGTGTGCAACAATAAGTTGAAATATTTTAAAAGGTAAAAAATGATTAAAGAAGCATTACTCGGTGAATTTCAGCACGAAGCAGAAAACACAAGAAAACTTTTATCTATTATTCCAGACAGTGCTTTGGAATATCGTCCTCAACCGCATCTTTGGTCAATTGGACAATTAGCATCTCACATTTCAGAGCTTTACAATTGGTATGATGTTACATTCAACCAGGATGCGTTTGAATTGAGTATCTATAAGTATGACAAAGGTGACATAACGAAGGTTTCTAATATTTTAGAAAAATTTGAAGCCAATGTAAAAACTGCACAAGCAGCCATTGAAAAATCGGATGAATCTCAATATATGAATGTGTGGTCGATGACAATGAATAAAGAAAAAACTGCTTTTCCATCAATGCCAAAAATTCAAGTTATTAGAAGCATTTTATTCAATCATTTATTTCATCATAGGGGTGAACTTATTTCTCATTTAAGAGCCACGGGAAATAAAGTACCTTCTTTGTACGGGCCAAATTTTGAAGAATCGCAACAAATACAAGGATAAAAGATAATTCCAGTAATAATTAATTTTAACAATTTAAAAAGTAGAATAATGAAAGAATTTATGATGATTTTCAAAAGCGAAATCAACGAATCGTTTGGACCTTCACCAGAACAAATGCAATCAAACATTCAACAATGGATGGATTGGTTTGGCGGTATTGCTGCACAAGGAAAAATTGTAAACGCAAATCGTTTGAGTTTTGAAGGAAAAACGTTGAAGTCTAATAATGTAATTGCCGATGGTCCTTATGCAGAAGTAAAAGAAATTATTGGTGGTTATGTAGTGGTAAAAGCTACTAATATTGATGAAGCTATGAAATTGGCAGAAGGTTGTCCTATTCTTGACCACGGAGGACACGTTGAAGTAAGAAGTATAATAGCAATGAACGGTTAATTTGGACGAGAAAAAATTAATACCACTACTTTTTAAAACAGAGTACAGAAAAATAATTTCTGTAGTCTGTAAGTTGTTTGGTATTGTTCATATTCAAATTGCAGAGGATATTACAAACGATACTTTTTTATTGGCTTCTGAAACTTGGGGATTAAAAGGTATTCCCGAAAATCCTACGGCTTGGCTTTATATTGTTGCTAAAAACAAAACCAAAGACTACTTTAAACGACATAAAACGTTTTCTGAAAAAATAGTTGTAGATTTTAAACTGAATCAAAACCAAAGTGAAGAAATTGAAGTTGATTTATCACATAAAAATATAACTGACAGCCAACTGCAAATGATTTTCACAATTTGCAATCCAATAATTCCAGTAGAAGCACAAATTGGTTTAGCATTAAGAATCCTTTGTGGTTTTGGAATTGATGAAATTGCAGAGGCATTTTTGACCAATAAAGAAACCATCAACAAACGATTATTTAGAGCCAAAGAAAAATTAAGAACAGAAAATATTAGAATTGAATTGCCAAATGAAAACGAAATAAATACAAGATTAGAAACTGTACTCACAACATTATACTTGCTTTTTAATGAAGGTTATCATTCAAGTACACAGAAAACTCATTTGCGAAAAGAATTGTGTTTGGAAGCAATGCGATTAAATTATTTTTTGATAGAAAATACAACTACAAACAAACCCATCGTAAACGCTTTAATGGCTTTAATGTGCTTTCACTCTTCACGTTTTGAAGCAAGAACAAATCAAATAGGCGAACCAATTTTGTATGACCAACAAGACAAAAACTTATGGAACGAAGAACTCATAGCAAAAGGAAATTTTTATTTAATTCAAAGTACCCAAGGTAATGAATTAAGCAAATATCATTTAGAGGCAAACATTGCTTACTGGCATAGTAGCAAAATTGAAAACCCAAAAAAGTGGGGCAATATTTTACAAGCCTATAATCAACTTTTGCTAATTGAATATTCGCCAATAACAGCACTAAACAGAACTTATGCGTTGTCACAAGTAAAAGGTAAACAAACTGCAATTATAGAGGCAGAAAAATTAAATCTAGCAGACAGTCATTTTTACTTTTCCTTGCTTGGTTATTTACATACAGACATTGACAATGGAAAAGCTATTTCGTATTTTGAATTGGCACAACAAAAAGCAAAAACTGATAATGACAAATCACTATTAAACAAAAAATTGAACGACCTTAAAAAGAAAAACAATAGCTAACATCAAATATGGTTTTTGCTCAAAACAAAAAAGAAATGCAAAGTATTGACAACAATGCACCTGTAAAGTGTACCAAAATAATCACTATCAACGCAGATAGTAAAAAAGTTTGGGCAGTTTTGACCAACATAGACAATTGGGCGACTTGGCAAACCGACATCAGTAAACCAAAATTAAATGGAGAGTTAAGACCACCAACTACTTTTGATTGGAAAACTGGTGGAGCAAAAATTCATTCAACATTACACACAGTTGACACAAATCATCAATTTGGGTGGACTGGAAAAACTTTCGGAATGTTCGCTATTCATAATTGGACACTTACTGAAAAAAACGGTAAGACAACTGTTGAAGTGAATGAAAGTATGCAAGGTTTTTTGGCAGCACTTTTTAAAAATTCGTTCAACAAAAATCTTGAAAGTGGAATGGAAAAGTGGCTTTATTTATTAAAAAAAGAAAGCGAAAAGTAGGACAAAGAAAAACAACAGCTAACATGGGGTTTTGTGCAAGCAGGGCTTGACGTTCAAACTTCGGCATTTTGCATCGTTGTACTTTGGTTCGGGCTTGACGGAATGCTGTTGAGCTTTTAGTTGTTATCTTGTACTTTTATTTCTTTATTGGGCTTCAGTTCCGGGCTGGAGTGTGTCACGAGAAACAAGAGCATTAGCGATTGTTTCGTAATTGTATAAATGATGGCAGCAGGCCTGCCGTACACGTCTTACAGCAGAAGTGTACAAACCGCCTCAAGGTGCTTTGTTCAAAAGGCAGGGTGCTTAGCGTTGAGGTTAAAAGGTGCCGTAAGGCATCAGGTAAGTGTAGTGTAGTTGAATGCAAATGAACCACTGATGACATGTCGAAAGGAACTCAGTTGAGAGACAAACTATTGATTTTCTAGCATCGGTAGGATATAGCTGTAACGGGTGGCTGTTTATTGGTTGCAGGCTCTCCGGCATTGAGGTGGCAAGAACACTACACAGGCGTTTATACGAAACGTGAGAGGCTTACTTATTAATGTGTCACAGTACTATAACAACAAGTGGTAAACCACTACCGCGGCAGTAAAAAGGCTGCTAAGGTTATGATTGTTATTAACCATGCCATAAGGCATAGGGATGTAATAAGTGAGTGTCGGATGTATCCGTAGTAGCGAGGAAGTTTCTGTAATGGAAATGGAGCGAAGGGATACAGTTATTCAGTTGGAGTATTTGTAAACAATCCGCCGCGGCGGAGAGGATGAACGAAGAAAAGACAAAGTCATTTGCAGTGAGTAAGCAGATGGTGTATAACAGCTATCTGAAAGTATGCGCTAAAGATGGTGCAGCAGGTATTGATAACGAAACGATTGACATGTTCAACAAAGGCCTTAGCAGCAACCTCTATAAAGTCTGGAACCGCATGTCATCGGGCAGTTATTTTCCACCGCCTGTACGCACTGTACTAATTCCAAAGAAGCAAGGAGGAACAAGACCGTTAGGTATTCCCACGGTAGGCGACCGTATTGCACAAGGGGTAGTGAAAGATTATCTGGAACCCATCTTAGAGCCATTGTTTCATGTCAATTCATTTGGTTACCGGCCGGGTCGTAGCGCACACGATGCGCCGCGGCGGACAATGCCAGCACCATTGCATACATCATTCATGGGTGGTTGATTTAGACATCATCCGCCGCGGCGGATTGACAATATCAGCCACGAATGGATAATGAAGATGGTGAGCCATCATACGCAGGAGAAGTGGGTATTGCTCTATACAGAACGTTGGCTGAAGGCAGGCATAGAACAAGCAGACGGAAGCATAGCTGCAAGGGAAAAAGGCACTCCGCAGCGAGGCGTAGTCAGCCCGCTGTTAGCCAACCTGTACCTGCATCATGCTTTTGACCAGTGGATGAGTAAATACTTTCCATCCAACCCCTTTGAACGCTATGCCGATGACATCATTGTGCATGGCAATAGCAAAGCAGAAGCTGAACAACTCTTATCGTATATACGGGAAAGATTGGCAGGCTTCAACCTTGAATTACATCCGGAGTAAACAAAGCTGGTGTACTGTAAAAACTACCTGCGCAAGGAAGAGCATGAGCATAACAGTTTTACCTTTCTGAGCTATAGTTTTCAGCCACGCAGTAAGCCAAACACTTATGGAAAACACAATAAGTTTATGGTATTTAGTGCAGCCATCTGTTGTAAGGCAAAAGCCTTTATCAGGGAGAAAATAAAAGCTGTATTCAACCCAAGAAATACGCAGGTATCACTGGAACGGGTAGCTGTAAAGTTAAATCCTAAGATACGGGGCTGGCTGAATTACTATAGCAGGTTTGGCAGGAAGGTGGCAGGCAATGTATTCTTATACCTAAATGGGCTGATACGAAGGTGGGTGGAAGAGAAATATCGGTTGAGAAGTCGGAAAGCAGTAATGGCAAAATACCATCAGGTGTTGCAATCGGATCCAGCTTTATTTGTTCACTGGTGCAAAGGAATTATAAAATGACTGAAGAACAAGAGCCGTGTGAAGGGAGACTTTCACGCACGGTTCTGTGAGCGGCTGAAGCTGAAATGCTTTGGTCTACTCGACCATTACGCTATTGAACATTTATAATTATCTTCAATATCATTTTTCAATTAAGAGTTTGTACCAGGTTAACCAATTGTTATTGCCATGCCTTCACAAATGCTTCAACGTTAGTCTGCTACTTGTCACTCATTTCATAGTTGAGTGGTTTGGGGTTTGCTCCTGCGGCTGCACCGGGTGCGACACTTACCGCGGCTTCTACATTTCCTGCTTTTCCCTCCGTGTTCGTAAGGCTTTGCTGCCGTGGCATCATTGCCGTAGCCGTGGCTGCTGCTTTCTGTCCACCGGACAGTTGTAGGCAAGCGTATTGCAACCTTCCGTTTATTTAACAGCAGACAAATTTTACTTTATTAAATGGACAAAAATATTAGGCAACAACTTACTCTTTTTGTCGACAAAAAAGATGCAAGTGAGATTGAAAGCATTCGTAAAAAATTCAACCCAAGACAACATCTGTTAATTGACGGGCACGTTACACTTTGCCGGGAAGATGAAATTGCAAATATTAACAAATTACTGGATAACTTACAAAACCTTGACACATCGACAATAACAATTCAGTTTGGACAAGCAACCAGGTTTGACAATAATAAAGGTGTTTTATTACCTGCATCTGGTGACAACGAACAATTTCAACAACTACGTAAAAAAATCTTGACAGCATTAAATATGCCGGTACGTCGTCAAGAACCGCACATCACCTTGATGCACCCAAGAAATTCAAATTGTAATGATGAAACTTTTGAAGAAATAAAATCAGTTAACTTACCAACAAGCTTAAAGTTTGACACAGTTTCACTGATTGAACAGATTGACGGAGGACAGTGGCAAATCATTAATAGATTCAATTTAAAATCAGACCGCAGTGGAGAACGCCAGCCTACAACATCAGGTTTTGTGCAATTGGGGCATGACGTTGAAGCAATCATCAGCAGTGCATATCCAAACTTTATATCCGGCGGACAGAATTCTGCCGGGCAGTAGTTCTGAACTTCGGTATTTAGTTATTAATTTAGCTTCAGTTCCGGCGGAGTGTTGGTTAATTCCCCAACTGCACAAAGCCCTGCCCGTAAAATGCCATATATTTTTGGCTTTTTAATTTGCTAAGAGTGTGAGTTTGTGCAAAAATATATGGCATCTTGTCAAGTAAGCAAGGGGGATTTTACCCCCTGCTTCTCACAGAACCGTATCCCGATACGCTCTGCTATCGGGACAGGCTGTGAACCTCCCGATTCATCCGGCTCTTTAAGATGCTTCGACCCAACCAGTAAACTATCGCTTACTAATCAATTGAATAAACATCTTCATCATCCCTTTCAGTTGTTGTATGTTTATCCATTTTTGCATCTTGTGTATCCCTTCGCTACTGCCAGCTTTCGGAGGCTATCCTTACTACTACGGGTACATCCACCCCTGTGCCGGTTTGTGAAGCGCTATTACCTCTTGCGGGTGCCCCGCTTAATGCCTTGCGCTCTGCAACTGTTCGTACGCCCTGGCGCACCTGCAGGCGGCTTTACCTATTGAGCCACATTTAACACGCACAGGTTCTCCAGTTCCGCCTTTGCGCCTGTCTGTAAGTCCGGTGGCTTTATGCCGGGTGCAGCTACTACTTCTGGCAACTTTGATCCGTAACGAATAGTAGCTTTGTCGAAGCAATCATGTGCATCATTTCTTTTTACACCGGTAACAATTATCGGGACCTCGCAGCCGCTTCTCCGCCACAGCGGATCGGTTCTTACAGACACACCTGTTACATCGTTCACCACCTTACCCTTTAGAGCAACGCAGCATGCAACCGGTTTGATGGTGAAGGTTGCTCGCTTCTCCCACCGGGAGACCTTCTCTCCTCACAAAGACAACTTACCTGGACACCAACAAAAGTATTGCTGAAGTGGGGCAGGAGTGTGTCACGAATGAAAAGACTAAATATTCTTTTTCAATACTTTATAAAAAATGAGGGCAGGCCCTTCATGTACGCCCTGTGGAGGAGCCCCGCTGAAATAGTTATAAAAATCCCGGGTGCTAACCCTACATTATTATAAATTACTTTATCGATTAAGGCTTATTCCTGACAGGGTGCTCCTTTAACTGCGCATGCTTCCCCTTAAACCTGATAAAAGTAAATGTAAAGCTATTGCAATACTATTTTTACCCTGTCAACCTATAGCCGGATGAGTACCCAAATTTGTAAACTTTTTTTAAGACAAGGCGCCTTGATTATTTACATACTAAAATGTTTGTAGAAAGTACAATACAACCCATATATTATGAAATTAACAGAACAAATAGCAAAGCAATTCCGGGAAATTCATTTTGGAGGAAACTGGACCTCTGTGAACCTGAAAGAAAGTTTGGCTGACGTAACCTGGCAACAAGCCACAACAAAAGTTTACACCTTTAATACCATTGCGGCCCTGGTTTACCATATTAATTATTATGTAAGTGCAGTGCTGAAAGTGCTGCAAGGGGAGCCACTCAATGCCAGGGATATATATAGTTTTGACTGTTCGCCAATCCACTCCGCCGAAGACTGGAAAAGATTACTGGATAAAACCTGGACTGATGCGGAAAGCTTTGCCAAACTGGTAGAGCAATTACCGGAAATGATGCTCGGCAAAACCTTTACAGATGAAAAGTACGGAAACTACTACCGGAACATCCAAGGTATTATTGAGCATGCACACTATCATCTTGGACAGATTATACTCATAAAAAAACTAATATCGCACATTGCAAATACACCTGCCGGCAACAACCTTAGCTGAAGTGCCTGCCGTTGAGTGTAACCTATGCCAACACTTTATTTTAATTTATCATGCCCGTTTTATCGACAGAACGTATGGAAAGCATACCTGAAGCAACGTGCAAATGCTATTTACCACCGCTTCATTTTAGTGATTTTGAAATTGCTTTTTTGGGAACAGATGAAACGAAAGGCCGGTTTGCGGACGTATCCGTAGAAACCTGCCGGCATTGCCATACGAAGTGGCTAAAATATGCGGTTGAATTTGAAGGGTTTCGTAATTCCGGAAGGTGGTATCGGGGAATTATTCAGGAAGCGGATTGCACCAAAATGACTCCTCAAAAAGCAGTTGCGTATTTAGAAAAACTGGACTGGTATATCTATGGCGGTTCGTACTTTTCCTCCACCGGTAAGTATGGTAAAGGGCACGTACGAGCGGATGTATAGGCAATATAATGATAGGTAAGATGGAAAAAAAAAGTTGCCACCAACCAAGATAGACAGGCTGACAAATAAGGCTTTGTCCGGGTGGGATGACGATGGATGTGCCAAACAGTGGCTTAATAAAATAGCCCGGGCCTGGTGGTATAAATCTCCATATTTGTTTGATAGCATGAGTTAGTCTTGGATTGCTGTTATAAATTTGGCAGATGTTCAAACCATGAGTTGTAAAAAAAAGAATACGTGTCCATGATAAGCTGAATGGGTCCGAACATCCATTACCGGCTGTGCCTGTTGCTTAGCGGTGGCCAGCTAACGACAGTGCTTATATTGCCATTAAATTGAATAATAATCATTACATACATTACATACCAAAAGAACCATCTGTTACGAATGTAATCCATTCTATCTGGCAGGTTGATCAGTTTACTTCTTATACCAGGGAGTATATTATTCCAAAAGGTATTGTAGAAATCATCTTTAACTTCTCGGATGGCCCGCCCATTATAGCTCAGTTAGCTACTACCCAATACCAATTACCCAATTGTTTTATTAATGGTTTTAATACGGCTTCTATTCAACTCCATCTTCCCAAACAACAAGTCTTTTTTGGCATCGTTTTTCAGCCCTTTGCTATCAGGAAAATTTTTGGAACACCGGCATCCTGCTTTGCAGATAGCACAGTTGATGTAACGCTTCTCCACGCCGCTTTCCACTCACTATGGCATCAGCTTGCCGAAAAGGATAATTTCAACAGCAGGGTTTCTATTTTTCTCAATTGAATAAAAAACTGTTTGATAGAATGGCAGCCACAGGAACAACTGTTAAATCAATTTTTGTATGCATTCCATCAACACCATTTTTCTGTAAGAGGCTGTCTAAAATTATTTTAATAAATAATCTGTGCTGCTTTTTGGCTGCAACTGCGTTGGATTTTTCGCCTTAGAACGCCAGCTATGGCTGCAAAATCCGCCTTGTTTCGCTCCAAAATCAACTACATATTAAAGTATCAAATAAATTTAGACAGCCTCTAAAAGAATTGGCAAATTCGTTGTGTTATTCGCCCAGGCACTTGTCAAGAAAAATTTTTGAAGCTACAGGAATGAATACCGAAGAAATACTATGCTATAAAAAATACCTCCATGCGGTACATTTAATTCATCACACTAATTTGCCATTGACAGCTATTGCTTATCAAAGCCAATTTGCCGATCAATCGCATTTCATTAAATCGTTTAAAGCATTCACTAACATGACGCCGGGTGAGTACAGGCGTAATAAGGGTTACGTACAAGGACACCTCTATAAAGATGTCCGTTAAATACAATTACGCAGATAGCCCGATTATTTTCTTTGCAGAAAAAAAGATGAAGACAATTATCTTAATGGCATTTATCACAATTGCCGCCGGGCTTATGCTTGCAAACCTCTACACTTCTATAGTTGATGCAAAATCATGGGGCAGTAACATTCCTGACTCTATCGCCACAGCAAGAGATTATTTTAAAACCGTCAATCCGGCTTTAGCATTGGTAGCACTAATTCTATTCTGGAAGGTATCTCCATCCATCCGGCTTTGTTTAGCGGCTGCATTTATCCTGTATCTTTCGGCCGAGGCCCTGACCTTTCTGTATTTTTATCCGCGTAACGAAACCATGTTTAAAACTGCCCAACTTACAGATAGCGGGCTGCTAACGAAAACCTGGTCAGAATGGAATATGACGAATTGGGTACGCACCATCATGCTACTGGCCGGAATCTCCTTTTCATTTCAATCATTGCATCAATTGTATATCCTTCAATCTTAGGTAGCACACATACTATTTGATACATATTACTTACCGGATTTTATACATGTGATTTTACAGATGCTTACCCATGGTTTGCTGTTTAGGCAGATGAGGTGATATATAGGAGAGAATGTGAAACTAACTAATCAATAGGCTGAAAATTGTGGTAAAAAGCGCCTAATTTGCCTGGCCTGAAATAGTATGAAAAGAGAGCTGAAAGATACGTATCGCCATAAAGGACTACGTAAACAACTAATAGATACGGTGAGGCAAAAAGGTATTACAGATGAGCGTGTGCTAACTGCCATGATGAACATTCCCCGGCACTACTTTATGGACCAGGCTTTGGACCATATTGCTTACCAGGACCGGGCTTTTCCTATTGCAGCGGGCCAAACCATTTCGCAGCCTTACACAGTAGCCTATCAAACCGAATTGCTAAAAGTGCAACGTGGCGAAAAAGTGCTGGAAATTGGTACCGGCAGCGTGTACCAGGCAACAGTACTGGCCGAAATGGGCGCTGACGTGTACACCATCGAACGGCAAACCGAACTATTCGAAAAAAACAAACAATACGTTTTCAGAGAAAAATACGCTAACATTCATTTTTACTGGGGTGATGGTTTTGCCGGTCTGCCGCAACTGGCGCCATTTGATAAAATACTGGTTACTGCCGCTGCACCATTTGTGCCTACCGCCTTGCTGCAACAGCTAAAGCCCGGCGGTATACTGGTTATTCCTGTAGATGAAGGCGACAGCCAACGGATGATGCGACTAACAAAACAGAGTGACGGAACTACCGAAGAAGAACTTTTCGATACATTCTTGTTTGTGCCAATGAAAGAAAACAAAGCGTAGTGTACAGCGGTCGGCACCGCAGGTCAGACCGTTTTGGGTGGCAACGGCCTAACCTGCGGTACCGACCGGTAGCAAAAAGGCCGCTTCTGCAAACAGAAACGGCCTTTCATTTATAAAATCCAACTTTTAACTACTGTGGACTTAAATCATTTCCACCTTCCTCTGTACGCATGTTTTTACGTTTGAACAAGTTGATATCCTGCCTGCCAAAGCGCCAACTGAATTGCAGGCGAAAAATTTGAGCATCCCGGCGGGTAATATAGCGCTGATTAAAAAAGTCGCTTTCACTGTACACATCCCGCAGGCGGGTACGCAGCACATCGTTCATACTTAGTGTAACTGATGCAGCTTTGTTCTTCAGGAACTCTTTCTTAATAGCCAGATCTACGCCATAGTTTGAATTTACATAACCATTACTGCCAGACGATTGGCCACCTCCGAAAAACATTCCACCACCGCCGCCTCCACCTCTGCCACCGCCGCCTCCACCCCCACCGCCGCTACTAACAGGTAAAACGGTTTTACCCTGGTAATCTCCATTAGCCTGTACCGTCCAGGTATTATCCTTGCCAAAACGGTAATTGGTATTCAACTTTCCAAAATAGCTAAAGCGGCTGTTGTTCTGGCCACCTTTACCAATATTGGTGCTGTTGATAGTAGCGTTATAGAAATTAAGGTTCGTTGTTATATCCCAGGCTTTGGTAATGGTGTTACGGCTGGTAAGTTCCAGGCCATAGCTGTTGCTGTGATCGGCATTGATGTACGTGTTGTAAATAGCACTGTCTTTTGTAATACTGTTCACGCCTTTGTATTGGTAACGGGTAATCAGGTCGGTTGTGTTTTTATAGTAAACTGATGCCAGAATATTGTTACCGTTACTGATCTGGTAATTGTAGTTTGCCTCCAGGCTATTGGTGAATTCCGGTTTAAGCCCTGCATTACCCTGGCTCAGGTTTAGTGGATCGGTGTAATCGACATAAGGGAGCAACTGAAAAAAGTTGGGCCGGTTAATGCGGCGGGTGTAGTTGGCCTGTAAATCCTGTTTGTCATCCAGCTTATAACTTAAAAACGCACTGGGGAAAAAGCTGATTGGAAATTTTACCTTAAAATCCGAGTTGCCCGAATTGGCTAATTTGCCATTATAATTGCTGTTCTCGGCACGTAACCCTACGTTATACCCAAGATTACCTGCCTTTGCGGTGTAGGTTGCATAAGCTGCAAACACCTGGTCGGTAAACTGATAGTTATTATTGATGACAGCATTGGTAACAAAATTGTTGACGGTGTAATCAAAATAGCGATTCAGATTGGTACTATTGAAGTCCCGGATTTGTGCACGTACACCAGCTTCAATTTTAGCTTTGTCACTCAGCGGATTGGCATAATCACTTTGTATTACCAATAGTTTGCTGCTACTGTTTCCGTCTGTAATTTGCCTCAACTGATTTCCTTTCGGCACATTGTAAGCGGTATAATACTGGTTGCTCAAATTTGAAAGGTTGTCACTTTTTGACTGATTGTAATTGGCGTCAGCTGTAAACTCGTGGCCGGTTTTGGCAAAATTATGCTTATAGCTCAGGCTGCTTCCCAAGTTACGGAATACACCATTACCCGTTGTGCTCCTAAAACCTGTTTCCGATTTGGGTGTCGTGTAAAAAGTGTCGTAGCGCAAGTTGTTCCCTTCTGATCTATCGAATTCACCACGGTTGTAAGAACCGGATAAAGTGATTGTATTCCGATTGTCGATAAAATAATCAAAACCACCACGCAGGTAACCAAAAGATCCTTTATTCGTACTACTAATTTCCTGGCTGATGGAAGCAGCGGGTGTAGCACCGCTGGCAAAATAATTGGTATTTACATTACTGGTAGAAAGTGATCTGCGCTGACCATATTGTCCGCTGATAAATAAGTTTACTTTCTTTTGGCGGATATTAAAATCTCCGCCGCCATTTGCACGCCCACGGGAGTCAAACCCGGCCCTGATGGAACCGTTATATCCATTTTTGCGGTTCTTTTTCATTACCACATTTAATATAGAAGCGGTACCACCGCTTGCATCAAACTTAGCCGAAGGATTGGTAATTACCTCAATGCTTTGAATGGCATCGGCAGGCATTTGGTCTAGTGTCAGCGTTGTAGGCCGTCCATCCACAAAAATGGTAGGTGATGAATTACGTAGGGTTACGTTACCATCAATGTCTACGTTTACAGCCGGTACCTGGCGCAATACTTCCACGGCTGTTTGCCCCTGACTGGTTAACGCCTTGTCCACGTTGAACACTTTACGGTCGATGCTTAATGTATAAGCCGCCTGGCTGGCGGTAACGGTTACGTTGCCCAAAGCAGCGGCATCTTCGTCCAGTTTTATATTTCCAAGATCCTTATCTGCCTGGCTCATAATCTGGCTAAAATCACTGCCAAAAACCTGGCGGATGGCTGCCATCATATTGCCACCCATTGCTCCCTGCCCACCTCTTCCATTATTGGGATTAGCTCCCGGGTTAGCTGCCGGAGGCGTTTTTCTTGACATGTTAGATGAATCCGTAGAGGAATGAGCGGTAGTATTTGCAGCAGGCGCTACAGTTGGCGTATCAATGATTGTTGTAAGCTTTTGAGTAGGCAGATTTGCGGAATCCATATTCAGCTTAACGGTTGTATCAGGGGCCTGGCGGCTACGGGTTGAAGAATCTGCCCGGTTGCCCTGAGGCCTTGTACCCATATTGGGCATACCCATAGCGGCAGCCAGTTTTTTTTGCTGTTCAGGTGTAAAAAAAGATACAGGCCGTTCCACTGTTTTATAGCCAATAGCAGTTACAAGGAGGCGATAGTTCCCGAAAAAAGCCACATTCTCCATGCTAAAATCTCCGTTACTTTCGGTAAGCTGCCCGTTTACAATCGAATCTTTTGAGTTTACCGTGGCTGTATTCCGTCGGTTTGTAACCAATTGCACGCTGGCAGCAGTAATAGGCTTATTGGTTTTAGCGTCTAAAATTTTACCATAAAAGTGTCCATTGGTTGCAGCGCCTGCACCACCGCCCCGCCCGCCGGGCTGGGCCTGAGCATTTGCAAAAAATAAAGTAAAGAGTAGAAAGTAAAAAATACGATGGATCATATTGAGAAAATAATAGTTTAAACTGAAGTTTCAACAGCGACGCAAAAATCCTGCAATAGTGTAGTTAAGCAAGGTTAATAATGGGTAAATGGTACAAAACAGGGAAAAACAGGAATTTATGTGGTAGCCATCGTAATCAATATTTGCACCACACCGGAGAAAAATCCCAGCACTGCCCCAATTACTTCTACAAAACGAAATTCTTTTGTGAGGATCTGGTTCAGCAGGTTTTCCAAGCGGTCGGAAGAAAAGTTTTTTACTTTTTCTGACACAATTTTTTCGAGATCAAGTTTGTCCTTCAGGGTATGGATATAATTTTTAAGCAGCGGTGGCAACATGCTTTTCAGTTCGTTCATAAATACTTCCTTCAGTTGCATCACGGTTTGCTCGCCTATAAACATCGCAATCATGGGCATGGCCACTTTTAGCTTGTTGCGCAAAAAATCGTCTATCTGCTTTTCTATTTCGGGGTAAATGCTATCCAGGTTGTCGCCACCGGTAATTTTTTCTTCCAGTTCATCAAACGACAATAGTTCCTGCCCTACGATGCGGCCTAAGTTTTCAGCAATCTGGTGCTGCTTTTTGGGGAAAACACCATGGAAGGTGAGGCCCAGGATGCGGCGGGGTTGTTTGGGATAGAACAGCATTTTGAGTGCCATCCAGATGGTAAGCCAATGCACAAAAGCAGAGAGAAGGGGAATAGCGTAATTCCAGGGGCTAATATTAAAATTCATAATGCCTTTGGGTGAAAAAGAAAAGAGGCTGCGATGATGCAGCCTCCTGAAAACGACCGGGTAACCAATGGGGCTCGAACCCACGACCCTCAGAATCACAATCTGATGCTCTAACCAACTGAGCTATGGCTACCGTTTGGTTTGTGAACCGGGGTGCGAAAATAAAGAAAAACGTTTTTATTCAGCAAAGAAAAAGAAGATTAGTCGGCAGTCAGTTAGTCCGGTAGCCGGCAGTCAACAGCCATTAGTCAGCAGTTGGCAGCCATTAGTCAGCAGTCGGCAGTCAGCAGTTAACAGACATTAGTGTGGCTGTAAATAGTTGACAGTAAAAAGCGGGTAATCAACAGACAAGAACAATAAAGAATGTAGCAAATTAATGTAATCAACATTTTTAGTTGATTGAAAGCTAACGACTGATGATTTTAAGTTGTTGACTGCTGACTAATGGCTGTTGACTGCCGACTGCTGACCAATTGACTAAATATCCTTCAGCCATGCTTCCAGTACTTCCAGCTCTTTTGCCACAACAATGTCTTTTTTATGCAGCGCTTCGTAAGCATTGTACAAATTGCCTGAAATACTGGTTCCGGCACTAATGGCGCCAACGGTTGTTTCAATTACCTGGTTGCAATGCTGGTACATGGGTACTTCGCTTAAAAAGTCTTTAAAGTAATCATGCGGGTTGCGCTTTTGCACCACGGTAGCATTGGTAAATCCTAAATGATAATCATTCAGCCACATAATGGGCTGGGCCACGTAGCTGCGTAAAATATCGGTGAACCGGAACGTAACATAGGTAGGCAGGTACAGCAGTGGAAATAGTTCCTTGCGGACGATAGTGTTCTGCGAATTAAACGGACTTAACACATCCTTACCCAGCACTACCGGTGGGCGTTCGTCAAAGTAACAGGGCGTATCGTTCGTCAGGCGGTAAATGGCATCTACATCCGGGTCTTCGTCTGCCAGGCCCTGCCAGATGCCGATGCGGCAAGGCTCCTGTGTGATCTTCTCTTCCAGATTGAATTTTGTATTGATGAGGTGCAGCGGCAAACCCCGTGGCCAGATATGGGTATCGGAGTACAACTGGTACACATTTACAAAACCCTGGGGCTGGCTGATGTAGTCAAATGTTCCTTCAAAAGCCGGAAACGCCCATCCTTCTTTGGGTATATTGTCATCGTCGGTATCAACCATGTATTCGGCTCCGTCGGCAATGGCTTTCAGGTAGCCCATCATTTTGCGGCAGTAATGATTGTAGGGCAGCAGCTTATTTAAATGATTACCAATGCCTTGCTGGTCATCTACTGATAAGTATGTAACGCCATCGTAGTTCCAGCCGGCAGGGGTTTTTTTATCGCCGGCTACAATTAGTGTATAATTCTCATTGGCTGCAAAAGCATGTATGGCTTCTGTAGGCGGGAATATAGAAGTTATGACGATGGGGATTCTTCCGGCAGGTCTGTTTTCCATTTACTTAGCTTAATGGGGTGAATATAAAGTTTGTCAGCAGGAAATTTTTCGAGTAACTGTTGCAACTCAAAATGGTACTGCTGCATATCATGATTGTATTTTTCTATTTGTTGGGGATCGTAATTCCAGTATAAAATACCCCGCCGGCCTATTACCGGCTCCGTTTTTACCTGGCCCGTTGCCAGCAGCAGAGCGGTGGGAACAGCAAACTCTACGAACAATTCCGTAGCTGCAAATACACCGCAGTAATGGGTAAATTTTTGAATGGCATCCTTGTGCACAATGATAATATCCGAATAAGAAGCTACCAGCGGGTATTTCAAATGGTAATATTCATCCTGCTTTTTGTGGTTGAGGTAATTCTTTACCCGCTGTTTCAATTTTACATAGTTGCTGGTGGAAGGGTGCATGCCACCATGAACATCGGTATGGTGCAACTGTTTGATTTCAAATCCGTGCTGCTTTAGTTTATTTTCTGCATCTGCATAAGAAGGGATCTCAGTATTGCTTTCCACACCTTGCTGTTGCGGCGAATACGATACAGCCTGCTGAATCCGCCACCAATAGTTTTTTACTTTGTTTCCTTTTCCTAAAACCGGCCTGAATAAAAGGGTATCGTTGTTACTTAAACGGTGCAGGGATAATATTTCCGGAATAAAGCTATCTCCTTCCTGCAGGCCAAAATAGCGGGTATAGGTGCGTTCGGTAATAGCGGGGTTTAAAATCATATCGTCCGCTACAAAAAAATAATGCTCGTATGCTGAGTCAAAATAGTGCTGGTAGCCCTGGGCCAGGTAGCCTTCAAAAAAATAGGAATTGTCATATACCGGTATCACATTCGGCTGTGTGCCGTCGTAAAAAGGCACGATAAAATAAATGTGGGTGAATTTATTTTTATAAACCTGTTCAAGTGTTTGAATATTTTTATCATACCGGTGATTAAAAATGATGATTAACGCTACTTTTTTCATTTGTTATCCGGGAATTTTGAATATTGCTTTTGTGAACGCTACCCTGTCTATTATTGCATGTACATACTACCATCAGGTGCGATTATTTCAAACCGGCCGGCACCGACAGTCAGGCCGTCTGAACCTTATTAACCGGCTCTAAACTCCCATTGAACCGGTATCAAACAACCAATGGTAAAAAGTTCTGTTTTTTATACATCATCAGTTGAACCCCTGGTATTAATATAAACCCGCTTATACAGCATACCCTATATCTGTAAAGCCGTTTTTTGTAACCCGGCAAAATAAAGGATAGATGAATTATTTCTACTGCTTTTTTAATGCAGCCTTTTCTCCAGGTTTTGAAAGACGGCCATATATTTTCTGCTCCATTCATCATACGTATCAAATGATGGCGGCAGCAGGTAGTCATCCACATGTGCATGGCGGTGTGCAGGCAGGCGGTTGACCGCAAGGGTAAAGCCGTTTACCCAGGCGCTTAAAAAGTTAGGTTCTTTAATGGCTACCCCGTGTTTTTCTTCCTGAAAAAACTCTACCATGCCACCTCCCCAGGTAGCAATCGCCAGGCACCCGCAGCTAATGGCCTCACTTAACACAAGGCCGTAACCCTCATTGCGCAGGGGCGAAAACACAACAATATCAGCGGCCTGGTACCACTCCGGCAATTCTTTGTTCAGCACTTTGCCATGAAATAATACACCTGGAATAGGCATAGGCCGGTGTGTGCCGACAATGTGTAATACCATATTTTCCTGGCCCTGGTAAAACAGCTTCCATGCTTCCAGCACCATGTCCAGCCCTTTTACCGGTTTATCGTGCCCTACCCAAAGAAAATTTATTTTTCCATCCAGTCCTTTTTGTTTGCGTAAGACTTCTCTTGTTGCAGATGGCAACGGATAAAACAGCAGGTGATTGATAGGATTGTACAATACATGCACCGGAAAAGGAATTGTCGGGTATCGCTGAAAGTCGAAATGATAGGCATGATTGCTCAACATAATCATTTCCGTAACCGTACGGGCAAAACTGCTGTATTCCCGTGGTGAGTAATAATGTGAAAAACCATGATTGTAAAACAAGAGCTTCACTTTTTTTTCAAGTCCCAGTTTCTCCAGGCCTGCATAAATATGTGTATGCAGCTTTACACTGTCCCAAATACAGGCAATCACGTAGGTATGTGTGGCTGCAATTTGCTGTAATGCTTTGGCAAACGCATCATATTTGCGCTGTGGAAATAGTTTGTTTTGCACGTTGCCCGGCAGTTTGCACAGGATACGTTTGGTATGCTTCGAATGAAAGGGTCTGGCCGTATTGCCACATATCAGGTAATCCAGATCGTTGCCATCATACTGCTCCAGCAAATACTCTATTAGTTGCGGCCAGGAGGTAGCACCGTCGCCGGGTATCGGGTTGTGAGTAACAACCACTTTTGCTATACTGTTTTTCATGTTGTGTATCTGTCCGGCTGCATTTGTAAAAGCCGTTCACCGGCACGTTGTAAAATCTTTTCAAAAGCGTTGCACCATTCATCGTTCGATAAAAAAGGAGGGCCCGCCAAGGGTAAAGGTTTGTATTGCATATAATCCTCAATAGCCTGCAGCCAGGATTGCTCGAAATTAGGATCAGCAACTAACCGGTGGTTGGTACCCTGCAGTACTTCCGGTACGCCGCCGTTGTCTGATGCCAGGCAATAACATCCGCAACTAATGGCTTCGGATAGGCTAAGGCCATACCCCTCCATACACAAGGTGCTAAATAAAAAAACATCAGCAGCCTGGTAATAACCGGCAATTTGATAATTGGGTAATGTACCGGTAAAGTGCAGCCCGGTATGGCTGTAATTTCTGGTGGCGCCTACTACCACCAGCCTTGCCTGCGGATAGCGGGCAACTACTGCCGGCCAGATGCCTAATATCAGGTCTAACCCTTTCTTAGGTCGGTCGTGGCTTACCCACAAAAAAACGGTTTCACCGGGTTGCCAGCCCAATTGCAGACGCAAAGCTGCTCTGGCATCCGGGGGAAGCTTAAAAAAAAGCTCCGTATTTACGGGGTTGTGCAGCACATGTATAATAAAAGGATACTCATGGTACATTTTTCTTTCAAAATCGTAGGCATTTTTAGTGAGCAGCACAATTTCCTGCAAACCCCTTTTAAAATGTTTGTATTCATCCCGGTTGAAGTTGTAGGTAAATCCTACCTGGTAAAAAATAACCCTTGCCTTTTTTTCCAGTTTGTGTTGCTGCAGCCAATCCGATACAGCGTTTTTCAGTTTTGTATTTTCAATAATCAGTATCACAGCCAGGCTATGTTTCCTAAAAATGGTTTGCAGGGCCGAAAAGAATTTTTTAAACCGCCATTTTAAAAATAACGGATGACCGAATTCTGTACCGGAATAGGTGCAATCTATTGTTTGCGTATGCCCCGGTTGCAGCGGTAGGGCTGATTGCGGGCAAAGCACATAATCCACCGAGTTGCCAGGATAATTTTGCAGCCAGTAATTGATTATTTTCCCCCACGAGCCCAGCGATGTATCGGGAACAGCAGCAGGTGAAATAATAATTTTGACGGGGGAAAATGTATCCATGCAGGTAAAAGTAGCAGGGTAGCTGTAAAAAAGATCAGACCTCTAAATAATTCAGGTAGGTGACAAGGCATAGATCCAGCACAATCAAAATAACAAGAAGAGCACGGGTGCGTTTAAAAATAGATTGGTATTTGGTTTCATTATGGTCTTTTTTTCTAAAAAAACGAATGGCTTTTTTTACCACGTACAGCAGCCGGAAATAATACAATGCCAGGCAAAAAAGGCAGAACGCAATAATTACAATTTTCCAGTAGATTTTTTCCAGGGTAATAAACTTGTCAAAAATATATTCATTTACCAGGCAACTGGCAATAGGAAGCAAAAGGGCCGGTGTAATAATGAAATAGATAATAAACCTTAGCACCTTAAACATACCGGCACGCTTACCTGAAGTGTCTTGAAAATTTGTTAAAAAAATAAGATACAACGCTTTTAGAATTAACAAACTGCCAATTAATGTCATCGTCAATTTGGCCGGTTGATAGAACAGTTCCAGCATATGTGTGATTTAGCATAAGGTGAAAAGAAAAGACTCCGGCAAATGTGCAGATAGAAAACGAAGTTGAATGCTCAATTTACGCAGGCAGCCGGTTAGAAGTTCCCTTTCTTTTTTAGTTCTCGGAGCCTACCCACTACCGGCAGCCGGCGGCGCCGGTAACGGATCATCCGGATCTTCAGAAGCAGCAACAATAATTTTGGAAATGCTGACAAGTCGAAAAAAAGATTTACCAATGCAGTTTTAACGGTGCGGAAATAAAAATGATGACTCGTTTCTGGGTTACCATAAATGCTGTAATGAGCCAGGCTATCGGCATATTGGCGTTGCCGGTTGGCTTTGTTATCTTTTTGTTTGAAGTAGTAAAAAAACAGGTCAGCCCCAAACAAGCCTTTATAACCACTTTCGATAACGCAACGGCTCCAGTACCGGTCCTCTGAAAACGCCAATGTTTCATCAAATGGTACTTGTTCCCAAACCGATTTACGGATGATGGCACAAGGTGCCCCCAGTAAATAAAACTGTACCTGCTTCCAGTCTTCATCCGTCCGGAAATCGCCTTTTGTAAAAAGCTTTGGCTGCAGGCCTTCTATCATCATTTTCACCTGGTTGGCGGGCATGCCGCACACATATGCTATTTGATGATCGGCTATCAGCGGTGCCAGCCCGTTTGCTACCGACTGTTCGCCAATAATTGCTACATGGGCACTAAGCAATAAAATATATTGACCGCGGCAATGCGAAATACCGAAGTTGAGCAACTGCCCATACGAAAACACACTCCTTTTATTAGTAACGATTCTACAGCCGAACGATTCGGCAATGGCTATGCTGTCGTCAGTAGATTCATTATCGGATACCACCATTTCATATGGAACCGGAATTTTCTGCTTTTGCAGCAGCAGCAAGGTTTTTTGGAGGTCGGATGCTTCGTTGTAATTTCGGATAAGGATAGATAAGAGCATGGAGGATAATGAAAAGTAATAATAGGAAAGTGATCGAAGATAATCGTGGTCCGTTCATTGGCAATAAGCGTTCACCCTCGTAGGGGCAATCTTTGCCCGATGAAGAAGACTTAGATGAACTCCCAAAACATGAGATTGCTTCGGCATGAACTATAAGTGTTCGAAACCATGGTGAAAGCCTGTTTTTATTACGGTTTTGTAGGAACGTGCCTTGCGGCACGTTCAGCAAGCAGGGAAGTGGGTTTCATTATAAAATCAACCTTTCTGCCATTTCAGAACACGCCGTAAGGCGTGTTCCTACAAAAAAATTGATCGTTATATAGGTTTCGAACACTTACGGGCATGGAACTCACAATGGTGGAAGATAAATTAATATGACAATTGCAGTTACTTCTAATGCTTCAGCATCCTTCCATACATGTGTTTCGCTTTTAATACCATATTTTGGTTCCAAAATTGTTGCAGCCACTTTCTTTTAATAGCCAGCCGGCTTAGTTGTAATGCATCCGCTAATCCTTTTTCAACAAGGATTCTCTTGTGCTGATCAAGTTTGGTATCGTGCATAAACCGGTGATACATATACATTACCACGCTTTTTATTTCTGTTGTGCTTAGTAATCCTGTTTGTTGGAGATGTTGTACAATGGCAAGATATTCTATATAAAAAGTTCCGTTTGCATAGGATTTGCCGGATACATCACCACCATGTTTCCGGAAATAATTAAGCACTCGTCCGCTAATAAAAACATCGCCTTGTTGTGCTATTTCAATCCAGAATAGCCAGTCGCCGCAAAAGGTAAATTCCTGGTATTTTTTGCTTACCTGCTCATATGCCTTGCGCCTGAAAACAACCATGCTCGCATTATAAACCGCATTTCCTTTGGATAATACTTCTTTTACATATTTAAGTCCGTTAAGCGTCTCGTGCAGTAGCGGATGTTTGGTAATGCCCCGCACTTCATCTTTGTCATTTATGATATACGATTGGGCAAATGCCAGTACAGCGTTAGGATTGTCTTTTATACCAGCCATCAGGGTCGATAAAAAATCTTTTTCGCACCAGTCATCGCTTTCTGCTATCCATATCCATTCGCCCTGCGTATAGCTGATGCCTTTTTCCCATTGCCGGAAAGTGGAACCGCTATTATTGTCGTTATATATTACCCGGCTCACTTTAGGATGATGCGCATACCGTTGTATAATATGGCAACTATCATCTGTAGAATGATCATCCAGAATAAATAGTTCATAATCCTCATAATCCTGGTTTAAAACAGAAGTAATCCGGCGTTCCAGGTAGGCTGCATGATTGTAATTAGGGATAATGACAGATACTTTCATTCGGGACTTCAATTAATTGGTAGGGCAAACTGACTACTGTCCGAATATTTTTTTTTTGCACTTCATAATGGTCAAGTTTTTTACCCCATCGGGGTAACCTATCTGTAGCAGCTCTCTTTTTAATACGGTTTTCTGCCCCGGATGGGGCAACCCTAACATAGTGTCAATTATAGCCATTTAAGGGTTGCCCCATCCGGGGCAAAATGTTGTTCTAATACATTTACATTTCTACAGATAGGCTGCCTCGCTGAGGCAGAAAACCGTGATAATTCAATCTTCCGAATACTTAAACGGCAAATCCATCCCATCAATCATTTTCGGGTAAAGCTATTCATCTTCAGCCGGATGTCCTTCAGCCATAATTTTCGCCGGGCAATGCGAAAGGCTGCCGGGCAGATGCTGATAATTGCTTTTTTCAAATAAGCGTAATCTGCTGTTACACTTGCCTCGCTGCTACGTAGTATACTGGCAGCCGCAGCTATGGCTGCATTCGTAAGCTGTAATTCTTCTATCAATTGGAGTTCTTTTGCCCATTTCAACGTTTGCAGGCTTTCCAGCCGCTTTAGCCACCTGTTTTCAGGTTTCGAATTGGTGTTAGTAGTATGCCGCCTGCAATAGTGCAAAATAGCGCCGCTTTCAAACACCGTTCCTTTGTGAACGATGTGCATGTAAAACTTCTGGTCGCCGGCTGTGCGGTAGTTCTCAAACTCCAATGCCGGCTCATAAGCACTCTTCTTAAAAATCACCATGCCTGCTGTAACCGGGTCTCCCTGTATCACTCTTTTTTGTAGAAAAACGTTGCCCTCATGCCATTGGCGTAATACTGCCGGGTGTGGCATGTTTATAATTTCATTTCCGTTACTGATGGTAAAAGTTTGCCCGAATCCAAATACACAATTTGATTTTTCCAGGATACCCGACATAATGGTTTCAATATGGGTAGGTTCGCACCAGTCATCACTTTCGGCAATATTTATCCACTCGCCTGTCGCTACTTCTATTCCTTTTTTCCATTGTTTAAAAGGCGTTCCGCCATTGGCTGAATTGTAAATAACCCGGCTTACCCGTGTATGGTAGCGATAACTTTCAATTATTTCCTTACTGTTGTCGGTTGAGCAGTCGTCCAGAATAATTACTTCCAGATGCGCCCAGGTTTGTGCAAGGATGGTATCGATACGTTTTTTCAGGTAAGGGGCATGGTTATAATTGGGAATAATAACAGAAACAAGCGGCTGCGGCATAGCACAAATGTAAATTCATTGGCGTTACAGAAACGGCAGGAAGTGCTGCATCACGAATGAAAGCGGAGCAGACTTTTGATGGATGACCGGAATATAATTCGGGAAGGACGGGCCATGATGCTTATGAACTGATTAACCACATGCTGAAAAAAAGATGGATCGGAAAAATACGCGTCAAATAGACTGGCGCAGGACGGCTGCATAGTGCTGTACCTGCCGCTCTCAAATACTTCTATCACCTTATCTACACAAGAAGTTGCATCTTTTTCAAATATGATATGATCCTGCCAGTTTATTTTATTTTCAAACGGTAAAGCCATATCTGTATTTACCAATACCGGTATGCGGCCTGCTGCCAATGTTTGATAGAAGCGCATGGAAAAATTACCCGCTCCTCTTTGGCAAATAATAAAAGCGTTGTCTTTTAAATTGGTATTAAAATCGTTTACGATATCAGGATGGTGCGGATTGCCTCCCCAAAATTGATCCCTGATGATAAAATTAGCACTTACCCCGCCGGCTTGCCGGAATGTATTGATGATGCTTTCCCTATGGCTGTTTACCAGGCCGCAAAATCCTACCTGGGGTTTCCCGTTCGATAACACCGGTGGATACGGCGCAGGCACATGCTCCCAGAGGTATGGCATCACCAGTTCGTTCTCATTTTTTTGAGATGCTTTTAAACTTGTTCGTAATACAACCAGGTTATCAGGCAGTTTATATTTTTCTTCCTCATCCGAAACCACAAATACAATAACGAACCGGTCGGTAAGGCGAAACTTTTTAGCTATATCGCGTAATTCCTTTTCATTCTTTTTTTTGCCCCATAAAATGTGGTTATGGACAATACAATCGCATTCCTCAATCGTGGATCGTGTATAAATGGGAGAATTATAAATAAAAGCTAAGTTGGTATCCTTTATTTCCTCATGATACACGTTAATCATAGGTAATAAATATTCATGAAAAAATGAGTTTAATAACGTCTGCAGGAGTCATATTTAATGATTTTTGCCGGCCAAGCAGGTGGATAATAGCCAGTTTCTTTTTTTCGATAAAGCCCATGCCCGCAAATAAATGCTTTTTCAAAATTTCCAGTTCATCATCCAGTAAGGTTTGCAGGGCATGAAGCCTGTTTTGACCGGTAACGAGCGGGCCGATGCGTGGCGCAAACAGATGGAACCGCGTTCTGCTACCGATATTGTAATATAAAAAGCGTTCAGCATAGGCGCTGTTGTACTGCTGTAAACAGTGCATTTCTTTTATTTCGTTTTGCTTTTTAAAATGCGCATTTAAGAGAGGCAGCCCTGCCTGCTGGCCTTCATGCATGCGATAACGGATCAGTTCATCCTGTATAAAATATAATTGATTTTTAGCGGCAGCAGCCAGGGCTATCCAGTAGTCGTGCCAGAAGCGATCCGGGCAAAAGAAGGGTAGAAGATAACTACATGCTTCTTTTTTAATGCACAGTGCAGCACCGGTTACGATGTTATTGATGCGAACCAGCAATTCAAACAGCTGTTGCGGCTCAACCGTTTCCTGTAGTTTTTGAGAGAACCCCATGCTTTGCCAGATGGTGTATCCAAGGGAGTTGCCCTGCTCATCCATCAGGCTGCCATTGGAAAAAACGGCCGCTGCCTGCGGATGCTGCTGAAAAAAAAGAAGGGTAGCTGCTACTTTATGCGGCAGCCATAAATCATCCTGGTCGCTAAGGAAAATGACATCACCGGAGCAGAGGGAAATTGCTTTTTCAAAGTTTTTTTTGGCGCCCAGGTTTGTTTCGTTTTGATGCAATTGTACAATGCCTGGGTATAACTGCTGAAAGCTTTTGATAACAGTAATGGTATCATCCGTAGATCCGTCGTCGCTGATGATGATCTGGTGCACCGGAACCGTTTGTTGAAAAATACTTTCCAGTTGCTGGTGCAGGTGGCGGCCACCATTGTAAGTGCAAAGCGCAACGGAAGTTTTCATAAAAAAGTGTGCCCCTGATTAGGTGAATAAACGGTTAAGCCGGGAATGGGATATATGTACTGTACATTAGGCGTTATCATTTCAGTTTTTTGCTACACCCTTTCGCTCCAGTAAGTCAGGATGTCCGTGAGGCTTTGTTCCAGCGGATATTGCAAGGTCCATCCTGTTGCTTCTTTTATTTTACTATTTGAGCCAATAATAATTTTATTATCGCTTGGGCGTATACGGGCTGTGTCGGTTTGCAGGGTTACCTGCAGGGCAAGAATCTCAGCCATTTTTTCAATGATCTTTCTGAGGCTAAATCCCTGCCCGCTGCATACATTGTACACCTGTCCACTTATTCCTTTTTTTAATAATAAATGATAGGCTTTTACTACATCTCTTACATCTAAAAAATCCCGTATAATGGACAAATCACCCGTAGTGATTACCGGTTCTCTGCTATATTTTTTGATAGCTGCCAATTGTTTGGCAAACGACGAAATAACGAACACATCCCGCTGACCCGGGCCAACATGGTTAAAAGAGCGGGTGATGACAATGTCCATTCCATACCCATCTACATAAATCCTTGAAAGCATTTCCTGCGATACCCTTGCCACCGCATATGGGCTTAATGGCCTCAACTTGCTGTGTTCCGTAAGCGGTATTTCATCTGCCGGCACATTACCATATTCCTCAGACGAGCCTATCGAAAGTACCCTGCAATTTAAATTCAATTCCCGTATTTGTTCCAGCAGGTTTAGAAAAATGTTGGTATTGTTTGAAAAACTCGATACCGGATTTTTCCAGCTAAAAGCAACGCTGCTGAAGGATGCAAGGTGTAAGATATAATTTGGTTGAAACTGGTAAATGATGTTGTCCACCTGTCCCTTATTCAGCAGGTCAACTTTTTTGTAACTACATTTTAAATGCGGATAGTCGGTATAATTAAAATCCGGCTCATTGATATCCAGGCCCAGCACTACGGCATTTATTTGGAGCGAATCGAGGTACTCAATAAAGTGTTTGCTTACAAATCCGGAAAAACCGGTGATTAAATAATTTTCCACGTAAGGGACAATTTATTGTTTTATTAATTATTAAATCTTATTATTCGCATAGCCAAGACCTTAAATCATTCAAAAAATTGGTGCTATTGTAATCCGCTTCAATAGATGCCTGTGCCTTTTAGCCCAGTGCTTTAGTACAAGGCTGGTCATCATACAGTTTTCGCAGAATTTAAACTGCATATTTATTGATAGAGTAAAATTATGTGATAAGGCTCTATTTTGATGCAATTTGGCCATTTCACACTTTTTATTAGCCATCTGCTTTTTATAATCTTATGATTTTGTCCATAGAAGTTATTCATTGATGAATGATTTGGGTGTAATGGCCGTCCGGCAATAAATTATTTCCTATTTTAGCTCCATTCTTCGTGCGGGTTCAACCTACGAGTTCAACGAAATAGGCTAAGCGTAAACCATTTTGTGAGCCATAAATCAGTAGTAAGAGATGCCTAAACTTTCTGTTATAACCGTATGCTACAACAACTTGGAAGGGTTGAAGAAGACTATCGATAGTGTGGCCAGCCAAACCTGGAATGTATTTGAATACATTATTATTGATGGCGGGTCTGACGACGGAACAAAAGAATTTTTACAAAGCAGGCAATCGGTGATTACCTATTGGGTAAGCGAACCGGATAACGGAATTTACCAAGCCATGAATAAAGGAATACATGCAGCTAACGGTGAATACCTGCTTTTTTTAAATAGCGGTGATCATTTTTACAACAATACTGTTTTAGCCGAAAACCATAGTTGTTTAGGGCAATATGACCTTACCTGTTTTAATTTACAGATAGTTGGCAGAACAACTACTTTGTTTTCGGTTCCTGAAAAATTACGCTTTTCAAACCTTTACTTTAGCTCATTGCCACATAGTGCAACATTTATAAAAAAAGAGTTATTTGCCAAAATAGGTTACTATGACGAAAGCCTACGAGTTGTAGCCGACTGGAAATTCTTTTTATTGGCATTATTTATCCATCATTGCACATACATAAAAATCCAACAAACGCTATCTACCTTTTACTTAGATGGTATTAGCTCACGTGCTGGATATGGCCACGAACGGGAATTTGTTTTGAAGGAGTATTTTAGTGATTTTGTTCCGGATTACGACGAACTGGGCCGCATTCGGGAATTTGTGCAAATGAACCGCCCTAAAATGCTATACGAAATTGAACAATCTGCCTGGGGAAGAAAAATGGTTTCTTTTTTTTTTCAGAACGTACCTCTACTTGTTTTCAAAAAAGAAAATGAAAGATATAATCAGGTAATGATTGGTGAATGGTTCAGTAAACAGAGTCGAATGAGTCATACCACATTCAATCAGGTAATAGAACAGGCAACAAGCCATTGGCAGTAGAAAAATGCAATACAATAATGAAAGTCATTTCCAAAACGAATTTTAAATTTGGTTAATATTATTTCTAATAAAGTTTCAGTAATCGTTATCTGTTATCAGCAGGCACAATACCTGAGCGGAGCTTTACAATCTGTTTTAGATCAAACTTATACTAATTGGGAATGCATCATTGTAAACGATGGATCGCCTGATAATACTCTTGAAATTGCAAAGCAGTGGTGCATAAGAGATAACCGGTTTACATGTATTGATAAGCTTAATAACGGACCCAGTTCAGCACGCAATGCAGGATTAAACGTAGCTACAGGTGCATACATACAGTTTCTGGATGCTGATGACTGCCTTGATAAACGCAAGTTTGAATTATCGGTAAATGAATTGAAGGCAGGGGATAAGAATAGTATTGTGTTTTCAAATTTTCAAATATATAAAGGTGTTTCCGGTGCGTACACAGATCCTCCATTTGAATTCGGGCCTATTCATTTTACCAAAGAAAATATCTTATACAAATGGGATTTCGGTTTCTTTATACCTATTCATTGTGGTTTTATAGAAGCAGGGCTTTTTCAGGATGTGCGTTTTCCTGAACACTTAAAAGCAAAGGAAGATTGGGTAATGTGGCTGCTGCTGTTTACGAAGGATGTACATATTTATTTTATTAATCTACCGCTTGCTTTTTACCACAACCATGGACAAAGCATGACAAAGGATAGGAGTCACATGGAAGATAACCTGATTAAAACAATATTTTACATCAGGCAAATACTGCCTTTGGAAGAGTATGAACGTTATCTGGCTTATTTTATGAAACAAAAGTTGCAACACATTGCAAAACTGGAATATCGATTATGGCAGTTTAAACGGATACGATTTGCAGCAAAATATTATTACGATATGTATATTGGCAAGAGATACTTTAATAAGAATAAAACTTCCTGAAATCCGGTTTATATCTGTTAACTGTAAAATAACAGAACAGGACAAAGCTGCTATATGATTGACTAAAAAACGCTGCATTAAATTTATACAATGCTAAAATAGAAAGCTGTTAATTATGTTGCCTGTAGCCAGGCTTTCATTTCTTTCGTAAATATTCTGCTATTATAGTTATCCTCAATGTATCCCTGCGCTTTCCGACCAATCATTTTACCAAAAGACCGGTCATCGTACAGCTTTCTCATGTATCCGGCAGCCATTTGTAAATCGGCTTCCGCCCATAACCAGCCTTTTTTGTAAGGTAACTCGTCATGAGCAAGTGGCACCAACTTATAGTCCACCAGTAAAGCATTTTCGGTATTCATAAAATCAAGGTTACCTCCATAAGCAGTACCAATTACAGGCTTAGCCATACTCATCGCTTCCATCATACCAAGGCCAAGACCTTCCGACCGGTGCAGTGAGATATACGCATCCGAAGCATTAATAATACTCATCATATCATTTCGTTGCAGGCTCTCATTTATTAGAAGCACTTTGCCTTTTAGCTTCATACGATTTATGGCTGTCTGAAACTGAATGAAGGTATCTGGCATTTGATCCGAATGGAGGGTTTTAATAATGAGCAGTACCTGGTCGTTGCTATTAAATGCCATATCCATAGCCCGCAATATAGCAGTCGGGTTTTTGCGTTCATAAATGCTTCGAAAGTCGAAATTAAAAAAAAAGATTACATCATCTGCTCCGATAGCATATCTGTTTCTTATTTCTGTTGGGGAATAGATGAGTTGCCAGTTTTGTATAAATGGAAATGAGAGTTTAGTAACCTTAAAACCTTTGGGAGCCGATTTGCAAATGGCAGTTGCTACGAAATCTGTGAAGGCAATGGCCTCATCCAGTAATGAAAACGCTTCCGGAAAATCAAAATAATCATCAAACTCCCAAAATAAAACGGCTGCATTATATCTGCCAGTAAAAAGTTCCGGTTTTCTGGTGTGGTATTTTACAATTTCACCAGCATTAATAAAAAAAATATTTTTGTGAAAATTAGGCCAATGTCTAAAGTATGGTAGGTACTGGTTTATTTCTTTAACAGATAACGAAGTATGCGTTTCAGAATCAATATTGATAATAGAGAAGAAGAAATTCGCCTGAATAGCTTCTTGCGCAAAAAAACGGCCTACTTCGGCTATGCCGAAATTAGATGAGAAGTAGCCAATTAGGTTGATACCGTTATTATTTACGACTAAACGCTGCTGAACTTTTAAAAACAATATTATAAATTGCCTGAGGTACCGGCGGTAGGCATTTCGTACGGTGGGCCTAATACGCCTGAGTAAAGAAGTGGTTAGGGGTAGGGTCAATTAATCGAATTTTTTGGAAGAAAGTTAGTTGCGTATGCTGCTCAAATACTTGTATAAAAGCGCAACACTATATATGGTAATGCTTACAGTAAATAAACCCGGTAAACGGGCTCAAGAGCTTAATTCTTAAAGTTTTTATACTATTTCTGACTAAAAATTTTCTATACTTTCTTGTTTCTCAATTCTCAAACCCGGTTACGAACCTGTTTGCTTCGGCTTGCTCATCTATAAGTATATCATAAAAGGCTGTCAGGCCAACAGAGATGTTTTGTAAGCATGCATGGTTTTCTCAGCACAGCGCTTCCAACTGAACAGCTTTGCCCTGGCAAGTGATTTTTGCGATAGCTGCTGCTGTAATAACGGACTTTTATAAACGGATAGCATGGCCTGGCAAAGACCGTCCATATCTGTTGGGCTTACCATGAGCCCGGCATCACCTACAACTTCCGGCAAAGAGGAAGTATCAGATGTAATGACCGGTATACCGCATTGCATGGCTTCCAGCGGCGGCAAGCCAAACCCTTCATAAAATGAAGGGAAAACAAACATCAGTGCATCGCTGTACAAAGCTGCCAGGTCTTCATCGGCCAGGTAACCGGTAATGAGGATACGTTTTTTGATTGCTGCTGTGGCTTCAATGGCGTCAAATATTTTTTCAAATTTCCAGCCTTTTGCGCCCACTAAAACAAGGTTCAAATCGGGTATGGCCTCCTGCTGTACCAGTTTTATAAATGCCCGGATGGCCTGATCAATATTTTTGCGGGGTTCCAAGGTGCAGAGGCTAAGCACGTAAGGGGCATCCGGTATATTGTATTTATTACGTATCTGTTGGTTCGCCAGCCTATCGGTACTTTGATAAAACATATTGGAAGCAGCCAGTTCGGTTACTTTTACTTTATCGGGGTTCAAGCGGTTGCCCATATAGTTCAGCAAATCATTGCGGGTAGCTTCTGATATGCAAACTACCCAGGTTTCCGGCGTTACTTTATCCAGAATACTTAACATTAACTCAGGTGTGCCGTCACTGCAATACTGTGGGTATAGTATCGGTATAATATCGTAGCTGGTAAAAAAAAGGGTTTTTACACCAGCTTCTTTTATACCATTGAAACTGGCATAAAAATGAGAATGGTAGATATCAGTATTTTTTAAAATACGCGGATGAATTAATTGATTTTTTTTAGGGCGGGCTAAGATTTTAAGCCATGCCTGTAGTTCTTTATTTTTTAAACGTACAGCAGTTCTTTTAAAAAAAGGCAAATGGTGCCAGTCACCATTATGATCATTTACCAATGCCTCCTGCTGTCTTGTCAGTTCTTTCCGTTTGGTATAATTTACAGGTTCGGAAAAGGGAATACGGGAAAGCTGTTGATTGCTACCCAAGTAGTTTTTTACCAATTCAATATCATCCCAGAAAGCGTTGGTACACAAAGTAAGGTCACATCCGGGCTGAAGCGCAAGTTCCTGGGCTAAACTTTCTATTACCCTGAAAATACCTGCACGTTCAAACGGGGTAATATGACCTCTTCCGAGAATTGTAACATCGTATAATACTTTCATTATATAGTTAATTATAAGAATAAAAATGGGCCGTTTTACGAAAACGCAATTAAAGCGCAAGTGTACTATAGTCTACAATAGCCAAATCACGATTATTCAATTACTTCTACGTGCCTGCTGTACTTATTTAGTTCATTAATTTCTTCTATTTCAACAAGAGGCACTATCTATTATTACAATTAGTTGTTCAAATGCAATATTCTTCTTAGTGTGTTTTTCGTTCTAACTTTAAATGAAGGTTTCTTTCTATTTTTCAGCTCTTCCAGTTGCCTGGCCTGTTCTTCCATTTCAGCAATTAATTGTGCTTCATATTCAGCAGCAGCAATTGCAGCGGCAACTGCGGCAGCTTCGGCTGCAGCAGCGGCTTCTTCCGCTTCCCGCCGCAGTTCGGTATAATAGCAGAGAATTATCGAAAACTGTTCCTGTTTATTTTGAAGGACCGTATTTGTATATTCTTCAAAGAGGGTGCTCATTTCCGGCCTTGATTCAAATGTATAACGATCCTGGTATTTGGATATGCCTTCCGGGCTTAGCACATTGTATCCGCTAAAATGGTAAAAAACCAATGGATAAGTCTCATTCACATAATATTTTCCACCCCTGTTTTCCAGCTTTCGTTCATGCAGGTTCCAGTAAGCCATATTATAGCCGGAATGCCTTAGTATCAGCGCACCTTCATAATAAAGTGGTACAAAGTTGATCCATATCTGATCTACAAACCACCCCTTCTCCATATTGATAAAACACCTGTCTTTCAGCCGCTCCATCCACCAGTCTAAAAATTCAAATACACGACCCCTTCTTTTCAAACATAGAAACCCCAGGTTGTATAGGCCACAATTCAGAATAGCTTCTTCGCTTAACTGAAAGGGATCGTTAATAGCAGTTGTAAAATGCGGTGTAAGGATGAAATTATTTTCTATACCGGCATTCTCAATTTCGTTGAATGCGTCATATACAATGATATCAGGATCCAGGTAAATAATGGTAGCCGTTTCCGGATGTATATCAAACAGGTATTTAAAAACAAAAGGTTTTACAGCAGTATTTAGTTCTGTAATATTATACTTATAAATCATCTCTTTAAAACCAAGAACCGGTACTTCTGCAACCAGTAGCAGCTGATGCGGGTTAAAATAAGAATAGTCAATGTGTTCCGACAACTCATCTACCAGGCAAATAATAAACTGATGCTCCGGGTGATGTGTTATGAACGAATCGCCCAATGATTTCGCCTGTGCCAGGTAATTATTGGAACATATCGTAAAGCACAGGGTAGTCATCGCATTCTCTTTTTTAATGTATGCCTTATCTTCATTCGTATTGCTTTTACCAATACCGCTACTGTTACTTTCTGGCTTAAGTAAGTGGCCGTGGTAATATGTTGGGAGGCATAACTTTCCAATAGCAGTTTTATTTTGCTGATCGCTTTCCCAAGAGCTTTTTTATGCGTATCCGAAATGCAGCTTTGAATTAAAAATAAGGTATTATACCAATTCCACAGTTGCACATTATCCGTCGTTGTGCCATAAACGCCGACCCCATACCTGTATACAGCCATTACTTCATTCATGTATTTTATTTTTGATCCATCCTGGGTTAGCAGCATGTACAAAAAATAATCTGCCACCGGCGAGTAAAAATACGGGGGAGGAAGTTGGATGTTGTTGCGGAAAACAACACTTGGTGTGTGGATATAATTACGATGTTCGATCAGATCATAAATGTCCGATTCATCTTTCGGAGGGTTTGTTATCCAGTCGTCGGTTAATTTACTTCCCTGCAATAGCATCACTTTATGAAAACAAATAGAAAATTCAGGGTGAGTTTCTAAAAAAGATACTTGTTTTTGCAGCTTTAACGGGTCTGTCCAGTAGTCATCTCCTTCACAAACAGCCACGTATTTTCCGGAACATGACCGAAGGGTTTGTATCCAGTTTTCAATCATCCCCAAATTTTCCTGCCGCCGGTGTAGTTTGATAAGCTCAGGATAGGTTTGAAGATATTGTGTGCAGATGGAAGCGGTTTTGTCAGTTGAATGATCCTCGCCAATTACAATTTCATAACTAAAATCAGTCTTCTGCTGAGTGGTACCTTGCAGGCATTTTTCTATAAATTTTTCCTGATTATAGGTGATGATGCAAACGGAAATTAACGGGTTAGGATTCATAGGTTGAATGACTGGAAACAAATATTTTTCCGCTTAAATACACTGTTAATTAAATGTTTTTAACTCCCTGATTCCGGTTTGTGAAGACACAAACCAGTGCAAATTTTAAAATTATTTAGTTTACAGCGTACTCAAACAGGTAGAATAAGTGTCTTTAAATTCCTGGATAGTGCATGTCAGTTATTTTGAACCCTCAGCAATACCCTTGCAATAAAACCAATTTCTTCCAGGCTTAATGTATGATACAGTGGCAGGCATAAAACCCGTTTACTAATATCATCGCAAACCGGCGTAAATTGTTTTGCTACATAATTAAGATGGCTAAGCGGCGGATAAAAATACCTGCGGGGTGAAACCCAATTAGCTGTAAGTGCTTCTATTTGTTTCAGCGTTATTTCTTCTGAAGGCAAAACAATCGGGTAGTAGCCAAAGTTCGTTGCTGCATCGGTAATAAGTTCAGGCACATCACATGTCAGATTTTTCAATACTTGTTGATAATACAAACACAATTCTTTTCGCCTGTATAAAATGTCGTCTATATAATTCAGATTCACCAAACCCATGGCAGCATGAAATTCGCTGTTCTTACCATTAATTCCCAGGCCCGCAAATTTTTCCGGTCCGTTATGTCCGAAATTCCGCAAATACGACATTTTCTTCAGCAGGTTCGGGTCACCCGTAAACGTAGCGCCGCCTTCCACTGTATGAAACAATTTGGTTGCATGAAAACTGGTGGTACTAATGTCGCCGTAAGCGAAAACCGATTTGCCTTTGTATATCGATCCAAAACAGTGTGCTGCATCATAAATAACTTTCAGGTTATGTTTACCGGCTATTGTCTGAATAGCGTCTATGTCGCAGGGATTGCCAAACACATGAGTAGCCAGTATGGCACTGGTTTTTGTAGTGATGGCTGCTTCTATTTTAAGCGGATCGATATTCAGGGATTTAGCATCAATATCTACAAATACCGGTGTACAACCCTCCCAAACAATACTGCTGGTAGTAGCTACATAACTAAAGGGTGTAGTAATAATTTCTCCTGTTAGATCCAGAGCTTTGATGGCTATTTGCAATGCAATCGTGCCATTACCCATAAACAGCAGATGCGGCAGGTGTAAATATTCTTTCAACCTTAGTTCCAACTCATTTACCAGTGGCCCATTGTTGGTAAGCCATTGGCGTTGCCAGATCCCTTCTACATATTTATTGTATTCGGCAACCGGTGGCAGAAAGGGCTTGGTTACAAGTATCAAGATCGGTTTATATTATTTTTTTAGAATCTATTATTCCCCCTTTCCGAACAAACACTAATTCCACCAGCCACAATACCGGCGGTTGAAAAGGCCTGTTTAAATCTGTCAGGTCAAATAACCGGTAACCATTTGCTTCCATGAAATTAATTATTTTATAGAAGCTGTTGTTGAATTCTTTATTTACTACACCCGCTTCTACCATAAAAACCTCTGTCACCCCTAAATAATTGCTTGCTCCTTTCAATACTTCCAGGTCGGATCCTTCTGCATCTATTTTAATAATATCCGGAGATGGTAGCCCGGAATCAGCCAGGAATTCGTTGAGTGTAACTACCGGAAGTTCAATTTGTTTAAACCCTTGTATTGCTGCTTCTGCTGCCGGGTATACAAAAGAACAACTATCATCCCGGTCATGTATCGTAAACTTAAAATTACCTGAAACTGCACCGGCGCCTACGGTATGGAAGGTTACTTTTTTATTGGTCGTTAAAATATCATTTACCGAGTTTTGAAGCCAGTATTGCGGTTCTAATAAGGTATAATAAGCATCCGGAAAATATTTCAGGGCTTCCCGTGTCCAGGTTCCGTGGTTGGCGCCTACATCCACAAAATGAACCGGCTGATAACCAAACTGTTTTAAGTTGCTGTAAAAAGTATGCAATAAGGGAACTTTATCAAAAATTTCTTCCGGTTGTTTTTTTGTTACAACTACCTGCTGGGGCACGATACCTAACCTGTTTGCAAGGGGCGTTATAAGACGTATCAATATTTTTTTAATCCTTTTTTTCATAGAATTTCCCAATGGAAAACCGGTTTAATGACTCCTGGCTCTCTACCCATCCAGGCACCCGAGGGCCTTGGTCCCATTAATATTTCAAATGATAATATTTCATCCTGTACAAAGACGGTGTCTTTTGCATTTTTGATTAAATACAGGCTAAGATGATAGGAGCCGATATTTAAGAACCCTTCCGGGAATGAGCATACCAGATGGTTTGGCCCGCTCTTTAATTTTTTATGGTTGTTGCGATGGGAAAACGTAAATATTGGAGATCCGTTTTCATCCTTTAGCACATACGTTAGATGAATAATATCTGCCTGCTGATGAATGGTCAGGAAAGTATGGATGTCAATAGCCTGGTATTCATTCAGTACCTCATCGGAGGTTTTGCCTATCGGATTCAGGCTGATCTCATGAAGGGTAAAATATTTATTTAAGTACTCATTTCCATAGGCCTTTTTATTCTGAAAGGTCTTCGTTCCTTTCATATAATAAGTGGCTGCATCTTCCGTAGTTCCTGAAAATTGTGTTTTACCACGTTCCAGCACCATTACATTTTTACACAGCGTTTTTACAGCACCCATATTATGGCTTACAAATAGTACCGTACGACCCTGGTTGATGCTTACGTCTTTCATTTTACCGAGACACTTTTTCTGAAACTCAGCATCGCCTACCGCCAGCACTTCATCTATTATCAATATCTCAGGTTCCAGATGGGCAGCTACGCCAAATGCCAGCCGTACATACATGCCAGAGGAATATCTTTTCACCGGCGTATCAATATAGCGTTCCACACCTGCAAAATCAACTATTTCATCGAACCTGTTTTTTATTTCTGCTCTGGTCATGCCCAGTATAGCTCCATTGAGATACACGTTCTGCCTGCCGCTAAGGTCGGGATGAAAGCCGGTACCCACTTCCAGCAAACTGGCAATGCGGCCCCTGATTTTTACAGCACCGGTGGTGGGCGCCGTAGTGCGGCTCAGTATTTTCAGCAGGGTACTTTTACCGGCGCCGTTACGGCCAATGATGCCTAATACCTCACCATCTTTCACACTAAAATTAATGTCCTGCAGTGCCCAAATTACATCACTGTTTCCCTTTTTTGTACGGTCGTTTTCTTCACCTATTTTAATATAAGGATTTTCTTTGCCACGTATCCGGTGCCACCACAGGTTCAAATCGTTGCTCATGGTGCCGGTACCTACTTGTCCAAGCCGGTATAATTTAGATAAGTTTTCAACTTTTATGACGGTGCTCATCGGGTATTTTCAGTTGTCTCGTACAGGTGTGCAGGTATGGATTTGGGAATACGATTCTGTTTTAATATGTCTTCTTGTTTTCAAAACATGCAATTCAAAAAATGATAGCAGTATCGGATTCTGTTGGTCAGAAGGCCATGTTGTATGTGTGGGAATTATAAAAGTTATGCAGGAATTTATGCTACACGTTTATACCGTATCCATAAAGGTTTTCTCAACCCGGTTAAATATCACCAATCCTATAAACAGCACCACCACCATAAAACAAAAGCTGTAGCCGAGGTTAAATAAGTCCAGCGTTCCTTTATGGAACATGGCATAGCGGAACGTTTCTACAATAGAGGTAAGCGGATTGAGGCGGATAATGGCTGCATACTTTTTCTTTTTTTCCAGCAGGTACGAAAGCGGATATACAATAGGAGTAGCATACATTAATAATTGTATACCGAACCCGATCAGTACATTAAAATCACGGTATTTGGTGGTGATAGAAGAAATGATAATACCCAACCCCAAACCCATGCCGGCCATCATCAGCAGTAAAAGTGGTATCAGCAACCAACTTAAACTAATGTAGATAGGATTGCCCTTATAAATATGATAGAAAATAATTGTAATTATTACCAGCCCGAACTGAATACCAAATTTTACAATATTGGATGCTACAACTGATAAGGGAATAATAAGACGGGGAAAATATACCTTGCCGAAAATAGCAGCGTTGCTTACAAAGGTGGCCGAAGTGCTGGTAAGGCAGGTGGAAAAATAAGTCCAGAATGCAATGCCGCTCATATAAAATACCTCCGCCTGTATGCCATCGGTAGGTAAGCCGGCAATGCTATTGAACAGTACCATGAACGTGATCGTAGTAAGGATTGGCTGTACTATGTGCCAGATAGGGCCCAACACTGTTTGCTTAAACTGCGCTGCAAAATCCCGTTTCACAAACAACACCAATAAGTCCCGGTATTTCCAAATCTCTTTCACCCGTATATCCAGCAGTGCTGCCCTGGGCCGTAATACTTCGGTCCAGTAATCATCCGGTTCTTCCGTTTCTACAAGCGGAGCGTCGTTATATAAAGGTCCTGATGTTTGTTTCACTAAATCACCATGATTTGATTTTGCAGATGGATAAAAAGCCCGGTCGCTTACTTTCTGAAAAATAATCGCTTTGTTTTATTCCATAGCCCTTTGTTCGTGTCCTCACCATAGTAACCATATCCGTTTCCATATCCGTAGCCATACCCATATCCGTAGCCATATCCGTACCCGTATCCACTGGAATTTTCGTATTTTATACCGTTTACAATAAGCGAAAGACTTTTAAACTTACGCTCCATAAACATTTTTTGAATGAAGATGAGCGTTGACTTGTAGGTGTACTTATGACGAATGATGAAAAGGCTGATATCGGCGTATTTTTCCAGTAGCAATGCATCCGTAACCAGGCCTGTTGGGGCCGTGTCTATTACAATTACATCAAATATTCTGGCGGCCTCCTCAAAAATATCGCTTGTTTTTTTGCTGAGGATCAGTTCGGCGGGGTTGGGTGGCGTTGGGCCGGAACTAAGTAGAAACAGGTTTTCCTCTCCTTCCACAGGCCGGATGATGTCGGCAAGTGAGGCACCCTTCACAATATAATTGGAGATACCGATATTATTCTCCATACCAAAAGTCTTTGTAATTTTTGGTTTACGTAAATCGTATTCCATAAGCAGCACCTTCTTTCCGGTAAGTGCAAGGCTGGCAGCCAGGTTAGTACTTACAAAACTTTTACCCTCGCCGCTAATGTAGGAAGTAACCATAATACATTTTGCTTCCTTTTCTGCCCCCAGAAACTGGATATTGGTTCTTATTAGCCGGAATTGTTCGGAAATAGCACTGCGGCTTTTGGCAGTAATAACAATTGGCTTATCCGTCTGGTGATAAATAATTTCGCCTAGGATCGGAATATTGGTCATTGTTTCAATCTCCTTACGGTCGCCAATGGTATTATTAAAAAACTCCATGATTAGCAGGATAACAACCGGTATACCTAATCCTAAAATAAAGGCAAATGAGAGAATCTGGTAGGCAACCGGTTTTACAATACCCATGGTACGGGGTTCATCAATCACCCGTATATCACTGCGGTTGGCAGCCAGGGTAAGTTCGGCCTCCTGTTTTCTTCGGGATAAGTAATCGTAAATACCCGCCTTCACTGTTGCTTCACGCCCTACATCCAACAATCTTTTTTCAACATCCGGCAGCGATTGCATCTCATTTTCCAGTTTTGAATATTCCGACCTGGATACCGATACCTGCTGGTTCAGGTTGTCCTTAATTTGTGAAAGTGCCCGGAGAATATTTTTGCGTTGCTCGGTAATCTGGTCATCAAGGCGGGTGACAACTTCGTCTTTTGCAAAGCCGTTCCGCATAGCTTTCTGCCGATCTAAAGCTAATTGATTATGCAGGCTAATCATTCCTCCCAGGGTAGGTTCACCCACACCCAGCGTTGAAGGAATCAGGTCGTCAATATTTTTAAATCCTCTAATATACCGGTCAATATCCTCTAATGTGTTGGCCCGTACCAGTAGCTCTGCTACCTTCTGATCAGCTGCTTTTACTTCGCCGATCATCGAGCCGAATTTTCCACTTTCACTTATCCGGTAGTTCCTGCGTATATCGGCTATTTGCTGTTCCGTTGCATTCAGCGAACTTTTTACCGTGTCAATTCTTTCATTCAAAAACCGGATGGTACTTTTTACCACCAGGTTTTTATCATCCAGCCCGGCTATTACATAAATGGCTGTCAACTGCCGGATAAAATCAACAGCCCGTTGCGGAATCTCGTCTACAACGGATATACCCATAATACCGCCATACTCCTTGGTTGGAGCCAGTCGCATCTGCCCTTTGTATTTGCCTACAATCATAGCAGTGTTTCTGAAATAGATACGCTGCCTGTTAACCGGATTTGAAAGATATTCAGGTACAGGCTGTAGTAATAATTTGTTGGAACCTAACAGTACCGTATCAGCATAACTGTAAAAACGACCATTCCCTCCGGCATCCAGTACCTCAATACCTCCGGGCCTGGAAACAAAATTGAAAACGGAATTTTCATTTTCATTGCCTCTTTTGCAGTAGAGCACTTTGAAAGGAGCGCTTTCGCCATACACGAACATTTTTTTGATCCGTCCTTCCTCCTGCACTTCTATATCCAGATGGAGAGAATCGACAGCCCTTTTGATAAGCGAAAAAGAACTGTAGATATCCATTTCGTTGTCCATGCTCTTGTTAGTTACCCCAAGTCCAAATTCATTAGTAATACTTTGGCCGCCACCCGAAAGCCGGCCATCAATCACTAATATCTGCGATTGCACTTCGTAAACGGGTACTGTATAGCGTAAATAGAGCTTGGCTAAAACAAGAGATAGGATAACAGAGACAATAACCCAGGGTAAAATATTGAGCACCTTACCCATTATTTTCCTGAAATCAATCGTATTAGCCGTAGGATTGTCTATCTCCGAATTGACAACAGAATTATAAATAGGCTCCTGCATGGGTTACACTGCTTTGTTATGTCCCTCCTGATAAAAGGGAAATTAGTTTCGGAAAAGATAAAAGACGGTAATCAAAAAAGAAAAAGCACTGAGTCCAAGCGTTACATACGGGTAAATACTATTAAAGTTCTGCTGCCGTTTTTGCTGCCCATCAGAAGGCACATACACCACATCATTAGGCTTCAAGTAAAAATATTCAGAGGTAAATATATTTTTGCTGGTAAGGTCGATGGTTCCCATGGTACGTCCGCTGCTATCCTCCCGAAACACTTTTACATTGGTTTTTACACCGTATTGCGTTACATCGCCGGATAGGCCAAACGCTTCCATAATAGTAATCTTATCAGATGGAATGGTTAAAACACCTTTGGAAGTTACCTCGCCCAGCATGGTTACTTTAAAACTGTTGAACTTTACATACACCACCGGATCCAGCACTTTTTCTTTTGCTTTTGCGGTTAGCTGTGTTTTTAATTGTTCAATGGTTAGTCCGTCTGCTTTTATTTTTCCAAACACGGGCAGTTCAATAAATCCGTCCGGCGATACCTGGTATCCCCTGACATTATTTGGATTGGCAGCCGGGTCTCCCGGTGTTTCAGGGTTGCCGCCAAATGCGTTCAACATTCGTACAATATCAGGGCTCTTGCCGTAAAAATTAATCGTCACAAAATCATACGGCCTTATTACCGGCAGCGGTATTTGCGTTGTGGGCAGGCTTATTTTGTCAGCGTCTAAATAAGCTTCGGCATAATTAATATTCTTTACAGGCTTGCAGGAGAATAAAATAAAAAGAACGGGAATCAGGAAATTGGAATTAGGTAGTGGCAGGCGCCGCATCATAAACAGCTGAATTGTTTGTGGCTAATTGTAGCGCTGCAAATATACCTCTTCGAAGTATATAAAAAAATCCGGCCCTGCTCCGGTTCATCTTCCAATGAAAATGATTTTAAGCAGGGCCGGATTGGCAGTAAATCAGCCGATTAATTCTTTTTCACCAGCTTTTCCTGGGTGATCATATTGTTGACAATGTCCACTGTTTTATCTAAGTAAATGTCTTTTTTTACAGCGCTCAGCCACGCTTTAAAACGAGCTGCTTTATCCGTATCCATCTGGTTAATACGGGCGTCATCCGCATTTATGAAACTTGCATTCAGGCTGTCTTTCAGCAATAATAAGTTTCTGGTTTTGTTAACGATGTCTTTTACAGCCACCTGGTTTTGTTGAAATTTTTGCAGGTTCAGGTCCACTTCTTTTTCGCCTTGTTTTGCCAGTATCTGTGAATTGCGGTCAATTAATGAAAAGGTAGTATCTCCATTTACCTGTTGCTGTGCCGTAGCATCAATTGTCTTCAGATTAGCACCTGCATTCCAAGGGGCATAAGTAGCTTTTGTTATTTCATCCCAGGGAAGTTCGCCTTTTTTCTCCTTACTCAGATACGCTTGGTACTGGTTTAAATCGGGCATAATTACATCCGGCGTTACGCCTTTTAACTGGGTACTTCCACCATTAATGCGGTAAAATTTCTGGATTGTAATTTTTAATGATCCTAATTCGGTTGCAGGTACAAAAAAGCCAATATTCTTATCAACACCAATGCTACGTTGTACGGTGCCTTTACCATAGGATTTGGAACCTACAATTACGCCACGCTTATAATCCTGTATAGCAGCAGCAAATATTTCGGAAGCCGAAGCACTGGTTTCGTCAATCATTACAGCAAGCGGTCCGCTGTACAGGATACCTTTGTCTTTATCCCGGTACATACTTATCTCCCCGTTTTTATCACGTACCTGCACCACCGGCCCATCTTCAATAAAAAAGCCCACCATTTGTACTACATCCTGCAGACTGCCACCGCCATTACCCCGAAGGTCCATTACAATGCCATCTACGTTCTCTGCCTTAAGCTTTTCAATTTCAGTGGCTACATCCCTTGAACAACGAGGACCATCCGGATGCTCAAAATCGGCATAAAATTCCGGTAAATAAATATAACCGATCTTTTTGTTGTCTTTCTTTACAATAGCACTGCGGGCAAATGTTTCCTCCAATACAATTTTGTCCCTGGTAATGGGCACTACTTTTACGGTTCCGTCCGTTTTTTTCAGTGTAAGCCTTACTTCTGTTCCCTTTACGCCACGGATCAGTTTTACCGCATCCGTTGTTTCGTAGCCGGCAATATCAACCGGCGTCTCAGGTCCCTGTGCTACTTTCAATATGATATCGTTGGCCTGTACTTCGCCGGTTTTCCAGGCCGGGCTGCCGGTAACCACGCTTACGATTTTAATGGTACCATCCTGTTCCTGGCCCAACACGGCGCCAATACCATAAAATTGTCCGCTCATTTGTTCATCGAAATTTCTTTTTTCTACCGGCGGAAAAAAGTTGGTATGCGGATCCATTGTTTCGGCAATGGTATTTACATATAAATTAAACTTGTCTTCCTGTGTAAATTTCGTCTGCAGGCGATTGAAGTTACGATCCATTGCTTTGAGTACCTGGTCACGACTTTCTCTTTCCAGCGTGGTATCTGCCTTTACTTTAAAATCTGCTTTACCCTTGTTTTTTTCACGGGAAGCCAATGCATCAGCGTAGCGCTGAAGTGCTTCGTACTTTAAGCGTTTGCGCCAGTATTCTTTCCTTTCAGCATCAGTTTTAGGGTAAGGCAACTTGTCGCCATCTAAATTAGCCGTTTCATTTTTCGTAAAGTCAAATGGCTTGGCCAGTAGTTCTTTATAAAAAATCACATCTTCGGCCACCCGCTTTTTGTATACGGCATCCAAAGCAGTTATAAAACCTAGTTTGCTGCCATGAATCTCATCATCAATTTTAGTTTCGTATTCCTTTAGTCCATCCACATCTCCCTGCAGCAGAATGTTTTTATCAGGATCTACATCGTCCAAAACTTTCCAGAATACTTCCTTTGAAAAGGCATCATCTATTTTTTTGGAGCTATAGTGTCCCTGTTCCAGTAAGGCACCAACTGTGGTAATAATTTTTTCATACTTACCGGCAGGCTCCGTCTTTTTTCCAAACGATTTGAATGCTGCAAACGAAAATACCAGGGCAAGAGGTATCCACCAGGCTAACGCTTTTTTACTTGTCATATAACTAAGAATATTTTTCATGTTGACTCCAAAAATAAATAAAAATGGTTTTGATAAGGGGTTAAAACTGCAATTAACAAAGGATTTACCAGTTCTTTCGTAATCCGGTTTTCTACAGTTATAAATATGCCACAATAATCGTTAGCCTATACACCTAAATCAGCTTTAGGTTTACGCATATATTTGCGAGGCAAAAACCACCCCGCATGAGTGCCACCATCCATAGTGTTAAAAGAAAAGTGCAACTAAAGCTGCGGGATATAAAAAATGTAGCAGGCCGTGCCGGCTACAAACCCGCCTTACTAAATGCGGACCAGGCTGCTATTTTACATGCGTTAAAGGAAAACGGTTTTGTGATGTTACCGGCCCATCAGGCACTGGAGGAAGCACAATGGCAGGCTTATACAACGGCTGTAGAAAATTTTTTACAAAGCAGTACCGTGCAGCAACTGGAGGAAAAATATTATGCCGCCGGCAAAACCGAAGGGAATGTGACCGATAAGCAGTTTAATAAAACGTTTATCATCATGGGTACACAGGCCCGGGAAGATTTTTATACAACGACGCCGTTAAAAGATTTTAAAGACAATCCTTTTTTAAAACCGGTCATTAATAATTATTACGGCCAGCAAACCAAAGCCATTTATGCCGATTACTGGTACACCCTAAAAACACATAATCCGGGTAAGGATGTGTACAGCCAGGCCTGGCATTGCGATCCCGAAGGAGACCGGATTATAAAAGTATTTATTTATTTTAATGATGTAAATGAACGAAACGGTGCCTTGCAATATATAAAAGGTACGCAACGGGGCGGCAAAAACAGTAGCCTGTTAAAAGACATTCCCCGGCATACCAGCCATTATCCTACCGAAGAATTCATCAATGCCAATTTTCCAAAAGAAGACATTGTATATGCCACCGCACCCAAAGGCACCATTGTTATATGCGATACCCGTGGCCTGCACCGGGGTGGCAAATGCCTGGATGGCGAACGTATCATGGCCGTACTGGAATTTATGGATTTTGGCTCTATGGCACATGAGGTAATTTAATTGCACCATTGCCTGGAGAAAAAATTATAATAAGATGAACAGAAAGCCAAAAATGAAGAGTTAGCAGCAATGGTGACCAATCCCACAACATGAGATTACCAACAATACATGGTTATATTGACAGACGAATTTTAGTTAATTTTACGGCTGACCCGGACATTGTACGGAAAATCGTTCCTCAACCCTTTAGGCCAAAAGTTTATAGAAAAAAAGCGATTGTGGGCATTTGTCTCATTAGGCTAAAAAACATTAAACTAAAAGGACTTCCTGACTTCGCAGGAGTTTCATCTGAAAACGGAGCACATCGTATCGCTGTAGAGTGGGACGAAAAAGAGGGAATAAAAGAAGGCGTTTACATTCCAAGACGTGACACTTCTTTACGACTGAACACAATTTTAGGCGGACGTATATTTCCGGGAAAACATTATTTAGCTAAGTTTAACGTGAAGGAGGGCAACGGTCATTATCATATTGACTTTACCAGTTCAGACAGCACAAGCATTTCCATAGACGCTAAAGAGACAAGCCTGTTTGACCCAAATTCCATTTTTGAATCGTTGGAAAATGTATCAGACTTTTTTGAAAAGGGAGCAGTTGGCTATTCTCCAAACTATAATAAATACGAAGGATTGAAATTGCAAGCTTATACATGGCAAGTGCGGCCTCTTAAAGTGCAAAGTGTCCATTCCAGCTTTTACGAAAATGAGACAATTTTCCCCAAAGGTTCAATTCAGTTTGACAATGCGCTTCTGATGACAAAAGTTGAACATGAGTGGAAAAGTATGAAAGGCAAACCACGTGCAGCCAAAAGCGGTTTGGTAGAGGCAGGGCTGACGAGAATAGGTTGAACTGGAGTTTTCCAATAAAGCTTTTATAATATATCCGGCTGATGGAATGCTATTTACCTGCCTTTGCCAAGTCAATAACCGACTATCAGCAATATAAAATGGACACTAATAACACAGTTACTATTACACCTGACCTGCTAAACAATTTGGAGAAAACAAGTGGACTTATAGACTTGCCGACACAACAAAGCTTTTTGGACATTCTCAAACTCGACAAAGCAATAGTCTATTTGCTTGTTGATTGGTCTGGACCGGAAATGGTGTCACGTAATAAAGTTATTAAGGCATTTAATGAACTTGATAAAAAAGCAATACCTGCATTTAAAATTGATTGTTCCGACCAAACAAAAGAATATGTTGTAGCGTGGCTTAATAAACAAGGAGAAAATAAAAAAGATTTCTATTATGGAGGTTGGGGAGAAACCCTGTTTATTAAAAAAGGAAGCGTTGTTGACTTTATTAAAAATCCCGGGCAACTCGGGCTGGATAAGATAAAAGCAAAGTTTAAAGATTGGGTAAATACTAATGCAGATATTGGTATTACTTCAAGTAGGGCTGAATCTTGAAACTTTGGCTATTTTTATGGATGCACTTTAGTTCTTGCTTACAAATTTTCAATTTGATTTTTGTTTTAATTTCAATTTTATATGTTTAATCGGGCACCGATTCGTGAGACACCAATATTGTTCAAAAGAATACTTCATTACGGTTTTCTGCCTCAGCGAGGCAGCCTATCTGTAGAAATACAGGCTTTTTAGATTAGGCTTTGCTCCGGACGGAGCAACCCTGCAATGGTTATCAATTGCGATAGATGAGGGCTGCTCCATCCGGAGCAGAAAACTTTGACAAATGGAATATTCCTACAGATAGGTTACCCCGCTGGGGTAAAAAAACAGCACAATTTAAAAAGAAAAAAAGTATATTTCTCCGGAACAGTAATACGGGCTGGACGAACCATAAATTCCTACCCGCAGCATTACTTATCCGTAACAAGTAATTAGCTTTCTGCTGGTATATTTCTATCAACTGACAACTCTATAACTGACAACTGTTTCCTAATCTATGCACATCGTTTTTGTAGTTCCGGATGGTACGGGTATCCGAAACTATCTTTTTTCGGATGTACTCCGGTATTTTGCCGGGCACCAGATTACGGTAATGCATAGCCTGCCTCCGGAAGCACTAGCAGAGGTCAATAAAATCCATAACCGGGAAATTAATTTCATCAATATTCCTGCATTGCCTATCTCTAAAAAAGACGGCTTGTTCAGGGATTTGATTGTGTTTGCTCAGTTAAACCATAACAGCCGTGTGGTAAAAAACCCGGCCATCCTGTATAGCCTGCCAAAACTTTGGAAATTGAGCGGTGTCCGGAAAATCATCTACCAGGTTATTAATGTAGCAGGTTCTATAGCAGGCAGGTCGGCAGGCCGCATTGAAAAACTGGAACGGTATCATGATAAACGGCTGGTAAAAAGCAGGATGGGAATAGCCTGCCGGCAAATATTGGAAGGCCTGAAACCAGACCTTGTTTTTAGTACGCACCAGCGGGCCGTTGAAGGGGCCTATGTAATGGCAGTCGCCAATCAGCTACATATTCCGACAGTCAGCGTTATTTACTCCTGGGATAATCTGCCGAAAAGCCGTAATGCTACCCGCTCCAACCATTATTTTGTATGGTCGGATTATATGTTCGACGAAATGCGAATGTACTATCCGTTAGTACCTGCGGCCAATGTACACATTACTGGTACGCCTCAGTTTGAAGAATACCGCAAACCGGAAGCCATCTGGCCGTTGGAAACCTTTTTACAAAAATTGCAGTTACCTGCAGGTAAAAAGCTGGTTTGCTTTTCGGGTAGCGATCTGTCATTACCGAATGACCACTTGTACCTGAAAGACCTGATTGAGGCTTTTATTGCGATGCCGGATTCGGAAAGACCGCACCTGATTGTAAGGCCTGCACCGGTTGATTTTTCCGGCAGGCACGAACAGGTAATTGGCGCTGGCTACCCCTGGCTTACCTATGCCAGGCCGCTTTGGGTAACACCGGATGCGGCCAACTGGACAACCGTTTTTCCAACGCCGGCAGATAATGAATTACTGGTGAACCTGTGCTATCATTGTCACCTGGTGGTAAACGTGGGCAGCACCATGAGTGTTGATTTCGCTATGTTTGACAAGCCCTCCATTTACCTGAATTATGAACAGGATGCTGAGAATCCCTGGTTTCGGATACGTACTATTTTCAGCATGCAGCATTTTAGAACCCTCGATGGGCTGGATGCAGTAGTATGGGTAAAAACCCGGAAGGATATTGGCACTGCTATTATCCACGCTTTGCAAAACCCGGCTACCGTGGCACCCGACCGGCTAAAATGGCGAAAGCTGATTATGAATGATATTTTTGACAGCAGCAGCCGGATTGCGTCAACAATAAAATTGCTTGCACAAAAGCAACCGGCAATTAATAATTGATGTACGAGTGAGCCGGAGAATCAATAAAAACGACCCCTCATTCCTAAGCAGCCCTCTCTATGAAAATCCTCATTAGCGGCATTGGCTCTATTGGCAGTAGGCATCTTAATAATTTATTACAACTTGGCCAACGGGATATTATACTCCACCGGACTTCCGGTACACTGCTGCCTGACCATCCTGAGATACCGGTTTTCACAGATATAAATGAAGCCCTGCAACAGCAGCCCCAACTGGTTATTATTTCCCAGCCAACCTATTTACATATGGAACTGGCAACGGTGATCGTAAAAGCCGGAACGCCTTATTTATTTATCGAAAAACCATTGGCACACACCTGGGCTGGTGTAACTGAATTATTGGCGTCAATAGAAAAGCAACCTATTAAAACTACGATTGGCTTCGACCTTCGTTTTGATCCCGGCTTTATACAGGTGCAGGAATGGTTAAAGAACAGTACCATTGGAAAAATTGTTTCCATCCATGCCGAAGCAGGCCAGTACCTGCCCGACTGGCGGCCACACGAAGATTACCGGCAGGGGATGAGTGCTTCCAAAAAAATGGGTGGCGGCGTAATGCTCGACCTGGTGCATGAGTTTGATTATTTGGTGGAATTAGCAGGGCCGGTAGCAGAAATAGCTGCCATGTATAGGAAAGGGAGCCCTTTAGAAATTGAAACCGAAGACACAGCCAATATCCTTTTCCATTTTGAAACCGGCGCTATGGGTACCCTGCGGATGGATTACCTGCAAAAAAAACTAAGCCGCAACTGTAAAATCATTGGGGCAAAAGGCATGATTGTTTGGGATTATGCAGGTCGCACCGCCACTGTTTCAACATTAGATAATAGCATAACTGAACATTTTGATTACAACCATTTTGAACGCAACGACCGTTTTGTACAGGAAATGAAATACCTGCTGGAATGTGTGCAGGAAAATAAGAACGGAAAGGTGGATGCAGCTATGGGTGCTTACCTGCTACGACTGGTGCTGGCCGCCAAACATAGTTTCGATACCCGTACATTTGTCCGCATCCAACAGTTTGAACCAGCAACATGATCGTAGCCTCCATATGTGCACGTGGCGGATCGAAAGGCGTTCCCCGGAAAAACATCAAACTTCTGAACGGGCGGCCCCTGATTGCATATACTATCGAATGTGCACAGCAAAGCAGGCGTATTGACCGCATTGTTATTTCAACCGACGATAACGAAATAGCCACCATTGCCCGCAGCCTTGGCGCTGAAGTTCCCTTTTTACGTCCTGCGGCATTAGCACAGGATACTTCCAGTAAATGGCCGGTTTTTATACATTTGGTGGAGGCATACGAAGTTATTATTCAGCAAAAAATAGATGTATTAGTAGATCTGGATATTGGTACCCCACTCCGCAGCCCGCAGGATATTGACAACTGCTTAGCCGCTTTGGAAAATAGTGATACCGATATTGCCATTACCGCTTACGAACCGGAGCGCAATCCCTACTTTAACATGGTAGAGCAAAAGGGTGGTAGCCATTATGGCGTAATTATTCCATCGGCAAAACCAGTAGTACGGCGGCAGGATGCACCAAAAGTATATGGCCTGAGTCCGGCGGCGTATGCCATGCGGCGGGAGGCCCTTTTTAAATACGACCATTGGGCATCTGCTCCCTTTACTATCTATCCCATTCCACGGGAACGGGCTGTGGATATTGACAGTGCCTTTGATTTTAAATTAATTGAATTTATCATGCAACATGAACATCGAGAACACCCGACAACTGTTTGACCTGACGGGCCGGGTAGCCATTGTTACCGGGGGCAGCGGCCTGCTAGCCTACGAACACATGAAGGCCCTGGCCGATTTTGGTGCTATTGTGGTGCTGGCCGATTTGTATAACAAAGAAAAAATGGAGGAACGGGTAGCAGAACTCAAAACTGGTAGCGAAGAGAAGGGCTTAGCCATTACCTGCGACGTTACCCGAAAGGAAAGCTGGGAAGCATTACGGGATACTGTTCTCGAAAAGTTTGGTCACATCGACGTTTTGCTAAACAACGCAGGCTTTACCAACCAAAGTCAGACCCCTAACTTTTCCCGGACTTTTGAAAACTTTCCGTTGGAAGACTGGAACAATATTATCAACGTGAACCTGACCGGCACTTTTTTAGGCTGCCAGATAATCGGAAATGAAATGTTGGCACAGGGTAATGGCAGCATCATCAATTTTGCCTCCCTGTACGGTGTGGTCAGTCCCAATCACAACATTTACCCCGATACCGGTATTAGCCAGCCGGTTGCTTATTCCGTAAGTAAAGGTGCTGTTATTACGCTTACCCGTTACCTGGCGGCATTATGGGCAGCCAAAGGTGTTCGGGTAAATTCCATTACGCCGGGTGGTATCTTCAACGGGCATAATGAAATTTTTACCAGCCGGTTTGGACAACTCAATCCCATTGGCCGCATGAGTGATAAAAGCGAACTGCGGGGTGCCATTGCCTACCTGGCTTCCGAAGCCAGCAGCCACATGATTGGCCATAACTTAGTAGTAGACGGCGGTTGGACGATCTGGTAGATTTAGAAGAAGAGATGAGTTATGAGAGATAAGATATGAGTGGTTTACAATCTCAATTTGCCTTGTAACTCATCACGGGTTACCAGGTTCTAAGTAATTATTATGAAACCAGCAGCGGTATTTTACAAGGCATCCTCGTTGTGTCACTCACTTGTACTTTCCGGTTCTATGGGCGACTGTCACACTGCAATTTTTAACTACGTTATGAAACCTATCATTAGAAATTCAATTTATTAACTTAAAAACTTCAATACACTCCGAAGTTATAAAATAGCTCTTGCAATTGATTCACGCAGTTGCACAGGGGTATCCCCTTCTCCACTTGTGGAGAGGGGAATGAGGGGTGAGGAAAAATGAATTACATCGAAATTAATGGCCGCCGTATAGGCCCGGACTACCCACCCGTGGTAATTGCTGAAATTGGCATTAACCACGAAGGCAACCTGCAAACTGCTATTGAGATGGTGAATAGTGCCGTGCGGGCCGGTGCCGAAATCATTAAGCACCAGACGCATATTGTGGAAGATGAAATGAGCGATGCTGCCAAAAAAGTAGTGCCAGGCAATGCCGATGTCTCTATTTACGAAATTATGCGGCGCTGTGCCCTGAGTGAGGAAGATGAACTCAGGATGAAGCAGCATGTTGAAAGCAAAGGCGCTATTTTTATCAGTACCCCTTTTAGCCGGGCCGCTGCCGACCGCCTCCACAGTTGGAATGTACCTGCTTATAAAATTGGCAGTGGCGAATGCAATAACTATCCATTACTCCATCATATTGCTTCGTTTGGTAAGCCCATTATCCTGAGCACCGGCATGAATACTATTGATAGCATTGCCAAAGCAGTAGCCGTTTTTGAAAAATGGGGTGTGCCTTATGCGTTGCTGCATACCACTAATTTGTACCCTACACCCAATCATCTGGTACGGCTGGGCGCCATGACAGAAATGGCGCAACATTTTCCGGGTGTACCTTATGGCCTGAGCGATCATACGTTGTCTAATCATGCCTGCCTTGCTGCTGTAGCTTTAGGCGCCTCCATATTAGAGCGCCATTTTACCGACTACATGGGCCGCACCGGGCCCGATATTGTGTGTAGCATGGACGAACAAACCTGCAAAGAATTAATCGAAGGCAGTAAGATGGTGCACGTAATGCTAGGGGGTAAAAAAGAACCGGCGGCAGAAGAACAGGTAACAATTGATTTTGCATATGCTACAGTCTGTACCATACAGCCTGTAAAGGAAGGGGATACATTTACGAAAGAAAATATTTGGGTAAAACGCCCTGGAAAAGGTGGAATCTTAGCAGAACACTTTGAAGAAATTTTAGGGAAAAAAGCAGTAGGCAATATTGAAGACCGTGTACAATTGCAATGGAAAGATGTAAGGTAAGGTTGCCAACTTTTCAAAAGTTGGCAACGTTTACAGTGATGTTGGCAACGTTTACAAACCTTGACAGCCTTACAGCTAATTTGAAACTCAAGCAACAAGTTGGCAACTTTAAAATTAAATAACAGAATGGCTACCATTCCGCCGCTATCCAAACGAATTGTCCTCCTTACCGGTACGAATATTCGCCATACCTTTTTCCGGAAGTACCTGGCAAACTATCCTGGTATCAGCGTTTTACGCAGCTACCTGGAAACCTCGGAAGATCTGCCCAATTTCGTAACGGATATCGGTAAGGAGGAAACTCTTGTTGCCCGGCACCTGGCGGCCCGCAAACAAAGTGAACACGATTTTTTTGATTTGTATATTGCCTCCGTGCCCGACCGCTCCATGCCTAAAGTCATTGAGAGGGGCAGCATGAATAACCATGCTTTTTACGAAGAAATAGCAGCCCTGAAGGCTGATCTTGTTATCACTTATGATAGTTCCATTATTAAATATCCGCTGCTCTCCGGTTTTAAAGAACGATTGATTCATGTACACCTGGGTTTATTGCCTTTCTACCAAGGCGCCGCCACAAACTACCAGCCATTAGTGAATACAGAACCGGAATATGTAGGCGCTACTTTTGTGTTAATCAATTCAGGAATCGATCCCGGCGAAATCATTCACCAGATAAGGCCTGTTATAACCTGGGGCGACACACCATCCGCTATCGGCAACCGGCTGGCAAAAGAAACGACCGAAACCCTGGCCCGGTTGGTTATACATTTTGACAGACTGAAAAAACTGCCACAGCCTGAAAAGGAGGCCGGTAACCGTCTTTACCAACAAAAAGACTTTTCATCCGAAGCCCTTGCGCAGGTATACCAGCGGTTTACTGACGGCCTGATTGATACCTTTTTAAAAGAAAAAGAGGAACGTTTGGAAAAAGTACCGTTGCTGCAAAACCCGGTTTTACGGTAACCATATTTTGCCTACACGCTCCTTCGGTAAAATTTAGGAAGGGGCCTGGTGCAATATAAGCCGAAAGCCTTTCTTTGCAGTCCATGATGACTATGAATTTACCACCTGTTGCAGCTACCGATAAAAAACAAATGCTGTTTATTTCGGGTACCCGTGCGGATTTTGGCAAGATCAAATCACTGATTGAAATTACGCATCAGCATCCGCTGTTCGATGTACACATCTTTGTTACCGGCATGCACCTGCACAACAAATACGGCTACACCCTCAATGAAATCCGCAACTGTGGTTATGGCCATATTTATTCTTACATCAACTTTACTTCCGAAACTACGATGGATCTTACACTGGCTAAAACCATTGAAGGCCTCAGCAACTACATCAAGGAGTTTCCGCCGCAGATAATAGTGGTGCATGGCGATAGGGTGGAAGCGCTGGCAGGTGCTATTGTCGGGTCGCTCAATAATATTCTGGTAGCCCATATTGAAGGGGGCGAAGTAAGTGGAACGATTGATGAACTGATTCGCCACAGTGTAAGCAAAATGAGTCATATTCATTTTGTAAGCAACGAAACGGCCCGCCGCCGTCTCCTGCAAATGGGTGAGGAAGGGGATCATATTTTCGTCATCGGTTCACCGGATGTGGACATTATGTTCAGCAACAATTTACCGGCGTTATCTGATGTAAAAGCTTACTACGAAATTGACTTTGAAATGTATGGAGTAGTGATGTTTCACCCCGTAACGACGGAAGCGGAAAAGATGGAAGAATATGCAGCCAATATGGTAGTGGCATTAATAGAAAGCGGATTGAATTATATTGTCATTTTCCCAAATAACGACCTGGGCAGCACCGACATTTTAAGGGCTTACAAACGGTTGCAGGAGCATCCCCGGTTTCGCATTTTTCCATCGCTCCGGTTCGAATATTTTTTAGTGCTGCTAAAAAATGCGCAATTGTTGGTTGGCAATTCCAGCGCCGGCATCCGGGAAGCGCCTTATTACAATTTGCCCAGTGTAAATATTGGCACCCGGCAAAATAACCGGGCTATGAACAACGAAATTATTAATTGCGGCTACGCAAAAGACGAAGTGCTGCATGCGATTGAAATGGCCGCCAGCCACCAGCGTTCCGAAATTACCAATCATTTTGGCGACGGAAAGAGTGATGCCCTGTTTTTGGAGATATGTACCCGACCGGTTTTTTGGCTGACACCGAGGCAAAAATTTTTTAAAGATGTGGAAATGGCTGATTAGCAAAAAGGGTTTAGCGCCAGTAACTTCCCCTGTCTTTGTTTTATATCGAAATATGTACTTTTAATACACTTCTTGCGCAGGTCTCCAGACCTCCCGACTTGGGATCCGGGACAAGTTGTGCACTACGGTTACTTATCTTCGCTATTCATGTTAGTTGTAGAAAAATAACAATGGGGCACAGGGCGGGAGCCCTGCGCCAGTGTGAGGCAAGCATATTTTGAGACTTGCATGTATAGACAGAATAGAAAATGACTAAACAACAAATAGAACTTTCTATAAAAACCACCAAATTGCAGCTATCATTTTGGGACAAATTAGCTCATTATGGAATTGTTGTTTTCCTTCTTTTTATTCCGTTGCTTTCCCTGTTCTTTTATTTGAAAGGCATATTTAACGGTACAAAACAGGCAGCAAAAACAAGTGATTTTTTCTTATTGATTATTCCAACATTCCTCACACTGATATTTTATAAAATACAGTCCGACAGATTAAAATTCAAACAGGTTTTCACATCTTTATCAAGACAAGCGTTACTTAATATTGTAGAAAAGGTTGGTAGAGACCTCAGATGGTATATAGATCCAATTGAAGACAGATGCATAATTGCCAAAACGCATCCATCTTTCTTTTCAGGTAGTTGGGGAGAACAAGTAACAATTTTATTCGACAAAGACAGAGTCTTAGTGAATAGTATTTGTGACCCCGACAAAAGAAGTTCTGTTGTTTCGATGGGACGAAATAAAAAGAATGAAAATAGACTAATTGCTGAGATTGAGCATGCCAGCCGCCAACAGGTGGTTTTGTGTCATGGCAGCTGAGGATAAAACTCATCTAAGGCCTTTTAATTAAGCTTTTGTAATATATTCGACTGAAGGTTCGCTATTGTCCCACGAACACAAAGCCTGAACCGTTCTATACTGAAATATATAATTTTAATATTGTAAGCATTGGTACCATTCCAACCATTCATGAAAAATTTATTTTACGCTTTCTACTGCCGGTGTGCCGGTATCTACCATATAGCCCGTTCCTTTTTAAAACAAAATATTCGCAGGTATAATTTCAGGCCGCAGATATTAGATGTGGGCGGCCGAAAAAGCCCTTATACTGTCTTTTTACCCATTGCACTTACTATCTCCGACATACCACGGCAATCGGAGGTACAGGAGCAACTCACTCTCGGCTTTACGGACGAAATTGCCACAGCATTAAAAAAAAGAGATAACGTAAAAGAGGTGGTGTATGATGATATGACAAAGACCAGCCTGCAGCCTGACAGCTTTGACGGTGTGATAACCATTGAGGTAATTGAGCATGTTCCGGAAGACGAATTGTTTGTAAAAAATATTGCCCGTGTGCTAAAGCCGGGTGGTTTTCTTATACTTTCCACACCAAATGGCGAACAACTTACCGTGATTGATAATCCCGACCATTTACGCCATTATACAAAGGCGCAACTGGAATCGATCTTAAAAAAATATTTTTCTGAAGTGAATGTGTATTACGCTGTTCCGGATACGGCTGTACACAGCATAAGTCACAAAGGCCTTACACTATCTCATCCGTTCAGGGGAATTATTACACTGGTAAGTGGTTTTATATCCGCCACACATACCATGCTTACTTACAAGAATAACAGTAAGGTAAAAGTGCACCTGTTTGCACAATGTATCAAGTAGCGACTATTCAAACGGACAATGCCTCAATAGCTTAATCCAACGCAGCGGACTGAGCTATTGAGGCATAACGTTTCAACCCTGAGTTTAATTATTGCAGATTTTCAATGATACCGGCTATTCCCTGCCCACCGCCAACACAGGCCGTTACCATTCCGTATTTTTTGTTCAGGCGCTGCATGTCATTTATTAGCTGAATGCTCAGTTTGGCACCGGTACAGCCAAGCGGGTGGCCTAATGCGATAGCGCCACCGTTTATATTTACTTTTTCGGGATCAAGTCCTAATTCCCGGATGATGGCAATGCTTTGAGAGGCAAAGGCTTCGTTCATCTCTATCAGATCAATGTCCTGCTGATTCATACCCGCCAACTTCAACACTTTGGGAATAGCTGCCATAGGGCCCATACCCATAATGCGGGGCGGTACACCGGCACAGGTACTCCAGGCCAGCCGGGCCAGTGGTTGCAAGCCCAATTCCTTCATTTTTTGTTCGCTCATTACCAGCACAAAAGCAGCTCCGTCACTGGTTTGCGAAGCATTACCGGCAGTAACCGTTCCGCCGGCAGCAAAAACTGGTTTCAGTTTGCCTAATGCATCTATGCTGGTATCTTTACGTGGGCCTTCGTCCGTATCAATGGTATTTTTTTTTACCGCCCGTTTCCCTTTTTCATTCAAATACACTTCTTCTACTTCCACAGGCAAAATGCCTTTTTTAAAGTAGCCGTTTTCAATAGCGGTAATTGCTTTCTGATGGCTATGATAGGAAAATTCATCCTGCTGCTGGCGGCTTACTTTATATTCCTGTGCTACTGCTTCGGCGGTAAGGCCCATGCTTAAATAATAATCCGGGTCAGTAGCGGCAACGGAGAAATTGGGAACCGTTTTCCATCCGGCTGCGGGTACCAGGCTCATGCTTTCCACACCACCGGCTACAATGCAATGGGCCTGGCCGGTACGTATTTTAGCAGTGGCAATGGCAATGGTTTCCAGGCCACTGGCACAGTAGCGGTTCACCGTCATGCCGGGTACGCTAATACCTAATGCACGGCAGCTAATAATGCGGCCAATTTGCAGGCCCTGCTCCGCTTCCGGTACCGCATTGCCCACGATACAATCATCCACGGTATCCGGCTCCAGTTGTGGTACGCTGGCCATCAACCCTTTAATTACGTCTACTGCCAAATCATCGGGCCGGGTAAAACGGAATCCGCCCTTTTTGCTTTTACCCACGGCTGTGCGGTAGCCGGCTACGATATATGCTTCGGTCATACGAAAGTTAAAAGTTTAAAAGTTCAATGTTCAAAGTTCTGTGATTTTATCATCTGAATAAAAACACGGTTTAAAATTGTTATTTAGCACTAAAACAATAGATATGCTATCAGATATTCTTACAAAGATGGAGACGCAAGCCTTGCGTCTCTACAGATTTGTATTCATCCCATTCTTATCCCACCCATCCCAAAAATCCCAGTTCAAGACCATATCCCTGTTATATTCGCCACCTTATGTATCCACTGCTTCGCCGCCTGTTGTTTTGGTTTGATCCGGAAGCTGTCCATTATTTTTCCATGAACGGCTTACAGGCCTTATGCCGTATTGCATTCATCCGAAGAATCATTACCAGCATCTATCAGCCTAAATCCTTACCACAGGAACGGTTCGGATTGCATTTCAAAAACCCGGTTGGCCTGGCAGCAGGCTTCGATAAAAACGCAAAATACCTGCTTTCTTTACAGGCCTTAGGATTTGGCTTTGTTGAAATCGGAACCGTAACGCCGCTGCCACAAGCCGGTAATGACAAGCCACGGCTATTCAGGCTGGCGAAAGATAAAGCACTGATTAACCGGATGGGATTTAATAACGATGGGGTAGAAGCCGTGGCGGAAAGGTTAAAAAGATGGCGGTCGTTAGTCGGCAGTCAGCAGTCAACAGTTGGCGGTGAGCGGCCAGCAGTCCGCAGTCCTCAGTTGGCAGTCGTCAGTCAGCAGGAGTCCGTGGTCCATCGTCTGTCGTCCGTTGTCCATAGCCGGTTGATTATTGGTGGAAACATTGGTAAAAACAAAGCAACCCCAAATGAGGATGCCTGGCAGGATTATGAAAAATGTTTCCTGGCATTAACGCCTTATGTGGATTATTTTGTGGTGAACGTAAGCAGTCCCAATACACCCGGCCTGCGGGAATTACAGGAAAAGGAATCGCTGCGAAAAATACTAACGCACCTGCAGCAACTGAACACGCAGCAGCCGGTACAGCGACCCGTATTACTTAAAATTGCTCCCGACCTTACCGCTACGCAAGTGGATGATGTAATTGATTTATCGCTGGAAATTGGACTGGATGGATTGGTGATAAGCAATACCACTATCAGCCGGGAAAAGCTAAGCAACGAATCCAAAACCAAAGCGGAAAAAATAGGAGCAGGAGGCCTGAGCGGACAGCCATTGAAAGAACGCAGCACAGAACTGATCCGGTATATTTTCCAAAAAACAGCCGGTAAAGTACCCATCATTGGTTCAGGCGGCATTTTTACTGCTGCAGATGCACAGGAAAAAATAGAAGGCTGGTGCTTCTCTTATTCAGGTTTGGACTGGTTTTATATACCAAGGGCCGGGGATAGTTCAGGAAATAACTAAAAACTTATAATTCGAATCAAGAGTTGACATTCGTAGGTATTATTGGGCATAGCCCAATTCTGTTGATAGCATTAACAAGCAATGTCGATGTATTATTGGGCATGGCCCAATCCCTACAGTGTTCTCATCTATTATTAGGGTTGGGCGCTGCCCAACAACTACGCTAATTTGTATCACTTCATCTACCAACAGGGTTGAGCGATGCCCAACAAATACAACTAAAAACTACGTATGGTAAAATGCTCTTGATAACAGTGCCAACCCTTGATTCGCATTTATAATTAATAACAGTAGTATAGAAACGGAACAAAGCCGCAGAAAATGAGAACGGATGTATCTAAGAACTTTGAACCTTAAACCTTGAACTTTAAACGGTTTTCGTACTTACATTATGCAAATAAACATAGCTCTTACCGAAGATATTGTAAACCAAAGCCTGCGGCTGCATTACCGCTATGCACCACCCAGGCAACGGTACGCCGTATTAATGGTTCCTGCCATCCTGATGATTGTAGCTATATACCTGATTATAAAAGAATTACAAAAACCGGTTTTTGGCCAAAGCGGCTGGCTGGGAATTTTGTACATCGCCATGTCTGTAGGGTATTATTTTTGGATGAACTACCGCCGGGAGCATACCGGCAAACAACTGATTAAAGGACTGGGTAATAATACGGTATTTGAGATGGAGGCCAATGAAGATGAACTAATTACTCACCTGAGTGATGCTACTTTTCAGCACCAGTGGCCGGCATTTATAAAAGCCATTATTAGTAAAGACCTGGTGCTGCTATACCAGCAAAACCAGTCTTTCAGCATGTTTCATTATTCTTTTTTTGCGAATGAAGATTTTGCGGCATTCAAACAACTTGTCCGGATGCACGTACACGCTGTTACCGAAGTTTGAGGCATATTTGCAACTTATTATTTTAACAGGATATGTGGGAAGGACTTTTTACACTGGATGCACTGGTAAGCCTGATAACACTTACCCTGCTGGAAATTGTGCTGGGCATTGATAACGTTATTTTCGTATCCATTTTATTGGGCAGGCTACCCGAAGACCAGACCAAAAAAGCCCGTCGGCTGTGGGTGATTTTGGGTATCATCGTACGCAGTGGATTGCTTGTTGGTTTAGGCTGGCTGGTAACCAATGGCAATAAAGAAATACTACCGATTAATATTTTCGGCCAGCACTATGGTTTCAATTTGCGAAACCTGATTATGCTGGCAGGAGGATTGTTCCTCATTTATAAAACGGTAAAGGAAATTCACCATAAACTGGAAGGCGATGAGGAAGTAGCTGCCGGGGGCAAAAGCTCACGGACTACGAGCTTCTTCGCCATCATGTCGCAGATAGTGTTGGTGGATATGGTGTTTTCGTTTGATAGCATTATTACCGCTATTGGTATGGCTAAGCATGTACCGGTAATGATTGTAGCGGTAATGATTGCGATGGTCATCATGTTCTTTTTTGCAGATGCTATTTCTAAATTCATCGAGAAGCATCCTACGTTTAAAATGCTGGCACTTTCCTTTTTAATTATGGTAGGTTTTAGCCTTTTCTTCGAAGGGTTGGAACCGATACACGATAGCCATATCAACAAAGCTTACATCTACGTAGCCATGGCATTTAGCTTTGGTGTGGAATTATTGAATTTAAAAATGAGCAAAAGGCAAAAGCAAAATGCCGTGAAACTGCGGGGACCAAAGGCAGAGGATAAAATTAAGCAACCATCGGTAATAGAAAAACCGCAGTATTAAACTGTATTCAGAACCAAACTAAAAATGGTGGCGGCTAATATGAAAGCATCAGCCCATAAGTGTTTGAAACTTGCCGGAAAACCTGTTTTTACTATAGTTTTTGTAGGACCGTGCCGTGCGGCCATTCAGCGGGGACGTACGATTTATCATAAAATCAACCTTTCTGCCATTTCAGAACACGCCATAAGGCGTATCCTACAGAGAACCGTAATGAAATCAGGCTTTCAACAAATTTAGAACACTTATATGCTAAGGCTTTTATCGCTACTGCGTAGTGATAGCCATTTTTTATTTCAAAATTTTTTCGAAACAAACGCTGTTTTCAACACCGGCATACTGCCCGTAATTTGGAATGCGTTGGTACTCATTCTTTTCATACAAGGCAATGGCCTCATGTTGTTTTTTTCCGGTTTCCAACACGCAGTTTTCGTAGCCCAGTTCGGCTGCCCATTTCTCTAATTCCTTCAACATTTGTGTGGCAATCCCCTTTCCTCTGCCTTCCGGCAAGGTGTACATTCGCTTCACCTCCATCGCATTGGGTGTAAATTCTTTGATAGCCCCGCAACCTATTGGAGTATCATTTTCATAGGCAATAACTGCATGTTTAATTGTATCAATTTTATTAAATTGATTATAAAAGGCATGGTCAGCTCCATCTCTTACGGCTAAATCAGCATCGAGGTATTTTACGAGATAGATAAAATCCGGGTTGTCGGAATTCATTCGGAGGATGGTGAGCATATGAGGGTTTTAGTAAAGATCCGTATTGTTACTGCCTGGTGAGTTTAAATCCTTCCGCTCCAACCGCTACCTGGCTTTTTGCTAAAGAAAATTATACTCACAAATGTCTGGGTTTATTCGTCAGGCACCGAACCTCACTAGAAAAGACTGATCAATGGCTGGAGTATACAATTGTCAACTCCGCTATTGATGATAGTTATGGTGTACATAGATTTCGCTATTCAGGCAAAATTAAACTGTGAATATCTTTAATATATATGTACATGTCAAAATCACTTTTTGCAATTAATCGATATTGATTTGCTTTAGGACTATCAAATGTCTGTAAAATTCCTACGTCATGAATATATACTTTTTTATTAGATAGTTCATGTGGCAAATATTTTGACTGGAACAATAGATAATCATCATTGAATGTACTGAAATAATCTGCAAGTTCTCCGCACGTTGAAGCTGCCAAATTCATAATGGATAGTTTACCTTTATAAAAAACTCTATAACTTCCTTCTTTAAATACGGTCGCAATAGATAAATATTTATCTCCTACATCTTTTTTTAAGTACCCGCCAATTCGGATAATTCCATAATCATTGTTTCGTACATGATTATTGTGAGCCCAAATAAAAACCTTCTCAAAATTCAGCAACTTCATCATATTTTGAATATTTTCAGCCATTGTTTTGTCACGGAATTCTTGTTTTTGGTTAGAATTTATATTCCAGTATTCGTATGAATCGTATAGTTGTTTCAAACAAAGTTCAAGGTTTTTGAAAGTTGTATCTGATACACCCTTTTTTATTGAAAACAAGTGCTGTCTTAAGTTTAATATTGAATTTTGTACATTTTTATTAGCATATTCTTTCTCGTTTTTAAAAGCCAAATCATGCGAGCTGGGAATACTGTTAATCAAAGAGTCTATTACATAAAGATTATTATTTTCAAAAGGCAGCAATAATTTTTTAATACTGTTAATAGTTAAATCAAAATATTGATCAATGTCAAAGCCGCCAATGTAAATTTTATCAGTATTTTCATGTGTCAAGTTATATTTTTTACATTCATTTAATAACGAAAAGAAATCTTCAGAATAAATAATTTTAGCTGGTTTTAAAATCGAATCTATATATGTAAACGTTCTGCGTCCATTAATAAATTCGTTTAACTCTAAACCGACACTTTGAGGTATTTCAAGGAGCATATGTTTATACCCCAAGTTACGGAACAAATAAAAAAACATTGCTCGCCTAACTTCAATGAATTCCCTACTGCCATGCGTTGCTTCTCCAACAGCGATAATTTTTTTGTTAGATAAAGCGTCTGTTAAAATATCGTTTGTTGGAATAAAGTAATGATTGTTATACTTTACAGGTATCGGGTTAGTGTCAGAATTCTGGCTAAAGGATAGCCTTGCAACAAATAAAAAAAATAAGAGAGCTATTGCCTTTTGCATTCTATATCGTTTTATTTGTATGCAGCACAATATTATTAAAAATAGTGGTTTTCTACTTGCTTATTCTCATCACTCTTCACAACGGTTTTCGTATCGCAGTTATGCTAATATAGTTTGGCAACTTTTATTATTTTATGCATTTTCCAATTGAAATTACAATTTAGATGGAGGCAATTCATTGTTCATATAAAAGCATCCCGCAACACTACCACCCCAACCATCGCTGCAGTCTCCGTTCGTAAACGTGTCTCTCCCAACGAAACAGGTACAAAGCCTCGCTGCAAAGCTGTCTCAATTTCATCATGCGTAAAATCTCCCTCAGGACCAATCAGTAAAATGCTGTCAGCAGCAGATGCAAACGAAGCAATACTTTTTTTTAAAGCCTTTTCTATGCAATGCGCCACCAGCTTTTTTGGTTGAGTTGCAGTAGTTATTACTTTTTCCAACGGAGTAGGGTGGTGCAGTAAAGGCAGCCAGGCTTGTTTGCTTTGCAACATGGCACTTACCACAATCCCATTCATGCGGTCGTGCCGGAAGGCCTGCCGTTCTGTGCGGTGGCAAATAAGGGGAACAATTTCAGCCACGCCTATTTCGGTTACTTTTTCCAGCAGCCACTCCAGCCGGGCCACATTTTTTAGCAGTGAAACAGCGATGGTAATAGCCGGTGCTAATAGTGGCACATAGGTTTGGGAAACAATCGTCACTTCTGTTTCTTTTTTATGAGCCTGTGTAATTTTTGCTTCGGCCAGCCAGCCTTTGCCATTGGTTAGTTGCAGCGTTTCTCCTTCCTGCATCCGCAACACCTGCACAGCATGTCGGCTGGCTGTTTCATCCAGCATTAACTGCTTTGTACTTTCCTGTAACTGTGGTGCATAAAAAGTAGGCGTGTCCACGTACTTAAAAGATATTAGTTATAAGAGATGAGTTATGAGAGATAGGCACGCTGTACTTTTTGAACGCAAAGGTTTAATAAACGATCTACAAATAGAAGCAACTCATATCTCATAACTTATATCTTTTATTTAAAATAACGCATCCTCATCATTCTCTGCAAACCCGGTATCAAAATCTTCGTTGGCATCATTCATTTTGCTGCCCCGCTGAATGTACAGCCCGGCACCGCCACCGGCATTGTCATCGGCACCGGTTTCATCGGGCGTCAGCGGCCTGAACTTACCGGCTCCGGAACCTGTAGGCAAGGCAGCTTTGTAACTGGTTTGCTGCGTGGCTGACAAGTCGACAAATTTTTGTATATGTAACTGGGCCTGCAGTACAATGGTTTCCAGGCTGCCATTACGGTGTTTGGCTATTTTTACATGGGTTTCGCCCCGGTTACTTTCCCCCATCTCATTTTCTGTAACACCATAGTATTCAGGGCGATAGAGGAACATGACCATGTCTGCATCCTGCTCAATTGCTCCACTTTCCCTCAAATCACTCAACTGCGGCATCTTGTTTCCTTCCTTACGGCTTTCAACGGCACGGCTTAACTGGCTTAATGCAATGATCGGGATTTGTAATTCCTTCGCCAGTTGCTTCAGCGACCGGCTAATACTACTAATTTCCTGTTCCCGGTTTGTGTTCCGGTCACTGCTGCCGCTCATCAGTTGCAGGTAGTCAATAATCACCAGGCCAACTCCATATTTATTTACCATGCGGCGGCACTTTGCCCGTAACTCAAACACATTAAGCGCAGCACTATCATCAATATAGATAGGGGCGCTTTCCAGGGGTTGCAAACCTTTGGTCAATAATTGCTTCATCTCATAATCTTCCAGGCGGCCACGGGCAATTTTCTCCATGGGTATTTCGCTTTGCGCACTTAAAATACGCTGTACCAACTGGCTGGCGCCCATTTCCAAACTAAAAAATCCAACACCTCTTCTTTTGGAAACATCAGGATGCATGGCGCAATTACGGGCAAGGTTTAGTGCAAAGGCAGTTTTACCTACTGCCGGGCGTGCAGCCAATATTATTAAGTCTGTTGGCTGCCAGCCGTTTGTTACCAGGTCAAGCGAAGGGAAACCACTGTGGCAACCGGTGATGTCCTCTTTTTTATTTCTGAGTTCTTCAATACGGCTATAGGTTTTGGCCAATACCGTAGGTAATTCGTCAAAATTCTTTTTCAGGTGGTTATTAGTAATTTCAAACAGGCGGCTTTCGGCTTCGTCCAGCAGGTCGAACACATCTGTACTGTCCTCATACGCATCGGCAATGGTTTCGCCACTAATACGGATAAGTTCCCGTTGAATAAATTTTTGAAGCACAATACGGGCATGGGCTTCAATATTGGCACTGCTTACTACTACGTTTGTAAGTTTGGTAATATAATAGGGCCCACCTACCACATCCAGTTTTTCCCGGAAACGCAGTTCTTCCACCACCGTTAATATATCAATCGGCAGACTTTTCGTTTGCAGTCCCTGCATGGCTTCAAAAATCAACTGGTGGGCTTCTACATAAAAACACTCAGGTTTCAGGATTTCCACAACGGTATCAAAAGCACTTTTTTCCAACATAATGGCACCCAGCACGGCTTCTTCCAGGTCTTTAGCCTGCGGCGGTATTTTACCATATACCATGGAGCTGAAATCGGGTGCAGCTTTGCGCCTGGTCATTTTCCGATCCTTACCGGTCGTTATTTTTTCCATTTAAAATTACCGTTATGAAGGTTAGTTTTTGTTGTAAACCAGCTTTTAACAATAAGCAGGCTTTAAGGTAAAAAAACATAACAGGGTTCCGAAGATAGATGGAATCCAACCTGCAAACCAGTAAATTGAGATTAAAATTTATCCCCATTTTTTATTCTTCTGCTGTCTGTTTATATAGCGGGTTGTTTCTGAAAGGGTTATTTATTTCCGGCAGAAAATTGCAATACTTTGAAATACATTTTGAACCACATAGGCACAGAGGGCACATAAGGAATACAGAAATACAATTTACATAACTTCTTAAACCCAATAATGTCAGATTCTGAATTGCCTGTACCTTTTTTTCATACTAAACTGCACGGCATTGTATTCTATGTGCCCTATGTGTCTACGTGGTTCAAATAACCTAAATCCTGTTCTTCTAACTTTTGCACCTTTTTTTTGTGAAATGGGATACTTTTACCGGCTTCACAAACACGGGCAAAAATTACGGAATGACAATCAGTTATAATTGGCTAAGCGAGTACTTACCGGACAAAACAGAACCGGAAAAGCTGTCTAAAATATTAACGTCACTAGGGCTGGAAGTAGAGAGCCTGGAAAAATACGAAGCTGTAAAAGGCAGCCTTAAGGGGCTAATTATTGGGGAAATAACAGAATGTGGCAAGCACCCCGATGCCGATAAACTTAGTCTGACCAAGGTAGCAGTAGGTAGGGAAGTTTTGCAGATTGTTTGTGGCGCCGCTAACGTAGCTACCGGACAAAAAGTGGTGGTGGCTGTGCCCGGTACCACTATTTATCCAACTAAGGGTGAACCTTTTACTATTAAAGATGCAAAAATCCGGGGTGTACAGAGCCAGGGCATGATTTGCGCCGAAGACGAAATTGGCCTGGGCGAAAGCCATGCTGGTATTATGGTACTGGATAGTAACGCTGCTGTTGGTACCGCTGCGGCTGATTACTTTAAGCCTTATACAGATTGTATTTATGAAATAGGACTTACACCCAACCGGATGGATGCCATGAGCCATATTGGTACGGCAAAGGACGTATGTGCCTGGTTTTCGATGCACATGAAAAAGGCAACGCCCAAACTGCCTTACCAAAACAATTTTAAAGCAGACAAACCTGCCGGTGCTGATAAAATAGAGGTGGTAATTGAAGATACAGCAGGATGTAAACGATACGCTGGTATTACAATAAAAGGGGTACAGGTAAAGCCAAGCCCTAAGTGGTTGCAGGATAAGCTAAAAGCTATTGGCCAGCGGCCTATTAATAATATTGTAGATGTAACCAATTTTATCCTGCACGAAAGCGGGCAACCGCTACATGCATTTGATGCAACTGCTATTACCGGCAATAAAGTGATTGTAAAATGCCTGCCGAAAGGAACAATATTTACAACGCTGGATGAAAAGGAAAGAAAATTGAGTGCAGAAGATATAATGATTTGCAGTGCCGGTGCGCCGATGTGTATAGCAGGTGTTTTTGGTGGAAAAAACAGCAGCGTTACTGAATTTACTACTTCTGTTTTTTTAGAAAGTGCGTGGTTCAACCCGGTAAGTATACGGCGAACATCATTACGGCTCGGGCTACGTACCGATGCCGCTACCCGATTTGAAAAAGGCGTTGATATTAGCAATACGGTGAATGTGCTAAAACGGGCTGCTTTGTTAATGAAAGAAATAGCCGGCGGTGAAATTACCGGTGATCTTGTTGATGTCTACCCGCAGAAAGCCGTAAAAAAAGAACTCCCGATAAAATACCAGTATTTAAAAAAACTAAGTGGTAAAAATTACCACCCCGATACGGTAAAAAATATCCTGCAAAGCCTTGGGTTTGAATTGATAAAAGACAGTAATGATGAACTATGGGTGACGGTCCCATTCAGCAAAACAGATATTAACCACGCTGCCGATCTGGTAGAGGAAATAATGCGGATAGATGGCTACGATCATGTAGAAATACCACAAACAATAACCCTTGCTCCGGCTAATGATTTGCTCACAGGTGCCGAAGCCTGGAAAGAAAAAGTTGCTAATTATTTGACCGGACTTGGCTTCCATGAAATTTTTACCAACTCTATTACTAACAGCAAATATTATAGTGAAGAAATATTACAACAGTCTGTAAAGATGATCAACAGCCTGAGCAGCGAACTGGATGTGTTACGGCCCTCTATGCTGGAGACCGGTCTTGAATCGGTTGCTTATAATGTAAAACGTAAAAACAGCAACCTGCAGTTTTTTGAATTCGGTAAAACGTACTCGCAAAAAGCTGTAGGTAAATACGATGAGCCACAGCATGTATGTTTATATGCGACGGGCACTATAGGAATAGATAGCTGGCAACAGAAAGCTGTACCGGCGAGCATATTTTATGTAAAAGGTGCCGCACAACAATTGGCCTTGCTTTGTGGTGTACGACAATTCAGTTTGGAACAGGCTATAGATACAGCCAACGTTTATACCATTTTATTGGATGGTAAAAGGGCCGGTACCATGAGTAGCATCAGCAGGCAGCGGCTGGAGCAATTTGACATACGGCAGCCGGTATTTTATGCTGATTTGAATTGGGATATTTTATTGAAAATTGCTTTGCAAAAGCAAATCGTTTTCAAGGAAATTTCAAAGTTTCCGACTGTAGAAAGAGATTTGGCCATTGTAGTGGATAAAGCTGTTGCATACGATAAAATTGATTTGGCCATACAAAAGGCCGGTGTTGAAAAGCTGTCGGGTATTCACTTGTTTGACCTGTTTGAAAGCGGGAAACTGGGCGCTGGTAAAAAATCTGTGGCGGTTAATTTTACGTTTGCAGATGAGGAAAAAACAATGACAGAAAAAGAGATCGAAAGAATGATCCGGTTGATCATTTCAAGTCTCGAAAAAGAGACCGGGGCAGAGATAAGAGCATAGTCCGGAAGTCCGTAAGTCGGAAAGTCCGTAAGACAGAAAGTCGGGAAGTCTGAAAGATAGGAAGACTGATAAACTACTTGGAAAATAATTGTCCAAACGTGTATCATGTTTTAATTAAAAAATATCAAATTCTGCAACTACAACGTTTAGTTATAATATTATTTTATAATAAATCTTCTTCCGGACTTTCAGACTTTCCGTCTGCCGGACTTTTATATGCAACTACAATGGTTCGTTTTAATTTAATTTTCTAATCAATCTTCTTCCGGACTTTCGGACTTCCCGTCTGCCGGACTTTTATATGCAACCATCCTTATCACATATTATTTACAAAAAGTTGCAAAAGCTGGTAAAAGAATTTGAGCAACTGAAGAAGGAGAACCAGAAATTGCAGTTGAAGTTAAATGATCAGTTGGCTGCTAATAAAGAGGCAGGTGATAAGGTGCAACTTCTGGAAAGCCAGGTTGCATTATTAAAAAACAATACCGGCCAAATGGACGTTGCTGCCAGCAAAGAAATGGAACAACGTATTCAGCAGTATATAAAAGATATTGACACAGCAATTCAATTATTGAATGAGTAACGAGAAACTAATACCTGCTACCGTATTGCTGAGCGGCCGTACTTATCGCATACGGGTAGAGGCCGAACTGGAGGAACAATTACGTAAAACGGTAAAACTGATAAATGATAAGGTGATGGAATTCAAGACCACCTTTCCGGGAAAGGATATGCAGGATTATACAGCAATGGTAATGCTTTGGTATGCTACTCAACCCATAGCTAAAGCCAGTGAAATTTTGGAAATTCAAAAAACAGAATCCGACCTGGAAAAAATGCAGGAACTGCTTGACAAGGCGCTATTACATTCATCAGATTTATCCGCATCCGGCGAATACTCCTAATAAAACAATAGCTTGTTTTCTATTGAAGGATATTTCCCTTTTTCCGATCCTGTCGCAGTTCTTTACGCCGTTCCAGTTCCTGCCGCAGCTTATCCTTCCAGTCCTTATCAATGGTTAGTAGCTTATTGAACTGGTCATTGCTAATCGCTTTTAAAAATTCCGTCTTATACTTTTTTTTCAGATCAAGTTGCTTTTGCTGAAACACTAATTCATCACCCTCTTTGTAATCCTGCCGCAGCTTACGGCTTTCCGCATCATATTGATTATAGACCGGCCAGAATTTTTGGGCATCTTCCGGCGTAAGATTCAATTGGCGGGTTACATAAGCCACAAACATCTGCTGCATTAATTCTTTCCTTTCCGGTGGCTGTGCTAGTAACCCTGAGAAATGCAGGGTGGCGAGGGCAATGAATGTTATAAATTTTTTCATCGTAGGGAGTTAGGATTGTACTAAGTCTTTTTACTTTTTGTAGTGGCCGTAAGGTCTGTATTTTCTTTCAATTGCTGTTGTAATTCCTGGTCGGTAAAATCCTGCAACAGGGTTTCTATATCATCTTCCTGTGCATTTTTAGACCAGGTGGCATTTGATTCTGTTACAGATTCATTCTCCTGTAAATATTGCTCAATTGTTTCATTGTCGAGCTGGGCCAGTTGGTTATCAAGTTTTTCAACTTGCGCAGGCGTTACAACTACGATACCGCCTGAAGGCGGTTTGTCGAAGTAACGATAGGCGCCAAAGCTCAACAATAGTACAACACTGGCAGCAGCGGCATACTTCAACCAGCCTGTCCTTTTTTTAATAGGTACGATAGGTGCCTGGTGCAAATCAACCTTTTTAACAGGCGGCTGCAGTTGTTCAAAATATCCTTCCGGTACCGCCTGAACCGGTTTTTTGGAAATGGTATTCAGAAGTGGTGCAACGGTTTCCAGTTCCTGCGTTACTTCCTGGTGGCGTATTTTATTGAGCAAAATAGCCGGTAGTGTATCAAAATAGCCCTCCGGAACTGCTTGTGCCGGACTCACTTTCCTTACAATATCCCGGGCCAGATTTTCAAAATAGCCTTCCGGAACTGAATAAGGCATTTTTTTATCCTTTGGCAAAAACAGAAGCGGAAGAGCACCGGTTTTTAGCGTAGCGAGTAAAGTGGGCGCAAGCGTTTCAAAATAACCTTGCGGCACCGTATAAGGCATAGCTGTTGGCAGGTGTGCCAGGCCGGGAGCCAGAGTTTGTAATTCGTTTAATATAGATGTCCTGTTGTTCATTGCGTTATGCAGACTTGTACAATTACTAAAGGTTTAGGTAAGTAAATAGTCTTTTTTATACATTGGTAATTATAAATTCTTCCACCTTTTTGGCAGCATGGTGGTAGCTTGCTTTTAAAGCACCTTCGCTTGTTTCCAGCACCCGGCTCATTTGTTCGTAAGGCATTTCATCATAGTAGCGCAGATTAAAAACCAGCCGTTGTTTTTCAGGCAATTTTTGAATGGCCAGTTGCAGTTTCCATTCCAGCTTATTTGCATCAAAATTCGTATCAGCCTTTATTTTGTTTTCAAGCCCGCTATCCTCGTTATCGATACTTACAGATGATCTGCGTTTTTGTTGCTCCAAAAAACTAAGGCTTTCATTGGTAGCAATGCGGTACAACCAGGTATAAAGTTGGCTGTCCTCCCTGAAGTTCTCCAGTCCGTTCCATACTTTTATGAACATGTTTTGCAACACATCATTTGTGTCTTCGTGCTGTACCACCATGCGGCGGATATGCCAGTACAGCTTTTCCTGGTATTTTTTAATAATAGCCGTGTAAGCCTTTTCTTTTGTAGCAGGTTCTTTAAATTGTTGTAGCAGGGTATGGTCATCCAGGTGCATGCAGGGTAGTTTGTAAAAACGTAATGTAATTCAGCGAAAGGTGGACGTAGTGTCAGGTTAAAAGTTTAAAAGTAATAATAAGTAGCGTTTTAAGTATCAGTTCCGGAACCAATTAGCTGTATTCCTTCATCCGGCTTTTATATTTTCTTCCTGGTAGCAACATACAAACAGCCCTGCTTGTTGGGCAGGGCTGTTACACAACGTACCGGTGCAAAATGCACTTACGCAAGCAAACTGGCTATTCCATAAATAACCACAAGGAGCAGTACATATACCGGTACTAAAATTTTTAAGGGTTGAGTTTTGGCTACCGGCTGCGGCATATCTTTTATCATTTAGAGACGGCAAACATAAAGTAGCAGTTACATGTAGCGAAGTCTTTTTTTTGAAACGCCGGTGCAAGTGGGTAAATGGCATTTTTTGAACAATAAGTGGTGGATAAGCTGTTAACAATACCTGTTTTTAAAAGCCATAAGTTTTAGTAAATGACTGTATTGTAACAAATTTTTTAAGATGGATTGCCTACTTTTGCGGCCTCAAAATAAAAGGTAGCTGTATTATACTTTTTTTTCAATAAATGGAAAGCCGGGGCTTATAACAAGCCGGTTTGCCAAAGCAACTGCCAGTAACACAAATAAGTAAAACAATAATAACCATTACAATGGCTGACCTCAAATTCCAACGCAACTTTGGAATTGCCGCCCACATTGACGCCGGCAAAACCACTACTACCGAGCGTATTTTACGCTATACAGGCATGATTCATAAAATAGGAGAGGTGCACGATGGCGCTGCTACTACCGACTGGATGGATCAGGAAAAAGAACGTGGTATTACTATTACCTCAGCTGCAGTAAGCTGCCAATGGAATTTTCCTACCGATAAGGGTGTAGTAACCGGCAACACAAAAAAATATGCTTTCAATATTATTGATACGCCGGGCCACGTGGATTTTACGGTGGAAGTAGAACGTTCGATGCGTGTATTGGATGGCCTGATTGCCCTGTTTTCAGCTGTTGACGGTGTAGAACCACAATCAGAAACCGTATGGCGCCAGGCTAACCGCTATGGCGTTCCGCGTATTGGTTTTGTAAATAAAATGGACCGCTCCGGTGCGGACTTCCTGATGGTAGTAAACCAGGTGCGGGACATGCTGGGCAGCAAAGCAGTACCGCTTCAATTACCCATTGGCGCAGAAGATGATTTTGCCGGTGTGGTAGATCTGATCCGTATGAAAGGGATTATCTGGGATGTGGAAACAGAGGGCATGACGTTCAAGGAAATTGATATACCTGCCGATATGCAGGAAGAAGCTGAACACTGGCGGGGCCAGTTGGTAGAAGCCGTTGCCGATTACGATGAAAAGCTGCTGGAAAAGTTTTTTGATGATCCGGCCTCTATTACCGAGGACGAAATTCATGAAGCTATTCGCAAAGCAACCATCGACCTGAGCATTGTTCCAATGATGTGCGGTTCTTCTTTTAAAAACAAGGGCGTACAAACTGCACTTGATGGTGTATGCCGCTACCTGCCTTCGCCGGTCGATATCCCCGATACAGTTGGTACTAACCCTGATACCGGCGAAACAATCAGCCGCAAACCAAGCGCAAAAGAACCATTTGCAGCACTTGCTTTTAAAATCATGACCGATCCGTTTGTAGGCCGGTTAGCATTCTTCCGTTGCTACAGTGGCCACCTGGATGCCGGTAGTTATGTGCTAAACGTACGTAGCGGAAAAAATGAGCGTATCAGCCGAATCATGAAAATGTTTGCCAACAAGCAAAACCCCATCGACTTTATTGAAGCCGGTGATATTGCTGCTGCCGTTGGTTTCAAGGAAATAAAAACCGGTGATACGTTGTGTGATGAAAATCATCCGATTACACTGGAAAATATGTTTATTCCGGAGCCGGTAATTTCCATAGCCGTTGAACCGAAGACACAGGCCGACGTGGATAAAATGGGGATGGCTATTGCCAAGCTGGTGGAAGAAGATCCAACTTTACGGGTACGTACGGACGAAGAAACCGGCCAGACGATTCTTTCGGGAATGGGCGAACTGCATCTCGAAATCATTGTTGACCGGATGAAGCGGGAATTCAAAGTAGAGATTAACCAGGGTGCACCGCAGGTGGCCTATAAAGAAGCATTTACAAAAACAATTGAGCACCGCGAAGTGCTGAAAAAACAAACCGGTGGCCGTGGTAAATTTGCTGACATCCAGTTTGATATTGGTCCGGCTGATGAAGAATGGCAGAAGGAAAACCCGGACAAAAGCTTCCAGTTTGTGAATGATCTTTTCGGTGGATCTATCCCCCGTGAATTTGTTCCGGCTATATCGAAAGGCTTCGAAAACTCAATGGGCACGGGTGTTCTGGCTGCATATCCGCTGGTAAGTATGAAGGTTCGGGTGTACGACGGTAGCTTCCATGCGGTGGATAGTGATGCAATGAGCTTTGAACTCTGCGCAAAAAGTGGTTTCCGGGAAGCCGGCCGCAAAGCCAAGCCCGTTTTGTTGGAACCAATTATGAAAGTGGAAGTAATAACCCCCGATCAGTACATGGGCGATGTAACCGGTGACCTGAACCGCCGCCGCGGTATGCTGGAAGGGATGGACAACCGCAACAATGCACAGGTAATTAAGGCGAAGGTTCCGCTAAGTGAAATGTTTGGTTATGTTACCCAACTGCGTTCACTGTCTTCCGGCCGTGCTACTTCTACCATGGAGTTCAGCCACTATAGTCCTGCGCCAAACGGTATTGCCGAAGAAGTAATAGCCAAGAGCAAGGGCAAAGTGAAAGTGGAAGATTAATAATTTCTTTTTAAAATAGGAATCCCGCTTCTGAAAAGAGGCGGGATTTTTTGTTATAATTTTAGTCTTTAATTCTATTTCTCGGGTTTCTTTTATTATGAAATACAGCATAGATAAGAAGTTCCTGCTCTATAATTTCATAAATAACTATGTAAGGGAAGCGCTTCAATTTAATATGCCTGAAACCATTTTCAATAAATCCATACAGCTCAGGGTTCTTTAAAACCTTATTGTAACAAGTTTCCAATTCTTCTAAAAATTCTTCACCAAGCCCAATGCTTTGTTCTTCATACCAGGAATATGCATCATCAACCATATGGCTTACTCTTTCTTTAAAACCGAGCTTATACATTTAGTTTTCAGCTTTATTTCTTCTGACAAATCGTTTCACTTCTTCCCAGGTATATGTTTGAGATTTACCTTCTAAATGATTTTTCCTTTCTTCTTCTAAAATCTGTAGTTGTTCTTGTGAAAGCTTGAATTCTGTTTGCTGATTTATGTCATCCTCTAATAGTAAATACATTCCCTGGACTTTATTATCATTGGCATCTGCAATGTAATCGTGCAGTTTTCTCCTGATGTCTGTAGTTGTCATTTTCGCTGGTTTATCTGTTTTTGGTGGTAGGACGAAAGTTTTACAATCATAAAAATATAAATCTTCTTTCACACTCGGCAGGGTAAAAGTCAAGTATTCACCTGTAAGTGCACGGTTCTAAAAGAAATGTTTTAACGCTATTCGCCTAAGCAGGCAACCCTGTTGCCATCTCCCAAAATCTTATTTGGATTTTGTTTTTTAAAAAAAGTATTTTTAAAACATCAAAAACAATTGCCTTATGAACAATGTAGCCAGCATCTTAAATAAAAAAAGCCTGACCGTATGTAGTGCCGAACCCGGTACACCGGTAATTGATGCTTTAAAACTGATGGAAGAAAACAATATTGGTTCGCTGCTGGTACTGGAGAATGGTTCGTATAAAGGTATTTTCACCGAAAGGGATTATGCCCGCAAAGTGATACTGAAGGGCAAGAATAGTAGCGATACCCTGGTTGGCGATATTATGGGCAGCGACATCCCACACTTAAACCCCGGCGATAGCATAGACCATTGCATGGCCCTCATGAGCCAAAAGCATATCCGCTACATGCCCGTTTTCGAAGGTGAAAAATTAGTAGGTGTTATTTCCATGAGCGATGTAGTGGGCGCCATCATCAGCGAGCAAAAAGAAACCATTAGTCAATTGAAGGAATATATCCACTCATAGGCGATGATGTAGGTCACTTGTCAGAGACAATGGTTGCTATACTATTTGTCGATGTCAACATCATTAATGACATCAATGTATTGCAAAAAGTTAAATAGCGCATCCTGTTATAAAACGGGAATATTATTTCCGGCTGACCATTTGTGTCGATGAAAATGAAGTCATTTAAACCTTCTTCTTTTCATTTCATCCATCAAAGAAATATTATCAATATGAAAACGATAAATTTCAGAAATCTTATAGCCGGCTCTTTCCTCTCACTTTTCTTTATTTCCTGCGGCCCTACTGCCGTAGCCGTACGCACCCGCCCTAACGCACCGGTATATGTACGCCCGGTGGCGCCCTCCTCCACACATATCTGGGTAGGTGAAAGCTGGAACTGGCGGAATAACCGGTACGAATATCAGCCTGGTTACTGGTCTGTACCACGCCCCAGGGAAGTATATGTAAACGGCTACTGGCGCAATGGCCGTCATGGGGCACAGTGGGTTCCCGGCCATTGGCAAAGAAGGTAATCAACAGGATGTGCGAAAAATTTGTAGCAAAGCATTCATCGTAACAGGTGAATGCTTTTTAGTTTGAATGCCTCAACACAATGCTACTATGTTTCCTGTGTATTTTGATTTGTTTGAACTGCCGGTTTGTAAAACTTTCTTACCGTGTATATTTGTTTTCCATTAAATTATTACAATATGGGGCTTGTATATGCAGATATAGAATTGACTAACGCCGCTGATAAGGCTAATGCGAAACGGCATATTATCGGGGAAGACGAAGTAAAACGGATCAACTTAAATATTTTAGTTGACTCCGGCGCTTATATGTTAGCTATAAATGAAACGATTCAGGCTCAATTAGAACTACCTTTTCAGGAAAAGCGTAAAGTACAGCTTGCCAGTGGCGAGGTAGTTGCCTATGATGTAGTAGGACCTGTGGATGTACGGTTCTCAAACCGGTTAGCTACCTGTAACGCTTTTGTACTACCCGGTAATAGTGAGCCCTTATTAGGTGCTATCCCTTTGGAGGAAATGGATGTCATGATACATCCTAAGCGGCAGGAACTGGTCGTAAATCCTGAGCATCCCAACTATGCAGTGCTCAAAATGAAATAACAGCCGAATGATTTCCTGTACAATAAAATAACAAATCCACAAAATGTGCGAAAAAATTTAGCAAAGCATTCACCAAAGCTGGTGAATGCTTTTTAGTTTTGGTAAAATCTTACTCTGTATGCTCCCGGCGTTACCCGAATCGTTATTAGTACTGGATATCGAAACGGTATCTCAGTGCGCTGACCATACCGACCTGAGTGATACCTGGAAAGAATTATGGGCACATAAAGCATTTAGTCAAATGCCGGATGGCGATACTCCTGCAAGTCTGTATAGTAAAAGAGCAGCCATTTGGGCCGAGTTTGGTAAAATTGTGTGCATTAGCATGGGGTTCTTTGTGAAAAACAAGATATGACGAGCTATACCTTCCGGGTAAAATCGTTTTATGGCCACGACGAATGCCGGCTATTGAGAGAATTTTTCGAAGCCGTGGAAAAGTGCATGCAAAGAGAAAAGAATGTCTGTTTTTGTGGCCATAATATCCGGGAGTTCGACATTCCCTATATCTGCCGCCGCCTGCTCATTAATCAGGAATGCATTCCTGATTCCATCAATTTCCAGGGAAAGAAGCCCTGGGAAGTAAATATGATTGATACACTACAATGCTGGAAATTCGGGGACAATAAGAATTACATTTCTCTTAACCTGTTGGCCAACTGCCTCGGTATTCCGTCTCCGAAAGATGATATAGATGGCAGCCAGGTAGGACATGTATATTGGAACGAGAACGATTTGCCACGTATTGCAAAGTACTGCGAACAGGATGTCATAACCGTAGCCCAGGTGTATTTACGTATGAAAAATATGCCTTTGCTGGAAAAGGAAGCAATTATTATTAGTAAGCCGGACCTGGCACCTATTATGTCGCTGAAAAGATGATAAATACGTAATGTAGAGCAATCATATTTCCATTTTTATCTTCATAACTACCACTATTTGCTTTTGAATTCAAGGAACTGAACTTCTTTTGGCGAAGTAATAAGTCCAACCGTGCAGCTTTTGCCGACAGTATGATAATCTCATATTCATATACTCTCACCTCAAAGTTATATGCTTACCAGCTTTACTGCTAAGCATTTATCCTATAAGCCGCTGAATATGAAGCTTGTGGTGAACTTAAAAGGACAAATAAGCTTGCTTTTACCAAGCGTGCAAATCTTCTGTCAGACATCATTTTTACCCTGCCGAAAAATTTTCATAAATAGTAAAATTTTTCTTTGCCTGTACAACTGCAAACCCTTACTTTTGCGCTCCCAAATCATAAGGGTCTTTGAATCATGTCTCAACGTATTAGAATTAAGTTACAGTCTTACGATCATAACCTGGTAGATAAATCGGCTGAGAAAATTGTAAAGACAGTACGCAGCACAGGTGCTGTTGTAACTGGTCCAATTCCTTTGCCTACGCACAAAAAGATATTTACGGTATTGCGTTCACCGCACGTAAACAAAAAAGCAAGGGAACAGTTCCAATTAAATACACACAAGCGTTTGCTGGATATTTACACAAGCAGTAGCCGCACCGTTGATGCACTTAGCAAACTGGATTTGCCAAGTGGTGTTGAGGTAGAGATCAAAGCCTAACCATCATCCTGATCGGTGGATTTGAACACAACGGATAATTTCAAAAAGTTCTTAACTTATCATCTCTCAATTCCGATTCAATCGGGAAAAAAGAGCGCTGATGTACATCATAAGCCTGCGTAGCAATACAACGGAATAAAATATGAACAAGCCTTTCAGGGTTTGTTTACCAACGGTACTTCTGAATTCCCCCACCTTAGCGGGAGGGAGCAAAAGGAAAAGGTCGTTGGCAAACTGGGATCGATTCCGATACATTTCGGGAGTCCTATTTACCCTGCCGGGCACAAACCGGAATTTGAATGAAAGGAATTATTGGTAAAAAAATCGGGATGACCAACATCTTCGATGCCAATGGCCGGCAAACTGCCTGCACCATTATTGAAGCTGGGCCTTGCGTAGTTACGCAGGTAAAAACCGTTGAAACAGATGGTTATACAGCACATCAGTTAGCCTTTGGCGATAAGAAAGAAAAGAACGCTGTCAAAGCGGAAAAAAATCACTTTGCCAAAGCACAAACTTCTCCCAAAAGTTTTGTAAAAGAGTTTCGCAATTACTCCCTCGAAAAAGCGCTGGGCGAAACCATCTCCGTTGATATTTTCTCAGAAGGCGATAAAGTTGAAGTAGTAGGTACCACTAAAGGAAAAGGTTTCCAGGGAGTGGTTAAGCGTCATGGTTTTGCAGGTGTAGGCCAGCAAAGCCACGGCCAGCATGACCGTCAGCGTGCCCCTGGTTCTATTGGTAACTCTTCTGATGCTTCCCGTGTATTTAAAGGTATGCGGATGGCAGGCCGTATGGGTGGTGACCGGGTAAAGGCAAAAGGTCTGAAAGTGTTGAAAATATTCCCTGATAAAAACTATTTATTGGTAAGTGGTTCGGTTCCCGGCCACAATGGTTCCATCGTTTTAATACAGAAATAATTATGACTATCGACATTTTAAATATTGAAGGCGGGAAAACCGGGAGAACCATTGATTTGCCGGAGGATATTTTTGGTATTGAACCAAATGAGCATGTGGTTTATCTGGCTGTAAAAGCGTACCTGAGTGCACAACACCAAGGTACACATAAGGTAAAAACCCGTGCCGAAGTAAAAGGCTCCAGCAAAAAACTGCACAAGCAAAAAGGCACAGGTGGAAGCCGTAAGGGCAATATCCGTAACCCATTATACAAAGGTGGGGGTACTATATTTGGCCCTAAGCCACACGGCTACGATATTAAGCTAAACCGTAAAGTGAAGGACCTGGCTAAGATTAGTGCATTAAGTGCTAAAGCAAAGGAAAATGCGATTGTAGTAATAGAAGATCCGAATATGGAAACGCCGAAAACCAGGCAGGTAACGGGTTTACTAAAAGCCCTTAACGTTTCCGGCCGAAAGGCATTGGTTGTTTACCCGGAGTATAACAGCAACTTTTATTTGAGCATGCGCAATCTGCCTAAAGTTCAGAGTGCTTCTTTAAGCGATGTAAATACGTACAGTATTGTAAATGCCGATGTTATGGTATTAACCGAAGGAGCTGCCAAATTATTTACAGACGTAGAAGCAGAAGCCTAATTCATAAACTGATCAAATTAGAGAAATGAAACTGAATGATGTATTAATACGGCCGATGCTTACCGAGAAAGTAAATAAGCAAACGGAAAAATTTCGCCGGTATTCTTTTGTAGTAGACAGAAAGGCAAATAAACTGGAAATAAAAAAAGCAATAGAGCAGTTTTATAACGTTACGGTGATGACGGTAAATACAGCCACCACACCGGCTAAAGCTAAAAACCGTCAGACAAAATCCGGGATTATTTCGGGCCGCAAACCTGCCAAGAAAAAAGCAATTGTAACAATTGCTGAAAACGAAGAAATCAACTTGTACGGTGAAATATAATGTAGGGGCCTGCCTTGCGCCTGGCCTAATAGTATGGTGATGAACTGACACCGCTAAGCTCAGTCCTGCAATAACAGAACGAAACAGAATCAACAAAATGGCACTAAAAAAATATAAACCAATGACTGCCGGCACACGCTGGCGTATTGGGAATGCCTATGCTGAACTAACAACCGACACGCCAGAAAAAAGCTTGTTGGATACTAAGAACAGAACTGGTGGTCGTAATTTCCAAGGTCGCCGGGCTATGCGCTACATTGGTGGAGGCCACAAAAAGCAATACCGTATTATTGATTTTAAAAGGGATAAAAAAGGGATAGAGGCAAAGGTTGCCAGTATTGAATACGATCCAAACCGTACTGCTTTTATTGCATTGCTGCATTATGTAGATGGTGAAAAACGTTATATCCTGGCTCCGCAGGGATTGCAGGTAGGTGCTACGGTTGTAAGTGGCGATAATGTGGCTCCGGAATTAGGAAACGCATTACAGTTTAAATTTATGCCACTCGGTACCAATGTGCATAATATTGAAATGCAGCCAGGCCAGGGTGGAAAACTGGTTCGTAGTGCCGGTACTTCGGCTCAGCTAAGTAATAAAGAAGAAAAGTATGCCGTGTTGAAAATGCCAAGTGGTGAATTGCGTAAAATCTTAATTAATTGCTTTGCTACCGTAGGCGTGGTTTCCAATAGCGACCATAACCTGCAAAGTATTGGTAAAGCAGGCGCCAATCGGTGGAGAGGTATTACCCCCCGTACCCGTGGTGTAGCCATGAATCCGGTGGATCATCCAATGGGTGGTGGTGAAGGTAAAGCATCAGGCGGGCAGCCACGTAGCAGAAATGGTCAATATTCACGGGGATTAAAAACCAGGGAACGTGGCAAATCGTCTAACAAGATGATTATCCAGCGCAGGGATGGCAAGAAGCTGCCAAATAAGTAATGTGAAAATGACTCAATTGCTCAATGTCTCAATTGATCAGTTGCGGTCTTAAAACTAAAAATCAGAATTGAGCAATTGAGAAATTGTAAAATTTTCAAATTAGAAATATGGGTCGTTCGATAAAAAAAGGTCCTTACGTAGATGTAAAGCTGGATAAGAAAATTACTAACATCTTAGATGGTAAGGCAAAAAAAACGGTTATCAAAACCTGGAGCCGGCGTTCTACCGTTACCCCTGATTTTGTAGGGCAAACATTTGCGGTACACAATGGTAATAAGTTTATACCTGTTTATGTAACTGAATTTATGGTAGGCCATAAGTTGGGCGAATTTGCACCAACGCGTAACTTCAGAGGTCACGGCGGTAGTAAGAAATAAATAGCCGTTTAAAGTTTAAGGTTCAAAGTTCTTTAAAACAACTTTTGTTACTAAATCTGAAACCATAAATTTTAAACAGTTTTCCTGATAAGAAATAGTTTAAGCGATAGTGTTACAGAACTTTAAACCTTAAACTTTAAACTTGAAACTAAACAAAGATGGAAGCTGTAGCAAAACTGAAAAATTATCCAACGTCTCCGCGTAAAATGCGCCTGCTGGCGGATATGGTACGTGGGATGGATGTAAATAAAGCATTAGCCGTATTGGATCATCATGCCAAACATTCTGCTGTGCCACTTTCAAAACTGGTAAAAAGCGCTGTGTATAACTGGAAAGGTATCAATGAGGGTGCTGACGAAAGCACGCTGCGGATAAAAACAATCATGGTGGATGAAGCCCGTAGTCTGAAAAGGATGCGCCCGGCTCCCCAGGGCCGTGGTTACCGGATAAAAAAACGTAGCAACCATGTAACTGTAATTGTTGACGAAAAGGAACTCTAATTAATAAATATGAAAATTAGCAAATTAGCAAATGCTGATCTGCAATTTTCAAAAGGAACAATATCAATATTAATAAACAATGTGGTAATAGCATTTGCACATTGTCGAATTTGAAAATTGTCAAATTAAAACTATGGGTCAAAAAACAAACCCGATTGGTAACAGGTTAGGTATCGTTCGTGGCTGGGAAAGTAATTGGTTTGGCACAAAGAAAGACTTTGGCGACAAACTGATTGAAGATAATAAGATTCGCAACTACCTGAATGCACGTATCAATAAAGGCGGTATCGCAAAAATTGTAATTGAGCGTACACTCAATAAGCTGATCATTACCATCCATACTTCCAAGCCAGGTATCATCATTGGTAAGGGTGGTGGAGAAGTAGACCGGATTAAGGAAGAACTGAAGAAGCTGACCGGTAAAGACGATGTACAAATAAATATTCTGGAAATACGCAGGCCTGAAGTGGATGCCATGATTGTGGCTGACACGATTGCCCGCCAGATTGAAAACCGTATCAATTTCAAACGGGCCATTAAAATGTCTATTCAATCTGCACTCCGTATGGGTGCTGAAGGGATAAAAGTAAAAGCGAGCGGCCGCCTGGGTGGTGCAGAAATAGCCCGTAGCGAAGAAATCAAATCCGGCCGTGTGCCATTGCATACCTACCGTATGGATATCGATTATGCAAATGTATTTGCGTTGACGGTATATGGTAAAATCGGAATTAAAGTTTGGATTTGTAAAGGAGAAGTACTTAGCAAAAGAGATCTGAATCCGAATATTATAGCTGGTGCTAAAGAAGGTCAGAATGAACCTCGCCGTGATGAAAGAAGGGACGACCGCAGAGATGACAGAGGTGGACGTGGCGGTGATAACAGAGGTGGCGGCCGTGGTGGTGATAACCGTGGTGGCGGTGGTGGAAACCGTGGCGGCGGCGGCCGGAGATAATTATCAATTGACTCAATAACTCAATGGCTCAATTAGTAAATACAGCCTGAGATTTAATTGAGCAATTGAGCAATTTTTAAATTGAGAAATTAAAAGAAATGTTACAACCGAAACGTTCAAAACATAGGAAACAACAGAAAGGCCGCATTCGTGAAATAGCAAAACGCGGTGCTGCCATATCATTCGGATCATTTGCACTAAAAGCATTAGAACCAATTTGGCTGAACAACCGCCAGATTGAAAGTGCCCGTCAGGCGATGACCCGTGCTATGAAAAGAGAAGGAAGTGTATGGATTCGCATTTTCCCGGATAAGTCAATTACGCGTAAACCTGCCGAAGTGCGTATGGGCAAGGGTAAAGGAAATCCGGAATTCTGGGCCGCCGTAGTAGAACCAGGACGTATTATTTTTGAATGCGACGGTGTATCTGAACAAGTAGCAAAAGATGCGATGAAATTAGCTGCAGCCAAACTGCCCGTAGCCACCAAATTTATTGTACGCAGAGATTATATAGCTTAATTAGCAAATTACTCAATGGCTCAATCGCTAAATGAATACATTAACGAAAGCTGAGCTTGAAACAAATTTTTCCATTGAGTTATTGAGCAATTGTCACATTTTCAAATTGGAAAGAGATGTCTAAGAAAATAGAATTTAATAAAAGCCTGAAGGAAGTAACGCTGGAAGATCTGGAGGCAAGGATTGAGGATAATGAAATGAGAATCCGCAAAATGTCGTTTGCTCACACCATTACTCCTTTGGAAAATCCAATGAGTATCCGTGCCCTGCGCCGTGATGTAGCCCGGATGAAAACAGAATTGAACAAGCGTGAAATGGGTTTAGCATAAGCTACCTCTCAAAATAATCAGAATAATGGAAGCAAGAAATCTGCGCAAGACCAGAACAGGTGTAGTAACCAGCAATAAAATGGAGAAGACCGTTACCGTTGCTGTTGAACGTAAAGTAAAGCACCCGATCTACGGAAAGTTTATCAAGAAGACAACAAAGCTTCATGCTCATGATGAAAAGAATGAATGCAGCGAAGGCGATGTAGTGAAAATTATGGAAACGCGTCCGTTAAGTAAAACCAAACGCTGGCGCCTGGTGGAAGTATTGGAAAAAGTAAAATAATCAGAAGCTATCAGCTGTCAGAAATCAGCTTTCAGTTGATGTTTCTTATATCTGATAAAATATTAAAATGCTGACAGCTGATGGCTGACGGCTTAAAGCTTAATTAAAATGATTCAGCAGGAAAGCAGGTTAAATGTAGCAGATAACAGTGGTGCCAAAGAAGTGCTTTGCATCCGTGTATTGGGAAACAGTGGGCAGGATTATGCAAAGATTGGTGATAAGATCGTTGTTACCGTTAAAGATGCTATTCCCGCAGGTGGTATCAAAAAAGGAACGGTTACAAAGGCAGTGATTGTTCGTACCAAGAACAAACTTCGCCGTAAAGATGGTTCATATATCCGCTTCGATGATAATGCTGTGGTTTTACTGAATGCTTCGGATGATCCGCGTGGTACACGCATCTTTGGCCCTGTTGCACGGGAACTGCGTGACAAGGGGTACATGAAAATTGTTTCACTGGCGCCGGAAGTGCTTTAAAGAAAATTATAAACTGTCAGGTTTAAAGACCTCACATCAAGTATATACAATGGCAGATAGATTCAAACCCAAGTTCAACATTAAAAAGGGCGATTCGGTAGTAGTAATCTCCGGCGATGATAAGGACCTTAAAAAGCCCCGTGCCGTTTTAGCTGTACTACCTGAAGAAGCAAAAGTGTTGATAGAAGGCGTAAACGTACAAACCCGTCATACCAAGCCTTCTGCACAGAATACAAAAGGCGGTATTACCAAGAAAGAAGCGCCCATCGCTATTTCTAACGTAATGCTGTGGGATGCAAAAGCAGGGGCACCTTCAAAAGTGAAGCGTACCCGTGACAATGGTAAATTAGTTCGTACTTCAAAAAAATCAGGGGAGGTGATCAGATAATGGAAACAACAACATACAGCCCACGGCTGGCAGATAAATATAAAAAGGATGTAATCCCTGCACTGATGAAACGCTTTGGTTATAAAAGTGTGATGCAGGCGCCCCGGCTTACTAAAATTTGTGTAAATCGTGGGGTAAACGGCGCGGTAACAGATAAGAAACTGGTAGATGTTGCAGTAGATGAATTAACCAACGTTACAGGGCAAAAGGCCATTGCCACCATGTCAAAAAAAGATATATCCAATTTCAAGTTGCGTAAGAATATGCCCATTGGTGCTAAAGTGACCTTACGTGGCGAAAGGATGTATGAATTTTTAGATCGCCTGGTAAGTGTGGCTTTGCCACGGGTTCGTGACTTCAAAGGGATTAACGATAAAGCATTTGATGGCCGCGGCAATTACACATTGGGTGTAACCGAGCAAATCATTTTTCCGGAAATTGATATTGATAAGGTGAATAAGATTACCGGTATGGACATCACTTTTGTAACGACCGCTTCTACGAATGAGGAGGCATTTGAGTTGCTGAAAGAATTAGGTATGCCTTTTAAAGGAGTGAAGAAAGATTAACCCAATTGCTCAATTAAACAATGGCGCAACTACTCAATGAATACATTGATAAATGTTGGCCTTTCAGCAAAATTTTTAATTGAACCATTGAGAAATTTGCAAATTTTCAAATTGAAATTATGGCTAAAGAATCAGTAAAAGCCCGGCAGCGTAAACGGGTAAAAATGGTGGCTCAGTATGCCGGTAAACGTGCTGCTTTAAAAGCCGCCGGTGATTATCAGGGCCTGGATGCACTTCCTAAAAATGCATCTCCGGTACGCCTGCATAACCGTTGCCAGCTTAGCGGACGCCCGAGGGGATATATGCGTCATTTTAATTTAAGCCGTATTATGTTCCGCGATATGGCGTTGGCAGGCAAAATACCGGGTGTAACAAAGGCAAGCTGGTAATTCCTTGCTTTCACGAGGGTAACAAGTTTTAAAATTATTAAAATAACAGGCTCCGCACGGAGCAGGAGGATTAACAATGGTTACAGATCCTATAGCAGATTTCCTTACACGTATTCGCAATGCACAAATGGCTAATCACCGTATTGTGGAGATTCCTGCTTCCAATCTGAAAAAGCGAATGACAGAAATTCTGTACGAAAAAGGATATATCCTTCGGTATAAATTTGAAGATGATAACAAGCAAGGTGTCATTAAAATTGCACTGAAGTACGATCCGTCTACCAGGCAGCCAGCTATACAAAGCATGGAGCGCATCAGCCGCCCCGGTTTGCGCCAATATGCCAAACCGGATGAATTTCGCAGGGTCATGAACGGTTTGGGTATTGCCATTATCAGTACTTCAAAAGGGGTGATGACAGATAAAGAAGCTAAAGCACAAAATGTGGGTGGTGAAGTGCTTTGCTACGTATCATAAGTTACGTTTTAGCAAGTCAAAAATCCGGTGATGGTTTTTGATTACTGTAAGGTTTGATTGACAATATAAGTTCTCTACTTGGTAACTGAAAACAGTCAAAACCCACATCGCCGGATTATTGAATTAATAAATTAAAGATTATGTCTCGAATAGGTAAAAAGCCTATCATCATACCGGCAGGTGTTACCATTACTGTTAGTAATGATAACGTGGTAAGTGTGAAGGGCCCTAAGGGCGAATTGAAGCAGGTAGTAGACCGTGATATAAAACTCGAAGTAAAAGCAGGCGAAGCAGATGTATTGAGGCCTACTGATCAAATCCGTCACAAAGCATTACATGGCTTGTACCGTTCGCTTATCAGTAATATGGTGAAAGGGGTAACAGAAGGGTTCAGTAAAAAACTTGAGTTGGTAGGTGTGGGTTTTAAAGCCAGTAACCAGGGTAATCTCCTCGATCTTTCTTTGGGTTATTCTCACAACATAGTATTTGAGATACCAAAAGAATTGAAAGTAGTTACTGCCCAGGAAAAAGGTCAGAATCCACTAATTACTTTAGAGAGTATCGACTATCAACTACTCGGCCAGGTAGCTGCCAAACTGCGTGGCCTGCGTAAGCCCGAACCTTATAAAGGAAAAGGCGTACGTTATAGTGGTGAGGTGGTGCGTAAGAAAGCAGGTAAGGCAGCAGGTAAGTAATGTGACAATTGGAAAATAACTCAATTGCTCAATTGATTGATTCATTCATTTAAAACAAAATTTATCAATTCAAATTTCCGGTTAGGGAGACAAAAATGTAACTAATTGAGAAATTGAGCCATTAAGCAATTGAGTAATTAATATCTCCGGCAGCATCGGAGAAATAAAAAGAAACAGAAATGAATTCTAAATTAATTCAGCGGCAAAAAATCAGGTACCGCATCCGTAAGAAAGTAGTTGGCATAACGGCAAGACCGCGGTTATCCGTATTCCGTAGTAATTCGGATATTTATGTACAACTGATTGATGATACGAAAGGCGTTACGTTGGCCGCAGCTTCTTCTAAAGAAAAAAACATTGCGGCACAGAAGGTAACAAAGGTGGAAAAGAGCAAACTGGTTGGCGCCTCTATTGCACGCAAGGCTGCTGAATTAGGTATTACCACCTGCACATTTGACCGGGGCGGTAATTTATATCATGGCCGGGTGAAAAGTGTAGCTGATGGCGCACGGGAAGGTGGACTTGTATTTTAATGTAAAAATGACTCAATGGCGTAATAGCTCAATTAAATACATGGATGAATGTTCAGCTTCAGTACTTTTTTCATTAAGCAATTAAGCAATTGAGCAATTTTTAAATTTTGTAATTAGCAGATATGGCAAATTTAATTTTAAACCACGTTAAAGCAAGCGACTTTGAACTGAAAGATAAAGTGGTGTCTATTAACAGGGTGACGAAGACAACCAAAGGGGGCCGTTCATTTAGTTTCTCTGCACTGGTCGTAGTTGGAAACGAAAATGGTATTGTAGGCCACGGGCTTGGCAAAGCAAAAGAAGTACAGGAAGCAATTACCAAAGGAATAGAGGATGCAAAGAAGAACCTTATTAAAGTTCCGATCATGCACGGCACAATCCCACACGAACAATGGACGAAAGAAGGTGCTGCCAAAATTTTGATTAAGCCTGCAGCACATGGTACAGGTGTAATTGCCGGAGGCAGTATGCGGGCCGTATTAGAAAGCGCTGGTATTACAGATGTATTAGCTAAAAGCCTTGGTTCTGCGAACCCACATAATGTGGTGAAAGCTACTTTTAAAGCATTGGCCAGTTTAAAGGAACCAATCCAGGTTGCTAAAACCCGCAATATCGGTCTGAAGAAAGTGTTTAACGGATAAGCCCCACCAAACCTCTCCGCCCAGGCGGAGGGCTTTAGAACCGTAACATTTTAAATACTGTTTTAAACATATTTCTTATTGTTAGTCTTCGCTGGTCCTCCCGTTGGAGGAGATAGCGGGGGCTTACTAAATTTTCTACAATGGCTAAAGTAAAAATCACTCAGGTAAAAAGCGTAATAGACCGGCCTGAACGGCAAAAGAGAACAATGCTTGCATTAGGTATCAAGAAAATGCATCATTCTGTTGAAGTAGAGCGTACCCCACAGATATCAGGAATGATTACAAAACTGAGCCACCTCATTGCTGTGGAAGATATAGCCAATTAGTCCGCCGTGGCGGATGCCAGTTAGCAGATATGCAGATGGTTCAGGAAATTTTGATTATAGCTAATTGTATAGAAATTTACGCTTTCCATTTTTTGTAATTAAAAAACAGAACTGCTGATTGTAAGCTGTTTGAAAATTAATAATCATCCACATTTGCAAATTTGCTAATTGTCATATTTGCACATTTGGTTCTGCGAGGGACGATTTTCCCGTTAAGTTCAAAATCAACACAACATGAAACTACATACGTTACGTCCGGCCAAAGGCGCCACGCATAAAGAAAAGCGCATTGGACGTGGTGAAGCATCCGGCAAGGGTGGTACATCCACCAAAGGTAATAAGGGCGGCCAGAGCCGTGCCGGTTACAAAAGCAAAATGGCCCACGAAGGTGGTCAGATGCCTATTCAGCGCCGTATTCCTAAAAGAGGGTTTACCAATAATAACCGTATCGAGTATAAAGTTTTTAACCTTGGACAGATAGATATCCTGGTTGAGAAATATGGCTTTACTGAATTCAGTCTTGAAAACCTTTATACAAATGGCTTAATCAACCAAACGGCGGCAGTTAAAATCTTAGGTACAGGGGAATTAAAATCCAAGCTTGCTTTTAAAGTAAATGCTGCCAGCGAAAAAGCGAAGACAGCAATTGAAGCCGCAGGCGGCTCACTGGAAATCGTTAAGTAAATCCTGCAATAAATTTGCGGGGCAGTTTCCCTGTTTCCGTACTTCAATTTTTACTTACATTTGGTTTCCCAAAAAAGAGCTGATTTCCCGTGAAAAAATTTGTTCAAACACTTAAGAATATCTGGAGCATAGACGAGTTGCGTCAAAAGATCATCGTCACCTTGCTGCTGTTGTTGGTGTACCGGTTTGGTACCCATATTGTGCTACCTGGTATCAACCCTACTTTGCTTGATAAAGTGGATACCAAACAAGGTGGCTTACTAAGCCTGGTAGACCAGTTTGCCGGTGGTGCTTTCTCCAAAGCATCTATTCTGGCATTAGGTATTATGCCGTATATCTCTGCTTCTATCTTTATGCAACTGATGACCATCCTGGTTCCTCAAATGCAGAAGATTCAGAAAGAGGGCGAAAGCGGACGGAAAAAAATTAATCAATGGACCCGTTACCTGACGATCATTGTAACTGCTTTTCAGGCCGGTGCTTATGTTTCTTACCTTACCAACTCTCAATCTGTTTACAGGCCCGCACTTATTGCTTCCTATCTTCCTTACTTCTGGATTAGTACCGTTATTATTCTTACTGCCGGAACCTTGTTTGTGATGTGGCTGGGTGAAAAAATTACAGATAAAGGCCTGGGAAATGGTACTTCTATCATCATCATGGTAGGTATTTTAGCCAGGCTTCCGCTTTCCATTGTTGAGGAATTTACTGCTAAACAAGGTAGGGGTGGCGGTGGCATGCTGATTTTCCTGATAGAAATAGCTGCTTTGATTGCCATCATTATGGGGCTGATTGTATTGGTACAAGGGGTGCGGAAAATAGCCATCAATTATGCCAAGCAAATTGTAGGCAACCGCCAGATTGGTGGCGCCAGGCAATTTTTACCATTAAAGGTGAATAGTGCGGGTGTAATGCCCATCATATTTGCGCAGGCCATCATCTTCATACCTACCTTATTCACATTAGGTTCTACCGGCAAAGGCACTTTGGGAACCATTTTAAATGACCACAGAAATGCATGGTACATGGTTATTTATTCTGTGTTGGTAATTGGATTCACCTTTTTATATACTGCATTGATTTTTAATCCAAAGCAGATAGCTGAAGATTTAAAGCGCAATAATGGATTTATACCAGGTGTAAAGCCTGGCCAGCCTACAGCAGATTATATTGGTGCGGTGATGGATAAAATTACGTTGCCGGGTGCCATTTTACTTGCTTTTGTTGGTATTCTACCTGGCTTTGCACAAAGGTTAGGTGTTACATCGGGGTTCAGCAGCTTTTTTGGAGGAACCAGTTTGTTAATTATGGTAGGTGTAATATTGGATACACTACAGCAAATTGAAACCCAATTACTAATGCGCCAATATGATGGACTGATGACCGGTGGAAGAATACAAGGTCGGCAGGTTACCAGCACTTCACCTATTTAAACTGAACGAAATTTACAAATACTTGTTTTACAGCTAACCTGCCGGTCAATTCCGGCAGGTTTGTTTTTAGTAAAATGATTTACCTGTTTGGCAGGTATTTATAAACTTGATTTTCGCTAACGGCTAATATTACTGTTTACTAATGAACTGACAACTGACCAATATGATTTATTATAAAACGAAAGACGAAATTGAATTAATGCGGCATAGCTCTTTATTAGTAGGCGAGGCATTGGCCGAGGTAGCAAAAGCCATTAAGCCAGGTGTGACAACGATGGCGCTGGATAAAATAGCAAATGAATTTATTCACGACAATGGCGGTGTACCGAGCTTTCTTAATTATAAAGGATTTCCTTACACTGCCTGTATGAGTATCAATGATGCAGTAGTTCATGGATTTCCTACGGAAGAAGTATTGAAAGAAGGGGATTTGGTAAGTGTGGATATAGGGGTTTTGAAGAACGAGTTTCATGGAGATAGTGCGTACACCTTTGCAGTAGGTGAAGTAACAGATGAGTTGAAGCAACTGATGCGGGTAACAAAAGAATCTTTGTACAAAGGCGTTGAAAAAGCAATATCTGGCCAGCGGTTAGGTGATGTAGCCTGGGCCATTTTAGACTATACTGAAAAGCAGTTTAAGTATGGTGTGGTGCGGGAACTGGTAGGCCACGGTATTGGCCACGAATTGCACGAAGAACCGAACGTACCCAATTTTGGTAAGCGGGGAAGTGGTACTAAACTACTGCCAGGCATTACGCTGGCTATTGAGCCAATGATCAATTTAGGCAAGGGTGGTGTTTACACCGATGATGATGGCTGGACGATCCGGACAAGAGATGGACAGCCTTCCGCACATTATGAACATACTGTTTGCGTACAGAAAGGCAAGGCGGATATATTAAGCAGTTTTGAAAGTATTGAAGCAGCAGAGAAAGCAAATCCAAATTTAACTTCAGATTACTAATTACTGCCAACAAGCACCCTCTTGCATTTTCCATCGGCTTTATTTCAACATTTAACCGCTGCCAACTACCTCTCCTAAATTGCTCATTGTTATTGGTGGCGGTGCTGCCGGTGTTTTTTGTGCAGTAACGGCTGCCAGACTCAACCCGCATTTACAGGTTAGCATTGTCGAAAAAACTGGCAGGCTGTTGCAGAAAGTAAAAGTAAGTGGAGGTGGCAGGTGCAACGTTACCCATGCCTGCTTTGAAATAGCTGAAATGGCCGCCCGCTACCCAAGAGGCCACCATTTTGTAAAGAAAACATTCCACCAATTTTTTACTACTGATACAGTTAGCTGGTTTGAACAACGGGGTGTACCACTCAAAACCGAATCCGACGGACGTATATTTCCCCGGGCTAATACATCGCAGGCGGTGATCGATTGTTTACAAAATGAGATAACCCAATTTAAGATACAAGTACAATTTCACCGGCAGGTACAATTAATAGAGCCGGTAGTAGCCGGTTATCTTTTGCATTTTACAAACGGAGAAATAGCAGCCTGCAATTATGTGATGCTGGCCTGTGGAGGTCAAAACAAATTAGAACAGTTTGATTGGCTTCAGAATCTATCGCTTCAGATAGCGGCACCGGTACCATCACTTTTTACGTTCAACTTTCCTAACCATCCGCTGAACCAGCTTTCCGGTATTTCCATCGCAGACGCTATTGTAAAAATCAATGGATTTAAAATGCCGGTACAGGGGCCCGTTCTGATTACTCATTGGGGAATCAGTGGCCCGGCGGTGCTGCGATTATCGGCATTTGCCGCTATTTATATAGCTGAGAAAAATTATCAATACGAGGTAGTTATCAATTGGCGCTCATTGTATTCTGAAACATCTTTTCTACAAGAAATACAAAGATTGCGTAGCAACCTGCCGGCAAAAAAAGTAATAAACGGGAATTTTACAGAATTACCGGTAAGGCTATGGTTATTTCTGTTACAAGATGCCGGAATAGATGAATTAAAACGATGGGCCGACCTTACAAATAGCCAAATGAATAAACTGGCTGCAGCAGTCTGTAATTTCAGGGTTCAGGCAAATGGTAAAACCACCTATAAAGAGGAGTTTATAACGGCCGGTGGCATTGAACTAAGCGAAATAGATGCTAACACGATGATGTGCCGACGCTATCCCGGCTTATATTTTGGCGGTGAAGTGCTGAATGTTGACGGCATTACAGGCGGATACAATTTTCAACACGCCTGGACAAGTGGTTTTATAGCAGGAAAAAATATTGCAGCCTCCTCAGCAGGTTCCTGAAAAGCATTTACGCCTGATTTATAAATGTTCGTTCACGCAGTTCATTGGTTTATTGTTGTCTGCCATCCGTGGTCCGTGTCTGTATTATGTGGTCTGTCGTCCGTGGTCCGTCATCTGTATTCCAAAAATTACGGCTCAAATTCATAAATCGTCGATGCCGGACGGTGTGTAGTTATTACATTTACCTTGAAATTTTCAACCCCTAATAAACTTGCCACTATGGGATTTGTACAAGACCGGTTTAAAGCAAAAGGCGATGCTGCTGCTGCAGAAATAAAAGAGTTACTAAAAGAAAACGGAAGTAAAACAATTGGTGAAGTGACCCTTAGCCAGGTATATCAGGGTATGCGGGGTATTACCGGCCTGGTTACCGAAACTTCTTTGCTGGATGCACAGGAAGGAATCCGTTTCCGTGGATATACGATACCCGACCTGCAGGAAAAGCTACCAAAATCCGAGGATGGCGACGAACCACTGCCGGAAGGGCTCTTTTACCTGATGCTGATTGGCGAGTTACCTACAGAAGCGGATGTTACACACCTGACCAGTGTTTGGCAGCGCCGCAGCCATGTGCCCACCCATGTTTTCAATACTATTGATGCGTTGCCTATTACAGCCCACCCAATGACGCAATTTGTAGTTGGGGTAATGGCACTCCAAACAGAAAGTAATTTTCAGAAACGGTATGCTGCCGGTATGAACAAAAAAGATTATTGGGAGGCTACGTTTGATGATTCAATGGATTTAATTGCACGGCTGCCACGTATAGCTGCTTATGTTTATCGGCGTAAGTATAAATTTAGCGACCATATACAACCTAATGGCTTACTGGACTGGAGCGGAAACCTGGCGCACATGATGGGCTACAACGATAAAAGTTTTCAGGAACTCATGCGCCTGTATATGGTGATACATGCCGACCACGAAGGCGGAAATGTGAGTGCCCATACTACCCACCTCGTAGGCAGTGCGCTAAGCGATCCTTACCTGTGCTATGCTGCCGGAATGAATGGTCTTGCAGGCCCGCTACACGGTTTGGCCAACCAGGAAGTGATTAAGTGGATATTTGAAATGCGTGAAAAGCTCGGAACCGAACTACCTACCAGTGAGCAAATAGCACAATATGTACAGGATACCTTAAATGCAGGGAAAGTGGTACCGGGTTATGGACATGCGGTGCTCCGCAAAACCGATCCCCGGTTTACGGCTCAAATGGAATTCAGCAAAAAGCATATGCCGGATGATAAACTGGTGCAAACGGTTTGGAATATATATGAAACCGTTCCACCTATTTTGCAATCGCTGGGTAAAATAAAAAACCCGTGGCCGAATGTGGATGCGCATAGTGGCGCCTTACTGGTGCATTACGGAATGGTGGAATATGAATTTTATACAGTGTTGTTTGCCGTAAGCCGTTCATTGGGTGTATTGGCCTCTCTTTGCTGGGACCGGGTATTGAACTTCCCGCTGGAGCGGCCTAAATCAATTACCACAGAACTGGTAAAGAAATGGATGAAAGGGGAAGACGAAATATGGGGAGATTAGTTTTTTCTTTACCACATAGGCACATTAGGTGCACATAGGTTCACATAGAAATACAGAAGATAGAAAATAGAGGTAATAAGAGAAATAGCAGAAACTTAGTGGCAATTTATGGCAAGGCTGTTTATTATGATATTGATTGCTTTGATATCCTGTAAGAACCAGAACTTTCAGAAGTATAAAAGTATAGTGCAAAAGGCTGACAAGTTTGAGATATATTATAAGTCAGTAAACAAAACTGTAAGAATTCCTGAACAGGATATTGACAAATTTAAAGATATCCTAACAAGAAATGTAAAGCCTGAATTGCAACGTAAATTCATTAATAAGGTTAGAGTGGACTTTTATAAAAATGGTAATCGAATTGCTTTTCTAATGATTAATAATGGAAATCCTAGCCCCTTTGTAAATTTTAATTCTGATAATTTAAACTTTGGATTTAGGCTGACTTATGGAATAGGAATGACTATTGATAACTTGTACGCTCAAAATAGCCACTAACAAAAGTTTTTAGAAACATAGGTAATAGAATACGGAATGACTTTATTGTTTAAAACCTCTCTTGCAGAGTGTAGCAACAATTTATACTATCAAGCATCGGCTGTTTCAGAAAATGAAACAGCCGGGTTTATTTATAATTTAAAATGTTTTCCTGTGCCTGCCTTGTGTTTTCTTTCCTCTGTTATTGTATTCTTATGTGAAACTATGTGTACCTTATGTGCCTATGTGGTGAAGAAACTCACAGCAACCGCACTTTCACTAACTCAATCCGTGTATCGCTACGGTTAATAATGTCGAACTGGTAGTTACCGATAATTATTTTTTCATTTATTTCCGGTAGGCCACCATGTGCATTCACAATATAACCGCTCAGTGTTTCTGATTCGGTTGCTGAAAAGTTAAGGTCGTATTTTTCGTTTAAAAAATCCAGTTCAATACGGCCGCTGAAGATATACTCCTTTTCAGCCAATTGTTTATCTACCAGTTCCTCCCGGTCGTACTCATCCTTTATTTCGCCGAATATCTCTTCCAGCAGGTCTTCCATGGTTACAATGCCGCTGGTGCCACCAAATTCATCTACCACCCAGGCAATGCTTTTTTGTTCCCGGCTGAATTTACTGATCAGGCCGGCGGCAGTCATACTTTCAGGCACTGCCGGGATGGGCAGTAAAATACTTTTAATATCAGCGGGCTGTTTAAATAAATCAAGCTGGTGTACATACCCGGTAATATTATCAATACCGCCTTCATAAATTACAATGCGGCTCAGGTGGGTGTCAATCATTTTTTGTTTTAATTCGGAAAGCGGTGTGGAGATGTCCACAGCCACAATTTCTTTACGGGGCACCAGGCAACTTCTGATTTTGATGGAAGGAAGGCTTAAAGCGTTTTCAAACATTTCCGTATTCAGTTCACCTGCTTCTTCATCACCTTCCTTATTTTGTTGAAAATAATGCTCCAGATCACCACGGGTAAAAGCCTCTTTCTGTTCATTGATGTTTACATTAAAAATGTATTTCAATACCCATTCTGCAATGGCAACAAAACCTTTGGCAATCCCACCGAAAATATTGTCAAAAAACTTCATGGTACGGGCAAAAAAATGTAGCACCTGGTCGCTTTTTGCACGGAAGATGGCTTTGAAAAATACTTCAATGAGCAGGATGATAATGGTACTTAATACTACATCTACAATCAGTTTCAGCGAACCCGATTTGTCAAAATCATCCAGGTTAAAACGCTTCCAGTAAGGGTTCAGGAAATTGCTGATCATGAGGCCGTATGCCACCAGGCAAATATTGAAACCTACCAGACAGGTACCGATGAAACGGGAAGGGTGATCAATGAAACGGCTTAAAATTAAACCGCTGCGACGCCCCTGCTTTTTCTTCAGCTCCACGTTTAGTTTGTTTACGCTGATAAACGCCATTTCGATGCCCGAAAAAAATCCGGTCAGCAGGAGCGTAAGAATAATAAACAGTAAAATCATGTGTAAAGTGAGGAATTGCAAAAGTTAATCCAACTGCAATAAAAGCAATTTTTGGGAAAAGACCCCTTGAAGGGTTCTCAAATCCTTTCAGGGGGTTGAGGTATTTTGGAAAAGCCAGATGATTGTTACTTTTCAAGCTCCCATTGCGTCCTTTAGTATGCAAATTTTTAGTGAGGTCAAAAAAGCTTCGGAAAGTGCAAAATCAACATCTAAAAAACCTTTGAAGGGATTTGAGAACCCTTTAAAGCGGGATTTACTAAGGCAGACCCATATCGCCGGGCACCCGCATATTGCCGGTCGTACTATCCATCAGCGACCATTTGCTAAGATCCTGTTTGGCGGTAAAGCCGCTGCCTTTCAGGTTTTGTTGCAGCCCGGTGATGAACATCACGACTGGTTTATTGCCATAAAATAATTGCTTCCGCTGATCCCACCACATTTCATTTGTTTTGAGCGAGTCGCCGGTGAGCAGGTTATGTACCACTACACTATCCCGTAATAGTATTTTAGCTTCGTTGGTAAGGTAGCGGGAATATTTAGCGTCAACAATGCTTTCAATGACCAGGGAGTCTTTGTAAAAATCTACATGCAGCCGTTTAGGAAATTCAATGTAAGGCGAATCGGTATGGTAGTTATACATGAGTGGAGCTGTAAGGTGGGCCCGCATATCTCCGCTTTGGCTCAGGTAGCTGCTTACGTCTATAGCTTCTTCTATTTGAAGTTTCTTATTAATACCGGTTGCCTTCTTTATTTCCTCTATACTGTTTTCACAACTGCATAAAAAGAATAGTGCAGTCATAATAATTATACAAACATGAATAGCTTTTACCGACATCAGAAGGCAAGAAAATTTGTGATAAATAAAAAAAATATTTTTAATGTGCGATATAATTGAACCCAAAAATTATTAAAAGAATTACAGCAATTTCTATCATCCATAACATCAGCGTTTTGCCTTTGATAAACATCTTCACAATGCTATCAATAAAGAGAAGCAGTAGTAAAGGCAGAAAACAAAAGATCGCTGCAATCAAATTCCAACTATGTGACGCATTTAACCGTACAAAGCAGAAAATTATTCCAATGATTAATAGAACAACGCCAATTATGCAGGGCGATAAAATTCGTCTCTAATTTTTTTAGCATTGCCATCCATGTTTTTCAGGTTTGTGATGGCCCTTGTATTAAATTCCTCTTTAAATGATGTGCATTAAGTTGGTTAAAAAAGAGGATGAAGAATATGTTTTGAATAATATCAATATGCATCCTATCATATGAATACACCAAATCAATAATTAAGCTTTTCTGATTGAAACGAATGGTTAGTCATATATTTTGGTACCTCATGAGCTCCTCCTTTGGAGAGCCTGTCCCATACTTTTAGTCGGGAGGTTGGGGAGGCCTAATCATACTTCCGGGGCTGGAACCACGACAGATCACTCAGGGAAAAACCAATATGTACCTTGAAAAAATTTTCTTTTAGGGTTGAGGTATTGTTGCCTCTGCCGCCAATTTCAAGACCCACGTTAATAGTGGTAAGGTATTGCCGTAAGGCATAATTATTATGATATACCGGAATACCAACACCAAAGGTTGCAGCATATACCGGCAACTGATTGTTTTTGATATTAACATAGTCCTTACCAAAATAGAACCCACCCCGGTACGTAAGCCGCTTAAAAAACGAAGCGCTGGCGATAGAGGGGGTAACCTGGCCACCTACCCGGAAAACATAGCTGTTGGCAACCGGATCCTTCAGGCCATAGTAGGAATAATCGGACCATTTAGCTGCATCGTATTGTACACCCAGCAGCCATTGATTCGCTTTTTGCAAGGCGATACCTGCAGTATATGAAGCCGGAAAATTTACGTCTCCATCCTGACCGGTCGTATTAAAGATGCTGTCGACGGTGTAGGAATTGCCGTTGGCATCATAATCATATGTTTCACGGGTTACATCCCGGCTGCCCCGGAGGTTGTGTTTCATATTATAGGTGGCCCCAACCTGCAGGTACAGGTCCTTAGCTACCTTACCTTGGTACTGAATACCGGTTTCCAGGAAAAGACTGCCCAGTGAAACATTGTTAGCGGAGTTAGATTTATAATAAGCTACGTTGGCGCTGTCGGCTATAAAAATGCGACGGGTGCTTAGCTGCTGCTGGCCAAAGTGATAACCAAAATTGGCACCAATACTGAATCCACCAAACTTAATACCTGAACCTAAAAATGCTTTGTAGGTGCCACCACTGCCTTCGTAAAAAGTAAAAACGCTGTCCTTTAATGTTTGAGCGGTGTTCAACCGTTCATGGGTTTCAATTTTATAATTGATGCGGCTATCGGGACGCAACCCAAAAGCAAAGCCCCAGTTGTGTTTCTTGCTGAGCGGCAAGCCCAGCGTTACATAGTTGAAAGCAAAATTTCCGGTATTGTATTTTACGGTTTTTGCCTGGTTTCTAATGCTGCGGTTTTCAATTTCGGTGCCTACATCAAACGTTACCCATTTAATATTGCTATAAGAAGCAGGGTTCAGGAAATTCACGGATTGCAAATCCGTATAGGGAGCTGTCAATCCGCCAAGTGCCCGGTTCAGGGCGTTGCCGCTCATATTCACATCGCCCAGGCCATAGCGGCTATAGGGTGAATTGATTTGTGCCATGGAAGAAAAAGCAGTCAGTGAAAGAGCGCCAATAACAGCGCTACGCAGCAGGTTGGTTGATGGTACAGATTGCATAGAGTCCTTTAAACAATAATTCGGGGTCGGCAAATATCCTGCTTTTAATATGGGGGGACAAATGAATAGCATCACCCCCGGTTAAAAACACGTTAAATGCCTGGTACTTCTTTTGGTAAGATGATATGAATCCATCAATCTCCAATGCCATACCCAGCACTACACCGCTCTGAATATTGGTTTTCGTATCGTAACCTATCAGCGGTACATTCCAGTGTGGTTCTACAATTGGCAGCATCGCAGTATAGGAATTCAAGGCTTTCATACGCATGTACATACCCGGCGAAATACCCCCGCCCAGGAACTCGTTGTTAACATTAATAAAGTTGTACGTAATGCAGGTGCCAAGCCCAATCACCAGGTTATTGCAGCGCGGGCTATGTAAAACAGCCGCTGCACAAAGTGCCAGCCGGTCGGCGCCAATGGTTTCGGGCTTGCCAACCGGCGTTGTAAAATTGAGTTGGCTGGTTGCAGCAGCTAATAAATGAAATTGCGTATGCTGCTGTAAAATGGTTTCTACTTCGGGAGCATGATGAATAACCGAAGAAAGAATAGATCGCTGAGGTTGATGTTCCTTTATTATTGACTGTACCGCCTCCGGCAAATGATCGTCGGGCAGGGGAATGGTAACATGTAGCTGTGCATCGTGAAAGATAGCAGCTTTGCGACGGGTGTTGCCAAAATCAAGGCAGAGAGTAGTCATATTTTAGAGTCCGGAAGACCGAAAGTCCGGGAGTTGATAAGAGTAGAAGTTAAAAAGACCAGCGTTAAAAACCATCGCAATCAACCTACAGATCATTTTGTGGTTTGCCTTCGCCTTTTTTTGCCAAAGCATTTTTTAAGCCATTGATCATTACCAGAATTTCTTCACATTGTTTATAGATACTATCAAAATTATCGTTTTGAATATAGCCTCGTTTTCTGCCAAGATACAGGCAACCTACTACTTCAACATCAGACCGCAATGCGATGTTTAAAAACCGGGTAAACTCTGCATTAGATTGCCCGGTGGATCCCTCTGCAATATTCAGAGAAACAGAATCAGCAGCTCTTCTTATTTGTGAGGTCAACACGTATATTTCTTCTCTCGGAAAACATTTTACTGTTAGGTGATACACAGCATCTGCAAGATCTAAAGCTTTTTGCCAAACAAGCAGCTTCTCAAATTTAAACGGCATAAAATTTAATCATTGATAATGATTAATAGAATAAACTAAGCACTTCGAACCTTCCGGATTTCCGGACTCCCATCTTACAGACTTTGAGTCTTTCCCTCTTCAGAACTTCCGGTTTCCCGGACTTTCGGTCTTTCCTTACATCTCCAATCCTTTTGCATCACGGAAATGCCCGTTCAGTTTTATTTTTTCTTTTAACGATTCAATGCCAGCTACCATCGGAATTACCTTATTGAGGTGCCGCTTTAGGTACTCCTGCCGCTGGTCTTCCCGGAATAACTGGAGCAACTCGAACTCTTCCTGCAGGTTCATGCCGGCATGGTGAGCTAAATCATAAGTAATCAGCTCATTATCCCCCTTTTTAAAATCTTTGGTTATGTTCAGCAACTTATGCAACTCCCGGATGAACTGAATCAGGCGCTGCATTTGCGAAATTTTTGCAGTATTACTGTTTTCAGGATAGCTTACAATGGCACCGGAGTACAGTTTACCCGGCAATTCTTTTATCACTTCCAGCAGACGAAAAATATCACCACCACGGGTGCGGATGTCCATTTTACCATCTTCGTGCACGGCTACCACTTCTGTAATGTGAACAATAGTGCCATACTCCTGAATGCGGTCGTTCATCACTACCGGAATACCAAAGGGTTTATTTTCAGCAAAACATTCAGTAATCAATTGTTTATACCGTTCTTCAAATATGTGAAGATTTAGGTCTTCGCCGGGATACACTACAATACCCAGCGGAAATATGGGGATGAAATTGGTCATTTTCGTGAATGGTGAATAGTGAATGGTGAATGATGTTCAAAATAAACTGGTGTCAAAAACTGTTCTCAATTTTTTTATGTATAAAAGATGGTTTCAAATTTTGCAGCCCATTGAAAGTAATTGAAAAGTGAAACCTGCAGTCTGTCGTCAGTGGTCTGTCGTCTGTTGTCTGTTCTCATTTAGCTCTTCTATTAAAGCCAGAATCTTGTCCCTTCCAATACCTTTAACGGCGCTGGTTACAAAATGCCGGGGTAGAAATTGCCAGGTGGCTTTGAGTTTATTTAGAAATCCAGTTACATTTTTAGCTACTACGCTTTGTGTTTCCTTATCAATTTTGGTAAATACGAGGCTGAAAGGTGTTTGCCACTGGCCCAGTTCGTGTAAAAAATCCAGATCAATTTTTTGAGTTTCATGGCGGCTGTCGATCAATACAAAAACCTGTTGCAAATTAGTTCGCAAACGCAGGTAATGCTCTATCATCAGTTGAAAATTATTGCGTTGGCGGTGGCTTACTTTTGCGTAGCCATAGCCCGGCAAATCCGAAAGATACCAGTATGTTGCAGGCACTGTTTCTTTATCGGGTGTGCTAATAATTTCAAAGTGGTTAATGAGTTGCGTTTTGCCGGGCGTAATTAGATGTTTTAGCCAACTTCTGCTTATTGGTAAGCATGTTAATCAGAGAAGATTTACCTACATTGCTTCGGCCAATAAAAGCGTATTCCGGCCGGTCAGGCGGCGGGCATTTGGTATAGTCGGGGCTGGAGATCACGTACTCAGCTTTCACAATATTCATAACACAAAGTTCGTGAATCGTGAATCGTCAATCATGAATAATTGATGCGGTTTAAGATGAAAGCTACTTTGCAGCTATCAAAAAATAATTGGCCAATTTTACCTGACATTTACGCTTCACGTTTTTTATTCACAATTCACCATTCACGCTTCACGATATGAGAGCAGTAATTCAAAGGGTGCAGCAGGCATCAGTAGCTATTCACGGCGAGGTAGCCGCTTCTATTGAACGTGGTTTATTAGTGCTGGTAGGTATAGAAGATGCTGATGAGCAGGAGGACATAGAGTGGCTGAGCAGCAAAATTGTGAGCCTCCGCATTTTTGACGATGAAAATGCCATACCCAACCTATCGGTAAAAGATACCGGCGGTAGTATTTTACTGGTAAGCCAGTTTACGCTTCATGCATCCGTAAAAAAGGGCGCCCGGCCATCCTATATACAGGCTGCCAAACCGGAAGTGGCCCTGCCATTATATGAAAAATTAATTATTGACCTGGAAACCGTTTTAGAAAATACCATCCAAACCGGAACTTTTGGGGCCGATATGAAGGTGGCGCTGGTAAACGACGGACCGCTTACCATTTGGATAGATACAAAAAACAGGGAATAATACAAATCAAAACAGCAACCGGCAATGGGCAATAAGCAACCCAAATGAACCGGCCAAATTCATTTTCAAAATCTGTTTTAAATCGGAAGGAAATTGGTGAAAAGAGACATTGTGAACAGGGACGATTTGCTACAGATCCTGTCGGCATTTTATGATAAAGCTGTAATGGATGAAACCATCGGCTATTTTTTTACAACCGTCATTCTGTTGGATATTTCAACTCACCTGCCGGTAATTACTGCTTTTTGGGAAGCCGTTGTATTTGGCAAAACCGGCTACTCAAAAAATGTAATGCAGGTACATCAGCATATTCATCAGTTATCGGCTATTACACCACTACACCTGCAGCATTGGGTGCAATTATTTACAACAACCGTTGATGATTTTTTTGAGGGAGATAAAGCTACGCTGATGAAGCAACGGGCCGCCTCTGTTGCCACAATGATGAATATCAAATTCAATCATAGCGGTATCGCTTTCAAATAAATCCTGTATACATTAATCACATCTTTTATGACTATCGAACAGGCCCAGCAGCAGGTAGATGACTGGGTAAAAACAATTGGCGTACGTTATTTCAGCGAACTGACTAATTTGGGAATTTTAATGGAAGAAACCGGTGAACTGGCCCGGCTGATGGTGAGGCAATTTGGCGAACAATCATTCAAGGAAGGCGACAGCAAAGCTTCTTTGGCGGATGAATTGGCCGATGTACTATGGGTGCTGATTTGCCTGGCTAACCAAACCGGCGTAAACTTAACCGAGGCGTTACAGAAAAATTTTGAGAAGAAAAACAACAGGGATGCTACCCGGCACCGGGAGAATGAAAAGCTGAAATGATTTGAGATAACTTTTTACATTTGATGTATGACAGCACCGCTAAAAGCCAGTAAGAAAAAATTGTATGCCCAGCCGCCTCGTACTGCCATGGAGGTGTACGAATTGCTGCCCGACAGCACTCGTTCTGAAGTAATTGATAATATACTCTATATGCCACCAACTCCATCATTCGAGCACCAGGAAGTTTCCGGTAAATTATTGTATGGTATAATTACTTTTATAAAGAAGCACAGTCCGGGGAAATGTGTAGTTGCCCCGATTTCAGTATACCTTGATGAAAAGAATGTAGTTGAGCCTGACCTTGTATATATTTCCAATGAAAGATTAGAAATTATACAGAAAGGTAAAATACGAGGCATTCCGGATATATTAATTGAATTGCTCTCTCCAGACAACCGCAGCCATGATCTTGAAAGAAAATTTAATTTGTACGAAAGCTTCGGTGTGCCGGAATATTTTATTGTTGATCCAATTACCAAAGAAGTACTGCATTATATTTTACAGGACAAAAAATATATGCAACAGCCTGCCACAAAAGGTAAAATAGATTCATCTGTTTTACAGGCCAGTTTCTCTTTCTAATACGCTTCCTTCCAGATATATCAGTTTTTTAAAATGAAAGGTTTCCCTAAAACCTGCATCCAGAAATAATTGCTTGCAAACCGGATTGGCGTACAATATTTTGACGGGCCGCGGATGCAGACGCTGGCTCTCATTGATTTGTTTAATTACTTCCAGCATTACCGTTGCATCAAACGGGTTAAATAAAAAGATCGTTGTTACATCGCAGGGAATGGTATAAGTGGCTGCATTCCGGCATATTACTTCAATAGAAACATCCGGGAATTGCTGCGCTGTTTTTTGGGCGGTTGCCAACGCATCAATACAGAGTTTCTCCGAAAATTCGACACCGGTTATTTTTTTGAAACCACGGGCGGCACCAACCGCAAAAATCCTTCCTTTACCGCAACCTAAATCTACTAAAGTACCCTCCACATCTTCTATATCTATCTGCTCAAAAAGCTGTTCGGCAACGTAATAATTAATAGGTTGGTAAATGCTGGCATGAATCCGTTTTTCCGGGGGCAGGCTGCTCTTTAGATCGTCGATACCACTTGTCTGAATGCCGTATTTTTTTTCGCCCCTCCATTCGTGCTTAATAATAAAGAGGGCCAACTGCATATCCCAGTGCCAGGCTAAGTAAAAGAAATAGCGGAGCATGCAAAATTAATTAGGAGAGATAGGCTGATGTTGTGAAGCCTTAAGATCAATTACTTTTAATTGTAATTTCTTTTCACCATTCCACTCATTCTCATCAATATTAAATACAATATCTATCGGTTGGCCCGGCCGGAGTAAATCAAATTTTGCTGCCATATTAAAGCCAATGCCTTCTATGAAGGTATCATACTGCCGCAGACAGAATTTTATGTGTGCATCTTTTATCAAACGGGAGTAGCCCGTATCATATACATGCCGGGCCACAAATACCGGACGCATATTCTCCGGTCCGTAAGGTTCCATCTGGCAAAGAATATTATAAAAAGGAACACTAACATCCTGGAAATATATTTCTGCATCAATTACAATTTCCGGTGTGCGCATTTCTTCTGTGAGCGAACGACTAACAACTTCCTCAAACAGATTACGGAACGCAGCCACATTTTCGGGTTTTAAGGTAAGTCCGGCGGCATAAAAATGGCCACCATATGTTTCCAGTAAATCTTTACACTGGTGAATGGCTTCGTACACATTAAAACCGCTTACACTGCGTGCAGAGCCGGAAACTTTATCACCGCTTTTCGTAAGAATAATGGTGGGGCGGTAATACTTGTCAATTAACCGGCTGGCAACAATGCCTACCACACCTTTATGCCAATGGCTCTGGTACAGTACTGTTGTTCTTTTTTCTGTGCCGGACGCATCCTCCGCTATCAGTGCCAGCGCTTCGCCGGTAATGGTACTATCTGCTTCTTTACGGTCGGTATTATCTAAGTGCAGCAATTTTGCCAGTTCCATCGCCTGGGTATAATCCTGCTCCACAAACATTTGTACAGCTTTTCGGGCATCATCCATACGGCCTGCAGCATTTACCCGTGGCGCTATAATAAAAACAAGATTCGTAATATGAACTTTGGTAGTGAGCGCAGCCAGTTCCATTAAAGCCTTAATACCTGTACACGGGTTTTCATTTACTCTTTTTAACCCGTAGTACGCAATTACCCGGTTTTCATCGCATATCGGCACAATATCGGCGGCAATAGCGGTAGCCGCCAGGTCAAGGTAACGCATCCATGTTTCGGCAGGCAAATACAATTTTTCGCACAAAGCCTGTATGAGTTTTAAGCCTACCCCACAGCCACACAGTTCTTTAAAAGGGTACGGGCAACCAGGTTGCTTGGCATTCAGGATAGCAATAGCAGCAGGCAATACCGTATCAGGTGTGTGGTGGTCGCATATAATAAAGTCAATACCGGCTGACCTGGCATATTGTACCAGTTCCACCGATTTTATGCCGCAGTCAAGCGAAATAATCAGGGTGACATTGTTTTCCAGGGCATGCTCAATACCCGCTTTGCTTACGCCGTAGCCTTCCCGGTAACGATGAGGTATGTAATATGTTACGTTCGGATAATTTCCAATCAGAAACTGGAACATCAGTGCCACCGACGTCGTACCATCTACATCATAATCGCCATATACCAGTATATTTTCATTACGGTCGAACGCTTCCAGGATCCGGCTAACGGCTTTATCCATATCCTTCATCAGCCAGGGCGAGTGAATAGCAGTAAGGGATGGCCTGAAATAAGTACGGGCTTCTTCAAAAGACTGAATGCCCCGCTGTACCAGGATTTTACAGATGACAGATGAAATGCGTAAGCTTTCCTGCAGGGCTTTTACCCGTGCCGGATCGGCTCCCAAAACAGTCCATCTTTTTTCCATGGGGTAAAAATAGTGAGTTATTGGCAGGACGGAGGTGTGCATCCCAAAATGTCGTTAAGAGCATACTGCCCCGACGGGGCTACCTGTTTGTAGTAGAAAATTCGCTGAGCGCATGTTGTTTTGCCCCGGCGGGGCTACCCCGAAATAATTGGGACAGGCGCTGTGCTTATAAACAAAAGACTAATAATTACCATGCAAACGGGTAGTGCCTACAGCACATAAATGCAAAAAATGGTTTCTACTTAACCAGCGACATTTTGGGATGCACCCGCAGGTTTCTAAAAAAAATGGGAGCGACGCCGACCTCCTACATCAGTATTTTCTGCCGGTTGTGTAACGCACCAGTTGTTCCAAGGCATAGCGTACCTCATTATCAGGAAAAGTGTATAAAAGTTGTAACGCTTCATCCCGGTAAGCGTTCATTTTTTCGACCGCATACGTAATCCCACCCGTCGATTCTACTTTTTTAATCAGCGTTTTAATTTTTGCCGCATCCCGGTTTTCATTTTTTAGTGTGTAAATCATTGCTCTCCGCTCGGTACTACTTACTTTATTTAAAGTATATATGAGTGGCAGCGTCAGTTTCTTTTCCTTGATGTCATTGCCGGTTGGTTTTCCTACATCGTCCGTTCCATAATCAAAAAGGTCGTCTTTAATTTGAAATGCGATGCCTACTTTTTCACCAAACAGGCGTACCTGCTCTGTAATAGCCGGATCAGATGTGGTACTCCAGGCGCCTGTGGCACAGGCCGATGCCAGCAGCGAAGCCGTTTTGTTGCGGATAATTTCAAAGTAAACGTCCTCCTTCAAATTTAATTTTCTGGCTTTTTCCATTTGTAGCAACTCTCCTTCACTCATTTTCCGCACTGCATCGTTCAGGATGTGTAATATTTCATATTCCTTATTTTCTAACGAAAGCAACATTCCTTTTGTCAGCAGGTAGTCGCCCACCAGCACCGCTATTTTATTTTTCCACAAAGCGTTAATAGAAAAGAAACCCCGCCGTTCCATCGATTCGTCCACTACATCATCATGTACAAGTGAAGCTGTATGTACCAGTTCTACCAACGAAGCCCCACGGTAGGTAGATTCCGTGACCGGTGCAAATAACTTGGCACATAATAGTACAAAACGTGGACGCAGTTGCTTTCCTTTCCTGCGAATGATATATTGCATGATACGATCCAGTAATGGCGCCTGACTTTTTACAGCAATTTTGAATTTTTGCTCAAAAATTTTGAGTTCTTCTTCAATAATATCAGGCTGTGGGTAACTTATCATGTAATTAATGCGGCAAAGTACCATAGAATTGCCTTTCTTCGCTAATAGTTATTGCTATAATACTTAGGCATAAGTGTTGTATAGGAGCTCATCATTAATAAACTAACATCAAAATTTGGATATTTAACTTAGGTTTCTATTTTTGCAATAATATATCCTGACAATATTCACAACCCCTCAAATTTGAATCATGACAAGTAAAAAGTACTTATTGGCAATAGCACTCATGCTGGGAGCAGCATCGGGGGCTTGGGCACAGTTGGCCGGAACCCATAATTATATGGACTCCAGCTATATTCCGGCTCGTAGAATGGCACAGCAGAATGAATGGCGTAATAATTCAAAAGACCAGAACTTTCCAGCCCGCCCACGGGATATGTGGCAGTTGGGTGTGACGGCAGGTATGTTTGTCCTTAACAGCGATTGCCCTGCCTTACCGGGTTATGATTTTGGTCTTTCAGTTCGTAAGGCATTAGGATATGTACTTTCCCTGAGAGGTTCAGTTGTTTACGGTCAAACAAAAGGGCTTGATTACCGCAAAAATGGTAATCTCGGTAATAACGCTGTTTTATCCAGATATGCGACAACAGCAAGCCCTGCCGGACTCGGTTATTATGTTCACAATTATAAGACAACTGCTATTATCCCATCGTTAGACGCCTTGATTTCTCTGAATAATATTATGTTTCATTCAAAGCAAAACAAGTTAAACATAACGGTTGGGATCGGTTATTCACCGTTCATTTACAAAACGGCGCTTAATGTTTTAAACGGAAATGCTTCCTATAATTATAATAATATAAACTTCAGTCAGAAGCGTAAAGATATCCGTAGCGCACTTAGAAATTTACTGGATGACAGCTATGAAACACCTGCCTCTGTAGATGACCGTTCTCCGAATTTTAATAATTCAGCCTTGGGTAAGTATCAGATCCGCCACTCTTTTTCGCTAATTGGTGGTGCTGAATATGCCTTTAGTAAAAAAGTTTCATTAGGATTAGATCTTAAATATATTTTCACCGGAGATGATTACATTGACGGATGGTTTTTACAGGGTGGTGCAGCGAATCGCGGACTTACACCTAGTAAAGATGCTGCCATCCTTACTAATCTAAGCCTGAACTTTAATTTAGGTAATCCTGCAAAGCGTACTGCTCCATTGTGGCAGTTAAATCCGCTTGATTGGGTTTACAGTGAAATTAATAACCCCATTCATACCAAATTTCCACCACAGGTACTGCCTGATGCGGATGATGATGGTGTAACTGACCAGTTTGACGTTGAGCCAAATACACCTGCCGGTGCCCCGGTTGATGTTCGTGGTAAAGCACGTGATACAGATGGTGATGGTGTTCCTGATTTCCGTGATAAAGAATTAGTTACGCCAACAACCTGCCAGCCCGTAAATGCAGATGGTGTTGGTACTTGCCCTCCACCCGCCTGCTGTGCAGAATTGGGAACCAGGATAGATAGTATGCGTCGTGGTGGTGGTGGAACTCCTTGTGGTATTGGTGATTTGCCAAGTATCCGTTTTACCGGCAATTCTAAAACTATATCCAGAGATGCTCAGGCAATCTTAGCTTCTGTGGCTCAGAAAATGAAAGACAATCCAAATTGTGTAATTACGGTAGTAGGCTATGGTGAAGCTGATAAACGTGCACAACAGATGAGTTGGGATAGGGCAAATGCTGTAAGAACCTACCTGATTGAGAAACAAGGTATAGGTTCTGAACGTTTAAGATTTGAATTTGGACAGTCCGGCTCTTCTGATACAGTTGATTTACAGGATAAAGGTGCTGGTGATGGTGGCCCTAACATGGTGCCTCCCCGTCCGGAGTACAGAAGAACGAATTAATCATTTTAGATTATAGAAGAAAAGTCTCCCGATCATATCGGGAGGCTTTTCTTTTAGGTATATCTTAACTGCCAATACTGCTTATTCAAAAAAGAAAGAGATTAATTTGCCCTAATATTTTACTTTTGCCCTTCTTTTATGAATAAAGCGGTTTTTATTTTCTTTGCAAGTGTCGTTCTGGTCTCCTGTTCCAAATTTTCCAAAATTCAAAAGAGTAACGACTACGATTTTAAGCTGCAGAAAGCAGATGAGTACTACGATAAGAAAAGTTATAATAACGCTTCCGTACTATATGAGGACGTTTTCCCGGCTATGAAGGGAACAGCCAAGTTTGAACATGTGTATTATCGATTGGCCTACACTTCCTTTTACCTGAAAGATTACCTGAACGCCGAAAATTATTTTAAAGGCTTTGTAGAGGTTTTTCCAAATAGTACAAAGGCAGAGGAATGCGATTATATGCGTGCCTATTGCTATTACAAGCAATCGCCTAAGGTGGATTTAGATCAGACAAATACGGCTAAAACAGTTGGACTGATGCAGGCTTTCATTAATATTCACCCGGGCTCTACCCGGCTGAAAGAAGCTTCAGATATTATCGATGCCTGCCGGGTAAAACTGGAAGAAAAGGATTACAAATCGGCCGAGCTTTATTATACGTTAGGTCTTTACAAATCGGCTGCAACGGCTTTTACGGTACTTTCCGATAATTACCCCGATTCTCAAAAAGGGGATGCCTATAAATTAATGGTAATAAAATCGGCATACGAATATGCACAGAACAGCATTGAAGAAAGGCAGAAAGAACGTTTTGTAAAAGTGCTGAATGAGTGTGCCGATTTCACAGACCGCTATCCTGAAAGTAAATTAGCCGATGATGTGCAACGGTTTAAAAGACAAGCTGATAATAATTTAAAAAATATATCTAAATGAGTAAGATCCGCAGAAATACAACTACCGGAAACAATGTGGCCGAGACCCGCAACGTGCTGGAAATAAAAAACAAAACCGGCAACCTGTACGAGTCCATTGCCATTATTGCCAAAAGGGCCAACCAAATAAATATTGCTACCAAAGAAGAACTACATAGCAAACTGGAAGAATTTGCCAGCCATACCGATAGCCTGGAGGAAGTACATGAAAATAAGGAGCAGATTGAGATAAGCCGGGCCTACGAAAAAATGCCCAACCCGGCATTACTGGCTACTCAGGAATTTTTAGACAATAAGATTTATCACCGCAAGAACGATAATGACCTGTTTGGATAAAACAGATATTGATATTTCATAAAACGGCAGCTACATTAGCTGTCGTTTTTGATTTTGGTGAAATTTGGGGTATTAATAATCGTTTGTTTTTAAACGGAAATATTTTTGTAGGAACACGCCTTACGGCGTGTTCTGAAATGTGGGAATGGCTTATTTCATGCTGAAATTTGTCTCTTTACAGAACGTGCCGCAAGGCACGTTCCTACAGAAAATCGTAATAAAACAATGCTTTCGAAAACATATATTTCATAACCTGACAGGCATCACTCATAACTCATCTCTCATAATTCATATCTTCTAAAAAAACGTTGCAGGGTAAAAAAATCATATTAGCGATTACCGGCAGTATTGCAGCTTACAAAAGCATTCTGTTGCTCCGGCTGCTAATAAAGCTGGGTGCCGATGTGAAAGTGATGCTGACGCCTGCCGCAAAAGATTTTGTATCCCCGCTGGTACTATCAACGCTTAGTAAAAATGAAGTACTAAGCGGCCTGGCTACGGATGCGCAATGGGCCAACCATGTAATGCTGGGCCGCTGGGCCGATGTAATGCTGATAGCACCGTTATCGTGTAATACACTGGCTAAAATGGCCTATGGCTTTTGCGACAACCTGTTGCTGGCTACCTATCTTTCTGCTACCTGCCCGATAATGGTAGCACCCGCTATGGACGAGGATATGTGGCTGCACTCAACTACCAAAAGAAATATAGCGGCTGTAGAAGCTGCCGGGGTAACCATTATTCCGGTAAATGAAGGCGAACTGGCAAGCGGACTTACCGGGCCGGGTCGTATGGCTGAACCGGAAGAAATCATACACTACCTGACGCAATTTTTTGAAAAGGGAAATTTTAGCAATGAAAAACCGTTAGCTGGTGTAAAAGCGTTGGTAACTGCCGGACCAACCTATGAGCCGATTGACCCGGTACGTTTTATCGGTAATCATTCGAGCGGCAAGATGGGAGTAGCTATTGCAAATGAATTGCAGGCAAAGGGGGCTACTGTTACCCTGGTATTAGGTCCGTCGGGGCAAATGCCTGACGATGGTGTTGCAGTAGTGAAAGTGCAAACAGCGGTTGAGATGCATAGCGCCGTTATGGCTATTTACCAGGAAACGGAGATAGCAGTAATGGCTGCTGCGGTGGCCGATTACCGGCCGGCAGAAGCCGCAACAGATAAGATAAAAAAGAAAGATGATACCATCCACCTCACACTCATCAGGAATCCGGACATCTTACAGGATTGCGGCGCAGTGAAAAATGCCAGGCAGGTACTGGTAGGCTTTGCGTTGGAAACAACGAATGCAGCGGCAAATGCAACCGAAAAACTACAACGGAAGGGCGCCGATTTGTTAATCTTGAATATGGCAGGCCAAAGCGGTGAAGGCTTTGGCGGGGATACCAACAAAATTTCTATTTTTGAAAACAACGGTAGTGTGCAACAGTATGGATTGATGACCAAGATAGAAGCTGCCGGGATTATCATAGGCCATATCATTAAAAAACGAAATGAAAAAAATTAAAGCAATCCTTGTGCTGCTTTGCTTTACCGGCTTTGCACAGGCACAGGAACTGAACGCAAAAGTTACCGTACTTAGCAACCGTATTAGTACCCAAACAGACAAGCGGGCATTTAATACGTTGCAGACAGCACTTACAAGTTTTTTAAACAACCGCAAGTGGACTGGTGACAACTTTAAAAGCAATGAACGGATTGAATGTTCCTTTCTGCTGAACCTGGACCGGGAAGTAGAGCGAAATGTATATGCTGCTTCATTAACGGTGCAGGCCGCCCGGCCTGTGTATAATTCTACCTATAATTCGCCGCTCGTTAATTTCCAGGACAACGATGTCGTATTTAAATATATTGAGAATCAGCCAATCGAATTTAACGAGTCGAGGGTGGCGGGTACAGATGGTTCGGTAGCGAACCTTACGGCGGTGCTGGCTTACTATTCATACCTGATTCTGGGTATGGACTACAATAGCTTTGCACAAGGCAGTGGCGACCCCTATTTTAAAAAGATGCTGAACATCGTGAACAATGCGCCGGAAGGCCGGGATATAAAAGGCTGGACCCAGTTTGATGGCCTGCGGAACCGCTATTGGTTATCGGAAAACCTGATTAATACCCGCTATGCATTACTGAATGAAGTGTTTTACACCTACTACCGTGGATCGCTGGACCTTTGGTACGATAATGAGCCCCAGGCACGTACACAAATGATTAATGTGATGAACCTGCTGAACCAGTTTGTTGTGGAAAATAAAAGCACGATGATTATGCAGTTTTTTATGCAGGGCAAGAGCGATGAACTAATTAAAATGTTTAAAAAATCGTCGCCGGACGAACGTACACGGGTAGTAGGCTTATTAGAAAAAGTAGATATCACCAATGCCAATAAATACAGGGAGCAGCTTAAGTAAAGTAACCACAATTATAATGTTTTGCTGTGTGCTGTTTGCCTGCCAGTCGGCTACCAGTGTGCCTAAGAACATTATTAAGCTAAATGTGATGAAAGCACTGTTGTGGGACATTGCGCAGGCGGAAGCATATGCTAACTTTTATGTAGTGGCCGATACCACTAAAAAGCTAAAAACGGAAACCTTACTGATGTATCAAAAAGTATTTGCCTTGTATAAAACCACAAAAGAAGATGTTGAAACCAGTATAAAATACTATGAAACACATCCGGTAAAGCACCAGATTTTACTGGATAGCCTGGTGCAATATGCTAACCGGATGAAAGAAAAAAACCAGCAAATGAGATATGCTACTCCTGTACAAGTAGCCAAATAAATGTGTAGACATGCCTGGTAGCAATTAGGTAAGACAATAGCTCAACATGGCTGCCGGCATGCAAGTATTTCAGAGATATATCGTGAAATTTCTTTTTTATCCGGTTGTCCTGCCAACCCCTTTTACCATATATGAAAAAAATAGTTGCCGGTGCCAATGAAGCAATCAGGGATATTACTGATGGCGCTGTGCTGATGTTGGGTGGATTTGGTTTATGTGGTATTCCGGAGAACTGTATTGCTGCATTGGTTCGCAAGGGCCTGCAAAACCTTACTTGTATCAGTAATAATGCGGGTGTAGATGATTTTGGTATTGGCTTGCTGCTAAAAGGCAGGCAGGTAAAAAAAATGATATCTTCCTACGTAGGTGAAAATGCAGAGTTTGAAAGACAATTATTGAGTGGTGAATTAGAAGTAGAATTAATTCCGCAGGGTACGCTGGCTACCCGCTGTATGGCCGCCGGTTATGGCATGCCAGCGATATTTACACCTGCCGGTGTAGGCACAGAAGTAGCCATTGGAAAAGAAACCCGTGACTTTGATGGCAAAACCTATTTATTGGAAACTGCTTTTAAAGCAGACTTTGCCATCGTGAAAGCCTGGAAAGGCGATGCTTTAGGAAACCTGATTTATAAAGACACGGCCCGTAATTTTAATCCGCTGATGGCCATGGCCGGTAAAATAACCATTGCTGAAGTAGAAGAATTAGTGCCGGCCGGTGCACTGGATCCCAATTTTATTCATACCCCAGGCATTTATGTACATCGCATTTTCCAGGGAACGAATTATGAAAAGCGGATTGAACAAAAAACCAATTTGAAAATTACTCAATAGTTCAATGACTCAATAGCTTTTAAGCAGTCATTCACCATTTTTATTTACCAGTTTTAATGGCTTATAAACATTCATTTAATTAAAAAAATTATCTAAAAATTACTATGAATTCAAATGTTCCGTTAGCTGTATTTTCATTGAGCAATTGAGTAATTTTCACATTTATAACTATGCCTTTTTCCAAACACCAGATAGCCCAACGCATTGCACAGGAACTGAAAGATGGCGACTATGTGAACCTGGGTATCGGTATACCTACACTGGTAGCCAATTACATTCCCGATGGTATACAGGTAGTACTGCAAAGCGAAAATGGTTTACTGGGTATGGGGCCTTTCCCATTAGAAGGTGAGGAAGATGCAGACCTCATTAACGCCGGTAAGCAAACCATTACCACGTTACCCGGTTCCTCAATTTTCGACAGTGCCATGAGCTTCGGAATGATACGGGCCGGCAAAGTAGACATTACGGTGTTAGGCGCTATGGAAGTGGCCGACAATGGTGACATCGCCAATTGGAAAATACCCGGGAAAATGGTAAAGGGGATGGGTGGAGCGATGGACCTGGTTGCCAGTGCCAACAACATTATTGTAGCCATGCAGCACGTAAATAAAGCCGGTGAAAGCAAGTTGTTGCCAGCATGTAAGCTACCCATCACCGGCCTGCAATGCGTAAGAAAAGTGGTAACCGAACTTGGCGTTTTTAATATCACTCCGCAGGGTTTTGAGTTGATTGAATTAGCACCGGATGTAACGGTGGAAGAAGTAAAAGCAAATACTCTGGGACGGCTGGTTATTGCAAATTTGTAGAAACGCAGGCCTTGCGTCTATGAATTGTGTCTATCCCAAACCTATCATTCCAAAACGCATGTCCCTGGTAAACCTCAACGGAAAGCTGTTCAACGAAGACAAAGCCGCCATCTCCGTCAACAACCGCTCTTTTCGCTATGGCGACGGCTGTTTTGAAACCATCCGCATTACCAACAGTACCATTCCGCTTTGGCAATACCATCAGGAACGGTTGTTTGCTGCACTGCATACACTACAATTTGAGCTGCCAACTTTTTTTACGCCTCTTTTTTTACTGGAAAACATACGGGTACTGGCTCAGAAAAACGGGCACCAGTTGTTAGGTCGTATCCGGCTCACCATTTTCCGGGGCAATGGTGGCCTGTACGATACTGAAAATCATTTTCCTAATTACCTGATACAAAGCTGGCCGCTGAATGATGCCCTTCAAACCCTTAACAATAATGGACTGGTAACCGGGCTATACCGCGGCGGCTTTAAGGCTGCCGATGCTCTTGCCAACATCAAAAGCAATAATTACTTGTTGTATGCCTTGGCAGCCCTGCACGCCAAACAGGCCCGTTGGAACGATGCGCTGGTGTTAAACCACAAAGGCAGCCTGGCCGATAGCACCATTGCCAACCTGTTCATCATCAACGGGAATTTGATTGCAACCCCACCGCTTACCGACGGACCGGTGAATGGTACCATGCGCCGGTACTTATTGAAAAAGCTTACGGAAGCTGGTTATTTTGTAAAAGAAGCATCTGTTTTACCGGAAGAAGTAAAAGAAGCAGACGAAGTGTTTGTAACAAATGCCATATATGGATTAAAATGGGTAAAACAATTTGAAGAAAGAGAGTATGGGTGCGAGCAGGCTGCTGTTATTTACCGGCAATTCATCCAGCCCTTATTTACCCCGACTACAACTTCCGAAGCTATTATGCGCTGACGAATCCACTTATAGGGTTTATCGGCCAACCGCCTGATTAAACGGCCACCTACCAGCTTTTTTCTACTTACCTGAGCCATTCTATTGTAAATAAAGGATGATTTATCGGCAGGAACTTTTACTTTTAAGACATATCTATCAACACGCACCTGCTACCAATGCTATCTAAACTACTATACCGGGCACTGTATGGCTGCACCGTTTTATTATATTGCTACAGCAATGCACAACCTGCGCTGCCAACCGAAGCAACAGCACTACCCAAAGCGGCTACTGAGTTCAGGGCTGCCTGGGTAGCTACCGTAGCCAATATTAACTGGCCAAGCAAGCCTGGCTTAACTACGCAGCAGCAGCAGGATGAAGCAATCACCTTGCTTGATTTTTTAAAAGATCATCATTTTAATGCAGTTATTTTCCAGGTGCGACCGCAGGCCGATGCCTTCTACAATAGCAGCCTGGAGCCATGGTCGTATTTTTTAACCGGCACGCAAGGGCAGGCGCCAGACCCTTTGTATGACCCGCTTCAATTTTGGATAGAAGCCGCTCACGACCGGGGCCTGGAACTGCATGTGTGGCTGAACCCATACCGTGCACACCATATAGACGGAAAAGAAATCAGTGCCCAGTCGATCGTGAAAACCAATCCGGAACTGGTAGTTTACTTAAAGGAAGGGTATTACTGGATGGATCCGGCTCAAAAAGGTACACAGGACCGAACGGCCAATGTGGTAACGGACCTCGTGAAGCGTTACGATATTGACGGGGTTCATTTTGATGATTATTTTTACCCATATCCCTCTTATAATTTAGGCGGGGATTTTCCCGATAGTGTTAGCTGGGCAGCGTACCAAAAAGGGGGAGGCCAACTGCAACGGGGCGACTGGCGGCGGATGAATGTAAACACACTCATTAAACGGGTTTACAGGGAAATAAAGAAAGTAAAACCGTATGTAAAATTTGGCCTGAGCCCGTTCGGCATCTGGCGGCCGGGTAATCCACCGTCCATTGAAGGGTTCGACCAATATAACCAGTTATATGCCGATGCAAAGCTGTGGTTAAATAAGGGCTGGATTGATTATTTTGCGCCGCAACTGTATTGGCCCATCAGCCGTATAGCGCAGAGCTTTCCGGTGCTGCTGGGCTGGTGGCAGCAGCAAAATACAATGGCCCGCCACCTGTGGCCGGGTATTGGTGTAGGTCGGGATACGGCCTTTAAAACCGTAAATGAAACAGTAAACCAAATCATGGTTTCACGGGGGATGCTGCCACAAAGCCCGGGTGTCATTCACTGGAGCCTTTCTTCTGTTATGCAAAACACCAGCCTGGGCAATGCCTTATTAGCAGGCGTGTACAAACAGGAGGCATTAGTGCCACCATCGCCGTGGCTGGATAATAAGGCGCCGGCAACGCCGATGGCTTCAACTACAATGCAGGGTGATTCCGCTACTGTTATCTGGAAGCCAGCAGATGAAAAAGATGCTTTTCGCTTTGTGGTGTATTACCGGTACGGTGAAAAATGGAGCTACCGGATCATGAACCGTAAGGAAAGAGCATTAGCATTACAAAAATATATAGGCAGCGTTGCAACAGAAAATGTACTGGCACAGGTAGCCATCACCACGGTAGACAGGGTGGGTAACGAAAGCAAACCCAAATTGATGATGCTGAAATAGGTTGATGCATCCATGGCTGATTTTCGTGCCTCAAACCTTTGTTTCCGCTATTTGCCAAACCATGATAATCCGACGATAAGGGAGTCCAAAACTGGTATGCAGGCGTAAATTGAGTGGCAACTTGTTTTTGGTCGGCGATTTGTAATAGTCACAACCATTTAATTTTGTCCTTTATGGACAATATGCTAAAATTACCCTCCACCCTTATTTGTATGATGTTTTTGTTTTCCTCATTTGCGCAACCCTCTATCAAAATTCAGGTTCAGAAAAAAGAAAATGCTGTAGCAGGCAACGATCCATTATATATAGCAGGCAGCTTTAACCAATGGCAGCCTTCCAACCCAAAGTATCAATTACAGCAGGATTCGGCAGGTAACTGGTTCATTAAATTGTCCGCACCTAAAAACGATATACTCGAATTTAAATTTACGCGTGGCAGTTGGGATAAAGTAGAAACCCTTCCGGATGGTTCCGATATTCCGAACCATGCCATCAAAGTAAAAAACGATACAGCCTTAAGCTATACCATCCAAAGCTGGAAGGATTTGCACCAACCGCAGCCACGCCTCCATACTGCCACCTCGCAGGTTCAGATAATCGATACAGCTTTTTACCTGAGAGCCTTAGGTGTATATCGGCGGATATGGCTGTATTTGCCAAAAGATTATGCTACCAGCAACAAGCGCTATCCGGTACTGTATATGCAGGACGGGCAAAATGTATTTGACGCCTACACAGCCAGCTTTGGCGAGTGGGCAGCCGACGAAATCCTGGATAGTGTATCCTCTCAAACAGGTAAAAACTGCATTGTGGTAGCCATTGACCACGGTGGTGTTAGCCGCATGACGGATTATAATCCATACAACTCGCCCCGTTTTGGAAAAGGAGCCGGTAAGTTATATGTACAGAGCCTGGTACAATCGGTAAAACCATTTATTGATGCCCGATACCGTACCCTTCCGGATGCTGCCCATACCTGGATTGCAGGCAGCAGTATGGGGGGACTGATAAGCCTGTGGGCAGTAATGCAATATCCTAATGTGTTTGGCGGTGCAGGCATCCTGTCGCCGGCATTATGGATAGCACACCAGATAAAGAAGGATGCAGAAACCTTATTAAAACGCTATAAGGGCAAACTGTTTTTTTATGCCGGCGGCATGGAAAGCCCAACGATGATCACGGATATGGATACCGTGATCAGCAAACTTTCCTTACACAGCAAAGCAGCCATTACACGCAGGGTTGAAAATAGCGCCGGGCACAATGAAGCTGCCTGGAAATATATTATGCCGGAGTTTGTAAAAGAAATGCTGAAGTAAGAGAGTTCAGGACGAGTAACCATTCAGAATGAGATCATGAATGGTGATGTTTAGATCAGTCCAAAAAAACTACACATTTTTAAATTAAATAATAGTGTTTTCTGCCTGTTTAAAATACGGATTTTAAGTAAAATGATTTTCAACTATTTTTATCAGGGTATACTTAGTAGCGAGTTGTACAATATACTCAAGCAATGTTGTGACGATATCATTTGACCTTGACAATACACTAATACCAGGAATAAAGAAATTCGACACAAGGCGGAAAAGTA